>NZ_JBIARV010000002.1:0-1294595 GCF_042890295.1 Streptomyces sp. NPDC002232 | reverse complement strand
AGCGTTAGGGAAACGCCCGGTTACATTCCGAACCCGGAAGCTAAGCCTTTCAGCGCCGATGGTACTGCAGGGGGGACCCTGTGGGAGAGTAGGACACCGCCGAACAATCATTGTGGGAAAGCCCCGCACCTTCTGGTGCGGGGCTTTTCTGCGTTTACGGCACGGAGACGCTCTCCCCTTCCCGGTAGAGGCGTCTCGTGTCGTGTTCAGAGGCGGCCGGCGGCCTTCAGCGCGAGGTAGGCATCCGCCAGTGCGGGGGCGAGGGATTCGGGGGTGGCATCGACGACCGTGACGCCGTGACGTTTGAGCTGTTCTGCTGTCCGGGCGCGCTGGGACTGCGTCTGCGTGGCCGCCGCAGCCTCGTAGACGCCGTCGATCGTCCCGCGGGCCTCGGCCATGCGCCTCACCTGGGGATCGGCCACGGAGGCCAGCAGAACCGTGTGGCGCTGGGTGAGCTGCGGGAGTACCGGGAGAAGGCCCTCCTCGACAGGGGCCGCGTCCAGGCTGGTCAGGAGGACGATCAGGGAGCGGCGTGGTGCGCGGGCCAGCGCCGTGGCGGCCAGGCCGCGGGCGTCGGTCTCCACCAGTTCGGGCTCCAGCGGGGCGAGGGCGTTGACGACCGAGGGCAGGACGTCGCCGGCGGAACGGCCCTGCACCTGGGCGCGGAGACGGCGGTCGTAGGCGAGGAGGTCCACGCGGTCCCCCGCGCGGGACGCCAGCGCGGTGAGGAGCAAGGCGGCGTCCATGGAGGCGTCCAGGCGCGGGACGTCGCCGACGCGGCCGGCCGAGGTGCGGCCCGTGTCGAGGACGATCAGGATGTGGCGGTCGCGCTCGGGGCGCCAGGTGCGGACGGCGACGGCGCTCTGGCGTGCCGTGGCCCGCCAGTCGATCGAGCGGGTGTCGTCCCCGGGGACGTACTCGCGGAGACTGTCGAACTCCGTGCCCTCGCCCCGGGTCAGGACGCTGGTGCGGCCGTCGAGCTCGCGGAGCCGGGCCAGACGTGACGGCAGGTGCTTCCGGCTGGTGAAGGGTGGCAGGACACGGACGGTCCAGGGGGCCTCGTGGTGGCCCTGACGGGCCGCGAGACCGAGGGGGCCGAAGGAACGGACCGTGATCCGCTCCGCCCGGCGGTCGCCGCGGCGGGTCGGGCGCAGGTGCGTGGTGAGGCGGCGGCGTTCCCCTGCCGGGACGGTCAACTTGCTGCGGGAAAGGGCCTGTTCGGTGCCGGGGAGCCAGCTGCTGGGCGGCCAGGCGTCGCGGAGCTGGGCGCGCAGGGGGCGTGCGGATGGATTCGTGACGGTGAGCTGGACCTTGGCCTCGTCACCGAGTCGAACGGATGTGTCACCACTTCGGGTGAATTGGAGCTTTCGCACTGGCGCCGCCAGGGCGTAGTCGCACAGAATTGCGAGGGAGAGGGGCGCGTTCACCGCGAGCATCCCCGCCCAGCTGGGGGCGAGGATGCCGACGGGGAGCGATCCGAGGGCGGCGAGCAGCGCGGTTCGTCCGGTGAGGGCCATGGGGCGCCGTTCTCAGCGGGGTACGGGGACGTGGGCGAGGATCGAGTTGATGACGGAGTCGGGGGTGACTCCCTCCATCTCGGCCTCGGGCCGCAGGTGGATGCGATGACGCAGGGTGGGGAGAGCGAGGGCCTTCACGTCGTCCGGGGTGACGTAGTCCCGGCCGGTGAGCCAGGCCCAGGCGCGGGCGGTGGAGAGCAGGGCGGTGGCGCCTCGGGGAGAGACCCCGAGGGTGAGCGAGGGGGATTCACGCGTGGCACGACAGATATCGACGACATAGCCGGCGATCTCGGCGGAGACCGAGACCTTGGCGACTGCGTTGCGGGCCGCTTCGAGCTCGGCGGGGCCCGCGACGGGGCGCACGCCGGCGGCCTTCAGGTCGCGGGGGTCGAAGCCCTCGGCGTGGCGGGTGAGCACGTGGATCTCGTCCGCGCGTGAGGGCAGAGGGACCGTCAGCTTCAGCAGGAAACGGTCCAGTTGGGCTTCGGGGAGGGGGTACGTGCCCTCGTACTCGACGGGGTTCTGGGTCGCCGCGACCAGGAAGGGTTCCGGCAGGGCGCGGGGGGTGCCGTCGACCGTGACCTGCCGCTCCTCCATCGCCTCCAGGAGGGAGGACTGGGTCTTGGGGGGCGTGCGGTTGATCTCGTCCGCGAGCAGCAGGTTGGTGAAGACCGGGCCGGGCTGGAAGGAGAACTCGGCGGTGCGGGTGTCGTAGACCAGGGAGCCGGTGACATCACTCGGCATCAGGTCGGGGGTGAACTGGACGCGCTTGGTGTCGAGTTCTAGGGCGGCCGCGAGCGTGCGGACCAGGAGGGTCTTGGCGACTCCCGGGACGCCTTCGAGGAGGACGTGTCCCCGGCAGAGCAGGGCGACGACGAGACCGGTGACGGCGGGGTCCTGGCCGACCACGGCCTTCGCGATCTCGGTGCGCAGGGCCTCCAGGGAGGCGCGGGCGCTGTCCGAGTCCGTGGCGGTCTCGGGGGTCGGGGCGCTCATGAGGTGCGTACCTCTCTTTCGAGGGCGTCGAGTTGGTCCGCCAGGCGGATGAGGGTGGCGTCGTCGGCGGGAGCCGGGCCGAAGAGGAGGTTCCTGGGGTCCGCCGTGGTCTCGGGGAGACGGGCGGAGAGGGCGGGGAGGAGGCGGTCGGGGGAGTGGGCGTCCTGGACGGGGACGCCCAGCAGTGGGGCGAGCCGGGTACGGGTCGCGGTGCGCAGGACGGAGGCGGCGCGGTCGCGGGCGTTCGACTTGCGGTAAAGGCGGGCGCGGCCCTCGGTGGCCTCGGAGGCGCGGACCGTGACGGGCAGGCGCTCGGTGACCAGCGGGCCGAGGCGGCGGCTGCGCCAGAGGGCGGCGAGCACGGCGGCGACGGCGAGTTGGAGGGTGCCCCACAGCCATCCGGAGGGGATGAGCGCGAGGAAGTTGCCGGTGGTGCCGTCGGCGGGGGTGTCGGTGGTGGCCGAGGTGTCCGAGAGGGAGGGGAGGTACCAGACGAGATGGGGCCGGGAGCCGAGGAGTTGCAGGGCGAGCGAGGCGTTGCCCCGTTGGTCCAGGCGGGAGTTGTAGAGGACGTCGGACGAGCCGAGGAGGACCGTGTCGCCGGCGCCGCTGCCCGTGCCGGGGAGGCGGAGCAGGGTCGGGAGGCCGTCGGAGAGGTAGCAGGCGTCGGAGGCGGTGGCGGGGGAGGTCTCGTAGCGTTCGCCGCCGAGGTCGACGCTGCCGGCGCGGGTGGCGGCCGGGAGGGTGCAGGCGGGGGCGCGTTCCCTCACCGGGGTGCTCGGGGCGCCGGTGACGCCCGGGACGAGCGTGGGGAGGGAGGCGTGACCGGCGCCGAGGAGGACCGTACGGCCGGTGGAGGCGTCCATGGCCGAGCGGAGGGAGGCCTGCTGGGTGTCCGTCAGGAGGTCGGGGGTGGTGACCAGGAGGGTGGTTCCGGTGCTCGCGGCGGTGGTGGCCTCGGCGAGGGTGGTGACGAGGGTGACGGTGACGCCGCGGTCCTTGAGGAGCTCGGCGACGGCCCGGCTGCCGTGGGGGTCGGCGGAGCGCGGGTCGAGGGCGCCGTGGTCGTCGGTCGAGCGGAGCGTCGCGAGAGCGAGGCCGCCGGCCAGGACCAGGGCGAGGACGAGGGCCGCGCCGCGGACGCGGCCCCACACCTGGCGGGGGGTGGGGGCGGTCGAGGTGGTGCCGGTGGCCGGTCGGCTCATGCGGGCGTCCCCGTGGAGGCGGTGTCGAGGGTGGGCCTGGTGCGTTCCAGGGCGGTGTCCAGGTCCTCCAGGCGGCGGTACGCGGCCTCGTCGGCGGTGCGGCCGCCGTACGTGACGTCGTCGAAGGTGCGGGCCGCGAGGCGCAGGTCGTCCGCGTGCGAGGGGAGGGTGCGGCCGGCTTCGGCGGCGGCCTCGTCGGCGGTGCGGCCGGGGCGGGGGTCGAGGAGGGCGCGTTCCTCGAGGGAGCGGACGATGGCCCGCATCCGTTCCTGGACGGCCTCGTTCCAGCGGCCGGCGGAGGCGTGGCGCGCGGCGGCCGTCCGGTGGTCGCGGGCGGCGCGGGGGCCGTCGGCGAAGAGCGAGTCGCCGGTGCCGCCGGGGGCCTTGGTTGGGGTGCCGAGGCGCCACCAGAGGGCGGCGACCAGCGCGATCACGACCAGGGCGACGACGAGGAGGCCGATGACGCCGCCCGGGGTGGCGCCCGAAGCGGCTCCGAAGAGGTCGCCGAGCCACTCCCAGAAGCGGTCGAGGCCGCGCTGGAGGAGGTTCGGGTCGTTCTGGTGGTACCTCGGGTCGGACAGCTCCCGCTCCGCCGCCTCGCGGGCGGGGACGCGGGAGGTGTCCACCGGTACGTCGCCGTCGGCGCGCAGCAGGACCAGTGCCGCGACCGTTCCCCCCGTGACGGTCACCGCATCAGCCCCCGACGGCGTCGGTGCCCGGCGTGGGGCCGTAGCCGGGAAGGCCCGCGGCCCGGGCCAGTTCGAGGTCCAGGGCTTCGCGGCGGATGCGCTGGTCCACGTAGAGAAGCACGGTCACGCCCGCCGAGATCGGGTAGGTGATCGCGCTGGTGATCACGCCGCCGATGCCCGTGACGATCAGGAACGGCCAGCCGAAGGTGGAGGAGGTGCCGGCGAGGAGGTTGGTGAAGCTCTCGCCGTCGACCGCGAAGCCGATGATCGTGAACGGGATCGCGATGATCATGACGAAGAGGAAGATCAGCAGCTGCGTCAGCGCGGTGATGCCGAAGATCCGCCACCACGAGCCCCGCACGAGCTTGGCCGAGCGCTTCAGCGACTGGACGACCCCCCGGCGCTCCAGCATCAGGGCGGGCGACGCCAGGCTGAAGCGGATCCACAGCCAGACGGCGGCCGCGATGGCGCCGAGACCTCCGAGGAAGGTGAGCGCGACGCCCGCGGCGCCGCCGATCAGCATCCCGGGGAGCAGGCCGACGGTCACGAGGGCCGCCGCCATCGCCGCGAGCAGCAGGGTCAGTCCCAGCAGCTGGAGGAGGCGGGGTCGGGCCTCCTGCCAGGCGGAGCCCACCGAGACCGGGCGGTTGAGGATCGCGCGGCTGACGACGACGGTCAGCAGGGCGGCGCTCACCAGCGAGGCCGTCATCGTCACGAGGAGTGCCGGTCCCAGGCTGATCAGGGAGGCCTGGGCCGCTTCGAGCGACTGCTCCAGCTGCTCGGCGGGGGTGGCGTCGGCGTTGAGCTCCGGGGCGGCGGGCACGAGGTACCGCTCGGCCAGGATGTTGGCGATCTGGGAGATCACCGCGACCGTGACCGTGACGGTGAGGACCGTGCGCCAGTAGGACCGGAGGGTCTTCACGGCGCCGTCGAGGATCTCGCCCATGCCCAGCGGGCGCAGCGGGATGATGCCGGGCTGCGCGGCCGGCGGCCTGCCCCAGTGGACGTTCGGGGGCGGAGTGCCCCAGTTCTGGCCCGGGCCGGGGGACGGGGTCCGGTCGGTCGGCGGGGACCACTGGCCGGCGGGCGGCTGGTCCTTCGACCACTGGGCGGAGCCGTTCGCGTCGGCGGGCGCGGAGGGTCCGGGGATCCGGGAGCCGTCCGGGCCGTCGGAGGGGGCGGATCCGGGCGAGGTCCAGCCCGGAGTGTCGTTCACGGTCGTCCACCTCGGAGGAATGGTCGCGGTGCCGGATCGGCGAACCGGCTCGGTCACGGCGGCCGACACCTCACACGGCGGCGGGCCGGGTGCCATCGTGCCACGCGGGGCCCGCCCGTGGGCCGGAGCGGTGATCTCCTTCGTACGTTCGTCCGGACCTTCATTGTCCGGGCGGCAGACGGCACACTGTGCGGATGCCCGATCAGGTCGCGCGAACCGTGCGCCGGCGGGCCGAGCGGGCCGTCTGTCGACGAGAACGCGGATCGGGCAAGGGTGGGGCTGTGGGACAGGTCACGGCAGGTAACGATTGGCTAATGGGATGATGTCGATATGAAGGGACGCGTTCTTGTCGTCGACGACGACACCGCACTGGCCGAGATGCTCGGCATCGTGCTGCGGGGTGAAGGGTTCGAGCCGTCGTTCGTCGCGGACGGTGACAAGGCGCTTGCCGCTTTCAGAGAGGCCAAGCCCGACCTGGTGCTGCTGGACCTGATGCTGCCCGGAAGGGACGGCATCGAGGTGTGCCGGCTCATCAGGGCCGAGTCAGGTGTGCCGATCGTCATGCTCACGGCCAAGAGCGACACGGTGGACGTGGTCGTGGGCCTGGAGTCCGGCGCCGACGACTACATCGTGAAGCCGTTCAAGCCGAAGGAGCTCGTCGCCCGCATCCGGGCGCGGCTGCGGAGGTCCGAGGAGCCCGCTCCCGAGCAGCTCACCATCGGGGACCTGGTCATCGACGTGGCCGGGCACTCCGTGAAGCGGGACGGCCAGTCCATCGCCCTGACGCCGCTGGAGTTCGACCTGCTGGTCGCGCTGGCGCGCAAGCCGTGGCAGGTCTTCACCCGTGAGGTCCTCCTGGAGCAGGTCTGGGGCTACCGGCACGCGGCCGACACCCGGCTGGTGAACGTGCACGTCCAGCGGCTGCGCTCGAAGGTCGAGAAGGACCCCGAGCGCCCGGAGATCGTGGTGACCGTCCGCGGTGTCGGCTACAAGGCGGGACCGAGCTGACATGAGTACGGGCAGTACTGCTCCGAAGCCCGGGGACCCGGGAGTCCGTACGGGGCGGACTGCCGGACCGGGGCGGGGGGGCTCGCGTTTCGGCCGTCTGCTGCGCGGCGGACGGCTCTTCCGGGACGGGGTGCGCGGTGGACCGGTCCTCCGGCTCTTCGCGCGCTGGGTCCGCCGGCCGCTGCTGCCCGCCGTGCGGCTGTGGCGGCGGAACATCCAGCTCAGGATCGTCGCGGGCACCCTGCTGATGTCGCTCGGAGTGGTGCTGCTGCTCGGCATCGTCGTCATCGGGCAGGTCCGCAACGGCCTGCTCGACGCCAAGGAGAGGGCCGCCCAGAGCCAGGCCGCCGGAGGGTTCTCCGCCGCCCAGGACCGGGCGGCGACCACTCCCTCGGCGTCCGGACAGCAGGACGGCGGACGGGCCGGGGCGTCCGTGAACTGGCGCTCCACGCTGGTCGAGCAGCTCGCCAGCGGCGGCCAGAGCGCGTTCAACGTGGTCGCGCTCTCCCTCGACACCGGTGACACCGCGAGCCGGGGCGCCCGCGCCTCCGGCG
Source organism: Streptomyces sp. NPDC002232 (assembly GCF_042890295.1). Taxonomy (NCBI): domain Bacteria; kingdom Bacillati; phylum Actinomycetota; class Actinomycetes; order Kitasatosporales; family Streptomycetaceae; genus Streptomyces; species Streptomyces sp. NPDC002232. The sequence goes on along the minus strand of NZ_JBIARV010000002.1, from coordinate 1,287,410 downwards.
AGGTCGACCCGACCACGAGCATCCCCGCCGAGCTGCGGCAGTCGGTCGCCCAGGGCACCGGGACCTTCCAGAAGTTCACGCGCATCCACTACACCAGCGGCAAGGCGTCCGAGCCCGGCCTGGTGATCGGCAAGCGGCTGAACGACGCCGACGGCGACCAGTACGAGCTGTACTACCTCTTCCCGCTGACCCAGGAGGAGGACTCCCTCACCCTGGTCAAGGGCACCCTGGCGACCGCCGGGCTCTTCGTCTGCGTCCTCCTCGGCGCCATCGCCTGGCTCATGGTGCGCCAGGTCGTCACGCCCGTGCGGATGGCCGCGGGAATCGCCGAACGACTCTCGGCCGGGCGCCTCCAGGAGCGCATGAAGGTCACCGGCGAGGACGACATCGCGCGCCTCGGCGAGGCCTTCAACAAGATGGCCTCCAACCTCCAGCTCAAGATCCAGCAGCTGGAGGAGCTGTCGCGGATGCAGCGGCGGTTCGTCTCCGACGTCTCGCACGAGCTGCGCACCCCGCTGACCACCGTCCGGATGGCCGCCGACGTCATCCACGAGGCCCGCGTCGACTTCGACCCGATCACCGCGCGCTCCGCGGAGCTCCTCGGCGACCAGCTCGACCGCTTCGAGTCGCTGCTCTCCGACCTCCTTGAGATCAGCCGCTTCGACGCGGGCGCCGCCGCCCTGGAGGCCGAGCCGATAGACCTGCGCCAGGTCGTCCGCCGGGTCATCGGCGGCGCCGAACCCCTCGCCGAGCGCAAGGGGACCCGGATCGTGGTCCTCGGCGACCAGCAGCCCGTGGTGGCCGAGGCGGACGCCCGCCGCGTCGAGCGGGTCCTGCGGAACCTCGTGGTCAACGCCGTCGAGCACGGCGAGGGCCGGGACGTGATCGTGAAGCTCGCCGCCGCCGGCGGGGCCGTCGCCGTCGCCGTCCGCGACTACGGCGTCGGACTCAAGCCCGGCGAGGCCACGCGGGTCTTCAACCGCTTCTGGCGCGCCGACCCCGCCCGCGCGCGCACCACCGGCGGCACCGGCCTCGGCCTGTCGATCGCCGTCGAGGACGCACGGCTGCACGGCGGCTGGCTCCAGGCCTGGGGCGAGCCGGGCGGCGGCTCGCAGTTCCGGCTCACGCTGCCGCGCACCGCGGACGAGCCGCTGCGGGGCTCCCCGATCCCGCTGGAGCCCGAGGACTCGCGGCGCAACCGCGAGCAGGCGGCGGCGGGACGCGACCAGGAGAGCGGCCGGCTCACCTCGGTGCCGGCGCAGCCCGCCGGTGACCGGACGGCACTCGGCGTACCGCCGAGGCTGCCCGCGCCGGCGGCGCGGGCGACCGTCGACCCGACGGCCCTGCCCGGCAGCGGCGCACGGGTCGTGCCGCGGGCGGCGGCCGGAGACGGCGGAGGGGCGGGCCCGGCGACGGCCGGCGGGAACGGACGACTGGAGCGGGAGGACGGGACACGTGGGCGCTGACTCCCGAGCGGAGCACGCGGGGCGGGGACGCGGGACACGGGCGATGGTGCTGGCCGCCTGCGGCGGGCTCCTCGTGACCGGGTGCGCGACCATGCCCGACAGCGGGGACGTGCAGCCGGTGAAGGGAGCCGGCACCGGCGACTCGCAGGTGCGGGTCTACGCCGTCGCCCCCCGGGAGAACGCCGACCCGGACGAGATCGTCGACGGCTTCCTGGAAGCCATGACCAGTGACGACCCCGGGTTCGCCACCGCCCGCAAGTACCTCACGAAGAAGGCCGCGCAGAGCTGGCGGCCCGAGCAGAGCATCACCGTCCTCACCACGGCGCCCGACCGCGAGCAGGCCGACCACAACGTCGACCCCGAGAACCAGGGGCGCGCCTTCCCGCTCCTCGGCCGCAAGATCGCGACCGTGGACGCCCGGCACGCCTACCAGCCGGTCAGCCCCGCCGAGTACACGCAGGCGATCCACGTCGTGCAGCAGCCGAGCGCGAACGGCAAGGGCAAGGAGTGGCGCATCGACAGCCTCCCGCCCGGCCTGGTCCTCGGCGAGGCGGACTTCCTGCGCAACTACCGGTCGGTCAACAAGTACTACTTCGCCTCCGGGGAGAACTGGGTCGTCGCGGACCCCGTCTACATCCGGCAGCGGCAGGACCCCGTCACCCGGATGGATCCGGTGACGCAGACGGTCAGGGCGCTCCTCGAAGGCCCGACGAACTGGCTGAAGCCGGCCGTCGACTCCCAGTTCCCCTCCGGTACGGAGCTGAAGAGCGGGGTCACCACGCTGGCCACGGACGACCAGTCCACGCTCCGGGTGCCGCTCAACAGCAAGGCGGACCGGGCCAGCGGCGAGGCGTGCCGGCGGATGGCGGCGCAGCTGCTGTTCACCCTGCGCGATCTGACCTCCGTCAACGTCGAGCAGGTCGAACTCCTCGGGTCGGGCGGGCAGTCGCTGTGCCGGCTGGGCCGGGGACAGGCGGTCGAGTTCGCCGCGGTGCGCAACACCGACCGCGACGAGAACCCGTACTTCGTCGACGAGCAGGGCCGGCTGATGATGCTGCTCGTCGGCTCCAAGGAGCCGAACGCGCCGGTGGAGGTGCCGGGCCCGTTCGGCAAGGGCACGGTGCCGCTCCGCTCGGTCGCCGTCGACCGGGGCGAGACCCGGGCCGCCGGGGTCGGGCAGTCCGGCCGCGAGCTCTACGTCTCCTCCCTCGGCACCGAGCAGGACCCGCTGCCGCCGGTCCTGACCAGCCGGGCCGCCAAGCCGGCCGACCGGCTGTCCGCGCCCAGCTGGGACGGCAGGGGAGACCTGTGGGTCGCCGACCGGGACCCCGCCGCGCCCCAGCTGTGGATGGTGCCGGACGGCACCGGCCACCCCGTCAAGGTCCGCACGCCCTGGCTCGGCGACGACGCCCGCATCGACTCCCTGCGGGTCTCCGCGGACGGCGTGCGGATCGCCCTGGTGGTCACGCGGGGCGAGCGCACGACCCTGCAGATCGGGCGGATCCAGCGGCAGAACACGGGCGAGGAGCCCGTCGTGTCCGTCCTGGACCTCCAGCCCGCCGCGCCCCGCATGGAGTCGGTCACGGCCGTCTCCTGGGCGGGGCCGAGCCGGCTCGTCGTCGTCGGCAAGGAGGCGGGCGGCGTCCAGCAGATCCGCTACCTCCAGACCGACGGATCGACCTCGACGACGTCGGTGCTCCCCGGCCTGAACGGGGTGACCTCGGTGGCGGCGCCGCACACGGACCGGGCGCCGGTGGTGGCCGACTCAGGGAACGACGGCATCGTCCGGCTGGCACCGGGGACGAACTGGCAGCCGGTGGCGAAGAAGGGCATCTCGCCGGTCTATCCGGGATAGCCGGGCGGATGCCTCCGGGGTCCCCGCGACGGGCCCACCTGACGTACTCGGCGGGGACTCTGCGGGGACTCTGCGGGTTTTCCACAGGGGTGGCCGGGCGGGGCCCGGAGGCGCACAGTGGAGCCATGCGGGGGTGGTGGCGCGAGATCGCGGGACTGGTGCTGCCCGTCGCCTGCGGAGGCTGCGGCAGACCGCGGACGGAGTTGTGCCCGGTCTGCGCCGACGCCCTCGCCGGGACGGCGCCGCGCCGGGTCAGGCCCGCGCCCGAGCCCGCCGGGCTGCCCGCGGTGCACGCGGCGGCGCCGTACGCCGACGCCGTGCGGGAGCTGCTCCTCGCCCACAAGGAGCGCGGCGCGCTACCGCTCGCCGGACCCCTGGGCGGCGCGCTCGCCGGGGCCGTGGAGGCCGCTGCCGGGCCCTGGACGGGTCCGCAGGGCCGCCCCTTGCTCCTCGTACCGGTGCCGTCCTCGCGGCGTTCCGTACGGGCACGTGGCCATGATCCGACGCGGCGGATCGCGCTGGCCGCCGCGGCCCGGCTGCGGCGGGCGGGCAGGCCGGCCCGGGTCGTGCCCGTGCTGCGGCAGCGGCGCCGGGTGGCGGACCAGGCGGGGCTGGGTGCGCGCGGGCGCCTGGCGAACCTGTCCGGGGCGCTGGAGGTGGTGCCGGGCGGGGCGCGGCTCCTGACGGAGGGAAGGGTGATCGTCGTGGACGACCTGATGACCACGGGTGCCTCGCTCGCGGAGGCGGCGCGCGCCCTCGGAGCCGTACACCGATCGTTCATTCCTGGAATACCGCACGGTTTACCGGCCGGTTCGGCGCAGCGCGAAATCGAACACCGGGCAGCGGCTGTGATCGCATCCTCTCCCGCTTCGTTCGAAATAAACCGGAACTCGTCGGAAAGTTGGATCGTTGCAGGTGGTGAGAGGTGAAAGCACCCGTCCGGAGGTATGTCGCGGTACCGGGTGCCGACACCCGTCCGAAGGGGCTATGTTCGGTTGTGAGGAATGGCGAATGCCATCGCCTCACCAGGAATATGGTTGCGCCTACAGGACAGGAGTTCAGGGCGAATCAACCTCTTGTCGATGGGGTGGAGATCTCGTCGACGGGGCAGGAGGAGGGCGAAGTCGCCAAGTCCGAGCTCCGGTGACCGACCGGAGCTGGTGCAAAGGGAGATGCCCTGCGGCCAAGGAGCCGAACAGGGCGATCCGGGAACGGAGTTCTGCGTGGACATCGTCGTCAAGGGCCGCAAGACCGAGGTGCCCGAGCGGTTCCGCAAGCACGTGGCCGAGAAGCTGAAGCTGGAGAAGATCCAGAAGCTCGACGGCAAGGTGATCAGCCTCGACGTCGAGGTGTCCAAGGAGCACAACCCGCGGCAGGCCGACCGGTCCGACCGCGTGGAGATCACCCTCCACTCCCGAGGCCCGGTGATCCGGGCCGAAGCCGCAGCCGGCGACCCGTACGCAGCGCTCGACCTCGCCAGCGACAAGCTCGAGGCACGACTGCGCAAGCAGCACGACAAGCGGTACACCCGCCGGGGGAACGGCCGGCTGTCCGCCGCGGAGGTCGGGGAAGTGGTCCCCGGCGCCGCGAAGCTCAACGGAGACGGCCAGTTGGCCGTCGACGAGACCGACAAGGTGCCCACCACGATGATGGGTTCCATCGAGGTCCAGGGCGAAGGCCCCCTCGTGGTCCGCGAGAAGACCCACGGGGCCGCACCGATGACGCTCGACCAGGCGCTCTACGAGATGGAGCTGGTCGGGCACGACTTCTATCTCTTCGTCGATTCCGACACCAAGCAGCCGAGCGTCGTCTACCGGCGACACGCCTACGACTACGGCGTCATCCACCTGGAGAGCGACCCGCTCGCCGAGGGCGGCGGCGCCGGCGGTGCCCTCGGCGGCTGATCCGCCGACGCGTCACCGCCTCCGAAACTGAGGTGTCCCTCTCGGTGCCCCTGGAGCGCTCTTCGCGCCCCCAGGGGCACCCTCGTGCCCCCGCGTATCACCCCGAGGGCGCCGGGGCATGAAATCATGCGTGCACGCCAACCGGTGCCGAACGCGTACGGGTTGGAGGACCGGAAACGAATTCAGGCCACGGCCTTCAGGGGGAGGAACGATGGCGGACAGCTTCGGGCCGGTGCTCAGCGGGCGCGAGCACGGTGGTGCGATCCCGGAGGGATCGGAATCGGACAGCGGGGCATTTCGCAAAGAGCCGATCCGGGTCCTCGTCGTGGACGACCACGCCCTCTTCCGCCGCGGACTGGAGATCGTCCTCGCCCAGGAGGAGGACATCCAGGTGGTCGGCGAGGCGGGTGACGGCGCCGAGGCCGTCGACAAGGCCGCCGACCTGCTCCCCGACATCGTCCTGATGGACGTGCGGATGCCCCGGCGCGGCGGCATCGAGGCGTGCACCTCCATCAAGGAGGTGGCCCCCAGCGCGAAGATCATCATGCTGACGATCAGCGACGAGGAGGCCGACCTCTACGAGGCGATCAAGGCGGGCGCCACCGGCTACCTCCTCAAGGAGATCTCCACCGACGAGGTCGCCACCGCGATCCGGGCGGTCGCCGACGGCCAGTCGCAGATCAGCCCGTCGATGGCGTCCAAGCTGCTCACCGAGTTCAAGTCGATGATCCAGCGCACCGACGAGCGGCGGCTCGTGCCCGCGCCCCGGCTGACCGACCGCGAGCTGGAAGTCCTCAAGCTCGTCGCGACCGGAATGAACAACCGGGACATCGCCAAGGAGCTCTTCATCTCCGAGAACACCGTGAAGAACCACGTCCGGAACATCCTGGAGAAGCTCCAGCTGCACTCCCGGATGGAGGCCGTGGTCTACGCGATGCGGGAGAAGATCCTGGAGATCCGCTGACCCTCAGGCGAGGGCCGCGACCAGCCCCGGCAGCAGCTCGGGCCGGTCCAGGCGCTCCACCGCCACCGCGTCGCAGCCCACCCACGCGGCCGCCTCGCGCAGGGCCCGCGCCACCGCCGGAACGGCCTTCGGGCCGTCGAGCGAGACCTGCTTCGCCACCAGCGTCCGGCCCTCCCGGGCCGGGTCCACCCGGCCGACCAGCCGGCCCCCCGCCAGCACCGGCATGGCGAAGTACCCGTGGATCCGCTTCTGCTTCGGCACGTACGCCTCCAGCCGGTGCGTGAAGCCGAAGACGCGCTCCGTGCGCGCCCGCTCCCAGATCAGCGAGTCGAACGGCGAGAGCAGCGTCGTGCGGTGCCGGCCGCGCGGCTCGGTGGCCAGCGCCGCCGGATCCGCCCAGGCGGGCTTCCCCCAGCCCGCGACCGTCACCGGCACCAGTCCCGAGGCCTCGACCGCCGCGTCGAACTGCTCGCCCTTGATCCGGTGGTAGTCCGCGATGTCCGCGCGCGTGCCGACGCCCAGGGCCTCGCCCGCCTGCCGCACCAGGCGCCGCACGCACGCGGCGTCGTCCAGGTCGTCGTGGAGGAGCTCCGGCGGGATCGCCCGCTCGGCCAGGTCGTACACCCGCTTCCAGCCGCGCCGCTCCGTGACGACCACCTCGCCGTACATCAGGGCGCGCTCGACGGCGATCTTGGAGTCGGACCAGTCCCACCACTCGCCCTTGTTCTTGGCGCCGCCCAGCTCCGTCGCCGTCAGCGGCCCCTGGTCCCGCAGCTGGTCGATCACCTTGTCGTACGCCCCGGCCGACAGCTCGTGGCCCCAGTGCGGACGGGCGCGGTAGGCGCGCCGGCGGAAGGCGAAGTGCGGCCACTCCTCGACGGGCAGGACGCAGGCGGCGTGCGACCAGTACTCGAAGGCGTGGGACTCCGTCCAGTAGGCGTCCTCCACCGCCGGGCGGCCCACGGCGCCCAGACGCGCGTACGGGATGAGCTCGTGCGAGCGGGCCAGGACCGAGATGGTGTCGAGCTGGACCTGGCCGAGCGACCGGAGGACCCCGCGCACTCCGGCCCCGCGGTCGGGGGCGCCCAGGAACCCCTGGGCACGCAGGGCGATCCTGCGGGCTTCGTCGGCGGACAGTTCGGCGGCGGGGCGCGGCGCAGTCGTCATGGACCGCACCCTAGGCCCCGGCACTGACACCGGGCCGCGTTTCAGCCGCCGGTGGAGCGCTCCGGCGCCGGGAGGTACGGCAGGGGGCTGGGCAGGCCGAAGTCGGAGGGGAGCAGGGCGCCGACCCAGGCGTCCCGGAGGGTCCCCTTGTTGGCAAGACCGGCCCGCTGGAGGCCCTCGACCAGGAAGCCGGCCCGCTCGGCCACCGCGCGCGAGGCGGCGTTGCCGGCCTCGGCGCGCCAGATCAGGCGGGTGCAGCCCAGGCCGGTGAAGGCCCAGTGGGCGAGCGCGCGGACGATCTCCGTCATGTGTCCGGCGCCGCGGTGCTCCTTCGCCAGCCAGTAGCCGATCTCCCAGTTCCCCAGGCCCCGGCTGGTCAGACTGGCCGCGGCGAGCAGCGGGCCGCCCTCCACGGGTTCGGCGGCGAAGGCGTACTCGGTGTCCTCGCGCCAGCCGTCCGGGACCAGCCGGTGGACGAAGAGCTCGGCGTCCTCCCGCTCGTACGGGGAGGGGACGACGGTCCAGCGCTGGATGTCGGGGTCCTGGCAGATCTCGTACACCGCGTCCGCGTCCTCGGGGACGAAGGAGCGGAGCCGCAGGCGGTCCGTGGTGAGGATGATGGGATCCATGCCGGGATTGTGGTGACCGCGGGCGCCGGAAGCGAACACTTTTCGGGTGGGGCGGCACCTTCCGCCCACCTCGTGCGTTCTCATTGCGGGCGGACGTACGGCTCGGGCACTGCGGGCCTCCCTGCGCGAGGGCGGTCTCGCTTACGATGGCCGTTGCGGTGGGGACCACCTGCCGTGCCCGCGCTCGCGTCCATCACAAGACCCAGTGCCAGGCCCGACCGGCAAGGAGACCAGCCTCAGTGTCCGTCTTCAACAAGCTCATGCGTGCAGGCGAAGGCAAGATCCTGCGCAAACTGCACCGCATCGCGGACCAGGTCAACTCCATCGAAGAGGACTTCGTCAACCTCTCCGACGCCGACCTGCGGGCGCTCACCGAGGAGTACAAGCAGCGGTACGCCGACGGCGAGAGCCTCGACGACCTGATGCCCGAGGCCTTCGCGACCGTCCGCGAGGCCGCGAAGCGCGTCCTCGGCCAGCGCCACTACGACGTCCAGCTGATGGGCGGCGCCGCCCTGCACCTCGGCCACGTCGCCGAGATGAAGACCGGTGAGGGCAAGACCCTCGTCGGTACCCTCCCGGCGTACCTCAACGCGCTCTCCGGCAAGGGCGTGCACCTGATCACGGTCAACGACTACCTGGCCGAGCGCGACTCCGAGCTCATGGGCCGGGTCCACAAGTTCCTCGGCCTGACCGTCGGCTGCATCCTGGCCAACATGACGCCGGCCCAGCGCCGCGAGCAGTACGGCTGCGACATCACGTACGGCACGAACAACGAGTTCGGCTTCGACTACCTGCGCGACAACATGGCGTGGTCCCAGGACGAGCTCGTCCAGCGCGGCCACAACTTCGCCTGTGTCGACGAGGTCGACTCGATCCTCGTCGACGAGGCCCGTACGCCGCTGATCATCTCCGGTCCGGCCGACCAGGCGACCAAGTGGTACGGCGACTTCGCCAAGCTCGTCACGCGCCTGAGCAAGGGCGAGCCCGGCAACCCGCTCAAGGGCATCGAGGAGACCGGCGACTACGAGGTCGACGAGAAGAAGCGCACCGTCGCGATCCACGAGGCGGGCGTCGCCAAGGTCGAGGACTGGCTGGGCATCGACAACCTCTACGAGTCGGTCAACACCCCTCTCGTCGGCTACCTGAACAACGCCATCAAGGCGAAGGAGCTGTTCAAGAAGGACAAGGACTACGTCGTCATGGACGGCGAAGTCATGATCGTCGACGAGCACACCGGCCGTATCCTCGCCGGCCGCCGCTACAACGAGGGCATGCACCAGGCGATCGAGGCGAAGGAGGGGGTGCAGATCAAGGACGAGAACCAGACGCTCGCCACGATCACCCTCCAGAACTTCTTCCGCCTGTACTCGAAGCTCTCCGGCATGACCGGTACGGCCATGACCGAGGCCGCCGAGTTCCACCAGATCTACAAGCTCGGCGTCGTCCCGATCCCGACGAACCGGCCGATGATCCGCAAGGACCAGTCGGACCTGATCTACCGGACCGAGGTCGCCAAGTTCGCCGCCGTCGTCGACGACATCGCGGAGAAGCACGAGAAGGGTCAGCCGATCCTCGTCGGCACGACCTCCGTGGAGAAGTCCGAGTACCTCTCGCAGCAGCTCTCCAAGCGCGGCATCCAGCACGAGGTGCTGAACGCCAAGCACCACGAGCGCGAGGCCAGCATCGTCGCCCAGGCCGGCCGCCGCGGCGCCGTCACCGTCGCCACGAACATGGCCGGCCGAGGCACCGACATCAAGCTCGGCGGCAACCCGGACGACCTCGCCGAGGCCGAGCTGCGCCAGGCGGGCCTGGACCCGGTCGAGCACGTCGAGGAGTGGGCCGCGGCCCTGCCCGGCGCCCTGGAGCGGGCCGAGAAGGCCGTGAAGGCGGAGTTCGAGGAGGTCAAGGACCTCGGCGGGCTGTACGTCCTCGGTACCGAGCGCCACGAGTCGCGCCGTATCGACAACCAGCTGCGCGGTCGTTCCGGCCGTCAGGGCGACCCGGGCGAGTCCCGCTTCTACCTGTCGCTCGGTGACGACCTGATGCGTCTGTTCAAGGCGCAGATGGTCGAACGCGTGATGGCCATGGCCAACGTGCCGGACGACGTCCCGATCGAGAACAAGATGGTCACCCGTGCCATCGCCTCCGCGCAGTCCCAGGTCGAGACCCAGAACTTCGAGACCCGCAAGAACGTCCTGAAGTACGACGAGGTCCTCAACCGGCAGCGCGAGGTCATCTACGGCGAGCGCCGCCGCGTCCTGGAGGGCGAGGACCTGCACGAGCAGGTCCAGCACTTCATGGACGACACGATCGACGACTACATCCGCCAGGAGACCGCCGAGGGCTTCGCGGAGGAGTGGGACCTCGACCGCCTGTGGAACGCCTTCAAGCAGCTCTACCCGGTGAAGGTGACCGTGGACGAGCTGGAGGACGCGGCCGGGGACCGGGCGGGCATCACCGCCGAGTTCATCGCCGAGTCCATCAAGGACGACATCCACGAGCAGTACGAGACCCGCGAGAAGCAGCTCGGCTCGGACATCATGCGTGAGCTGGAGCGGCGCGTGGTCCTCTCGGTCCTCGACCGCAAGTGGCGCGAGCACCTCTACGAGATGGACTACCTCCAGGAGGGCATCGGCCTGCGCGCGATGGCCCAGAAGGACCCGCTGGTCGAGTACCAGCGCGAGGGCTTCGACATGTTCACCGCCATGATGGAGGGCATCAAGGAGGAGTCCGTCGGCTATCTGTTCAACCTGGAGGTCCAGGTCGAGCAGCAGGTCGAGGAGGTCCCGGTGCAGGCGTCCGCGCCGTCGCTGGACAAGGAGGACGCCGTTCCGGCGGCCGCCGGGCGTCCGGAGATCCGCGCGAAGGGGCTCGACGCCCCGCAGCGTCCGGACCGGCTCCACTTCTCCGCGCCGACCGTGGACGGGGACGGCGGTGTCGTCGAGGGCGACTTCGCCTCCGACGACGCGGACTCCGGCGACGGGCTGACCCGCGCCGAGCGTCGCAAGGCCCAGAAGAACGCGGGCGGCGGGCGTCGTCGCAAGAAGTGACGTCTTCCGACTGATCTGACGGAGGGGCCGGTCGCCGGGTGGCGGCCGGCCCCTCCGTCATGCGCGGTGGGCGGCCGTGCCGAGACCGTCCAGCTCCACGGCGGCGCAGCGCCAGCGCTGGTCCTCGCCGCGCTCCAGACGGAAGGCCATGGCCCGCAGCCGGGCGCCGGTGGCGATGGTCGCGAAGGCTTCGAGGGCCCCTTGCGGCGCGTGCACCTGGACCGAGCAGCGCCGCAGGACGGGACGGGGGCCGTGCGAGCGCAGGGGGGTCTCCGGGGCGAGCCGGACGAGCTGCTCGTACGCGTCGCCGACGGTGTGGCCGAGCATCCAGTGCACGGGCCGCTCCCCGCTGAGCACGGCGAGCAGGCGCTCGGCGAACACGGTGTGCGGGGGGAGCGCGCGGGGCGCGGTGCGGGCGGGGCCGCCCTGCGCTTGCGCCGGCGTGCGGGCGGGGCCGCCCTGCGCAGGGGTGCGGGGGCGGGTCCCGCCCGTGCCGCGGGGGCGGGATCCGGCGGCGCCGCGCGGCCGGGTGCCGGCCGGGCCGCCGGGGGCCGTGCGGGGCCGGGGCAGCGGGGAGGGCGTGGCGGTGAGCGTGGCGTTCATGGCGGACCCCTGACGTTGCGTGACCGGTCAATACTAGTGAGTAACTTCCGTTGGGGATCTTGTACGGGGGGACTTCGGGGCCCCGCAAGGCTCCCGCGGGCCGGAACGGCTCCGGAACCGGATCACCTATCCGGGTGACGCGGTCGGAAATCGTGTCTCCGGCGGCCCGGCGGGCGGCCTTCCGCGGTGGACGGACGGCGCGTCCGGCCCGCCACCCCGAAGGGGGACTCCGCACGTATCCTGAGGGCCTCTCCGTCTACGAAAGCGGCCTGCCATGCGCGTCTACGTCCCCCTGACCCTCCCCGGTCTCGCACAGGCGCACAAGGCGGGCGAGCTGGGCCCCGGGCCCCTGACCGCCTACGCCGTCACCCCCGCGCTGCGCGAGTGGTACGTCTCCGACGACATCGAGGAGCTGGAGTACGCGGCGCTCAACCGCGCCGCCTCCGCCTCCCTCCGGCTCCTCGCCGGCGACCCCGGGGCGCCCCGGCGCCGGATCGTCGTCGCCGTCGACGTGGCCGACAAGGACGCGACCGTCGACCCCGACCGGGGCCTCGACGCCGGTTCGATCGGCGAGGTCCGCGTCGCCGCGGCCGTACCGCTGACCCGGGCCGCGGCCGTGCACGCCGACGCGGACGACGCCGAGGCGGACGTCACGGCGGCGGCGGGCGCGCTGGGCGCGGCGGACCAGGGCGACGACGACGCGCAGTTCGTCGTGGACGGCGCGGAGGACCACGAGCTCCTGTGGTTCGGAGTGCAGGAGATCCCCTCCCTGCTCGGCTGAGCCGCCCGGTACCGTCTCTCCATGGGGAAGCACGGAAAACACCTGGTCTGGGACTGGAACGGCACGCTGCTCGACGACACCGGCGCGGTGATCGGCGCGACGAACGCGGCCTTCGCCGAGCTCGGACTCGCGGCGATCACCCTGGAGCGGTACCGCGAGCTGTACACGGTGCCGGTGCCGAAGTTCTACGAGCGGCTGATGGGGCGCCTGCCGACGGACGAGGAATGGCTCGTCATGGACGGCGCCTTCCACCGGCACTACTGGCAGCGCGCCGAGTCCTGCGGGCTCACCGTCGGCGCGGCGGAGCTGCTCGCCACCCGGCAGGCGTCCGGCTTCACGCAGTCGCTGCTCTCGCTCGCGCCGCACGCCGAGCTGATACCCCTCGTGCGGCGGCACGGGATCGCCGAGCGGTTCGTCCGCATGGACGGGCGGGTGGACGCCTCGACGGACGGGAAGTCCGGTCACATGGTGCGGCACCTGGCCGCGCTGGCCGTTCCCGCCGAGCGGGTGGTCGTCATCGGTGACGCGGCGGACGACGCGATCGCCGCGGCGCACGTGGGCGCGCGGGCGGTGCTGTACACCGGCGGGTCGCACAGCCGAGCCTCGCTGGAGCGGGTCGGGGTCCCGGTGGTGGACTCGCTCGCGGAGGCCGTCGCCGTGGCGGAGGAACTGGTCTAGCGACGCCCTGTCCGATCGGGCCGGGCGGCGCGGAGCCGGGGTCCCCGAGCCGGTACGGCTCCCGGGGACCCGGCTCTCCGCGCGTCAGCCCTCGCGCGTCAGCCCTTCGCGCGGAGGACCTTCAGGAACTCGCGCATCCAGGTCGGGTGGTCCGGCCAGGCGCGCGAGGAGACCAGGAGGCCGTCCACCACGGCCGCGCTGTCCTGGAAGGTCGCCCCCGCCGCCTGCATGTCGAGCTCCAGGGCCGGGTACGCGGTGACGCGGCGGCCCTCCAGGCCGCCGACCGCCGCCGTCAGGAGGGGACCGTGGCAGATCTGGGCCACCGGCTTGTCCGCGTCGAAGAAGGCCTTGAGGATCTTGCGGAGCTCCGGGTCGTTGCGCAGGTACTCCGGCGCCCGCCCGCCCGGTACCACCACCGCCAGGTACGCGCCCGGGTCGACCTCCGAGAAGGCCAGGTCGGCGGGCCAGGTGTACCCCGGCTTCTCCGTGTAGGTGTCGTAGCCCGGCTCGAAGTCGTGGACGACGAAGCGGAGGGTCTTGCGCTGCGGGGCCGCGATGTCGACCTCGTAGCCCTCCTCCAGAAGCCGCTGGTAGGGGTACATCACCTCCAGCGACTCCGCCGCGTCCCCGGTCACGATCAGGATCTTCGCCATGGCTCTCCCAGGTCACAGATGGTCGGTCCGTCGTGCTCTGCCCATGCTCGCGCACCGGCAGCCCCCGGCGGGGAGGTTTGGCCGGAGGACGCGTGTCGCTGTCCATATCGTCAAACTTCGCCCGCTCTTTTGTACGCATACGGCTCATGACGGTTCGGGGGTCATGAGCGATAGGCTTTTGCCGTGATCAGCGCGATACGCCAGGGGGGCAGTGAAGCCCCCGGCTGCCGCCCGGTCCGCGACAGCGGCCGGGCCGACCGTGCGTTCGCCGATCCTCTCCGTCCGGGCGCGCCACGTTCCGTGGCCGATAACGACCTGGGCATCTCTCATCCGGGCATAACGTCGACCGCGACCGGAATCACCGCGTCGAGGCGTTGTGTCCTTTCTTCCACCGACGTCACGCAACGGCGCGCGACAGGAGTCAGAGGACATGCAGACCAAGCTGGACGAAGCCAAGGCCGAGCTGCTCGAGAGGGCCGCCCGGGTAGCTGAGCACAGCCCGGTCGGGGGGCGACTTCCGACGGGCCCGGAGGGCGCGGGCAAGAGCCCGGACCGGGACACGGTGCTCGAGTACCTCCAGCGCTACTACCTGCACACCGCGCCCGAGGACCTCGCCGACCGCGACCCGGTCGACGTGTTCGGCGCCGCGCTCTCTCACTACCGGCTCGCGGAGAACCGCCCGCAGGGCACCGCGAGCGTGCGCGTCCACACCCCGACGGTGGAGGAGAACGGCTGGACCAGCAGCCACTCCGTCGTCGAGGTCGTCACCGACGACATGCCCTTCCTCGTCGACTCGGTCACCAACGAGCTCTCCCGCCAGGGCCGCGGCATCCACGTCGTGATCCACCCGCAGGTCCTCGTCCGCCGTGACGTCGCCGGCAAGCTCATCGAGGTCCTGGCCGCGCAGATCCACGGCGAGCTGCCGCACGACGCGCTCACCGAGTCCTGGATCCACGTCGAGATCGACCGCGAGACCGACAAGGCCGACCTCAAGCAGATCACCAACGACCTGCTGCGCGTCCTGTCCGACGTCCGCGAGACCGTCGAGGACTGGGACAAGATGCGCGACGCCGCCCTGCGCATCGCCGAGGGCCTCCCGGCCGAGCCCACCGCCCCCGACCTGCGGCCCACCGAGGTCGAGGAGGCGCAGGAGCTGCTGCGCTGGCTCTCCGACGACCACTTCACCTTCCTCGGCTACCGCGAGTACGAGCTGGTGAACGGCGACGCCCTGTCCGCCGTGCCCGGCACCGGCCTCGGCATCCTGCGCTCCGACCCGCTGCACGGCGCCGACGACCAGGGCCACCACGCCCACCCCGTCTCGCCGTCCTTCAGCCGGCTGCCCGCCGACGCCCGCGCCAAGGCCCGCGAGCACAAGCTGCTGATCCTGACGAAGGCCAACAGCCGGGCGACCGTGCACCGCCCCTCGTACCTCGACTACGTCGGGGTGAAGAAGTTCGACGCCGACGGCAACGTCATCGGCGAGCGCCGCTTCCTCGGCCTCTTCTCGTCCGCGGCCTACACCGAGTCCGTCCGCCGGGTCCCCGTCGTCAAGCGCAAGGTCCAGGAGGTGCTGGCGGGCGCCGGCTTCTCCCCGAACAGCCACGACGGCCGCGACCTGCTCCAGATCCTGGAGACCTACCCGCGCGACGAGCTCTTCCAGACCCCGGTCGACCAGCTCCAGTCGATCGTCACCAGCGTCCTGTACCTCCAGGAGCGCCGCCGGCTGCGGCTCTACCTGCGCCAGGACGAGTACGGCCGCTACTACTCGGCCCTCGTCTACCTGCCGCGCGACCGCTACACGACCCGCGTCCGGCTGCGGCTCATCGACATCCTGAAGGAGGAGCTCGACGGCACCAGCGTCGACTTCACCGCCTGGAACACCGAGTCGATCCTCTCCCGGCTGCACTTCGTCGTCCGCGTCGAGCCCGGCACCGAGCTGGCCAAGCTCACCGACGCCGACGTCGACCGCATCGAGGCCCGGCTCGTCGAGGCCGCCCGCTCCTGGTCCGACGGCTTCGGCGAGGCGCTGAACGCCGAGTGCGGCGAGGAGCGCGCCGCCGAGCTGCTGCGCCGCTACGGCAACGCCTTCCCCGAGGGCTACAAGGCCGACCACTCGCCGCGCGCGGCCGTGGCCGACCTGGTCCACCTGGAGGCCCTCGCCAGCAGCGGCAAGGACTTCGCGCTCTCCCTGTACGAGCCGGTCGTCGCCGGCCCCGGCGAGCGCCGCTTCAAGATCTACAAGACGGGTGACCAGATCTCCCTGTCCGCCGTCCTGCCGGTCCTCAACCGGCTCGGCGTCGAGGTCACCGACGAGCGCCCGTACGAGCTGCGCTGCGCCGACCGCGCCCACGCCTGGATCTACGACTTCGGTCTGCGGATGCCGGTCACCTCGGGCAACGGGGACTACCTCGCCGACGACGCCCGCGAGCGCTTCCAGGAGGCCTTCGCCGCCACCTGGACGGGCGAGGCCGAGAACGACAACTTCAACTCGCTCGTCCTGTCCGCCGGCCTCAACTGGCGCGAGGCGATGGTGCTGCGCGCCTACGCCAAGTACCTGCGCCAGGCCGGTTCGACCTTCAGCCAGGACTACATGGAGGACACCCTCCGCAACAACGTCCACACCACCCGGCTGCTGGTCAACCTCTTCGAGGCCCGCATGGCCCCGGAGCGCCAGCGCGCCGGCACCGAGCTGATCGACGCGCTCCTGGAGGAGCTGGACGCCGCCCTCGACCAGGTCGCGAGCCTGGACGAGGACCGGATCCTGCGGTCCTTCCTCACCGTCATCACGGCGACCCTGCGGACCAACTTCTTCCAGACCGCGACGGACGGCAAGCCGCACTCCTACGTGTCGATGAAGTTCGACCCGCAGGCCATCCCCGACCTGCCGGCCCCGCGCCCGGCCTTCGAGATCTGGGTGTACTCCCCGCGCGTCGAGGGCGTCCACCTGCGCTTCGGCAAGGTCGCCCGAGGCGGTCTGCGCTGGTCCGACCGCCGTGAGGACTTCCGTACGGAGATCCTCGGCCTGGTCAAGGCGCAGATGGTGAAGAACACCGTCATCGTGCCGGTCGGCGCCAAGGGCGGCTTCGTCGCCAAGCAGCTCCCGGACCCGTCCGTGGACCGCGACGCCTGGATGGCCGAGGGCATCGCCTCGTACAAGACGTTCATCTCGGCGCTCCTCGACATCACCGACAACCTGGTCGCGGGCGAGGTCGTGCCGCCGGTCGACGTGGTCCGACACGACGAGGACGACACGTACCTCGTCGTCGCCGCCGACAAGGGCACCGCCACCTTCTCCGACATCGCCAACGGCGTCGCGGAGTCGTACGGCTTCTGGCTCGGCGACGCCTTCGCCTCCGGCGGCTCCGCCGGCTACGACCACAAGGGCATGGGCATCACCGCCCGCGGCGCCTGGGAGTCCGTCAAGCGGCACTTCCGCGAGCTGGGCCACGACACCCAGACCGAGGACTTCACCGTCGTCGGCGTCGGCGACATGTCCGGCGACGTCTTCGGCAACGGCATGCTGCTCTCCGAGCACATCCGTCTGGTCGCCGCCTTCGACCACCGGCACATCTTCGTCGACCCGAACCCGGACGCGGCCGTCTCCTACGCGGAGCGCCGCCGGCTCTTCGACCTGCCGCGGTCCTCGTGGGCGGACTACGACACCTCGCTGCTCTCGGCGGGCGGCGGCATCCACCCCCGTACCGCCAAGTCCATCCCGGTCAACGCGCAGATGCGGGCCGCCCTCGGCATCGAGGCGGGCGTCACCAAGATGACCCCGGCCGACCTGATGAAGACGATCCTCCAGTCGCCCGTCGACCTGCTGTGGAACGGCGGCATCGGCACCTACGTGAAGTCCTCGGCCGAGTCCAACGCCGACGTCGGCGACAAGGCCAACGACGCCATCCGCGTCGACGGCCAGGACGTCCGCGCCCAGGTCATCGGCGAGGGCGGCAACCTCGGCGCGACCCAGCTGGGCCGCATCGAGTTCGCCCGCACCGGCGGTCCCGAGGGCGAGGGCGGCAAGGTCAACACCGACGCCATCGACAACAGCGCCGGCGTCGACACCTCCGACCACGAGGTCAACATCAAGATCCTGCTCAACGGGCTCGTCGCCGAGGGCGACATGACCGTCAAGCAGCGCAACAAGATCCTCGCCGAGATGACGGACGAGGTCGGCGCGCTCGTCCTGCGCAACAACTACGCGCAGAACACCGCCCTGGCCAACGCCGTCGCCCAGTCGCCGTCCCTGCTCCACGCCCACCAGCGGTTCATGCGCCGCCTGGGCCGCGACGGGGCCCTCGACCGGTCCCTGGAGTTCCTGCCCAACGACCGGCAGATCCGCGACCTGCTCAACAACAGCAAGGGCCTGAGCCAGCCCGAGCTCGCCGTCCTCCTCGCGTACACCAAGATCACGGTGGCCGACGAGCTGATCGGTACGGAGCTGCCGGACGACCCCTACCTGCGCGGGCTGCTCCACGCCTACTTCCCGTCGCTGCTGCGCGAGAAGTTCACCGAGGCCGTCGACAACCACGCGCTGCGCCGCGAGATCATCACCACGGTCCTGGTCAACGACACCGTCAACACCGGTGGCTCGACCTTCCTGCACCGCCTCCGCGAGGAGACCGGCGCGTCGATCGAGGAGATCGTCCGCGCGCAGACCGCCGCCCGGATGGTCTTCCGTCTCGGCCAGGTCTGGGACGCCGTCGAGGCCCTCGACAACCGGGTCCCGGCCGAGGTCCAGACCCGGATGCGCCTGCACTCCCGCCGGCTCGTCGAGCGCGGCACCCGCTGGCTGCTCAACAACCGGCCGCAGCCGCTCCAGCTCACCGAGACCATCGAGTTCTTCGCCGACCGTGTCGAGGAGGTCTGGGCCCAGCTGCCGCAGCTGCTGCGCGGCTCGGACCTGGAGTGGTACCGGTCGATCCTGGCCGAGCTGACCGAGGTCGGCGTGCCGGAGGAGGTCGCGCTGCGGGTCGCCGGCTTCTCCTCCGCCTTCCCGACGCTCGACATCGTCGCGATCGCGGACCGCACGGGCAAGGAGCCGCTGGCGGTCGCCGAGGTCTACTACGACCTGGCCGACCGGCTGCGGATCACCGACCTCATGGACCGCATCATCGAGCTGCCCCGCAGCGACCGGTGGCAGTCGATGGCCCGCGCCTCGATCCGCGAGGACCTCTTCGCGGCGCACGCGGCGCTGACCGCCGACGTCCTGACGGTCGGCAACGGCACGACGAGCCCCGAGGAGCGGTTCAAGGCCTGGGAGGAGAAGAACGCGGCGATCCTGGGCCGCGCGCGGACGACCCTGGAGGAGATCCAGGGCTCGGACACCTTCGACCTGGCGAACCTGTCGGTGGCGATGCGGACGATGCGCACGCTGCTGCGCACGCACAGCTGACCGCGCGCGTGAGGAAGGGCCCCGCCGGAGATCCGGCGGGGCCCTTCCCCGTCTCCGGGCGGCCTCAGGAGGCGGGCGGGCCGCCGGTCGTCGAGGTCCACAGGCGGCGGGCGGCGAGCAGGGACGCCGCGAGGAGCAGGCCGTTGCGGAGCACCATGACGGTCAGGCCGGTGGGCGTGCCGGCGACGACCTCGTCGTAGAGGACGGGGTACGCGAGGGAGCTGAGGGCGGCGGCCGGCAGGAGCAGCAGGGCGACCGGGCGCATCACCGTGTGGCGGGAGGTCAGGCAGACCGCGGCGAGGCCGAGCAGCCAGATCATGTACTGGGGGCTGATCACCCGGCTGGTGACGGTGAAGAGCAGGACGGCGGCGAGGGTGGCGTCGAACGGGGTGGCCGGGGTCCAGCGGTGCGCCGCGAGGCGCCACAGGAGCAGCCAGCAGAAGGCGATGACGGTGAGCAGCAGGGCGACGTGCCCGAGGGTGGAGACGTACGGGCCGGCGTACTCGAAGGCGCCGTAGCGGAACTCGACGCCGCCCGGCCAGGCGCCGGAGGCCCGGGCCACGGCGAGGGCGGTGCCCCCCAGGGACTCGATCTGGATGCCTCGGCCGCCCTGCTGGCGCAGGAAGCCCAGGGAGTCGGAGAAGAAGAGCGCGAGGGTGGCGAGGAGCGCGAGGGCGGTGACGGCGGCGGCGGTCCAGGCCTCGCGGCTGGTGCGGCCGCGGGGCGTGCCGATCAGCGCGAGCGCGGGCCAGACCTTGACCATGGCGCCGATTCCGGCGAGCGCTCCGCCGAGCTGGTGGGCGGCGGTGGAGCGGGCGCCCAGGGCGAGGAGGGCGAGGACGGCGAGGGCCGTGGTCTGCACGTCGTACCGGGCGAGCGGGAGGTGGAGGAGGAGCGGGAGGCCGCCGACCCAGATCCAGGCGCCGTGGGTGAGGCGGGCGCTGTCGGCGCGGGCGAGGGCGACCGTGACGACAGCGTCGGCGAGGAGGGTGAGGGTGACGAAGGCCTGGAAGTAGCTGAGCCAGGGGAGGACGCCCGGCGACATGATCACGAGTCCCGCGCCGGGCGGGTACTGCCAGGTGACGTCGCCGGGCGGGAAGGTGCCGTCGGCGAACTTCCCGTACCAGTGCTGGTAGAGGGCCACCTCGCGGCCCACCCCGCCGATGCCGAGGTCGTCGCGGGCGAGGAGCAGCAGCATCCCGGCCCGGGTGAGGAGCCACACGACGCCGAGGGCGAGGGAGGGGCCGCGGCCGACGGTGACGAAGGTGGCGGAGGTGAAGGTGTCGGATTCGAAGGGAGACCGGGTGAGGGCCGGGGTCTCGCTCCGGGACGGGGTCGGCGGCCGGACGGGGTCGGGCTGCGGGTGATCGTGCGTCATCTCACCGCACTTTAGCCCTCAATGTCTTATTTGTTCGTTTCCTTCGCGCTCGGCCGGGCCGTGAACTCCTCGTACGCCGCGACCACCTCCTTCGCCGGGCCGTCCATCCGCAGCGTTCCCGACTCCAGCCACAGCGCCCGCTCGCAGGTCTCCGTGATGGTCGAGTTCGAGTGGCTGACCAGGAAGACCGTCCCGGCCTCCGCCCGCAGTTCGTCGATGCGCCGCTGGCTGCGGCGGCGGAAGCGCGCGTCGCCGGTCGACAGGGCCTCGTCGATCAGGAGCACGTCGTGGCTCTTGGCGGCGGCGATCGAGAAGCGCAGCCGGGCGCCCATGCCGGAGGAGTACGTCCGCATCGGGCGGGAGATCGCGTCGTCCTTCTCGTTGATCCCGGAGAAGTCGACGATCCCGTCGTAGCGGTCGCGGACCTCCGCGCGGCTCATGCCCATCGCGAGCCCGCCCAGGATCACGTTCCGCTCGCCGGTCAGATCGTCCATCAGGGCCGCGTTGACGCCCAGGAGGGAGGGCTGCCCGTGGGTGTAGATCGACCCCCGGTCGACCGGCTGGAGGCCCGCGACGGCCTTCAGGAGGGTGGATTTCCCACTGCCGTTCGAACCGATCAGGCCAATCGCCTCGCCCCGGTGCGCCACGAAGCTGACGCCCCTCACCGCGTGCACCCGGCGGGCGGCCGGAGTAGGCCGGCGGCGCACGATCCGGCCCAGCGCGGCGGTGGCCCCGCCCCGGCCGCCCGGGTGCCCGCCGTGGACGGTGTACGTGACGTGGACGCCGTCGGCGATGACGGTGGGGATCGCGGGAGTCTCAGCCACGGCCGTACGTCTCCTCGGCCTTCCAGAACCAGATGAAACCGCCCGCGAAGGCCAGGACGGCCCAGCCCGCGGCGAGCGCCCACACGTGCGGCGGCAGCTGCGCCGCGGTGAAGCTCCCGATCAGGGCGAAGCGCATGAGGTCGATGTAGACCGCGGCCGGGTTGCACTGGAGGGCCAGCACGACGGCCTCCGGGAAGCGCCCGCTGCCCGCCAGGTTCTGGATGGAGAACATGGCGCCCGAGGCGTACATCCAGGTGCGCAGCACGAACGGCATCAGCTGGCTGACGTCCGGCGTGCGGGCCGAGACCCGGGCCAGCGCCAGCGCCAGGCCCGCGCTGAACAGCGCCTGGAGGAACAGCGCCGGGACCGCGAGCAGCCAGCTCCAGGTCGGGAACTCGCCGAAGCAGGCCAGCAGCACGACGAGCGCGGCGAGCGAGAACAGCAGCTGCTGGAGCTGCTGGACCGCGAGCGAGATCGGCAGGCTCGCGCGCGGGAAGTGCAGGGCGCGGACCAGGCCCAGGTTGCCGCTGATCGCCCGGGTGCCGGCCAGCGCCGTGTTGGCCGTGAAGGTCCACACGAAGATGCCGGTGATCAGGAAGGGGACGTAGTCGGGCACGCCGTTCTTCGCGTTCATGATGACGCCGAAGATCAGGTAGTACACGGCCGCGTTGAGCAGGGGGGTCATCACCTGCCAGACCTGGCCCAGGCGTGCCTGGCTGAACTGGGCGGTGAGCCGGGCGGTCGCGAAGGCGGCGATGAAGTCCCGGCGGGACCAGAGCTGCCGCACGTAGAGACGCAGGGAGGGGCGGGCGCCGCTGACGCTCAGGCCGTGGCGGCGGGCGAGGGCGCCGAGGTCCTCCGCGGGGGCGTCCCGCCGCGCGGGCGGGGCGAGGGTCGTGGTCACAGGCAGGTGCTTTCGACGGGGGTGCGGGGCGCGTGCGGGCGGCGACGACGGAACGGGTCCGTATCGTCGCTACGGGGAGGTTAGGGCGAGGTGCGTCGGAACGCAACCGTCTCGTCGTCACGGCACCGGGGCATCGCCGTTGGTTAGGATGAAGTTCATGACCGCCCCGACCCCCCGCCGAACCCCCGCCGGAGCCGCCGTGCTCCGCGAGGACGTGACCGAGGCCATCCGCGCCGCTGTCTTCGAGGAGCTCGCGGCCGTCGGCTACGCCCGGATGTCCATCGAGGGCATCGCGCGCCGCGCGGGAGTCGGCAAGACCGCCGTCTACCGGCGCTGGAAGTCCAAGCTGTCCCTCGTCCTCGACCTCGTCGGGGCCTTCGCCGCGCAGGGCCTGCCGGCCCCCTCCAGCGGCTCCCTGTACGGGGACGTGCGCGCCCTCCTCGAAGTGGCCTCGCACGCCCTGCGCCACCCGGTCGCCTCCCAGGTCATCCCGGACCTGCTCGTCGAGGCCGCCCGGCACCCCGAGATCGCCGAGACGGTGAAGGCCGTGCTCCTCGACGGGCAGCAGGGCGTGATGACCCAGGTCGTCCGCGAGGCCGTCGCGCGCGGCGAACTCCCCGAGGGCACCGACCCCGGCAAGGCCCTCGACCTCGCCGTGGGGCCGCTCTACTGGCGACTCGTCGTCGTCCGCACGCCGCTGCCCAAGGGGTACGTGGACGAGCTCGCCCGCTCGGCGGTGGCGGCGCTGCGGGCGTGACGGAGCCGGGTGCCGGGCGGCGCTCAGGGCGCCTCACGGTCTCGTCCGACGGCCTCGGGTCGCCTTCGGCGCGCCGTCCCGTCGGCTACTTCACCGCGCCCGCCATCACGCCCGACGCGAACTGCCGCTGGAACGCGAAGAACACCACCAGCGGCACCACCATCGACACGAACGCCCCCGGCGCCAGCACGTCCACGTTGTTGCCGAACTGGCGGACCTGCTGCTGGAGCGCCACCGTGATCGGCGGCGACTGCGAGTCCGCGAAGATCAGCGCGATCAGCATGTCGTTCCACACCCACAGGAACTGGAAGATCCCCAGCGACGCGATCGCCGGACCGCCGAGCGGCAGCACCACGCGCGTGAAGAGGCGGATCTCGCCCGCGCCGTCCAGCCGCGCCGCCTCCAGGAGCTCGCGCGGGATCTCCGCGAAGAAGTTCCGCAGCAGGAAGATCGCGAACGGCAGGCCGAAGGCCGTGTGGAAGAGCACCACCCCGACCGTCGTCTCGAAGAGCCCGACCGCGCCGAAGAGCTTCGACACCGGGATCAGGGCCACCTGCACCGGCACCACGAGGAGCGCGACCACGCCCAGGAACCACCAGTCCCGCCCCGGGAACTCCAGCCACGCGAAGGCGTAGCCCGCGAGCGAGCCGATGACGAGGACGAGCAGGGTGGCCGGGACCGTGATCAGGACGGTCGAGAACAGCGAGCCGGTGATCGTGTCGTTCGCGAGGAGATGCGCGTAGTTCTCGGTGGTCAGCCGCGCCGGGGCCGTGAACACCTGCCACCAGCCGCTCGCCGCGATGTCGGAGGGCGAGCGGAGCGAGGACACCAGCAGTCCGACGGTCGGCAGCAGCCAGAACAGGCCCGCGAGCAGCAGGAACACCCGGACGGCGCCCCCGGCCGTCCGGGCCGCGACGCGGGAGACGAGGACCCTCATCGGCGGGACTCCCTTCGGATGCGGCGGATGTTGACCACCATCACCGGCAGCACGAGGAGCAGCAGGACGACCGAGATGGCCGAACCGACCCCGAGATCCGCGTCCGTGCCGAAGGACGAGCGGTACAGCTGGAGCGCCAGCACGTTCGCGTCGTCCTGCGCGGAGCCCGGCGCGATGACGAAGACCAGGTCGAAGACCTTGAGCACGTTGATCATCAGCGTGACGAGGACGACCACGAGGACCGGCGCGAGGAGCGGCACCGTGATCCGCCGGAACACCTGCCACTCGTTCGCCCCGTCCATCCGCGCCGCCTCCAGGAGCTCACGCGGCACGGCCGCGAGCCCGGCGCCGATCAGGACCATCGCGAACCCGGCCCACATCCACACGTACGCCCCGATCACCGCCGGGGTCACGAGCGTCGGGCCCAGCCACTCCACGCCGTTGTACTGCTCGCGGAAGTTGCTCGCGGGGAGCCGGAGCAGCGCCCCGTCGGCGCGGTCGGCGGGCAGGGCGAAGCTGCCGTCCGCCGCCGCCGTGGCCGTGGCGACCACCTTCCCGTCCCGCACCGCCTCGATCCGCAGGCCCTTCAGGCCCAGCTCCGCCGGGTCGACCACGTTCGGCTTCCCGCCGCCGCCCCGGGTGAAGTCCAGCCACGCCGTCCCGGTGATGTCCGCGCCGGTGCGGGCCGGCGCGTGCGCCGGGCGTGCGTCCTGCGGCATCCGCCCCGGCGCCACCCCGACCAGCGGCAGCAGCACCGGCACCCCCGCCCGTACCGGCTCCTTGGTGACGTACGCGCCGCCGCCGGCCGCCTTCAGCGGGTGCACGGGCAGCGGCCGGGCCCGGGGGAAGCCGGAGGACTCCGCGAAGGTGTCGTGGACCCCCACCCAGACGGCGTTGGCGACGCCCCGGTCCGGGTCCTGCTCGTAGACCAGCCGGAAGATGATCCCGGCGGCCAGCATCGAGATCGCCATCGGCATGAAGACGACCAGCTTGAACGCCGTGCCCCAGCGCACCCGTTCCGTGAGCACGGCGAAGACCAGACCGAGCGCGGTGGCCACCAGCGGGGCCACCACCAGCCAGATCAGGTTGTTGCGGACGGCCGTGCGGAGCGAGTCGTCCGTGACGAGCGAGAGGTAGTTGTCGAGGCCGACGAAGGAGTCGCCGGAGCGGTCGAAGAGCGAGCGCCGGACGGAGTACCCGATCGGGTAGACGACGAGCGCGCCGAGCAGGAGCAGGGCGGGGAGCAGGAAGCCCGCCGCCACGGTCCTGCTCCTGCCGTGGGTCCGCGGCATCGGGGCGCCTCAGCCCTTCGCGGCGGACCGGTACGCCTTCGCCGCGTCCGCCTCCAGACGCGCCTGGGTGCCGGCCACGTCCTTCGGGTTCTTCAGGAAGTCCTGGAGCGCCTTCCACTCGCCCTTGCCCGGCGTCCCGCCGAAGGACTGCGGCATCTGGTCCGACATGTCGAAGCGGAAGTCGTCACCCGCGCCGATGAGCGCCTGGGCGATCTTCCGCTGGACGTCGTTCGGATACGCCGCCGGGTCCAGGTTCTTGTTGGGGGAGAGGAAGCCGCCCTCGGCCGCCCAGATCTTCGCCGCGTCCGGGGAGGCGAGGAAGGCGAGCAGCGCCTGCGCGCCCTTCGTGTCCTTCAGGGCCACGGCCGCGTCCCCGGCCGTCACCACGGGCGTGGTGCCCGCGTCGCCGACCTTCGGGAAGGGGAACACCTTCGCGTCCTTCCCGATCTCCGCCTTCGTCTGGGCGATGTTGACGGCCGCGAAGTCGCCCTCGAAGACCATCGCCCCCTTCGGCTGGTCGCCGCCCGTGAAGGTCTGGGTGACCGAGGCCGGGTACTCCGTCTGCAAGGCGCCGCTCGCCCCGCCCGCGATCAGCGACGGCTTGCCGAAGAGCTCGGCGAGCGTCTTCAGGGCGGCGGCCACGGACGGGTCCGTCCACTTGATCTCGTGCTTCGCCAGCTGGTCGTACTTCGCCGGGCCCGCCTGGGAGAGATAGACGTTCTCGAACCAGTCGGTGAGGGTCCAGCCGTCCGCGCCGCCGACCGAGACCGGGGTCACGCCGGAGGCCGAGATCGTCTCGGCGGTGCCGACGAAGTCCTTCCAGGTCTTCGGCTCGGCCGCGCCCGCGTTCTCGAAGACCGCGGTGTTGTACCAGACCAGGGACTTGTTGGCGGCCTTGAAGTACACCCCGTACTGGGTGCCGTCCACCGCCCCGAGCTGCTGCCAGCCGCGCGAGTAGTTCGCCGCGAGCTGCGCCTTCGCCTCCGGCCCGGCCGGCTTCAGCCACTTCTGGGCGGCGGCCTGCTGGATCGCGCCCACCTGCGGCAGCATCGCCACGTCGGGTGGGGAGCCGCCGGCGATCTTCGTGCCGAGGAAGTTCACGATCGGGTCCTGCGCGGGCACGAACGTGACCGTCGCGCCGGTGCGCTTCTCGAACTCCTTCAGGACCTTGGTGAAGTTCTCCTGCTCCGGGCCCGTCCAGACGGCGGCGACCTCGATCTTCTCGCCCTTCAGGGAGAGTTCGCGGTCCGGTGCGGGGTCTCCCTTGTCCTGGTCGGCCCCGCCGCCGCAGCCCGCGAGCGCGAGTGCGGCCAGCGCCGTGAGCGCGGTGACGCTCCCCGCGGCCCTGCGTGGACGAAGAGTTGTACGCATCGCTGCCCCGTCTCTCCCGTGCGTATCGCTGTCCCGTGCGTGTCGCTGTCCGTCCGACAGGTCTACGCCGGGCCACGGGGGCCCCGCAATACCGCCTCCGGTCTCAAGAGGGCGATCGTGACGCCCTCGTGACGTACCGTCAGCCGTGCACGGCCGGGGTGAGCGGAGGCACGGGCGTCGCCTCGACCGAGCGCGCCGCACGGTCCAGCGCGCTCGCCAGGAGGGCCAGGTCCGTCGGGCCGTTGCCCAGCTCACGGACCGGCCGACGGGTGGGCGGATCGCCCATCCGCTCCCACTCCAGCGGGACCACCGTCGGGCGGAGCGTGGCCGTCCGGGGGATCCGGCCCGTCACGCGGCCCGCCTGGAAGGGGGTCACCCGGCCGTCCGGATGCCCGAGCCGGCCCCGCCCGGCCGCCGGCACGTCCGGGCCCGCCGTGACCGGGGGCGCGTCGAGCACGATCCGCAGCCGGGCCCCGTGGGCCAGCTCGGTGTCGGAGGTGCGGTCCGGGCGCGCCGAGGTCGCGACGAGGTGCACCCCGAGCCGCGCGCCGTGCCGCGCGACGGCCTCCAGGGCCCGCACGACGGAGCCGGCGGCCGGCCGGCCGGGGGAGCCGAGCGCGGGGGCGACCAGGGCGTCGAAGTCGTCGACGAGGACGACGAGCCGGGGCAGCTGCCCGGCGCCCCCGGCCCGCGCGGGAGCCTGCTCCCCGGAGGCGGGCCGCGGGATCCGGCCGCCGGCCGTCTCGTCGCCGGTACGCAGGGTGCGGGCGCTCGCCCGGTCGTCGAGGGCCCCGCCGTCCCGCCGGGGCAGCCGCCCACTGGGCGTGTCGGCCAGGAACCCCTCCCCACCCGCCCGTGTGACGCGGCCGCTGGGGTGGTCGGTGAGGTCGCCGGTGCGGGGGACACGGCCGCTGGGGTGGTCCGTGAGGTCGCCGGTGCGTGTGACGCGACCGCTGGGGTGGTCCGTGAGGTCGCCGGTGCGCGGGACACGGCCGCTGGGACCGTCCTGGAGGTCTCCGGCGCCGGGGTACGGGACCCGGCCGCTCGCGCGCCCCGTGAGGTCGTCCGCGCCCGGGCGGGGGACGCGGGCACTCGGGCGGCCCGTCACGTCGTCCGCGCCGGGGTACGGGACCCGCCCGCTCGGGCGGCCGGTGAGGTCCTCGCCGGCCGGGTGCGGGATTCGCCCGCCCGCGCGGCCCGTCAGGTCGTCCGCGCCCGGCTGCGCGGCCCGGTCGCCCGGGTAGGGGGTGGGGGCGCCGTCGCCCGTGCGGAGGGTGCGGCTGCTCGGGCGGCTGCCGAGCTCGCCCGTGCCCGGGTGGGGGACCCGGCCGCTCGCGCGGCCGGTCACGTCCTCCGCGCCGGGGTACGGGACCCGCCCGCCCGGGCGGCCGGTGAGGTCCTCGCCGCCCGGGTACGTGATCCGGCCGCTCGGGCGGTCGTGCGGGGGAGCGTCCTGCGAGCGGCCGCCGCGGCCGCTCGGGAGCGAGCCGATCGTGCCGTCGCCGGTGCGGAGGGTGCGGCTGCTCGGACGGTCGGAGACGCCGTCGGCGTCCGCGACGCGGACGGTCGCGCGGACACCCGGCGGCACGGACTCCGCCGCGCTCGGGGCGCGCTGCCCGATCAGCCGGTCGGCGGCACGCGCCGCCCCCCGACGGTCGGCGAAGTGACCGTCGCCCAGCAGCTCCGCCCTGCGCTTCAGCTCGGCGCCCAGCGCCTGCGCGAACTCCCGCATCCGCACCGGGTCCGAGGCGACCAGGTGCTCGGTGACGTGCGGCAGCTCCGTACAGACCGCGAGGCCCTCGCCGCGCTCGCCGCCCGCGCCGTCCACGAGGAGCAGGCCGAGCCGGTCCGGGCGGCCGCCCGCAGCGAGGGAGGCGGCGATCGAGCGGAGCAGCTCCGTGCGGCCGCTGCCCGCCGGACCCTCGATGAGCAGGTGCGGGCCCTCCTGGGTGAGGTCCACGGCCAGCGGACCGCGCGGGCCCGCGCCCAGGACGGCCGTGCCGTCCGCGGCGGAGGCCCAGCGGGCCATCAGGGAGGCGGGGGTCGCGCGGGCGAGCCCGAGCTCGTCGAGCAGACGGGACGACGGGGGCAGCGCGGCGCTCCGGCCGTGCGGCGCCGCCGCCGTCTCGGGGCGCAGCGGGGCGAGGGCCCGGCCGAAGCGCTCGGCCCAGGCGACGGACACCGCGTCGACGACGCCGACCGTGCCGTGCCCCGCGAGCCGCCCGCCGGCCGTCCGCAGCAGCCGCAGCGCCGTCGCCACGTCACCGCTGAGGAGCGCGGCGGCGCCGCACTCGCGGAAGGCGAGGGAGGCGGCGCAGGCGGCCTCGTAGGTGGCGGCCACCGGCGAGTCCGGGGTGGCGGCGGGCGCCTCGGCGAGGCACAGGAGGTGGATGCCGGCCGCCGCGCCCACGCCCGCGAGCCGGGCGACCGTCTCGCGCAGCGCCGCCGAGCCGGGGTCGCCGTCGACGACCACGACGGTCGTCGGCCCGTCGTGGCGGGCGGCCGCCTCGGCGACGGACGTACGGTCGGCGCTGGGCCAGCCGGGCCCGAGCGGGCCGTCGTCGAGCCGGCGGGTCAGCTCGGCCGTGCGGGCCTGGGCCTGCTCGCGGTCGTACGCCAGGAGCAGCCGGCAGTCCTGGCCGTGGGCCGGGCGGACGTGCGGGAGCCAGCCCAGCCAGCCCCAGGCCCGGCGCCGCTCCTCCAGGGAGCGGTTCCGGTCGGCGCTGATGAGCACGATCTCCAGGTCGGAGGGGGAGTGCAGGGCGGCGAGCTGGGCCACGACCGAGCGGGCGAGCCCGGTGAGCCGGTCGCCGGGGCCCGCCAGGCCGAGGGAGCCGGCCTCGCGGAGACCGACGGTGACGGGCACGCCGGAGAGGTCGGCGCGGTCCGTCGTGCCGAGCCGCACGACGAGCGCCTCGGGGTGGTCCGCCGCCCGCTCCCAGAGCCGGGGGCCGGGGCCGAGGGCGGTGAGCAGGACGGTGGCCGGATCGGGCCAGGTGCCGGGGGCCGGGACGGCACCGGGGGCGCCGTCCCCGGCGCCGGAGTCTGGGCGGATCCCGGTGTGGGTGTCCGGGGCGTCGGGGAAGGCGCGGACGTCCTCGGCGGGGAGCTCCTCGCGCCCGCCGGCCAGCCGTCTGGCCCAGGCCCCGAGCCCGCGCCTGCCGCCGCGCGCGGGCGGGACGGGCGGCGCGGGCGCGTCGCCCCGGCCGGGGGTCGCGTCCGGCGCGTCGTCGTGGCCGGGGTGTGTCCCGCCCGGCTGCCCCGCGTGCGCGTACCCGTCCTCGGGGACCTCGCCGAACGCGATCCCGCGCGCGCCGCCGTGCGTGGCGTCCTCGGAGGGCCCGACCCGGTCGGTCCGGTCCGGCAGGTCCGTGGCGTGCGCGACCCGGAGATGGCCCTCCCCGTCCGGGGCGGTCGCCACCACGTCCGTGCCGCCGGGGGCGCCGCCGGGGCCCGTCAGGCGGAGGGCGGACTCGCCGAGGCGCAGCAGGGCGCCCGGGCGGAGCGGGACGGGGCGGTCGCCGACGGGCGCGCCGTCGAGCGTCGTCCCGTTCGTCGAGCCGTGGTCGGCGACCGTGACGCGGCCGTCGTCGGCGACGGTCACGGTGCAGTGGGAGCGGGAGACGTCCGGGTCGTCGAGCGGCACGTCGGCGTCGACGGAACGGCCGATTCTGATCGCTCCGCCGTGCAGCAGGTGGACGCCGCCCGCGTCGGGGCCCGCGACCACGTGCAGCCGGGCGGAGGCCGTCTCGTCGGACCGGTCGTCCGGGCCCGGGACCTGGAGGGAGAGGACCGCGCCGTCGACCAGCGGCGGTTCGCCGAGGACGCAGCGCCGGCCGTCGAGCCGCTCCGCGCCCGCGTAGAGCACGGTCGTGCCCGAGGCGGAGGTGTCGGGTCCCGTGACGGCGGCGGCGAGGTTCGAGGCCACGGCGGCGAGGGCCGTCCCGGCGGGCGCCGTGACGAGCACGTCGCAGGTGCGCCCGGCGCCGTGGCCGGCGTACGGCGCGAGGACGGTCAGCCGGATCTGCATCGCCGTCAGCGGTCCCTTCTGCGCGAGATGGCCCGGCAGGAGGGAACCGCCCTGTGTCTCCCCCCACCCGGCACGGACGCGCGTCGCCCGGTACAGGTCGGCACGGCGGCACGGGGGCTCCCGACCCCGTCGACGCGACGTGCTGGAGGCATCCTCGCACCTGCCGCCGACAACACGCCCGCGGGTCGGTCACAAGTGATCTTGAATGGTCGGCCGTGGGCGAGAAATAGCCCGGTTGGGCATGCCTTCGGAGCATGCGTGGCAACCGTCGTCCCCCGTGGAGCGTCTTCTTCCGGACAAGTTCACGACGGTTCCCGCCCGCTCCGGGCGCCCGGAGGGGCGCCCGCACGGCATCGGGACCGGGCTGTGGACGACCGGCCGGTGACCCGTTCGGCGGCACTAAAGTGGGTCGGACACCCGGACGGGTCACAACAGAGGACAGGGACCGCGGGGACACATCGGGAAGCACCCCAGGACCAACGATCAGCAGGGAGCGCGTGACGTGCGGCCTATCGGCAGCAAGTACCTGCTCGAGGAGCCGCTCGGACGCGGCGCCACGGGCACCGTCTGGCGAGCCCGCCAGCGGGAGACGGCGGGCGCCGAGGCGGCCGTGCCCGGCCAGCCCGGCGAGACCGTCGCGATCAAGGTCCTCAAGGAGGAGCTGGCCAACGACGCGGACATCGTGATGCGCTTCCTGCGCGAGCGGTCCGTGCTGCTGCGGCTCACCCATCCGAACATCGTGCGCACCCGCGACCTGGTCGTCGAGGGCGATGTCCTCGCCCTCGTCATGGACCTCGTCGAGGGCCCCGACCTGCACCGGTACATCCGGGAGAGCGGCCCGCTCACCCCGGTCGCCGCCGCGCTCCTCACCGCCCAGATCGCCGACGCGCTCGCCGCCAGCCACGCCGACGGCGTCGTCCACCGCGACCTCAAGCCGGCCAACGTGCTGCTCGCCGAGCAGGGCGGCCAGATGCACCCGATGCTGACCGACTTCGGCATCGCGCGCCTCGCCGACTCCCCGGGCCTGACCCGCACCCACGAGTTCGTCGGCACGCCGGCGTACGTGGCGCCGGAGTCCGCCGAGGGCCGCCCGCAGACCTCCGCCGTCGACATCTACGGCGCGGGCATCCTCCTCTACGAGCTCGTCACCGGCCGGCCCCCGTTCGCCGGCGGCACCGCCCTGGAGGTCCTGCACCGGCACCTCAGCGAGGAGCCGCGGCGCCCCTCGACCGTGCCCGGACCGCTCTGGACGGTCATCGAGCGCTGCCTCAGCAAGGACCCGGAGCGGCGGCCCAGCGCCGTGAACCTCGCCCGGGGCCTGCGCGCGGTCGCCGCCGGCATCGGCGTGCACGCCACCCCCGCCCAGATCGAGGCCGCGGACGGCGTCGGGGCGCTCCTCGCTCCGGACCCTGACCCCGCGCCGGTCCCCGGCACCCCCGAGGCCCCGGCGGTCGGCGCCGCCGACCCGACCCAAGTGCTGCCCACCGGCGCCGCCGCCGGGATGCCCCCGCAGTACGATCCCGGCGCCGCGACCAGCGTCATGCCGACCGGCGGCCCGGGCGCCGCCGACCCGACGGCCGTCATGCCCCCCGTGCCGCAGAACCCTCCGGCCGAGGACCCGCATCCCTGGCAGAGCCAGCTGCGCCAGGTCCGCGACCGCAACGAGCAGACCCAGGTGCAGTACCTGGACCCGAGCGAGGACCCCCTGCGCCGCCGCCCGCAGCGCAGGCCCCAGCAGCCGCAGCAGCAGCCCGGCCCGTACGGCCAGCAGCAGGGGCAGCAGCCGCCGCCCTACCAGCAGCAGCGCCCGGCCCCGCAGCGCCCCGCCGCGCAGCCGTACCAGCAGCAGCCGCAGCAGTACGCGCCCCCGCCGCCGCCCCAGCAGCAGTACGCCCCGCCCCAGCAGCAGTACACGCCGCCGCAGCCGCCGCCCCAGGCCCCGGCGCCGCGCGAGCCGCGCCCGCCGCGCCAGCGCAGCGCCAACCCGGTCCGGATCCCCGGCCTCGGCTGCCTCAAGGGCTGCCTGATCATGATCGTGCTCTTCGTGGTCGCCGGCTGGCTCGTCTGGGAGCTCACCCCGCTCCAGGACTGGGTCGCCCAGGGCAAGGGCTACTGGGAGGCCATCGGCGACGGCATCTCGTCCTTCACCGACTGGGTCTCCTCGCTCGCCGATTCCACCGGTTCCGGGGGTACTACCGGCGGTACGGGGCAGTAACGCTGCCGATTTGTCGACTTCCGAGGGGTGATTTCCCCTCGGAGGTCGAGACCGGCGGCCGGGGACGCGTAGCTTTGTCGAGAACCGCAGCCGCTGAGGGAGCAGTCTTGGCACGGAACATCGGCAGCCGCTACACCGCCCACCAGATCCTCGGGCGGGGCAGCGCCGGAACGGTGTGGCTCGGCGAGGGACCCGAAGGGCCCGTCGCCGTCAAACTGCTGCGCGAGGACCTGGCCTCCGACCAGGAGCTCGTCGGCCGCTTCGTCCAGGAGCGGACCGCCCTGCTCGGACTCGACCACCCCCGGGTGGTCAAGGTCCGCGACCTCGTCGTCGACGGCAACGACCTCGCCCTCGTCATGGACCTCGTCCGCGGCACGGACCTGCGCACCCGGCTCGACCGGGAGCGCCGCCTCGCCCCCGAGGCCGCCGTGGCGATCGTCAAGGACGTCGCCGAGGCCCTCGCCGTCGCCCACAAGGCCGGCATCGTCCACCGGGACGTCAAGCCGGAGAACATCCTGCTCGACATGGAGGGCCCGCTCGGCCCCGCCGGCGCCCACCCCGCCCTCCTCACCGACTTCGGCGTCGCCAAGCTGATCGACACCCCCGGCCGCACCAAGGCCACCCGGATCATCGGCACCCCCGACTACCTCGCCCCCGAGATCGTCGAGGGCCTCCCGCCGCGCGCCGCCGTCGACATCTACGCCCTCGCGACCGTCCTCTACGAGCTGCTCGCCGGCTTCACCCCCTTCGGCGGCGGCCACCCCGGCGCCGTCCTGCGCCGCCACGTCACCGAGACCGTCGTCCCGCTCCCCGGCATCCCCGAGGAGCTGTGGCAGCTGATCGTCCAGTGCCTCGCCAAGGCCCCCGCCTCCCGGCTGCGCGCCTCCGAGCTCGCCGCCCGCCTGGGGGACGTCCTGCCGCTCCTCAAGGGCATCCCGCCGCTGGACGTCGACGAGCCCGACGCGGAGCCGGCCCCGGAGCCGTACGAGGAGGACACGTACGCCACCGCCGCGGGCCCCGGCGAGCCCGGCCCGCGCCGCGCCGCCGTCCCGCTGGTCCCCGGTGCCTCCGCCGACTCCAACCGCGACACCCACACCTCGATGAGGGTCCCGGCTCCCGACGAGCTCTCCGGCGGCCCCCTCGGCACCGCCCGCGCCCCGCGCCCCGCCGGTGCGCGCCGCCCCGGCTCGGCCCGCCACAAGGCGGTCCGCAAGCGCCGCATCACCCTCACCGTCGCGGCGGTCGTCGTCGCGGGGGCGCTCGGCGCGGGCGGCTACCTGGCGGTCTCGGGGGACTCGGACGCCCCGCCGCAGGACTCCAAGCAGTCCTCCCTGCCGTAGGAGCGGCGGCGAGCCGTTACGCTGGACGCGTGGCAGTCGTCGATGTATCCGAAGAGCTGAAGTCCCTCTCCTCGACCATGGGGTCGATCGAGGCCGTCCTGGACCTCGAGAAGCTGAGGGCCGACATCGCCGTGCTCGAAGAGCAGGCCGCGGCCCCGTCCCTGTGGGACGACCCGGAGGCGGCGCAGAAGATCACGAGCAAGCTTTCGCACCTCCAGGCCGAGGTGCGCAAGGCCGAGACCCTGCGCGGCCGGATCGACGACCTCGCGGTGCTCTTCGAGCTCGCCGAGGAGATGGACGACCCGGACACCCTCGCCGAGGCCGAGACGGAGCTGACCTCCGTCCGCAAGGCCCTCGACGAGATGGAGGTCCGCACCCTCCTCTCCGGCGAGTACGACGAGCGCGAGGCCCTGGTCAACATCCGCGCCGAGGCCGGCGGCGTCGACGCCTCCGACTTCGCCGAGCGGCTCCAGCGCATGTACCTGCGCTGGGCCGAGCGGCACGGCTACTCCACGGAGGTCTACGAGACCTCGTACGCGGAGGAGGCGGGCATCAAGTCCACCACCTTCGTGGTGAAGGCCCCGTACGCCTACGGCACGCTCTCCGTCGAGCAGGGCACCCACCGGCTCGTCCGGATCTCGCCCTTCGACAACCAGGGCCGCCGCCAGACCTCCTTCGCCGGCGTCGAGATCCTGCCCGTCGTCGAGTCCTCGGACCACGTCGAGATCGAGGAGTCGGACCTGCGCGTCGACGTGTACCGCGCCTCGGGCCCCGGCGGCCAGGGCGTCAACACGACCGACTCGGCCGTGCGCATCACGCACCTTCCGACCGGCATCGTCGTCTCCTGCCAGAACGAGCGCTCCCAGATCCAGAACAAGGCGAGCGCCATGAACGTCCTCCAGGCCAAGCTCCTGGAGCGGCAGCGCCAGGAGGAGCGCGCCAAGATGGACGCCCTCAAGGACAGCGGCAGCTCCTGGGGCAACCAGATGCGGTCGTACGTCCTCCACCCGTACCAGATGGTCAAGGACCTCCGTACGGAGTTCGAGGTCGGCAACCCGCAGGCCGTCCTGGACGGCGAGATCGACGGCTTCCTTGAGGCTGGCATCCGCTGGCGCAAGCAGCAGGACAAGTAGTCCCCCCGGTCGTACGCGTCGGGCCCCGCACCTCTCGGTGCGGGGCCCGACGCCGTTCCGGGATTCCCGCGCATTCGCTGACGCAAGCGGAAGCGAGGCCGTCGGAGCGCTTTGTCGACAAGGGAACTGCCCCCTCAGGGCCCGGAGTTCCGGCTTACGTCACAGTTGCATCAGCGCATGCCGGACACCTGGTGATCTTTCGGGCATCGCACGCGCAACGACCTTGACGCCTCATCGGAAACTCGGAAGGGTGACGTACTGGCATGCGCTTCTCTGGGACGCGTGTGAACGGGGGCCGGTCCAGTCGTGACGCACCCCGGCTGCGCGAGGTGCCCGAGCGCTGCCCCATGACGAGATGAGCTACTGGGGGTAGCAGCCAGATGACCAACAAGACGCGAGTCCGCCTGGTGCGGGTCGCGGCCAGTGCCGTGATCATCGCCGGTGCGTCCCTGACGGCGGCCGGTGCCGCGCAGGCCGTCGGCGGATTCGGAGACTCGAACCAGACGCAGGGTGCCGAGGTCGGCGTCCAGTCCGTGGGTGAGACCGACGGCGGCAACACGATCCTCGGCGGGATCTCCGGCGGCGCCTCCGACGGTGGCGCGGCCGATGGCGGTGCGGCTGCCGACGGTGGTGCGGCTGCCGATGGTGGCGCGTCCGCTGACGGTGGTGCGGCTGCCGACGGTGGTGCCGCTGCCGACGGTGGCGCGGCCGCCGACGGTGGCGCGGCCGCCGATGGTGGTGCGGCTGCCGACGGTGGTGCCGCCGCCGATGGTGGTGCCGCCGCCGATGGTGGTGCCGCCGCCGACGGTGGTGCGTCCGCCGACGGTGGCAACAGCAGTGACGGTGGCAACTCGTCCGACGGTGGCAACTCCTCGGACGGTGGCAACTCCTCCGACGGCGGTAACTCCTCCGACGGTGGCAACAGCAGCGACGGTGGCAACTCCACCGACGGCGGCAACTCCTCCAACGGTGGCAACTCCACCGACGGCGGCAACTCGTCGAGCGGCTCCGGCTCCAACGGCTCGGGCTCCAACGGCTCCGGCTCGACCGGCACCACCGGCGGCTCCACCACCACGGGCGGTTCCAGCACCACCGGTGGCTCCAGCAGCACCGACGGCGGCAGCTCGACCACCGGCGGCTCCACCGCCACCGGCGGTGGCTCGTCCACCGACGGCGGCACCTGCACCGTCGACCTCGACGGTGCCGAGTGCGTGGACACCCCGAACAACACCGACACCGACCAGGCCGGCTCGCAGCCCGTCCAGCAGGGTCAGGCGAAGGAGGAGCTCGCCGAGACCGGTGCGGCCGAGACCTCGTTCCTGATCATCGGTGCCGCGACCATGATCGCCGGTGGCATCGGCTTCCGGATGCTGCCGCGCCTCGTCGGCGGTGGCCGCGCCGCCGTCTGACGCACCCGCGTAGACGCATGGCGAAGGGCCGGGGAGTCCGCTCCCCGGCCCTTTCGCATGCGTGAGGCCCGCGTGGGCTCCGGCCGCCCTCCGCCGGTCAGGCCGCCTGGAAGGCGGCGAGCAGGGCGATCGCCGCGAGCAGCGCGATCGCCAGCGTCAGCAGCATCGCGGGGGACGGCCCCTGGGGGGTCAGACGCTCCCGGTTCGCGCGGCAGACGGGGCAACGGCCCTCGGCGACCGGGGCCGCGCAATGGGCGCACACCAGTCGGTCGTAGGTCATGCGCTCTCCTCCTCCCGCACTGGGGTCCACACCCGGGACAACGCCCGGAGGGGTCCGGACGTTCCCCCTACCACTGTGCCAGCTCCGCGGCGTTTCGGCGCGCCCCGCCGGATTGCCCGCCTTCGGTCCCGCGGGGCGAAAAGGATAAACGTCGCAAGCCAGGACCGCGACTGCGCGGGTGATCCCCGGTCGCGTAAGGTCACGCACACCTACTCCCGGCCGACCGTGGTGCATCCGTGATCCGATTCGACAATGTCTCCAAGTCCTATCCGAAGCAGAGCCGCCCCGCGCTCCGGGACGTCTCCCTGGAGATCGAGAAGGGGGAGTTCGTCTTCCTCGTCGGCTCCTCCGGCTCCGGAAAGTCGACTTTCCTGCGTCTGCTCCTGCGTGAGGAGCGCGCCAGTCAGGGGCAGGTGCACGTCCTCGGCAAGGACCTCGCCCGGCTCTCCAACTGGAAGGTGCCGCAGATGCGGCGCCAGCTGGGCACCGTCTTCCAGGACTTCCGCCTGCTGCCCAACAAGACCGTCGCCGAGAACGTGGCCTTCGCGCAGGAGGTCATCGGCAAGCCGCGCGGCGAGATCCGCAAGGCCGTGCCGCAGGTGCTCGACCTGGTCGGGCTGGGCGGCAAGGAGGACCGGATGCCGGGCGAGCTCTCCGGTGGTGAGCAGCAGCGCGTCGCCATCGCCCGGGCCTTCGTCAACCGGCCGATGCTGCTGATCGCCGACGAGCCCACCGGCAACCTCGACCCGCAGACCTCCGTCGGCATCATGAAGCTGCTCGACCGGATCAACAGGACAGGGACCACCGTCGTCATGGCGACCCACGACCAGAACATCGTCGACCAGATGCGCAAGCGCGTCATCGAGCTC
Source organism: Streptomyces sp. NPDC002232 (assembly GCF_042890295.1). Classification (NCBI taxonomy): domain Bacteria; kingdom Bacillati; phylum Actinomycetota; class Actinomycetes; order Kitasatosporales; family Streptomycetaceae; genus Streptomyces; species Streptomyces sp. NPDC002232. Next base: position 1,249,526 of record NZ_JBIARV010000002.1, on the reverse strand, counting down.
GAGAAGGGCCGCCTCGTCCGTGACCAGGCGCGCGGCGTCTACGGATACCAGCACTGACGGCGGGGGAACCAGAACACCATGCGCGCTCAGTTCGTGCTCTCCGAGATCGGTGTCGGTCTCCGGCGCAACCTCACGATGACCTTCGCCGTCATCGTCTCCGTGGCCCTCTCGCTCGCCCTGTTCGGCGGCGCGCTGCTCATGCGCGAGCAGGTCAGCACGATGAAGGACTACTGGTACGACAAGGTCAACGTCTCCATCTTCCTCTGCAACAAGGCGGACGCGGCCACCGCGGCCAAGTGCTCCAAGGGCGCGGTCACGGGCCAGCAGAAGCAGCAGATCGAGGCCGATCTGAAGAAGATGGACATCGTCGAGTCCGTCCAGCACGAGACGGCCGACGAGGCGTTCAAGCACTACAAGGAGCAGTACGGCGACACCGCCATCGCCTCCGTGGTGACGCCGGACCAGATGCAGGAGTCCTTCCGGGTCAAGCTCAAGGACCCGGAGAAGTACAAGGTCGTCGCCACGGCCTTCGCCGGCCGTGACGGCGTCGAGTCGGTGCAGGACCAGCGGAACATCCTGCAGAACCTCTTCGACCTGATGAACGGCATGAACATCGCGGCCCTCGGCGTGATGGGCCTGATGCTGATCATCGCGCTGATGCTGATCGTCAACACCGTGCGCGTCTCGGCCTTCAGCCGCCGCCGCGAGACCGGCATCATGCGGCTCGTCGGCGCGTCCAGCTTCTACATCCAGATGCCGTTCATCATGGAGGCCGCGTTCGCCGGACTCCTCGGCGGCGGCGTCGCCTGTGTGCTGCTGCTGGTCGGCCGGTACTTCCTCATCGACCACGGCATCGCGCTCGCCGAGAAGATGCAGCTGGTCAACTTCATCGGATGGGACGCCGTCCTCGCCAAGCTGCCGCTGGTGATCGCCATCGGCCTGCTCATGCCGGCCGTGGCCGCCTTCATCGCGCTGCGCAAGTACCTCAAGGTGTGAGAAGAGACCACTCGCGTCCGATGGCGTCGTGCGGCCAAAGCCCGTGCGGCGCCATCGCCTTGTCCTAGAGTGGGCGGCATGTCGGCCGGGCCCGCACCCTTCTGTATCCGGCCCCGCGGAGTCGTCCGCGGGGCCGTTCTGACGTTGGTCTTCACCGGGGTCCTGGCCACCGCGGCCGCGACCGGCGCGCTGCCCCGGCAGGAGCGTCCGGGTCCGGAGCGGCCCGCGCAGGCCGCTCCGGACGGCGGGACCGTCGACAGCGCCGCGCTCAGCCGGGCGGCCGCCGCGGCCATGGCCGACGGGAAGTCGGGCAAGAAGGCCGCCGAGGAGTTCGTCAGCCGCAGCGGGGACCGCTGGGGCGCGGTGTACGACAAGAAGGAGTACGAGGAGTTCGAGCAGGCCCTCGGCGGCACGTACACCGGGGTGGGCCTCTCCGCCGGGCGGGCCGGGGCGGACGGGGTGCGGGTGACGCGGGTGCGGCCCGGGGGACCCGCGGAGCGGGCCGGGCTGCGGGCCGGCGACCGGCTGGTGTCCGTCGACGGGCGCGCGGTGGACGGACTCTCCATCTCCGAGGTCGTCGCGCTGCTGCGCGGCGACGGAGTTCCCGGCTCGTCCGTCGCCCTCCGCGTCGAGCGCGGCCGCGCGGCCTGGACGCAGACCCTGCGCCGGGCCCGGCTGACGACGGACCCGGTCACCGTCCGCCGCCTCGACGACGGGGCCGTGCTGATCCGGGTCACCGCCTTCACCAAGGGCGCGGGCACGCGCGTGCGGGACGCCGTGCGGGCCGCCCCGGCCGGCGCCGGCGTCCTCCTGGACCTGCGGGGCAACGCGGGCGGCCTGGTCGCGGAGGCGGCCGTCGCCGCCTCCGCCTTCCTCGACGGCGGTCTCGTCGCCACGTACGACGTGGCGGGCGAGGAGCGGGCCGTGTACGCGGAGGGCGGCGGCGACACCGGCAGGCCCCTGGTGGCGCTGATCGACGGGGGCACGATGAGCGCGGCCGAGCTGCTCACGGGCGCCCTCCAGGACCGGGGCCGGGCGGTCACCGTCGGCTCGCGGACCTTTGGCAAGGGCTCGGTCCAGATGCCGAGCGCCCTGCCCGACGGGTCCGTCGCCGAGCTGACCGTCGGCCACTACCGCACCCCCGCCGGGCACGCCGTCGACGGCCGGGGCATCACGCCGGACCTGACGGCGGACGCGGGGGCCGAGGAGCGGGCGAGAACGGTATTGAGTGGCCTCGGAGGGGCCTCGTAGTGCGAAAATGAGCGCACTATGGCAAAGGGACTCGTGAACGTGCAGGGCAAGCCTGCCAAGAAGAACCAGGACAAGGCGCCGGAGCGCAAGCTCATCGCGCAGAACAAGAAGGCGCGGCACGACTACCACATCATCGACACCTACGAGTGCGGTGTGGTGCTCATGGGCACCGAGGTGAAGTCGCTGCGCATGGGCCGGGCCTCGCTGGTCGACGGCTTCGTCCAGATCGACGGCCACGAGGCGTGGCTGCACAACATCCACGTGCCCGAGTACATGCAGGGCAGCTGGACCAACCACCACGCGAAGCGGAAGCGCAAGCTGCTGCTGCACCGGGCCGAGATCGACAAGCTGGAGTCGAAGTCGCAGGAGACGGGTCACACGATCGTGCCCCTCGCCCTGTACTTCCTGAACGGCCGGGTGAAGTGCGAGATCGCGCTCGCCAAGGGCAAGAAGGAGTACGACAAGCGGCAGACCCTGCGGGAGAAGCAGGACACGCGCGAGACGAACCGGGCGATCGCGGCGGCGAAGCGGAAGCAGCGGGCGGCGCAGAGCGCCTAGCTCCGGTAATACGCTGGCGACGGCACCCGTCGGTCACGTACGATGGGGACCGCACCCCGACGAGGGTGCGACCTTTGAAAAACAACATGGGGATGATCGGTTTCGACAGCGGATGTCGAAGCAGTGGGAAGCGTGTCGAGGAAGCGGCAATGATCTCGTAAACCATATGTCGCAACCAATAATCGCCAACACCAAGAGCGATAACTCCCGCTTCGCCCTCGCTGCCTAATTTTAGGTAACGACAAGAAGCCTCTGTGAGGAGCGTCAGCCCGGGGGTGGTCCCGACCCGGATCCTGGCGTCATTCAGGGATCTAAACCTCCTGCCCCGGTCACGGGGGTAGGAGGGAAATCAAACAGTGACTGAGCCCGTTCCGGACTTGTCTGGGTGATCCGGAGGGCTGAGAAAATCGCACCAGACTGCACACGGAGAAGCCCTGATTCCGCACCGTTGGACGCGGGTTCGATTCCCGCCATCTCCACTCATCCCATGTGGGCAGAGGCCCGGTGGTCGCGCGAGCGACCGCCGGGCCTCTGTCATGTCCGGCGCCCGTCCCGCACGGCCGCGTCACGCCCGGCGGCCCACGCCCGTCGCCGTGCACAGGGCCAGGGCCGTCGTGGCCGCCGTCACCGGGATCAGGAAGCCGAACGCGGCGAAGGGGGCGTGGTCGGCGGCCCAGCCGCCGGACGCCGAACCGGCCGCGATGCCCCCCAGGAGGGCCGTCACGGCGAGGCTCATGCCCTCGTTCAGCTGCGCCGCGGGCGTGAGGCGCTGGACCAGGCCCATGCCCGTCACCATCGTCGGGGCCGTGGCCGTCCCCGCCACCAGGAGCCCGGCGGCCAGCGCCACCAGGGAGCCGGTCGACGCGGCCAGCAGCGGCATCGCCATCAGGACGGCCATCGCGGCCAGACAGGTGCGCAGCCGGGCGGTGCGCCGGGCCCGGCCGTAGAGCAGCCCCGCCGCGAAGGAGCCGGCCGCCTGGAGGGCGAGGACCGGGCCCGCGACGGGACCGTCCACGTACGCCAGGGTGACCACCTCCATGGAACCGAAGACCGCACCGGTGGCGAGGAAGACCGCCAGCAGCGGCGCCATGCCGGGGGTGCGCAGCGGCGAGCCCGCCGCGGTGCGCGGGGCGACCGGCGGCTGGGTGGAGCGCTGGGCGGCGAAGAGGAGGACGCCGCCGAGGAAGAGCGCGCCGGCGGTGAGCGTGCCGGCCTCCGGGAACAGCGCCGAGCAGAGCACGGCGGCGATCACCGGGCCGAGCATGTAGCAGAGCTCGTCGGCGGCCTGCTCGAAGGCGTTCGCGGTGTGCAGCGCGTCCGGGTCGTCCCGGAGGAGGTGCGCCCACCGGGCCCGGGACATCCCGCCCGTGTTGGGGGTGGTGGCGGTGAGGGCGGTCGTGAGGAACAGTGCCCAGACCGGGGCCTTCGCGTGGACGCAGAGCACCAGGACCACGCTGCCGAGGACCGCGTGGGCGGTGGCCGGGACGGCGATCCTGGCCTGGCCGTACCGGTCGACGAGCCGGGCGATCAGCGGGCCGGTCACGGAGCCCACCGCGAGGCCGGTGGCGGTCACCGCGCCGGCCAGGGCGTACGAGCCGTACGCCGCCGAGATCATGATCACGGCGCTCACGCCGAACATGCCCATGGGCAGCCGGGCGATCAGGTTCCCGGCGGTGAAGGCGCGGGTGCCGGGGTGCGCGAAGAGCCTGCGGTAGGGGCCGGCGGGAAGCGCGCGGGGAGCGCGGTCGCGGTAGCGGGGGGCGAGGGCCGGGCCCGCCGGGGTGAGGGTGAGGTCCGGTTGCGGCATGGATCAAGGGTGGGTCGGCACGATCCCGCCGGTCCAACACCTGAGCGGCGGCCATTCACGCACCTGTGGTGTGGAAGGCGGAGGTGACCGTCCACGCCTCCGTGTTGCGGAAGGCCGTGGTGGTCGTCCACGCCCCCGTGCCGCGGAAGGCCGTGGTGGTCGTTCACGCACCTGTGTTGTTGAATGCCGCGGTGACCACCTCCTCGTACGACGCCGACCCCCGCCTGCTGCGTGCCTTCACCGCCGTCGCCGAGGAGCTGCACTTCACCCGCGCCGCCGCCCGGCGGTACGTCGCCCAGCAGGCCCTCAGCCGGGACATCCGGCGCCTGGAGCGGGAGTTGGGCGCCGAGCTGTTCGTACGGACCACCCGGCAGGTCGCCCTCACCCCCGACGGCGAACGTCTCCTCCCGTACGCCCGCCGCGTCCTGGCCGCCCACGACGAGCTCACCGAGGCCTTCCGGGCCGCGCCCCGGCCGCTCTTCGTCGACCTCAACAGCCCCGACCTCGTCCATGAGCGCGTCCTCCTCCGGGCCCGAGAACTCGCCCCGGAACAGGAGCTGATGGCCCGCTACGAGAGCGGACTGACCGGGGCCGCGCAGTCCATCCTGGCCGGCCGGATCGACACCTCCTTCGGCCGGTACGGAGGACTCGACGCGGCGCTCAGGGCGCGGCTCGACGCGCAGTTCGTCCGGTACGAGCCGATGGCCGTGATCCTCCCCGAGGACCACCCCCTCGCCGCCCTGCCCGAGGTGCCGCTCGCCCGTCTCGCCGGCGAGCGGATCTACGCCGGGGCCGGGAACGACCGCACCCCCGAGTGGACCGACCTCGCCGCCCGTCTCTTCGCGGGCCGCGGCATCGCGATCGCGCCGCCCGCGCCGCTCGCGATCGGCCACGAGGAGTTCCGGCGGCTCATGGCCAAGCACCGCGACCCCATCCTCGCCGTCGTCGGCTTCCCGCCCATGCCCGACCGGGTGATCCGGCCCCTCGTCGACCCCGTCCCCCTCTCGCCCGTGAGCCTCGTGTGGCGCAAGGGGCTCCGGCACCCCGGCCTGGACGCCCTCCGCCGCGCGGCTGCCGAGCTGGGCGCCCGGGAGGGCTGGCTGGAGCGCCCGCCCGGCGCCTGGCTGCCCGAGGGGGAGCCGGGGCTGCCCGGGTAGGAGCGGCGCGGGCGATCATGGGGGCGCTCACAGGGACCGTGCGCTCCGGGTGAGAGCAAGGTTCCGTCACCGACACCTCACGGCACCGGCCTGAAACGCGGCCTTCCTAGCGTCGGTGGCATCAGGGATCCGACTTCACGGAGGTACGCGATGGGTGGCCGCTGGATCGAACGCTGGGAACCGGAGGACGAGACCTTCTGGCGGGAGAAGGGGGAACGGATCGCGCGGCGCAACCTCGCCTTCTCCGTCCTCTCCGAGCACATCGGCTTCTCCGTCTGGAGCCTCTGGTCGGTCATGGTCCTCTTCATGGGCCCCGAGTACGGGGTCGACCCCGCCGGCAAGTTCTTCCTCATCGGCACCGCCACCTTCGTCGGCGCGCTGATCCGCGTCCCGTACACCTTCGCCGTCGCGCGCTTCGGCGGCCGCAACTGGACGGTCCTCAGCGCCCTGCTGCTCCTGCTGCCCACCGGCCTCGCCTTCGCGGTGATGGAGCCCGGCACCTCGTACACCACCCTCGTCCTGGTCGCGGCGCTCACCGGCGTCGGCGGCGGCAACTTCGCCTCCTCGATGACCAACATCAACGCCTTCTTCCCGCTGCGGAAGAAGGGCTGGGCGCTCGGCCTCAACGCCGGCGGCGGCAACATCGGCGTCCCCGTCGTGCAGCTCACCGGGCTGCTCGTCATCGGCACCGCGGGCGCCCTGCACCCCCGGATCGTGCTCGGCGTCTACCTGCCGCTGATCGTCGTCGCCGCCGTCTGCGCCGCGCTCTTCATGGACAACCTGGCCCCCGTCAGGAACGACACCGGCGCCGCGAAGGAGGCCGTGCGCTCCCGGCACACCTGGATCATGGCCTTCCTCTACATCGGCAGCTTCGGCTCCTTCATCGGCTACAGCTTCGCCTTCGGCCTCGTCCTCCAGACCCAGTTCGGCCGCACCCCGCTCCAGGCCGCCTCGCTCACCTTCATCGGCCCCCTGCTCGGCTCCCTCATCCGGCCCCTCGGAGGCTCCCTCGCCGACCGGCACGGCGGCGCCCGCATCACCCTGTGGACCTTCGCCGCGATGGCCGCCGCCACCTCGGTCGTGATCTACGCCTCCGTCACCGCCTCGCTCCCCGTCTTCCTCGTCGGCTTCATCGGACTCTTCGTCCTCAGCGGCCTCGGCAACGGCTCCACGTACAAGATGATCCCGGCGATCTTCCTCGCCCAGGGGCACCGCCAGGGCCTCGGCGGCGAGGCCGCCGAGTCCTACGGACGGCGGCTCTCCGGGGCCGCCATGGGCCTCATCGGCGCCGTCGGCGCGCTCGGCGGACTCGGCATCAACCTCGCCTTCCGCCAGTCCTTCCAGACCGCCGGCACCGGCACCGCCGCGTTCGTCGCCTTCCTCGCCTTCTACGCGGCCTGCATGGTCGTGACCTGGGCGGTATACCTTCGGGCCCCGGTCACCGTCCCCTCCGGCGTCCCCGCGGCCGCCGACGGGGCCGCTGAGCCGCGGCCCCGGTCCGGCTACGCCCAGGTGTGACCGCGGTGCCCGGCGCGGACCGTAACGACCAGGAAATACGCGTGAACCCGGACCGTCACGCGTCCCCGTCAGGCTCAGGCCCCATGGACGAGCTAGAACACGGCCCCCTCGCCGGCTTCACGGTCGGCGTCACCGCGGCACGCCGCGCGGACGAGCTCATCGCGCTGCTGCGGCGGCGGGGCGCGGCCGTCGTCCACGGCGCCGCGCTGCGGATCGTGCCGCTCGCCGACGACACCGAGCTCCTCGCCGCCACCAAGGGGCTCATCGACCACGCCCCGGACGTCGTCGTCGCCACCACGGCGATCGGCTTCCGGGGCTGGATCGAGGCCGCCGAGGGCTGGGGGCACGGGGACGAACTCCTCGGCGTCCTGCGCGGCGTCGAACTCCTCGCCCGCGGGCCCAAGGTCAAGGGCGCCGTCCGGGCCGCCGGGCTCACCGAGTCCTGGTCGCCCTCCTCGGAGTCCATGGCCGAGGTCCTCGACCGGCTCCTCGCGGAGGGCGTCGCGGGCCGCCGCATCGCCCTCCAGCTGCACGGCGAGCCCCTGCCGGGCTTCGTGGAGGCGCTCACCGAGGGCGGTGCCGAGGTCGTCGGCGTCCCCGTCTACCGCTGGATGCCGCCCGAGGACCTCGGCCCGCTCGACCGGCTCCTCGACACGACGCTCGCCCGCGGGCTCGACGCCGTGACCTTCACCAGCGCGCCGGCCGCCGCGTCGCTGTTCGCCCGGGCGGCCGAGCGGGGCGTACGGGACGAACTCGTCGCCGCGCTCCGGCACGACGTGCTCGCCGTGTGCGTCGGGCCCGTGACGGCGCTGCCGCTCCAGGCGGCGGGCATCGACACCCACCAGCCCGAACGCTTCCGGCTCGGGCCGCTCGTCCAGCTCCTCTGCCGCGAGCTTCCCGCGCGCGCCCGGGTCCTGCCCGTCGCCGGGCACCGCGTGGAGGTCCGCGGGCACGCCGTCCTCGTCGACGGCGCCCTGCGGCCCGTCCCGCCGGCCGGCATGGCCCTCCTCGGCCTCCTCACCCGCCGGCCCGGCTGGGTCGTCTCCCGCGCCGACCTCCTCCGGGCGCTGCCGGGCGCGGGGCGCGACGAGCACGCCGTGGAGACGGCGATGGCGCGCCTGCGGACGGCGCTGGGGGCGCCGAAGCTGATCCAGACGGTGGTGAAGCGGGGGTACCGGCTGGCGGTGGACGCGTCGCCGTCGGAGAAGTACGACGGGTAGCAACTCCGGTGCGGTCCAGGTCCGTTGTGGGCATGCGTTCCGCCGGGGCGATGGGGGTCCCCCCTGCTCGAGCGAAGCCGAGAGCTTGGGGGAGGGTGGGCACAACGGAACGGCGCCCTTGCCGGCGCCAGAGGCTGTCGCGCCCTGACCCGCACCGCCAAGTGCCCGTCACGCGTGGTGCGGGCCAAGGCCCAGATCGCGGAGGCGCCGCGAGAGCGCGCCGTCCCGTGTGCCCACCCGTCCCGCCCAGCGGGACGATTGCCCACACGGGCAGCGGGTGGCGGGCCCACACGGGGTGGGGCGAAGCCCCCACGGGCGGCGGCGGGCCCGCACGGGCGCGGGCGGCGGAATCGTCCGCAGCGGAGCGGCGGGGCGCGCGGCGTGGAGCGGCGCGGGCACGTGCGGGCCCCCCGTGACTGACACGGTGCCCCCCGGTGGCGTACGCTCGACGGCTGCCCAGTGCACGTGAGAAGGGGGCCTTAGGTGGCCGCGCAGGAAGCCGTGGACACGGTCGGAGACCGTGAGATCGGTGTCGAGCAGGAACATCTGGATCAGGTCTACCGCCGACTGGAGGAGAAGATCCACGAGGCGGAGTTCCTGATGAACGACGCCGCCCAGCGGGGCCAGGTCGGCACGCCCGGCGCCCTCGCCGAGCGGGACGCCCAGGTCTTCCGGGCCGGCATCCACCTCAACCGGCTCAACAACGAGTTCGAGGACTTCCTCTTCGGCCGGATCGACCTCCTGTACGGGAAGGACGGAAAGAAGGGCCCCGACGGGGCCTACACCTCCGTCGAGCCCGCCGAGGACGCCGTACGGCCCGACAACACCGCCGACATCGGCGAGACCCTCCACATCGGGCGGATCGGGGTCCTCGACTCCGACTACGCCCCGCTCGTCATCGACTGGCGCGCGCCCGCGGCCGCGCCCTTCTACCGGTCCACCCCCGTCGATCCTGGCCGGGTGGTGCGCCGCCGCGTCATCCGCTCCAAGGGCCGGCAGGTCCTCGGCGTCGAGGACGACCTGATGCGCCCCGAGCTCCGGGCCACCCTCGACGGCCGCGAGCTGGCGGTGATCGGCGACGGCGCCCTGATGGCCGCGCTCGGCCAGGCCCGCAGCCACACCATGCGGGACATCGTGTCCTCCATCCAGGCCGAGCAGGACCTGGTCATCCGCGCGCCCGCCGCCTCGGTCACGTACGTCGAGGGCGGGCCCGGCACCGGGAAGACCGCCGTCGCGCTGCACCGCGCCGCCTACCTGCTCTACCAGGACCGGCGGCGGTACGCGGGCGGCATCCTGATCGTCTCGCCGACCCCGCTCCTCGTCTCGTACACCGAGGGCGTCCTGCCCTCGCTCGGCGAGGAGGGCCAGGTCGCGATCCGCGCCGTCGGCTCGCTCGTCGACGGCGCCGAGGCCACCGCGTACGACGACCCGGCCGTCGCCCGCGTCAAGGGCTCCTCGCGCATGGTGCACGTGCTGCGGAAGGCCGCCAGGGGCGCCCTGGAGACCCCCGCCCCCAAGGCCCAGCCCGAGCTGGGGGAGGAGGAGCCGGTCTCCGCCGGGACCCCCACCCGGCTCCGGGTCGTCGCCTTCGGGCGGCGGCTCGAACTGGAGGCGGACGAGCTGCGCCGCATCCGGCACAACGTGCTCGGCGGCACCGCCCCCGTCAATCTGCTCCGGCCGCGCGCCCGCAGGCTCCTTCTCGACGCGCTGTACGCCAGGTCCGGCGCCGTCGGGCGGCACAGCGACCCGGAACTCGCGGCCGAGCTGCGGTCCTCCTTCGACGAGGACGTGTCCACCGAGGACTCCTTCCTGTCGTTCCTCGACGCCTGGTGGCCCGAGCTCACCCCCCGTCAGGTCCTGGACGCGATGTCCGACGAGCGGCGGCTCGGCCGCTGGGCCCGCCGGATCCTCAACCAGGGCGAGGTGCGGCGGCTCGCGCGCTCGCTGCGCCGCCGGGCGCTCTCCGTCCACGACGTCGCCCTCCTCGACGAGCTGCACACCCTGCTCGGCGCCCCGGCCCGGCCCCGCAGGAAGCGGGAATACGACCCGCTGGACCAGCTCACCGGCCTGGAGGAGCTGATGCCGGTGCGGGAGGAGACCCAGCGGGAGCGGGCCGAGCGGCTCGCCGCCGAGCGCACCGAGTACGCCCACGTGATCGTCGACGAGGCCCAGGACCTGACGCCGATGCAGTGGCGGATGGTCGGCCGGCGCGGCCGGCACGCCACCTGGACGGTCGTCGGCGACCCGGCGCAGTCCTCCTGGTCGGACCCGGACGAGGCCGCGGAGGCCCGGGACGAGGCCCTGGGGTCCCGGCCGAGGCGTCGCTTCGAGCTCACCGTCAACTACCGGAACCCGGCGGAGATCGCCGAGCTCGCCGCGAAGGTCCTGGCGCTCGCCATGCCGGGCAAGGAATCCCCGCGCGCGGTCCGCTCGACGGGCGTCGAACCCCGCTTCGTGACGGTCCCGGCCAAGACTGATCTGGCCGAAACCGTACGGTCCGAGGCGCGGCGGCTGCTCACCGAGGTGGACGGCACGGTCGGTGTCGTCGTCGCCATGAACCGGCGTCAGGAGGCCGCCCGCTGGCTCGCCGACCTGGGCGACCGGGTGGTGGCGCTCGGCTCGCTGGAGGCGAAGGGCCTGGAGTACGACGCGACGGTGGTCGTCTCGCCCGCGGAGATCGCGGACGAGTCGCCGGCCGGTCTGCGGGTGCTCTACGTGGCCCTGACCCGGTCCACGCAGGCGCTGACGGTGCTCTCGGGCGACCGGGACATGCCGGACGGGGACGGGGTCCCGGACCTGCTGCGGGACTGAGCCGCCCGTCCGCCGCGAGGCGGGGCCGCCCGTCCGCCGGGGTACGGCCCCGCCCCGGACGGCGGCGGTCGGCCCCGCGGTCAAGACCGCGGAGCCGATTTCAGGTCAACCTGTGGCGCTGGAATCACCAGCCAGGGTGGTTTGTTAGCCTTGTCGTGGCACCGGCTCGATCCAAGCCCCCGGGCCCAACCTTCGTCCCTCAGAGGGACCACTTGCCGCGAGGCGAGCATGGCGGGTCGGTGCCACTTAGATGTATGTACGAAGTTGAGGCCCCTGTCACCTCCGGGTGACGGGGGCCTCTTCTGTTTCCGGTCAAGTTCTCGTATGGTGGAAACTACTTTCCGAAAACAAAATGACCGCATTACCGGCTACCGGCCGGTAGGTGCGACCATCGGAGGGCGCCGCCAGGGCAACCAGCCGGGGCGGCGTAGCAACGAAGCTCAGGGAAAGCAGAGGAACTCGGCCATGGCAACGGCGCCCAGCGTCTCGTACTCGATGACGGTCAGGCTGGAGGTTCCCGCCAGCGGAACCGCGGTCTCCCAGCTCACCACGGCGGTGGAGTCCCACGGCGGATCCGTCACCGGCCTCGACGTGACCGCCTCCGGCCACGAGAAGCTCCGCATCGACGTCACCATCGCCGCGACCTCCACCGCGCACGCCGACGAGATCGTCGCGCAGCTGCGCACCATCGAGGGCGTCGTCCTCGGCAAGGTCTCCGACCGTACGTTCCTGATGCACCTCGGCGGCAAGATCGAGATGCAGGCGAAGCACCCGATCCGCAACCGTGACGACCTCTCCATGATCTACACCCCGGGCGTCGCCCGCGTGTGCATGGCGATCGCGGAGAACCCCGAGGACGCGCGCCGCCTCACCATCAAGCGCAACACCGTCGCGGTCGTCACCGACGGCTCCGCCGTCCTCGGCCTCGGCAACATCGGCCCGATGGCCGCCATGCCGGTCATGGAGGGCAAGGCGGCCCTGTTCAAGCGCTTCGCCGACATCGACGCCTGGCCGCTCTGCCTCGACACCCAGGACACCGACGAGATCGTCGCGATCGTCAAGGCGATCGCCCCCGGCTTCGCGGGCATCAACCTGGAGGACATCTCCGCGCCCCGCTGCTTCGAGATCGAGGCCCGGCTGCGCGAGGCCCTGGACATCCCCGTCTTCCACGACGACCAGCACGGCACCGCCATCGTCGTCCTCGCGGCGCTCACCAACGCGCTGCGCGTGGTCGGCAAGGGCGTCGGCGACGTACGGGTCGTCATGTCCGGTGCCGGCGCCGCCGGTACGGCCATCCTCAAGCTGCTCCTCGCGGCGGGTGTGAAGCACGCCGTCGTCGCCGACATCCACGGCGTCGTGCACGCGGGCCGTGAGGACCTCGTGGGCGCCCCGGCCGACTCGCCGCTGCGCTGGATCGCCGACAACACCAACCCGGAGGGCGTCACCGGCACCCTCAAGGAGGCCGTCGTCGGCGCGGACGTCTTCATCGGCGTCTCGGCCCCGAACCTGCTCGGCGCCGAGGACGTCGCCGCGATGGCGGAGGGCGCCATCGTGTTCGCGCTCGCGAACCCGGACCCGGAGGTCGACCCGGCCGCCGCGCGGCAGACCGCCGCCGTCGTGGCCACCGGCCGCTCGGACTTCCCGAACCAGATCAACAACGTGCTGGTCTTCCCGGGTGTCTTCCGCGGGCTGCTCGACGCCCAGTCCCGTACCGTCAACACGGAGATGATGCTGGCGGCGGCCTCCGCCCTCGCCGACGTGGTCACCGAGGACGAGCTCAACCCGAACTACATCATCCCGTCGGTCTTCAACGACAAGGTGGCCGGCGCGGTGGCCGGCGCGGTCCGGAACGCGGCGAAGGCCGCGGGCCAGGGCGCGGCGCCGTCCGGGCGCTGACGGCGCGTCGCGATTCGCGGAGCCGTAAACCCGCCTTTAGGGTGGCTTTTCGGCTCCGCGTGGTTTTCGCGGTGTCGACAGAACGTCACCACCACGGGGCTCTGGCGCTTTTCGTGTGACCCGCGGGGGTGCCGGATTGGCGTTCCCGCCGCTGGTGGGGGCAGGATGCGTGTTTGGGCGCGAGGGTCTGTCATTTGACCCGGGTCCGGGGACTGTCCGAGGGCCCTGGCAGCATCGGCTTCGCTGTACCCAATCGCGCGGCTTCCGCCGCGTGGCACGCCTCACAGGCAAGAAGAACACGGGAGTAACAACATGAACCGCAGTGAGCTGGTGGCCGCCCTGGCCGACCGCGCCGAGGTGACCCGCAAGGACGCCGACGCCGTGCTGGCCGCTCTCGCCGAGACCGTCGGCGAGGTCGTCGCCAAGGGTGACGAGAAGGTCACCATCCCCGGCTTCCTGACCTTCGAGCGCACCCACCGTGCCGCTCGCACCGCTCGTAACCCGCAGACCGGCGACCCGATCGACATCCCGGCCGGTTACAGCGTGAAGGTCTCCGCGGGCTCGAAGCTCAAGGAAGCCGCCAAGGGCAAGTAAGGCAGCCTGTAGGCGCCGAAAGGGCGGCCACCCTGTCAGGGGGTGGCCGCCCTTTCGTTCGCGCCCGTACGGGCCCGTGACGCCTTCACGCGCCCGCGTGCGGGCGGACGGCGGTCCGGCGGGGCCCCGAGGGGCCCCGCCGGCTCGTGCCTAGACCAGCGCGCTGCCCGGCAGCTCGACCTTCGCGCCCAGCTCGACGAGCTTCTCCATGAAGTTCTCGTAGCCGCGGTTGATCAGGTCGATGCCGTGCACCCGGCTCGTTCCCTGGGCCGCCAGCGCGGCGATCAGGTACGAGAAGCCGCCGCGCAGGTCGGGGATGACCAGGTCGGCGCCCTGGAGCTTGGTCGGGCCGGACACGACCGCGGAGTGCAGGAAGTTCCGCTGGCCGAAGCGGCAGTCGGAGCCGCCCAGGCACTCGCGGTACAGCTGGATGTGGGCACCCATCTGGTTCAGCGCGGAGGTGAAGCCGAGCCGGGACTCGTACACCGTCTCGTGGACGATCGACAGGCCGGAGGCCTGCGTCAGGGCCACCACCAGCGGCTGCTGCCAGTCCGTCTGGAAGCCCGGGTGCACGTCCGTCTCCAGGGCGATCGCGTTGAGTGAGCCGCCCGGGTGCCAGAAGCGGATGCCCTCGTCGTCGATCTCGAAGGCGCCGCCGACCTTCCGGTACGTGTTGAGGAAGGTCATCATCGAGCGCTGCTGGGCGCCGCGCACGTAGATGTTGCCCTCGGTCGCCAGCGCCGCCGACGCCCAGGAGGCCGCCTCCAGGCGGTCCGGGAGCGCCCGGTGGGTGTAGCCGTCGAGCCTGTCGACACCGGTGATCGTGATGGTCCGGTCGGTGTTGATCGAGATGATCGCGCCCATCTTCTGCAGGACGCAGATCAGGTCCTCGATCTCGGGCTCCACGGCCGCGTTCGACAGCTCGGTGACGCCCTCGGCGAGGACGGCGGTGAGCAGCACCTGCTCGGTCGAGCCGACCGAGGGGTACGGCAGGCGGATCTTGCAGCCGCGAAGGCGCTGCGGGGCCTCCAGGTACTGCCCGTCCGCCCGCTTCTCGATGGTCGCGCCGAACTGGCGGAGCACGTCGAAGTGGAAGTCGATGGGCCGGCCGCCGATGTCGCAGCCGCCCAGGCCCGGGATGAAGGCGTGGCCGAGGCGGTGCAGCAGCGGGCCGCAGAAGAGGATCGGGATGCGCGACGAACCGGCGTGGGCGTCGATGTCGGCCACGTTGGCCGACTCGACGTGCGTCGGGTCGAGGACGAGCTCGCCGGGCTCCTCACCGGGCCGGACCGTCACTCCGTGCAGCTGGAGCAGTCCGCGGACCACGCGGACGTCACGGATGTCGGGCACGTTGCGCAGACGGCTGGGGCCGCTGCCGAGCAGGGCGGCGACCATCGCCTTGGGCACGAGGTTCTTCGCGCCGCGGACGCGGATCTCGCCCTCCAGCGGGGTGCCGCCGTGGACAAGCAGGACATCGTCAGTGCCGGTCATGAATCTCGCGTTCCGAAAGTGGGGTCCGACGGGTGGCCAGAGAAAAGGGTAAGGGGCCATGAGACCCCGATCGGGTGCCTCGGGGGGCCTGTCAGATGTAATGAATTCGGCACAACACCCTCTGTTCCCGTGATCTTGCGGAGCGTCACCGTCCGCTTGTCCTCGCGGGGTGCCCCGGGGCCGTCACCGCACCCCTGCCGAACAGCATTGGTCCCCGGCTTCCCCGCATCCCCTCCGACAACCCCCGCGAACGCCGAACATGCGGGATCATGTGTCGCATGACCGAGGTGTCCTCGCTCACAGGACGGCTTCTCGTGGCCACCCCCGCGCTGGCGGACCCGAACTTCGACCGCGCGGTCGTCCTGCTGCTCGACCACGACGACGAGGGGTCGCTCGGGGTCGTCCTCAACCGCCCCACGCCGGTGACCGTCGGTGACATCCTCGCCCCCTGGGCCGCCCACACGGGTGAACCCGGCGTCGTCTTCCAGGGCGGACCCGTCTCGCTCGACGCGGCCCTCGGCGTCGCCGTCATCCCCGGTGACGAGGGCCCCCTCGGCTGGCGGCGGGTGTTCGGCGCGATCGGCCTGGTCGACCTGGAGACCCCTCCCGAGCTGCTCGGACCGGCGCTCGGCTCGCTGCGGATCTTCGCGGGCTACGCGGGCTGGGGCCCCGGACAGCTGGAGTCCGAGCTCGGCGACGGTGCCTGGTACGTGGTCGAGTCGGAGCCCGGCGACGTCTCCTCGCCCCGCCCCGAGGCGCTCTGGCGCCAGGTGCTGCGACGCCAGCGCGGCGAGCTCGCGATGATCGCGACGTACCCGGACGACCCGTCCCTCAACTGAGGCCCCGGCTTTCAGTACCCTTGGCGGTTATGAGCACTCTCGAGCCCGAGCGCGGGGCAGGTACGGGAACCCTCGTCGAGCCGACGCCGCAGGTTTCCCATGGTGACGGCGACCACGAGCGCTACGCCCATTACGTCCAGAAGGACAAGATCATGGCGAGCGCGCTCGACGGCACGCCCGTCGTGGCGCTGTGCGGAAAGGTCTGGGTGCCGGGGCGCGACCCCAAGAAGTACCCGGTCTGTCCGATGTGCAAGGAGATCTACGACTCCATGGGCGCCGGCGGCGGCGACAAGGACAAGGGCGGCAAGGACAAGTAGGCGGGTCCTGACGTCGGGAACGGCCCCCGTCACACGCACCGAGGTGCGCGTGACGGGGGCCGTTCCGCGTTTCCGGGGCCCGCGTGCGCGTTGCACGGGGTGCTTTCGCCGGTCACGGAGTGGTTGAGGTGGTCGAGACCTCTTGTCGGCCCGCCGGGGACGCGCCTAACCTCACGCGTGTTGTGGAGCACGAAACGCCCATTGCACATGATGCAACGCATGCATCCGGAGGGGATCCGCATGAAGTCCGCCCTGAAGCGTCCCGCCCTCCCCCGAGCGCTCGGCCCCGGCCGAGCGGGGGGCACCCCCGTCACCGCCGCCGCGCTCCTGCTGGCCGCCCTCACCGCCACCGCCTGCGCGCCCCAGACGTCCGGCGGCCCCGCCGCGGCCGACGACACGAGCGGGACCCTGCGCGTCTGGCTCTTCCAGGAGGTGGGCAACAAGCCCAAGGAACAGGTCGTCCAGCAGGCCGTCGCCGCCTTCGAGAAGAGCCACGAGGGCGCGAAGGTCGAGGTCGAGTACATCCCCGTCGAGACCCGCGCCCAGCGCGTCAAGGCCGCCTTCAACGACCCGAAGTCCGCGCCCGACCTCATCGAGTACGGCAACACCGACACCGCCGGATACGTCAAGGACGGCGGACTCGCCGACATCAGCGCCGACTTCGCCGCCTGGGACGAGGCCAAGGACACCGACCCCACCGCCCGGCAGTCCGTCACCGTCGCCGGCAAGGTCTACGGCGCCCCGCTCTTCGTCGGCGTCCGCGCGCTCTACTACCGCACCGACGTGTTCCGGGAGCTCGGCCTCACCGCCCCCAAGAGCCAGGCCGAACTCGTCTCCACCGCCAAGAAGATCCGCAAGGCGAAGCCCGAGCTGTACGGCATCGCCGTCGGCGGCGCCTACACCTACGGGGCCATGCCCTTCGTCTGGGCCGCCGGCGGCGAACTCGCCACCGCGAACGGCGCCGCCTACCGGGCCGCCGTCGACAGCGAAGCCGCCCGCAAGGGCATCGGCACGTACACCTCGCTCTTCGGCGACGACAACTGCCCGGCCGCCAAGTGCGCCCAGATGGGCGGCAACGCCACCGTCACCGCCTTCGCCTCCGGCAAGGCCGGGATGGCCATCGGCGGCGACTTCAGCCACGCCGCCGTCGAGGCCGGCACCGTGAAGGGCAAGTACGCCGTCGTCCCGCTGCCCGGCACCACCCCCGGCTCCATCGCCCCCGCCTTCGCCGGCGGCAACAACATCGGCGTCCTGAAGAGCACCTCCCACCGCACCCTCGCCGTCGACCTCCTCAAGTCCCTCACCGGCAAGGAGACCCAGGGCCGGCTGTTCGACGCGATGGGCTTCCTGCCCACGTACACCGACGTCCGCACCGCCGCCGCCGAACGCCGGCCCTTCGTGAAGCCCTTCATCGACACCCTCGGCGCGGGCACCAAATTCGTCCCGGCGTCCCCCGGCTGGGGCCAGATCGACGCCTCCCTCGTCCTGCCCACGATGTTCCAGGAGGTCGTCAGCGGCCGTAAGGACGTCGCGACCGCCTCCACCGACGCCGCGAAGAAGATGGACGCGGCCTTCGCGGACGCGGGCTGAGCCACATGACCACGACCCAGCTCGACCGTCCCGCCGCACCGGCGAAGACGGCTCCCCGGACCCCCCGCGCCCCCCGGCGCACCAGCCCCTGGACCCCCTGGCTCTACCTGCTGCCCGCCCTCGCCGTCCTCGGCGGACTCCTCGTCTACCCCGTCTACCAGCTCGGCCTGATCTCCTTCCTGGAGTACACCCAGGCCCAGGTCAGCGGCGGCGAGCCCACCTCCTTCCAGGGGTTCGCCAACTACACCGCCCTCTTCGGCGACCCCCAGTTCCGTCAGGTGCTGCTCGCCACCGTCGTCTTCGCCGCCGCCTGCGTCGTCACCACCCTCGCCGTCGGCTGCTCCCTCGCGGTCCTCCTCACCCGCGTGCGCGCCCTGCCCCGGCTGATCCTGATGCTGGCCGCGCTCGGCGCCTGGGCGACCCCCGCCGTCACCGGCTCCACCGTCTGGGTCTTCCTCTTCGACCCCGACTTCGGGCCCGTCAACCGGCTGCTCGGGCTCGGCGACTTCTCCTGGACGTACGGGCGCTACAGCGCCTTCGCCCTCGTCCTCCTCGAAGTCGTCTGGTGCTCGTTCCCCTTCGTGATGGTGACGGTGTACGCCGGCATCCGGGCGATCCCGGCCGAGGTCCTGGAGGCCGCCGCCCTCGACGGCGCCTCGCAGTGGCGCATCTGGCGCTCGGTCATGGCCCCGGTGCTCCGCCCGATCCTGGTCGTCGTCACCATCCAGTCGATCATCTGGGACTTCAAGCTCTTCACCCAGATCTACGTGATGACGAACGGCGGCGGCATCGCCGGCCAGAACCTCGTCCTCAACGTGTACGCCTACCAGAAGGCCTTCGCCTCGTCCCAGTACAGCCTGGGCTCGGCGATCGGCGTCGTCATGCTGCTGATCCTGCTGGCCGTGACGCTGGTCTACCTGCGCCTGCTGCGACGCCAGGGAGAAGAACTGTGACCACCTCCCGCACGTTCCGCGTCCGGCGCCCCGGGCGCCTCGCCGCCGAGGCCGTCACGCTGCTCGTCGCCGCCGCCGTCGCCTTCCCGCTGTACTGGATGGTCCTCTCGGCCCTGAAACCGGCCGGCGAGATCCAGTCGGCCCACCCCAGGCCGTGGACGCTGTCCCCGTCCCTCGACTCCTTCCGGCGCGTCTTCGAGCAGCAGGACTTCGGCCGGTACTTCGTCAACTCGCTGATCGTCGCGGGCACGGTCGTCCTCGCCTCGGCCCTCATCGCCTTCCTCGCGGCGACGGCCGTCACCCGCTTCCGCTTCCGGTTCCGCACGACGCTGCTCGTCATGTTCCTCGTCGCCCAGATGGTGCCGGTCGAGGCGCTGACCATCCCGCTGTTCTTCCTCATGCGGGACTTCGGCCAGCTCAACACCCTCGGCTCACTGATCCTGCCGCACCTCGCGTTCTCGCTGCCGTTCGCGATCTGGATGCTGCGCGGCTTCGTGAAGGCCGTCCCGGAGGCGCTGGAGGAACAGGCCCAGATCGACGGAGCGAGCCGCACCCGCTTCCTGTGGCAGATCCTCTTCCCGCTGGTCTTCCCCGGCCTCGTGGCGACGAGCGTCTTCTCGTTCATCTCGACCTGGAACGACTTCCTCTTCGCGAAGTCCTTCCTCATCAGCGACACCTCGCAGTCGACCCTGCCGATGGCGCTGCTCGTCTTCTTCAAGCCCGACGAGAACGACTGGGGAGGAATCATGGCCGGGTCGACCGTGATGACGATCCCGGTGCTCGTCTTCTTCGTACTCGTACAGCGCCGCCTGGTCTCCGGACTCGGCGGGGCGGTGAAGGACTGACGCGATGACCCCTCCCGACGCCCCGCACCTGATCCCCGCACCCCTCGCCGCCGAACAGCGCGACGGGCGCCTCGCGCTCGACGAGCGGACCACCCTCGACGCCGGACCCGGCACCGAGTCCACCGCCCGCTGGCTGCGGACCGCGCTCGGCGCCGCCACCGGGCTGCCCCTCGCCGACGGAGCCGGTCCGCACGCCATCCGCCTGCGCACCGGCACCGGACACCCCGAGGGCTACCGGCTGACGACCGGCGGCCCGGACGCCGCCGTCGCCATCGAGGGCGGCGGCCCCGCAGGGGTCTTCTGGGGCGCCCAGACCCTACGCCAGCTCCTCGGCCCCGACGCGTACCGCAGGGCGCCCGTGCGAGGGGGGTCCGCCCGCGACCTCCCGCGCGTCACGATCGAGGACGCGCCCCGCTTCGGCTGGCGCGGCCTCCTCCTCGACGTCTCCCGGCACTTCCTGCCCAAGGAGGACGTCCTGCGCTACCTCGACCTCCTCGCCGCCCACAAGCTGAACGTCTTCCACTTCCACCTCACCGACGACCAGGGCTGGCGGATCGAGATCGAGCGCCACCCCCGGCTCACCGAGGTCGGCGCCTGGCGCGCCCGGACCAAGTGGGGCCACCGGGCCTCGCCGCTGTGGACCGACACCCCGCACGGCGGGTTCTACACCCAGGACGACATCCGCGAGATCGTCGCCCACGCCGCCGAGCGGCACATCACCGTCGTCCCCGAGATCGACCTCCCCGGCCACGCGCAGGCCGCCATCGCCGCCTACCCCGAGCTCGGCAACACCGACGTCGTCGACACCGCCGCCCTCACCGTCTGGGACACCTGGGGCGTCAACCCCAACGTCCTCGCGCCCACCGAGGCCGTCCTCCGCTTCTACGAAGGCGTCTTCGAGGAGGTCCTCGACCTCTTCCCGGCAGCCGTGTCGCCCTTCGTCCACGTCGGCGGCGACGAGTGCCCCAAGGACCAGTGGAAGGCCTCCCCGACCGCCCAGGCCCGCATCAAGGAGCTCGGCCTCGCCGACGAGAACGAGCTCCAGTCCTGGTTCATCCGCCACTTCGACCGCTGGCTCGCCGCCCGCGGCCGCCGCCTCATCGGCTGGGACGAGATCCTGGAGGGCGGCCTCGCCGACGGCGCCGCCGTGTCCTCCTGGCGGGGCTACGCGGGCGGCATCGCCGCCGCCGAGGCCGGCCACGACGTCGTCATGTGCCCCGAGCAGCACGTGTACCTGGACCACCGTCAGGCCCCGGGCGACGACGAGCCGGTGCCCATCGGCTACGTCCGCACCCTGGAGGACGTCTACCGCTTCGAACCCGTTCCGCCCGGGCTCTCCCCGGAGGCCGCCGCCCACATCCTGGGAACCCAGGCCAACGTGTGGACCGAGGTGATGGAGAACCGCTCCCGCGTCGACTACCAGGTCTTCCCGCGCCTGGCCGCCTTCGCCGAGGTCGCCTGGTCCGCGCTGCCCGCGCCCCCCGCGCGCGACTACGCCGGGTTCGAGCGCCGCATGACCACCCACTACCGGCGCCTGGAGGCGCTCGGCGTCGACCACCGCCCGCCCGCCGGACCCCACCCCTGGCAACGGCGCCCGGGGGTCATCGGCCGCCCCCTGGAGGGCACGCCCCCGAACGTGTGAGGGACCCGCCGCCGCCCGCTCCCCACCCGGTCGCCCAAGGGCGGCGAAACGGAAGTCACCGCCCCACCCGGTGCGTCCCGGACGGAACAGTCCTTCGCGGACCCTCGCGCCGGACTCCTCGGAAGATGTGCCAGAGTTGCCACGTCCGGCCTGTGAGCACGTACGGTACGCCCACACGCAGGCACGTCGTACCGCCCGCTCGCAGGCGCGACGGCCGGGCACAGTCGGGGACCACCGGGACACCGGGAAGGGGCAGCGGGTTGACCACGCACGCACCACAGACGGCGCAGTCCGTGACGCTGCCCGCCTCGCTCGACGAGGCCGTGGCGGCGCTCACGGCCATGCCGGCCGCCGTGCCCGTCGCCGGCGGCACCGACCTCATGGCCGCCGTGAACAAGGGCCAGCTCCGCCCCGCCGGACTCGTCGGACTGAGCCGCATCAACGAGATCCGCGGCTGGCAGTACCAGGACGGCCACGCCCTCCTCGGCGCCGGCCTCACCCACGCCCGGATGGGCCGCCCCGACTTCGCCGCCCTCATCCCGGCCCTCGCCGCCGCCTCCCGCGCCGCCGGACCGCCCCAGATCCGCAACGCGGGCACCCTCGGCGGCAACATCGTCACCGCCGCGCCCACCGGCGACTCGCTGCCCGTCCTCGCCGCCCTGGAGGCCGACCTCGTCGTCCTCGGCCCGCTCGGCAGCCGCGAGATCCCCGTCTCCCACCTCCTCGCCGGCCGCGACCTGCTCGCCCCCGGCGAACTCGTCGCCTTCGTCCGCGTCCCGCTGCTCCACGCCCCCCAGGTCTTCGTGAAGGCCACCGGCCGCACCGGCCCGGCCCGCGCCACCGCCTCCGTCGCCGTCGTCCTCGACCCGGCGCGGCGCGGCGTGCGCTGCGCGGTCGGCGCCGTCGCGCCCATGCCGCTGCGCCCGCTGGAGGCCGAGCGCTGGATCGCCTCGCTGGTGGACTGGGACAACGACCGGGGGCTCGCCCCGGAGGCGCTCGCGGCCTTCGGCGAGTACGTCGCCGCCGCGTGCATCCCCGATCCGCCGGGCGACGAACAGCTGCCCCCGGCCGTACTGCACCTGCGGCGCACCGTCGCCGCACTCGCCCGACGGGCACTGGGGAGGGCTCTGGCATGAGCGACGCGGACAAGGGTCAGACGGGTGGCTGGGAGCCGATCCCGCAGAGCGAGGGCTACGACGGCGACGCGACCGCCTTCGTGCAGCTGCCGCCCGACTTCATGCTGGACGGCGTCCCCCTGGAGGCCCCGGGCCACGGCTACGTACCGCCGATGATCACCCCGCTCCAGCCGCTGGCCCCGGCCCCCGCGCCGGACCCGGCGGCGACGGGCAACTGGACGGTGCACGTCCCGACCGAGGCGCAGCAGACGCAGTACTTCACGGGCGGCGAGTACGGGGAGGGCGCGTACCAGGACGGTTCCTTCCGGGAGGGCTCGTACGAGGACGGGTCGCGTCGGGAGGGCTCGTACGAGGGCGGGTCCTTCGGGGAGCGTGCTTACGAGGACGGGTCGCTTCGGGAGGGCTCGTTCCAGGAAGGCGCTTTCCAGGAGGGCCCGTTCGAGGAGCGCTCGTTCGAGGACGGCTCGGTCGGGGGCGGTTCGGGCGGAGGCGGCTCCTTCGAGGACGGCTCCTTCCGGGGCGGCGAGCGCTTCCAGCCGCCCGCGTACGTCGAGAACGCCGTCGAGCACGTCGACACCGTGGAGCAGGACCCGCACGCGACGGCCGAGTGGCGTTTCGAGGGCGCCGGGGCGCCGGCCGCCGACCCTGGCGGCACGGGCCAGTGGCAGATCCCGGCCGTGACGGAGGACGGCCCCCGGACCGGGGGGACACCGGCCTCGTACGCGGAGGCCCCCGCGACGCTGCCGGGCGGCGCGCCCGCGCCGTGGGCGGTGGCGGAGGAGCCGAAGGCTGCCCCGGAGGAGGCGGCGACGGCCCTGGAGGAGCCGGCGGAGGAGACCGAGGACGGCGGGGAGTCGGCGGGGGAGGCCGAGCGGGAGCCCGCGCAGGCGGAATCCGAGGCCGTGACCGAGACCGTGCGCGGAGACGGACCGGCGCCCGCGCAGGAGTTCGTGCCGGAGTCCGTGCAGGAGTTCGCGCAGGATTCCGTACCGCAGGACGGAGCGGACGACGCGGCCCCGGATGCCGCCCCGGCTCCCGAGCACGCGGTCCCCGCCCCCGCCCTGCCCGTCGACGCGTCCACGGACAGCGACGAGCACCCCCACACCTCGTACACCCTGCGGGTCAACGGCACCGACCGCCCCGTCACCGGGTCCTGGATCGGCGAGTCGCTGCTCTACGTCCTGCGCGAGCGCCTCGGCCTCGCCGGGGCCAAGGACGGCTGCTCGCAGGGCGAGTGCGGCGCCTGCAACGTGCAGGTCGACGGGCGGCTCGTGGCCTCCTGCCTGGTGCCCGCGGCGACCGCCGCCGGGAGCGAGGTGCGGACCGTGGAGGGCCTCGCGACCGACGGCGAGCCCTCGGACGTGCAGCGGGCGATGGCCCGCTGCGGCACCGTCCAGTGCGGCTTCTGCATCCCCGGCATGTGCATGACCGTGCACGACCTCCTGGAGGGCAACCACGCCCCCACGGAGCTGGAGACCCGCCAGGCCCTCGCCGGCAACCTCTGCCGCTGCTCCGGCTACCGGGGCGTGCTCGACGCCGTCCGCGACGTCGTCGCCGAGCGCGAGGCCGCCGCCCAGGCCGGAGCGCCCGAGACGGCCGGCGAGCCCCGTGTCCCGCACCAGATTCCCCACCCGCACGACGGAGGCATGGCGTGAGCAGCGACGCGACCACCGCCGTTCCCACGGCTCTCGACATCCCCGGGGGCCCCGGCCAGGAGCCGTCCGCGCACGGCCTCGGCACCTCGCTGCCGCAGGCCGAGGCGCGGGCGAAGACCGAGGGGACGTTCCCGTACGCCTCCGACCTCTGGGCCGAGGGGCTGCTCTGGGCGGCGATCCTGCGCTCGCCGCACCCGCACGCCAGGATCGTGTCGATCGACACCACGGCGGCGGCGGCCATGCCGGGCGTCCGGGCCGTGGTGACGGCCGCCGACGTGCCGGGCGCGGCCACCTACGGGCGGCGCGTCGCCGACCGGCCCGTCTTCGCCTCCGACCTGGTCCGGCACCACGGCGAGGCCCTCGCGGCCGTCGCCGCCGACCACCCGGACACGGCCCGGCTCGCCGCGGCGGCGATCGACGTCGAATACGAGGTGCTCGAACCGGTCACGGACCCCGAGAAGGCCTTCGAGGCCGAGGCGCTGCACCCCGACGGAAACCTGATCCGGCACATCCCGCTGCGCTTCGGCGACCCGGAGGCCGCGGGCGAGATCGTCGTCGAGGGCCTGTACCGGATCGGCCGCCAGGACCCCGCGCCGATCGGCGCCGAGGCCGGGCTCGCCGTGCCGCGCCCCGACGGGGGCGTGGAGCTCTACACGGCCTCCACCGACCCGCACACCGACCGGGACCTGGCCGCCGCCTGCTTCGGGCTGCCGCCCGGGCAGGTCAAGCTGGTCGTCACCGGAGTCCCCGGCGCCACCGGCGACCGCGAGGACCCCGGCTTCCAGATCCCGCTGGGCCTGCTCGCCCTGCGTACCGGCTGCCCGGTGAAACTCACCGCCACGCGCGAGGAGTCGTTCCTCGGCCACGCCCACCGCCACCCCACCCTGCTGCGCTACCGCCACCACGCGGACGCGGAGGGGCGCCTGGTGAAGGTGGAGGCGCAGATCCTGCTCGACGCGGGCGCGTACGCGGACTCGTCGTCGGAGTCGCTCGCGGCGGCGGTGGCCTTCGCCTGCGGTCCGTACGTGGTGCCGCACGCCTTCGTGGAAGGCTGGGCGGTCCGCACCAACAACCCCCCCTCCGGCCATGTGCGGGGCGAGGGCGCGATGCAGGTGTGCGCGGCGTACGAGGCCCAGATGGACAAGCTGGCCGCGAAGCTGGGCGTGGACCCGGCCGAGCTGCGCATGCGGAACGTCATGGCGACCGGCGACATCCTGCCCACGGGCCAGACGGTGACCTGCCCGGCACCCGTGGCCGAACTGCTCGCGGCGGTGCGGGACTTCCCGCTGCCGGCGCTCCCGAAGGACACCCCGGAGGGCGACTGGCTGCTGCCCGGCGGCCCCGAGGGCGCGGGCGAACCCGGGGCGGTGCGGCGGGGCGTGGGGTACGCGCTCGGCATGGTGCACATGCTGGGGGCGGAGGGCGCCGACGAGGTGTCGACGGCGACCGTGCGCGTCCTGGACGGGGTGGCCACGATCATCTGCTCGGCCGTGGACACGGGCTCGGGCTTCTCGACCCTCGCGCGCCAGATCGTCCAGGAGACCCTCGGCATCGACGAGGTCCACGTGGCCCCCGTCGACACGGACCAGCCGCCGGCCGGGCCGGCCGCGCACGGCCGCCACACCTGGGTCTCCGGAGGCGCCGTCGAGCGCGCCGCGAAGATGGTCCGCACGCAGCTCCTCCAGCCGCTGGCGCACAAGTTCGGCATGTCGACCGAGCTGCTCCAGATCACGGACGGCAAGATCACCTCGTACGACGGCGTCCTGTCGACCACGGTCACCGAGGCGATGGACGGCAAGGAACTCTGGGCGACCGCCCAGTGCCGTCCGCACCCCACGGAGCCCCTGGACGAGTCCGGCCAGGGCGACGCCTTCGTCGGCCTCGCCTTCTGCGCGATCCGCGCGGTCGTGGACGTGGACATCGAGCTGGGCGCGGTGCGCGTGGTGGAGATGGCCGTCGCGCAGGACGTGGGCCGCGTCCTGAACCCCGCCCAGCTCACCGCCCGCATCGAGGCGGGCGTCACCCAGGGCGTCGGCGCGGCCCTCACGGAGAACCTCCGCACGGCCCGCGGTCTGGTCCGCCACCCCGACTTCACGGGGTACGCACTCCCGACATCCCTGGATGCCCCGGACATTCGCATCGTGAAACTCGTCGAGGAACGCGACGTGGTCGCCCCCTTCGGAGCGAAGGCGGCGAGCGCCATCCCGGTCGTCACCTCACCCGCCGCGGTGGCCTCAGCGGTACGCGCGGCGACGGGCCGCCCGGTCAACCGCCTCCCGATCCGCCCCCAGGCGGCGGTGGCCGTGCCCAATTCGTAATCATGTGATGTCCGTTGCTTGTGCAACTGGGAGGTGCGGACTGTCGTCGTTCCTGACTACAGTGAACTTCTAGACTTGTGCCGTACACGGCATGGTGGTTCACGGGGGAGGTCGCGGCATGCGAGCAGAGTTGGATGGGGCGTCGTCCGGGATGCGGACGCAGGCCGTCAAGTACAGCGCCGACTCCATGCAGAAGTTCAAGCAGGGCGTCGAGGAGCTGATCACCCAGCTCAAGGGCTCCGACGCGAGCGCGCCGAACCTGAAGTCGGATCCGGTCACGCGCACGCAGTTCGGCGGCGGCGGCGCGGCCTGGGCCGAGGCGCAGGGCGCCTACACGGCCTACAACGAGGTCCTGGGCCAGCTGGTGCAGCTCTCCGGCCTGCTCAACGACTGCCTGGAAGGACTCGGGATCGCGGTCGTCGCCTCCAAGAACGGCATGGAGGGGATGGACGACGACATCAAGCGCAAGATGATCCAGATCCACCAGCGGACGTTCGACGCCAAGCAGAAGGCGGACAAGGAAGCCGGTCGCGACACACAGAGCGAAGGCAGCCAGGGCACCGAGGGCGACGGCTCCTTCAAGTAGACCGCTGCGTACGGAATTTCGGGGACACGGGGAAGAGGCGAGGGATGAGGCCTGCAGAGGGCGGCGGAGGCGGCGGAACCAACTTCGCCGGCATGGAACACCAGACGATGCTGGCGTGGCTGGACGAGGCGAGCAGCTTCTACGTGGGTGACGCGGCGCGGCGGCTGAAGACCGTCTCGTCGCAGATGGCCAAGATCGCCGAAGAGCTGCGTTCCAGCATGAGGAACATGGACTGGGAGGGCGAGGCCGAGAAGGCCTTCGTCGAGTGGGCCACCAACGTGGCCAACTCGACCACGCACCTCTCGAACTACGCCGAGCGCGGATCCGTGGCAATGCAGGACAGCTCGACCGCCATCGCGTCCGCGCAGAGCGCCATTCCCCGGTACACCTCGCACGCGTCCGCCAAGGCGAACCTGCAGGCCGCGCAGAAGGCCCACAACGACCCCGACGCGCAGACCATCGCCCGCAACGCCCGGAACCAGATGTCCCCCAGCGAGGAGCTGGCGGCCATCGAGGCGAAGGAGCTGGCGAACAAGCAGGCGGCGGCGGCCGAGATGTACCGCCTGTCGTCCACGTACCAGTGGTCGACCTCCCGCATGCAGAACGAGGTACCGCCGACGTTCCCGCCGCCGCCGGGTGCGTTCGTGCCCGCGCAGGACGCCACGGTCGGCGGTGACTCGTCGTACGTCGGGTCGTCGACCGGTCACGGCACGGGCTCCAGGGGCACGGGCACGACCGGAGGGACGCGCGCCAAGCACACTCCGTCCGACGACCCGAGCACGCCGGACACCCCCACGGCCCCGTCGAAGAGCGACCCCACCGGGCCGACGCACGTCGTCCGGCCCGAGGTCCGGCCGGACGCCCCCGTCGACCTCGGCATCGACAGCGTGAAGACCCCGCCGAAGCCGGACATCACCGCGCCGACGACGCAGCTCCCGGGCGGTCCGCCGCCGGTCACCAAGCCGGACGGCGTTCCGCCGCTCGTGACGCCCGGCATGCCTCCGCTGTCCCAGAAGGGCGGTCCGGGTCCCCTGGGGCCCACCTCGCCCGTCACCGGCGGCACCAGCAACCCGCGCGGCCCGCTCACCGGCGGCACCGGCAACCCCCGCGGCCCGCTGACCGGGGGCCTGCGCAACGTTCCCGGCATGCCCCGCGAGGGCATCAGCGGCGGCCGCCAGGTGCCCAGCACCATGGGCCGGCCGCAGACCGGCATCCCGCGCAGCACCGTCGTCGGCAACGAGCCCGCCGGGCAGAACCAGAACCGCACCGGCATGGGCCGCGGCATGGGCGGCGCGCACGGCATGGGCGGCTCCATGGGCGGCGCGACCGGTCAGGGCGGCATCACCGGTGGCCGGCGCCTCGCCGGCGAGAGCGGCGGAGTCGTCGGCGGCAAGGCGCAGCGCGCCGGTGCCGCGGGCGGCGGGAAGCCCTTCACGGCCGGTGGCTCCGGTCTGGTGCGCGGCGGGAACGCCGCGAAGCCGGACGAGCGCGAGGAGCAGAACGGAGAGCGTCCCGACTACCTGGTCGAGGACGAGGAGACCTGGCAGCAGGGCAACCGCCGCGTGGCCCCGCCCGTCATCGACTGATCAGCGCGAGGAAGCAGATGCGTACCAGCAGTGTTCGTCGGAGCCGTGCCCGAGCCACCGCCTCGGCCGCCTTGGGGATGCTGCTGGTGGGCATCGCTTCCGTCCCCGCCCACGCGGAGAACTTCCGTGCCCAGCAGTGGCACCTCGATGCCATGGGCGCGGAGGAGATCTGGCAGCTCAGCACGGGCAAGGGGGTGACCGTCGCGGTCATCGACACCGGTGTCGAGAAGGAGAATCCGGATCTGCGGGGCCAGGTCCTCGACGGCAAGGACTTCGCGACGGACAAGCCGGGGGACGAGTACACCGACTACAACGGTCACGGCACCGGCATGGCGGGCCTCATCGCCGGATCGGGTCGCCGTGACGGTGGCAACGGCGCCTTCGGCCTGGCCCCCGGATCGAAGATCCTTCCTCTGCGCGTACCCGGAGGGGACAGCGGTACGAAGAGCCAGGCGGCGGCGGACGAGGAGTTCAATCGCGTCGTACCCGACGCGATCCGGTTCGCCGCGGACTCCGGTGCCAAGGTCATCAACATCTCGATGGCGGTGGGGACGGGTTCGCCCGGACTCACGGATGCTGTGAAGCACGCGCTGGACAAGGGGTCGCTCGTCTTCGCCGGTGTCGGCAACGACGCCGAGAAGGGGAACGCCCTCATGTACCCCGCGGCCACCCCCGGAGTGGTCGGTGTCGGTGCCGTCGACGACAAGATGACGCGGATCCCGATGTCGCAGCACGGTGACCAGGTCGACATCGTCGCTCCCGGTCAGGACACCGTGCACGCCTGTGGCGGCGGTACCGGGGTCTGCAAGACGAGTGGTACCAGTGACGCCACCGCCCTCGCCTCGGCCGCCGCCGCGCTCCTCTGGTCGAAGCACCCCGACTGGACCAACAACCAGGTCCTGAAGGTCATGCTCGACACCGCCGCCAAGCCCAAGGGCGGTGAGAAGCGGAGTGACTTCGTCGGTTACGGGGCCATCCGACCGCTCCGTACGCTGAAGACGCCCGGCGCCCCCGGCCCCGCCGGCGTCCGCCCCATCGACGACCTCGCCGAGAACGTGACGCCGTCCGCATCCGCGTCCGCGTCCACCTCGACGGACCCGGCCCCGGCCCCGTCGAAGCCCGCCCCCGCCGCCCAGGCCTCCGAGGCCGACGGTGGTGGCTCCGGCCTCTGGATCGGCCTCGGGATCGGTGCCGTCGTGCTCGTCGGTGCC
Source organism: Streptomyces sp. NPDC002232 (assembly GCF_042890295.1). NCBI lineage: Bacteria > Bacillati > Actinomycetota > Actinomycetes > Kitasatosporales > Streptomycetaceae > Streptomyces > Streptomyces sp. NPDC002232. The sequence continues at coordinate 1,219,549 of NZ_JBIARV010000002.1, read as the reverse complement.
GCCGTCGCCTTCACCGTCCTTCGCTCGCGGCGGAGCTGAGCGCGAGCCCCGCGCCGCCCGCCGTCCGTAACTCACTCATGGGGAAGTAGATGTCGTTCGACGAGGAGTGGAGCCAAGTCCGCAGCCAGAGCGCGGCGATGAGGCTCAACAGCGTGCCCACGGACCCCGGCGGCAGCGGCGGGGCCAGTGACTACAAGGTGACCTCCGCCGACCTCAAGGCCATCGGCAACGAGGCCCAGGAGCTCTTCCACTGGTTCGAGCGCGACGCCTTCCACGCGGGCGCCCAGACCGACACCGCGGCCAAGGGCCTGGACGGCGACGGCTTCCTGACCGGCTCCGCGATGTGGACGATGTGGGACACCTGGCGCAGCCAGGCCGAGGCGCTCCTCAGCGCCTGCGCGCACATCCACAACCACCTCGAGGACACGGTCATCAGCCACGCCAACCATGAAGAAGTGCTGGTCACGAACTTCTCCATGTCAGAGATCGACAAGCACTTCAACTGAGCCTGAGCCGGCAACGGCGGCTGACGAGGGAAACAGATGCTGAAGTTCGACCAGGTTCTCCACGCCCACCTGAGCGGCCTCAAGGAGGCCGTCACCGTCTGGTCGGAGACGGTGACCAAGCTGGAGAAGAGCAAGGAGAAGGCGGAGACCGGTCTCCAGGGCAAGGCCGACAAGGCCGACTGGAAGGGCGAGAACGCCGGTGTGACGCAGGCGTTCGTCCGCAAGACGGCCAAGGAGTTCGGCGACGCCCTCACCGAGGCGACCAGCATCCGCAACATCCTCCGGGACGCGGAGAGCGAGTTCACCGCCGCCAAGACGGAGCTGGAGAAGCTCGTCCAGGAGGCCCCGGGCAAGGGCATCCGCATCGACCCGGACGGCGTCGTCAGCTATCTGATCCACCCCGACCGCCGCTCCAAGGACTACGACGGGCCCAAGCCCGAGCAGGCCGACTTCGAGGCGATGCGTTCGGCGATCAAGGCCGCGATCGACAAGGCGAACAACGCCGACGACGTTGCCTCCCGCGCCCTGCGCGGACTCGTCGGCAACGACAAGATGAACTTCTCCGGCACGAGCTACGACTCCCTCAAGGCCGCCTCGAAGGCGCAGGACGCCGAGGACGCGCACGCCGCCTACGAGCTGTACAAGAAGGGCGACGACGCCACCCCCGAGGAGATCGACAAGCTCAACGCCCTCTTCAAGGCCAACCAGAAGGATCCTTACTTCGCCGAGAAGTTCGCCCTGGAGGTCGGGCCGAAGGGCAGCATGGAGTACTGGGCCGACATGGGCGACCCGAGCGACGGCTCGCGGCTCGGCGTCGACCACCGCGACAAGCTCAAGGAACTCCAGACGAACTGGAGTCTGACGCTCGCCACCGCGTCCCATTCCACGAGTCCCGAGATGGAGCAGTGGAAGGCCGACGTCATCAAGGCCGGCAGCGAGCCGATCCAGACGCGCGGTACCAGCCCGTACGGCTTCCAGGTCATGAGCAACCTGATGCGCGTCGGCGACTACGACGACAAGTTCCTCAAGGACTACGGCAACGGGCTCGTCGTCACCGAGCGGAAGATGACCCACGACGGGGCGCTGCCCGCCGACCGGGCCTGGCGCCAGCTGACCGGCGGGCCCAGCCATCTGAACTGGATGGGCGGCGACCTGGGCAGCGACCCGATGGTCGGCTTCATGGAGGGGCTCGGGCACAACCCGAAGGCGTCGACGGACTTCTTCAACAGCAGCATCGACCTCACACCCGAGAACACCAAGGACGACAAGAAGCTCGACCCGTTCGACTACTTCACCAAGGACCGCCAGTGGCCGGACGAGATCAACGACAAGGGTGACCTGACGAAGGAGCCCGGCTACAACGCCCTCGGCCACGCCCTGGAGTCCGCGACCACCGGCCACCCGTACGACGCGGACCCCGAGGGCCTCAAGGACGTACGGACCAAGGAGAACGCCGAGGTCATGCAGAAGGTCGTCGAGCGGTACGGCGACGACCCGAAGTACATGCACAAGCAGCCGGGCATCGACGACAGCCTCGGCAAGATGGGCGCCGCCTACATCGACGAGCTGAACCGCTCCCTGGAGACGGACAGCGACACGACGATGGAGGAGAAGAAGAACTCGCCCTTCGGCTTCAACGGCACCGACGGCAAGTCCCGCTTCGGCTCCGAGTTCGACACCGGGCTGCTTTGGAACCGCGGCGACGCCGTCAACTTCATGGGCATCGTGTCGCAGAGCGAGACCGGCCACTCCACGCTCTCCGCGGCCGAGTCGCTGTACACGACGAGCGTCCTCGACCAGGTCGGCCCCAAGCCCGGCTCCCACTTCGACGACCGCGACCTCACCGACGCGCGGACCACGCTGCGGGTCGGGTCCGAGGCCCAGGGCATCCTGGACGAGTCCCGGATGGCGCAGATCGACAAGGACTACGAGAAGGACTCCGAGGAGCACAAGAAGGCCGTCGGCAAGACGACCGAATGGGTCAAGTTCGGCGTCGGCGCGGCGGCTGCGGGCGGCATCGCGGTCCTGACCGGCGGCGCCGGTGGCGTACTGGTACCGCTGGCCGCCGAGACCGTGGGCGGCGCGGTCACGACGGTCATCGGCATGGAGGCCGACGACATGGCCGAGAAGTACGAGAAGGACGAGCTGCTGAAGAAGAAGTCGGACGACCTGTCGGACGAGGCGCTCGCCATGGGCAAGGAGAACTCGCTCCGCCCCGGCATCGCCTACGCCAACGCGCCCGGCTGGAGCGAGAAGGACCGGAACTACCTCGACGAGGAACTGGTCAAGTACGTCCGGGACTCGCGCATGCACGCCCGCGACAACTCGCTGCCCGACCCGTACGAGAAGGACTGACATGCGCTCTGCGCCGGCACGAACGGCCGCGGCCCTCGCCGTGGCCGCCCTCCTCACGAGCTGCTCCTCCGGCGGCGGCGGGGACGCCCCGGAGACCCCGGAGGGCGTCCCGGCGGCCCAGGCCTGCGGCGGTTTCGCGAAGGACGCGGCGGCCACGGCGGCCCTCGACGCCGTCCTGGGCGGGGACCGCTTCGAGGACAACCTGTCGAAGCCGGAGAAGGCCCTGACCGCGCTGCGGGCGGACGCGGCCGCGCCGTGGGCGGACTCGTACCGCCCGCAGCCGGTGACGTACTGCGGTCTCCTCCCCGCCGAAGGCGGCGTGAAGGACCTCAAGATCCAGGTCAACGCGGTGAAGGAGGCCCCGGCGGTCGACCCGCGCCTCGCGGACAGGGCGACGTACTTCACGGCCGGTCTCCGCGCCTACTCCTCCTCCAGCCTCGGCAAGCTCTACTTCACCTGCCGTCTCAAGGCCCCCGCACACGAGATCGTCGTCGAGACGAGCGTCCGGGGCCCGGCGGACGTCCCGGAGACGGACCGGGCCCAGCGCACCCGCCTGATCACCCTGGCGAACGCGGCGGCCCGGGACGTCGCGGCGAAGCTGGGCTGCGAGGGGGACGAGCTGGGGGCCAGGGTGCCGCCACCCGTCGCGACGTCCTCCTGAAAGGGTCCTTCCATGCTCGTCACCGCCCGCAGGATCCTGCTCCCGGCCGCCGCCCTCGCCCTGGCGGCGACCGGCTGCTCGACCGGAGGCGACGAGGCCGCCTCCCCGGGGCAGGCCGCCTCGGAGGTCTGCGGCGGCTTCGCCCGGCAGCCGGACGCCGCCGCGGCGCTCGAAGCCATCGCCGGCGAGGACGCCCGGCTGACGAGCGACCCGTCCGAGCCCGCCCGGGTCCTCAGCGAGCTGAGGAAGGCCGCTCGGACGCCGCAGAGCGGCAAGCAGCGCATGAAGGGCGTGCCGTTCTGCGTGCTGGAGACGGCCGGGGACGAGAAGAACGTCCTGGACATCACGTTCCGTGAGGCCCTGGCGGTCCCCGGAACCGGCGGCGTGAAGGACATCGCGACGGTCTACTCCACCGGCCGGCGCGCGACCTCGTCCGACCTCTACGCCTCGGTCTACTTCACGTGCGCACTCCCCGCCCCGGCCCACACGATCGTCCTCGACGCCGAACTGGAGCGCGCCGACGAGAACGAGGCCGACCACCCCGGCATCAGGGAGGAGCAGATCACCCTGGCCAACGCGGCGGCCCGGCACGTGGCGGGCGAGCTGGGGTGTGCGGACACGGAGCTGGTCGACGGATTGCCGAGGAAGGCCTAGCGGTCCCCGGAAGGGCGTCCGGACGATCGGGCCGGGCCCGTGGCCGAACCGGCCCGATCGGCACGACGCCTTCCTACACTCCGAAGACCGGCAGGGCCACGATCCGTCCGCCCCGCGCGACGAAGACCCGGTGGGCGGCGCCGACCATCTGGTAGGGCCCCTCGCGCTGCATCGTCACCTTGAACAGAAACGTGTCTCCGGTCCTGTTCATCACCCGGACAGCGCTGTCGTCCGGTTCGGGCAGCCACACCGTTCCGCCCTCCACCACCGGGGCCGTGAGGGTGCCGGTCGTCGTGCCCGCCTCGCCCATGACCACCGACCAGTCGGTGCTGGACCGGCTCCGCTCGGCGACCGTGCCCAGCCGGTAGGCCGTGTAGCCGACGACGGCCAGTACGAAGGCGCCGTCGGCGGTGGGGCTGGACCAGCCCATTTCCAGGTCGCCGCGGTTCCTGCTCTCCTCCTTCCACAGGAAGCCCCCGTCGTCGAGACGCCGGGCCACCAGGTCGGGCCCGCCGACGTAGAAGGTGTTGCCGCTCACCGAGGGCGCCTGGCCCCGGGTGCCCTGGTCCTTGAGCGTGCACAGGGTCTCGGCCGTCGTGGTGTCGAGGACCTCCACGTGCCCGTCCCGGCCGTGGATCACGAGCCGCTTCCCGCTCGCCACCGCCTTCGCGGGGCCGTCCGGGGAGCGCGGGGACGTCATCGGGCGCGTCCACGCGGTGTCGAGCGTCCAGGCGTCGACGGCGGCCAGCTCGTCGTCCTTCGTCACCACGTAGACATGGGTGTCGTCGGCGGCGAGGACGTCGTGGACATCGGACCGCGTCTGCCACACCGGTGCGCCGGTGGAGGCGACGAACGCGTGCAGGACGCCGTTCGCGTCGGCCCCGACGACGAGCCGGTCGGCGACGGAGACGTACCCGGCGGACGCGTCGACCCCCTGGGCCCGCCACCGCTCCCGGCCGTCGGTGACCGACAGCGCCAGCAGCTCCCCGGCCGTGGCCTGCACGACCAGCACGTCGCGTACGGGCAGCGGGAGACGACCGTTCGGGGCGGTCACGTCGAGAGGACCCCACAGGGCCTTCGGGGCCTCGTCCGGCTTGCTGTCGATGAGCGAGGCGAAGGCCGCCTCCGGGGCCGCCACGGCCGCCGGCACTCCGGCGGTCGGCGACGCGTCGGGCCGGGTCAGCCACCACGCCCCGCCGCCCCCGCCCGCGCCGAGCACGGCCACACCGGCCGCCGTCAGGGTGAGGAAGCGGCGGCGCGTCGGCTCGGCGGCGGGTACGGCCGTGTCCTCGGGCGCCGTCAGGCGCTTCGTCGCCGCCTCCCGCCGCCTGATGTCCTGCGCCAGCGGGCCCTTGCGCCACGGCCGGTCCGCGCCCCCGGGCGGGGCGAACGCCTCGGCGACCTGGGGCGGGGCCGGGCGGAGCGCCGGGTCCTTCGCGAGACACGGGCCGATGAGGTTCTGGAGCTCCGGGGGCACCTGGCTCAGGTCCGGAGTGCCGTGCACCACCTCGTACTGCACCGCCGCCACATGGGCCCCGTCGAAGGTGCGCCGCCCGCTCGCCGCGTACGCGAGGACCGCGCCGAGCGAGAAGACGTCCGAGGCCGGACCGACGCGCTGCCCGAGGACCTGCTCCGGCGCCCCGTAGCCCGGGGTGACCGGGATCTGGCCCGTGGTGGTGAGGGTCAGGCCGTGCTCGGGGCGCGCGATGCCGAAGTCGATGATCCTCGGGCCGGTCGAGGTGAGCACGATGTTCGCGGGCTTGAGGTCGCGGTGGACCAGGCCCGCCGCGTGGATGTCGTGCAGGGTGCGGGCGAGCCGGGCGGCGAGGGCGCGGACCGCCGGTCCGTCCATCGGGCCGTACGCGCGGACGGCCTCGTCGAGCGTCGGCCCGGCGAGGAACTCGGCGGCGATCCACGGCCGTCCGCCCTCGGTCTGCGTGCCCAGCACCCGGGCCACACCCTTGCTCGTGACCGCCCGCGCCATGTCCGCCTCGCGGACGAACCGCTGTGCGAGGTGCCGGTCGTGGGCGAGTTCGGGCCGCAGGACCTTCACGGCGGCGGTGGTTCCGGCGCCGTCCCGGCCCACGTACACCTTGCCCATGCCGCCCTCGCCGAGAATGCCGAGGAGGCGGTACGGGCCGAGCCGGAGCGGGTCGCCGACGGCGAGGGGCTGAGGGGTCACGGGCTGCTTTCCGGTGAGAGGGGGAGCGGAGGCGCGGACGGCACGGCTCAGGCGAACGGGAACGCCACGACCGACGACGCTCCCGCCCCGACGATCCGGGTCCGCGAGGCGTTGACGACGTATCGGCCGGCCTCCGAGGGGAAGACCCAGGCCGAGCGGTGGGTCGCGCGGTCGACCGCGTTCAGACCGCCCTGGACGGGCGCGTACACGTATTTCGTGCCGACGACGGGGACCGAGAGGAGGTCGGGCGTGAGGCTGCGGCCCGACGGCAGTTCCTCCCAGCGCTTGGCGCCCCGGTCGGCGGTGACGGCCACGATCCCGGTGCCGGACCGGTTCGCGTGGACGAGGCCGTCCGAGACGGCGGGAATGCCGAAGGCGGAGCCCACGCCGTACTCCCAGGCGACACCGCCGTCGCCGAGGCGCAGCGCCCGGAGGCGGTCGCCGCCCAGATAGAGGTGCCGGTCGTCGGTGACGAGCTGGCCCGGCCTGAAGGACACGGAGTCCTTGAGGGGGACGCTCCGTCGCCACAGTCGGCGACCGGTCCGCAGGTCCCTCACCTGGACGTCGAAGGACTCGAGGTCGTCGCTGTTCTTGCCGAGCACCAGCCGGTCGCCGACGATCCGGGACAGCCAGGGGCGGACGTTGCCCCAGGCGTAGGGCTGGCGCCAGATCTCCCGGCGCGTCCGCAGGTCGACTGCGACGAAGTGCCAGCCGAGTTCCCGGTCCTCGATGGGATCCGTGTACCGTCCGGCCCGCGAGGCGGTGATGAGGCGTCCGCCGGCGGCGGTGAGGAGCTGCGTGCCGAACTGGGATCCGTCGAAGCCCTTGATCTCGATGGTCGGTGCCGCCTCCTTGCCGGTGCGGGGGGCGAGCGTACGGATCTGCAGGACGCCCCCGCCCTCGGTGGGGCCGTCGGAGGCGTAGAAGAACCCGCCGTCGGTGGTGATCTGCTGGGGCTCGAACACGATGATGTCCTCCCAGAGCGGCTTGCCCTTCAGCGTGTCGAACGCCCGGAAGGACACCGTCTCCGCGAAGCCCACCACATCGCCCGCGACCAGCGGCGTGACGCTCTGCTCGCGGTCCAGCGACTCCCCCCGCCACAGCGCCGCCGGCGCCCCGTCCGAGGCCGTCTTCGCCGGGATCGCCGTGGGGCCCGCCGCCGGTGGGGTGCCCGTGGTGCCGTTCCGTGAGCCCAGCCACGCCCACACCCCCGCGCCCGCGCCCGCCACCCCGAGGAGGGTGCCGCCGCCCAGGGCCAGGGCGCGGCGGCGGGACGGCGGGGTGCCCGGGACCGTCGCCGCCGTCGCGGACTCCGCGGGGGCCGGGAGGCGGTGCGGGGTGTGGAGCCAGACGTCGGTCGCCCGGCGGGCGATGTCGGCGAGGAGCAGCGGCGGCAGATGGTCCGCGAACTCGCCGTGCCCGTCGTGGAGTCGGTCCACCAGGGTGTGCGTCGTCGGCCGGTCCGCCGCGTCCTTGGCGAGGCACGCCGTCAGGAGCGGCAGCAGCGCCTCCGGCACGCCGTCCAGGTCGGGTTCGGCGTAGCGCACCCGGTAGAGGAGGTCGGCGGGGGAGCCCTTGCCGAAGGGCCCGCGGCCCGTGGCGGCGAAGACCAGGACGCCGGCCAGCGCGAACACGTCCCCGGCGGGGGCGTGTTCCCCTCCGCTCGCCTGCTCCGGCGACATGAACGCGGGCGTGCCCGCCGCCGCCCCCGTTCGGGTGAGGTGGTCGTCGCCGGCCGCGCGCGCGATGCCGAAGTCGATGATCTTCGGGCCGTACGCGGTGACCAGGACGTTCGAGGGCTTCAGGTCGCGGTGGACCACGTCCGAGGAGTGCAGTTGGGCGAGGGCCCCGGCGAGGGCCGCGCCGAGGGCGCGGACGGTCGGTTCCGGCAGGGGGCCGCCGAGCGCGACGGCGTCGTCGAGCGGCGGCCCGAGGACGTACTCCGTGGCCAGCCACGGCGTCTCGGCCAGCGGGTCGGCGTCGACGACGGCCGCGCCGTGCCGCGCTCCGATGATCCGCGCCGCGTCGGTCTCCAGCCGGAACCGGGAGCGGAACGCGGGGTCGGTCGCGAGACGGGCGTGCACGGTCTTCAGGGCGACGGTACGGCCTCCGGGCGTGCGCGCCAGATAGACCGTGCCCATGCCGCCTGAGCCGAGGCGGGCGAGCAGGCGGTACGCGGCGACGGCGGCCGGGTCGTCGTGGGTCAGGGGCGACAGCATCAGGTCAGGTCCGGGGAGGGGTGTCGGGGGCCGTGTCGGCGGGGAGTTCGGCCGCGAGCAGTTCCGAGGACTGGCGGGCCAGCGCGGCCACCACCCGGCCCGGCAGCCAGCCGGGCGTGAGAAGGGAGCCGGCCGAGTTCAGGACGGTCCGGTGCGGGGTGGGCGGCGCGAGGGCGGCCACCAGGTCGGCGGCGGTCGGCCGGTCGGCGGGGTCGCGGGCCAGGCAGGAGGAGACCAGCGGGCGCAGGGCGGCGGGGAGTTCGTCCCGCTCGGGCACGGTGTGGCCGGTGGCCGCGTACGCCAGGACCGCGCCGAGCGCGTAGACGTCACCCGGCGGGCGGGGCCGGCCGCCGGACGCCTGCTCGGGGGCGAGCGCGCCCGGTTCGAGGCCCGGCAGGCCGGTGCGGGCCTCTCCGTCGGCGCCGGCCGCCCGTACCGCCCCGAAGCAGCTCAGCCGGGGCCCGTCGGCGGTGAGCAGGACGGCGGCGGGGGAGACCCCGGCGTGCGTGAGGCCCTGCGCGTGCGCGCCGGCGAGCGCCTCGGCGAGGGCGGTGCCGACGGCCCGTACGGTCGCCTCGGGCAGCGGCCCGCCATGGACGGCGAGGGCGACGGGGAGGGGCAGGGCGGGGACGTACGGGGTCGCGTACCAGGGGGTCTCGCCGGGCGGGGCCAGGTCCGTCACCGGCGCGACCCACGCGCCGAGGAGCCGCCGTGCCGCGTCGGCCTCCACGGCGAAGCGGGCCGGGTCGGCGCCGGGCAGCGGGGCGTTCAGCAGGACCGTGCGGCCACCGTCCCGGGTACGGGCGACGAACCGCCGGCAGGGGACGGCGGGACCGTACGGCCCGGGCGGGTCGAGGCGGGTGACGAGACGGTACGGGCCGATCCGGCGCGCGGACCCCTCCTCCCGCGTGCGCGACTGCTCCACGTGTACGTCCCCCCGTCGTTCGGCGCCCCGTGACGACGGGGGCGGGACGAGCCTACCGAGCGGAGGGAGCGGGGCGGTGTGCGGGAGGCCCGGCCCCGTCAGCCCTCCGCCGTCTCCGCCGCCGGGCCCAGCTGGGACAGGAGCAGGAGGGTGGAGCGGGTGATCAGGGCGGCGAGGAGGATCGTGGTCAGGCCGTCGACGTGCAGGTAGGCGATCTTCGGGCCCAGCCAGGAGAGCAGCCACCAGATCAGGGCGTCCTGGACGAAGCCCACGAGGCCGAAGACCAGGAGGGCGCCGGGCGGGACGCGGCCCGACGGGCCGACGAAGACCACCTGGGTGAGGACCACCATGACGAGGCTCGCCATCAGGACGGAGAGCCCGATGTCCAGCGTCTCCGTGCCCGACAGGGTGATGCCGGGCAGGAGGCCGCAGGCGAGACCCACGCCGAGGATGACGCCCAGTCTGCGTCTGCCGTGATCGTTCATGCGCGGACTGTTGCACAGTCCGCAGCCGGAAGTGAAGGTTCCGTAAGGAAGGCGGCCGGAGCCGGTAGAGACCGTGGCGGGAATTGGACCTGTGGCGTGCTCTGCGGGGTCGGCGGCGTCCGGCAGCCCTGGAACGCGGTCGTGTGAGGGGGCCCGGCCGCATCTGCCCGGAAGCCGTCCTCGGGGGGCGAGGACGGCGTACGGGACCCGATCAGGGCGAGTCCCCGACCCGGGCGGGGGAGCCGTCCCAGCCGCCGTCCCGGCCCCGAACCGGGCCAGGACGCCCTCCCGGACCCCCGCCCGGGCGCCGAGTGAAAAGGGCGGCACCCCTCCGAGGGGTGCCGCCCTTCTGTTCTGCCGCGTCGGGCAGCTGGAGACCGTGGCGGGAATTGAACCCGCGTAACTCGCTTTGCAGGCGAGCCCCTCAACCACTCGGGCACACGGTCGTGTGGTGACGAGTACGACCGTAGGCGGGGGGTCGGGAGGGGCTCAAGGGTTTCCGGGGGCATGCCATGCGACTGCCACACCGCCGCAACACTCCGTTCGTGGACCTACGCCGAAGGGCCGAGTCCGAACCCTCCTCCTGACAGGAGCCAACCCCGGGATCACCTCTTACTCTGGGGGAATGAGCGCCCTCGAACCCCGCGACGCCGACGTCGCCTCCATCCCCGGACCCCCTGCCGCACCCGGCGACACCAAGGGGTCCGTCCTCGACCCGGAGCACCGGGCGCTCAGCATCGGCATCGTCTCCGTCGTCCTGCTCATCGCCTTCGAGGCCACCGCCGTCGGCACCGCCATGCCCGTCGCCGCCCGCGAGCTCGACGGCATCCCCCTCTACGCCTTCGCCTTCTCCGCGTACTTCACCACCAGCCTCTTCGGCATGGTCCTCGCCGGCCAGTGGTCCGACCGGAGCGGCCCGCTCGCCCCGCTCACCGCCGGCATCAGCGCCTTCGCCGCCGGACTGCTGCTCTCCGGCACCGCGGGCGCCATGTGGCAGTTCATCCTCGGCCGGGCCGTCCAGGGCCTCGGCGGCGGTCTGGTCATCGTCGCCCTGTACGTGATCGTCAGCCGCGCCTACGCCGAACACCTCCGGCCCGCGATCATGGCCGCCTTCGCCGCAGCCTGGGTCGTCCCCTCCGTCGTCGGCCCGCTCGCCGCCGGCACCGTCACCGAGCACCTCGGCTGGCGCTGGGTCTTCGTCGGCATCCCCGCCCTCGTCGTCTTCCCGTTGGCCCTCGCCCTCCCCGCGATCCGCCGCACCGCCTCAGGCCCCGCCGACCCGGCCGCGCCCCTGGCACCCTGGGACCGGCGCCGGATCATGCTGGCCCTCGGCATCTCCGCCGGCGCCGCGCTCCTCCAGTACGCCGGCCAGGAGCTGCGCTGGCTCTCGCTGCTGCCCGCCGCAGCCGGTCTCGCCCTCCTCGTGCCCGCCGTCCGCGGCCTGCTGCCGCGCGGCACCTACCGGGCCGCCCGCGGCCTGCCCTCCGTCATCCTGCTCCGCGGCGTCGCCGCCGGGTCCTTCATCGCCGCCGAGTCCTTCGTCCCCCTGATGCTGGTCTCCCAGCGCGGCCTCAGCCCCACCCTGGCCGGGCTCTCCCTCGCCGTCGGCGGCCTCACCTGGGCGCTCGGCTCCTGGATCCAGGCCCGGCCGTGGACGGAGCCGTACCGGGAACGGCTCACCGTCGTCGGCATGGTCCTGGTCGGGCTGGCCATCGCCGCCGCGCCCAGCGTGCTGATCGCCTCCGTCCCGGTGTGGGTCGTCGCCGTCGCCTGGGCCTTCGGCTGCCTCGGCATGGGCGCCGTCATCTCCTCGACGAGCGTCCTCCTCATGAAGCTCTCCGCCCCCGAGGAGGTGGGCGCCAACTCGGCCGCGCTCCAGATCTCCGACGGCCTCTCCAACGTCCTGCTGCTCGCCGCGGGCGGCGCGGCCTTCGCGGCGCTGGGCGGCGGCGCGGTCGGTCACGCCATGGACGCCGGCAGCACCACCGGCTCCCACCCGGCCGCCTTCGCGGCCGTCTTCCTGCCGATGGCGGGGGTGGCGGCGGCGGGCGCCTGGGTGGCCACGCGGCTGCACGGGACGCGGGTGCGGGACTGAGAATTCGGTACCAGATTGACCCCATGGTCGTACCGTTCTGGTATGGCTATGAACCTGCGTCTCCGCGACGATCAGACCGAGGCCCTGAAGCAGCGCGCCGAGCAGGAGGGCACGAGCATGCACGCCCTACTGCTGCGGGCCGTGGACGACTACCTGGCGCGTACCGCCCAGGAGGCCATCGTGCGCAAGACGGCCATGGAGCAGGCGACCAAGTGGCACGAGCTGATGGAGCGGCTCAAGTGACCTGCGTGTACCTCACCGGCGAAGACGTCCTGATCATCGCCGAGCACGCGGTCGACGACCAGAAGGTCGTCGTCCGGGACGCCGGACTGCTCGACTCGTCGGTGCACCGCCCGTCGGCCGCGATGTTCGGCGAGGAGGCCTATCCCGACCTCCTGGGAAAGGGCGCCGCGCTCCTCCAGTCCCTCGCGGTGAACCGTCCCTTCGTCGACGGCAACAAGCGCACGGCCTGGCTGTCCTGCGTCACGTTCCTCGCCATGAACGGTGTCCACCTGCGTGCCGACATCGACGCCGCGGAACGCCTGGTCGTAGCCGTCGCGACCGGCGATATCGACGAGGTCGGGGCGATCGCCCAGGGGCTGCGCGAGCTGATCGACGATCACGCGAGCTGAGTCACAACCGGGTCGCCCCGACCCCGTCGCGTACGACGTTCCGGCCGGGCCGCCGGTAAGGTGGCCCGGTTGTCATATCTGGACTGTCCTTCCGTGACGAGCGTCGAACCCGGAGATCGTGACTACTACCGCCACCTCCTCCCATCACCTTTCTCCCGCCTTTCCCGGCCGGGCCCCGTGGGGTACCGCCGGCAAGCTGCGCGCCTGGCAGCAGGGGGCGATGGAGAAGTACATCCAGGAGCAGCCCCGTGACTTCCTCGCGGTCGCCACGCCCGGCGCCGGCAAGACCACCTTCGCCCTGACCCTCGCCTCCTGGCTGCTGCACCACCACGTCGTGCAGCAGATCACCGTGGTCGCCCCCACTGAGCACCTCAAGAAGCAGTGGGCGGCCGCGGCGGCGAGGATAGGGATCAAGCTGGACCCCGACTACAGCGCGGGCCCGCTCAGCAAGGAGTACGACGGCGTCGCCATCACCTACGCCGGCGTCGGCGTACGGCCCATGCTGCACCGCAACCGTTCCGAACAGCGCAAGACCCTCGTCATCCTCGACGAGATCCACCACGCCGGAGACTCCAAGTCCTGGGGCGAGGCCTGCCTGGAGGCCTTCGAGCCCGCCACCCGGCGCCTGGCCCTCACCGGCACCCCCTTCCGCTCCGACACCAACCCGATCCCCTTCGTCACGTACGAGGAGGGGAACGACGGCATCCGGCGGTCCTCGGCCGACTACACCTACGGCTACGGCAACGCCCTCAACGACGGCGTCGTCCGGCCGGTCATCTTCCTCTCCTACAGCGGCAACATGCGCTGGCGCACCAAGGCCGGCGACGAGATCGCCGCCCGCCTCGGCGAGCCGATGACCAAGGACGCGGTCTCGCAGGCCTGGCGCACCGCGCTGGACGCCAAGGGTGACTGGATGCCGAACGTCCTGCGCGCCGCCGACCAGCGCCTCACCGAGGTCCGGAAGTCCATCCCGGACGCCGGCGGCCTCGTCATCGCCTCCGACCAGGACTCGGCCCGCTCGTACGCCAAGCTGATCCGGGAGATCACCGGCACCCGGGCGACCGTCGTCCTTTCCGACGACACCGGCGCCTCGAACCGCATCGACGAGTTCAGCGAGAGCACCGACCGCTGGATGGTCGCCGTCCGCATGGTGTCCGAAGGCGTCGACGTCCCCCGCCTGTCCGTGGGCGTGTACGCGACGACCATCTCCACCCCGCTCTTCTTCGCCCAGGCCGTCGGCCGCTTCGTGCGATCCCGCAGGCGCGGCGAGACCGCGTCCGTGTTCCTTCCGACCATCCCCAGCCTCCTCGGATTCGCCAACGAGATGGAGGTCGAGCGCGACCACGTCCTCGACCGGCCGAAGAAGGCGGGCGAGGACGAGGACCCGTACGCCGAGTCCGAGAAGGAGATGGCCGAGGCCGAGCGCCAGCAGGACGAGGACACCGGCGAGCAGGACATGCTGCCCTTCGAGGCGCTGGAGTCCGACGCCGTCTTCGACCGCGTCCTCTACAACAGCGCCGAGTTCGGCATGCAGGCCCACCCCGGCAGCGCCGAGGAGCAGGACTACCTCGGCATCCCCGGCCTCCTCGAACCCGACCAGGTCCAGCTGCTCCTCCAGAAGCGCCAGGCCCGGCAGATCGCGCACAGCCGCAAGAAGCCGGACGACGAGGCCGACCTCCTGGAGCTTCCGGCGGAGCGCCGCCCCGTCGTTTCCCACAAGGAGCTCCTTGAGCTGAGGAAACAGCTCAACACGATGGTCGGTGCGTACGTTCACCAGAGCGGCAAGCCCCACGGCGTCATCCACACCGAGCTGCGCCGGGTCTGCGGCGGGCCGCCGAGCGCCGAGGCGACCGCGGGCCAGATCCGCGAACGGATCAAGAAGGTCCAGGAGTGGGCCACGCGCATGCGGTAGCCCCGTGGGGTTCGTCCGCGGTCGTCCGTGCTTGCCTGCGTTCGTCCGTGCTCGTGGGTGGGTGTCCGTAGGTGTCCGTGGGTGTCCGTGGTGAAGAAGCGAGGCCCGTACGCGGTGCGCGTACGGGCCTCGGGCGTCCCGCAGGGCGGGAGCGGGCACGGAGTCCGGCCCCCACGGTCGGCCTCCGGCCGTCTCCACGCTACGGGCACGACATAGCCGATCTTGTCCGCCAAAGTCCCTCGTCCGACCGACGAAGGTCCCGAACCGGCTGTATACGGTCGTCGGCGCCCGGATTCTGGACGAGGTCTTCCGCTGAGCGGAGCGCGACGCTACTGTCCCGGCTCACAAGCAATCGCCCCGTGGCAGCGCCGCCGCGGAGCGCAGCCGGTGTACCCCTTCCTGCCGGCGGCCTCTGACGTGCGTCGCCGCGGGACCGGCGCCGCAACTCCGTGAGAGCCGCCGCCACTCACTTCGAAGGAGAGGGCGTCGTGACCGCGGAGACCTCCCAGACGCTCGACCGGGGACTCAGAGTCCTCAAACTGCTCGCCGACACCGACCACGGTCTGACGGTCACCGAGTTGTCCAACAAACTCGGGGTCAACAGGACCGTGGTCTACCGGCTCCTCGCCACGCTCGAGCAGCACGCCCTGGTCCGCCGTGACCTGGGCGGGCGCGCCCGCGTCGGCCTCGGCGTGCTGCGGCTGGGCCGGCAGGTCCACCCGCTCGTACGGGAGGCCGCGCTGCCCGCGCTCCGCTCGCTGGCCGAGGACATCGGGGCGACCGCCCACCTGACCCTCGTCGACGGGGCGGAGGCGCTCGCGGTCGCGGTCGTCGAACCGACCTGGACCGACTACCACGTCGCCTACCGGGCCGGCTTCCGCCACCCGCTCGACCGGGGCGCTGCCGGCCGGGCGATACTCGCGGCCCGGCAGGGCGGACTGACCGAACCCGGCTTCACCCTCACCCACGGCGAACTGGAGGCCGGCGCGAGCGGCGCGGCCGCCCCGCTGGTCGGCGTGACGGGCGTCGAGGGCAGCGTCGGCGTCGTGATGCTCGCGGACGCGGTGCCGGAGCGGGTGGGGCCGAGGGTGGTGGACGCGGCACGAGAGGTCGCGGACGCGCTGCGCTAGAGCGCGCGGCGGATCCCACCCCGGTCCCTTGAACCTCACCCGGCGACGCAGGGCGGCCTCGGGCGCCTGCGCCCCGGGACCGCGTCTGCGTCCCTGCGAGTCGTGCTCATGGCGAGGCCTCGGCCCCGGAGGAACGCCGGCGCGCCCCGGCGCCCTCGTGCACCGTGCTCGTGACGGGCGTGCCTGCCGCACGTGGCCCGGCGCCTCTCTGCACCATGCCGTGGCGCTTGCGCTCGCGCTCCAGGTGGGCCTTCGCCCCGCGCCCGTGTGGGCAATCGTCCCGCTGGGCGGGACGGGTGGGCACACGGGACGGCGCGCTCTCGCGGCGCCTCCGCGTCCTGTGCCTTGGCCCGCACCCCCGGGCGGCGCGGATCCGGTGCGGGTCAGGGCGCTACAGCCTCTGGCGCCGGCAAGGGCGCCGTTCCGTTGTGCCCACCCGTTCCGCCCCGGCGGAACGCATGCCCACAACGGGCGGGGCACGGGCCCACAACGGGCCGGCAGGGGGTGCCGCCCACAACCGGACCGGCCGGGTGCCGCGTTACGGCAGCAGCGTCGTCAAGGGTGTCGTCGCGTGGTGGACCGAGCGGCCCGTGCGGGTTGTCGTCAGGAGGCCCGCCGCGCGCAGCGCCCGCGCGTGGGCCGAGGCCGTCGCGTTGCTGACGCCCAGTCGCCGGGCCAGTTCCGTCGTCGTGCGGGGCTCCGTCAGGGCCCGGAGGAGCTCCGCCCGGGTCCGGCCCAGGACCCCCGCGAGGGCGTCCTCCCCGGGCACGTCCGGCGCCGAGGGCGGCAGGCCCCCGCCCGCCGGGTACGTCAGGACCACCGGGCGCTCCGGGAGGTCCTGGACCAGCGGGCCGCCCCGCCAGTGGAAGGTGGGCAGGAGGACCAGGCCCCGCCCGGCGAGGTGGACGTCCCGGGGCGCGCCCGGCCACTCCCAGAGGCCGTCGCGGAGCCGGAGCCCCGGGGCCAGGGCCGTCAGGGCCGCGCCGAGCCCCTGTCCGGCGACCGTCGTCGCGTGCCGGGTGAACTCCGCCCGGTGCAGATCCTGGACCAGTCCCCACACCGGCGCCAGGGCCGCCTCGTACGCCGCCCGCTGGGCCCGCTCCACCACACGCCAGGCGTCCGCACGCCCGTCGTGCAGCCCCCGGACCCACGCCGGTGCCGCGCCGGCGCCCGGCCCCGCGTACACCCGCTCCAGCTCGGACCGCACCAGCTCCGGCCGCGCCGACCTGAGGAGCGCGAAGCCCTCCTCCCGCGTCTCGCCGAGGACGTCGAGGAAGGCGGGGGCCACCCCGCCGGGCACCAGGTCCGCGAGCGGCCCGGCCGCCGCCGGCAGGGCGCGCAGCAGCCTGCCCCGCCAGCGGCCGAACAGCAGCCCCTCGTGCGGCGCGCCGAGCATCATCAGGGCGGCGTGCAGCTCGGGCACGGGCGACGGCCGGGGCGCGAACCGCACCCGGGTGAAGTCCTCCGCCGTGAAGTGGATGCGCAGCACCCCAACCCCCTCCGGAACGCCAGCCTTTCGGGCACGGCCTGAACCTTCGCCCGACTCCCCGTCCCGGCCAAGGATGCCGTGCATGACCTCTCACCCCGCACCCAGCCGCCGCACCGTCACCAAGGGGGCTCTCCTCGGAGCCGCCGTCCTGTTCGGCGCCTCCCCGGCGGATGCCGCCTTGTCCGTGCGGCCCGCACCCGCCCCGGCCGTCCTCCGGCTGCCCGCGCCCACCGGACCCCACCCCGTGGGCTTCCGTACCTTCGCGCTGACCGATCCCTCCCGCCCCGACCCCTGGGTGCCCGGCGCGCGGGAGGTGATGATCAGCGTCCTGTACCCGGCCCGTACCGTCCGCGGCTTCCCGCGCGCCGCGCAGCTCACCCCCGCGGAGGCCGGGGAGTTCGCCGTCCTGGCGCCCCTGGTGCGTCCCGGGCTGCCCGCCGCCGGTGTGGGCTGGGGCGCGGTCCTCACCCACGGGCACCGGGACGCCCCGCCGCTCCCGGGCCGCCGCCCGGTGATCCTTTACACCCCGGGCGGCGGTGACTCCCGCACCCTCGGGACGACGCTCGCCGAGGACCTCGCGAGCCACGGCCGGGTCGTGGTCCTCGTCGACCACCCGGGGGACGCCAGTCAGGTGGAGCTGCCCGGCGGGGTGCGCCGGACCGTGCTCACCGGGCCGCCGGACCCGGAGACGTTCCGCACGATGATCGACACCCGGGTCGCGGATCTCCGGTTCGTCCTCGACCGGCTCGGGGACCTGCCCCTCGCCCCGGTCATGGATCCGCGCCGGATCGGCGTGTACGGGCACTCGGCGGGCGGTACCGCCGCCGTCCACGCGCTGGCGGGCGACGACCGGATCACCGCAGGGGTCAACCTGGAGGGCCATCTCGACCTCGACCCGGAGCTCGTGGCGGGGCTCGCCCGCCCCCTGCTCATGTTCCGTACGGACGGCTTCGTGGAGGCGGCCCGCCTCGAACGCTCCTGGACCGGGGTCCGTGCCCGCCGCGTCCTGCTCCCCGGGGCGAACCACTGGGTCTTCTGCGACTACGCGCACCTCGTGCCCCGCCTCCAGGACGCCGGGCTCGTCGGCGCCGCCGCGCGGGACGCGCTCGTGGGGGCCGGGGACACCCGGAGGGCGGCGGCCGTCGTACGGCACGGTGTGCGGTCCTTCTTCGACCGGTGGATGTAGGCGCGGCGGCCGGTCTCCGGCGTGGGGCCCGTCCCAGTAGATTGGGGGCGTGTTCTCCAGCCTCTCCCGTCCCCGTGCCCTCGCGCTGTGCGCGCTGCCCGTCGCCGCGCTCTTCGCCGTCGTCGGGCTCGCGCCGCTGCCGTACGCGATCGCCCAGCCCGGCACGACCGCCGACGTGCTCGGCAAGGACCAGGGGCTGGAGGTCATCACCATCACGGGCGCCCCGGTCAGGGACACCAAGGGCGAGCTGCGGATGACGACGATCCTGGCGACCGGGCCGTCCACGGACGTGGACCTCGGGGACGTGACCGACGCCTGGTTCCGAACCGACCGGGCCGTCCTGCCGCACGACTCCGTCTACCCGCCGGGGAAGTCCGACGCGGAGATCGAGAAGCGCAACCTCGGGCAGATGAAGCAGTCGCAGGACGCGGCCACCCTGGCCGCCCTCGGCTATCTGAAGAAGGACCCCGAGAAGGTGAAGGTGACCCTGCACCTCGCCGACGTCGGCGGGCCGAGCGCCGGGCTGCTGTTCTCCCTCGGCATCGTCGACAAGCTCGACGGGGACGGGAACGGCGGCGACCTCACGGGCGGCCGGATCGTCGCCGGTACGGGCACGATCCAGCCCGACGGCACGGTCGGCGCGGTCGGCGGGGTCTCCCTCAAGACGCAGGCCGCCGCACGGGACGGGGCCACCGTCTTCCTCGTACCGAAGGACGAGTGCTCGGACGCGCAGGCCGAGCAGCCCAGGGGGCTGCGGCTCGTGCCCGTCACCGCGCTCAGCGACGCGGTGGCGTCCCTGCGGGCCCTGGAGAAGGGGCAGGAGTCGAAGGTCCCGTCCTGCTGACGTCCTCGGAGGCAGTACGGGAGGGACTGCCGGACGGGGCTTCGCGGTGCGGGTCGGCGGGCGCGCCCGCCGGCGTGTTCGGGGGCGTACGGTCCAGGCCCCGCCAGGCGGGGAAGACCAGCGGCGAGAGCGTCGCGAGGAAGTAGAGCCCGCCGACCCCCAGCAGCGTCGCCGTCAGCCCGGCGCGCTCGACCAGGAGTCCCGCCGCCAGTCCGCCCAGCGGCGTCGTGAGCAGCACTCCCGCCGTGCTCGCGCCGGAGACCCGGCTGCGCAGCGCGTCGGGCACCTGCTCGTAGATCACGGTCGTCAGGATCGGGTTCAGGACCCCGGCGCCGAAGCCCGCCGCCACCATCGTCACCAGCAGCGGCGCGGTGGTGTCGGTGAGCGCGGCGACGACGTACGGCGGGGCGCCGCAGAGGAGGAAGCCCGCGGTGAACACGACCCGGCGGGGGAAGCGTTCGCCGACGGCCCCGTAGAGCAGGGCGCCGGCCAGGGCGCAGCCGGCGAAGACGGACACGAGCATGCCCTGCGCGGCGGGACCGCCGAGCTCCTCCTTGGCGTGGACCGGCAGCAGCACCGAACTCCAGCTCTGGTTCAGGCCGTTGGTCACCATCACCATGACGGTGACGGCGAGCAGCAGCCGGGCCCGGAAGAGGAAGGCGTATCCCTCGCGCAGGTCGGCGCGGTAGCGGGCGGGGGAGAGGCGGGGGCCCTCGCGCTGCGGTTCCGCCGAGGGCACCCCGCGCAGGCCCGCCGCGACGAGGAGCGCGGAGACGGCGAAGGTGGCCGCGTCGAGGTACAGCACCGTGCCGGGACCCATGAAGGCGACGAGCAGCCCGGCGACCGCGGCGCCCGTCATCCTGGCCCCGCGCGCCACCGCGTCGTACAGGCTGGCCGCCCGGGTGAGCGAGGTCCCGGCGCGCCCGGCCAGGTCGGGGACGAGCACGTGCCGCGCGGTCTCGCCGGGCGCGTGGAACAGGCCCGTGACGGCCATCAGCGCGCACAGCATCCAGAACCTCAGGGCGCCCGTCTGGTGCAGGAGCGGGATCGCGGCGAGCGCGAGTCCGCAGGTCAGGTCGGAGGCGATGCTGACCCGGCGGCGCCCGAGGCGGTCGATGACGGGGCCGCCGGCGATCGCGGCGAGGACGACCGGGACGGCCGCGCAGAAGGCGACGAGTCCGGCCTTGCCGGGGCTGCCCGTGGTCTCCAGGGCGAACCACGGGACGCCGATGAGGGTGAGCGAATTGCCGGTGACGGATATGGCGTTCGCGGTCAGGACGGTCCCGAGCGGGACGCGGTCGTGCCGTGCGGTCCCGCGTGGGATGTCGTCGTGCCGTGCGGTCCCGTGTGCGACGTCGTCCTGTCGTGCGGTCCCGCGGGGGACCTGGTCGTGTCCTGCGGTCTTCTTGTCGTGTCCCCCCGGCACGGTCATGCGGCCAGCGGGGAGGGGCCGTTGGCGGGGGTGGCCATGCGCAGGCCCAGTTCGACGAGCCTCCAGCCCATGTGGGCGCGCAGGGTGCGGAGGGCGGGGGCGCGGCCGGCCGGCCGGGGCCCGGCGGCGGCCTCGTGCCGGAGCTCCTCGGCGGTCAGGGCGTGCAGCTGGAGGTGGATGTCGGCATGCATGGTGCGGGTTCCTTCCGTCAGTCGTGCTGCGGGAACGCGTGCAGGTGCATCCGTACGCGGGCGGCGCCCGGCGCGTCGGGGTCGGAGGTCTCGCTGTACTCGTCGATCAGGGCGTGGATCTTCCGGTTCAGCTCGCGCAGCCGGTCGGGCGTGACGTTCAGCCGGAAGTCGCTGAAGTCCGAGGCGCCGTACCACTCCTCGCCCCAGGTGTGACGGGTGGCGACCCAGGTCGACAGCTCCTGGGTGTGGATGGTCGCGATCTCGTGCATGACGACGTCGAGGGCGCCCTGGACCTCGGGGTCGGGGTTCTTGTGGAGCGTCTCGTCGAAGATCGTCCCCCGGTGGACCGCCTTCCACCAGCGCTCCCGGCCCTTGCCGCGCGTCGGGTCGTCCACGATGAAGCCGTGCGCGGCGAGCTGGCGCAGGTGGTAGCTGGTGGCGCCGCTGGACTCGCCGAGCCGCTCGGCGAGCTGGGAGGCGGTGGCGGGGCCGTAGCGGCGCAGGGCGCGCAGCAGCTGGATGCGCAGGGGGTGCGCGATGGCCCGCAGGGAGCGCGGGTCGAGCGTGCGGCTCAGGGGCTCGGCGGGCGCCTGCGGGGCGGCGGGCTCGGGCTGCTCTGACGGGGCTTCGGGCTCGGGCATGGCTCCACCGTAGAGTTGCAAAGGAGTAGTTGCAAGGCTTTCTTTGCAACTACTCCTTTGCAGAGCTCTCTATGGACTTACGGCTCCGCCCGGCTACTCCTGCGCCGCCTGCTCCACCAGCGGGATGATCCGCAGCGGCACCGGGTTCTCCATCACGATCGCCGTGGACGCCCGGACGATCCCCTCGAAGGCCACCACCTTGTCGATCACCCGCTGGAGGTCCGCGTTCGACCGCGCCACGAGCCGGCAGAGCATGTCCCCGTGACCCGTCGTCGTGTGCAGCTCCAGGACCTCCGGCACCGTCGCCAGGTGCCCCCGCACGTCCGCGCCCTGCCCCTGCTTGATCTCCAGGGTCGCGAAGGCCGTCACCGGATAGCCGAGCGCCGCCGGGTCCACCTGCGGCCCGAACCCCCGGATCACCCCGGTCGCCTGGAGCCGGTCGAGACGCGCCTGCACCGTGCCGCGCGCCACCCCCAGACGCCGTGAGGCCTCCAGGACCCCGATGCGCGGCTCCCGCGCGAGCAGCGCGATCAGCCGGCCGTCCAAATGATCGATCGCCACAGCGGCCTCCCCATGGTCAGGATGTACAAGTCGCACGGCCATCCTCGCCGTTCGCTGTACACCTTGACCAGCAGATCAGCGAACTCTTGCGCACCTTGCCGAACGGCGGGACATTGCTGCCATGACTGAGACCATCGATCACACCCCTTCCACCGCGCGTGAGGCCGATCCCTTCCCGGTCAAGGGAATGGACGCGGTCGTCTTCGCCGTCGGCAACGCCAAGCAGGCCGCGCACTACTACTCCACGGCCTTCGGCATGAAGCTGGTCGCCTACTCCGGACCGGAGAACGGCAGCCGCGAGACCGCCAGCTACGTCCTCACCAACGGTGCGGCACGTTTCGTGTTCACCTCCGTCATCAAGGCCGGGACCGACTGGGGCCGCTTCCTCGCGGAGCACGTCGCCGAGCACGGCGACGGCGTCGTCGACCTGGCGATCGAGGTGCCGGACGCCCGCGCCGCGTACGCCTACGCCGTCGAGCACGGCGCCACCGGCATCACCGAGCCGCACGAGGTGAAGGACGAGCACGGCACCGTCGTCCTCGCCGCCATCGCCACCTACGGCAAGACCCGCCACACGCTCGTCGAGCGCTCCGGCTACGACGGCCCCTACCTGCCGGGCTTCGTCTCCGCGAACCCGATCGTCGAGCCGCCGGCCAAGCGCACCTTCCAGGCGATCGACCACTGCGTCGGCAACGTCGAGCTCGGCAGGATGAACGACTGGGTCGGGTTCTACAACAAGGTCATGGGCTTCACGAACATGAAGGAGTTCGTGGGCGACGACATCGCGACCGAGTACTCCGCGCTCATGTCGAAGGTCGTCGCGGACGGCACCCTCAAGGTGAAGTTCCCGATCAACGAGCCGGCGATCGCGAAGAAGAAGTCGCAGATCGACGAGTACCTGGAGTTCTACGGCGGCGCCGGCGTGCAGCACATCGCCCTCGCCACCAACGACATCGTCGCCACCGTGCGCGCGATGCGCGCCGCCGGTGTCTCCTTCCTCGACACCCCCGACTCGTACTACGACACCCTCGGCGAGTGGGCCGGCGAGACGCGCGTGCCCGTCGAGACCCTGCGCGAGCTGAAGATCCTCGTCGACCGCGACGAGGACGGGTACCTGTTGCAGATCTTCACGAAGCCGGTCCAGGACCGTCCGACCGTCTTCTTCGAGATGATCGAGCGGCACGGGTCGATGGGCTTCGGGAAGGGCAACTTCAAGGCGCTGTTCGAGGCGATCGAGCGCGAGCAGGAGAAGCGCGGCAACCTGTAGCGGGCCTGGGGCTCCGCCCCGCGGCTGCGGGCCTTCGCCCCGCCCGTCGCGGGCTCGCGGTCCCGTCGGCCCCGTTGTGGGCAATCGTTCCGCTGGGGCGGAACGGGTGGGCACAACGGGAACGGCGCCCTTGCCGGCGCCAGAGGCTCCTGGGCCTGGACCCGCACCCCTGGCGCAGCACGCCGGCGGTGCGGGTCCAGGCGCAGGACGCGGAGGCGCCGCGAGAGGGCGCCGTCCCGTGTGCCCACCCGTCCCGCCCCAGCGGGACGATTGCCCACACGGGCGTGGGCACCGCCCACCCGGGCGCGGGCCCACCCAGGCGCGGGCCCGCATACGGCGCGGGCTCACACACGGCCGGGGGCCTCCCGGCGGCTCACGCCGAGGAGGCACCGTCCCGGCCAGGGGAAGCACCGTCCCGGCCAGGGGAAGCACCGTCCCGGCCAGGGGAAGCACCGTCCCGGCCAGGGGAAGCACCGTCCCGGCCCAGGGAGGCACCGTCCCGGCCCGGGGAAGCACCGTCCCGACCCGGGGCGCCCTCCCGGCCCGGAGACCCGCCCTCCCCGCCCAGGCCCCCCGCCCGCCCCGGCGCGCGTTCCGGGCGGAGTTCCGGCGGGAGTTCGTCCGGGAGCGCGTCCAGCTCCGCCAGCGACCGCTCCGCAGCCCGTGTGAACAGCGGCGAGAACGCGGGGTTGATCCGCAGCGCCTCCGCCAGATGGCGGCGGGCCGGGCCCCGCTGGTCCAGGGCCCGCTCGATCTCGCCCCGGTGGTACAGGAAGAGCGCGCTCCGCAGCCCCTCCTCCGTGGCCCGTTTCGCGTACCCCAGCGCCTCCTTCGACGCGCCCGAGCGGTGCAGGGCCCAGGCCAGCGCGTCCGCCACCCGCACCGAGCGGTGGCCCCGCGCCCACTCCGCCCGCATCCGGGCGACCGCCGTGGCCGCGTCGCCGTGGTCCGCGTCGAGGAGCCCGAGCGGCACCTCCGCCCCCGTCCAGGCGCCCGTCCGCAGCCGCTCGTACAGGGCCCGCGCGTCCGCCTCCCGTCCCAGCGACTCGGCCAGCTCGCCCGCCTCCAGAACGTACTCCGGCAGCGGCAGCCGGGCCAGCGCCGCGCGCCAGGCGCGCACCGCGTCCTCCGTGCGGCCGAGGGCCGCGAGCGTCCGGGCCCGGCCCGCGAGCGAGGGCCCGTGATCCGGTACGAGCCGCAGCGCCGCCCCGTACTGCCCGAGCGCGTCCTCCGCCTCGCCCCGCTCCCACGCCAGGTCCCCGGCCCGCGCCAGCGCCGCCGCCTTCTCCGGGTCCGTCTCCGCCAGCGCCACCGCGTCCAGCGCCGCCGCGTCGGCGTCCTCGCGCCAGCCCCGGTCGCGGTAGGCCTGCGCGGCCCTGGCCCGTACCACCGCGCCCGCGTGCAGCTTCTCCAGGCTCTCCATCGCCTTCTGCGCCGCCGGATAGTCGCCGAGCCCGTTGTAGGCGTCGATCAGGACCGGGTAGACCGGCCACCGGCGCGGATCCGCCTTCCTCACCCGCTCGCCCAGGTCCCGGGCCGTCGCCCAGTCGCCCCGCGCCCCGGCGAGCGCCCCGAGCCCGAGCTCCGCCGCCGGGTTCCCCCGGGCGGCGGGCCGTTCGGCGAGCGAGCGGCGCAGCGCCCGCTCGGCCCGCGGATAGTCCCGTACGTCCCCGAGCCGGCTGCCCCGCTCCGTGTACGCCGCGCCCAGCTCCGCCCAGGACGCCTCGTCGTCCGGATGTGCCCGCAGCCACCGCTCCCGGTCGGCGATCAGCGCGGCCAGGTCCGGGAGCGCCGCCTGCGCGCCCGCGTGCGCCGCGATCACCGCCCGCTCCGCGGGCCCGGGCGGGGCCGGCGGGCCCTGGCCGGTCCACTCGGGCAGGTACAGCAGCGCCGTCGCCGCG
The DNA here is from genome assembly GCF_042890295.1 of Streptomyces sp. NPDC002232. Lineage (NCBI taxonomy): Bacteria > Bacillati > Actinomycetota > Actinomycetes > Kitasatosporales > Streptomycetaceae > Streptomyces > Streptomyces sp. NPDC002232. The sequence continues at coordinate 1,194,281 of NZ_JBIARV010000002.1, read as the reverse complement.
AGCACCGCGCCCACCCCGGCGGCGAGGACCGTCCTCGACACGTTCTCGGTCTTCATGGCGCTCACTGTGCGCCCGCGCCCCCCTGTACGAAGAGCACACGAAGCGCCCGCTCCGGCGGGTTCACACCGATGGCGGCGGGTGCCACGCTGGAGACATGGACGATCTTCAGCAGGACGATCCCAGGGCGCGGCTGCACTCCGCGCTGCTCGCCGGACTCCCCGCCGAGGCGCTGCTCACCGACCCCGACGTGACCGGCTCCTACGCGCGCGACATGGCGAGTTTCTGCGCGGCCGGCACCCCCGCGGCCGTCGTGCTCCCGCGCACGGTCGAGCAGGTCCGGCACGTCATGCGCACCGCGACCGAACTCCGCGTCCCCGTGGTCCCGCAGGGCGCCCGCACGGGCCTGTCGGGGGGCGCCAACGCCTCCGACGGCTGCATCGTGCTCTCCCTCGTGAAGATGGACCGCATCCTGGAGATCAACCCGGTCGACCGGATCGCCGTCGTCGAACCGGGCGTCGTCAACGCCGTGCTGTCCCGCGCCGTCGCCGAACACGGCCTGTACTACCCGCCGGACCCGTCCAGCTGGGAGACCTGCACGATCGGCGGGAACATCGGCACCGCCTCCGGCGGCCTGTGCTGCGTCAAGTACGGCGTCACCGCCGAGTACGTCCTCGGCCTCGACGTCGTCCTCGCCGACGGGCGGCTCCTGCGCACCGGCCGGCGCACGGCCAAGGGCGTCGCCGGATACGACCTGACCCGGCTCTTCGTCGGCTCGGAGGGCAGCCTCGGCATCGTCGTCGGAGCCGTCCTCGCGCTCAGGCCGCAGCCGCCCGCGCAGCTCGCGCTCGCCGCCGAGTTCCCCTCCGCTGCCGCCGCCTGCGAGGCCGTCTGCGCGATCATGGAGCGCGGCCACACCCCCTCGCTGCTCGAACTCATGGACCGCACCACCGTCCAGGCGGTCAACAGGATGGCGCGGATGGGGCTGCCGGACTCCACCGAGGCGCTGCTCCTGTGCGCCTTCGACACCCCGGACCCGGCCGCCGACCTGGCCGCCGTCGGGGAGCTGTGCGCGGCGGCGGGCGCCACGGAGGTCGTCCCGGCCGCGGACGCCGCCGAGTCCGAACTCCTCCTCCAGGCACGCCGGCTCGCCCTCACCGCGCTGGAGACCATCAAGTCGGCGACGATGATCGACGACGTGTGCGTGCCGAGGACGCGGCTCGCCGAGATGCTCGACGGCACGGCGGCGATCGCGGAGAAGTACCACCTGACCATCGGCGTCTGCGCGCACGCGGGCGACGGCAACACCCACCCCGTCGTCTGCTTCGACCACACCGACGAGGACGAGTCGCGCCGGGCGCGGGAGTCCTTCGACGAGATCATGGCGCTCGGGCTCGCCCTGGGCGGCACGATCACCGGCGAGCACGGCGTGGGCGTCCTCAAGAAGGAGTGGCTGGCGCGGGAGCTGGGGCCGGTCGGCCTGGAGTTGCAGCGCGGCATCAAGGCCACCTTCGACCCGCTGGGGCTGCTCAACCCCGGAAAGCTCTTCTGACGCCGCGTCCCGACGTACGAGCTCACAGCTCGCCGTCCTGGGACTCGTCCGACGGCCACGGGTCGCGCAGCCACAGCTCGTCGGCGGCCACGGTGGTCGCCAGGATCTCGGCGAGCCCGTCGTCGATGCCGAGGCGCTCGGACTCGGTGCCCGGCGGCACCGCGCGCAGGGTCCGCTCCAGCCAGGCGGACACCTGCGCGGACGGTGCTTCGAGCAGCGCGTCGCCGTCGGGGGAGGAGAGGGCCATCAGGATGACGTTGCGGCCGTCGACCTTCGTGGGCCAGATCCGGACGTCCCCGTGGCCGCAGGCCCGGAAGACGCCCTCGACGAGCAGTTCGCGCGCGAAGGTCCAGTGGACCGGGTGGTCGGTGCCGACGTGGAAGGTGACGTGGACGGCGTACGGGTCGCCGGTCCGGTAGGCGAGCCGGGCGGGGACGGGGACGGAACGCTCGGGCGACAGCACCAGCTTCAGCTCCAGCTCGCGCTCGACGGTGGTGTGGTCGGTGTTCTGCATGTCCTGCTCCTTCTCGCGGGGTCCCGGACGGGCCTTCACCTGGAGAGAGCGGGGTGGAGGCGGTTCATGACGCGACTTCGGGAAATTTTTTCCGGGAAGTTCTTCCGCGGTGTTTCCGGCCGGGGAGGTCCGGGGAGGTCCGGGGAGGCCTTCCGGGCGGTCCGAAGGACGGATGTCCCGGCCCGAACATCACCGGGAGTGATCGATTCCGGTACGTGTCTCCCCGAAGGCGGGCTTTCTCGCGGGCTCCTTGTCCCCTGGGGGGACGTTCTTCGTTACTGTCCTCCTTGGGCACGGCACGCCCGGCGAGCGGCCGTGCGGACCAAAGGCGTTGTGACTGAACGGAGTCGGGGCAGTGGCTACTCCTCCTGGAGGCGGCGGAGAGGTACCGCAGCCGGGGTACTACCCGGACCCGTCCATTCCCGGATACATCCGGTTCTGGAACGGGGGCGCGTGGGTGCCCGGCACGAGTCGGCCCGCCCCGTCGGACGGCGAGGTTCCGCCCGGTCCGCCCGCCTCGGCGATCCCGGCGGGCCCGATCCTCGCCTCCGGCCCGGCCCCGGCCCCGGTCGCGGCGCCCGCCCGGGCGGTGGAGACCCCGGCGGCCTTCGCGGAGCCCGAGCCGCAGCGGCAGCCCCCGTCGCAGCCGTATCCCCCGTCGCAGGCGCAGCCTCAGCCCCAACCCCCGTCGCAGCCCCAGCCCCAGGCCCCCTCCCAGCCGGCGCCGCAGTCCGCCGCGCACCAGGCGCCCGCCGCCGCGCACCTCCCGGCCCAGGCGCAGGCACCCGTACCCGTCCAAGCTCAGGCATCCGCCCCCGTACCGGTCCAGGGCCAGGCGCAGGCGCCCGTGCCCGCGGTGGAGGAGACCGGGCCCGTCTTCTTCGACGAGGAGCCGCTCGCTCCCGAGCCCGCCTCGGCCTGGCAGGCGGACTCCGCCCGGCAGACCGGATTCGGCGGCGACCTCGACCAGAAGGTCTCCTGGGGCGCGCCGCGCACGCCCGATCCGCGCACCCCCGCCGAGTGGCCGGTCGCGGGCGGCAGCGAGCCGGAGGAGGCGCGGGCCGCCGCTCCGGCGCCCGCCGCCGACCCCCGGGTGCCGGGGGGAGCGGCCCGCCTCGGGGGCATGCCCGTCACCCCGATCCCGACGCCGTCCCCCGCACCGCGGCCCCAGAACCAGCCCCAGCCGGAGCCGCAGCCCCGACCGGCCCCCGCGGCGGCGGCCCCCGCCCCGGCCCCCGCCCCGGCTCCCGTACCCGTACAGACCCCCGCGCCCACCCCGGCCCCGGCGCCCGCCCCCGCCCCGGTGACGCCGGCCGCGCAGTCCACGCCGTCCGCGCCCTCGTGGGCCCAGCAGCAGGCCCAGCCCCAGCAGCCCCAGCCCCAGTCGCAGGAGCACCAGCCGCCCGTCGTCCCGTGGAAGCCGCCCGTCGAGGACGTCTTCCAGCAGGCGGCCCGCGAGCAGGCCTCCGCCCGCCCCGCGGGGCTCGGCCGGCGCTTGGTCGCCCGGCTGATCGACGGCATCGTCCTGGGCGCGCTGGTCGGCGCGGCCGCCGTGCCCTTCGTGACCGCCGCCGTCGACCACATCGAGGGCAAGATCGAGGAGGCCCGGCAGTCCGGCACCACCGTCCAGGTCTGGCTGCTCGACTCGACGACCTCCGTGCAGTTCGGCATCGTGCTCGCCTCGCTGTTCGTCATCGGGATCCTGTACGAGGCGCTGCCCACCGCCAAGTGGGGCCGCACGCTCGGCAAGAAGCTGTGCGGCCTCGAAGTGCGGGACATCGAGTCGCACCAGCCGCCGACCTTCGGGAAGGCGCTCCGCCGCTGGTTCGTCTACAGCGTGCTCGGTCTCCTGGTGATCGGTGTCCTCAACGTCCTGTGGTGCCTCTTCGACCGCCCCTGGCGCCAGTGCTGGCACGACAAGGCGGCGGGCACGTTCGTCGCGCGCTGAGGCGCCGCAGGGAGGGCCGTCCCCCGAACGGGCGGTGATTCCTTGCGGGGCCGTCCCGCCCGGGATGCACTGCCCCCATGAGCACCGACCAGCCGCCGCCCGAGCCGCCGCCCGAGGACGACCCGTTCAGCAAGCGGCCCCCCGAGCCGCCGCAGGAGCCGCCGCCGGGAGGTCCGCCGCCGTCGGGTCCGCCGCCGGGAGGAGCCCCGCCGCCGGGAGGTCCGCCGCCGTCGGGTCCGCCGCCGGGAGGAGCCCCGCCGCCGGGAGGCGCGCAGCCCCCCGGAGGCCCGCCCCCCGGTGGCCCGCCGCCTCCGGGCAACCCGTACGGCTCCCCGTACGACAACAACATGCCCCCGCCCCCGCCCCCGTACGGCGGTGGCTACGGCGGCGGTTACGGCGGGGCCGATCCGCTCACCGGGATGCCGCCGCTCGCGGACACCGGGCGCCGGGTCCTCGCGCGGCTCATCGACTGGGTGATCGTCGCGGTGCCCCTCGCGATCATCGGCATCCCGTTCGACATCTACCGGCGGGCGACCGAGGACGGCAACGACTTCGGGGACACGGTCAACAGCCTCAACGGCGGCAGTCAGCTGGTCTTCCAGCTCATCACGATCGTCGCGTACGTCGCCTACGACACCGTGCTGACGGCCAGGAACGGCCGGACCGTCGGCAAGAAGCTGATGAAGCTGCGGGTCGCGATGCTCAACGACGGGTCGACGCCCCCGATGAGCCAGTCGCTGCTGCGGGCCGTCGTGCTCTGGCTGCCGGCGCTCATCTGCTGCGCCTGCCTGTGGCCGCTGCTCATCCTGATCCTGATCCTGGTCGACAAGCCCTACAAGCAGGGTCTGCACGACAAGGCGGCGAAGACGGTGGTCGTCAGCGTCCCGCAGTGAGCCGGAAGGGACGAAGCGTCACGAACCGATCCGGGTATCGGCCCCCGCGCCCACGCGCTCGGCCGGCACCCGGATCTCTTCGTCGACGGGGGTATTGACGGGCCGCGCGCGCCCCGGCATCGTCACCGCCACGAGCGTGCCGAGCAGCAGGCCCGCGGCGCAGATCACCGCGATGCCCAGGGTCGTCGTCGTGCCGGAGAGCAGCAGCAGGGCGACGGTCGCGAGGACGACGGTGGCCGAACCGTAGGTGAGCTGTGCGGCGTTCGGACGCTGCATGACGAGTACCGCCCCTCAAGACTTCGGTTCGACTCTACGACGGTGGATGCCCGGGCGGTGTGACGGGTAAGCGTGACCTCACCCACGCCGCAGGTGCACGGGGGGCGCACGGGGTCACGGAATCGTCAAACTTCCTTCACGGTGCGCCCGCCGGATGTTCGATTATCGGAAACCAGCGCCCGCATAGTGCAGTTGACCCGTGCAAGTCAAGATCTGTCTTTTCTCGCGGCACTCCGGTCGAATGTCGTCACTTGTGACGCGCGACCCCGCCGGACGGACACCCCACCTTCGGTCCGAGAGCGCGGGCGCCGGGGAGGACAACATCAAGTGACCAACAGACGACGGGCCATAGCGTCCGCAGTCGTCGTGGCGCTCGCGGCCACCGCCGCCTCCGCTTCGACGTTCACCACCGCATGGGCGGACACCAAGGGTCCGGGGGTGCCGGCAGGCATCCAGACCGTCGACAAGACGACGGTCGACCACGACCTCGAAGGCCCGTACAGCGACCAGCAGGAGCTGCAGCGCAAGGCTGCCCTCGAGCGGGTCATGAACGGGGACGCCAAGGTCGAGAACCGGGGCGGTTCGCAGGTCGTCAAGCTCGGCGCGAAGAAGTACGTCGAGCTCGGCCGCGAGAAGACCGACAAGATCTTCACGATCCTCGTCGAGTTCGGCGACCAGGTGGACAACACCACCCTGGTCGACCGCAAGGACGACGACACGCCGGACCTGAAGCCGAAGTACGGCGGCACGCCCGGCCCGCTGCACAACCGCATCGCCAAGCCCGACCGCAAGAACGACAACTCCACGGCCTGGCAGGCGGACTACAACCAGCAGCACTTCCAGGACCTGTACTTCGGTACCGGCAAGGACAAGCAGGGTCAGCCCAAGCAGTCCCTGAAGACCTACTACGAGCGGACCTCGTCCGGTCGGTACTCGGTCGACGGCAAGGTCTCCGACTGGGTCAAGGTCCCGTACAACGAGGCCCGTTACGGCTCGAACTGGTGCGGTCAGACCAACTGCTCCAACGTCTGGGACACCGTCCGCGACGGTCTCAACGCCTGGGTCGCCGACCAGAAGGCCAAGGGCCAGACCGACGCCCAGATCAAGGCCCAGCTGGCCACGTACGACCAGTGGGACCGTTACGACTTCGACGGCGACGGCAACTTCAACGAGCCCGACGGCTACATCGACCACTTCCAGCTCGTGCACGCGGGCGAGGACGAGTCGGCCGGCGGCGGCGCCGAGGGCAAGAACGCCCTGTGGGCCCACCGCTGGTACGCCTACGGCACCGACGCGGGCAAGACCGGACCGGCGAACAACAAGTCCGGCGGCACCCCGATCGGCAACACCGGCATCTGGGTCGGCGACTACACGATGCAGCCGGAGAACGGCGGCCTCGGCGTCTTCGCCCACGAGTACGGCCACGACCTCGGTCTGCCGGACCACTACGACACCGCGGGCGGCGAGAACTCCACCGGGTTCTGGACCCTCATGTCCTCCGGCTCCTGGCTCGGCCAGGGCAAGGACTCCATCGGTGACCTGCCCGGCGACATGAGCGCCTGGGACAAGCTCCAGCTCGGCTGGCTGAACTACGCCAAGGTCAACGACTGGCAGCGCGGCACCAAGACCACCCACAAGCTGGGCGTCTCGGAGTACAACACCAAGAACCCGCAGGCGCTCGTCGTCGAGCTGCCGAAGAAGCAGGTCACCACGGACATCGTCGCCCCCGCCGAGGGTGCGTCGCAGTGGTGGAGCAACATGGGTGACGACCTCAAGAACACCCTGACCCGCTCCGTCGACCTCACGGGCAAGACGTCCGCCTCCCTGGAGCTCCAGGGCTGGTACGACATCGAGCTGGACTACGACTACCTCTACACCGAGGTGTCGACGGACGGCGGCGCCAACTGGACGGCCCTGAACGGCACCGCCGACGGCGTGCCGATCCCGAAGGACGCGTCCGGCGCCCCGGCGCTGACCGACGTCTCCGGCGGCCACAAGAAGCTCGTCTACGACCTCAACGCGTTCGCGGGCAAGAAGTTCGACCTCCGCTTCCGCTACCAGACGGACGGCGGCGCGGGCGGCAAGGGCTTCACGGCCGACGCCATCACCCTCAAGGCCGACGGTGCCCCCGTCTTCTCGGACAACGCCGAGAACGGTGACAACGGCTGGGTCGGCAAGGGCTTCTCGCGGGTCGGCAAGGGCTTCACGAAGGAGTACGAGCAGTACTACATCGCGGAGAACCGCCAGTACGTCTCGTACGACAGCACCCTCAAGACCGGCCCGTACAACTTCGGTTTCACGGGTGACAAGGCCGGCTGGGTCGAGCACTACGCGTACCAGAACGGTCTGCTCATCTGGAAGTGGGACCTGTCCCAGAAGGACAACAACACCTCCCAGCACCCGGGCGCCGGTCTGGTCCTCCCGATCGACTCGCACCCGAGCCCGCTGAAGTGGGGCAACGGTGAGCTGATGCGCAACCGCGTCCAGGCCTACGACTCGCCCTTCACCATCGCCCGCACGGACGGCTTCCAGCTCCACAACAAGGACGTCGCCACGTGGGTCCCGTCGCAGGCCGGCAACCCGACCTTCGACGACCGCAAGGGCGTCTACTGGTTCGCCGAGAACCCGCGCGCCGGTGTCCAGGTAACTGACACCAACACCAAGATCCAGGTCGTCAAGGAGCCGAAGGATGGCCAGACGATCACGGTTCAGGTCGGTCCCTCGACCAAGTAATTCGTAAAACTGCAGGTCAGATCATGATCGGCCGTCGCCCTCTAGCGGGCGGCGGCCGATCGTGTTTAGGTGCGTCTGACGCAAGTCTTATTGACATCTGATCCACGGGGGAGTGGTTCCGCATGCCCAACGGAGGGTTCTGCAAGCTGCCGGGAGGCAGCGTGGTCGTCGCCATAGGGCTGCCCAGCCCGGCCGGCGACGGCGCCACCGTCCGGTTCCTGGTCCACGCCGCCAACCGTGCCCGCGCCCTGACCCGGCTGCGGAACCTGGGGCTGCGCGCGGTGTACCTCCGGGGCAACAGCCAGCCGCCCACCCCGGACGAGATCACGGCCGTCCTGCACCACCCGGACGGCCTGCTGTGGAGACCCACGCCGGGCGCCGCACAGGAGCTGTGGCACCCGGTCCGGTCCCTCCCGAAGGAGCCGGCGGCCTAGGGCGCGCGCCTCAAGGCCACGACCGGCTTGCCGGTGAGCTGCACGCCCGCCGTCCGGGGCCCCACGCCCGCGCCTCAGGCCACGACCGGCTTGCCGGTGAGCTGCACGCCCGCCGTCCGGAGCTCCTCCAGGGCCCGGTCGATGGTCTCCTTCGCCACGCCGGCCGTCAGGTCGAGCAGGACATGGGTCCGGAAGCCCTCCCGGGCCGCGTCCAGCGCCGTGGCCCGGACGCAGTGGTCGGTCGCGATGCCGACCACGTCGACCTCGGTGACCTCCCGCGCGCGCAGCCAGTCCGCGAGGGTCCGCCCGTTCTCGTCGAACCCCTCGAAGCCGCTGTACGCCGCGGAGTACGCGCCCTTGTCGAAGACGGCGTCGATCGCCCCGCTGGCGACGGCGGGTGCGAAGTTCGGGTGGAAGCCGACGCCCTCCGTGCCGGCCACGCAGTGCACCGGCCAGGAGGACACGTAGTCCGGCTCCTCGCCGGCCGGGGCGAAGTGGGCGCCCGGGTCGACGTGGTGGTCGCGGGTGGCGACGACGTGCCGGTAGGAGGTGCCCGCCGTCTGGCCGACCAGGTCGGTGATGGCGGCGGCGACGTCCGCGCCCCCGGTCACCGCGAGGCTGCCGCCCTCGCAGAAGTCGTTCTGAACGTCCACAACGATCAATGCGCGGTGCATGGCGGGTGTCCTTAGCGCGTCGGAAGGGAGATGTTCGAGCCTAGAGACTTCCCCCTCCGTTCGGGAGGGGGCGTCCCCGAGGACTCCTACACGTACTCGGTCGGCAGGACCGGCTCGCCCCGCGACAGCTGGATCGCCGACATCGGCAGTCCCGCGCGGGCCGTGATGTGCCGGGCGCGGGCGGCCTCCAGCGGCTCGCGGGCCACCACGTCGCCGCCCTTGACCAGCTCCACGAGCAGCTGGTGGTCGGCGAGCTCCGGCGGGACCGGGCCGGTGCCGATGACCTCCGCCTCGGCGGCCCCGGACGCGTCGGGCCTGCGGGCCGCCCACTTGCGCCCGCCGACGGAGGCCTTGCCGCCCACCGACTTCTTGGCCACCGGCACCAGGGGCGCCTTGGGATCGGCCGAGGTGGCGCGGGCGACCAGCTTGTAGACCATCGAGCAGGTCGGGTGGCCGCTGCCGGTGACCAGCTGCGTGCCCACCCCGTACGCGTCGACCGGGGCCGCCGCGAGCGAGGCGATGGCGTACTCGTCGAGGTCCGAGGTGACCACGATCCTGGTGTCCCGGGCGCCCAGCTCGTCGAGCTGCGACCGCACCCGGTGCGCGACCAGGAGCAGGTCGCCGGAGTCGATCCGTACGGCGCCCAGTTCGGGTCCCGCGATCTCGACGGCGGTGCGGACGGCCTCGGCCACGTCATAGGTGTCGACGAGCAGGGTCGTGCCGCGCCCCAGGGAGTCGACCTGGGCCCGGAAGGCGTCCCGCTCGCTGTCGTGGAGCAGGGTGAAGGCGTGCGCGGAGGTCCCGACGGTCGGGATGCCGTACCGGAAGCCGGCCGCGAGGTCCGAGGTGGAGTCGAAGCCGCCGACGTACGCGGCGCGGGAGGCGGCGACGGCCGCCAGCTCGTGGGTGCGGCGGGCGCCCATCTCGATGAGGCGCCGTCCGCCGGCCGCCGCCGACATGCGGGAGGCGGCGGCCGCGATGGCCGAGTCGTGGTTGAGGATGGAGAGGATCACCGTCTCCAGGAGGACGCACTCGGCGAAGGAGCCCTCGACGCGCAGCACGGGGGAGCCGGGGAAGTACACCTCCCCCTCGGGGTAGCCCCAGATGTCTCCGGAGAAGCGGTAGCGGGCGAGCCATTCCAGGGTCGGCTCGTCGACGATGGCCCGCTCCCGCAGGAAGCCCAGGACGGCGGGGTCGAACCGGAAGTTCTCCACGGCGTCGAGCACCCGGCCGACGCCCGCGAGGACGCCGTAGCGGCGCCCCTCGGGCAGCCGCCGGGTGAAGACCTCGAAGACGGAGCGCCGGTCGGCGGTGCCGGCCCGCAGGGCCGCCTGGAGCATGGTCAGCTCGTACTGATCGGTGAAGAGCGCGGTCGACGGCACGTCCACCGGCAGCCCAAGGTCCGCAGCGTTCATGTCGGCGATGCTAGCGCAGAAATCGTCAGAGTGACGAATAGGGGTCCGGCGGATGGGACGGGTGTGCCCGTTTGCGCTACCGCCCCCCAGGGGTGACAACATGGTGTGAGTGAGCGTCGCGCCTATTGAGATCGAACGTACGGAATCGGCCGAGGAGGTCTCCGCGGTCGTCGAACCCGACGTGCCCTGGGTGACCCTCGTGCACAACGATCCGGTCAACCTGATGAGCTACGTCGAGTACGTCTTCCAGATGTACTTCGGATACTCCAAGGACAAGGCGCACAAGCTGATGCTCGACGTTCACCACAAGGGCCGCGCGGTGGTCTCCAGCGGCACCCGCGAGGAGATGGAGCGGGACGTGCAGGCGATGCACGGCTACGGGCTGTGGGCGACGCTCTCCCAGGACCGCTTCTGATGGCCGGGCACTTCGAGCCGATCCCCGGCGGCGGCGCGGCCGTCGCGCTCGACGACGTCGAGATCTCCATCCTCCGCTCCCTCGCCGTCCAGCTCATGGAGCTGATCGGTCCGGGCGACGAGCCCGCCGCGGACGCGGACCCGCTGGCCGCCCTCTTCGCCGAGGGGCCGAGCGAGCCGCCGTCCGACCCCGCCCTCCGGCGCCTCTTCCCCGACGCGTACGGGGACGACAGCGAGGAGCTGCGGTCGGCCGCCTCCGACTTCCGCCGCTACACCGAGAACGACCTGCGGGCCCGCAAGCGCGAGGACGCCCTCGTGGTCGTGCGCGCCCTGGACTCCCTCTCCGCCGAGGCGGCGGGGGAGGGCGGCGCGGTCCTGAAGCTCACCCCGGACGAGTCCCGGGCGTGGCTCGGCGCGCTCAACGACCTCCGGCTGACGATCGGGACCCGCCTGGAGGTCACCGACGACGAGGACAGCGAGCAGCTGTACCGGCTGCCGGACTCCGACCCGCGCAAGCCGATGGTGATGGCGTACCTCTGGCTGGGCGCCCTCCAGGAGTCGCTCGTCGCGACGCTGATGGCCTGATCCCTGCCGGCCTGATCCCTGATCGGCCGACCCCTGAGGGCCCGGCCGAAGGGCTGTTCGCTCAGCGGACGCTCAAATCCGGATAACGAATGCGTTATCAGAGCGTCCGCCTACCCGTCTTGCGCACCTTTTGTCCGTATTTTTTTGTGATGCGCGCCACACCCTACCCGGTCGATCACTCCCCACCCCGTGATAAATCTTCACGACCACTCGGGCACGCCACCCCTGTTCCCGAGGGCGCTGGGGCCGGCTGACCGCCGGTAGCACTCCATCCACATCCGGGGGGATCAGGATCTGATCGCGGCAGACGCACTCGCAGTCGCGCGGATCAGCATGGAGAAAGGCGCACCACCATGACCTCAGTGCAGGTCGACAAGCAGCACGACGGCAATGAGGCCGCGGACTCCGCCTCCGGCGAGGGTTACCACCGGGCGCTCGGCGCCCGGCAGATCCAGATGATCGCGATCGGCGGCGCCATCGGCACCGGGCTCTTCCTGGGGGCCGGCAAGGGCATCTCCATCGCGGGACCCAGTCTGATCCTCGCGTACGCCCTCGCGGGCCTCGTCATCTTCTTCATCATGCGGGCGCTCGGCGAGCTCCTCATGTACCGCCCGGTGTCGGGCTCCTTCTCGGAGTACGCCCGTGAGTTCATCGGCCCGTTCGCGGGCTTCGTGACCGGCTGGACGTACTGGCTCTTCTGGGTCGTCACCGGCATCACCGAGGTCACCGCCGCGGCGACGTACATGACGTACTGGTGGGACATCCCGCAGTGGCTGTCTGCCCTCGTCTTCACCGTGATCCTCTACGGCGCCAACCTGATCTCCGTGAAGCTCTTCGGTGAGCTGGAGTTCTGGTTCTCCATGGTCAAGGTCACCGCGATCGTCGGCATGATCCTGATCTGCGCCGGCATCCTCACCCTCGGCTTCTCCGACGCCGGCGACACCGCCTCCGTCACCCACCTGTGGGACCTCGGCGGCTTCTTCGCGGGCAAGGACGGCATCTTCTCCACCCTGATGACCCTCCAGATGGTCATGTTCGCCTTCCTCGCCGTCGAGCTGGTCGGCGTCACCGCGGGCGAGTCGAAGGACCCGAAGACGGTCCTGCCGAAGGCGATCAACACCGTGCCGTGGCGCATCGCCGTCTTCTACGTCGGCGCGCTGATCATGATCCTGTCGGTCGTCCCGTGGACCGAGTTCAAGCCCGGCGTCTCCCCGTTCGTCGCGGCCTTCGAGAAGATGGGCCTCGGCATCGGCGCCGCCATCGTCAACTTCGTCGTCCTGACGGCCGCCCTGTCCTCCTGCAACTCGGGCATGTACTCCACCGGCCGCATGCTGCGCGACCTCGCGCTCAACGGCCAGGGCCCGAAGGTCTTCACCCGGCTCACGAGGTCCGGCACCCCGCTGGTCGGCACCACGGTCTCGGCCGCGCTGATGATGGTCGGCGTCTGGATCAACTACCAGTGGCCCGGCGAGGCGTTCAACTACGTCGTCTCCTTCGCCACCATCTCCGGCATGTGGGCCTGGATCGTCATCCTGATCTGCCAGATCCGCTACCGCCTCAAGGCCGACCGGGGCGAGCTGCCCCACTCCTCCTTCAAGGCGCCGGGTGGCATCTGGTTCAGCATCCTGTCGCTCGCCTTCATCGGCCTGGTCGTCGTGACCATGGGCATGGACAAGGACAACCGGGTCGCGCTCTACGGCGCGCCGGTCTGGGGCCTGATCCTCGCCGTCGCGTACCTGGTCCTCAAGGCCCGCAACCCCCAGGGCGCGGCCTTCGTCAAGCGCGCCTGACGCCCCGACCTGGCACGTCTCAGCATCCGGGCCGTTCCGTACCACTTCTCGGTACGGAACGGCCCGTCTGCTTATCCTGTCGGCATGCTGACCATCACCCGGGCCCTGTACGACCAGATCGTGGAGCACTCCCGAGCGGACCACCCCGACGAGGCCTGCGGCGTGGTCGCGGGACCGGTCGGCACCGGACGCCCCGAGCGGTTCATCCCGATGCTGAACGCCGCCCGCTCGCCCACCTTCTACGAGTTCGACTCCGCGGACCTGCTCAAGCTCTACCGCGAGATGGACGACCGGGACGAGGAGCCCGTCATCGTCTACCACTCGCACACCGCGACCGAGGCCTACCCGTCCCGCACCGACATCACGTACGCCAACGAGCCCCAGGCTCACTACGTCCTGGTCTCCACCGCCGACACCGACGCCGCCGGCCCCTTCCAGTTCCGCTCCTTCTCGATCGTCGAGGGCGTCGTGACCGAGGAAGAGGTCGAGATCGTCGAGGCCTACGCGTAGGAGACCGACCGCGGGCGGAGCACCACCCGCGCGGAGCGAGCCGTCCCGGCCCGGGTGAGACACTGACCGGGACCGAACGGGCGGCAGGACCCAGGAAGCCGGTGCGAATCCGGCACGGTCCCGCCACTGTGACCGCCTCCCCACGGGGAGGCGGAAGCCAGGAACTGACCTGCCGCCTCCCACCACCGATCGGGGACGTGGAAATCCCCGGAGGAGGCCCTGCCGCCATGTTCCGGCGCCGCTCGCTGCTGTCCGCAGCCGCCCTCGTCCCGCTGCTCGCCGCCTGCTCGGCCGCCCCCGAGGCCGCCGCCCCGCCCGCGAAGCCCGCGCCGGGATTCCCGTACACCGTCACCAACTGCGGGGTGACGACGACCTACCAGGCCCCGCCGCGGCGCGCCGTCACCATGAACCAGCACGTCACCGAGGTCATGCTCGCCCTCGGCCTGGAGAAGTCGCTGGCCGGCACCGCCTACCTCGACGACGCGATCCTCCCCGCGTACGAGAAGGCCTACGACACCGTCCCCGTCCTCGCGAAGGAGTACCCCTCCAAGGAGGCCCTCCTCGCCGCGAACCCCGACTTCGTGTACGGCGGTTACGCCTCCGCCTTCGACGCCAAGGCCGGCCGGAGCCGGGACGACCTGAAGCGCTCCGGGATCGCCACCCGCCTCAACACCGAGTACTGCCCCTCCGGTTCCACCTCCCTCGACGACCTCTACCGCGAAGTCCGCGAGACCGGCCGCACCTTCGGGGTCGCCGACCGCGCCGAGACCTGGATCCGCGGCGCGCGGACCACCGTCGCCGCCACCGAGAAGCGCCTCAAGGGCGTCTCCCCGGTCTCCGTCTTCGTCTACGACAGCGGCGACAAGACCGCCTTCACCGCCGGCGGCAAGGGCATCGGCAACGAGCTCATCACCCGCGCCGGCGGCCGCAACGTCTTCGCCGACCTCGACAAGACCTTCGGCGACGCCACCTGGGAACAGGTCCTCGACCGGCGCCCCGAGGTGATCGTCATCTACGACTACGGCACCACCACCGTCGCCCAGAAGAAGAAGCGGCTCCTCGACGACCCCGCCCTCCAGGACGTACCCGCCGTCAAGAACCGCCGCTTCGCCGTCCTCCCCCTCTCCGACACGGTCCTCGGCGTCCGCGTCCCCGCCGCCGTCGACAAGCTCGCCGCCCAGCTCCACCCCGCCGCCCGGTGACCACCGCCACCGCCGCCCGTCCGGCCCGGACCCCCTCCGGCCCGGACGGGGCCCCGGCCCCCGCGCGCCCCGTCCGCCTCGCCCTCGTCGTCACCGGGCTGCTCCTCGCCCTCGCCGCCGCCTGCCTCGCCGCGCTCGCCCTCGGCTCCGTCCGCATCCCGCCCGGCCAGGTCCTCGACGCCCTCACCGGGCGGGCCGGCCCCTCGCCGTACCGGACGATCGTGCTCGACGTACGGCTGCCCCGGGTCCTCCTCGGCCTCGTCGTCGGCGCCGGGCTCGCCGTCGTCGGCGCCGTCCTCCAGGCCCTCGTGCGCAACCGGCTCGCCGACCCCTTCCTCCTCGGGATCTCCTCCGGCGCCTCCGCCGGAGCCGTCCTCGTCCTCGTCGTCGGCATCGGGGGAGGGGTCACCACGACCGTCGCCCTGCCCACCGGGGCCTTCGCCGGAGCCCTCCTCGCCCTCGTCCTCGTCTACGGGCTCGCCCGCCGCGGCGGGACCATGACCGGCGCCCGGCTCGTCCTCGCCGGAGTCGCCGTCTCCTACATCCTCTCCGCGCTCGCCACCCTGCTCCTCGTCGTCGCCGGACGGCCCGAGCACTTCCAGGAGGCGCTGTACTGGTCGCTCGGCGGCCTCGGCAGCGCCCGCTGGGACACCCTCGCGCTCCCCGCCGCCGTCCTCGTCCTCGGCACCGGCCTGCTCCTCGCCCTCGCCCGCCCCCTCGACCTGCTCCTCACCGGCGAGGAGGGCGCCACCGCCCTCGGCCTCGACACCGCCCGCTTCCGCGCCGCCGTCTTCGTCCTCGCCTCCCTCGTCACCGCCGTCATGGTCGCGGCGAGCGGGGCCGTCGGCTTCGTCGGCCTGATGGCCCCGCACGCCGCCCGCCTCGCCGTCGGCGCCCCGCACCGCAGGCTCCTCCCGGTCGCCGCGCTCGGCGGAGCCCTCGCCCTCGTCCTCGCCGACCTCGCCGCCCGGACCGTCGCCGCTCCCCAGGACATCCCCGTCGGCGTCCTCACCGCCCTCACCGGCGGCCCGTTCTTCCTCTGGCTGATGCGCCGCCGCCCCGAAGGAGCCGCCCTGTGACCGGACTCCGGCTGCACGGCCTCTCCTACGGAGACCGCCTCCGCTCCGTCGACCTCACCGTCCGCCCCGGCGAGACCGTCGGCCTCATCGGGCCCAACGGCAGCGGCAAGACCACCCTCCTGCGTTGCGTCTACGGCACCCTCACCCCCACGGCCGGCCACGCCGCGCTCGACGGCGACGACCTCCGCGCCCTCGGCCCCAAGGCCCGCGCCCGCCGCGTCGCCACCGTCCCCCAGGACAGCGCCACCGGATGCGAACTCACCGTCCGCGAACTCGTCGCCCTCGGCCGCTCCCCGCACAAGCGGTTCTGGGAGGGCGACACCCGCGACGACCACGCGCGCGTGACCGCCGCCGTCGCCCGCGTCGGCCTCACGGACCTCGCCGACCGCCCGTACCCCACCCTGTCCGGCGGCGAACGCCAACGCGCCCTCGTCGCCCGCGCCCTCGTCCAGGACCCGGCCCTCCTCGTCCTCGACGAGCCGACCAACCACCTCGACATCCGGCACCAGCTCGACGTCCTGGCCCTCGTCCGCACCCTGGGCACCACCAACCTGCTCGCCCTCCACGACCTCAACCTCGCGGGGGCGTACTGCGACCGCCTCTACGTGCTGGAGCGCGGCCGGCTCGTCACCGGCGGCACACCGGCCGAGGTCCTCACGCCCGCGCTCCTGGAGGCCGTCTACGGGGTGGAGGCCGAGGTCATCCCGCATCCGCGGACGGGGAGCCCCACCGTCCTCTTCCAGCCCGTTCCGGCAGGCGGTCAGAAATCATCCATCATGTGAGATCACATTCCGAAACCCGGACCGGGAATCGATACGATGAGCCCATGGTTTCCCACGACGTGAGCGAAGAGACTCCGAGCAGCGCCCTGCTCGCCGCGTTCGCTGGCGCCCCCTCCGCCTCCGCTCTGCTCGGAGCCTTCGGAGGCGGAGCGGCACGTCTGCACGTCGACCTGTGCCGCCTCGCCAGCGCGATCTGTACCTCACGCGCCGCGCTCTGAGCGACCGGCCGAGCGTCCGCACCGTACGACCCCCTCCGCGCGGGGCCACAGAAGCGCGCCCGACACGCCACTTCCGACAGGAGCCCACGCCATGGCCATCGAGGTCCGCATCCCGACCATCCTCCGCACCTACACCGACGGCGAGAAGGCCGTCCAGGGCAGCGGCGCCACCCTCTCCGAGCTCTTCGCCGACCTGGAGACGCGCCACGCCGGGATCGAGGCCCGCATCGTCGACGGCGGCAAGCTCCGCCGCTTCGTCAACGTCTACCTGAACGACGAGGACGTCCGCTTCCTGGACGGCATCGACACCAAGCTCACCGACGGCGACAACGTCACGATCCTGCCGGCCGTCGCCGGCGGCATGGTCTGATCCACATGCGTTACGACTCCTCGCTGGCCGCGGTCGGCAACACGCCGCTGGTCCGCCTCCCCCGGCTCTCGCCCTCGGACGACGTCCGCATCTGGGCGAAGCTGGAGGACCGCAACCCGACCGGCTCGGTCAAGGACCGCCCCGCGCTCCACATGATCGAGCAGGCGGAGAAGGACGGCCGCCTCACCCCCGGCTGCACCATCCTGGAGCCGACCAGCGGCAACACCGGCATCTCGCTGGCCATGGCCGCCAAGCTCAAGGGCTACCGCATCGTCTGCGTCATGCCCGAGAACACCAGCGAGGAGCGCCGCCAGCTGCTCGCCATGTGGGGCGCCGAGATCATCTCGTCCCCCGCGGCGGGCGGCTCGAACACCGCCGTACGCGTCGCCAAGGAGCTCTCCGCGGAGAACCCCTCCTGGGTGATGCTCTACCAGTACGGCAACCCCGACAACGCCGGCGCGCACTACGCCACCACCGGCCCGGAGATCCTCACCGATCTCCCCTCCATCACCCACTTCGTGGCCGGCCTCGGCACCACCGGGACCCTGATGGGCGTCGGCCGCTACCTGCGCGAGCACAAGCCCGACGTCAAGATCGTCGCCGCCGAGCCCCGGTACGACGACCTCGTCTACGGCCTGCGCAACCTCGACGAGGGCTTCGTCCCCGAGCTGTACGACGCCTCCGTCCTCACCACCCGCTTCTCGGTCGGCTCCGCCGACGCGGTCACCCGCACCCGCGAACTCCTCCAGCAGGAGGGCATCTTCGCGGGCGTCTCCACCGGCGCGGCCCTGCACGCGGCCATCGGCATGGGCAACAAGGCGGTCAAGGCGGGCGAATCCGCCGACATCGCCTTCGTCGTCGCCGACGGCGGCTGGAAGTACCTCTCCACCGGCCTCTACACGGCCGCGACCACCGAAGAGGCGATCGCGGCGGTCCAGGGCCAGCTCTGGGCGTGACGCCCCCGCACCGCTAACGCGCGAGATGGCGGACCTGGTCCCAGAGGGCCGGGTCCGCCTGCCCCACCCGACGGCGGAAGTCCGGCACCGGTACCTCCCGCAGCTCGTCCGTCTCCAGGAAGCTGGGCCGCCCCTGCGCGTCCCCCACCGAACCCGGCGGCAGCGCGATGACCCCCGGCCGCTCGTCGTGGTACTTGCTGGTGATCTTGGCGACGAGCGCGCTGTCCCCCCGTACGCGCAGCACCAGACACGGCCGGTCCTTCGACCCCGGGCCGTCCTCGAAGGGCACCTCCGCCCACCAGATCTCGGCCGCCCTCGGAGCACGCCCCGGCCGCGCCGGAGCCCTGCCCGGCCGCGCGGGCGCCCTCCCCGGCGCCGACGGCCCGCGCCCCGGCCTCGTCGGCCGCGCCGGCGGCCGCGTCCGGCCCGACGGCCGCCGCCCCGACCGCTTCCGTCCGTCGGCGACCGCCACCACCAGCGCGATCACCACGACCGCGACCAGCGCGGGCCACCACGACGTGTCCATACCTCAAGAAGGTACCGGTGCGCGTCCCACCCCGCCGCAGCGCCCCGGCATCCATCCGAACCGGTGACAGAGCCCGTGAGTTCGCCCACAACGGGCCACCACGAAGGAGCGGCGGGCCCGGGTGCGCCTTACGCTCGACAGACCGCACAGCCTCCCCCTCCCTCAGCGCGCTTCCCGCACCCGTCCACGGAGGTTCTCGCTCCATGAAGCTCACCGTCGTCGGCTGCTCCGGGTCGTTCCCGTCCGCGGAATCGGCCTGTTCGAGCTACCTCGTCGAGGCCGACGGCTTCCGGCTGCTCCTCGACATGGGCAACGGCGCCCTGGGCGAGCTGCAGCGCCACATCGGTCTGTACGACCTCGACGCGATCTTCCTCAGCCATCTGCACGCGGACCACTGCATCGACATGTGCGGGTACTTCGTCGCCCGCTTCTACCGGCACGAGGGCGGGCGCTGCGACGCGATCCCGGTCTACGCGCCGGAGGGTGCCGAGCAGCGGCTGACCACGGCGTACGCCGACACGCCCTCGCCGTCCTCGATGAGCGAGGTCTTCGACTTCCGCACGCTGACGTCGGGCGCCTTCGAGATCGGCCCGTTCTCCGTCCGTACGGAGAAGGTGTGCCATCCGGTCGAGGCGTTCGGCATCCGGGTCGAGCACGCCGGGCGCGCGCTCACGTACTCCGGGGACACCGGGGTCTGCGACGCCCTGGACGACCTCGCCGAGGGCGCCGACCTCTTCCTGTGCGAGGCCTCCTTCACGCACGGCAAGGAGGACGTCCCGGACCTCCACCTCAACGGCCGGGAGGCGGGAGCGCAGGCGACCCGGGCGGGGGTGGGGCGCCTCGTCCTCACGCACATCCCGCCGTGGACGGACGGCGAGCGGAACCTGCGGGACGCGCGAGAGGTGTACGCGGGACCTTCGGAGCTGGCGCGGCCGGGCGCGGTCTACGAGATCTGAGGCCGCGTACGGCGGGGACGGGCGAGGCCCCGGAACCGCGACCCGGGAAGGCCCCGGATACGAGAACGGGGAAGGCCCCGGAACCGTCCTGGTTCCGGGGCCTTCCGTCGTACGGGTCGCCGTACGGGCGAGGGCTCACGCCTTGGTGAGGTCCTCGATCTCCTCCTCGGGCTCGCGGCCCGGGGTGGGGAGGTTGAACTTGGTGATCGCGAAGCGGAAGACCACGTAGTAGATCGCCGCGAAGACCAGACCGATCGGGATGATCAGCCACGGCTTGGTCGCGAGGTTCCAGTTCAGCAGGTAGTCGATGCCGCCCGCGGAGAAGGTGAAGCCCGCGTGGACTCCGAAGGCCCAGGTGACGGCCATGGAGATGGCGGTCAGGACCGCGTGGATCGCGTAGAGGACCGGCGCGATGAACATGAACGTGAACTCGATCGGCTCGGTGATACCGGTGACGAAGGAGGTCAGCGCGAGGGACACCATCATGCCCATGACGGCCTTGCGGCGCTCGGGGCGGGCGGCGTGCGCGATGGCGATGGCGGCGGCCGGGAGGCCGAACATCATGATCGGGAAGAAGCCCGACATGAAGATTCCGGCGCTCGGGTCACCGGCGAAGAAGCGGTTCAGGTCACCGTGGACGACCTCGCCGGCGGCGTTGGTGAAGTCGCCGATCTGGAACCAGGAGACGGTGTTCACGAACTGGTGCATGCCGACCGGGATCAGCGCGCGGTTGATGAGGCCGAAGAGGCCGGCGCCACCGGCGCCGAGGCCGGTCATCCACTCGCCGAAGCTGGAGATGCCCTCACCGATCGGCTCCCAGACCAGGCCGAAGACGACGCCGACGGCGGTGCCGACGAAGGCCATGATGATCGGGACGAGACGGCGGCCGTTGAAGAAGCCGAGCCAGTCGACGAGCTTGGTGCGGTGGAACCGCTGCCACAGGACCGCGGAGAGCAGACCCATCAGGATGCCGCCGAGGACGCCCGGGTTGTTGTACGTCGCGGCGACGTCGACACCCTTGTTGGCGGTGGTGTTGATGACGGCGTCGGTGACCGGGAAGGCCTTGAGGACGTTGCTGTAGACCAGGAAGCCGACGAGCGCGGCGAGGGCGGTCGAGCCGTCGGCCTTCTTGGCGAAGCCGATGGCGACGCCGATGCAGAAGAGCAGCGGCAGGTTGTCGAAGACAGCACCGCCGGCCGTGGCGAACACGGAGGCGACCTTGTCCCATCCGAGTCCGTCCTTGCCGAACACGTCGGGCTGGCCGAGACGGAGCAGAATACCCGCGGCCGGCAGAACGGCGATCGGCAGCTGCAGGCTGCGACCGACCTTCTGCAGGCCCTGGAACAGGCCGGATCCGCGCTTCTTCGCGGGAGCGGCGGCCTGGGCGGTGGCCGTACTCATCAACTTCCTCCAGTAAGGCAAGGCGCCGCCAGGGACAGTGAACACGGGGGGAGGCGACGTCTCGTGGAACGCGGTGGTCTGGACCGCGTGGTCTACACCAATGAGTGGTGTAGACCAGTTGTAGCACGTGTGACTTAGATAAGGAACCTGCGAATTCTGTGCGTTCAGCCATAGCTGGAAATGCACGACAAAAGGCCCCCGGACGGTCAGGTCCGGGGGCCTGTGGCAGGGCTTACGAGGGGGACGAAAGCCCCGGAACGGTCACGCTGCGCGGGGTGAGCGAGGCGCTACCTGACGTTGTCGCCCCGCCTCACTTGACGTTCTCCCGCTCCATCTCCTCGCCCACCTCGTCCGGCTCGCGGCCGGGGGTCTGGAGGTTGAATTTGGTGATCGCGAACCGGAAGATCACGTAGTACACGATCGCGAAGCCGAGACCGATCGGAATGATCAGCCAGGGTTTCGTCGCCAGGTTCCAGTTGATCACGTAGTCGATCAGGCCCGCCGAGAAGCTGAAGCCGTCCTTCACGCCGAACGCCCAGGTCACGGCCATCGAGACGCCGGTGAGCACCGCGTGGATCGCGAACAGCACCGGCGCGATGAAGAGGAACGAGTACTCCAGCGGCTCCGTGATGCCGGTGACGAACGAGGTCAGCGCCACCGAGAGCATCAGGCCGCCGACCTCCTTGCGGCGGTGCGGCTTCGCGCAGTGGGTGATCGCGAGGGCCGCCGCCGGCAGCGCGAACATCATGATCGGGAAGAAGCCCGTCAGGAACTGTCCGGCGTGCGGGTCGCCGGCCAGGAACATCGGGATGTCGCCGTGCACCACGGTGCCGTCCGGCTTCGTGTACGTGCCGAACTGGAACCAGATGGGCACGTTCAGGAACTGGTGCAGGCCGATCACCAGCAGCGCGCGGTTCGCGACGCCGAAGATGCCCGAACCCCAGGCGCCGAGCCCGACCAGCCAGTCGCTGAAGTTCTCCAGCGCGTCGCCGATCGGCGGCCAGATCCACAGGCACAGCGAGGCGAAGGCGATCGCCACGAAGGTCATGATGATCGGCACGAGCCGGCGGCCGTTGAAGAAGCCCAGCCAGTCGACCAGCTTCGTCCGGTGGTAGCGCTGCCACAGATACGCGGTGAGCAGGCCCATCACGATGCCGCCGAAGACCCCCGGGTTCTGGTACGTGTACCCGCTGAAGACCTGCTCGGGCGCGAGGCAGCCGCCGTTGATGTCCACGGTCCCCGACGGGCAGGTCTTCGGGAACTGCCGCAGCACGTTGTAGTAGACGAGGAAGCCGACCACCGCGGCGAGCGCCGTGGAGCCGTCCGCCTTCTTCGCCATGCCGATGGCCACGCCGATGCAGAAGAGGAGGGGCAGACCCAGGTTTCCGTCGAGCAGCGCGCCGCCCGCGCCCGCCATCACCTTCGCGACGTTGTCCCAGCCCAGACCGTCGGCGCCGAAGACGTCCGGCTGCCCGAGCCGGTTGATGATGCCGGCGGCCGGGAGCACGGCGATCGGGAGCTGGAGGCTGCGGCCCATCTTCTGGAGGCCCTGGAAGAGCCCGCCCCAGGACAGGGAACCCTTCCGCTTCGGTGCGGCCGCGGCGCTGTCCGTACTCATCGGCGTCCTCCCTGCCCGGAACAAGCCGGGTCCGCATCTCGTTGCACACTGGTGTAGACCAGTTGCGATAGGCTCCGGGAGCCCGCTGAGGACAGGCCGCCGGTGATCGTCATCATTCGGCAGAACGGCTGCACTCGCTCGCGAAGTTGAGCCAACCGTGGGTTACCGTGACAAAGCGGACCGTCGGTGCGCAGAACGGACAGGGAGAAACACATGGCCAGCAAGGCTGAGAAGATCGTCGCCGGCCTCGGCGGCATCGACAACATCGAAGAGGTCGAAGGCTGCATCACCCGCCTGCGCACCGAGGTCATCGACGCCGGCAAGGTCGACGAGGCCGCCCTCAAGGCCGCCGGCGCCCACGGCGTCGTCAAGATGGGCACCGCCATCCAGGTCGTCATCGGCACCGACGCCGACCCGATCGCCGCGGAGATCGAAGACATGATGTGAGCCACCGGCTCCCCCCGACGAGGGCCCGTTCCGGCAGGGGAACGGGCCCTCCGTCATGTCCGGCTAGGCTCGACCCATGTCTCGCATCGACGGCCGTACCGCCGAACAGCTCCGCCCCGTCACCATCGAACGCGGCTGGAGCAAGCACGCCGAGGGCTCCGTCCTCATCTCCTTCGGCGACACCAAGGTCTTCTGCACCGCCTCCGTCACCGAAGGCGTCCCGCGCTGGCGCAAGGGCAGCGGCGAAGGCTGGGTCACCGGGGAGTACTCCATGCTCCCCCGCGCCACCAACACCCGCGGCGACCGCGAGTCCGTCCGCGGCAAGATCGGCGGCCGCACCCACGAGATCTCCCGCCTCATCGGCCGCTCCCTGCGCGCCGTCATCGACTACAAGGCCCTCGGCGAGAACACCGTCGTCCTCGACTGCGACGTCCTCCAGGCCGACGGCGGCACCCGCACCGCCGCCATCACCGGCGCCTACGTGGCACTCGCGGACGCGATCTCCTGGGCCCAGGGCAAGAAGCTGGTCAAGGCCGGCCGCAAGCCCCTCACCGGCACCGTCGCCGCCGTCTCCGTCGGCATCGTCGACGGCGTCCCCCTCCTCGACCTCTGCTACGAGGAGGACGTGCGCGCCGACACCGACATGAACGTCGTCTGCACCGGCGACGGCCGCTTCGTCGAGGTCCAGGGCACCGCCGAGGCCGAGCCCTTCGACCGCAAGGAGCTCAACGCGCTCCTCGACCTCGCCTCCGGCGGCTGCGCCGAACTGGCCGAGATCCAGCGCAAGGCCCTCGAAGGAACCCTCTGACCTCACCCTGCGTCCTGACGGGCGGGCAGCCGGATACGATCCGTGCGCCCGCCCGTCCGCATGTCATGTACGTATCTGGGGGAGGACCCGCCTTGAAGCGCCGACTCGCACTCGCCGTGGCCACGGCCGCCGCGCTCACCACCGTCCTGAGCGGCTGCGGAGCCCTCGACACCGCCTTGGACTGCGTCAAGACCGCCGACGCGATAGCCACGTCCGTGCAGAACCTCCAGCAGGCCGTCTCCAACGCCTCCAACGACGTGACGCAGATCGAGGAGTCCCTCGACCAGATCTCCACCGAGCTGGGCAACCTCAAGAACACGACGGACGACGCCGACCTCTCGAAGGCCGTCGACGACCTGACCAAGGGCGTGGACTCCGTCCGCACGGCGGTCAAGAACGGCGACTCCACCCCGGACATCACCCCGATCACGGACGCGGCCGGCGAAGTGGCCAAGGTCTGCACCCCGGGATAATCGGGTCCATGACCCAGCAGCGCCTGATCCTCGCCACCCGCAACGCGGGCAAGATCACCGAACTCCACGCGATCCTCGCCGACGCGGGCCTCGACCTCGAACTCGTCGGCGCGGACGCGTACCCCGACATCCCCGACGTGAAGGAGACCGGAGTCACCTTCGCCGAGAACGCCCTCCTGAAGGCCCACGCCCTGGCCCGCGCCACCGGCCTCCCGGCCGTCGCCGACGACTCGGGCCTCTGCGTCGACGTCCTGAACGGCGCCCCCGGCATCTTCTCCGCCCGCTGGGCCGGCACCCACGGGGACGACCTCGCGAACCTCAACCTCCTGCTGGCCCAGCTCTCCGACATCGCGGACGAGCACCGCGCGGCCCACTTCGCCTGCGCGGCGGCACTCGCCCTCCCGGACGGCACGGAACGCGTGGTCGAGGGCCGCATGGACGGCACCCTCCGCACCACCCCGGCGGGCACGAACGGCTTCGGCTACGACCCGATCCTCCAGCCGACGGGCCACGAGGTGACGTGCGCGGAACTGACCCCGCAGGAGAAGAACGCGATCAGCCACCGAGGCAAGGCGTTCCGCGCCCTGGTCCCGGTGGTGAAGGAGCTGCTGGGCTGACACCCGCATGCGAAACGGCCTGCGCACCGATCCTTCGGTGCGCAGGCCGTTTCGTGTGCGGCGGAAGGGATTCGAACCCTCAAGCCCGATCAAGGGCCACAGATCCTAAGTCTGCTGTGTCAACCATTGCACCACCGCCGCCCAACTGCCTGCCATCGTAGCGGGAGCCGCCGAGGCGTCAGGTGCGGGTGACGGCAGGACAGCCGGGACACGGGGGCCGGAGGTCCTCGCGCGGGTCGGCGCGGGCGCGCCGACCCTCCGTCAGAACCTCGGTTCCGGGCTCTGGGCCAGGACCAGTTCCGTGGCCTCCTCCTGGGTGGCCACCGACGGGGGTGAGCCCTCCAGGGGGAGGCGGGCCGTCTCCTTCATGCAGGCGACCGCGATCACGCCGACGAGCGCCGCGGCCATCGCGTAGTACGCCGGCATCAGGTTGCTGCCGGTCGCGCCGATCAGAGCCGTGATGACGAGCGGGGTCGTACCGCCGAAGAGGGACGTCGACACGTTGTAGGCCACGGCCAGGGAGCCGTACCGCACCTCGGTCGGGAAGAGCGCCGGGAGGGCCGCCGACATGGTGCCGAGCATGCAGACCAGCGACAGGCCGAGCATCAGCATGCCCGCGGTGATCGCCGGCACGCCGCCCTGGCCGATCAGCAGGAAGGCCGGCAGGGAGAGGAGCAGGAAGCCGAGCATGCCGGTCATCAGGACGGGCTTGCGGCCGAACCGGTCGCTGAGCCGCCCGACCCGCGTGACGACCAGCATCAGCACGACCATGACGCCCAGCAGGATCAGCAGGCCGTGGGTCTCGCTGTAGCCCAGCTCGTCGGAGAGGTACGTCGGCATGTACGACAGCACCATGTAGTCGGTGATGTTGTACGCGCAGACCAGCGCGACGCACAGGATCAGCGCGGGCCACTGCTGCCGGAAGATCCGCGCCAGGCCGCCCGCGGCGGACGCCTCCGCCGGGGCCTGCGCCGACGGCGCCGACTCGCTCTCCAGCTTCTGGAACGCGGGCGTCTCGTCGAGCCGGAGCCGCAGGTAGAGGCCGATCAGACCCAGCGGACCCGCCACCAGGAACGGCACCCGCCAGCCCCAGGCCTCCATCGTGTCGTGGCCGAGCCACGTCGTGAGCGCCGTGACGAGGCCCGCCGCGGCGACGTAGCCCGCCAGCGTGCCGACCTCCAGGAAGCTGCCGAAGTAGCCGCGGCGGCGGTCGGGCGCGTACTCGGCGATGAACGTCGAGGCGCCGCCGTACTCGCCGCCGGTCGAGAAGCCCTGCACCATCCGGAAGAACACCAGCAGCGCCGGCGCCCAGAAGCCTATGGACGCGTACGAGGGGATCAGCCCGATCGCGAACGTGCCGGCCGCCATGAGGATCATGGTCAGCGCGAGGACCTTCTTACGGCCCAGCCGGTCACCCATCGGGCCGAACACCATGCCGCCGACGGGGCGGACCAGGAAGGCGACGGCGAAGGTCGCGAACGACGAGAGCAGCTGGACCGTGTCGTTCCCCGACGGGAAGAAGACGTGGCCGAGGGTGACGGCCAGATAGGCGTAGATGCCGAAGTCGAACCACTCCATGGCATTGCCCAGGGAGGCCGCCCGCACCGCCCGCCGCACCGAGGCCTCCTCGGTGACCGTGATGTCGGTCCGCCGCAGCCGAGGGGCCCGGCGCCGCGTGACGGCCCGGAACAGGCGCGGATGACGTCTGCGGGCCTCGGGATCGGCGGCGGGGTCGCGGTCGGTGACCGGCATGACCGTACGTCCTCTCTGAGGGGATGAACTCCAGAGGACCTTCTGCACGGTCAAGCCGATCACAAACGGAATCGGCCACGGAAAGGGACGTCCGTCACCTCGCCCGGCGGGTCTCAGCCCTCGACGGAGAGGTCCCGCATGATCTTGGCGACGTGGCCCGTGGCCTTCACGTTGTAGAAGGCGTGCTCCACCTTGCCCTCCTCGTCGACGACGACCGTCGACCGGATCACGCCCGTGACCACCTTGCCGTACAGCTTCTTCTCGCCGAAGGCGCCGTAGGCCTCCAGGGTCTCCTTCGACGGGTCGCCGACCAGCGTGACCTTCAGGTGCTCCTTCTCGCGGAACTTGGCCAGCTTCTCCGGCTTGTCCGGGGACACGCCGATGACGTCGTAGCCGGCCTCCGCGAGGACGTCCAGGTTGTCCGTGAAGTCGCACGCCTGCTTCGTGCACCCGGGGGTCAGCGCCGCCGGGTAGAAGTAGACGATGACCTTGCGGCCCTTGTGGTCCGCGAGGGAGACCTCGTTGCCGTCCGCGTCGGGAAGGGTGAAGGCGGGGGCGGTGTCGCCGGGCTGCAGTCGCTCGCTCATGGCTGGCTCTCCTCGGAATGTTCGCGTACGCGTTCCAGAGCCTAATGGGGTCACATGGGGGTCTGGGGCGACCTGATCGCGCCGGAACTGACAGACTGGCCGTCAACGACCGATTACGACTACGGAGGCAGCGCGGTGTCGGAGGCCAGGACCCCTGCGCAGATCGAGGCGGACATCGTCCGCCGGCGCGAGCAGCTCGCCGTCACTCTCGACGAGATCGGCATTCGGGTGCACCCGAAGACGATCGTCGGGGACGCGAAGGCCAAGGTCGCGTCGACGGTCGACCAGACGGCCGGGCGCGCGTTCGTCGCCGTCAACCGGGTCGTCTCGGACGTGAAGGCCCGTTTCACCCACGAGGACGGCGCCCCCCGCCTGGAGCGGGTGGTCCCGGCGGCCGTCGTGGCCCTCGCCGTCGTGGGGCTCGTCGTCTCCGTCTCCCGGCGGAACAAGGCGTGATCGCTTTCCCGCCCGCCCGGGCAGGTAGGTTCACTCCGTGAGCGAGAACACGCACGACAAGCTGCCCATCCGGATGCTCCACGACCGGGTCCTGGTCCGTACCGACTCCCCGGAGGGGGAGCGGCGGTCCGGGGGCGGCATCCTGATCCCCGCGACGGCCGCCGTGGGCCGCCGCCTCGCGTGGGCCGAGGTGGTCGCGGTCGGCCAGAACGTCCGTACCGTCGAGACCGGCGACCGGGTGCTGTACGACCCCGAGGACCGCGCCGAGGTCGAGGTGCGCGGTGTCGCGTACGTCCTGATGCGGGAGCGCGACCTGCACGCGGTGGCCGCGGACCGGTTCCAGGGCACCTCGGACTCGACCGGGCTGTATCTGTAGACCGGCGGGTCGGACCGCCCCCGAGGCCCTGGTGACCGGAGTCACCGGGGCCTTTGCCGGTTCTTTGCTAGCCTGGAGACACCCCGACGAGACGCGCCGTACCGGGTTGACGACAAGACGACGCACTCCTGTTGTTCCGTCTCGCGGAGGTGTGTCGTCATGGCCTGGGTTCTTCTGATCGTCGCCGGTCTGCTCGAGGTCGGCTGGTCCATCGGCATGAAGTTCACCGACGGCTTCACCCGGCTCTGGCCGAGCGTGTTCACCGGCCTCGGGATCGTCGCCTCGATGATGTTGCTCTCGCAGGCTGCCAAGACCCTGCCGATCGGTACGGCCTACGGCGTGTGGGTCGGCATCGGCGCGGCGGGTGCGGCGGTGCTCGGCATGGTGGTGCTCGGTGAGCCGGCGACCGCCGCCCGGATCTTCTTCGTCTGTCTGCTGCTGGTCGCCGTGGTGGGGCTCAAGGCGACCAGCGGTCACTGACCCGCGGGGCGCCCGGCTCCTGACCCGGGCGCCGGCGGGACCGGGGGCGTGATCGGAAGCGCGGTGTCGGGCCCCGCGCCCGGGTGCGCGCCGGGTCCCGCGCCGGGGCCGGGGCCAGGTGCCGGACCGATCTCAGGTCCCCGTCCGACTCCGGGGCCACGTCCTGCTCCGGGCCCGTGTCCGGGGCCGTTGCCGCGCGGTGCCGCGCCCGGTCCCGCCTCCCCGGTCTCGTACCAGTCCTCCGGCCGGCCCGAGCCGTCCTGTCCTTCCGTCGACTCGGGTGCCGCCGTCGCCGGCGGTGCCTCGGCGCCCGGCATGAGCCGGAGCTCGAAGTCCCGGGCCGGTGTCCCGGCCAGAGCCGCCCGGGTGAAGCGGCCCCAGATCTCGGCCGGCACCCCGCCCCCGTTGACACGCGCCTCGCCCAGGGCGCCGTAGAGCGACTCCTGCGACCCGGACTCGGGGTCCTGGCCCATCACCGCCACGACCGTGGCGAGTTCCGGGGTGTAGCCGGCGAACCAGGCGGCCTTGTCGTCCTCCGCCGTGCCCGTCTTGCCGGCGGCGGGGCGTCCGGCGGCCTGCGCGGCCGTGCCGGTGCCGGCCTCGACGACGCTCCGCAGGATCGACGTCGTCGTGTCGGCGGCCTCGCGGCTGACGGCCTGGCGGCGGGCGGTGCCGGGGAGTTCGACCTCGTGGCCGTTCCGGCTGATCTCCTCGACGAGCGCGTAGCTGCCGTTCCGTCCGTGCGCGGCGAGCGTCGCGTAGGCCGAGGCCATGTCGAGGACGCTGGCGGTGGCGGCGCCGAGGGCGATGGAGGGGGAGGCGGTGAGGTCGGGGGTGGTGCCGGGGACGCCGAGGGCGATCGCGGTGCGCCGCACGCGGGCGGGGCCGACGTCGACGGCCATCTGGGCGTACACGGCGTTCACGGACAGGTCGGTGGCCGCGCCGACGGCGATGTCGCCGTAGTCCGCGTCGTCCTCGTTGGCGGGGTCGTACGGGCTGCCGCCCCAGCCCTCCACCGGGCGCCGGTTGGTGCCGTCGTACACGGTGTACGGGGTGATGGGCAGGCCCTGCTGGGTCTGGGCGGCGTTCTGGACGGCGGCCGTGAAGACGAAGGGCTTGAAGGTGGAGCCGACCTGGTAGTCGCGGCGGGTGGCGTTGTTGACGTACTGCTGGGTGTAGTCGACGCCGCCGTACATGGCGAGGACCTTGCCGTTCGCCGGGTCGACGGCCGCGGCCCCGACCCGTACGTACCGGTCGGTGGGGGAGCCCGCCGGGTCGAGCCGGGAGACGACCCGGTCCTCGACGGCCTGGACGAGGGCCTCCTGCGTGGCGGGTTCCAGGGTGGTGGTGATGCGGAAGCCGCCGCCGGCGAGGGTCTTCTCGTCGACGATCCCGCGGCCGGTGAGGTACTCCTCGACGGCCTGCACGAGATAGCCGCGCTGGCCGGAGAGGGCGGTCGCGGCGCGCGCGGTCTGGGGGGCGGGGAAGCGGGCGGCGGCGCGGGCGGCGGGGGAGAGCCAGCCCTCGGTGACCATGCCGTCGAGGACGTAGTGCCAGCGGGCGACGGCCTTGGCGCGGTTCTCGGGGTGGGTGGTGACGTCGTAGGCGCTGGGGGCCTTGAGGAGGGAGGCGAGGTAGGCGCCCTCGGCGGTGTCGAGGTGCTCGACGTCCTTGCCGTAGTACGCGCGGGCGGCGGCCTGGATCCCGTACGCGTTCCGGCCGAAGTAGCTGGTGTTCAGGTAGCCCTGGAGGATCTCCTCCTTGCTCTTCTCGCGGCCCAGCTTGATCGCGATGAAGAACTCCTTGGCCTTGCGGCTGAGGGTCTGCTCCTGGCCCAGGTAGTAGTTCTTGACGTACTGCTGGGTGATGGTGGAGCCGGACTGGCGGCCCTTGCCGGTGACGGTGTTCCAGGCGGCGCGGACCATGGCCTTGGGGTCGACGGCGCGCGAGGTGTGGAAGTCGCGTTCCTCGGCGGCGAGGACGGCCCGCCGGACGGGGAGCGGGACCTGGTCGAGGCGGATGTTCTCGCGGTTCACCTCGCCGTCGCGGGCGAGGGGGGTGCCGTCCCGGTAGAGGTAGACGTTCGACTGGGCGACGGCCGCGGCGTTGGCGGGCGGGATCTCCACCAGGAGGTAGCCGGCGGCGAAGGCACCGGCGAGCAGCAGCGTCCCGAGCAGCAGGAGCCCGAGGAGCGCCCGGAGGACGCGGCGGAAGGCGCCGCGCGGCCGGACCCGGGGCGGTCCGTGCAGGGTGGGGTCCCGCGGTGCCCAGCCGCTCGGACGCGGATCGTCGTCGCTCGTGCCGTGCGTGCCACTCGTACCGGAGGAAGGGGACATGGCATCACATACTGCACGGAATGCGCTGAAACTCCCCGGAAATCTCCCAAGCGCCCCGAAGGTGGCGCGAAAACCGGTCGCGGCGCGCCGGGCCGAGCCACTAGGGTCGTGCGCTTCGCCGTCCACCCCGGGGAAAGGGACCTTCATGCTGCGGCTGTACGCGACGGTGGCAGCGGGAGGTTTCCGGCGCTACGCCACCTACCGCGTGGCCACGGCCGCGGGCGTCTTCACCAACAGCGTCTTCGGGTTCGTGCTCTCCGCCACGTACATCGCCCTCTGGGACGAACGGCCGGGGCTCGGCGGCTACTCCATGGACGACGCCCTCGCGTACGTGTGGATCGGCCAGGCGCTGATCACCGTCTGCGGACTGATGGGCGGCGGCTTCGAGGACGAGCTGATCGAGCGGATCAGGACCGGTGACATCGCCGTCGACCTCTACCGTCCCGTCGACCTCCAGGCCTGGTGGTTCTCGGCCGACGCGGGCCGGTCCGCCTACCAGCTCCTCGGCCGGGGAGTCGTCCCGATGGCGGTCGGCGCGCTCGTCTTCCGCTTCACCCTGCCGTCGGGGCCGGGTGCCTGGCTCGCGTTCCTGGTGGCGGTGGCGCTGGGCTCCACCGTCGGCTTCGCGCTCTGGTACCTGGTGGCGATGAGCGCGTTCTGGCTGCTCGACGGGCAGGGCGTGGTGCAGGTGGCCTGGCTGGGCGGCCTGTTCTTCTCGGGGATGCTCCTGCCGCTGAACGTCTTCCCGGGCACGCTGGGCGAGGTCGCCCGGACCCTGCCGTGGGCCTCGCTGCTCCAGGTGCCGGCCGATGTCTACCTGGGCAGGTACCAGGGCTGGGAGCTGGCGGGGGCGTACGCCTTCCAGGGCTGCTGGGCCGTGGTCCTGCTGGGCGCGGGCCGTGCGGCGCAGGCGGCGGCACGGCGGAAGGTGGTGGTCCAGGGTGGCTGAGCCGGGGGTGCGGGGGGCGGGGACGGGGGAGCCCCGGGGCCAGGACGCGCGCGAGTCCCGGGGTCAGGACGCGGGGGAGTCCTCGGCGCGCGACTCGTGGGCGCGGGAATCCTGGCGTACGTACCGCATGGTGGCGGGCATGTGGATCCGCTCCACGATGACGTACCGGTCCTCCTTCGCGCTGACCCTCCTCACCAGCTTCTGCGTCACCTTCTTCGACTTCGTCGTCATCCTCCTGATGTTCGGTCAGGTGCGGGGCCTCGGCGGGTTCTCCTTCGCCGAGGTCGCCCTGCTGTACGGGACGGCCGGCACGTCCTTCGGGCTCGCCGACCTGACGATGGGCTCGCTCCAGCGGATGGGGCGGCGGGTCAGGGACGGCTCCCTCGACACGTTCCTGATGCGTCCGGCGCCGCTGCTCGCGCAGGTCGCGGCGGACAAGTTCGCGCTGCGGCGGTTCGGCCGGGTCGCGCAGGGCCTGATGGTCCTGGTCTGGGGGCTGCTGCTGCTCGACGTCGACTGGACGCCGCTGAAGGTGCTGCTGCTGCCGGTGACGGTGGTGTGCGGGGCGGTGATCTTCGGCGCGGTGATGGTGGTGGGCGCGTCGGCGCTCTTCTGGATGCAGGACGCGGCCGAGGTCACGAACTCCTTCACGTACGGCGGGAACACCCTCCTCCAGTACCCGCCGACGATCTTCGCGCAGGACCTGGTGCGGGGGGTGGTGTACGTGGTGCCGCTGGCGTTCGTGAGCTGGCTCCCCGCGCTGTACGTGCTCGGCCGGCCGGCTCCGGCGGGGGTGCCGGACGGGGCGGCCTTCGCGGCGCCGCTGGTGGCGGCCGCGGCCTGCGGGGTCGCGGGGCTCGCGTGGCGGGCCGGGGTCCGCTCGTACCGATCGACAGGAAGCTGACGGAGCATGCCCTTCATCGAACTGGACGCCCTGGAGAAGACCTTCACGGTCCGCCGGAGGGCGGGACTGCTCCGCCGCGAGAAGAAGGAGGTCCGGGCGGTCGACGGCATCACCTTCGGCGTGGAGCGCGGCGAGATGGTCGGCTACATCGGCCCGAACGGCGCCGGGAAGTCGACCACCATCAAGATGCTCACCGGCATCCTGACCCCCAGCGGCGGCCGGCTGCGGGTCGCGGGCATCGATCCGGCGCGGGAGCGCACCCGGCTGGCCCAGCGGATCGGGGTGGTCTTCGGCCAGCGGACGACGCTCTGGTGGGACCTCCCGCTGAAGGACTCGTACCGGCTGGTCCACCGCATGTACCGGATCCCCGACGCGCGGTACGAGGAGAACCTCGCCCGCTGCGTGGACCTGCTCGACCTGGGCGAGCTCCTCGACGTGCCCGTACGGCAGCTCTCCCTCGGCCAGCGGATGCGCGGCGACATCGCGGCGGCGCTGCTGCACGACCCGGAGGTGCTGTACCTGGACGAGCCGACGATCGGCCTGGACGTGGTGTCGAAGGCGAAGGTCCGCGACTTCCTCCGCGACCTGAACAGGACCCGGGGCACCACGGTCCTCCTCACCACCCACGACCTCACGGACATCGAACAGCTCTGCTCGCGGGTGATGGTCATCGACCACGGGCGGCTGATGTACGACGGGGAGCTCGCCGGGCTGCACGCGGTGGGCGAGAGCGAACGGCTCCTGATGGTGGACCTGGAGCGGGAGGTGGAGCCGATCACGGACGTGCCGGGAGCCCGCTTCGTACGGGCGGAGGGCCCCCGCCAGTGGCTCGCCTTCCCGTCCGTCTCCTCGGCGGCGCCGCTGGTGGCGGCGGTGGCCGCGAAGTACCCCCTGGTCGACCTCTCGGTGCGGGAGCCGGACATCGAGGCGGTGATCGCGAAGATGTACGGGGGAACTCGGGACGAGCGCCGGGAGTCCCTGATGTAGGAGGTCGAGTCGATGGTGAGTTTCTCGTACACGGCGGCGGACGAGGAGAAGAGCAGAGGCGTCCGCCGCATGAAGGCCCTGGCGACGGCGCTGCTGCTGCTGGTGGCCGTGGTCTACGCCCTGGCGACGTGGGCGAAGAACGCGGGCTGGGGGGCCTGGGCGGGGTACGTCGCCGCGGCTGCGGAGGCGGGCATGGTCGGCGCGCTCGCGGACTGGTTCGCGGTGACCGCGCTGTTCCGGCGCCCCCTGGGCCTCCCCATCCCGCACACGGCGATCATCCCGACGAAGAAGGACCAGCTGGGGGCGTCGCTGGGCACCTTCGTCGGCGAGAACTTCCTGTCGGCGGACGTCGTACGGGGCCGGCTGGCGGCCCTGGGCATCGGCGGGCGGCTCGGCGGGTGGCTGGCGGACCCGGCCCACGCGGACCGGGTCACGGAGGAGCTGTCGACGGCCCTGCGGGGTGCCCTGACGGTGCTGCGGGACGCGGACGTGCAGGCGGTCGTGGGCGAGGCGATCACCCGGAGGGCGGAGGCGGCGGAGATCGCCCCGGGCCTGGGCAAGACCCTGGAGAAGGTGGTCTCGGACGGGGCGCACCGCAGGGCGGTCGACCTGGTCTGCACCCGCGCGCACGACTGGCTGGTGACGCACGGCGACTCGGTGATGGACGCGGTGCAGGGCGGGGCGCCGGGCTGGACGCCGCGCTTCGTGGACAAGCGGATCGGGGAGCGGGTCTACAAGGAGCTGCTCCGCTTCGTCACGGAGATGCGGGACATGCCGGGGCACCCGGCGCGCGGGGCGATCGACCGCTTCCTCACGGACTTCGCGGCGGACCTCCAGGCCGACACGGACACCCGCGCCCGGGTGGAGCGCCTGAAGTCGGACCTGCTGGCCCGCCCGGAGGTGCAGGACATCATCGCCTCGGCGTGGTCCTCGGTACGGTCCCTGATCATCGCGGCGGCCGAGG
This sequence comes from Streptomyces sp. NPDC002232, assembly GCF_042890295.1. Taxonomy (NCBI): domain Bacteria; kingdom Bacillati; phylum Actinomycetota; class Actinomycetes; order Kitasatosporales; family Streptomycetaceae; genus Streptomyces; species Streptomyces sp. NPDC002232. The sequence continues at coordinate 1,159,302 of NZ_JBIARV010000002.1, read as the reverse complement.
ACGACCGCAGCCAGCTCCGGCTGCGGGCCCGCGCCTCACTGATCTCCCTGGGCACCCGCCTGGCGACGGACGCCCGCCTCCAGGCGAAGGTGGAAGGCTGGGCGGAAGACGCGGCGGCGTACGTGGTCACCACCTACCGCCACGAGATCACCTCGCTGATCACGGACACGGTCGCCGGCTGGGACGCCCACCAGACCTCCCGCAAGATCGAGGCGAACATCGGCCGCGACCTCCAGTTCATCCGCATCAACGGCACGGTGGTGGGCGCCTTGGCGGGCCTCCTGATCTACACGGTGAGCCACGCGGTGGGGGGGTGAGGACCCTTCGCGGGGGCTGGGGGCTGGGGGCTGGGGGCTGGGGGCTCGGCACGGGGTGGGGCGCCCCTGCGCGGGGTGGGGCGGGGGTCCCGGACGTGGGGCCCGGAGCCGGGCTCGGCCCCGGGCGCGCGTGACGTCAGTTCTTCCCGCGCGTGACGGCCCAGGAGGCGGCGGCCATGCCACCGGCGACGGAGAACACGGCGGGCCAGGCCCCGATCTTCTTGGCGAGCGGGTGGGACCCGGCGAAGGCGGCGACGTACCCGGCGGTCAGCCCGACGGCGGCCTTGGCCCCGCCCGCCTGCTGCCACTCCCGCGCGGCCACACCACCGGCGACGGCCAGCACGGCACCCCCGAGCGGCCGCTTCTTGGTCCACCGGGCCACGGCGTACCCGCCGACGAGCCCGGCGGCGGCGATGGCGGGGGAGGGGATGCGGGGCATGACGGGGTCCTTCCGGTCGGGGGGTGCGTCCTTCGAGCGTACGAGGTGCGGACGCGGGGCCACCGGGAGGGCTGACGGTCAGGCGCACTGTGCGCAGCAGTTCACGAGGCGCAGGCAGCCGCGCGGCTGGTTACCGAGCGCATTTCCGCACGAACAGCGTCCGGAGTGCGCCACGATTGCCCCTTGTAGTTCCTGTGACACATGCGATGGCAGTTGGCGCACAGCAGGGCGAGGTCCTCGAGACGCGTTTCGCGGGAGCCGGTGATGTGGAGGGGGGTGACGTGGTGAACCTCGACGTAGTCGGCGCCGAGAGGCCCGTACGTGAGGCCGAAGTCGAAGGTGCAGACTTCACAGCGGACGGGCAGGTTCAGACGTTGCACCTGCCGGATCTTCTTGTTCCGGAGACCGCGGTCCCGTTCGCGGTGCAGCGCCCAGCGCAGCAGCAGCCGGCCTTCGCGTGCGCCCTGTCCGCCATCGTCATCGGCCTCGTCCGGCTGCACCGGGATGCGGTGGAGTTCGCCGCTGGCGATTCCGTCGCGCAGCGCGCGAGTGGCGGCGAGCATCTCCGCGGGGTGCGTGAGGAAGTCGGAGACGATCTCTCGGGTGGGGCGCCCGCCCTTGGTTGCCGGGCCGACGTGGTCAGGGTGGGCTGTGGCGATGTCGGTCGTCTTGCGGCTCACACTGTTCGGCGACCGGAAGCGCTGATCTCTGGCGGCGTCCCCATGCAGGGGGAGCGAGCGGAGCAGGTCAGACAGTTCCCAAACCCGGAGATCGCTCTGGCGCAGCTCGCGCCATCCGTTCTCCATGACGAGCGCGCATGCCAGAAGCAGCTCGTCCCTCACCCAGGAGATTTGCGCCATACAGAAGATCGTACAAGCGCTCGCTGCGGGTGGGGAGTGTCTGAGGAGGTTGCGGGATGGCGCACACTTGGGGTGCGTTGTCAGTGGGGTCTGTCACTCTCTGTGATGGCTGGCGGACAAGGCGCCAGCGAGGTACGTGGTCGAAGGAGGGTGCATGACCAGCACTGAGGCGGAGTTCACTTCAATCGAGATCTGCGCCGGAGCCGGCGGTCAGGCTATTGGCCTGCACGCTGCCGGTTTCAGGCATCTCGCGCTCGTCGAGATCGACAAGAACGCAAGGGAAACCCTGCGGCGGAACATCGAAGCGCGACCGGACTGGGGCTGGGAGAAGCTGCACTGCGACCTCAGCCACGCGGATGTCACGAACTTCGAGCCGTTGGAGAGCGTGCAGACGGACGGCGGTCTGATCAAGCCTGGGGACCTCGATCTGCTGGCCGGGGGTGTGCCGTGCCCGCCCTTCTCTCACGCGGGCAAGCAGCTCGGGAAGGACGATGAGCGGGATCTCTTTCCGCGGATGCTTTATCTCGTCGAGAAGTTGCGGCCCCGCGCTGTGATGATCGAGAACGTGCGAGGCATTCTCGACCCGAAGTTCTCGGACTATCGGGACTACATCACCGCCAAACTCCAGAGTGGCGACTACCGAGCTGAAGACGGCACTCTCGTGCATGACGAGGGCCTCGGGTACAAGGTGTGCCATTGGGGTCTCCTTGAGGCCAGCGACTTCGGAGTTCCGCAGCTGAGGCCCAGGGCGATTCTCGTCGCCATCCGCGAGGACGTCCTCAAGGATGACGTCAAGTACGAATGGCCGACTCCGACGCACGAAGACGCCGTGAGTGTGGTGGAGGCGCTCGCCACGTCGATGGAGGAGCGGTACAAGGCTCACTACGACGGCCCTCGTGACCAGGAAGCCCGCGCGGCCTACGCCCGTTGGCACGACACGGCAACGAAGCGTCACGAGGAGCTGCAGGCCAAGGACAGCGCAGGCATCGCTCCCACGCTAGTCGGCGGGTCGAAGAAGCACGGCGGCGCCGACCTCGGCCCGAGCAGGGCCAAGGCGGCCTGGAAGCAACTGGGTGTCTCGGGACTAGGGGTGGCCAACGACATCGAGACGTCCAAGAAGAAGGGATCCGAGGGGCGTGACCTCTTCGGCCCTGCGGGGCCCATGCTGACCGTGGAGCAGGCGGCGATCATCCAGGGATTCCCCGGGGACTGGATCTTCGACGGCGGTAAGACGGCTCAGTACCGGCAGGTCGGAAACGCGTTCCCGCCGCCGGTTGCCGAGGCCGTCGGCCGGTCGATCATGGACGTTCTGAGGGCCGCTCGTGAGCGGGACGCCCAGAACTCCTGATCACGTCGTGCCCGTGCCGCGTGCACGGGCACGACGCTTCTCCACCTCCGCAGCGATGTGGATGGCGCACTCCTCCGAGGGCTGGTGCTCCCAGAAACGGAGCACCGTCCAGCCAGCGTCTTCCAGGCGCTGGTCGGTGTCCCGGTCACGCGCCATGTTCCGGGCGACCTTGTCCGACCAATAGCCGGAATTCGTCTTCGGCGGCACATAGTGCTCAGGACAGCCGTGCCAATAGCAGCCGTCAATGAACACGGCAACCTTCACGGGCCGGAAAACGATGTCTGCCGTCCGGCGCAGCTCAGGCAGCGGCCTTGCTGCTACCCGATAGCGCAGCCCCTGTGCGTGCAACAGGCGCCGCACCAACTGCTCCGGCTTGGTGTCCCGGCTACGGATTGCCTGCATGTTGTGGCGACGTGCCTCTGACGAGGCCCATGAACCTTCTGGCGGCGACCATTCCGCGTCAGTATCTTGCTGGGTCATCGCATGCAGCCCTCCGACTACCAGCCTGCCAGAGTGTCGGCCAGCCTCTCGTACGGCAGGACCCGGCCCTGCTCGACGCATTCCTTCCAGTCGTCCTTCTGCTGCTTGCTGCCCACGTCCTGAACGGCTTTGGAGAGTGAGTCGAAGGCGATGTGGTAGACCGCATCCACCTCGCCCGTTCCGCGAGCGATGGCCGCGATCCGGCTGGGCATCGGCTCGGCCGTCACTGCCACGAGGTGCGGCAGACGGCCGCGACGGTGCCTGATCATCTGGAGGAACTCATGCCGGATGTTCTGGACGCGGTCGGACCGTATCGTCCATTTGCACGATACGGCGGCATGGAGGAACGGTCGGGGGTCACCCAGCAGGGGTGATTCCTCCACCCCCACGGTCACGTCCGGCTTGATCAGGTAGTCGCGTCCCAGCTCGGTCCTCAGTTCCGGGTATTTCTTGAGCAGTGCGGACAGTTTGGCGAGATGGTCGTACTGGCCGAATGCAGTCACTACCTGTTTGTGGTCAACCTGCCACTTCCGCTGGCTGTCCAACTGAGTCAGCGTGTCGGCGAGGTCGTCGCGCACCGCCACCTCAAGAGCCGGACCAGGGTCGGCGGGAGTCGCCGCATGGATCTCGTGGGGGATGCCCAGGTCTTCGAGTATGGCCGCGGCCAGCTGCTTTGAAGGGGTGCTGCTGGTGTCCGCGCTGTTGGCCACCAAGGCCCCCGAATCCAGCAGCTTCCAGCCGAGTAGCTGGGCGGCGAAAGATGCACTCATCAGACGGGCTCACTTAGCGGTTGACGGAAGACAAGGGGCGGGTTCGTCGGCTTCATCAGGGAAGGCGCACGCCCAGTGCCGACCGTCCAACATGACGCTGTGCCGATCGCTCGGAGATGTCACCTCAACTACACGAGCACTGACGAACTCCCCCTCCCGGGGTACGGGAATCCTGAGATCTGAGGCGATCCTCCGGTGGCTTTCGTAGTCCCCCATGATGAGGATTCCCCTGTCGCGCAGGGCTGAGCGCGAGCCGCCGTTTCCGCGGACGCGCTTCATGTAGTCCTTCTGCTGTGCAACCGTGCGGACCACGTTCCGGCTGATCCGCCGCTGCTGGAGCCGGAGGAACAGCTCATTGAGCCGCGCCTGGCCTGAGCCGGCGGCGAAGACCGCTGCCCGGTCGTCAGCGTTCATGTGGAGAAGGGCGTTCTCGGGGAGATCCTGCTGGTGCCACAGCCAGAGGATCCTGTTCCGGTGCTCCGCCTTGATCGTCAGTTTCTTGTCGCGGTTGTTTCCCGCGTTCAGCCAGGGCTCCTCGATGCGCAGGAGACCAGCGCTCCACCGGCTCTTGTAGTCGTCAGCCCATACGAGCAGACAGAGGTGGCCCAGCGCCTCAGGCGGGATCATCCAGCCGCCGAACTGCTGTGAGTACTTGCAGTCCACCTCGATATCGGCGATCTGGTAGTCCATGTCGGTGCCGTCGCTGAACTTGAACTCGCGCTGCAGGTTGATCTCGACAAGTGTGCCTGCGTGTGTTTTCTCGGTCTTGAAGAGTGTCTTCCAGTCGTAGCGGCCGGTTACCTCGCCGTTGAGCAACTGGTCGATGGTGTCGCGCAAGACAGCGGCAAAGCGGTGGCCCTCCGGGTCGAGCTGAAGGAGCTTGTGGTAGACCGCGGCGAGCTCTGCATCCTCGGCGAGGAGTGGCAGGCCTTGGATGTTGGACGCTGCCGTTATGTCCAGGGGAAGCACAGAGGGGGTCCTGTCTGATCAGCGGTATGTCGACGGCCTGCTGGGACGCGGTTACGACTCGTCACGTGTTCCTGATCGCTTGGCCTGATAGCGGAGCAGACGCAGAGAGGAATCGTTGGCTGCCGTCGGCGGGACGACCGTGAAGGCGAGAAACGTCTGAGAGGGGTCTGCCACGCCCTGTGGCGCAGCGGAGCGGAGCTTCGCGTCGTCGTCCGTCTCCACGACCGCGTAGAGAAGCACGATGCCTGTGCTGGCTCCGAGGGCAAGCGGCCCCGGGAGCGAGGCGCCAGCCCGAGCCTCGTTGATCAGAGCCTGAGCCCACCGCCGATGCTCCAGGCCTGAGATTCGGCCGAACGCGACTTTCCCCAGTTGGCGGCTCCGTCGGACGAGTGACGCCGGACCATGCCCGAGGAGGGTGCCCTCTACGCGACGGCTCGGAGTCGTCTGGGGAGCCACCAGCAGCCAGGTGTCGACCGCCGCCAGCGAACCATCGAGCTGCGCCAGGTAGTTGAGGTGAGGGGTGAAGTGATTGTCACCCTCCCACTCCAGCTGACTCAGCACGTTGATGAGCTCGGTGTGCGGCACGAGAGCCGTCGTTGCCTGGAAGGTCCGGGTGAGCGGACTGCTGCTGTCCGGCGGAAGGGCAAGGGTGACGGGATCGGCATCGAAGACGCGGAGCAGCGGCTTCCACCGCTCGGTGTTGCGCCGGGTCTGCGCCGTACCCAGAGGGTAGGCGGCGGGCTCGATCGGCTTGCCGGGGGAACGGATCTCGACCAGCTCGGAGTTGAACATCTTGTTCCGCGCCGAGGGCCTGATCAGCGCCAGGTGCTGTGAGACCAGGGGCAGCATGCGCTCGGGGGTCAGCTGAGGTTCGCCGTCGACCATCGTGGCGTACTGCGCGAGCTGAGCGCGGAACACCTCCTCGTCCTGGCAGATGGCCTCGAACGCCTCGTAGAGATCGAGGGTCTTGCCCTTGCCGTAGGGCTCCTCACGACCGATGTAGAGGCGCACCAGGTCGCGGTACTGATCCCGGAAACCGAACCAGCGGCCCATCTGCATCAGAGTGTCCGCCTGCTGGGTCTTGCGCCGGTAGTACGTGACGGTCAGTCCCTCGACGGTGAAGCCCCGGGAGAGCTTGGTGCCGCCGACGAGGATCTTCCAGACGTTGGGGGTGCGGTCGAAGTCGAGATCGGCCTGCTCGTAGTCGCGTTCCTTGTCACCATTCACGATGATGACCGGATCGCTTCCCAGGCTGATGAGCCGGCGCGCGCTGCTGATGAAGGGCTTGAGTACCTCATAGGAGTTCGGGACGGGCGCGCCTTCGGCCCGGGCGTCACAGACCGGCTTGAAGTCTTCGTGGAAGAGCTTCGCCAGCCGCTCGTGCGCGGCGCTGCTGCTGTAGAACTCGCGCCACGCCCCGTTCAGACGCTGGGCGAGAGCCTTGTGGTCTGCCATGCGTACGGAGTCGTGGACGAGCATGGTGTGGTGGCGGTACTTGCTTGCGGGCACGCCCTGGCTGACGCGGTAGAGCTTGAACGCGCCCGAGAGGATGAACGCGTCCAGGGCTTCCAGAAGCCTGTCGTCCGTACCGTCAGGAACGCCGCGGACGTGGGCCTTCTCCTGGGAGTTGGCGAAGGTCCGCTCGTCCAGGGGGACTGCCGACTCAAGGTCGTGGAAGTCCTGGACTCCCATGTAGCCCACTGGACGGGGCAAGGAGATGAGGAAGTCGCGCGGGAAGATGTCCTGGGCGTCGTCCGGGTCGATGAAGACGTTGGCGAAGGGCGTTGCCGTGTATCCGACGTACTGGGCGCGCGGGAGCAGTTTGAGGAGCTGGGAGATGAGGCCGTTGATGGCCGTGCGGGTCTCCTCGCCCTCTGTCTGCTTGGTCGGGTTGACCGTGTTCACGGATGCCTGGTCGGACTCGTCGTCGATGATCAGCACGGGGAGCTCGCCGAGGATGTTGCCCACCCTCTTGAGGTCCGTTACCAGTTTGGTGAGGACGTCCTTGTTCTTCTTCACCACCATGACGCGGGCTGCCGAGGGATGCAGGTTCACCGGGTCGTGCAGAGGGCGGGTGGGGTCGCTCTTCGGGATGTCCAGTGCGCTGATGCCCTGCCCCAGGCCCTGGTAGTCGTCGTCGCGAGTCGTCAGCCGCTCGATGTCGAAGGCCCCGCGGTCCGAGGGCCGGCCAGCGTGGGAGACGAATTTGGCGGGCCAGTCCTCGTCGTCCTGGTAGTCGATGTCGATCAGGCTGTCGATGTCGTCGGGGCTGATGCCGCGGAGGATGTTCTCCCTGCCGATCAGCTCCATGTCCAGACGGCGCTGGGTCTGGCCGCGCAGGAGATTGAGTGTTCCTCCGAGAACGACGACCAGCCGGTATCCGGCGTCGACTGCCTTGGCGATGACACCGGTGAAGTTGGCCGTCTTGCCCGACTGCACGTAGCCGACCACAAGGCCGCGGGCACTGTACGCCTCGGCCCGGGTGGGATCGGCTAGCCGCTCCACCACGCTGTGCGAAGCCTGGTCGAGACTTGCGATGGCGGCCTCGCTCCAGCCCTTGTCACGCAGGACTCGCTCGTACGCCGACCAGTAGAACGAACGCGCTGTGCTCTTCTCCTTGGTGTACCAGGGAGTGAAGTCCTTGCTGATCACCACGGGCCGTGTGCCCGTGACGAGGGGAACCGCCACGTCGAGTGCCTTGCAGACCTCGTCGGTGAAGCCGAGCCTCGCGTAGGTGTCGGAGCGCCTTTGTTCGGTTCCAGCAGGGGCGGCAGACCAGGGTGCAGTTTCGGCCATGTCCCAGGACGTCAGCTTCTGAGTCCAGAGCGCCATGAATTCGGGCTGTCCGGCCAGCAGCAGGCTGCGGAACTCCTCCAGGTCTCCGTCGGCGGGCTCCTCGAGGTCGGAGACGGCGAAGGCGATCTTGGCGAAGTCCTTGGGGCCACGGTTCATGGCGCCCAGGGCATCAATGTGGAGGTTGAGCAGACCGTTGTTCACTGGAGCGCCTCTCCGCGAGTCAGCTCGCACTGGGCGGCGGACAGCAGAATGCTGTTCCACAACGCCATCTCGTCATTTCGCTGTGCACTGGACCGGCCCATGCGGAAGTTCTTCTCCAGCATGAGATAGAGCATGGCCTTGAGGACCGGAGCATCGTTCGACCCGGCCCGACGTTCTCCGTTGAAGGCCTGCCGGAAATCCTTGTTCAGGCGTACGACGTGCTCCTCGCGGTCGATGTCGAAGAAGACGTCGGGCGGCAGGCCCTCCCAGCGGAAGGTGATGGGCTCCTCGCCCTCCAGTGCGGGGAGCTCGTCGCGGAGCGTTCTCTTCAGCTTCGGATCGACGCCCTTGCCCGGAGGGATGACCTCCTTGCGCTGGACTTCGGTAGGCCGGCGTGCGGCGTCCCGGTAGACCTGCTCCGCCTCGTTCAGGTACTGGAGGAAAGTGCTGCCGTCGCTGGCTGCCGCCTTCTCCAGGCCACGTGCGAAGGCCGGGGTGACGTTGATCCCGTCCTTCTTCACCGTGAGTGAGAAGACGCGGTTCGGCTGGGAGGGCAGGTCGATGGCGATCCGGGCAAGGTGGTGGTGCGTCTCGCCGCTGCGGGTTCCGTTCCAGCCTCCGGCTTGCACCAGGCGGTCGTTCCGGTAGACGTAGAAGCCCTGACGCTCAGCGAGAGGGCCGATGCCGCGGAAGGCCACGAGCGGGGACTTGGGCGGCCAGATGTGGGCTTCAAGCTCCAGCTCGCCGACTCCCTCGACGGGAGCTGTGTACGTGCGGGGATAGCCTGCCCGTCCAGGGATCCGGTAGCCGAAGGGGTTGATGGCTTCGACACCGCGGTGGTCGAGTTCTTCCCTGGTTCTCACGTCTTCCACGACGATGTCGATGTGAAAGTCGTCCCTTGCCAGGAAGCGGTGGAGGTACAGCCCGAGGTGGGTTTCCAGCCGCTCGATCGTCTCGTTCAGGAAGCGGTCGGTCTGGCCTGCGGTGATGGTTCCGAAAGCCCGCACCCCGTCCCACCGGACGATGGTGCCGTGCCAGCCGATCACACCGTCGTATCGGTCAACGAGGTCCTGGCAGTACCTGGAGTCGACGATGTCGCACGTGAAGTCCTCGTGTGCCCGGGCCGTGAGCCAACGTCGCCCCGTGGAGGGGCTGCGCTTGGTGCGGCTGATCACGGTCAGAGCATCGGCGTGCGACAGCGAGGCCGCCTTCAGTCCGGCTCCGAAGTGGCCCAGCGCGTCGGCGGAGTAGTCCTGCTGCCCGCCCACGGTCATGGCGACGTCTAGCGCCGCGTCGTTCATGCCGTGTCCGTCGTCGACCACCAGCAGGCTCACGAGACGGTCGTCATCGCGCGAGAAGCTCACCACGACGTTCTTCGCGTCGGCGTCGATGGAGTTGTCGATGAGGTCGGCAATGGCCGCTTCGAAGCCGTAGCCCTGATGGGTCAGCGACTCCACGTACCGGGCGGCTGGCGGCAGGCGCTTGCTCCCGCTCGTGGGCACGTCGAACTGCCAGTCAGGGCCGGACTCGTAAGGCACGTGTCTTCCTCGCACACAGGACTGACCTGTGCAGGAATGCGGCCAGTCTCACAGCAATGTGACGCGGATGACGTTACTCCAACCGACTGACACCGTGCGTGGAAACGGTCAATAAAGGTGCAGGTCAGTCGCCCCCGTGGCACTCCCCATAGACCCGCCCCGACCCGCACCAGCACTCCTCGTCGCGGAGTGGGGGCCACGGGGTTGCCCGGGCCCTTGCTGCCAGGGTTGTCGTGTATTGGGGGAGTAGGTCCGCGTTCGACGGGGTCGTGGATTCCGAGGCCGCGAAGGCTTCGTACGAGGGGACCGTCGCTCGGACGATGCCCAGGTTCGGGGTGCCGGCGGCCGCGAGTTCGCGGAGGGAGGCCTCGATGTCCGTCAGGTGGGCCCGGTACGTCGGGTACTCCGCCTCCAGTTCCGGGTACGCCGCCAGCAGTTCGTCCAGTTCCGGTTCCAGCCAGTGCAGCACCGCCACCGGGAACGGACGGGACAGCGCCGTGCGGTAGGTGCCCAGCTCCGAGCGGAGCCGGGTGATCTCCGCCTGGAGTTCCGCCGGGTCCGAGGAGCCGAGCGACCACAGGCGCTTCGGGTCGTGCAGCTCGTCCAGGCCGACCGTGCCCGTGTGCAGGCGGTCCGCCCGGGTGTCCCAGTCGTCGTGCGGCAGCGCCAGCATCCTGCGGATCCGGTGCCGGGCGGTGAGCAGCGACTGGGTGGCGTGGGGGAGGTCCTCCGGGGTGGCCAGGAGCGTCGCCGCGTCCGTCAGGGCCGACTCCGCCGCCTCCAGCTCGTCGTGGGCCTCCAGCGTCTCGGCCGCGATCTGCCAGGGCGCCGCGTCCGAGGGCTTCGCCTGCCGGACGCCGTCGATGATGGCCCTGGCCTCGGCCTCGTGCCCGTACTCCCACAGGTTCGCCGCCTTCAGCGCCCTGATCAGGTGCGGGTCCGCCGGTTCCCCGGCGAGGAGGGTGTCGTAGAGGGCCGTCGCGCCCGGGCGGTCGCCCGCGAGCTCCCGGTGGGCGGCGGCCTGGAGGTACAGGGGCTCCCGGTCGCCGGGGTACTGCTCCGCGGTGCGCAGCAGACGCTCGGCTTCGGTGGTGTGGGCGGCAGGCGTATCGGGGCGCATGCCCACCACCGTACTGCTGTACGGGCCTGGAGAGTTGGCGCCTCAGCGCTTATCGTGCCCCGCGTGCGGGCCAGGGTGGGGCAGCGGGTGCCGGTCGTCGTCCAGTCGGGAGGACGATCTCGTACGGGCGCCCGCGCGCTGTGGCTGGCCGCCGAGACCGTCGTCACCTGCGGGGTTCTCCTGCTGCTTCTCGTGGTCCATCAGCTCTGGTGGACCAATCGGGAGGCCCGCGCCGAGGCCCTCGACCAGGTGCGCGTCCTGGAACGGGAGTGGGACATCTCTCCCCCTCCTCCGCCCGCGCCGACGGAGGAGAGGGAAGGGGCGGAAGGGGTGCAAGGGGAGGGGGCGGCCGCCGAGGCGGGGGAGGGCGTGGTCCCGTCCGGGGGCGATCCCGGGTCCGGGGCTGTTTCCGTGGGCGGGAGGGGGGCCTCCGCGCCCGCACCCTCCGACTCCTTCGCCGTGCTCCGCGTTCCCCGGCTCGGGCTCACCGTGCCCGTCGCCGAAGGGGTGTCCAAGCGGTCCGTCCTCGACAAGGGGTACGCCGGGCACTATCCCGGCACCGCCGGGCCCGGGGCCGTCGGGAACTTCGCGCTCGCCGGGCACCGGAACACGCACGGTGAGCCCTTCCGGTACATCAACCGGCTCCGGGACGGGGACGAGATCTCCGTGCGTACGCGCGCGCGTACCTACGTCTACCGCGTCGATCTCGTGCTGGCCTCGACCTCGCCCCGGGACGTCGGTGTCATCCGGGCCGTGCCCCGGTCCCTCGTCAAGCCCTCCTACGGGTACTCCGCCCCCGGGGCCTATCTCACCCTCACCACCTGCACCCCCGAGTTCACCAGCGCCTACCGGCTCGTCGTCTGGGCGAAGCTGGTGTCGACCGCCCCAGGGCGAGGGTGAGGGCCCCGCCCGTGAGGGCCAGGGCGGCGGAGACGAGCAGGGCCGTGTCCGGGCCGGTGGTCACCAGGGCCAGCGTCAGGGCGACGCCGGCGGAGGAACCGATGTAGCGGGCGGTGTTGTTCGCGCCCGAGCCCATCGCCGCGCGCTCCGGCGGCACCGAGTCGACGGCGAGCCGGGGCAGGGCCGCGTTCAGGAGGCCGCTGCCCGCACCGGCCACCACCAGGCCCGGAAGGAGCCGGGGCCAGGGGCCGTCCAGGGCGCCGAGCAGGGCGAGGACGCCCGCCGCCGACAGGACGAAGCCGAGGGCCAGCTGGTGCGCGGCGGAGAGCCGGCCCGCGAGCCGGCGCGCCTGGAGCGCCGCCACGAACGCGGTGCCGGACCAGAGGAGGAACAGCGCCGCCGCCCCCAGCGGTGACATCCCGGCCCCGCCCTGGAGCAGCGCGGGCACCACGCTGAACAGGCCGATCACCGCCAGGCCCGTGAACAGCGCCCCGAGCGTCGACGCCAGGAACGCGGGCCTCCGCAGCAGCGCCAGGTCGATCATGGGCGCACGCCCGCGGTGCTCGACCGCCGCGAAGAGCGCCGTCAGGGCGGCCGAGGCGAGCAGGAGCAGGAGCACCGGGAGGCGCAACCAGCCGTCCCGGCCGAGGGTGAGCGCGGTGAGCAGGGCCGTCAGGGCCAGGCCGAGGGCCACCGCCCCCGCCACGTCCGGCCGGGGGGCGGCCGGGAGCCTCTCCTCGCGAGCCAGGGTCCGGGCGCCCACGGCGGCGGTCACCAGCGCCGCCGCTCCCAGCACCGCGTAGGCCAGGCGCCAGTCGGCCAGGCTCAGCGCGCCCGCCAGGAGGGGGCCGAGGGCGATGCCGCCGCTGACCGAGGCGCCCCAGATGCCCGTGGCCCTGATCCGGTCCCGGCCCGCCGGGTACGCCTGGGCGAGGAGGCCGAGGCTGCCGGCCAGGACGGCCGCGCTCGCCGCGCCCTGGGCGATCCGGGCCAGGGTGAAGGTGACGGTCGAGCCGGCGAACGCGCCGAGCGCGGTGGTGAGGCCGAGGGTGAGGGTGCCGAGCAGGAAGACCCGGCGCCGGCCGTGCGCGTCGGCGAGGCTCCCGGCGACCAGGAGCAGGACGGCCAGGCCGAGCGGGGTGCCGTTGAGCAGCCAGGCCCGCGCCGAGGCCGGGGTGCCGAAGGCGGCGGCCATGTCGGGGAGGGTCAGCATCGGTGCCGTGTAGTTCATCAGCGCGACCGCGGTGGCGGCGGCCGTGACGGCGAGGGTGGCGCGGGGGCGGCCGGCGGGCGCGGCCGGCGCGCTGCGGGCCGCGGCGGCGAGCTGGGGCATGGCAGGGACCTCCACCCGGTCAGTTCGGTCAATGAACTCAGCCTAGCAGTGAGGTTCGTTCAATGAACCTTGAATCGGTACGATGGATCCATGGCCCTCGGCAAGGACTACTCCCACCAGCAGTGCTCCATCGCCCGCGCCCTGGAGGTCGTCGGGGAGCGCTGGACCCTGCTCGTCGTCCGCGACGCCTTCTACGGGGTCCGCCGCTACAACGACTTCCTCCTCCACCTCGGCATCCCCCGCGCCGTGCTCGCCGCCCGCCTCCAGGCCCTCGTCGAGGCCGGCGTCCTCGACCGGCGGCGCTACCAGGAGTCGCCCCCGCGCGACGAGTACGTGCTCACCGAACGCGGCCTCGGCCTCTGGCCCGTCCTCCGCTCGCTCGGGACCTGGGGACGCGCCGAGGTTCCCGGAGCCGTACCCCTGCGCCACTTCCACCACGCCGACTGCGGAACCGAACTCGGGCCGTACGGCGAATGCCCCGCCTGCCGCGTCCCCGTCCCGCTCGGCGACATCGAGATGCGGCCCGGCGCCGGGCTCGACCCCGACCCGGCCGACCCCGTCAGCCGCGCCCTCCTCAGGCCCCGCCGCCTCCTGGCCCCGCTGGAGCACGCGAGCTCCTGAGCGCGGACGCCCGGGACCGGATGCGCGGGGCCGGACGCCCGGGACCGGATGCGCGGGGCCGGACGCCCGGGACCGGATGCGTGAGGCCGGGCCCGCGGAACCGGACGCGTCCCGGCGTACAGTCGTACGGGACAGAGGAAAGTCGTGGGCGCGCGCGGGAACTTCCGGGTCTCCCCGGGCGTCTTCCCCGTGACAGACGAGCCGTGGGCGAAGGAGGTGGCGGAATGGCGATCAGGGCCCTGGTCCTGCGCGTCGTCGCGCCGCTGTTCTTCCTGCTCGCCCTCGCCGACCTGCTCCTCTCCGACGGCGCGAGCCTCTCCGCCGCCGTCGCCCTCGCCGCGACCGGCGTGGTCTGCGCCCTCTTCGGCGCCCGGACGGCCCCCGCCGTACCGCCCACCGCCGTCCGCACCGCCATCCGCGACCGCGAGCGGCGCACCGCCTTCCTTCCCCAGCGCGATCCCGACGCGGCGGGGCGCCGCAGACCCCGCGCTCCCGGCCGTCCCCTCCCGACGGCCGCGTAGGGAGCCCGTACCACCCGTACCGAGCACGCACCTTCCGCGGACCCGTCATGCCGACTTCTCCTGCTTCCGGCACGACGAGACCCCACGGAGGGCTCCCTTGAACGTCTTCGCTTCCCTGGTCGAGCGGCTCGCCGACCTGCTCCAGCCGCTCTTCGCCGGCACCGCCACGGCCGCCGCGATCGTCCTCTTCACCCTGCTCGTGCGGCTCGCGGTCCACCCGCTCTCCCGCGCCGCCGCCCGGGGCCAGAAGGCCCGCACCCGGCTCGCCCCGCAGCTCGCCGAGCTCCGCAAGAAGCACGCCAAGAACCCCGAGCGCATGCAGAAGGCGATCATGGAGCTGCACGCGCGGGAGAAGGTCTCGCCGCTCGCCGGCTGCCTGCCGAGCCTGCTCCAGGCGCCCGCGTTCTTCCTGATGTACCACCTCTTCTCCAGCGGGCGGATGTCCGGGCACAGCCTCTTCGCCGCGCCGCTCGGCCACCACTACGCCGACGCGCTCGCCGACGGGGGCGTCCTCGGTCCGGCCGGTCTGGTCTACCTCGCGCTCTTCGCGCTCGTCGCCGCCGTCGCCACGTACAACTACCTCCGCGCCCGGCGGCAGCCGGCCCCGGTCGCGGTCGAGCCCGGTCAGCCGGGGGCCGCGATGGCCGCGGGCATGGCCCGGTACCTGCCGCTGCTCTCCTTCGCGACGCTGATCTCGGTCGCGGTCGTGCCGCTGGCCGCCGCGCTCTACATCGTCACCAGCACCACCTGGGCCGCCCTGGAGCGCGCCTACCTGTACCGGGACATGCCGGCGGCGGCGAGCCTGGCCACCG
Source organism: Streptomyces sp. NPDC002232 (assembly GCF_042890295.1). Classification (NCBI taxonomy): domain Bacteria; kingdom Bacillati; phylum Actinomycetota; class Actinomycetes; order Kitasatosporales; family Streptomycetaceae; genus Streptomyces; species Streptomyces sp. NPDC002232. The sequence continues at coordinate 1,144,277 of NZ_JBIARV010000002.1, read as the reverse complement.
CCGTCTGAGTACGGCCGGGAGCGCCCCCGGCCGGACCGGGGCCCCCTCCGGCGGATTCCGGGGGCGGCCCCCGGCGAGGGCCCGGGACTGTCCTCGCCGGAGTCCGGGAGCGCCCCAGCAGCGGTCCGGGAGCGCCCCCGTCGGGGCCCCGGAGTGCCCCGGCCTCCGCCCGGTTACTCACGCGTAAGGGTCCAGTGTGTGAACGGGGTCTTGCAGAGTGACCCGTTGTCTTGGAGGATCGACCAATCCTCCGATGGCCGCACTCCATCGGCCGGGGCACCTCAGGGCCCTTCCCGGGCCCTCCTCGACCACAGGGAGAAGACCATGAAGCTGCTGCGTGTCGGCCCGCCGGGAGCCGAACGTCCCGCCCTGCTCGACCAGGACGGAACGCTGCGCGACCTGTCCGCCCTCGTCGACGACATCGACGGCAGTCTGCTCGCCGACGCGTCCGCCCTCGACCGCGTGCGCGGCGCGGCGGCCGCCGGTGTGCTGCCCGCGCTCGACGCCACCGGGCTGCGCGTCGGCCCGCCGGTCGCCCGGATCGGCAAGGTCGTGTGCATCGGGCTGAACTACCACGGCCACGCCGCCGAGACCGGCCAGGCCACCCCCGCCGAGCCCGTCGTCTTCCTCAAGGCCGCCGACACCGTCGTCGGCCCGGACGACACCGTGCTCGTACCCCGCGGTTCGGTGAAGACCGACTGGGAGGTCGAGCTCGCGATCGTCATCGGCCGCACCGCCCGCTACCTGGAGACCGACGAGCAGGCCCTCGCGCACGTCGCCGGGTACGCGGTCGCCCACGACGTCTCCGAGCGCGAGTTCCAGATCGAGCGCGGCGGCACCTGGGACAAGGGCAAGAACTGCGAGACCTTCAACCCGCTCGGCCCCTGGCTCGTCACCGCGGACGAGGTGCCGGACCCGCAGGACCTCGGTCTGAAACTGTGGGTGAACGGCGAGCTCAAGCAGGACGGCCACACCTCGGACCAGATCTTCCCGGTCGCCGAGGTGGTCCGGTACGTCAGCCGGTTCATGACCCTGTACCCGGGCGACATCATCAACACCGGCACCCCCGCCGGCGTCGCCATGGGGCAGCCGGAGCCCAAGCCGTACCTGCGGCCGGGTGACGTGGTCGAGCTGGAGGTCGAGGGCCTCGGCCGGCAGCGGCAGGAGCTCAAGGGCGCCTGACCCGGCCGGGCAAGAAAGAGGCGGCGCCCCCGCGTGGGGCGTCGCCTTTTTCGTCCTCTTTTTTGCATATTGCCCGATATGGAGAGAATCTCGCACGAGCGGCGGCGCGACCGGCGCCGTCTCGCCCTCATCGCCGCGTCCACGGTCGGGGCCACCGCCCTCGTCGGAGCGCTGGCGGTCACCGGCCACGCCGATCCCCTGCCCGGCGGCCTCGGACCCTGTAAGCCCGGCAACTGCCCCGCGACGTACCCGGACGACAACGGCAGCGGAACCGTCGTCTACCGAGACAACAACATCAACGTCTTCGTCGGCGGCGACTTCCGCGTCCGCGAGGCCGCCGCCGAGGCCGAGGGCAAGGTCGTCGTCCTCGGCAGCTTCGACCAGAACAAGCGGCAGGGCGCCTCCGCCGTCTACAACGTCGGGGTCGCCGGCGTCGGCTCGCGCGTCCCGCCCGACGACGGCACCGACTTCCTCACCGTCGGCAAGGACCTGACGGTCGCCGCCCAGCAGCGCCTGCTCGCCGAGGAGGGCACGGTCCACGGCGTCGTACGGTACGGGGGAGCCCTCTCCGGCACGGTGAGCCCGGCCCCGGTCCACGACGCCGCCGCGGCCGACCCGTACAAGGCGCTCCGCGGGCAGCTCACCGACGCCAGCCACTGCTACGCGTACGTGAACGGGGCCTCCCGCACCCCCACCGGCACCGCCGTGAACAACGACTACGAGACGCTCTTCACGGGGGACGGCACCTCGGCGCTCCAGGTCTTCAACGTCGACTTCGACCTGGAGTCGGCGAGCGGCGGCCAGCAGGGCATCCGGTTCGCCGGGATCCCGGCGGGGGCGACGGTCCTCGTCAACCTCCTCGGGGCGGACCGCACCGTCGACTCGTACATCGACCAGCTGCCGGACGGCCTGCGCGAGCGGGTCCTGTGGAACGTCCCGGACGCCACCGCGGTCACCTTCAAGGGCGGGGCCCAGTTCGCGGGCAGCGTGCTCGTCGGGAACCAGGCCAGTACGACCACGGTGACGATGCCCGGCATGAACGGCCGCTTCTTCACCACCGGCAGCCTCACCCACAGCTCGGAGGCGACCGGCGGCGGGGGGCAGGAGATCCACGCGTACCCGTTCAACGGCGACCTGCCGTCGTGCACGGACCCGACGCCGACACCGACGCCCACCCCGACGGATCCGACGCCGACCCCGACGGATCCCACCCCGACGCCGACCGACCCGACTCCCACCCCGACCGACCCGACGCCCACCCCCACCGACCCGACGCCGACCCCCACCGACCCGACGAACGGCGGCTCCACGGACGGAGGCTCCACGGACGGCGGCTGGACCACCGGGGGTTCGACGAACGGCGGGGGCACCGACGGCGGTGGCACCGACGGCGGCTGGACCACGGGCGGGTCCTCCACCGGCGGGTCGTCGTCCACCGGCGGTGACTCCGGGCACGGCGACAGCGGCTACGGCGACTCGGGCGGCCACCACGGCCCGAACGGCGAGCTCTCCGAGACCGGCGCCGGCACCGGGAAGCTCGTCATGGGCGCCACGGCGGTCGCCCTCGGCCTCGGCGGCGGCGCGCTCGTGCTGATCGGCCGCCGACGCAGGCGCAGGAGCTGAGCGTCCGTCAGAGCGTGACCACGCGGCCCTCGCGCGCCGAGAGCCGCGCCGCCTCCAGGACCTCCAGGGCGGCGGCCGCCTCGTGCGCGGTGACCGGGTTCTCCCCGGTGCCGCGCACGGCGGCGGCCACGGACGCGTAGAACGCCGGGTAGTCGCCGGGCAGGGACTCCACCGGGAGGCCCCCGCCCGTCAGCGGCGACTCCCCGGCGCCCAGCCGGCCCCACAGCTGCTCCGGCTCGACGCCCCAGACGACGCCGGGCCCGGGCCGCAGGCCCTCGCGGAGGGCGGCCTCCTGGGGGTCGAGACCGTACTTCACGAAGCCCGCGCCCTGCCCGAGCACCCGGAAACGGGGGCCGAGCTGGGCGGTCGTGGCGCTCACGTACAGGTGGGAGCGGACGCCGTTCGCGTGGGTGAGCGCGAGGAAGGTGTCGTCGTCGGCCTCGGCGCCCGGCCGGCGCACGTCCGACTCGGCGTACACCGAGGTCACCGGGCCGAAGAGTACGAGGGCCTGGTCGACGACGTGGCTGCCCAGGTCGTACAGCAGCCCGCCGATCTCCTCCGGCGCGCCGGACTCGCGCCAGCCGCCCTTGGGGTGCGGGCGCCACCGCTCGAAGCGGGACTCGAAGCGCTGGACCTCGCCGAGCGCCCGCTCGTCGAGGAGGCGGCGCAGGGTGCGGAAGTCGTTGTCCCAGCGGCGGTTCTGGAAGACCGAGAGGAGCAGGCCGCGCTCCTCGGCGAGGGCGGCGAGCGCGCGGGCCTCGGCGGCGGTCCCGGCGAGCGGCTTGTCGACGACGACGGGGAGGCCGGCCTCCAGCGCGGCGGTGGCGACGGCGACGTGCGTCTTGTTCGGGGAGGCGACGACGACCAGGTCCAGCTCCCCGGCGCCCTCGGCCCACAGCTCCTCGGGGCGGGCGGCGACCCGGACGCCGGGATGGGCGGCCCGGGCCTCGGCGGCCCGCTCGGGATTGCCGGTGGTGACGGCGGTGAGGACGAGGTCCTCGGAGGCGGCGATCAGCGGGGCGTGGAAGACGGAGCCCGCGAGGCCGTAGCCGACGAGTCCGACGCGGAGCGGGGTGCGGGGGTCGGTGCCAGTCATGCCGACCACTTAAGCAACGCTGTTGCCAAAGTGCAAGCGGCGGCGACAATGGGGGAGTGAGGAATGACCTGGTGGGAGTGAACGTACCGGCCCTGCGCAGCCACAACGCGGCGCTCGTGCTCGACCTGCTGCGCACGGCGGGCGGGACCGGCATCAGCCGTCTGGAGCTGGCCGAGCGGACCGGGCTCACCCCGCAGGCCGTCAGCAAGATCACCGCGCGGCTCCGGGCCGAGGGCCTCGCCGCGGAGGCCGGTCACCGCGCCTCGACCGGCGGCAAGCCCCGTACGGTCCTGCGTCTGGAGCCCTCCGCCGCGCACGCCCTCGGGATCCATCTGGACCGCGACGAGCTGACGGCCCTCCTGACCGACCTCGCGGGCACGGTCCTGGAGGTCCGCCGCCGCCCGGTGGACCTGGGCGCGGGCGCGGGACCGGTCCTGGACGCGGTGGCGGAGGAGGCGGCCGCGCTCCTGGCGGCGCTCCCGCCCGGCGGGACCGTGCTCGGCGCCGGGGTGGCCATGCCCGGGCCGCTGGACCACCGGGCCGGGGTGCCGGGCCGGGTCACCGGCTTCCCGGCGTGGGCCGGACATCCCGTACGGGACGAGCTGGCGGCGCGCCTGGGGCTGCCCGTCGTCCTCGACAAGGACACCAACGCCGCCGCCCTCGGACTCGCCCTGCGCCCCGGCGCCCCCGCCTCCTTCGCCTACGTCCACCTCGGTACGGGGCTGGGCGCGGGTCTCGTCCTCGGCGGCGCGCCGCTGCGCGGGGACAGGACGGGGGCGGGCGAGCTCGGACACCAGACCGTGCAGCTCGACGGACCGCCGTGCGACTGCGGCGGGCGCGGCTGCCTGGAGGTCCTGTGCCTGACGGCCGTCGCGCGCGGCGAACGCGCCGGTGCCGCGCGGATCCTGGGCACGGGCGCGGCCAACCTGGTCCGGCTGCTCGACATCGACGAGGTCCTCCTGGGCGGGCGGGTGGTGCTCGCCGACCCGGAGGTCTTCGCGGAGGGGGTGCGGGAGGTGCTGACCGGGCTCGGCCTGACGGCACCGGTGGGGCTGGCGGCCGGCCGGGACGCGGTGGCGGAGGGCGCGGCGTGGCTGACCCTGGGCCCGGTCTTCGGGAAGTGACGGCGGGGTCCTCGGGGGCCGGTGCGGGCGGGGCCTCCTCGGTGAGTCCAGGACTCCCGTGGTCCTCGACCTGACCGGCTCCCCCCCCCCGCGATTCCGTACGGCACGACACGACCACCCGCCCCCCGACTCTCATCCGATCATCGGAAAGTAGGCCGATCGGATGGATCGGCCTCCCCCCGCGGGTGCGTTTCCGGTGTCGCTGTCCCGCCCGCCCCCTCCCGCGTGGCAGCGTCACCGCCGTCCGCACGTCCGCGAGCAGCAAAGGCACCCGGCCCATGGCATCCGCCCCCCTGCGCCCGCGCCGCCGGTTCCGCGGCGTCCGCGCCGTGACCGTGGCCGCCGCGGCCACCGCCCCCCTCGCGATCACCGCCCCCGCCTTCGCCGTCCCCGCGCCCGACCCGCCCGCGCCCAGCTGCGGGACCCCGTCCGGCGGGGGATTCCCGCTGGACACCCGGATCCACGGGGGACCGGACGACTATCCGGCGGGCGGTTCCTTCCAGGACTGGAAGCTCGACCTCACGAACACCACCGACGCCCCCTGCGCGGAGGTCCACCCGGTGCTCGTCCTCGCCGACCGCGACCGCACCCTGCGCCCCGAGCAGATCCGGTTCGAGTTCTACGACGCCGGTGCGGCGCGCTGGCGCCCGGTGGCCTTCGAGTCGACCGAGGAGGCCGAGAACGTGGGCGCGTTCACCGGCTTCGGCGGCTTCGCCGTGCCCGCGGGCCGGACCCTCACCGTCCCGGTGCGCCTGGCCTTCGAGGCGGAGACGGCACCCGACGAGGTCGTCGTCAACGCGGCGGTCGTGCAGCGCAGGGGCGAGGACGGCGACTGGATCGGCGAGTCCGGGGACTACCGCCTCACCGTCGGCCCCGCCGGACCGGTCGCCCCCACCGCACCCGGCACGCCCGGACCTGACACACCCGCAGCCGGCACACCCGCACCTGACACACCCGCTCCGGCCGACCCCTCCGCGCCGCCCGGCAAGGAGTCCCGTCCCCCCGCGCCGACCGCCCCCGCCACCGGGAGCGCGGAGGTCCCCGTCGGCATCGCGCAGGACCCCGAACTGGCCAGCACCGGAAGGGAGTCGGAGACGTCCGCGTGGGTCACGGGACCGGTCGCCGCCGGTCTGGTCCTGCTCGGCGCGCTCCTCGTCCGGGCCGCCCGGCGCCCCCGGCACCGCTGAGCCATGCTCCGTACACCTGCCCGTTCATCCCCGTCTGCGACCATCCCCGGATGAACTACCAGACCAGCCCCGGCGCCCCCGTCCGCTCCGGCATCCCCGAGCACGGGCGCGTCCCCAAGTACTACGCCGTCAAGGCGAAGATCGCCGTGATGGTCGACGAGCTGGGGGAGGGCGGGCTGCTGCCCACCGAGCGCGATCTCGCCGTCCGGTACGAGGTCTCCCGCGAGACCGTCCGCCAGGCGCTGCGCGAACTCCTCCTGGAGGGGCGGCTGCGCCGGCAGGGCCGGGGCACGGTCGTCGCCGGGCCCAAGCTGGAACAGCCCCTCTCGCTCGCGAGCTACACCGAGGGCGTGCGCCGCCAGGGCCGCACGCCCGGCCGCAGCCTGATCTCGCTCGACCGCTTCCCCTGCCCGGAGGCGCTCGCCCCCGAGGTCGGCGCCGAACGCGGCGAGCCCGTCTGGCACATGGAGCGCGTGCTGCTCGCCGACGACGAGCGGGTCGGCCTGGAGAGCACGTACGTCTCGGAGGCCCGCGCCCCGCGCCTGGACGCCGAGTTCGACCCGGACTCCTCCTTCTACGCCTACCTCCACGACCGGCTCGGGATCTCGTTCGGCGACGCCGACGAGCGCATCGAGACCGTCCTCGCGACCCCGCGCGAGGCCCTGCTCATCGGCACTCCGCCGGCGCTGCCGATGCTGCTGCTCCACCGCGTCTCCCGGGACACGGCCGGGCGGCCCCTGGAGCGGGTCCGCACGCTCTACCGGGGCGACCGGTTCAGCTTCACCGCGCACCTGGGGCACCAGGGCTGACCGTCCGGACCCCCGGATCCCGTCCCTGCTTCACCGCGCACCTGGGGCACCAGGGCTGACCGTCCGGACTCCCGGATCCCGTCCCCGTAAGGTCACGGAACGGTAACGGGTCTGGTCCAAGCTTGTCGGGCCGTTCACCGTCCCGTCGCCCACCGGATCCGCGCGGTCCACCCGCCCCCGCGACCGTCGACGTCATGAAGGTGATCGTCGTAGGAGCCGGCGTGGTGGGAACCATGCACGCCTGGCACGCAGTGGAACGCGGCCACGAGGTCGTACACATCGAGCGCGAGGCCGAGGCGCGCGGAGCGTCCCTCCGCAACTTCGGCCAGATCTGGGTGAGCGGACGGGCGGGCGGCGAGGAGCTCGACACCGCCCTGCGCGCCCGCGAACTCTGGGAGGGCATCGGCGCCCGCGTCCCGGGGCTCGGCTTCCGGGCCATCGGCTCCCTCACCCCGGTGCGCAACGAACTGGAACGCGCCGTCGCCGAGGCTGCCGTGGCACGCCCCGACGCCGCCGCGCGCGGCTACAAGCTGCTCACGGCCGCCGAGGCCCGCGCGGTCAACCCCGCCCTGCGCGGCGCCTTCGAGGCGGCCCTGTGGTGCGAGCGGGACGCGGCCGTCGAACCGCGCCTCGCCCAGCTCGCCCTCCGCGAGGCGCTCCTCGCCACCGGGAAGTACACCTTCCTGCCGAACCGCGAGGTCCGGGACGTCGTCGGCGAGAACGCCGTCCGCGACGACCGGGGCGAGACGCACACCGGCGACGCGGTCGTCCTGTGCACCGGCGCCTGGCTGTCCGGCCTGGTCCGCGAGGTCGCCGGGGAGATACCCGTGCGCCGGGTCCGGCTCCAGATGATGCAGACCGCCCCCCTCGGCGAGCCGCTCACCACCTCCGTCGCCGACGCGGACTCCTTCCGCTACTACCCGGCCTACGCGTCCCCCGCCCTGGACGCCCTCCACGCGGGCCAGGCACAGGACCCGACCGCCGCCGCCCACAAGATGCAGCTGCTGATGGTGCAGCGGCTCGACGGCGGACTCACCATCGGCGACACCCACGAGTACGAGCACCCCTTCGCCTTCGACACCCTCGAAGACCCCTACGAGCACCTCACCCGCGTCGTCGAGTCCTTCCTCGGCCGCCCGCTGCCGGCGATCCGGCGCCGCTGGGCCGGGGTGTACGCGCAGTGCGTCGACACCAGCCGGGTCGTGCACCGCCAGCGGGTCCGTGACGGCGTGTGGCTGGTGACCGGACCCGGCGGCCGGGGCATGACCTGCTCGCCCGCCATCGCCGAGACGACCGCGAACGAACTGGGCTGGTGAACACCGTGAAGAAGCACAACCTCGTCGTCCTGGACATGGCCGGCACGACCGTCGCCGACGGCGGCCTCGTCGAGCGGGCCTTCACGGCCGCCGCCGAACGCCTCGGCGAAGATCCGGCCACGATGATCGACTACGTCCGCGCCACCATGGGCGAGTCCAAGATCTCCGTCTTCCGCCACCTCTTCGGTGGCGACGAGAGCCGCGCCCAGGAGGCCAACCTCGCCTTCGAGGCCGCCTACGGAGAACTGGTCGCGGGCGGTCACATCGCCCCCGTCCCCGGCGCGGCCGAGGCGATCGCCCGGCTGAAGGACCAGGGCCGCACCGTCGTCCTCACCACCGGTTTCGCCCGGGTCACCCAGGACGCGATCCTCGACGCTCTCGGCTGGCGGGAGCTGGTCGCGCTGACGCTCTGCCCGGCGGACGCGGGCGGCCGCGGACGCCCGTACCCCGACATGGTCCTCGCGGCCCTCCTGCGCACCGGGGCCGTCGACGACGTGCGGGACCTGGTCGTCGCGGGCGACACCTCGTACGACATGCTCAGCGGGGTCCGCTCGGGCGCCGGGATCGTCGCGGGCGTCCTCACCGGCGCGCACGGCGAGACCGCGCTCAAGGAGCACGGCGCCACGCACGTCCTCGCCTCGGTCGCGGAACTCCCCGGTCTCATACGGGAGTACGAGGCATGACCAGCGGCATCCGCTTCGACGGCGTCACCGTCACCTACGGGAGCAACACCGTCCTCGACTCCCTCGACCTGACCGTCGAGCCCGGCGAGGTCATGGCCCTCCTCGGGCCCTCCGGATCCGGCAAGACCACCGCGCTGCGGGCCGTCGCCGGATTCGTCCGGCCGGCCTCCGGACGGGTGTTCCTCGGCGACCGCGACGTCACCGCGCTCCCGCCGCACCGGCGGGGCATCGGGATGGTCGTCCAGCAGTACGCCCTCTTCCCCCACCTCAGGGTGGAGGCCAACGTGGCCTTCGGCCTGAAGGCCCAGAAGGTGCCGAAGGGCGAGATCCCGGCGCGGGTCGCCGAGGCGCTGGAGATGACCGGCATGGCGGCCTACGCCCAGCGCTACCCGCGCGAGCTCTCCGGCGGCCAGCAGCAGCGCGTCGCCATCGCCCGCGCGCTCGCCATCCGCCCCGGGGTCCTCCTCCTCGACGAGCCGCTGTCGGCGCTCGACGCCCAGCTGCGCTCCGGAATGCTGGCCGAACTGGCCCGGCTCCACCGCGAGCTGCCGGACGTGTCGATCCTGTACGTCACCCACGACCAGGTCGAGGCGCTGACCCTCGCCGACCGGATCGCCGTCATGGACCGGGCGCGGCTCCAGGACTGCGGCACCCCGCAGGACCTGTACCGCAGGCCCCGGACCGAGTTCACGGCCTCGTTCGTCGGCAACGCGAACCTGCTGCCGGTGACGGTGGGGGAGCGGGGGGCCGCCTTCGCGGGCGTCACCCTCGACGTCCCCGCCTCCGAGGCACTGCCCGGCTCCACCGCGACCCTCTGCGTCCGGCCCCACCTCGTCGGCCTCGGCCCCGGGCCCAACGCCCTGAGCGGGCGGATCACCGAGGTCCAGTGGCGCGGCTCCACCCACCGGCTGTACGTCGACGTGGGCGGGCACCGGGTGAAGGCGGACGTACGGGAGCTGCGCGAGACGCCTCCGCTGGGGTCCGAGGTCACGGTGCACTTCGCACGGGAGGACGCCGTGCTGCTGGCGGGGGTGCACGATGGGTAGCCGTGCCACCGGGCTCAAGGAGCGCCCTGCGGCACCGGGGGCCGCGCCCGACCGTTCCGCCCCGGTGGAACCGGTGCCCCTGAAGGCGGCCGCGATCCCCACGTGGGCGTGGGCCGTTCCCCCCGTCGCCGTCCTCGCGCTCGTCTTCCTCTATCCGCTCGCCCTCGTCGTCCGGGAGTCCCTGGCCCCCGGCGCGTACGCCGAGGTCATCGGCTCGGCTTCCTTCCGCGACGCCCTCGGCACCACCGTGTGGCTCGCCGTCGCCGCCACCGTCGGCTGCCTGGTCCTCGGCTTCGTCCTCGCGGTCGTCATCGCCTTCGTGCCGTTCCCCGGCGGGAAGGCGGTGTCGAAGTTCATCGACGTCTTCCTCTCCTTCCCGTCGTTCCTGATCACGCTCGCCCTGCTGTTCGTCTACGGCACGGTCGGCATGGCGAACGGCCTGTGGACGGACGTCACGGGGGCGGCCGAAGGGCCGTTCCGGTTCCTCACCACCCCGTGGGGCGTCCTGCTCGCCGAGATCACCTACTTCACCCCGTTCGTGATGCGCCCGCTCCTCGCCGCGTTCTCCCAGATGGAGACCGCCCAGCTGGAGGTCGCGTCCTCGCTCGGCGCCCGGCCGCTGCGGATCGTCCGGCAGGTGATCCTGCCCGAGGCGCTCCCCGCGCTCGCCGCCGGCGGCAGCCTCGTCCTCGTCCTGTGCCTCAACGAGTTCGGGATCGTCCTCTTCACCGGCGCCAAGGGCGTCACGACCCTGCCCATGCTCGTCTACGGCAAGGCCATCCTCGAATCCGACTACGCGGCCGCCTGCGTCGTCGCCGTCGTCAACGTCGCCCTCTCGGTCGGCCTGTACGTCCTCTACCGGGGGGTGAGCCGTCGTGCTGGTGCATAGCCGTACGGGCAGGTGGGGCGTCTGGGCCCTGTTCGCGGTCCTCTTCGTCCCGCTGTTCGCCCTGCCCCTCCTCGTCATCCTCGCCGCCTCGTTCTCCACCCACTGGTCCGGAGCCTTCCCCTCCGGACCCACGACCGCCCACTACACGGCGGCCGTGCGCGGGGAGTCCCTCCAGGCGCTCACCACCAGCCTGGTCACGGCCGTCACCGCGAGCGTGATCGCGCTGACCGTCGGCACCTGGGCCGCGCTCGCCGCGGCGGCCCTGGGGAAGCGGGGCAGGCGGATCCTCGACGCCCTGTTCATGCTGCCGGTCGCCGTGCCGTCCGTGGTCGTCGGCCTGGCCGTCCTCGTCGCCTTCTCGCAGCCGCCGATGCTCCTCAACGGCACCCGCTGGATCGTGATCCTCGCGCACACCGTCCTCGTCACGGCCTTCGCCCACCAGTCGGTCTCGGCCGCCATCCGGCGCCTCGACCCGATGTACGAGCAGGCGGCGGCCAGTCTCGGCGCACGCCCCTCGTACGTCCTGCTCCGGGTGAAACTGCCGCTCCTGCTGCCGTCCCTGAACGCGGCCGCCGGGCTCTGCTTCGCCCTGTCCATGGGAGAGCTCAGCGCCACGATGATGCTCTACCCGCCCGACTGGACCCCGCTGCCGGTGCTCATCTTCACCGCGACCGACCGAGGCTCCCTCTTCACCGGCTCGGCGCTCGCCGTGGTCCTCATGGCGACGACCCTGCTGGCCCTGCTCGCGGTCTCCCGCCTCCGCACCAGGGCCTCGTACCGCTAGCCCGGTACGGCCGGCCCGCCAGTTCCCCCGTACAGCCCGTCCCACCCCGTCACGCCAGTCCCCCGTACCGCCAGGAGAGAACAACGTTATGCGTACGTACGCCAAGCCGGTCGCCGCCGTCACCGGGGCCCTCCTCCTCGCCGCCCCGCTCACCGCCTGCTCCGGCTCCTCCGCCGCCTCCGACGAGAAGGTCGTCACCGTCTACAGCGCCGACGGCCTCAAGGGCGAGGCGGGCGACGGCTGGTACGACAAGGTCTTCGCCGACTTCGAGAAGCAGACCGGCATCAAGGTCGAGTACGTCGAGGGCGGCTCCGGCGAGATGGTGCAGCGCGCCCTCCGCGAGAAGTCCAACACCCAGGCCGACGTGCTCGTCACCCTGCCGCCCTTCATCCAGCAGGCCGGTTCGAAGGGCCTGCTCCAGTCGTACGAGCCGAAGGGCGCCGACCACGTCGACGGCGCCGACAAGTCCGGCGACGGCACCTGGACCTCCGTCGTCAACAACTACTTCGGCTTCGTCCACAACAAGAAGGAGCTCCCCGGCGCCCCGAAGACCTGGGAGGAGCTGCTCGACGCGAAGTACAAGGACAAGCTCCAGTACTCCACCCCCGGCGTCGCCGGTGACGGGACCGCCGTCCTCATCAAGGCGATGCACGACTTCGGCGGCAAGGAGCCCGCCCTGGAGTACCTGAAGAAGCTCCAGGCCAACAACGTGGGCCCGTCCTCCTCCACCTCCAAGCTCGCCCCCAAGGTGGACAAGGGCGAACTCCTCGTCGCCAACGGCGACGTCCAGATGAACTACGCCCAGTCCAAGTCCATGCCGAACCTCGGCATCTGGTTCCCGGCGAAGGACGGCGGCAAGCCGACCACCTTCGCCCTGCCCTACGCCGCGGGACTGGTGAACAAGGCCCCCCACACCGAGAACGGCCGCAAGCTCCTCGACTTCATGCTGAGCGAGGGCGCCCAGCGGGAGGTCAGCGCGATCGGCGGCGGCTTCCCGGCCCGCAAGGACGTCAGGACCACCGACGCCAACGCCCTCGCGCTGGCGAAGCTGATGGACGGCGTCGAGGTCTTCGAGCCCGACTGGGCCGACATCGACAAGAACCTCGCGGCGTACGTCGACGCGTGGAAGTCCGCCACCGGAAGCTAAGAGTTCACCGTACGACTCTGGAAAGCCTCCGAACATCGCGGAAAGATAACGGGTACGGACCAACGCCCCTGAGGAGTCAGGGGCGTTGGCACGTCCCGACCCCTTCCACGGACTCCACGGAGGACTCCGACATGCCGCTCCACGGCATCTCCCGCCGCACCGTGCTCGCCGCCGCCGGTGCCACCGCGGCCGCCGCCGCCACCGGACTCGCCACCGCCCCCGGCGCCCGGGCAGCCGGCACCGCCCCGACGCTCCCGAACGGCACCAGCAAGGACAAGGTGCTCGTCGTCGGCATGGACGGCCTGCGCCACGACCGGATCGACGCGGCCCAGGCACCCACCCTCAAGTCCCTGATGGCGAACGGCACCTACGGCCGCTCCCTGCTCTACGCGAGCCCGATGGCCGCGACCTCCTCCGGCCCCGGCTGGTCCACGATCTCCACCGGCGTCTGGCCCGACAAGCACGGCGTGAAGGACAACACCTTCACCGGCAAGAACTACGGCCAGTACCCCGGCTTCCTCGCCCGCCTGCACCAGGTCCGCCCCGAGCTGTCGCTCTTCGCCGCCGTCGACTGGCCCGAGCTCGACACCCACGGCACGGTCACCCCCGGTGCCGACGCCAAGCTCGTCTACGACAACGACTACGCGGTCAACGACAAGGTGATCACCGACATCACCGAGGACGTCCTGCGCCACCAGAACCCCGACGTCCTCTTCGTCTACTTCGGCGAGACCGACGAGATCGGCCACAACAACGGCGCCGCCAGCCCCAAGTACCTCGACGCCATCGACGTCCAGGACGGCTACCTCGGCCGGCTCCTCGCCGCGATCCAGGCCCGACCGGCCTACGCCACCGAGCGCTGGACGGTCATCGTCGCCACCGACCACGGCCACACCGACGCCGGCGGCCACGGCGGCTCCAGCATCGAGGAGCGGCGGACCTTCGTCCTCGCCCAGGGCCCCGGCATCGCCGCCGGCGCCCGCCCCCTCGACACCCGGCTCGTCGACGTCGCCGCCACCGTCTTCCGGCAGCTCGGCATCGTGCCGGACCCGTCCTGGGGCCTCGACGGCAAGCCGGTCCAGGACCGCTCCACCGACCCCTTCGACACCCTCCAGTCCGCCCTGACCGGCCGCGTCGACGAGACCGGCATCCCCGCCGGGATCCTCGGCTTCACGCACACCCCGCCCAGCGGGTGGTCCGTCGTCAACAACGCCATGGGCACCGGCGGCATGACCGAGTGGCGCGGCTGGGCCTTCGCCACCGACGAGTTCTGGTCCCGCACCCAGCGCGACCAGTCCCGCGAGCTCAACGTCCGCGCCCGGGGCGTCTTCGCCGTCGCCGACTCCGACGAGTGGGCCGACAAGTCCTTCTCCGGCACGTACGACTCGACGCTGGTCACGCCCGCGCACGCGGTCTCCGGCGCGTCCTCCGTGAGGCTCGACTTCACGACCCTCTACCGCCAGGAGGGCAGCCAGATCGCCCAGATCCTCGCGAGCTTCAACGGCGGCACCCCCACGCTCGTCCGGAGCTACACCGCCGACGTCCTCTCCCAGCCCCAGTCCGTCACCGTCGCCGTCCCGGCGGGCGCCTCCAGCGTGAGCTTCCGCTTCCGCTACACCGGCTCCAACAACTGGTACTGGACGATCGACGGGGTCAAGATCAGCGCATCCTGACTACCCTGGGGGCGTCGCCACAGCGCTGTCGCGGCGCCCCCAGCACACCGCACCTTGTACGGCAGGAGTCCCGCACCCATGGCAGAGCGCAAGCCGATCGAATCCTGGCTGACCGACATGGACGGCGTCCTCATCCACGAGGGCGTGCCGATCCCCGGCGCCGACGCGTTCATCAAGAAGCTGCGGGAGACCGGGAAGCCCTTCCTGGTCCTCACCAACAACTCGATCTACACGGCCCGCGACCTGCACGCCCGCCTCCGCCGCATGGGCCTCGACGTGCCCGTCGAGAACATCTGGACCTCGGCCCTCGCCACCGCCAAGTTCCTCGACGACCAGCGCCCGGGCGGCACCGCGTACGTCATCGGCGAAGCCGGCCTCACCACCGCCCTGCACGACATCGGCTACGTCCTCACCGACCACGAGCCGGACTACGTGGTGCTCGGCGAGACCCGTACGTACTCCTTCGAGGCGATGACCAAGGCCGTCCGCCTCATCAACGGCGGCGCCCGGTTCATCTGCACCAACCCCGACGAGACCGGCCCGTCCCTGGAGGGCCCGCTCCCCGCCACCGGCTCCGTCGCCGCCCTCATCACGAAGGCCACCGGCAAGGAGCCGTACTTCGCGGGCAAGCCGAACCCGCTCATGATGCGCACCGGCCTCAACGCGATCGGAGCCCACTCCGAGTCCAGCGCGATGATCGGCGACCGGATGGACACCGACATCCTGGCCGGTCTGGAGGCGGGCATGCAGACCTTCCTGGTCCTGACCGGGCTGACCTCGCAGGCGGAGATCGACCGCTTCCCGTTCCGCCCGTCGAAGATCGTCGACTCGATCGCGGACATCGTCGACCGCGTCTGACGGACCCGCCCGCCGCCCCCTGCGGATGCGAGAAGCGCCGATCCGGGTGACCCTGCCAGTATCAGGAGGTCACGATGCGTTCAGGTCCCATTGCTCTCCGTGCCGCAGGGGCGGCCCTGGTGCTCGTCCTGGCACCGGCGGCCGGCGGCGCGTACGCCCACGACGGGGTGAAGGCCACCGTCACCCCGTCCACCGCCGCGCCGGGCGCCGACGTCGACGTCCGCGTCCAGGGCTGCCAGGGCACGACCGGCGCCGCCACGTCCGCGGCGTTCGTCGCCGACGCGGAGCTGACCGGCCGGGACGGCGGGGGCAGCCCGCTCTTCGGCGACACCATGATCCGCTCCGGCCTCGAAGCCGGCGCCTACCCGGTCACCGTGGTCTGCGACGGCCACGACCACCGGAACGCCGGCACCGTGCGGGTCGGGCGCCACGAGGAGCCCAGCCACCGGCCGACGCACCCGCCGACCCCGGTCGCCCCGGTCCGCGCCGGCGGGGGAGGCGCCGCGGCCTTCGCCGCGCCCGCGGCCCCCGGCGTCGCCCAGACCACCTCCGAGAGCGGCCTCGGCACCCCGTACACGCTGCTCGGGCTCGGCATGGCGGCCGTCGCCGCCGTCGCGGTCGCCTTCCGCAGCTCGCGCCGCCGCACGGGCACCGGCGGCGACGGCGAGTGACCGTGCCGTCCGGCACCCGCCCGGCGGGCGCCGGGCGACTCGTCACCGGCGTGACCTGGGCGCTCCTGCTCTCCGGCCTCTGGCTCTGGGGCCGCGAGGCCACCGACGGACCCGGCGGCAGTTCCGCCCCCACCACCGGCGACATCGCCGCGGTCGGCCGCCCGCCCGGCGTCGAGCTGCCCCCGGCGCGCGCCCCGCTGTCGCCCGTCGAACCCCGCCGCGTCGACATCCCCTCCCTCGGCATCAGCGCGCCCGTCGTGGCGCGCGGCCTGGACGACACGGGCGCCGTCGATCCGCCGCCCTACGCGATGCCGCACACGGTCGGCTGGTTCGGTTCCGGCACCCGCCCGGGTGCGGCCGGCGCCGCCCTCCTCGTCGGACACGTCGACACCGAGACCCGCCCCGCCGTCTTCTACGGACTGAGCGCGGCCCGCCCCGGGGCGAAGGTCCGCGTCACCCGGACGGACGGATCGGTCGCCGAGTTCACCGTCGACGACGTCCAGGTCCACCCGCGCGAGGGCTTCGACGCGGCCCGGGTCTACGGAGCCCGCGACCCCCACCGCGCCGAGCTGCGCCTGATCACCTGCGGCGGCACCTTCGACCGGGCGGCGGGGACGTACACGGCGAACGTGGTGGTCTCGGCGTACCTGACGGGGACGGGCGCCTGAGCCCTCGGGCTCCGCCAGGGCGCCCAGGGGGGACGACCCGGACCCGGACCCGGCCGGCGGGGCGCGTCCCGGCCGCCGCCGGCCGGGCCGGTCCTCGACCGCGGGGCTCACGGGCCGCGGGAGGAGCCCGGTGCCGCCGCGGGAGGTCGAGGTTCCGCACACTGTAGGGGCCGGGACCCCGCCCGGCCCAGGAAACGGCGGTAACCGGCCCACCACGCACGGTGGTTGGCGCGGAAGCTCCGGAGAAAGACCAAGACCCCCTCACCATCGGTGAGGGGGTCTTGACTCTGCGTGCGCCGCCAGGGACTCGAACCCCGGACCCGCTGATTAAGAGTCAGCTGCTCTAACCAACTGAGCTAGCGGCGCCTGCTGACAGAGAGAACTCTACCTGACGCGAAGCCGTGCTCGTGACCGATACCGGTCGCCTCCGGCCTGTCGGATGGTCGTATGAGGCCTTCGATCCGTCAAAATGCGATTTGTCCGGACAGTTGAGACACTGACGCCCATCACAAGGGTCAAAAGATCTTGACGAGTGTGGAGGGGATGCGCATGAGCGTGCCGGTCTTCGAGGAGTTCGAACCCGCGGCCGACTGCGGCTGCCCGGGATGCGCCCGGCAGCGGCGCGATCTCGCCCTGGGCCTGCCCGTCCGGCAGGGCGGCCACCCGGCGGCCCACGGCGCCCGCCGCGCGCTGGTCCTGGTGACGGCGGCGGGAGTGGTCCTCGGCGGGGGCGGGGCCGGAGCGGCGACGGCCCTCACCGGCCCGGCGGGCCCGGTGGACGCGGCGCCGGCGGACGCGGCGGGCGGGGCCTATGTGGTGGATGGAGCTGATGGGGTGGACGGGGCCGGTGGGGTAGACACCCCCTGGCCCGGGCCCGAGACGCCGCAGGGCGGGCGGGGGCCGCTGCACGGCGCGCCGGGCCCCGGCGCGGACCCGGCCCCGAACACCGTCCCGACGACCGGTCAGGTCGCGCCCGGGACGCTGCGGCAGACCACCCGGGCGGAGATCATCAACCGGGCCAAGCAGTGGGTCTCCGCCCAGGTCCCGTACTCGATGGAGAAGTACTGGTCGGACGGCTACCGCCAGGACTGCTCCGGCTTCATCTCCATGGCCTGGAACCTGCGCAGCAACGAGTGGACCGGCAGCCTCGACCGCTTCGCCGTCCGGATCGACCGCTCCGAACTCCAGCCCGGCGACATCCTGCTCTTCCACAACCCGGCCAACCCGACGCGGGGCTCCCACGTCACGATCTTCGGCGGCTGGACCGACTACACCCACACCTCCTACATCGCCTACGAGCAGACGAAGCCGCGCACGCGGAAGCAGGCGACGCCCATGGCGTACTGGGAGAACTCCGACCGGTACGTGCCCTACCGCTACCTGGCCGTGGTCAGCGGCGGCAGCACCGGCGGCGGGGCGCAGCCCACGGAGGCGACGCCGTTCCCCGGGGCGGGGAAGTTCGGCCCCGGGGCGGACAACGCGTACGTCACCCGGCTCGGGCAGCTCCTCGTCGAGCGCGGCGGCAAGAAGTACTACAGCCGGGGCCCCGGCCCGAAGTGGGGCGAGGCGGACCGCAGGGCGACCCAGGCCTTCCAGCTCGCGCAGGGCTGGAAGGGCAAGGAGGCGGACGGGCTGCCGGGCCCCGACACGTGGAAGCTCCTCATGACCCACGGGGGCAAGGACATCGGCGGTTCGAGTGGTTCGGGCGGTCCGAGCGCGCATGCGACGGGGTTTCCCGGGCGTGGCTCCTTCCGTCCGGGCCAATCCAACGCATATGTGGAGAAGCTGGGCGAACAACTGGTGAAGCGGGGCTTCGGCAAGCACTACCTGTCGGGACCCGGTCCGCGCTGGACGGAGGCGGACCGCCGCAACGTCGAGGCGTTCCAGCGGGCTCAGGGCTGGCGCGGCGCGGCCGCCGACGGCTACCCGGGCCCGGAGACCTGGCGGCGTTTGTTCCGATGACCCCGAGAGCATGAGGTGGACCCGAATGACGGCATCGACCCCGAACCCCGCGGACTCCGGAGCGGCGGCCTCGCGTGACGCGGCCCGCACGGCCCGACGTCTCACGGACGGCACCCTCCCGCGCACGTCCCCACCCGACCCGGACCAGCTCCGCGAGCGGACACCCGCACCGGCTCCGGAGCCGGGCCCGCCGGCCGGGCCGGAGGGGGCGCGGACGGCTCCCGTGTCCGCCGGACCGGGGCTCGTGGCGGCGGGTTCCGCGCCCGCGGCGGCGCCGGTGCGCCCGACGGGGCCGGGGGCGGTCGTCCCGGAGGCGGGTGTGCCGACGGCGCTCCCCGCGCGACCCGCGGCGGGGGTACCGGAACCCGCCCGGGCCCCGAGCGGCGAGGGGCCCGGGGGAGGGACGGCCGACGGGGCCGTCGAGGCCGTCGAGAAGCCGGCCGCGGAGACGGCCGGGCGTCCGACGGCGACGGCGGTCACGGAGGCGGCGGTCACTGATAGGGCGGTCACCGAGCCGGTCGGGCGTCCGGCCGCGACGGCGGTCGCCGGAGCGCCCGACGGAACGACCGACGCGAGCGCGGACGGGGCCGCCGAGGAGAAGGCCGACGAGCCCCTCGGCGGGACGGGCGGCCTGGACATGGCCAAGGCTGACGCGCCGAGCGTCGCCGGCGGTGGCGCCCCGGGCGTCGTCAGGGCCGACGCCCCGAAGCTTGCCAAGACCGACGCCCCGAAGCTCGCCACGTCCGACGCCCCGAGCCTCGCCAAGGCCGCCGCCCCCAAGGCCGCCACCCCCGAGCTCGCCAAGGCCGCAACCCCCGAGCTTGCCAAGACCGGCGCCGCGACATCCGGGAGGCCCCCCGCCGAGGCGACCCCCGCCCCCGCCCCGGCCCCCACCGCCCCCGCCTCGGCTTCCGCCGCTCCCGCCCTCGACTTCGAGCGCGTCAAGGGGGCGCGGGTCGGTGCCGTCGCGCTTCCCGTGGCCGCCGTGACGCGGGTCGCGCGCCGGCGGAACGTGATCGGTGCCGAGACCACCGGCTCCATCCCCGTGCACCTCCTCTTCCGCGACGAGCCGGAGACCGCCGTACCCGTCACCGGGGGCGACGACGGCGGCCCCGACACCATCTCCATGGACGCGCCCACCCCGTCGGGGACGGGCCGCAGGCCCGCCATCCCGGCCCCCTCCAAGGTCCAGGCCCCGGCGAAGCCGGAACCCGGGCCGCGCCCCGGGGCCGCGCCCGAGCGGCGGGCGAAGGACCGGCCCGAGAGCCGGTCCGCCTCCCGGCCCGCGCCCACCGCCGATCCCGATCTCGTCGAGCGGGCCGCGCCGGTGCTGCCCGGGTGGGTGGGCGTGGTCGGCGGGGCGCTGGCGGTCGCCGGGTGCGCGGCGGTCGTGTGGTGGGCCGGGGCGGTGCCCGCCGAGGCGGCGCGGATGCTGCGGCTGCCGACGCGTCCGTACCACGGCATTCATCTCGGACAGTGGGCCCTCCTGGCACTGGGCGTGGTGCTCGCCCTCTTCTCGCTGGGCGGTCTCGGCCGGGGCCGGGTCGGGTACGCCTGGGTGCTGACGCTGTACGGCGACTACCGGGGAACGGTCCGCCGTACGGGCCTGCTGTGGGTCAGCCCGCTGCTGCTCCGCCGCCGGGTGGACGTCCGGCTGCGGCACTGGCGCAGCGAGCCGCTGTCGGCGGTGGACGCGAAGGGCACCGCGCTGGACGTGACCGTCCTGGTGGTGTGGCGGGTGCGGGACACGGTCCGTGCCGCGCTCGGGGTCGACGGGCACGAGGACTACCTGCGGGAGCAGGTGGAGGCGGCGATGGCCCGGGTGCTGTCGCAGCTTCCGGCGGACGCGTTCCACGAGGACGCGCCGACGCTGCGGGACGCCGAGGCCGTCGGCGAGGCGCTGACGCGGATGCTGTCGGCGGAGTGCGCACCGGTCGGCGTGGACGTGTTCTCGGCGCAGCCGACGCGCATCGAGTACGCGCCGGAGGTGGCGGCGGCGATGCGCCGGCGCCGGATCGCGGCGATCGACGCGAAGCACCGGGACAGCGTTCTCACCTCGGTGGTGGACGCGGTGGACGACGTGGTCCACCGGCTGACCAGTCGTGGTCTGGTCGAGCTGGACGACTACGAGCGCAAGGCGCTGGTCAAGGACCTGACGGTGGCGTTCTACACGGGCAGGACGGGACCCGTGGAGGGTGCGTGAGGGGGGATGGACAGGTTCAACTTCCGTCCATACCTTGGTACTTGGTCCAGACCAAAGTGAAGTGAAGCAGTACCGTACGCGCGCGCACGGCCCACAAGGAACTCCCCCACGTTCTCCTGGAGCGACAGCATGCGCAAAAAGTCAGTCGGGTCGGCGGTGGTGGCGCTCGGCGTCGCCGGCGTCACCTTCCTGGGCACCGGCACCGCCGGCAGCCACGGCTACACCGACGCGCCGATCAGCCGTCAGAAGCTCTGCGCCAACGGCACCGTGAGCAACTGCGGATCCATCCAGTGGGAGCCGCAGTCGGTCGAGGGGCCGAAGGGCTTCCCGTCCGGCGGTCCCGCCGACGGGAAGATCTGCTCGGCGGGGCTCTCGCAGTTCTCGCAGCTCGACGACCCGAGAGGCGGCGCCTGGCCGGCGACGCAGCTCACGGCGGGGCAGAGCTACAGCTTCCGGTGGCAGTTCACCGCCCGGCACGCCACCACCGACTTCAAGTACTACATCACCAAGAACGGCTGGGACCCGAGTCAGAAGCTGACCCGGGCCTCGCTCGACCCCCAGCCGTTCCTCACCGTCCCCTACAACAACCAGCAGCCGCCGTCGACGCTCTCGCACTCCGGGACCGTCCCGGCGGGCAAGACGGGCCGGCACATCATCCTGGCGGTGTGGACGATCGCGGACACCGGGAACGCCTTCTACGCGTGCTCGGACGTCAAGTTCTGACGGTTCGACTCTGACCGTTCAGTTCTGACGAGCCGTCAGTTACAGTCCGGCCCATGAGGAGCGCGGACACCGTCGCGGAGCTCGTACGGCGCCAATGGGGCGACCACCGGACCGGCCTGAGGGACGAGCACCACACCCTCACCCACCACCAGGTCGCCGCGGGCGCCGCCGCGCGGGCCGCGCTGCTCGTGGACCTGATGCCACCCCTGCCGGGGGCCGAGCCGCACCTCGGCGTCCTGCTCGACAACACGCCGGAGTATCCGCTCTGGCTCAGCGCGGCGGCCCTCGCGGGGGCCGCCGTCGCCGGGATCAACCCCACCCGGCGCGGCGCCGAACTCGCCCGGGACATCCGGCACACCGCCTGCCGGGTCCTCGTCACCCAGCGCGCCCACCTGCCGCTGCTCGACGGGCTCGCGCTGCCGGGCCTGCGGATCCTGGTCACCGACACCGAGGCGTACCGGGAGCTCCTCGCCCCCTACGCGGACGCCCGTCCCGGGGAGGCGCGGCTCGGACCCGTGCGTCCCGACAGCCGCTTCCTGCTCTCCTTCACCTCCGGCTCCACCGGCGCGCCGAAGGCGGCGCTGTGCAGCCAGGGGCGGCTCGCGGCCGCCGGTGCCTCGCTCGTCTCCCACTTCTCCGTCGGCCCGGACGACGTCCACTACGTCTGCATGCCGATGTTCCACGGCAACGCCGTGATCGCCGACTGGGCGCCCGCGCTCGCCGCCGGGGCCGGGGTGGCGCTGCGGGCCCGCTTCTCCGCCTCCCGCTTCCTCCCGGACGTCCGGCGCTTCGGCGCGACCTACTTCACATACGTGGGCAGGGCGGTGCAGTACCTCCTGGCCACCCCGCCCGGCGCCGACGACCGCGCGCACCCGCTGCGGCTCGGCTTCGGGACGGAGGCGGGCGCGGTGGACGCGGCCCGCTTCCGGGAACGCTTCGGGGTCCCGCTCGTGGAGGGGTACGGCTCCTCCGAGGGCGGCGCGGCGATCCAGCGGACCCCGGACACGCCGACGGGCGCGATCGGGAGGGCGGCGCCGGGCGACGACCTGGCGGTCGTCTCGTCCGAGACGGGCGCCGTGTGCCCGCCGGCCCGCTTCGCGCCCGGCGGACGCCTCCTCAACGCCGACGAGGCGGTCGGCGAGCTCGTCAACCGGGGCCGCTCGCCCTTCGAGGGCTACTGGCGCAACCCGGAGGCGGAGGCCGCGCGGCTGCGCGACGGCTGGTACTGGACGGGCGACCTCTTCTACCGGGACGCGGCCGGCTTCCTGTACTTCGCGGGCCGCACGGACGACCGGCTGCGGGTCGACAGCGAGAACCTGGCCGCGGCGATGATCGAGAACATCCTGGCGCGCTGGGACCGGGTGGCGGGCGTCGCGGTCTACGCGATACCCGACCCGGCGGCGGGGGACCAGGTGATGGCGGCGCTGGCGCTGCGGGAGGGGGAGACGTTCGACCCGGCGGCCTTCGCGGGCTTCCTCGCCGCCCAGCGCGACCTGGGGACGAAGATGCCGCCGCGGTTCGTACGGGTGACGCGGGAGCTGCCCCTCACGGCCACGAACAAGATCCACCGGGTGGCGCTGCGGCGCGAGTCGTTCCTCTGCGGGGACCCGGTGTGGTGGCGCCGGACACCGGGGGGCCCGTACGAAGCCCTGACGCCGGAGTCCACGACGAGCCTCCTGAGGGAGTACGCGACACACGCCCGGGACGTCCGCTAGCGCGACCTTCTCCACCCGGACCCGCACCACGTGCGCCACCCGGGCCCCGCGGCACTTGCCCGCCGACGCCCGCACCCGCTGCCCGCCCGCACCCGCTGCCCGCCCGGACCCGCTGCCCGCCCGGACCGGCTGCCCGCCCGCGCCCGCTTCGCGCGGGGCCCCCGCCCTCGCCCGCCCGTGCCCCACGCCTGGGCGGACCCGCGCTTTCGGCCGGGCCTTCGCCCCGCCCCCGTGTGGGCAATCGTCCCGCTGGGGCGGGACGGGTGGGCACACGGGACGGCGCCCTTCGCGGCGCCTCCGCGTCCTGCGCCCTGACCCGCACCGCCCAGTGACCGCACCCTCCCGGTGCGGGTCCAGGCACAGCAGCCTCTGGCGCCGGCAGGGCGCGGGTCCGTTGTGCCCACCCGTTCCGCCCCTTGCGGAACGCCTGCCCACAACGGGCCGGGCGCGGGCCCGCAACGGGCCGGGCGCGGGCCCACAACGGAGGGCGCGGGCCCGCAACGGGCCGGCGGGGGCGCCGCCCCGGCGGGGCGCGGTCCGCGCCGGACAAGGTAGGGCCCGCCCCACCCCCCGCACGCCCAGCAGCGCCATGGTTCGTCGGCGGCCCGCGGCCTAGCGTGGGGCCCCATGGACCCCCGTACCCCCTGGCAAGCCCTCACCCGACCCCGGTTCGCGTTCGGGCCCTGGCCGTGGCGGGCCGTGGGGTACCTCGGGTCCGGGGGGCTCGCCGGGGCCGCCGTCGGGGCCGTGCTGCTGGTGCTCGGGGTGTTCTCGCTGTTCCTCGTCGGGCTGCCGCTGCTCCTGTTCGCCGGGATCGCCGTCGGGCACGCGGAGCGCCTCCGGCTGAGGATCGCCGACCTCGACCCCGTCCCCGACCCGCACCGCGTCCCCGCAGCGCCCGGCCTGGCCGCCTGGCTCCGGACCCGGACCGCGGAGCAGGCCACCTGGCGGGAGCTCGCGTACGCGCTGCTGCTCGGCACCGTCCTGTGGCCGCTGGACCTCCTCGCGCTCGCCGTGGGCGTCGGCCTCCCGGCCGCGCTGCTCAGCGCCCCCTTCCGGCTGGCGGCGGACGGGCACGAGACGAAGGTCGTCAAGGCGTATCTGGTCACCTCGTATCCGGAGGCGCTCGGCGCCGCGCTCCTGGGCGCCGTCCTGCTCGTGGCCCTCGCCTATCCGCTGGCCGCCGTCGCCGGTGCCCGCGCCGCCCTCGCGCGGGCCCTGCTCACCCCCCGGGAGAGCGAGCGGCGGGACGGCATCGGCGAGGTGATCGCCTCCCGCGCCCGGCTCGTCGACGCCTTCGAGGCCGAGCGGCGCCGCATCGAGCGCGACCTCCACGACGGGGCCCAGCAGCGGCTGGTGGCCCTCACCATGACCCTGGGCCTGGCCCGGCTGGACGCCCCGCCGGGCGGTGCGCTCGCCGCGCAGCTGGCGAAGGCCCACGCGGAGGCCGGGCAGGTCCTGACGGAGCTGCGCGAGCTGATCCACGGCATCCACCCCCAGGTCCTCGCCGACTACGGTCTGGGCCCGGCGCTCGCCGACGCCGCCGACCGCTCCGCCGTCCCCGTGGACACGGACACCGCCGGGACGCCCCGGCTGCCCCGCGCGGTGGAGAGCGCCGCGTACTTCGCGGGCTGCGAGGCCCTCGCCAACGTCGGCAGGCACAGCGGCGCGCGCCGGGCGCGGGTCACGGCCCGGCACGCGGACGGCGTCCTCCGGCTGGACGTGGAGGACGACGGGCGCGGCGGCGCCGACCCGTCCCGGGGCTCCGGCCTTACCGGACTCGCGGACCGGATCGCGGTCCTCGATGGCACACTGACGATCATGAGCCCGCCGGGCGGGCCGACCCTCCTGCGAGTGGAGATCCCTTGTCCCGCACTGTCCGAAAGCTCCGTGTCGTCCTCGCCGAGGACAGCGTCCTCCTCCGGGAGGGGCTGATCGGGCTCCTGGCGCGTTTCGGCCACGAGGTCGTCGCCGCGGTCGGTGACGCCGAGGAGCTGCGCGAGGCGGTCGCCGCCCATGAGCCGGACATCGTGGTGACCGACGTCAGGATGCCGCCCGGCTTCCAGGACGAGGGGCTGCGGGCGGCGGTCGCGCTCCGCGCCGAGCGGCCCGCCCTGCCGGTCCTGGTGCTCAGCCAGTACGTGCAGCGCAGCTACGCCGCGGACCTCCTGGACGCGGGGGACGGCACCGGCGTCGGCTATCTCCTCAAGGACCGGGTCGGGCAGGTGGAGGAGTTCGCGGACGCCCTGGCCCGGGTCGCGGACGGCGGCACGGTCGTCGACCCGGAGGTCGTGCGGCAGCTGCTGCGCCGGCACCGGGACCCGCTGGAGGCGCTGACCCCGCGCGAGCGCGAGGTCCTGGGCCTGGTCGCGGAGGGCCGCTCGAACGGGGCGATCGCCCGCCGGCTCGTCGTGACCGAGGCCGCCGTGGGCAAGCACATCGGCAACATCCTGGCGAAGCTGGACCTGCCTCCGGCGGGGGACACCCATCGCCGGGTCCTGGCCGTCCTGACCTACCTGCGGGCATGACGAGAAAGCCCCCTCACCGAAGTGAGGGGGCTCTCCCCGTCTGTGCGCCGCCAGGGACTCGAACCCCGGACCCGCTGATTAAGAGTCAGCTGCTCTAACCAACTGAGCTAGCGGCGCCTGCTGACAGAGAAAATACTACCTGGTCCCGGGGGGTGCTTCCGACCACCCCGCGGGCCTGGGCCCGTCCGCCGTCTCCGTCGCGAGGGACAGGGTCTCCGGGGCTCAGATCGCCAGCGACAGCACCACCGGTGCCGCGTTCCGGTTGAGCGTGTCGGCCGCCGCGCGCAGCCGGTGGGCGTGCTCGATCGGCAGGGAGAGCGCGAGGCAGCCCACGGCCGAGCCCGCCGTCAGCGGGACGGCCGCGCAGACCGTGCCCACCGCGTACTCCTGGAGGTCGAGCACGGGGACGGTCGCCGGCTGGCTGTCGAGCGTGGAGAAGAGGACCCGCTCGCTGGTGATCGTCCGGGACGTCAGCCGGGCGATCTTGTGGCGCGAGAGGTGGTCCCGGCGGCCGTTCTGGTCGAGCTGGGTGAGCAGGCACTTGCCGACCGCGCTGGCGTGCGCCGCCGAGCGGAAGTCGACCCACTCGTTGACCCTGGGCGTGAGCGGGCCGTCGGCGAACTGCGTGATCTTCACCTCGCCGTCGATGTACCGGCTGATGTAGACCGCGGCGCCGACGGAGTCGCGGAGCTCGGTCAGGGTCTCCTGGAGCTTGGCCTCCAGGGCCTCGCGGCGGGTCAGGCCGGAGCCGAGGAGCACGAGCGAGTCCCCGATCACGTACGCGCCGTCGGCGACCTGCTCGACGTACCCCTCGCGGCGCAGCATGAGGAGCAGGGAGGTCAGGTGGGCGACGGGCAGGCCGGTCTCGCGGGCGATCTGGACGTCCGTCACTCCGCCGCCGTGCCGTGAGACCGTCTCGAGGACGCGAAGGGCGTACTGCACCGAGTGGAACGGCGCGGTGGGCTCGGGCTTCAGCGCCACGGTTTCCCCCTACCAGGTTGTGACCGCAAGCTTTCGTACCACGATAGCCGCCAAGGACCCTTTACGGGGCGGCTGTTGGCGAGAATGATGCGGAGGGCCGGTGCCCTGGGCTGGGGCGCGCCACTCTGGCATATGCCCACGTCATGACTGATGCGCAGAGTCTCAGGTCAGGGGCGTGCGCCGGGGTGCGGGGCATCAGTGTTCGGCCACCCTCCGAGGGGCGAAATCCGCGCCACACGCCCGGAGCGGAATAAGCGGAGGATCCCTCCTGTTCTTCCTGCGAAGTATCCGGATGCATTCGCACGTGTGCCGAGGAGGGTCCCGAAGGTGACCGACGCTATTCGAGGAGAGGTGCGGGGGACCGCGCCCGTACCGCTGTCCGTCCTGGACCTGGTGACCGTCGGCAGCGGGCGGACCGCGTCCCAGGCGCTCGCCACCAGCGTCGAGCTCAGCCGGCTCGCCGAGCGGCGCGGCTTCCACCGGCACTGGGTGGCCGAGCACCACTCCATGCCCGGGGTCGCCTCCTCCTCGCCGGCCGTGATCCTCGCCCACCTCGCCGCCCACACCCGCCGCATCCGGCTCGGCTCGGGCGGCGTCATGCTGCCCAATCACGCGCCGCTCGTCGTCGCCGAGCAGTTCGGCACCCTGGAGGCGCTCGCCCCGGGCCGGATCGACCTCGGCCTCGGCCGCGCGCCCGGTACCGACGGCGCGACGGCCGCCGCCCTGCGCCGCAGCGACACGCTCCACGAGGGCGCGGACGACTTCCCCGAGCAGCTCGCCGAGCTGACCCGCTTCCTGGACGACGACTTCCCGGACGGGCACCGGTACGCCAGGATCCACGCCGTGCCGGGGCCGGTCCAGGGCCCGGAGGGGCGCCCGCCGATCTGGCTGCTCGGCTCCTCCGGCTTCAGCGCCCGCCTCGCGGGACTGCTCGGGCTGCCCTTCGCCTTCGCCCATCACTTCTCGGCCAGGAACACGATCCCGGCCCTCGACCTCTACCGGGACTCCTTCCGCCCTTCCGGGGTCCTCGACGCCCCCTACGCGATGATCGGCGTCTCGGCCTTCGCCGCCGAGGAGGCCGCGCAGGCCCGCCGCCAGGTCCTCGCGGGCGCGCTCGCCATGCTGCGGCTGCGCACCGGGCGCCCCGGTCTGGTTCCGACGCCGGAGGAGGCGGAGGCGTACGGATTCAGCCCCGCCGAGCGGGAGTTCGTGGACGGCTGGCTCGCGAACGTCGTGTACGGCTCCCCGGACGAGGTCCGGACCGGTCTGGACGACCTGCGGAAGCGGACGGGCGCGGACGAGCTGATGATCACGGCCAACGGCCACGGCGGCCCGGAGCGGGTGCGGAGCTACGAGCTGATCGCCGACGCGTACGACCTCCCGGAGCTCCCGGAGCACCTGCCGGAGGCGTGAACCGCGAGATTTCGGAGGCCGGTTGGTTCACTCCCGAACGAACCACCGTCTCGCCCTAAGTGAACCTTAAACCGCTCGTCACCGATGGTGGCGGGCGGTTCCGTTTTGTGCTGTGCGGCTCTGACGAGGTCTTTCTCCGCCGAATTGGTCTAG
Organism: Streptomyces sp. NPDC002232; assembly: GCF_042890295.1. Lineage (NCBI taxonomy): Bacteria > Bacillati > Actinomycetota > Actinomycetes > Kitasatosporales > Streptomycetaceae > Streptomyces > Streptomyces sp. NPDC002232. The sequence continues at coordinate 1,115,843 of NZ_JBIARV010000002.1, read as the reverse complement.
TCCTCAATCTGGTTCAGACCATTGACGCGCTGTTCATGCGGCGGATATCACTGCTCCAACTCCCGTACCGCCACCCCCTCCCGGAGGCAGCACGTGCACCCCCGTAAGCCTTTGATCGCCGCGCTTCTCAGCACGGCCCTCGCCGGCGGCGCCCTCGCCGCGACCGTCGGCCTCGGCTCCGCCCAGGCCGCCTCCACGTCGACCACCGCCTCTGCGGGCAACGTGCGCATCGCGTACTACGACCAGTGGAGCGTCTACGGCAACGCGTTCTACCCCAAGCACCTCGACACCCGGGGCATCGCGGGCCAGCTGGACGTCATCAACTACTCGTTCGGCAACATCCACCCGACGAACCTCACCTGTTTCGAGGCGAACAAGGCCGCGGGTGACGACAACAACCCCAACGCGGGTGACGGCGCGGGCGACTCGTACGCCGACTACCAGAAGTCCTTCAGCGCGGCCGACAGCGTCAGCGGTGTCGCCGACAAGTGGGACCAGCCGATCGTGGGCGTCTTCAACCAGTTCAAGCAGCTGAAGGCGAAGTACCCCAACCTCAAGATCAACATCTCGATCGGCGGCTGGACGTACTCGAAGTTCTTCAGCGACGCGGCCAAGACCGACGCCTCCCGCAAGAAGCTCGTGTCCTCCTGCATCGACCAGTACATCAAGGGCAACCTGCCGGTCGAGGGCGGCTTCGGCGGCGCGGGCTCGGCGGCCGGGATCTTCGACGGCATCGACATCGACTGGGAGTACCCCGGCTCGGACGGCGGCCACCTCGGCAACCACTACGCCCCCGAGGACAAGCAGAACTTCACGCTGCTCCTGGCCGAGTTCCGCAAGCAGCTCGACGAGTACGGCACCGCCAACGGCGGCAAGAAGTACCTCCTGACCGCGGCGCTCCCGGCCGGCCAGGACAAGATCAAGTACATCGAGACGAACAAGATCGGCGCGTACCTCGACTACGCGAACATCATGACGTACGACATGCACGGCGCCTGGGACGGCGACGGGCCGACGTACCACCAGTCGCCGCTGTACTCGGGCACGAACGACCCGACCGACGTCATCAAGCCGGGCACCGAGAAGTACAGCGTCGACGCCGCCATCGACTCCTGGATCGACGGCAACCCCACCTACGGCATCACCGGCGGCTTCCCCGCCAACAAGCTGACGCTGGGCTACGAGTTCTACTACCGCGGCTGGAAGGGCGTCCCCGCCGGGACCACCAACGGCCTCGCGCAGACCGCGACCGGCGGCTCCAACGTCCGCCCGCTGAGCCAGCAGGCCGGCATCGCGCACTACAAGGAGCTCGGCGGCATCGTCGACAACCCGTCGACCACCTTCTGGGACGACCAGGCCAAGTCCTCGTACTTCTACAAGGACGGCGAGTTCTTCACCGGCCTGAACCAGAAGTCCATCCAGGCCCGCGTCGACTACGGCAAGCAGCGCGGACTGGCCGGCGCGATGATGTACTCCCTGCTCGGCCTGGACGACAACGCCACCCTGCTGAAGCAGATCAACACCGCGCTCGGCGGCACCACCACCCCGCCCACCACGACGCCGCCGACCACCCCGCCGACGACGCCGCCGACCACCCCGCCCACCACGCCGCCGACGACCCCGCCCACCACGGGCTGCGGCTCGGTCCCGGCGTACGTGGCCGGCACGGTCTACAACGCGGGCAACCAGGTTTCCGCCAACGGCCACAAGTGGAAGGCCAAGTGGTGGACGCAGAACGAGGCCCCCGGCACCACCGGCGAGTGGGGCGTCTGGCAGGACCTCGGCGCCTGCTGACCCTCCCCGCCGCATGACCACTGCCCCCGCCCGGAATGTCCCTCCGGCCGGGGGCAGTTCCATGCCCAGGACGCCCACGCACCGCGCGCCGCGCCCGTGTCACACCGGCAGCGGCTCCGTGCCGATCAGTTCGGCGATCCGGTCCGGCGCCACCGCCCGGGAGTACAGCCAGCCCTGCCCGGTGTCGCAGCCGATCCGGCGCAGCCGGCTGGCCTGCCCGGCCGTCTCGACGCACTCGGCGGTCACGGTGAGACCCAGCCGGTGCGCGAGGTGCACGAGCGCCTCCACGATCAGCTCGTCCGCCGGGTTGGCGTGCTCCTCGTCCTGGAAGCCCCGGACGAAGGAACCGTCCAGCTTGAGCACGGAGACCGGCAGCCGGCTCAGATAGGCGAGGTTCGAGTATCCGGTGCCGAAGTCGTCGATCGCGATCCGTACGCCCATGTCGCTCAGCGCCTGGAGCGCCTGGAGGGGCCGGCCGTTCGAGCCCATCACGGCGGACTCGGTCAGCTCCAGCTGGAGCAGGTGCGGCGCCAGCCCGGTCTCGGCGAGGATCCCGGCCACGTCCGCGACCAGGTCGGAGTCCCAGACCTGGCGGACCGCCACGTTGACGCTCACGAAGATCGGACGCTCGCGCGGATGGTCCTTCTGCCACTGCCGGGCCTGCCGGCAGGCGGTGTTCAGCACCCAGCGGCCCAGCTCGACGATGGAGCCGTCCTCCTCGGCGATCCCGATGAACCGATTCGGCGCGAGCGAGCCGAACTGCGGGTGGTTCCAGCGCACCAGCGCCTCCACGCCGCGCACCGCCCCGTCGGCCAGATCCACGAGCGGCTGGTACTCCAGGGCGAACTCCCCGCGCTCCACTGCGGGCCGCAGGGTCGAGGAGAGCGACTGCCGGGTCATCCGGTGGGCGTTGCGCTCGGGGTCGAAGAGCGTCCAGCGGGCCTTGCCGTCGGCCTTGGCCCAGTACAGCGTGGTGTCGGCGGCCTGCATGAGGGCGGTCGCCGTCGTCCCGTGCCCCGCGCGCTCGACCACGCCGATCGAGGCGGAGACCGTGACCCGCTGGCCGCCCAGGTCGAAGGGGCGCTGGAAGGCGTCGAGCACCGCGCGGGCCAGGTCGGCCAGTTGTTCCGTGCCGGTGGAGTCCTCGACGAGGATCGCGAACTCGTCGCCGCCGAGCCGCGCCACGAGGTGACCGCCGTTGCGGGTGTAGCCGTCGCTGTCCGCGCACTCCGTCAGGCGGGTGGCGGCGGCGGCGAGCAGCCGGTCGCCGACCCGGTGGCCGAGGGTGTCGTTGACCGCCTTGAAGCCGTCGAGGTCCAGGTAGCAGAGACCGATCCGCCCTGTTCTGCCATGGCCGTAGGACTCGTACGACTCGTATGACTCGGGCGGCTCGGGTGACGGGCCCGCCGGTCCGGCGCCCGCGGCGACGTCCTGGGCCGCGCCCTCCAGGGCGCAGGAGAGGCGCTCGAAGAACAGCGCGCGGTTGGGCAGCCGGGTCACCGGGTCGTGCATCTGGAGGTGGCGCAGCCGGGCCTGGAGCTCGCGCCGGTCGCTGATGTCGGCGAGGGAGAGCAGCACGCGCCGGCTGCCGGGCACGGGGGCGACCGTGACCTCGGCCCACAGGGAGTGTCCGTCGGCCTGCTTGAGGCGGCGGGTGCAGCGGAAGCGGGAGCGGCGGCCGCCGAGCACCTCGCGGTAGGCGTGCCAGGTGCGTCCGTCCGAGGCGAGGTCGACCAGGTCGGCCGCGGCCTGCTCGCGGAGCGACGAGGGGTCGGTGCCGAGGAGGGCGCCGAAGGAGTCGTTGGCGGCGACGACGACGCCGTCCTCGTCGACGACGGCCATGGCGAGCTGGGAGACCCGGAAGGCGGCGCGGTAGTCGCGGAGCTCGGCCGCCCGTCGCGCGAGGTGACGCTCCGTGAGTGCGGGCTCGGCCGCGTGTGTCGCCGTCGGCTCTGGGTGAACCGGTCCTTCGGGGGTTCCGCTCACCGCTCGCTCCCGTGTGCAGTCGGGCCGGTCACATGTGGTCGGGACGGTCGGCCGAGGAAGAGTGAGCCGATCATAGAGCCAGCCGGGGGAGCGTTCCAGCTCCCGGGCGTCCGGGAAGCGGTCCGGGGGCCGTCCGGGTGCCCGTCCGGGCGAGGCGCCCGATCGTTTCTGCGCAGGTCTGACACGGCCCGTCGGGTCCCTGACCGAATGTGACTTTCCGTGAGCTGAAGTGCGCTCGTGTCGCGTCGACCCCGTGGCGTGCCCTCACCCGACCGGGGCAGCGGAAACATGCGAAACACCGCGAACCGTCACAAGGTGGGTGAGGTGTCCCGCATTCCCGATCCGGAGGTCCACGTGAGGGCTCAGCAGCCACCCGGGGGAGTGGAACGCCCACGGCTGCGTGCCGGTGCGGCGGCCTTCACCTCGCTCGCCGCCCTGGCCGCCACCGGGCTCGTCGCGGGTCCCGCCGTCGGCGCGACCTCGGCGAGTCCCTGCGTCCTGCCCCGTACCGCCGCGCACCACTCGCTCGGCCTCGACACCTGGAACGGCTCCTATCCGCGACCGAACCAGACCCTCGACGCAGTGATGGTCTTCCTGTCCTTCCCGGACTCGGAGCCGCTGACCACGCCGGCCGAACTCGCGGCCGACCACTTCCCCGCGACCAGCGCGTTCTTCGACCGCGCCTCCTACGGGCGGTTCAGCCTGCGCCCGCACCCCAGGAACGTCTGGACCCCGATGCCGCACGATTCCAGCTCGTACGGCATAAGGCGGGACTGGGACGCGGGGAAGCGGGCCGCCTACCTCCGGGACGCGATCGCCGCCGCCGACAAGGACGTCGACTTCTCCCGGTACGACATCGTCTACCTGGTCGCCGACCCGGACGCGCCCGGCGTGGACTCCGACGCGACGAAGGTCGTCAACCTGGACCGCCCGCTGGAGGCCGACGGCACCGAGATCAAGCGGGTCGTGACCGTCTTCGAGCGGCACCCGCCGGACCGCAACGTCCTCGCCCACGAGACCGGCCACGTCTTCGACCTGCCCGACCTCTACCGCCGCCCGATGGACGGCAAGGGCGACTGGGACACCCATGTGGGCGACTGGGACGTCATGGGAAGTCAGTTCGGGCTCGCCCCGGACCTCTTCGGCTGGCAGAAGTGGAAGCTCGGCTGGCTCTCCCGGGCCCAGGTGACCTGCGTCCAGGGCTCCGGCCCCCGGCTCGTCAGCCTGGAGCCGACGGACGCCCCGCCCCCGGTCGGCGGCACCCTCGGCACCCGGCTGGCCGTCGTCCGCACCGGACCCGACAGCGTCCTGGCGATCGAGGCCCGCAGCACGTCCGGGAGCGACGCCGACACCTGCACCGAGGGCGTGCTCGTCTACCGGGTCCGCAACGACGCGGCGTCCGGGGAGGGTCCGGTCGAGGTCGTGGACGCGCACCCGGACACCGAGGCGTGTGCGGAGCGCTCGGTCTACCCGCCGCTCGCGGACGCCCCCGTCGAGGAGGGCGAGACGCTGACCGTGCCCGGGTCGGGCGTCCGGGTGGAGGTCACGGACCGCTCACCGGCGGGCGTCTGGACCGTGAAGATCACCCCGCCGGGCCGACAGTGACTGACGCACGGCAGTGACCGGACGTACGAAGAAGGCCCCCTCACCGGAGTGAGGGGGCCTTCCCTGTCTGTGCGCCGCCAGGGACTCGAACCCCGGACCCGCTGATTAAGAGTCAGCTGCTCTAACCAACTGAGCTAGCGGCGCCTGCTGACGTCGTAGACATTAGCACCCGGAACGGCGGGAGGAAAAATCGATACGCGCACGTCGGCGGCGGAGGCCGCCCGGACGGCCCGCACGCAGGCCCAGAGCACGACCTCGGGCCCGGGCAGCCACGGATGCCGGGTGTCCGGGGCCACCAGCCAGCGGGGCCCGGCGGAGCCGGACGGCACGAGCGGCGGCACGGTCACCGCGTCCCCGCGGCCGTGACACAGCGGCCGGGGGACCGAGTCCCCCCACTCCTCCCAGTCCAGCAGCGCCGGCAGCCGCTGGGCCGTCCCCGGCGCGGCGAAGAGCATCATCCGGCCCCGGTGCACCGCCACCGGCCCCGAGCCCGGGCCCTCCTCCCACAGCCGGTCCAGCATCCGGCGCCCGAAGACCGGGTCCACGTTGACGACGTCGAAGACCGTCCCGCAGGGCAGCGCCGCCGCGGTGGCCGGCCGGGACTCCCAGCGGGTGAGCGCGGCGCCCGCGCGGCCCCCGGCGGCCGAGGCGAGCCAGGCGGCCCCGTCGGCGGTCACCCGGGCCGTCTGGTGGCGTCCCTCGTCGCCCTCCCGGAGGAACCGGAAGATGTCGTGCGGGGTCTCGTCGCGCAGCCAGGTCGTCATGGATCCAGATGTACCGGGAGTGACGACCCGATGGCCGACAGTTCCCGGAATCCCGGACAGGAGGGGTGGGGGAGGAGTATCGTGCCCCCTCGGCATATGCCAGGGGAGCTTTTTCAGCCAGACAGGCGAGTCGTGGCGAGACGCCACGAGCCGTACGAGACGGCCGCTCGGCCGGACGGCCTCAGTCCTCCGCCGGACGGCCGTTCGTACGGATCAGGTCACGGCCGAACTCGATCATCTTCAGCGCGTAGTCCTCGGTCCACCCCGCCCGCTCGGCGACGTCCGCCGCCGTCAGCCGGTCGAACCGGCGCGGATCCGCCAGCTGCGCCGCCGCCATCGCCTGGAACTCCGTCGCCCGGTCCGTGGCCGCCCGGAAGGCGAGCGTCAGCTCCGTCGCCCGGGACAGCAGCTCGCGGGGATCCTCCATCGACTCCAGGTCGAAGAAGTGCTCCGGATCGGCGGTCGCCTCGGCAGGCTCGAAGATCAGCGGTGCCGGCCGAAGCCGTCGCTGTGCGCTCCGCTCCGCGGGTTCCGCCATCGTCCTTCTCCTCCTCGCACAGGCACGGCCCGGAATCCCGGGCCGTGTTCCATTGTCCCGCGCCCCGCAAGAGCGCGAACCCCTGCCCGTGCGCCCCCGGTCGCCGCGCCCCCTCACGGCGCCCAGCCGCCCGGCCCCGCTCACGGCGCCCCTGCCATCCGGCGCCCCCTCACGGCGCCCACGCCACCCGGTGCTCCTCCAGGTGCGACAGGACCGCGTGGTTGGCCTCCCAGCCGTCCGGGAAGGACACGGCGACCCCCAGCCGCACCGGGTCCGTCGACGGGTGCTCGTCGAGGAGCTCCGCCACGCCCGCCCGGCACACCACCACGCACGCGTGCCGGTGCCGCGAGGCCAGGACGCACAGCCGGCCCGTCTCCAGGTGGAACGCGGTCGCGTCCGGGCGCCCCGACAGCGGATGGAGCACGACCGTCACGTCGTACTCCCGGCCTTGCAGCCGGTTCGCCGTGTCCACCGTCACGCCCGTCACGCCCAGCCCCGCGAGCGCCGCCCGCACCGCCGCCGCCTGGTCGCGGTGGGCGGTGCCGACCGCGATCCGGTCCGGGGTGAGCGGCACCGGGTTCTCCGAGCGCTCCGAGACCGCCGCGCCGCCCCGGTCCAGGAGGCGCCGGACGACCAGCGCGATCGCGCCGACCGCCTCGGGATCGGTGCGCGGGGTGTGCCGGGCCGGGAGTTCGAGCAGGCCCCAGCCGGACTCCGCCGCCTCGTCCAGGACCCGGTCGGGACCCGAACCGTCCGAGGGCACGCCGAAGGACAGCCTCCGGTCGCCGTGCCCGGTGCCGCTGCGGAACGGCGTGTACGGGTAGAAGGCGTCCGACACCAGCGGCGCCGCCGAGGCCGGCAGCCGCCAGGAGACCGGCAGCCGGTGCTGCGGCAGCTCGGGGTTGTGCGCGAGCAGCGTGGACACGGCGCTCGCCGACGGGTCGTACGTGAGCCCCGCCCACTGCTCCGCGCCCACCACCGAGAAGGGGTCCAGCTGCCCCGGGTCGCCCACGAACAGCGCCCGCTCGAAGAGGCCCGCCACGGCGAGCAGCGCGTCCGAGCGCATCTGGTACGCCTCGTCGACGATCGCGTGCGCCCACGGCTCCACGTTCTTGACGTGCCCCCACTTGGCCGCCGTGGACAGCACGACCGGCAGCCCGGCCAGCTCACCCGCCTTCGCCGACTTCCGTAGGTTCTCCAGGTCGTCGAGCGCCTTGTCGTACGGATCGGAGTCGCTGGAGTGCAGCCGGCCGACCTCAAGGCCCGGCTCCTTCTCGGCGAGCCGCAGCACCAGATCGTCCACCTGCGCGTTCGTCTGGGCGACCACCATCAGGGGTCGCCCGGCGGCCGCCAGTTCGAGCGCGGCCCGCACCACGAGGGTCGACTTGCCGGCGCCCGGGGGCGAATCGACGACCACGCCCCGCGCGGTGCCGTGCAGGGTGTCCGCGAGGATGGCGCCGGTCGCCCGGGCGGCCTCCGCCGAGGGGTCGAAGGTCTCGCGGCTCACAGCACGTCCTCGGGGGTCACGGCGTCGGGCGGTTCCACGGCGTCCGAGCGGGGCGGGCCGCCGTGCGTCCAGGGGGTCTCCTCCGGGTCCGGCAGCTTCGGCCCCACCCGCTGGTCGTGCTCGAAGAGCGTCCAGGCGAACCGCTCGCCCTTCTCCGGCACCGAACCCTCGGCGGGCTCCTTCGAGCGTCCCATCCGGTCCAGGATCCGCAGGAGCAGCGAGCCGTCCTCCTCGTACCGCACGAACTCGGCCGTCTGCGGCTTGCCGTCGAGCGAGCGGTACACCTTCACCCGCTCGCCCAGGTGCGGCCGGTCGTCCGTGCGGACCGTGACGAGTGGGCGCGGCGCGGGCCGCTTCGACTCCGTCCACGCCATGGTCACCTCGACCACCTCCGCCGTGAACGCCTCGCCCGCGAGCCGCCGCCCCGCCAGGACCAGCGGATCGTCCAGGGCCTCCTGCGCCTCCAGCTGCCCCTGCGCCTGCTCGCGGGCGGCCAGCTTCTGCGCCGCCGTCACCGCGTCGTCCCGGCGCGGCTGCGGCGGCTCACCCGCCGCGATCCGGTCCCGGTGGCCGGTGAAGGACCAGCGGTCCCGGGTCCAGCGGTCCTCGACCCTGGCCCCCTCCGGCAGCTCCCGCAGCAGGCCGACCGCCCGCCAGACCGCGTCCCACGTCGGCTTCAGCTGCGAGACGACCAGACGGCGCAGCTCCCGCTCGGCCGCGTGCAGCTCGCCGAGACCCGTGTCGGCGCTCCCGCCGTCCTCGGCCGCGCCCAGCGCCTGCCGGGCCTTGTCGTACCGCTCGATCGCGGGCGCGAGCAGCCCGTTGTCGAAGGCGGGGTCCGTGGCCGGACCGGCCGGCGGGCAGAGCAGCTGCCCCCGGGCGTCGCGGCCCACCTCGGCCCGCAGCGCCGCCTCCGCGCCCGGCTCGTCGTCGTACGGGTCGATCCAGGCGAGCAGCGCGCCCAGGTGCTGGTCCTCCAGGGAGGACTGGCCGGTCGCCCAGTGCCGGTTGAGCAGGTCGGTCGCCGCGAGCAGCAGCGAGGAGCCGGGCACCCGGGCCCGCTCGCCGAAGTGCGTCAGCCACCGCCCCAGCAGCGGGACGCGCGGCGGCGCGGGGAACGGCGTCTCCGGGTCCTGCTCGGCCGTGCGCCGGAACCGCGTCGACCGGCCGAGCAGCCGGACGTACTCGACGCCCGCCCGGCTCGGCACGATCAGCTGCGGCGCGTCGGCGCACAGCTCGACCTCGACCTTCACCTTCTTGCCGGTCTCGGGGTCGACCTCGCTGCGCTCCACCGCCTCGACGACGTCCGCGAACCCGTCGACGTACGGCAGGACCTCCTCGGCCAGCTCGGCGAGGAACGCGAACCGCAGGTCACGGTCCCGGGGCTGCGCCACCACGAGCAGCCGGGGCTCCTCGGGGTCGGTGCCGACGAGCGCGCCCAGCGGGGCGCCCGCCTCACCGGCGGTGGTCAGCGGCACGAGGACGAGCGGCCGGTCGGACACCCGCCGGTGCCGGACGGTCGCGAGCGGCTGCGCCCGGCCCGACTCGACGGCCTCCATTCGGGCCAGCGTGGAGATCAGCGACACGCCGACACCCCCGCGAGGGCCTCGTCGCGCAGCGCCCGGGCCCGGCGCAGCGCCGCCACGGCCGGATCGTCCGGGTCGCCCTGCTCGCCGCGCGCGGCCGCCAGGACCGCGCCGACCGTCGTCAGCCCGCCCAGCTCACCCCGCACCGAACGGCCCAGGGTCTCCACCGCGCCCGCGTCCCGGGAGCGGGACCGGCAGTGGAAGGCCAGCTCGCAGGCGGCCAGGCACTCCGGCGCGTACTGATGGGGCACGCGCTCCACGGCCGCCGTCAGCTCCTCCACCGACCGCTCCACCACGTCGAAGCTGGTGCCCTCGGGAAGCGCCCGCGCGATCTCGTCGACGCGGGTCAGCCGGGCCAGCTGCCGCCGGGTCACCGAGCGCTGCTTGCGCACGTCGACGACGGAGGCCGTCGGCACGTTCGAGAAGTCCTTCGGGCAGACCAGGAGCACCAACGGGGCGACCCGCGCGCCCTCGGTGCGCGCCGCCACCCGCTCCAGGGCCAGCACGTACACCGCGGCCTGACGCGCCGCGGCGCCCACCTTCGAGGCGTCGGCCGAGCCGTCGATCATCGGGAACGACTTGATCTCCACCACCGTCCACCCGCCGTCCGGGCGCACCACCACCGCGTCCGGCTCCAGGTACACCGGGGAACCGGCGACCTCCAGGGCGAGCAGCGGATGGTCGAGCAGCGACCAGGTCCCGGCCGAGGTCGCCTCCCGCAGCGCGAGCGCGGTGCGCGCCACGCGCCCCTCGGGACCGGCCGCCGCCAACTCGGGCAGGGACACCTCGCCCGGCTCCTCGATCCCGATCAGCCGCAGCAGCTCACGGCCGCCGTCCGCCTTGACCTTCGCCTCGAAGGAGTTGCCCCGGACGATCGCGAACTGCGACTGGCCGAACGGGGCCGGCGAGCCGAGCTTCGCGGCCAGTGCCGACTTGTCGACCCCGGCGCCGTCGAGGACGGCCCGCCGTCTGCACCCCGGGTTCGCCGCGAGCGCCGCGAGGGCACGGGCGTCCAGCGGGCGCGGCACGACGCCCGGTCCACGCAGCTCAGCGAGCAGCTTTCGAGGTGTCGTCTGCGGTGCTGCGGACAGACCGCTGTCCAGGGATGCGCTCACCCGTGGAAGTCTCGCATCCGCCACTGACAACCGGGGGCGCTTCCGTCCTTCCGCGGACCCGGTCGGCGAGCCGCAGCGCGTACGGCGTCAGCAGCAGACCGGCGCCCAGCACGGCCGCCCCGGCGACCGCGTCCAGCAGGTAGTGGTTGGCGGTGCCCATCACGACGAGCGTGGTGACCAGCGGATACGCGGCCCCGAGCGCCTTCGTCGGCGCCGTCCGCCCGTACCGCCACAGCATCACCCCGCACCACAGGGCCCAGCCGACGTGCAGGCTGGGCATCGCCGCGTACTGGTTCGTCAGCCCGCCGAGCCCGCGCGGCGCGCTCGCCTCCCCGCCCCACCAGCCGTACGAGGCGAAGTGGGCCATCGTGTCCGTGAAGCCGTGCGCCGCGTCCAGCAGCCGGGGCGGACAGGTCGGCAGGAGCGTGAAGCCGACCAGCCCGAGCAGCGTGGCGAGCATCAGCCAGGTCCTGGCCGCCCGGTAGTGCGCGGGGCGGCGGCGGAAGAGCCACACGAGGACCGCCGGGGTCACCAGGTAGTGCAGCGAGGCGTACGCGAAGTCCGCGGGGACCCCGAGCGCGGCGACGTCCGTGAAGAGCCGGTTCAGCGGGTGCTCGGCGTCGATCCCGAGGCGCTCCTCGAACCGCAGGATCGCGAGCCCGTGCGCCACGGCCGAGGCCTCGTCCCCCCGCACCAGGAGCCGTCCGCCGGAGTAGGCCGCGTACACGACCGCGATCAGGGAGAGCTCCGCCCACCAGCGTGGCTTGCGCATGACAGTCCCCCAGTCGGTGATCGGCCCGGGGGAGGGGACGCCGCACGGCCCCCGGGGGTTGCCCGGAGGCCACCGCGGATTCACGTGGGCGATGATGGGAGAGGCACGTCAGCACCGTGAACCCCTGGAGCGTCCTTCCCATGGCACCGCGCATCCTGCTCGCCCGGCACGGCCAGACCGAGTGGTCACTTCTCGGCCGGCACACCGGCAGGACCGACATACCCCTGCTCGACGAGGGGCGGCGCGGCGCGAAGCTGCTCGGCGAGCGGCTGCGCGGCGGACCCTGGCGGGGGCTGCCCGGCGTCGAGGTGCGCACCAGCCCGCTGGTCCGGGCCTCCGAGACCTGCGATCTGGCCGGTCTCGGCGACCGGGCCGAGCCCTGGGACGCGCTGATGGAGTGGGACTACGGGGCGTACGAGGGCCTCACCCCGGCCCAGATCCAGGACCTCCGCCCCGGCTGGTTCATCTGGCGCGACGCCGTCCCCGAGGGCGAGTCCCTCGCCCAGGTGTCGGCCCGCGCCGACGAGATCGTGGAGTGGGCGCGCTCCGCCGACCGCGACGTCCTGGTCTTCGCGCACGGCCACATCCTGCGCACGATCGGCGCGCGCTGGCTGGGCGAGGACATCTCCTTCGCCTCCCGCATCCGCCTGGACCCGACGAGCCTCTCGGTCCTGGGCTGGGCGTACGGCGCCCCGGCGCTCGAACGCTGGAACGACACCGGCCACCTGGAGGGCTAGCCCGGGGCCGTACCCGCGCGGGGCGGGCCCGGCAGTATCTGCTGCCCAGGGCCGGCCGGGCTCAGTACCTGCCCAGACCGGCCCGGCTCAGTACCTTCCGGCCAGGGCCCGGCCCGTCTCCGACAGCAGGCCGCGGATCCGGGCCGAGGCGATGCCGTCGAGGGACTCCGCGACGCGCCGCGCCTCCGCCGCCGCCTCGTCCGGGCGGCCCGCGTGCGCCAGGGCCTGGGCGAGGTGCGCGCGGTAGAGGGCCAGGTTCCGGGCGAAGTGCTGGTTCTGAAGGACCGCAGCCCGGTGGGCGTGCCGGGCCGCCCGGCCCCAGTCGCCCAGCGCCGCCCAGCACCCGGCCTCCAGGGCCTCCCGCTCCGGCTCCCCGAAGAAGGACATCCACTCGGGATCGTCCTCGGCCGGGCCCCGGTCGAACCAGCCGTGCGCGCGGCCGAGCGCCTGCTCGCAGGCGGACCGGTCGCCGAGCCCGGCCCACGCGCCCGCCTCCCGCAGCGAGAGCAGCGACAGCAGCCGGGCCGAGTCCAGCGGCTGGGCGGCCCGCAGACCGGCCTGCGCCGCGCGCACCGCCTCCCGGAACCGGCCGGTGTCACGCGCCAGGAACGAGGTGTTGCAGAAGGCGTGCGCCTCCAGGGCCGCGTTACCCGCCACGCGCGCGGTGGCCAGGGCCTCGGCGTAGTGCGAGCGCGCGTCCTCGTGCCGGCCCGAGTCGTGGGCCAGCCAGCCGACGGAGAGGGAGAGCTCGCCCGCGCCCGCGTGCAGCCGGTCCTCGGTGGAACGGCGGGACATGGTGCCGGTGTCGAGGAGCGCGTACGCGGTACGGAGCGGCTGGGCGGCCACCTTGTAGAGCCCGTCGGCGCCGTGCCGGTCGTCCAGCAGCCGGATCCGCCGCACGGCGTCCTCGACGGCCCGCACCTCGGCCTCGCCGATCCTGCGGGTGCCGCGGGGGGAGGGGATCGCGACGGCGGGGCCGCCGAGTCCCAGCGAGGCGGCCGCCAGGGTGGCGGAGCCGCTCGTCATGAATGCGCGACGCAGCACGTCGCTCTCCTCATCGTTCCGGGTGGTGATGGCGGCGGGGGGCGCTGCCCCGGCCGGGACGGCCTGCCGCCGGCCGCGGACCGTCTCCCGCGCGGAGAATCCCAGGTCAGCGAGGCCCAGACCGGGGAACATGTGCAGGAAGACCCGCTCGTACGCGTAGTTGGGGCAGCGGATCTCGCCCGCCTCCACGCGCCCGATGTAGCGGGCGTCGCACGCGACCTGTTCGCCGATCTCCCGCGCCGCCCGGCGGACCGCCGCGGCGAACTCCGCCGGCGACTGCTGTCCGCGGAGCCGGCGGAAGGCGAGATTGGGAACTGCCCGTGACATCGCCATGGCCGAGCCCTCTCCTGGTGCTGCCGGGTGTCCGGCGGCAAGAACGTACCTGCTGTGACCGGACGGACACGCAGAGTTTGGCTACAAATCGGATATCTCGCCTGCGATCTGCCATGAACTGCCATCCTTTGCGGCGGCATCCCGCCGTAGCCGTTGACGCGCACGGGCGTTGAACCGTAAGGGAGAGACGGAACGTGTCTCCTCTGGAGCGAGGAGGGGTCCCCATGTCGGAGATCGGTTCGCAGTCGGCCACGCGCCACGTGCCCGCGCCGGAGGCCACGTGCCCCGTGACCGTCCCGGACGCGGCCGGAGCCTGGGACCTGGTGACCGTCCCGGCCCGCCAGGGCCTGGAGGCCGTCGACATCCTGCGCCGCGCCGCCGCCCCCGCCGTCGGCCCCGTCGTCCACGACGGCAGCTGCGACACCCTCGGCTTCCTGGTGCCGCCGGGCACCGCCGCCGCCTGGGACATGCCGGGCAGCGCCTGTACCCGGACCTCGGGGCGCGGCCTGCGGCTCCCCGAGCTGCCCGAGCTCCCCGAACCGGCCGGGGACGCGCCCCGCCCGGCCGGGTGGCTGCTGCCCCCGGGCGACACCGACCCCGTCACCGATCCCGCCGTGCTGCGCGAGGCGCTCGGCGAGGCGGCCCGGCTCATCGAGGCCGCCGACGGCTGCCACTGAGCCCCGCACGGCAGGCACCGGGCCCCGGTGCGGCGCCCGCCGAGGTCGCGCGGAGCAGTCGCCGGGCCGGGAGTGCGGCCCCCGCTGAGTCCTCGCACGGCCGCCGCTGAGCTCGCGTTCCGGCTTGTGCCGATAATGGGCCTGTGGCCAGGAACAAGCAGCGGGACAGGGCGGCCGCCGCCCCCGTCGTCGAGACCGTCGACGGCGGCCTCGCCGAACTCATACCCGACCGGGAGCGCCCACGCGGCTGGACGCTGCTCATCGACGGAGCCCCGCAGTCGCACGTCGACCTCGACGACCCGGCCAGCCTGACCTTCGAGTACCAGCGGCGCCTGGGGCACATCGCCGACCTCGCCGCCCCGCCGAACCGGCCGCTCCAGGTCGTGCACCTCGGCGGCGGCGCCTTCACCCTCGCCCGGTACGTCGCCGCCACCCGGCCCCGCTCCACCCAGCAGATCGTCGAGCTCGACGGACTCCTGGTCCAGCTCGTCCGCAGGGAGCTGCCCCTCGACGCGGGGGCCCGCATCCGGGTCCGCTCCACCGACGCCCGCGCCGGGCTCGCCAAGGTCCAGGACGGCTGGGCCGACCTCGTCATCGCCGACGTGTTCAGCGGGGCCCGCACCCCGGCCCACCTCACCAGCACCGAGTTCCTCGCCGACGTGCGGCGGGTGCTGCGCCCCGGCGGCCTCTACGCGGCGAACCTCGCCGACGGCCCGCCGCTCACCCACCTGCGCGGCCAGATCGCCACCGCCGCCGCCGTCTTCCCCGAACTGGCGCTCACCGCCGACCCGACGGTCCTGCGCGGCCGCCGCTTCGGGAACGCGGTGCTGCTCGCCTCGGACCGCGAACTGCCGGTGGCCGAACTGACCCGCCGGGTCGCCACCGACCCGCACCCCGGGCGCGTGGAACACGGCAGGGCGCTCGCCGACTTCGCCGGGGGAGCGGCACCCGTCACCGACGCGAGCGCCAAGCCCTCCCCCGTACCGCCGGCGTCCGTCTTCCGCTGACCGGCCGTCAGGCCTGCCGGTCCTCGATCTCCACGCGGGGCGCGGTGTCGTGCCAGAGGCAGAAGACCGACAGTTCGCGCCCGTCCTTCGTGAAGGTGACCCGGATCCACGTCGGCTGCTTCCACACCTGCATCTGCCAGCCGGACGCGGGCGTCGCCGAGACCAGTTCGGCCGAGGTCTCGCCCAGGTCGAAGGTGACCCGGCCGCCGTCCACCGGGTAGCTCTTCACGCCCGAGCCGAAGCCCGTCTCCGAGGACGGCGCCGGGGGCGGCTCCGTCGTGGGGTCGGGGGCGCGCGAGGGGCGCGCGGACGGGGTCGCCGGGGTCGTGCGGGCCTCGCTCGGCGTGGACTTCGGGGGCGTGGGCTCGGTCGGCGGGGCCGTCGAGGGGCTGTGGGTCGAGGAAGTCCGCGGGTCGCCGCCGGCCAGGGCCGGGAGCTCGGCGGGGCCGGCCGGCAGGGGCAGGGCGCGCGGCGGGTCGTACACCGTGCCGGACAGCACCGTGTGCACTCCCCACCAGGACAGGGTGACCGCGGCACCGGTGGCGAGCGACCAGGCCAGGGCGTGAACGAGTCCTCTTCGCACCGGGACATAGTGCACCACCGGGCGAATCTCCGTACCGGAGGGTGCACCCGGTCCGGAGCTTCACCCGGATGGCGTACGGTGCCGCCCATGGCAAGTGTGCTCGTGGTCGAGGACGACCAGTTCGTGCGCTCCGCCCTCATTCGGCAGCTGACCGAGGCCTCCCACACCGTACGGAGCGTCGGCACGGCCCTGGAGGCGCTGCGCGAGGTCGCCCATTTCCGCTTCGACGTCGTGATCCTGGACCTCGGTCTGCCCGATCTCGACGGGTCCGAGGCGCTCAAGATGCTGCGCGGGATCACCGACGTCCCGGTGATCATCGCGACCGCCCGGGACGACGAGGCGGAGATCGTCCGGCTCCTCCACGCGGGGGCCGACGACTACCTCGTGAAGCCCTTCTCCGTCGACCATCTGACGGCCCGCATG
Organism: Streptomyces sp. NPDC002232; assembly: GCF_042890295.1. Lineage (NCBI taxonomy): Bacteria > Bacillati > Actinomycetota > Actinomycetes > Kitasatosporales > Streptomycetaceae > Streptomyces > Streptomyces sp. NPDC002232. Next base: position 1,099,372 of record NZ_JBIARV010000002.1, on the reverse strand, counting down.
GCCGCCGTCCTGCGCCGCTCCCGCGGCGGCGCGGGCGAGACCCCGCCGTCCCAGGTCATCCAGGTCGGCGGGCTCACCGTCGACCCGCTGCGCCGTCAGGCGGAGCTCGACGGGGCGCCGTTGGACCTGACCCGGCGCGAGTTCGACCTGCTCGCCTTCCTCGCCGGACGGCCCGGTGTCGTCGTCCCGCGCAAGGAGCTGCTCGCCGAGGTCTGGCAGCAGTCGTACGGGGACGACCAGACCATCGACGTACATCTGTCATGGCTCCGGCGGAAGCTGGGGGAGACGGCCGCCCGGCCCCGCTATCTGCACACCCTGCGCGGGGTGGGCGTGAAGCTGGAGCCGCCCCGGGAGCCGCAGCCGTGAGATGGGCGCTCGTCAAGGTGTCGCTGGCCGTCACCGTCATGGTCGTCTTCGCCTTCGCCGTCCCCCTCGGGCTCGTCGTCAAGGAGATGGCCCGCGACCGGGCCTTCTCCAACGCCGAACGGCGGGCCGCCGGGCTCGCCCCCGTCCTCGCGATCACCACCGACCGCGACAAGCTCGACAAGGCCGTCGCCACCACGGAGGACGGCGCCGCCGGCCGGCTCGCCATCCACGTGCCCGCCGACGGACCCGACGGGACCGCCCTGGAGATCGGCACCCGCCGGGCCGACCCGGCGGAGCTCGCCGCCACCCGCACCCTCGGCCGCGCCTCCATCGCCGAGGTGCCCGGCGGCTTCGCCCTGCTCCAGCCCACCGCGCTCAGCAACGCCCAGGTCGCCGTCGTCGAACTCTTCGTCCCCGAGGGCGAGGTCAGCAACGGCGTCGCCACCGCCTGGCTCGTCCTCGCCGGCGTCGGCATCGCCCTGATCGTCGGCTCCGTCGCCGTCGCCGACCGCCTCGGCGTCCGCATGGTCCAGCCCGCCCAGCGGCTCGCGGGCGCCGCCCACGACCTCGGCGAGGGTCGGCTGGGCGCCCGCGTCCCCGAGGAGGGGCCGCCCGAACTCAAGTCGGCCGCCGTCGCCTTCAACTCGATGGCCGACCAGGTCGTCCAACTCCTCGCCAACGAACGCGAGCTGGCCGCCGACCTCTCCCACCGGCTCCGCACCCCGCTGACGGTGCTCCGGCTCAACGCGGCCTCCCTCGGCTCGGGGCCGGCCGCCGAGCAGACGCGCGCCGCCGTCGAGCAGCTGGAGCGCGAGGTCGACATCATCATCCGCACGGCCCGCGACGCCAAGCCGCAGACCCAGGCGACCGGCCCCGGCGCGGGCTGCGACGCCGCCGAAGTGGTCCGCGAGCGGATGGAGTTCTGGTCGGCGCTCGCCGAGGACGAGGGCCGCCTGGTGCGGGTCGCGGGCGTCGACCGCCCGGTCCGCATCCCCGTCGCCCGTCCCGAACTCGTCGCCGCCCTCGACGCCCTGCTCGGCAACGTCTTCCGGCACACCCCCGAGGCCACGGCCTTCTCCCTCGACGTCCACAACGGCGAGGACGCCGTCATCGTCCTGGTCTCCGACGCGGGCCCCGGCATCGCCGACCCCGCCGCCGCGCTCGCGCGGGGCGCGGGCAGCGGACGCGACGGCTCCACCGGCCTGGGCCTCGACATCGTGCGCCGCATGGCCGAGTCGACGGGCGGCGACGTCCGCATCGGCCACTCCGTCCTCGGCGGCACCGAGGTGAGGATCTGGATCAGCCTCGACGGACGCACGGCCGGTACGGGCCGGGGCGCGGGCCGCCGGGGCCGCCGCCGCAAGGCCTGAGGGACCGGGCCTTCCTCGGGTCGGCGCCGCGAGGCTGAAGGACCCGGACCTCCCCCGGGCCGCCACCGCCGCGAGGCCTGAGGGACCCGGACCCCCCTCGTACCGCCGCCGCGAGGTCTGAGGGGCCCGGCCCCCCTCGTACCGCCGCCGCAAGGCCTGAGGGACCGGACCCCCCCAACCTTTCCTGGCTCCGATGGGTTCCTTAAGCGGACCCTAAGGATCCCGGGCCCGGTCCCCGAAGCCCGGTTTGTCCGCTTCCCGGTCGCTAGCGTGCTGCCGCACCCCACCCCCACACCCCGGCACGCAGAGGCAGGCACGCGATGGGCAGCAGTTCGCACCGGCGCAGGACGAGCACCCGGACCAAGGTCGTCGGAGCCGTCGTCGCGGCGGCCGTCGCCGGAGGCACGGTCCTCGCGCTCACCGGCACCGCCCAGGCCTCCGGCGTCGGCGCCGCCTACACCCGCACCAGCTCCTGGACCGGCGGATACACCGGCCAGTACGTCGTCACCAACGAGACCTCCGCCGCCCGGTCCGACTGGACCCTGGAGTTCGACCTCCCGGCCGGCACCACCCTCGGCTCCCTCTGGAACGGCGAGCACACCGTCTCCGGCGGACACGTCACCGTGAAGCCCGCGAACTGGAACCGGCGGCTGGCGCCCGGCCAGTCCGTCACCGTCGGCTTCGTCACCTCCGCCACCGGCCCGGCGGGCGACCCCGCCGGCTGCCGGATCGACGGCGCGGCCTGCTCCGCCGGAGGCACCGCCCCCACCCCCAGCGGCCGCCCCACCGATCCGCCCACCGCCACGGCCTCCCCGAAGCCGACGGCCACGGCGACCACGAGCCCGAAGCCCACCGTCACGGCGACCACGAGCCCGAAGCCCACGGCCACCGCCACCACGGCGCCGACCTCCACCCCCGCCCCCACCCCCACCCCCAGCACGACCGGCGGTCCCGTCACGGCCGCCCGGTTCGCCCCGTACGTCGACACCTCGCTCTATCCGGCGTACGACCTGCTCGCGACCGCCGACGCCACCGGCGTGAAGGAGTTCACCCTCGCCTTCCTCACCTCCGGCGGCTCCTGCGCCCCGCTGTGGGGCGGCGTCACCGACCTGGCGAACGACCGGGTCGCCTCCCAGATCGGCGCCCTGCGCGCCAAGGGCGGTGACGTCCGGGTCTCCTTCGGCGGCGCCGCCGGCCACGAGCTGGCCCTGAACTGCCCGACCGCCCCGGCGCTCGCCGCCGCGTACGGCAAGGCCGTCGACCAGTACAAGCTCACCAAGGTCGACTTCGACATCGAGGGCGCCGCCCTGCCCGACACCGCCGCCAACACCCGCCGCTCCCAGGCGATCGCCCAGCTCCAGAAGTCCCACCCGGGCCTGAACGTCTCCTTCACGCTGCCGGTCATGCCCGAGGGCCTCACCCAGCCCGGCGTCGACCTGCTCGCCGACGCCCGCCGCAACGGGGTCCGCGTCGACGCCGTCAACGTCATGGCGATGGACTACGGGCCCGCCTACAGCGCCGACATGGGCACCTACGCGATCCAGGCGGCCACCGCGACGCAGGCCCAGATCAAGGGCGTCCTCGGGCTCTCCGACGCGGCCGCCTGGAAGGCCGTCGCCGTCACTCCGATGATCGGCGTGAACGACGTCAGCAGCGAGGTCTTCCGGGTCGACGACGCCACCCAGCTCGTCGACTTCGCGAAGTCCAAGGGCCTCGCCTGGCTCTCCATGTGGTCCGCGACCCGCGACAAGCAGTGCGCGGCCGGCGCCGTGACCTACGCCGACCCCACCTGCTCCTCGGTGCTCCAGCAGCCGCTGGCCTTCACGAAGGCCTTCGGCGCCTACCGGTAGGCCGCACGCCCGCCGCCGCACGCCACCGCGCCCCCCACACCGCGCGCCCCGGCCGGACCACCCCCACCCCCCCCTCCGGCCGGGGCGCGCTCCCGTGCGTCAGGAGCCCGCGCGGGACGCCCTCCACTCCTCCGCGTAGTCGTTGAAGATCGCCCGCAGGTGGTGGCCGATCTTCAGGTAGTCCAGGTCGTCGAGGTTCGCCAGCGAGACGCGGACGGACCACTCGGGGCCGTCGAAGCCGCCGCCGTTCAGCAGCACCACGCCGGTCTGCTCGGCGAGCCGGAAGAGCGGGTCGACCGGCTCGTAGTCCTTCTCCAGGAAGTCCGCGAAGTCCTTGCCGTGCACCCGCTCCGCCTCCGCGAGGAGGTCCAGCTCGACGTAGTACGCGGCCCGCTGCGGGTCCTCGGCGATCTGCATCTGGGCGCCTTCGAGCAGCAGGTCGAGCCGCCGGCGCACGATCTCCCGGATCTTGTGCTTGTAGGCCTGGCCCTCCTCCAGCAGGTCGAAGAGGGAGAACAGCGCCATCATCACCTGCTGGGGGAGGGAGAGCCCGGCGGTGTGGTTGAGGGCCACCTGGCGCGAGTCGGCCACCAGCCGGTCGATGAAGCGGATCTTCTCCGGCTCCAGGCTGAGGGTGCCGTAGCGCCGGTCGAGCCGGTCCTTCTCCGGCTGCGGCAGGCGCGCGATCATCTCGTCCACGACGTTGTCGTCGGCCAGGGCGATGACCCCGAGCCGGTGGCCGGTGCAGCCGTAGTGCTTGGAGTACGAGTACACCAGCAGCGTGTTGCGCGGGATGTCGGCCGCGAGCGAGCGGAAGCCCTCCACGAAGGTGCCATAGACGTCGTCCGTGACGATCATCAGATCCGGGTTGGGCCCGGCGACGATGTCCTTGATCTGGTCGGCGACCCGCCGGCTCATCGCCAGCGAGGGCGGGTTGGACGGGTTGACGACGCAGACGAGCCGGACCGACGGGTCGGCCAGCTTCGCGACCTCCTCCTCCGGGTAGCGCCACTCCCGCACCCCGGTCTCCGCGAAGAGGCTCGCGTTCACGGTGACCACGTCGAACTCGTAGGTGTCGAGCTCCGGGATCTCGATGTACGGGGTGAAGACGGGCACCATCAGCGCGATCCGGTCGCCCTTGCGCAGGATCCCGTTCTTCATCAGGGAGTCGAAGACGTAGCACATCGCCGCAGTGCCGCCCTCGGTCGCGAACAGCGACAGGTTCCCCGCCGGCGGACGCCCGTCGAACATCTCGTCGTGCAGGTAGCCGCGGACGATCTGCTCGGTGTGCGCCAGGATCCGGTCCGGCACGGGGTAGTTGTCACCGATCGAGCTGTCGGTCAGCTCGTGCACGAACGCGTCCCGGTCGAAGCCGAAGCGCTCGACCGCGTACGTCACGCACTTCTGGAGCAGCTCGATCCCGGGCAGACCGGGGTGCTGCCGCGCGAAGGCGTCGAAGCGGTCCCCGGAGCCGCGCAGCTCGGGCATGCCGCCCAGGTTGTCGGCGGTCCACACCCGGCGGGACTCGGAGAGCGCGAAGTAGCCCAGCGCGTGGAAGGCCTCGCGGGGGCCGGTGGCGACCCAGTTCGGGTTGCCGCGGCCCGCGTTGAGCATCTGCGTCTGCGACTTCTCCTTCTGGCCCGGCCGGTCGGCCTGGGCGGCCTGCGCGATCTGGATGAACTTGTCCTTCAGCTCGAACGGCGAGAGCCGCGCGAAGGACTGGATCTCCTGGCGGCTGAACGTGGTCTTGGGCACGACGGCGTCCTTAGTGGTTGAGGATGACGATCACGGCGCCCCAGATGGTCAGCAGGACGTTGCCCACCGCGTAGGGGATCGTGTAGCCGAGGGTCGGGATCTGGGACTTGGACTGCTCGTTGATCGCGCCGATCGCCGCGGTCGTCGTCTGACCGCCGGCCAGGACGCCCATGAGGATCGGGAAGCGGATCTTCTGTACGTAGTGACCGACGAGGAAGCCGACGATCAGCGGGACCACCGTCGCCACCGCGCCCCAGACGAGCAGCCCCCAGCCGGCCGACGACAGGCCGCTGGTGAAGCTCGGCCCGGCGTTGATGCCGACGACCGCGACGAAAAGACAGAGCCCGAGGGTGTCCATGAACCACTGGGCGCCCGGTGGCACGTTCCCGTACGTCGGGTACTTGCCGCGGATCCAGCCGAAGACCAGGCCCATGATGAGCGCCCCGCCGGAGGTGGACAGCGAGATCGGGACGCCGGAGACCGTCAGGGCCGGGATGCCGATGCAGCCGCCGAGGAAGATCCCGAGCCCCACCCACAGCATGTCGGTCGCGAACGACGTCGGCACGGGTCTGCCGATCGCCCGGCCCGCCGGGTCCACCAGCCGCTTCGGACCGGTCAGCACCACCGTGTCGCCGCGCTCCAGCTTCGTCGAGAGGCGGTACGGGAACTCGGCGCCCGAGCGGTAGATCCGGTCGATGTAGACCCCGACCATGAAGGGCTCGCGGCGCAGCTCCGCGACCGTCCGGCCCAGCTGCGCCTTCTCCGAGGCGACCACGTGCAGGGACTCGGTCTGGTAGCCGAGCAGTTCGACGTCGTCGGTCTCGGGCCCGATGTGCGTCCGTGCGTCGAAGTCGATGAGCGAGCCGCGCAGGGCGCTGACCGCGAGCACGTCCCCGTCCCGCAGCACGGTCTGCTGGGTGTGGTCCAGGATCTGCCCGTCGCGCCGCACCCGGGTGAGGTAGATGCGGTGGCCGAGCTCCTTCTGCTGGTTCTCGAAGTCGTCGATGGTCCGGCCGGCGAGCGGGGAGTGGTCCATCCGGTAGGCGCGCAGGACGACCTCGTAGTACCCCTCCGCCAGGTCGGGGTCGTCGCCGGGCGCGTCCAGCTCCTTCGCCATCCGCGCCGACTCGGCGGCCAGGTCCACCTTGTAGAGCTTGGGCAGGACGTTGGCGAGGAGCATCGCGCAGAGGATCGTGCCGAGCGGGTACGTGACGGCGTAGCCGATCGCGACGAGGTTCTCCTCGGTCTTCATCTGGCCGGCGGAGAGCCCCGGCAGGTTCCCGATCGCGTCCTGGGCGACGCCGATGACGGCGGACTGGGTGAGCGCGCCGCCGAGCAGACCGGCGGAGAGGCCGGGTCCGTACCCGAGCATGACGGCGAAGCCCCAGGAGACCAGGAGGCCGGTCACACAGACCACGACGGCGTTGACCACCTGCGGCAGGCCGTCCTTCTTCAGGCCCCGGAAGAACTGGGGCCCCACCTTGTAGCCGAGGGCGAAGAGGAACATCGTGAAGAACAGGTTCTTCACCGTGCCGTCGATGGTGACCTTGAACTGGGCGCCGAGCAGCAGCCCGGCCACCAGGCAGCCGGTGACGGCGCCGAGCGCGATCGCCTTGTAGCGGAGCCGGCCGAAGAGGAAGCCGAGCGCGACGGTGAGGAAGACGAGCAGTTCGGGGTGGGGCTGGAAGATGTTCCGGTTGAGGAAGTCGATCATCGCGGCTCCTCACGCTCCCAGGATGCCGACGAGCAGGGGCCCGGTCAGCGGGAGCAGGAAGTTGGAGAGCGTGTACGTCACGGTGTAGCCGAGCATCGGGACCGAGCTCTGCGCGACCTGCGTCACCGAGGTGATCGCCGGGGTCGAGCACTGCTGGCCCGCGATGGCGCCGATGAGCAGCGGCTTGTCGATCTTCAGGAACTTCCGCCCGACGACCAGCGAGATCGTCGCCGGGACGAGGACCATCGCGATCCCCGCGAACGGCAGCAGCGCCCCGTACTCCTTGAGCAGCGGCCAGGCCTGCGGTCCCGACACCAGGCCGGTGCAGGCGATGAAGATCGCGAGGCCCATGTCCTTGAGCGTGGTCGCGGCCTGCGGCGGGAAGGCGCCGAAGGTCTGGGTGCGCGAGCGGAACCAGCCGAAGAGCAGCCCGGAGATCAGGCAGCCGCCGCCGGTGCCGAGGGACATCGGGACGTCGCCGAAGGTCACGACGACCTGCCCGAGCAGCGAACCGCAGGCGATGCCGAGGCCCAGGTAGATGAAGTCGGTGGCGTCGTTCTTCACGGTCGCGCCGACCTTCGCCGCCAGCCTCCCGAGGCCGGAGCGGGCGCCGACGAGGGTGAGCACGTCCCCCCGGTGCACGACCGTCTCCGGGGTCGCCGGCAGGGGCTGCTCACTGCGCAGGACCTCCGTCACGTACACCCCGCCGGAGGCGAACTCCGGGTGCTCCCGGGTGAGGGTGTCGAGCGACTTGCCGTCCGCCGTCTTGTCGGTCAGGGAGACCTGGGTGGTGGCGAGCGGGGTGTCGAGGCCGGGGATCGCCGGGGTCTCGGGGCCGACGAGCCGCCCGGCCTCGATGATGTTGGCCCTCCGGCCCACGATGAGGACGAGGTCGGAGAGGGTCAGCTCGAAGTCCGGCTCGGGAGCGGTGAGGATCTCGCTGCCCCGCTTCACGGCCTCGACGGTGACGCGGCTGCCGCTGCGCCGCTCCAGCTCGGAGACGGTGGCTCCGTCGGCGAGCGTGACCAGGAAGGTCCGGCCGACCAGTCCGGGGAGCGCCTCGCGCTCGTCGGACTCCAGGCCGCCGCCGGTGCCACGCATCCTCTCCCAGAGCTCGCGGGAGGCGTCGCGGAGGTTGATCCGCATCAGCATCGGCATGATCTGGCTGGTGTAGATGACGATGGTGACGAGGCCGAAGAGGTAGCAGACGGTGTACGCGGTGGCGACGTGCCCCTGGTACTGGGTGATCTGCTGCTGGGTCAGGCCGGACAGCTCCCCGATGGCCTCGGTGGCGGTGCCGACGACCGCGGACTCGGTGGCGGCCCCGGCGAGGATGCCCGCGGCGGTGCCGACGTCGAGGTCGAAGGCCTCGGCGAGTCCGAGGGCGATGCCGACGACGCAGACGACCTCGATGAGACAGAGGGCGAAGTAGCGCAGGCTCTTCCTGTTGAGGTTGTTGATGAACTGGGGGCCCGCCAGGTAGCCCAGCGAGAAGATGAAGAGCGCGAAGAAGATCGTCTTCACGTCGTCGGAGACGGTGACCTTCGTCCAGGCCCCGACGAGGAGCGAGACGATCAGCGTCCCGCAGATCCCGCCGAGGGTGATGGGGCCGACCCGCAGCTTGCCGAGCAGGTAGCCCGCCGAGAGGCAGAGGAAGAGGGCGAATTCGGGGTGGTCACGGAGGACTCCCACGCGGCCTCACCCCACCCCGGAAGGGGTAATTCTGGAGATATAGGACATAGGGGGAAGCTAACAGGGCGAGAGGGGGAGTGGATCCATGCCTCGCCCGTACGGGTGAGCGTGTCCTGGCGCGGGGAGCGCTCCCGGGGAGTCCGCGCACGCGGGAACGACTGAGGCCCCGGTTCATTCGAACCGGGGCCTCAGTCGTCAGGGTGAGTAACGGGACTTGAACCCGCGACATCCTGGACCACAACCAGGTGCTCTGCCAGCTGAGCTATACCCACCATGCCCGGCGGTTTTCCCGAAGGTTTCCCTGACCGGCCGAGAAGAAGTCTACAGGGTTCCGAGGGGTGCTCGCGCACGCATTCCGCGGCGGGCGCGAGCGGCCCCGTTCGATCGGTTATTCGGCGGGTACGACGTGGCGGGCGGCGATCCGCTTCGCCGTCTCCGAGTCGGGGCCGGGCTGCGGGACGAAGACGGCCTCGCGGTAGTAGCGCAGCTCGGCGATGGACTCGCGGATGTCGGCGAGCGCCCGGTGGTTGCCGTTCTTCTCCGGACTGTTGAAGTACGCCCTCGGGTACCAGCGGCGGGCCAGCTCCTTGACCGAGGAGACATCGACGATCCGGTAGTGCAGATGGCTCTCCAGGGCGGGCATGTCGCGCGCGAGGAAGCCGCGGTCCGTGGAGACCGAGTTGCCGCACAGCGGCGCCTTGCCCGGCTCCTTGACGTGCTCGCGGATGTACGCGAGGACCTGGGCCTCCGCGTCGGCGAGCGTGGTGCCGCCGGCGAGCGCGTCGAGCAGCCCCGAGGTCGTGTGCATCTGGCGCACGATCTCGGGCATGGTCTCCAGGGCCGCGTCCGGCGGGCGGATCACGATGTCCACCCCTTCGCCGAGCACGTTCAGTTCCGAGTCGGTGACCAGTGCGGCCACCTCGATGAGTGCGTCGTCCGTCAGCGAGAGCCCGGTCATCTCGCAGTCGATCCACACCATGCGATCGTTCATGCGTCCTACCCTAAGACGTGATCAGCGTCCCGCCCCAGAGGGCGGGCCGGAGCCGGGGCTCCCGGTCTCGGACGGGGGCGCCTCCTCGGCGCGGCGAAGGGCCCCCGGGGGAGGTGTCCCCGGGGGCCCTTCGTTCCTGCGTCGCGCCGCTTGTGGCGGCGGCGGTCCTTACGGCGCGGTGCGCTGGCCCGGCAGGGCCGGGCGGCCCGGCGCGTACGCGTCCGACTGCGGCTTGCCCGGCTCCGGCGGCCTGCGGAGCCCCGCGGGGCCCTGCGCCGGAACCGCGGCCGTTTCGAGCACGGCCGTGCCCGTCTCGCCCTGCGGACGCCGGGCACGGTACGCCGCCCGGTAGGCGGCCGGCGAGGAGCCCAGCTGCCGCCGGAAGTGGCCGCGCAGCGCCACCGGGGACCGGAAGCCGCAGCGGCCCGCGACCTCGTCGACCGAGTAGTCGGAGGTCTCGAGCAGCCGCTGCGCCTGTAGCACCCGCTGGGTGATCAGCCACTGGAGCGGGGCGGAGCCCGTCAGCGAGCGGAACCGGCGGTCGAAGGTCCGCCGTGACATGTAGGCGCGCGCGGCGAGCGTCTCCACGTCGAACTGCTCGTGGAGGTGCTCCAGCGCCCAGGCGACGACCTCGGCCAGCGGGTCGGCGCCGATCTCCTCGGGTAAAGACCTGTCGAGGTAGCGCTCCTGACCGCCGCTGCGCCGCGGCGGGACGACCAGCCGGCGCGCCAGCGCGCCCGCGGCCTCCGTGCCGTGGTCGGTCCGCACGATGTGCAGACACAGATCGATTCCGGCCGCGGTGCCGGCGGAGGTCAGCACGTCCCCGTCGTCGACGAAGAGCTCCCGGGGGTCCACGTGGACCGACGGGTAGCGCTTGGCGAGCGTCGGCGCGTACATCCAGTGCGTCGTCGCCGGGCGGCCGTCGAGCAGTCCGGCCGCGGCCAGGACGAACGCCCCGGTGCACAGCCCGACGATCCTGGCCCCCTCCTCGTGTGCGCGGCGCAGCGCGTCGAGCGCCTCCGGTGGCGGCGGCGAGGTGATCGACCGCCAGGCCGGGACGACGACGGTGCCCGCCCGGCCGATGGCCTCCAGGCCGTACGGCGCGGTGAGTTCGAGCCCACCGGTGGTCCGCAGCGGGCCCTCCTCGCCGGCGCAGACGAGCAGCCGGTAGCGGGGCACTCCGGCGTCCTGCCGGTCGATGCCGAACACGGAGAGCGGGATGGAGCTCTCGAAGATGGGGCCGCCGCTGAACAGCAGCACCGCGACGACTTCGCGACGGCGGCGCCCGGACAGCTTCCGTGCGACCTCCGGTGCGGCGGAGTCCTGGCTCATGACGCTAAGCCCCCCTCGGTGTTCGCGTCTCCCTGGTCGTGTCGCTCCTGCACGTTTCCCCTCGGTTTTGCACGAGACCCCAGTCTTCGGTACCCATGATCGAATCTACTGTGTCCCGTGGCGCCGGCGTGACAAGTTCTCCATCCGGTGGATTGTCGACAAGGCAACTTGGCGTGAAGCGATCGATCGCGAAGTCGCGCGCCCGGAGCCCCCCGGGGAGGGGCGCGGCGTGACGAACGTCCCCGTACGCGGGGGGTGCGGGCCCCTGGAACAGGGCTTCCGAGGCCTCCGGCGCCGGGGTTGGCCAACCGTTCCGCCAAGGACGCGCCGATGGCCGGAAGTTGGCTGAAAACGTATGGGGTCGGGTGTGCGAACCTGTCAACTCGAAGAGGGGCGGGGCGACCCGACGCCCCCTTCGCGACTAGGGCGTGTCGTCACACTCCCGTCTGCCCCGCGACGCCTGGCACGCGCTCTCGCCGCACCGGGCGAAAGCCGAGTACGTCCAGTACGCGTGCTTCCACCCGGCGCACCGAGAGCACGCACCAGACGCCGCGGGGCCGCCCTCCGGGCGACGACGGGAGTGTGACGACACGCCCTAGTTCCGGCGCCGCGGCCGGACCGCCTCCGCGCGCAGCCCGCGCTCCGAGCGGCGCAGCAGCAGCCGGCAGGCCGCCGTCACGGAGACGAGTCCCAGCGCGGTCCCGGCGGCCCCGCCGAGCGAGGCGCCGTAGGCGACGAGCACCACGGGGACCAGCACGCAGCAGAAGGCCGCCCAGCGGACGACGTCGCCGGCCTCGTCCGCCGCGTCCGCGCCCGCCGCCGTCCCCGGCTCCGGGGCCGCGCCGGCGGCCGGGGGCGGGGGGAGCGCGGGGGTCCGGCGACGGCCGCGGGGCGCGCCGAGGGAGGGGACGGAGACGGTGGGGGTCGGGCCGGCGGCGGGCGGTCGTGCGGGCACGGGCGGTCTCCCTGCGTTGGTGGGCCGGACCTGTGGGGAACGAGGAACGGAACGTTCCGGTCACTCTCGGCGACGTCCGTTTGGCCCCCGTACGGACGCCTGTAGGGCACATCCGGCATTGCCAGATCCCGAATCCCTCGTGCATGCTCCCTGGAACGCCGTGCGCGAGCGGCGGGCACGCCGGGTGTGGCACGGCGGGCTCTGGGCAGGAGAGGAGTGTCGCCGTACCCTTGGGGGTATGGGCTTGGGAAGATGATTCCCGGACACAGCTCCGCCGCCACCCGTCGTTCGTCCCCCCTTTCCCCGTCCCTTCCCACGAGGACCCTCTTCGCCGAGACACCGATGGCCGGTCACGAATTCCCCGAACCCGCGGACCGCAAGCGCGTCGCCGACTCCACGGTCGACCCCCTCGCGGTCGAACAGCCACGTCATGCCTGCGACCCGGCCTTCCGGCACGGGGTGGTCGTCGGCTTCGACGGCTCCATGTCCAGTGAGCGCGCCCTCGCGTACGCCATCGGCATGGCCCGCCGCTCCGCATCGGGCCTGATCATCGTGCACGTCGCCAACCGGCTGCCCACCACGGTGTGGGCCGGCTGCGAGCCCCCGGTCTTCGTCGACGTGCCCGACCACCGCACCGAGGTCCTCGGTCTGGAGCTGGCCTGCGCCGAGCACCTCGCCGAGGTGCCGTGGATCCTGGTGGAGCGCGGCGGGGACATCTGCCACGAGCTGGAGGAGGTCGGCCGGGAGTACTCGGCCGACGCGATCGTGGTCGGCTCCACGCACGGGATCGTCGGCCGGATCTTCGGCTCGGTCGCCGGCCGCCTCGCGCGCCGCGCCCAGCGGCCCGTGATCGTCATCCCGTAACGCCCCCGGGCGCACCCCTCTTCCGTGCGCCCCGTCAGGTCTCCGGCCCAACTGCCGTCATTCGGCCATAAATTCGGCCTTCCTCAGGTGATTTGTGCGCTTGTGAAGGGTACATAAAGGTCACCGGAACAAGCAGCTCACGCAGGACAACTGCACACCTGAAGGGAGCCCGCCGTGGACAACGAGGTCGCCGCGGGAAACACCACCTCCACGCTCGGACACCTGGCACTCGGACTGACCCTGCTGGCCTTCGGCCTGGGCGGAACCGGTGTCATCGACAACGTCGCGGCAGCGGATGCCGCGGGTCTCGCCACCTGGGTCGGCGGCGTGACGCTCTTCCTCGTCGGACTGCTCGCCCTGCGCGCGGGCGACCGGGGCGAGGGCACGGCGTACGCGGCGCTCGGCGCCTTCTGGTTCACCTGGGGCAGCGGCGCCGGCGGGCACGCCTCGGCCGAGGCCATGGGGCTCTTCCTGCTCCTGTGGGCGCTCCTCGCGCTCACCCTGACCGTGGCGGCCGCGGGCAGCGGACTCTTCGGTCAGGGCGTGTACGGGCTGCTGTTCGTCGCGCTGGTGCTGCTCGGCATCGGCGCCCTCGCCGACAACGGCGGGCTCGCCGAGGCGGGCGGCTGGGTGGCCGCCGTCGCGGGCCTCGCCGCCTGGTACGGCGCCACGGCCGCGGTCGCCGGCTGGCCGACGGCGGTGCGCCGCTCGGCGGGCGGCAGCGCGCCGGCCGCGGGCTGATCCACCCGGAAAGACGGCGGTCCCCGTGCACGGGAGGTGTGCACGGGGACCGCCATGTGTCCGGCCGAGGTTCCGGGGGACAGGCCCGGAGGAGCGCGGCGCCCGGGGGACAGGCCCGGACGCGCGCCTCGGCCGCGACGGCTGGGGGTGGGGCCTACTCGACGGTGACGGACTTCGCCAGGTTGCGCGGCTTGTCGATGTCACGGCCCATGGCGAGCGCCGTGTGGTAGGCGAGGAGCTGGAGCGGGATGCCCATGAGGATCGGGTCCAGCTCGTCCTCGTTCTTCGGGACGACGATGGTGTGGTCGGCCTTCGCCTGCGGCTGGTGCGCGACGGCGAGGATGCGGCCGCTGCGGGCCTTGATCTCCTCCAGGGCGGCGCGGTTCTTCTCCAGCAGGTCGTCGTCGGGGACGATAGCGACGGTCGGCAGGGCCGGCTCGATGAGGGCGAGCGGGCCGTGCTTCAGCTCGGAGGCCGGGTACGCCTCGGCGTGGATGTAGGAGATCTCCTTCAGCTTGAGGGAGGCCTCCAGGGCGACCGGGTAGCCGCGCACACGGCCGATGAACATCATCGACTGGGCGCCGGCGTACTCCGCGGCGATCTTCTTGATCTCGTCCTCGGTCTCCAGGATCTCCTGGATCTGCGCGGGCAGCTTGCGCAGGCCCTCGATGATCCGCTTGCCGTCGGTGACGGACAGGTCGCGGATGCGGCCCAGGTGCAGGGCGAGCAGCGCGAAGGCGGTGACCGTGTTGGTGAAGCACTTGGTGGAGACGACGCAGACCTCGGGGCCGGCGTGGACGTACACGCCGCCGTCGGCCTCGCGGGCGATGGCCGAGCCGACGACGTTGACGACGCCGAGGACGCGGGCGCCCTTCCGCTTGAGCTCCTGGACGGCGGCGAGCACGTCGTAGGTCTCACCGGACTGGGAGACGGCGATGTAGAGGGTGTCGGGGTCCACGACCGGGTTGCGGTAGCGGAACTCCGAGGCCGGCTCGGCGTCGGCGGGGATCCGGGCCATCGACTCGATGAGCCCGGCGCCGATCAGACCGGCGTGGTACGAGGTGCCGCAGCCGAGGATCTTGATGCGGCGGATGGTGCGGGCCTCGCGCGGGTCCAGGTTCAGGCCGCCCAGGTGCACGGTGGAGAAGCGGTCGTCGATCCGGCCGCGCAGCACGCGGTCGACCGCGTCGGGCTGCTCGGAGATCTCCTTGTGCATGAACGTGTCGTGGCCGCCCATGTCGTAGGAGGCGGCCTCCCACTCGACGGTCTCGGGGGTGGCGGTGGTGGTCGCGCCCGAGGTCGTGTAGGTGCGGAAGTCGTCGGCCTTGAGCGTGGCCATCTCGCCGTCGTCGAGGGTGACGACCTGGCGGGTGTGGGCGATCAGGGCGGCGACGTCGGAGGCGACGAGCATCTCCTTCTCGCCGATGCCGAGGATGACCGGCGAGCCGTTGCGGGCCACCACGATGCGGTCGTTGAAGTCGGCGTGCATCACGGCGATGCCGTAGGTGCCCTCGATGACCTTGAGCGCCTCGCGGACCTTCTCCTCCAGCGTCTCGGCCTGGGAGCGGGCGACGAGGTGGGTGATGACCTCGGTGTCCGTCTCGGAGGCGAAGACGACGCCGTCGGCCTCCAGCTTGGCGCGGAGCTCCTGGGCGTTGTCCACGATGCCGTTGTGGACGACCGCGACCTTGTTCTCGGGGTCGAGGTGCGGGTGCGAGTTGATGTCGCTCGGGGCGCCGTGCGTGGCCCAGCGGGTGTGGGCGATGCCGGTGGTGCCGGTGAAGCGCTTGGGGACCTTGGCCTCCAGGTCGCGGACACGGCCCTTGGCCTTCACCATCTTCAGGCCGGCGGCCTTCGGGCTGGTGATGACCATGCCGGCCGAGTCGTAGCCGCGGTACTCCAGGCGGGCCAGGCCCTCCAGGAGCAGCGGAGCCACGTCGCGCTTACCGATGTAACCGACAATTCCGCACATAAAGGTGTAACCCCTCCAGGTTGGTGATGACTGCCGCTCAGCCGTAGACGATGCGGCGCAGCTGCCGGAGCGAGAGCTCCGGCGGTGCCACCGCCCGGTGCGGCAGCTCCGCCGCGATCCGTTCGAAGATCTCGGCGTTCACGGCGCCGCCGGACTGCAACTCGCGGTGGCGGCGGCGGACGAACGCCTCGGTCGACTCGTCGAAGTACGCCAGCACGTCGAGCACCACCCGGGCGGCCTCACCGCGCTGGAGCGCGGTGCTGCGGACCAGGTGGTCGATGAGGTCGTCGTGCGACGGGCGGCGTTCGAGCACCCGTGCATACTGCGGGGTCATCCGCGCCCACCGCAAGAATCCTGCCCGATTTCGGGCAGGGCGGCCATGATCGACACGATGAAACGGCCACTTGGTCCAGACCTTGACCCCGAGGAGGGGGAGCGGTACGCAGGGTGGTCGAGGGGATATACAGAACGACGGACGTGTCGATCACCCGAAGGGGACCCCGCCTGTGAGACAGCGTCGAACGATTCCGCGCCTGATCGGATCCCTGCTCCTGTTCGCGACCGC
Organism: Streptomyces sp. NPDC002232; assembly: GCF_042890295.1. Classification (NCBI taxonomy): domain Bacteria; kingdom Bacillati; phylum Actinomycetota; class Actinomycetes; order Kitasatosporales; family Streptomycetaceae; genus Streptomyces; species Streptomyces sp. NPDC002232. The sequence goes on along the minus strand of NZ_JBIARV010000002.1, from coordinate 1,083,205 downwards.
CGGAGTCGGCTGCGGCGAGGCCGCCGCCGACGGCGACGGCGTCGACTCCAAAGCGCCCGGCAGGGCCGCGGCCGAACCCGAGGTCCGCCCGCTCGGCCGGATCGTGCCCGTACCCGCCTCCGTCGCCCCCGGCGGCGAGCCCTACACCCTCACCGCCGCCACCCGCATCGGCATCGACGAGGACTCCGTGGAGTCCCGGGCCATCGGCCGCTACCTCGCCGGACTCCTCCGCCCCGCCACCGGCTTCCCGCTGCCCGTCGTCGACGACGCGGCCGCCGGGCGCGGCATCCGCCTCCGCCTCGACCCCGGCGAGACCGGCCTCGGCGGCGAGGGCTACCGCCTCAGCTCCGGCCCCGGGGGCCTCACCCTCACCGCCCGCGCACCCGCCGGCCTCTTCCGCGGCGTCCAGACCCTGCGCCAGCAGCTGCCCGCCGCCGTCGAGCGCAAGAGCGTCCAGCCCGGACCCTGGAAGATCGCCGGCGGCACCGTCGTCGACACCCCCCGCTACGCCTACCGGGGCGCCATGCTCGACGTCGCCCGCCACTTCTTCACCGTCGACGAGGTGAAGCGGTACATCGACCAGCTCGCCCTCTACAAGGTCAACACCCTCCACCTGCACCTCTCCGACGACCAGGGCTGGCGCATCGCCATCGACTCCTGGCCCCGGCTCACCACCCACGGCGGCTCCACCGAGGTCGGCGCCGGCCCCGGCGGCTTCTACACCAAGGCGCAGTACCGGGAGATCGTCGAGTACGCGGCCTCCCGCTACCAGGAGGTGATCCCCGAGATCGATATGCCCGGCCACACCAACGCCGCGCTCGCCTCCTACGCCGACCTGACCTGCGACGGCGTCGCCCCGCCCCTCTACACCGGCACCAAGGTCGGCTTCAGCTCCCTGTGCGTGCCCAAGCCCGTCACCTACGACTTCGTCGACGACGTCGTACGGGAGATCGCCGCCCTCACCCCCGGCCGCTACCTCCACATCGGCGGCGACGAGGCCCACTCCACCAGCCACGCGGACTACGTGACCTTCATGGACAAGGTGCAGCCGGTCGTCGCCCGGTACGGCAAGACCGTCGTCGGCTGGCACCAGCTCACCGGCGCCACCCCCGCGAAGGGCGCCCTCGTCCAGTACTGGGGCCTCGACCGCACCCCCGCCGCGGAGAAGGAGCGGGTCGCGGCCGCCGCCCGCAACGGCACCGGCCTGATCCTCTCGCCCGCCGACCGCACCTACCTCGACATGAAGTACACGAAGGACACCCCGCTCGGCCTGGCCTGGGCCGGATACGTCGAGGTGCGCCGCTCCTACGACTGGAACCCGGCCACCTACCTCCCCGGCGCCCCGGAGAGCGCCGTCAAGGGCGTCGAGGCCCCGCTGTGGACCGAGACGCTCGCCTCCACCGGCGACCTCGACGTCATGGCCTTCCCGCGCCTGCCGGGCGTGGCGGAGCTGGGCTGGTCCCCGCAGTCGACCCACGACTGGGACGCGTACAAGGTCCGCCTCGCCGAACAGGCCCCGCGCTTCGACGCGCTGGGCATCAGCTGGTACCGCTCGCCCGAGGTGCCCTGGCCCGCGGCCTAGAAGGCGCGCCGAGGCCCCGGCCGGAGCAGCCGCCCCGGCCGGGGCACTCGGCCGTCCCGTGAGGTCAGGCGAACCGGGCGATCGGGTTCACCAGCTCGCCGACCAGCTGGGTCGCCGCCGACGGGTCCGCCAGGTCGACCATCTGCCGGTTGTCGCGGAGCTGGAGGCGGTTCAGCGCCGACAGGGCGAAGGTCTCCGCGAAGAGGTCGTAGCGCGCGAAGCGGTCCGACAGCTCCGGTCTCGCCTCCTGGTAGCCCCGCACGCACGCCGCCACCGTCCGCCAGAAGTCGTCCTCCGCCAGCACGCCCTCCGCCGCCAGGGTCGCGCCCAGGAAGCGGAAGAAGCAGTCGAAGACGTCCGTGAGGACCGGGAGGAGCCTGCGGTCCTCCGGGACCTCGGCGCGGACGCGCTCCACCTCCGGCGGCAGGACCGCCGACGGATCCAGCACACAGATCTCCTCGGCGATGTCCTTGAAGACCACCCGGTCGACCGCGCCCCGCCCGTCCAGGACCAGGACCACGTTCTCCCCGTGCGGCATGTAGACCAGGCCGTAGGCGTAGAAGCAGTGCAGGACCGGGAGGAGGTACGCGTCCAGGTAGCGGCGCAGCCACACCCCCGGCTCCAGGCCCGACGCCCCGACCAGCGCGCCCGCGAAGGACGCGCCCGCGTGGTCCACGTGGAGCAGCGAGGCCATCGTCGCCAGGCGCTCGCCCTCGGCGAGGCCCGGCACCGGGGACTCGCGCCAGAGCGCGGCCAGCATCCTGCGGTAGGGGGAGTAGCGGTCGGTGGCGGCCTCGTACTCCAGGTGCCGGTAGCCGACCGCCGCCCGCTCGCGGACGATCGAGAAACGGGCCGCCTTCAGGGTCCGGTCCGCCTCGACCAGGCCGTGCAGCCAGTCGTTGATCGCCGGGGTCGCCTCCGCGTACGCGGCCGAAAGGCCCCGCACGAAGCCCATGTTGAGGATCGAAAGGGCCGTCTTGACGTAGTGCTTCGCCGGATCCGAGGTGTTGAAGAGGGTACGGATCGACTGCTGCGCCAGATAGGTGTCGTCGCCCTCGCCCAGATACACCAGGCGTTGCTGCGCCACCTCGGCGGCGAAGGCCACGGACAGCTTGTTCCACCACTGCCAGGGGTGGGCCGGCACGAGGAGGTAGTCGGCCGGGTCCAGGCCCCGCGCGGCGAGGGCCGCGGCGAAGGCGCCGACCGTCGCCTCCCCCAGCTCCGCCCGGACGAAGCTCTCGTACTCGATGCCCGCGCCCGCCGTGAAGGTGGCCCGGTCCCGGTGCGCGGCCAGCCAGACGAGCCGGATCCCGCTCGCCGCCTCGGGCGCGTACGCCCGGTAGGCGTCGACGCCGAAGCCCAGCCGTCCGTTGTTGGCGACGAAGCAGGGGTGGCCCTCGGTCATCCCGGTCTCGATCTCCTGGAAACCGGCGCGGGCCAGCTCGGCGGAGGTGACGGGCGGCTTGGACGCCTTGTAGGCCGCACCGGCCAGGGTGGAGGAGATCTCCTCCAGGTAGACCGGCAGGACCTCGTCGCTCAGGCCGAGGGCGCCGCGCAGCTCGACGATGAACCGGAGCGCGTCCAGCGGGAGCTGCTCGCCGTCCCGGTGGCGGCTGATCGAGTCCGGGTAGACCTGCCAGTGGTCGAGCGCGAAGCGGTCCGCGGTGAAGCGGTACTCGGTGCCGCCGTCGTCGCTGAGGACCTGGTAGCGGCTGTCGCCCAGCTCCTGGGGCGCGAGCAGCCGCTCGTGGGCGAACTCGGCGAGGCCCTTGCGGATCAGGGCGCGGTTCGCGGCGGCCCAGCGCTCGGGGGTGAGGTGTGCGACGGGGTTCATGGCGCGGCTCCGACGGCGGTCTCGAACAGGGCGCGGGTGCGGACGGCTCGGCGGGGCCCTCTTCTCCGGCGGGTGGATCCCGCCTTCGGGCGCGGGGCCGACGGCCCCGTCGAGCGCGTGCACCTCATCAAACCGCACCGGGACACGGCGGAGCCCGCCGCCCCGGAGGACGACGGGCTCGATCCGTCACATCGACCGGATCAGGCCGGGAGGCCCAACTCCCGCGCGATCAGCATCCGCTGGACCTCGCTGGTGCCCTCGCCGATCTCCAGGATCTTCGAGTCGCGCCACATCCGGGCCACCGGGTACTCGTTCATGAAGCCGTAGCCGCCGTGGATCTGGGTCGCCTCGCGGGCGTTGTCCACCGCCACCGTGGAGGAGTACAGCTTGGCGATCGCCGCCTCCTTCTTGAACGGCTCGCCCAGGACGAGACGGGAGGCCGCGTCCCGCCACCCGATCCGGGCCATGTGCGCCTTCGTCTCCATGTCGGCGATCTTGAACTGGACGGCCTGGTAGGTGCTGATCGGCGAGCCGAAGGCGTGACGTTCCTGCGCGTACTTCACCGACTCGTCCACACAGCCCTGCGCGAGGCCCGTCGCGAGCGCCGCGATCGCGACCCGGCCCTCGTCCAGGATCCGCAGGAACTGCGCGTACCCCCGGCCCTCCTCGCCGAGCAGGTTCCCCACCGGGACGCGGACGTCGGCGAAGGAGAGCTCACGCGTGTCCGAGGCGTTCCAGCCGACCTTCGAGTACGGCGCCGCGACCGTGAAGCCCGGAGTGCCGGACGGCACGATGATCGAGGAGATCAGCGGACGCCCGTCGGGCTTGCGGCCGGTGACCGCCGTGACCGTCACCAGACCCGTGATGTCCGTACCGGAGTTCGTGATGAAGCACTTCGAGCCGTTGATGACCCACTCGTCGCCGTCCCGGACGGCGGTCGTACGGGTGCCGCCGGCGTCACTGCCCGCCCCCGGCTCGGTCAGACCGAAGGCCCCCAGCACCTCGCCGGCGCACAGCCGCGGCAGCCACTCCCGCTTCTGCTCCTCCGTACCGAACCGGAAGACCGGCATCGCGCCCAGCGAGACGCCCGCCTCCAGGGTGATGGCCACCGAGGAGTCGACCCGGGCCAGCTCCTCCAGGGCGATCCCGAGCGCCAGGTAGTCGCCGCCCATGCCGCCGTACTCCTCGGGGAACGGCAGCCCGAACAGGCCCATGCGGCCCATCTCGCGGACGATCTCGTACGGGAACTCGTGCCGCTCGTACAGGTCGCCGATCTTCGGCGCCACGACGTCGTGGGCGAACGCCTCGACGGTACGGCGGAGTTCCTCGTGCTCTGCGGAGAGCCGGTGGTCGAGGGACATGGTTTTCGTCACTCCTTGTGGGAGAGGGCGCGGACGGTACGGGAGGGGCTGGGCCGGCCCAGCTGTTCGGCCATCCACACGCTCGTGGCGGTGAGGGCGGCCAGATCGACCCCGGTCTCGATGCCGAGGCCGTCGAGCATCCACACGAGGTCCTCGGTGGCGAGATTGCCCGTCGCGCTCTTCGCGTACGGGCAGCCGCCGAGGCCGCCGGCGGAGGCGTCGACGGTGGTCACCCCGAGGCGCAGCGCCGCCAGGGTGTTGGACAGGGCCTGTCCGTAGGTGTCGTGGAAGTGCACGGCGAGACGGGAGACGGGGACGCCGCCCTCGCCCAGGGCCGTCAGCAGCGCCTGGACGTGCCCCGGGGTCGCCACCCCGATGGTGTCGCCGAGGCTCAGCTCGTCGCAGCCCATGTCGGCGAGGGCCTTCGTGACCCGGACGACCTGCTCGACGGGGACGGTGCCCTCCCAGGGGTCGCCGAAGCACATCGACAGATAGCCGCGCACCCTCAGCCCGGCCTCTATGGCCCGGGTGACGGTCGGCGCGAACATCGCGAGCGCCTCGTCGACGGTCCGGTTCAGATTGGCCTTCGCGAAGGACTCGGTCGCCGAGGCGAACACGGCGACCTCACGGGCCCCGAGGGCGAGCGCCCGGTCGAGACCCCGCTCGTTCGGCACCAGCACCGGGAGCCGGACGGGGAGGCCGCGGACCCGCGGGAACAGCTCCTCCGCGTCGGCGAGCTGCGGCACCCACTTGGGGTGCACGAAGCTCGTCGCCTCGATCGTCGACAGCCCCGCGGCCGCCAGCCGCCGCACGAACTCGGCCTTCACCCCGGTCGGGACGGCCGTCTTCTCGTTCTGCAGCCCGTCCCGCGCGCCGACCTCGTGGATCCGGACCCGGGCGGGCAGCGCCGGGTCGGGGACGGTCATGGGCAGCCCGGTGGTCATGCGTCCTCCTCGTCGCGGGGCTTCACCACGGCCAGGATCTGGTCCATGGCGACCGTGCTGCCGGGCGTGACGTCCAGCTCGGTGACGGTGCCGGCGTGCGGGGCGGAGATGACGTGCTCCATCTTCATCGCCTCGACCACCAGCAGGCTCTGTCCGGCCTCCACCTCGTCCCCGACGGCCACCTTCACGACGGTCACCGTCCCCGGCATGGGCGCCGCGAGCGTGTCGGCCCCGCCGTGCCGGGCCCCGGAGAGGGCGGCCTCGACGGGATCGTGGTCGAGCACGTGCCAGGAGTCCCCGTCCCGCCCGAGCCAGAGCCCCTCGGGGGAGGAGACGACGGTGAAGCGGTGGGTGACGCCGCCGAGGTCGAGGGCGATCTCCCCGGGCCCGCCCCGCTCCGCCAGCCTGCCGGGGACGGCGGGAGCGCCGTCCCGCAGCAGCTCGGCGCTCCCGGCCGTACCGCGCACGCCGACGCGCACCGGCTCGTGGCCGGGCACGCGGAAGTGGTGCGGGGTCCAGGCCGGGGTGCCGCCCAGACGCCAGCCGTCACGGGACCCGAACGGGTCGACCCACCCCCCGGCGGAGCCGGCGGTACGCGGGAAGTGACGCAGCAGCGCCGCCGCCGCGTACACCTCCTCCGGGACCGTCGCGTCGACCAGCGCGTCCGCGTCCCGCTCCACCAGCCCCGTGTCCAGCTCGCCCGAGACGACGTCCGGATGGGCGAGCAGCCTCCGCAGGAAGCCCGCGTTGGTGGGGACGCCCAGCGTGACCAGGCCGCCGAGGGCCGCGCGCAGCTTCCGCAGCGCCGCCGGCCGGTCGGCCGCGTGCACGATGACCTTCGACAGCATCGGGTCGTAGAGGGAGGAGACCTCGCTGCCCTCGACCAGGCCCGAGTCGGTCCGCACCCCGTCGCCGCGCGGCTCGCTCAGCGCGAGGACCGTGCCGCCCGAGGGCAGGAAACCGCGCGCGGGGTCCTCGGCGCAGATGCGGGCCTCGACCGCCCAGCCGTCCAGCCGGACGTCCTCCTGCGCGAACCCCAGCGGCTCTCCCGCGGCGACCCGCAGCTGCCACTCCACCAGGTCGAGTCCCGTGATCAGCTCGGTCACGGGGTGCTCGACCTGGAGCCGGGTGTTCATCTCCATGAAGCAGTACGCGGACGGGTCACCGCCCGGCACGATGAACTCGACCGTGCCCGCGCCGACATAGCCGCAGGACCGGGCGGCCTCCACGGCCGCCGCGCCCATCGCCGCGCGGGTCTCCGCGTCGAGGAGGACGCTCGGCGCCTCCTCGATGATCTTCTGGTGGCGCCGCTGGAGCGAGCACTCGCGCTCGCCGAGGTGCACCACGTTCCCGTGGGTGTCGGCCAAGACCTGGATCTCGATGTGCCGGGGCCGGTCGATCCACCGCTCCACGAGCAGCGTGTCGTCGCCGAAGGACGCCCGCGCCTCCCGGCGGGCCGCCGCGATCTCCTCGTCCAGGACCGACAGGTCCCGCACCAGCCGCATGCCCTTGCCGCCGCCGCCGGCGCTGGGCTTCAGCAGGACGGGCGCGCCCAGCTCACGGGCCGCCTCCGCGAGCTCGGGGTCGGCCGCGCCGGGGACCACGGGCACGCCCGCGGCCTTCACGGTCTCCTTCGCCCGGATCTTGTCGCCCATGAGGGCGATCGCCTCGGCGGAGGGCCCGATGAAGACGAGCCCGGCCTCGGCGCAGGCGCGCGCGAAGCCCGCGTTCTCCGCGAGGAAGCCGTAGCCGGGGTGGACCGCCTGCGCCCCGGTCCGCCGGGCCGCGTCGAGCAGCGCCGGCACGGACAGGTAGGACTCGGCCGCCGGCGGCGGACCGATCCGTACCGCGAGGTCCGCCTCCCGCACGTGCAGGGCGTCGGCGTCCGCGTCGCTGTACACGGCGACCGAGCGCACGCCCAGCTGCCGCAGGGTGCGGATGACGCGGACGGCGATCTCGCCGCGGTTGGCGACGAGCACGGTGTCGAACATGCTCTGCATCTCCTGGGGGCCCCTCACATCCGGAAGACGCCGAACTGGGGGTCACCCAGGGGCGCGTTGGCACAGGCGGTCAGGGCGAGGCCGAGGACCTGCCGGGTCTCCGTCGGGTCGATGACCCCGTCGTCCCAGAGCCGGGCGGTCGCGTAGTAGGCGCTGCCCTGCGTCTCGTACTGCTCGCGGATCGGGGCCTTGAAGGCCTCCTCGTCCTCGGCGCTCCACGCGTCGCCGAGCTGGTCGCGCTTGACCGTCGCGAGGACCGAGGCGGCCTGCTCGCCGCCCATGACCGAGATCTTGGCGTTGGGCCACATCCACAGGAAGCGGGGGGAGTACGCCCGGCCGCACATCGAGTAGTTGCCCGCGCCGTACGAACCGCCGACGACCACGGTGAGCTTGGGCACCCGGGTGGTGGCCACGGCCGTCACCATCTTGGCGCCGTGCTTCGCGATGCCGCCGTGCTCGTACGCCTTGCCGACCATGAAGCCGGTGATGTTCTGGAGGAAGACGAGCGGGATCCCGCGCTGGTCGCACAGCTCGATGAAGTGCGCGCCCTTCTGGGCGGACTCGGCGAACAGGATGCCGTTGTTGGCGACGATGCCGACCGGGTGGCCGTGGATCCGGGCGAATCCGGTGACGAGCGTCTGCCCGTACTCGGACTTGAACTCCTGGAAGCGGGAGCCGTCCACCACCCGGGCGATCACCTCGCGCACGTCGTACGGGGTGCGGGAGTCCACCGGCACCGCGCCGTACAGGCCGTACGGGTCGGCCTTCGGCTCCTCCACCGGCTCGACCGACCAGGGCAGCGGGCCCCGCTCGGGGAGGGTCGCCACGATGTTCCGGACGATCCGCAGGGCGTGCGCGTCGTCCTCGGCGAGGTGGTCGGTGACGCCGGAGATCCGGGAGTGGACCTCGCCGCCGCCGAGCTCCTCGGCCGTGACGACCTCACCGGTGGCCGCCTTCACCAGCGGCGGACCGCCGAGGAAGATCGTGCCCTGGTTCCGCACGATCACGGCCTCGTCGCTCATCGCCGGGACGTACGCGCCGCCGGCCGTGCAGGAGCCCATGACCGCGGCGATCTGCGGGATCCCGGCGCCGGACATCCGGGCCTGGTTGTAGAAGATCCGGCCGAAGTGCTCCCGGTCCGGGAAGACCTCGTCCTGCATCGGCAGGAAGGCGCCACCCGAGTCGACCAGGTAGAGGCAGGGGAGACGATTCTCCAGCGCCACCTCCTGGGCCCGCAGGTGCTTCTTCACGGTCATCGGGTAGTACGTGCCGCCCTTGACGGTCGCGTCGTTGGCGACGATCACGCACTCGCGGCCGCTGACCCGGCCGATGCCCGCGATGACGCCGGCCGCCGGGGCCTGGTCGCCGTACATGCCGTGCGCCGCGAGCGGGGCCAGCTCCAGGAAGGGCGAGCCCGGGTCGAGGAGCGTGTCCACCCGGTCCCGCGGCAGCAGCTTGCCGCGCGCGGTGTGCCGGGCCCTGGACTTCTCACCGCCGCCCAGGGCGGCCGCCGCGAGCTTGGCGCGCAGGGTCGCCGCCAGCTCGTGATGGGCCGCCTCGTTGGCCTGCCAGGCCGCGGACGCGGGATCCGCCGCGCTCGTCAGCACAGGTGCCTGCTGCATCCCTCGAGCTCCCTTGCTCGGTTAATGAGCGTTAACGTATGGCGCCCAGGTTAACGACCGCTAACCGGGTTGTCTAGAATCGAATCCATGACCACCACGCCGGCGACCCCCACGAGCCCCACCACCTCCGCGTCCCCGACGGCCCCGGCGCGGGTCGACGCGCCGACCCGCCGCGAGCAGATCCTCAAGGAGGCCGCCCGCCTCTTCGCCGAGCGCGGCTTCCACGGCGTCGGTGTGGACGAGATAGGGGCCGCCGTCGGCATCAGCGGTCCTGGCCTCTACCGCCACTTCCCGGGGAAGGACGCGATGCTCGCCGAGCTCCTGGTGGGCATCAGCGCACGGCTGCTGTCCGGCGGGCAGCTGCGCGTGGCCGAGGCCGGCGGGGATCCGGACGTCCTCCTCGGGTCCCTCATCGACGGGCACATCGACTTCGCCCTCGACGACCGGCCGCTGATCACCCTCCACGACCGCGAGCTCGACCGGCTCAAGGACGAGGACCGCAAGCGGGTCCGGCAGCTCCAGCGGCAGTACGTCGAGCTCTGGGTCGCTGTCGTGCGCGAGCTGTACCCCGACGCGGGCGAGTCGGAGGCCCGTACCGCCGTCCACGCCGTCTTCGGCCTGCTCAACTCGACCCCGCACCTGGCCGCGCTCGGCCGCCGCCCCATGGAGGACCTGCTGCGGAAGCTGGCGCACGGGGCCTTCGGGGCGCTGGCCGGATAGCCGCGGGGTCCACGGGGCGGAACGGGTTGCCCATCGCCTCCGGCGCTCGGACAGAATGAGCCCATGCCGATACTCAGCCGCCCCGCCCTCGTCGAGCACCTCGTCCGCACCCGGATCGCGGGAGACGTCGCCACCCCGCGCGACAACAACCTCTCCCACTACCGCAAGCTCGCCAACGGAGACCGGCACTACTGGCTCGGCCTCGAGCTCGGTGACCGCTGGACCGACGAGCAGGACGTGCTCGCCGTCATGGCCGAGCGGTGCGGCGTGGTCGACGACCCGGCGCACCGGACCGGGCAGGACACCATCGACCCGGAGCTGACCGTCGACGGCCTCGACCGGATGGCCGCCCGCCTGCGCAAGGCCGCCGCCGGCCGGGAGCGGGTCCTCTTCGCGACCGGGCACCCGGGCGCGCTCATCGACGTCCACAGCCGGATCGCCGCCGCGCTGCGCGCCCAGGGCTGCGACATCGTGAAGATCCCCGGCGGGCTCGTCGCCGACGAGGGGTACGTCGTGCAGTTCGCCGACGTCGCCGTCTTCGAGCGCGGCGCGAGCCTGTGGCACACCCACTCCCCGGAGCCGATGAACGCCATCCTCGACGCGCTCGGCGAGGACGGCCGGCCGGACCTGGTGGTCGCGGACCACGGCTGGGCCGGCCGGGCGGGCCAGCGGGGCGTCGACTCCGTGGGCTACGCCGACTGCAACGACCCCGCGCTGTTCATCGGCGAGGCGGAGGGCACGATGCAGGTCACGATCCCCCTGGACGACCACGTCGTGGACCCGCGCTTCTACGAGCCGATGACGGCGTACACGCTGCACGCGGCGGGCCTGGACTGATCGCGGGCGGCTTCCCCGGGACGGCCCCGTCCCGGGGAACACCGCGGTGATCTTGGTCGTTGCCCCGGCATGAACTCGCACCGGGCCACCCCCGACGTCCTGCGCTACACCGCCTTCTCCGACGATCCCGAGGGAGGCAATCCCGCCGGCGTCGTGCTCGACGCCACCGGCCTCGGCGACGAGGAGATGCTGGCGATCGCCGCAGGACTCGGCTACAGCGAGAGCGCGTTCCTGACTGCCCCGCCCGGGGAGACCGGCTCCGGCGCGTGGGACACCGGGCGCGCCTTCACCATCCGCTACTTCAGCCCCAAGGTCGAGGTGCCCTTCTGCGGGCACGCCACCGTCGCGACGGCCGTGGCCCTCGGTGAGCGCCTGGGCCCCGGCGAGCTGGTGTTCACCACGGCGGCCGGGACCGTGCCGGTCACCGTGACGCGCGAGGGCGGGGCGCTGCGGGCCACGCTCACGAGCGTCGAGCCGCACGTCGAGGAGATCGCGGCGGACGACCTGGCGGAGGCGCTCGCCGCGCTCGACTGGCCGGCCGGCGACCTGGATCCCGCTCTGCCTCCCCGCATCGCCTTCGCGGGCGCCCGCCACCTGGTCCTCGCCGCCGCGAGCCGGGAGCGGCTCGCGGACCTGGAGTACGACTTCGCCCGCCTGGAAGCCCTCATGCACCGGCTCGACCTGGTGACCCTGGAGCTGGTCTGGCGCGCCTCGGCGGAGGTCTTCCACGTCCGCGCCCCGTTCCCGGTGGGCGGTGTGGTCGAGGACCCGGCGACCGGGGCGGCGGCCGCCGCCTTCGGCGCGTACGCCCGTGAGCTCGGCCTCGTGCCCGAGGCCTCGGTCCTCACCCTCCACCAGGGCGAGGACATGGGGCGTCCCGGTGTCCTCACGGTGGAACTCCGGGCGGGCGACCGGCGGATCCGGGTCGGCGGCGCGGGGGCCCGCATCCCGGCCTGATCCGGGCGCCGGGCCCGGGACCCGACCGGGGCGGCGGGGCGTCAGGGCCCCGTCCGCCGCTGCCCCACCCCCGGTGTCGGGTCCAGGTAGACGCGCCGGATCGACGGGTAGCGCTCGCGGAGCTGGGACTCCGCGTCCTCGCACGCCCACTCCACCTGCTCCGCCGAGGACACGTCCCGGAAGTCGACCTTCGCCGCGACCATGACCTCCCCGGGGCCCTGGATCAGGGTGATCAGGTCGAGGACGCCGACGACGTGCGGGACCGAGAGGAGTTCCTCGCGGATGCCGTCCCGCATGCGGCGCGGGGCCGGGCGGCCGATGAGGAGCTCGGCGTTGGACCGGCCCAGGACCCAGGCCACGTAGACGAGCAGCAGGCCGATCAGCAGGGAGGCGACGCCGTCCCAGACGGTGGAGCCGGTGATCTGGACGCCGAGCAGGCCGCCCGCCGCGAGCATCAGGCCGGCGAGGGCGGCCGAGTCCTCCATGACGACGGCCTTGACCGTGGTGTCGGCGGTGAGCCGCAGGTAGTGGGCGAAGGGGGCCTTCATCCGCTCGGCCTCGGCCTTGACCTGCCGGATCCCGGTGCGCAGCGAGAAGCCTTCCAGGACGAAGGCGACGCCGAGGACGACGTACGAGATCGTCGGGTCGCCGAGCTCCTCGCCGTGGGTGAGGGTGTGGATGCCGTCGTAGACGGAGAAGACCGCGCCGCCGACGAAGGTGGCGACCGCGGCCAGCAGCGCCCAGACGTAGCGCTCGCCCGCGTAGCCGACGGGGTGGTCCTCGTCGGCGGGCTTCTCGCTCCGCTTGAGCGCGGTGAGCAGCATGACCTCGGTGACGGTGTCGGCGACCGAGTGGGCGGCCTCGGAGAGCATCGCGCTGGAGCCGCTGACGATGCCCGCGACGGCCTTGGCGACGGCGATCCCGAGGTTCGCCGCCGCCGCCACGATCACTGTGAAGGTGCTCTCACCGTTTTCCGTCATGAATCGGACGGTATGTTCGGCCGTCAGCGCGGCACGCGAACGACACCCTCCTGGATGACGGAGATCGCGAGCCGCCCGTCCTGCGTGAAGATCCGCGCCTGGCCGAGGCCGCGCCCGCCGGACGCGGTCGGGGACTCCTGGTCGTACAGCAGCCATTCGTCGGCCCGGAAGGGCCGGTGGAACCACATCGCGTGGTCCAGGGACGCCCCGACCACGTCGCCGACCGCCCAGCCGCCCCGCCCGTGGGCGAGGAGGACCGAGTCGAGCAGCGTCATGTCGGAGACGTACGTGGCGAGGACGACGTGCAGCAGCGGGTCGTCCGCCAGCTTGCCGTTGGTGCGGAACCAGACCTGGGAGCGGGGCTCCCGGGGCTGTCCGACCGAGCCCCAGGGCGGGACGTCGGCGTAGCGCAGGTCGACCGCGGCGCGTGCCTCGATCAGCCGGTCCGCGACGTCGCGGGGGAGATGGCGGGGCAGCATCTCGGCGGGCGTCGGCAGCGACTCGGGGTCCGGCGCGGCCGGCATGCCGACCTGGTGGTCGAGCCCCTCCTCGTACGTCTGGAAGGAGGCGGAGAGGTGGAAGATCGGCTGCCCGTGCTGGACGGCGACGACCCGGCGGGTGGTGAAGGAGCGGCCGTCGCGGATGCGGTCGACCGTGTACACGATCGGCGCGCCCGGGTCGCCGGCCCGCAGGAAGTACGCGTGCAGGGAGTGCGCGAGCCGGTCCTCCGGGACGGTCCGCCCCGCCGCCACCAGCGCCTGGGCGGCCACCTGGCCGCCGAAGACGCGGGGGACGAGCGCGGAGCGGGACTGCCCGCGGAAGATGTCCTGCTCGATCCGCTCCAGGTCGAGCAGGTCGAGCAGGTCGTCCAGGGCCGTGGGGGCGTCGGGCACCTACAGGCCCATCGACTTGGCGATGATCGTCTTCATGATCTCGCTGGTGCCGCCGTAGATCCGGTTGACGCGGTTGTCGGCGTACAGGCGGGCGATCGGGTACTCGTTCATGTAGCCGTAGCCGCCGTGCAGCTGGAGGCAGCGGTCGATGACGCGGTGCGCGACCTCGGTGCAGAACAGCTTGGCGCTCGCGGCCTCGGCCGGGGAGAGCTCGCCCGCGTCCAGGGCCTCCAGGGCGCGGTCGGCGACGGCCTCGGCGGCGTCCACCTCGGCCTGGCAGGCGGCCAGCTCGAACTTGGTGTTCTGGAAGGAGGCGACCGGCTTGCCGAAGACCGTGCGGTCCGTGACGTACTGCTGGGCGAAGCGGACGGCGGCCTTGGCCTGGGCGTAGGCGCCGAAGGCGATGCCCCAGCGCTCGGAGGCCAGGTTGTGGCCGAGGTAGGAGAAGCCCTTGCCCTCCTCGCCGAGCAGGTCGTCGACGGGCACCTTGACGTCGACGAAGGCCAGCTCGGCCGTGTCGGAGGTGCGCAGGCCGAGCTTGTCCAGCTTGCGGCCGATGGAGTAGCCCTCGGACTTGGTGTCGACGGCGAAGAGGGAGATGCCGAAGCGGCGGTCCTCGGCCGACGGGGCGGAGGTGCGGGCGCAGACGATCACGCGGTCGGCGTGGACGCCGCCGGTGATGAAGGTCTTGGCGCCGTTGAGGACGTAGTGGGTGCCGTCCTCGGAGAGCTTGGCGGTGGTCTTCATGCCCGCGACGTCGGAGCCGGTGCCCGGCTCGGTCATGGCGAGCGCCCACATCTCCTCGCCGGTGACGAACTTCGGCAGGTAGCGCTTCTTCTGCTCGTCGGTGGAGAGCATCTTGATGTACGGCAGGGCGAGCAGCACGTGGACGCCGGAGCCGCCGAACTGGACGCCGGCGCGGGAGGTCTCCTCGTACAGGACGGCCTCGAACTTGTGGGTGTCCAGGCCCGCGCCGCCGAACTCCTCGGGGACGTTGATGCCGAAGATGCCCAGCTCGCCGAGCTTGTCGTAGAACTCGCGCGGCGCCTGGCCGGCGGCGAACCACTCGTCGTAGACGGGGACGACCTCGGCCTCGACGAAGGCGCGGATGGTCTCCCGGAACGCCTCGTGGTCCTCGTTGAATACGGTACGGCGCACGAGCCGCCTCCTTGTCGCTGCCGGTTGTCTAAGCGCTTGCTCAGGGTGTTCCGTTCGAAGTTACCCAGCGGTCACCCGCCCTGTCCAGACTCCGAGCCTGTGATCCAGCGCCCCTTCGCGGTGTCGTACGCACGGACCGGGGCGCTCCCCTTCGCCCGTCCGCTGGTCCGGAAAGCCTCCCCGCCCGGGCCACCGATCCGCACCACGCCGCTCCGGCCCTGGGCGCTCCACTCCAGCTCCAGGAACCAGCGGCAGTCGCAGCCGGCCGCGCGGGCCGAGACCAGCAGCTCCTCGGGCTCGGCCGCGGTGACGGCGTACGGGAACGACACGGCCGGGATCGTCCGCCCCTCCTGGCCCGAGGCGTCGTACCCGGAGCGCGACCGTGCGAGCGGGCGCGGCGCGTCGAGGTCCACGGTGAAGCGGCGCGGCGTGACGGCACCGCCGCACCCCTCGTCCATCCGGTAGGCCTCCCAGGGCAGCGGCCGCGCCCGGCCCACCACGCGCACGTGCAGCCCGTGCAGGACGACGGCGGACGGCCCCTTCCCCTGCACCGTGACCCGTACGAGCGTCTGCCCGCCGTCCACCGCGCCGAGCGCCCCGGCCCAGCGGGCGGCGTCGGCGGGCAGCGGGGGAGCGGTGACCCGCGCCGGGGGCCGGTCGGCGAGATAGGTGTGCCCGCAGCCGTTCTCCCAGAGGGAGGCGACGGTGTACGTGAACGGGGGCGCCGCCGGCGGCTCCGCGGGCTGCCGCGGCTCCGGTCCGCGCCCGGGCAGCAGCACGGCCCCGAGGGCGAGCGCCACGACACCGGCCACGGCCCCGAGGACGAGCCACACCTTCCGGGGGCGCCGGGGCGGGGCGGGGACGGGTGCTTCGGCGGCGGGGGCGGTGCCGGAGGCAGGCCCCGGCGCGGCCACGGGGGCGGGTGCCGGACCCGGGGCGGCTCCGGGGTCGGGCGCGGCCACGGGGGCGGGTGCCGGATCGCCGGCGGGCTCCGGTCCCGGCGGGTTCGCGGTGGCGCGCCCCGGCCCCGCCCCGGTCCCCCCGGCCGTGACCGGTCCGGCCGCCGGGGCCGCCGGGGGCCTGCGGACGTGGTCCGCGCGCCGCCAGAGCTCCTCCAGCTCCCGCACCTCGTCCGCGTCCGCCCCGCACAGCCGGGCCAGCCGCCCGACGACGGCGAAGGACTCCGGGACCGCCGCTCCGGAGCCGTACCGGTGCAGCGTGGAGGCGCTGACGCCGAGGCGCCGGCCCAGCGCCTCGTAACTCCGCCCGTCCCGTTCCTTCAGCCCGCGCACCCGCGCCGCGAACACCTCGACCTCGGCCATCGACCCCTCCCCGCTCATTCCACCCCTCTTGCGTCCTCCCACGTCAGAGGGGGTGGAATGGTTCCGGGACGGGGGGAGGGCGCGGGGCCGTTGTCCGGGGGAGGGCGGGGCCCGACGCTGGTGGAGCAACGACCGAACCACCCGACGGGGGATCCACCACCATGACCAGGTTCCGTACCGCACTCGCCGCCACCGCCGCTGCCGCCCTGGGCCTCGCCGCCCTCGCCGCCGCCCCGGCGCAGGCCGCCGCCCAGCCCGCCTTCCTCGCCGCCTCCCAGATGCCGGCGTCGTCGACGCCGTGGACCGCCACCCAGGTCTTCACCGGCGTCCCGGAGAACGGCGGCGCCCTCTGCGCCCCGTACAAGATCCCGGCGCAGAACTCCCGCTACCGCGAGTTCAGCACCGAGCTCGACACCAACGGCGTCCAGATCACCACCGTGGCCCGCACCGAGGCCGACGCGGTGAAGCTGGTCGACACCCTCCGCACGTCCCTCGCCGGCTGCGGCCCCCTCCTGGAGCGGCAGAACCCGGGCCTGAAGGCCGTCAGCGCCGCCCACGGCAAGGTCGCCGTCGAGGAGGGCGCCTGGGTCTACAGCCTGGACACCGCCGACCCGCAGATCGGCAGCACCGACATCCACCTCTTCGCGGTGGGCCGGGACGGCAAGACCGTCACCTTCGTCCGCTGGGGCCAGATGGGCGACCTGAAGGACGCCCCGCTGACCGCCTTCAAGACGACGACGAAGACCGCCGTCAACAAGCTCTGGTGACCGTGCGCGCCCGGGTCACCGGGCGCGCAGCGCGAACCACAGCTCCATCCGGACGTCCGGGTCGTCCAGGTCCCGGTCGAGCAGGGCCGCGCAGCGGGTGATCCGCTGCCGGACCGTGTTCCGGTGGATGTCCAGGGCCACCGCCGTCCGGTCCCAGCTGCCGTGCAGCGACAGCCAGACCCGCAAGGTCTCGGCGAGCGGCTCGGTGAGCGGGCCCAGCAGGCCCCGGGCGTGGGCGGCGGCCTCGTCGCGGTCCACCAGCGCGGCGAGGCCGCCGGCCCGGTGCCGGACCAGGGCGGCCCGCCCGGCTTCCGCCCGGCGCAGCGCCCGCGCCGCCTGGGCGTCCCCGGCCGGGAGCTCGGCGGGCGGCACGGGCGCGCTCGCCCCGAGGGTCCACCCCTCCTGCGCCGTCACGGGGGCGGCGGAGGAGGGGAGCAGGAGCCGTACGGTTCCTCCGTCCTGGGCCAGGAGCGGGGTCCCCAGCGCCGCCGCCAGGCTCGTGGCGGCGAACGGGGTGCCGTCGCCGCCCCGCGCGTGCACCACCGTCCAGGGGCCCGGGCCGAGCGTGTCCGCGACCTCCTCCGGGGCCGCGCCGAGCAGCAGCCGGACCAGGGCGCCGTCCCGCACCGTCACGTCGGCGCCCCGGTGCGGGGCCGTGAGCAGCGAGAGCAGGACCACCGCCACGCCCGCGATGGTGTGGTCGCCGGGGCCGCGCCGCTCCGCCGCCACCCCGAGCGTCAGTCCGTCCCCGCCGCCGAGCGCGTATGCGGCGAGCCGCAGCCCCCCGCCGTCCCCGCTCGCCGAGGCCGGCCCGCCCGGGCGCGGCCCGAGCACCCCGGCGAGGTCCCGCAGGGCCCGTGCCGCCTCCGCCGGGACCTCCCGGCCCGCCGCCGCGGACTCGGCGCCGTCCGCCCCGAAGAGCACCGCCCGTCCGCCGACCCGCGAGGCGAGGGCGCCCAGCACCGCCGGGACCGGGGCCGGCCGGGCCGCGGCCGCCGCCAGCGACTGCTGGGCCTCCGTCACCCGGCGCAGCTCGTGCAGCCGGGCCTCCGCCATGAGCCGCCACAGCGCCCGGGCCACCGCCGTGAAGGGGGTCCGGGGCGGGACCTCCACGAGCGGCAGGCCGTGCCGCGCGCAGGCCGCGACGAGTTCCGGGGGCACCGTGTCGTACACCGGCGTCACCCCGAAGGCGAGCGCCGCCGCCCCCGCCTCCACGACCCGCTCGACGTAGTGCGCCGGATCGGTCAGCTGGACGCCCGCCGTCATCAGCAGCTCGCCGCCGAGCAGATACGGATAGGGGTCGGCCATCTCCGAGGTGTGCACCCAGTGCAGGGGCACGTCCTCGGGGCCGGCGAGCAGCCGGAGGCCCAGGTCGGGGCGGGCGAGCAGCGCGGCGAGCGGCACCGGCGGAGCCGGGGGCGTGGCTCCGGCCTCCGCGGGGGGCGTCGGGGTCATCGGCATGGGCCCTTCGTACATCCCCCGCCCGGACAGTGGAGGAAACGTACACTTCAACGTCGCTTTCCGGCCACCTACTGTCGTGACATCCCAGGGCCGCGGGTACGGGCGGATGTCCCCGCGATCAGCACCTGGGCACTCCCCCGCACGACACGCCACCGAGGTGAGAAGGAGGGCCCCATGGCCGTCGACTACACAGTGATCGTCCTGTATCTGGCCGGCATGCTCGCGATGGGCTGGTGGGGCATGCGCCGCGCCAAGTCCAAGAGCGAGTTCCTGGTGGCCGGCCGCCGCCTCGGGCCCTGGATGTACTCCGGGACGATGGCCGCCATCGTCCTCGGTGGCGCATCCACCATCGGCGGCGTCGGCCTCGGCTACAAGTACGGACTCTCCGGCGCCTGGATGGTCTTCGCCATCGGCCTCGGCCTGCTCGCCCTCTCGGTGTTCTTCTCCGCCCGCATCGCCCGGCTGAAGGTCTACACCGTCTCCGAGATGCTCGACCTGCGCTACGGCGGCAGGGCCGGCGTCATCTCGGGCGTCGTGATGTGGGCGTACACGCTGATGCTCGCCGTCACCTCGACCATCGCGTACGCCACGATCTTCGACGTCCTCTTCGACCTGCCCCGGACCCTCGCGATCGTCCTCGGCGGCACCATCGTCGTCGCCTACTCGACGCTCGGCGGCATGTGGTCCATCACCATCACCGACATGGTGCAGTTCGTGGTGAAGACCATCGGCGTGCTGCTCCTGCTGCTGCCGATCGCCGTGGTCAAGGCCGGCGGCTTCGAGGGGATGCGCGACGCGCTGCCCACCTCGTACTTCGAGCCGCTCGGCATCGGCGGCGAGACGATCTTCACCTACGTGCTGATCTACACCTTCGGCATGCTCATCGGCCAGGACATCTGGCAGCGGGTCTTCACCGCTCGCACCGACAAGGTCGCCAAGTGGGGCGGCACCGTCGCCGGCACCTACTGTCTGGCCTACGCGCTCGCCGGAGCCGTCATCGGCACCGCCGCCAAGGTCATGTACCCGACGCTGCCCAGCGCCGACGACGCCTTCGCGACCATCGTCAAGGACGAGCTGCCCATGGGCGTCCGGGGCCTCGTCCTCGCCGCCGCGCTCGCCGCCGTCATGTCCACCTCCTCCGGCGCCCTCATCGCCTGCGCCACCGTCGCCAACAACGACATCTGGTCCCGCCTGCGCGGCTCCGTCGCGCGGAGGGACGAGGACGACCACGACGAGGTGAAGGGCAACCGCCTCTTCATCCTCATCATGGGCGTCGCCGTCATCCTCATCGCCATCGCCCTCAACGACGTCGTCCAGGCGCTCACCGTCGCCTACAACCTGCTGGTCGGCGGGCTCCTCGTGCCCATCCTCGGCGGCCTGCTCTGGCGCCGGGGCACCGTCCAGGGCGCGCTCGCCGCGGTCGCCGTCGGCGGCGTGACCGTGATTGGCCTGATGTGGACTTACGGAATCCTGGCAAATGAGCCTGTTTACTATGGTTTGTTGGCCTCGCTTGCCGCCTATGTGATCGTTTCCCTGGCGACCCGCCCGACCGACGCCGCCGTCCTCGCGAACTGGCGCGCCCGGCTCGCGGGCCAGGACACCGACCAGGCCCCGGCCGAAGGCACCGCCACCGAGGGCACCGGGGCCACCCCGGCGACCCTGACCGGCTGACCCCCCGCACCACCGGACCAGACCCGTCCGGACGACACCCCGACCACCAGGAGGACCCGACCATGAGCAGCAGCGACCAGAACGCCTTCCGCGGCCCGATCGACTCGTCCCGCATCCCGCGGTACGCCGGTCCCGCGACGTTCGCCCGGCTGCCGCGCCTCGACGAGGTCGGCACCGCCGACGTCGCGGTGGTCGGCGTCCCCTTCGACACCGGCGTCTCCTACCGTCCCGGCGCCCGCTTCGGCGGCAACGCCATCCGCGAGGCCTCCCGCCTGCTCCGCCCGTACAACCCCGCGCAGGACGCCTCCCCGTTCGCCCTCGCGCAGGTCGCGGACGCCGGTGACATCGCCGCCAACCCCTTCAACATCAACGAGGCCGTCGAGACCATCGAGGCCGCCGCCGACGACCTCCTCGGCACCGGCGCCCGCATGATGACCCTCGGCGGCGACCACACCATCGCCCTGCCGCTGCTGCGCTCCGTCGCCAAGAAGCACGGCCCCGTCGCCCTGCTCCACTTCGACGCGCACCTCGACACGTGGGACACCTACTTCGGCGCCGAGTACACCCACGGCACGCCGTTCCGCCGCGCCGTCGAGGAAGGCATCCTCGACACCTCCGCCCTCTCCCACGTCGGCACCCGCGGCCCGCTCTACGGCAAGCAGGACCTCACCGACGACGAGAAGCTCGGCTTCGGCATCGTCACCTCCGCCGACGTCTACCGCCGCGGCGCCGACGAGGTCGCCGACCAGCTGCGCCAGCGCATCGGCGACCGCCCGCTGTACATCTCCATCGACATCGACTGCCTCGACCCGGCCCACGCCCCCGGCACCGGCACCCCCGAGGCCGGCGGCATGACCTCCCGCGAGCTCCTGGAGATCCTCCGCGGGCTCTCCTCCTGCAACCTGGTCTCCGCCGACGTCGTCGAGGTCGCCCCGGCCTACGACCACGCCGAGATCACCGCGGTCGCCGCCTCGCACACCGCGTACGAGCTGACGACGATCATGTCCCGCCAGATCGCAGCGGCGCGCGACGCGAAGTAGCACCCTGTCGGGTGGCGGGCCACCGGGCCCGCCACCCGGCCACCGGGCCGCACCCGACCGACCAGCCAGCCAAGGGATCTCATGACCCACGACCACGACCTCGTGCTCCGGCCCACCGCGGCCCAGACGGATGCGGCCCTCAACCCGCCCCCGGGGCGCAACGGCGGCGACCTCGTCGTCGAGACCCTCACCGGCCTCGGCGCCACCACCGTCTTCGGCCTCCCCGGCCAGCACGCCCTCGGCATGTTCGACGCCCTGCGCCGCTCGACGCTGACGTACGTCGGCCTCCGGGTCGAGAACAACGCGGGCTTCGCCGCCGACGCGTACGGCCGGATCACCGGCGAGGCCGCCCCGCTGCTGCTCTCCACCGGCCCCGGCGCCCTCATGTCGCTCGCCGCGCTCCAGGAGGCGGCCGCCGCCTCCGCCCCCGTCCTCGCGATCGGCAGCCAGATCCCCGCCGCCGGGCTCGGCGGCGGACGCCACGGCTACCTCCACGAGCTCCGCGACCAGCAGGCCTCCTTCCGCGACGTCGTGAAGTCCGTCCACACGGTCCGTACGCAGTCCCAGATCCCCTCCGCGATCGCCGCGGCCTGGGAGTCTGCGCTCACCGCCCCGCACGGACCGGTCTGGGTGGAGATCCCGCAGGACGTGCTCCTCGCCGAGACCACCCTGCCCGTGGTCACCGCCATGGACGCCACGCCCGAGGAGGTCGTCCCGCGCCCGGAGCTCACGGCGGTCGCCGCGCACCTCCTCACGCACGCCGAGCGGCCCGCGATCATCGCCGGCGGCGGGGTCGTCCGCTCCGACGCCTCCGGCAAGCTCCTGGCGCTCGCCGAGCGCCTGGACATCCCCGTCGTCACCACCTTCGGCGGCAAGGGCGCCTTCCCCTGGGAGCACCCGCTGTCGCTCCAGTCCTGGCTGGAGGACCGGCACACCACCGACTTCCTGGAGGACGCCGACGTCCTCCTGGTCGTCGGCTCGGGCCTCGGCGAGCTGTCCTCGAACTACCACACGTTCGCCCCGCGCGGCCGGGTGATCCAGATCGAGGCCGACGCGGGCAAGCTGGAGTCCAACCACCCGGCGCTCGGCATCCACGCGGACGCCCGGCTCGCGCTCCAGGCGCTCCTGGAGACGGCCGGGGAGCGGACGGACCCGACGGCGCCGGAGCGGGTCTCCGCCGTCCTCACCCGGGTCCGCGAGCGGATCGCCGCCCAGGACCTCGGCCTTGAGCAGCGGATCGTCGCCGCGGTCCGGGAGGCGCTCCCGGACCGGGCGCCGAGCTTCTGGGACATGACGATCCTGGCGTACTGGGCGTGGTCGGCCTTCGACGCCCGGCACCCGAACACGATGCACTCCGCGCAGGGCGCCGGCGGCCTGGGCTACGGCTTCCCCGCCGCCCTCGGCGCGGCCGCCGCCGACCCGTCGCAGCCGGTCCTCGCGGTCTCCGGCGACGGCGGCGCGATGTACTCGATCGCGGAGCTGGCGACGGCGAAGCAGTACGGCCTCGACGTGACGTGGCTGATCGTCGACGACGGGGGCTACGGGATCCTGCGGGAGTACATGACGGGCGCGTTCGGCGAGGCCACGGGCACCGAGCTCACCCGCCCCGACTTCGTCGCCCTCGCCGAGTCCTTCGGCGTCCCGGCCGCCCTGACCACCCCGGAGACCCTGGCGACGGACCTGGCGAAGGCCCTCGCCACCCCGGGCCCGTCGGTCGTGGTCCTCCCGGCCCTCCTGAGGATGTTCGAGCCGACCCACCTGTGACGGGCGGGGAGGGGCGGGCCCGGTCGCTCGACCAGCCGCTCCCTCGGCCTTCCGGTCCCGGCTCCGGAGACTCGTCCTTGTCGCGACGGGCCTTCCGGCCCCGGGACCCGGAAACTCGTCCTCGTCGCGGCGGGCCTTCCGGCCCCGGGACCGGAAACTCGTCTTCGTCGCGGCGGGCCTTCCGGCCCCGGGACCGGAAACTCGTCCTCGTCGCGGCGGGCCTCCGGTCCTAGGACCGAAGGCCCGTCTTTGTTGCGGCGGGATGAAATCGCACGTCGGCCGTGTTGGGCCTTCCGGTAGAGCAGGACGGATGGGAGGCCCTCGTGGCGGTCGGGGAGAAACAGCAGGGCTGGGCGCGCAGGCTGGCCGGGTACGCGTGGCGGTACAGGGCGAACACCCTGCTCGCCCTCGGGTCCTCGCTGGTCGGCATGGCCGTGCTCGCCCTCGTACCGCTCGTCACCAAGGTGATCATCGACGACGTCATCGGGACCAGGACCCGGGGCCTCGGCGTCTGGACCGGCCTGCTCATCGGCGCGGCCGTCCTCGTCTACGCCCTCACCTACGTCCGCCGCTACTACGGCGGCCGCCTCGCCCTCGACGTCCAGCACGACCTGCGCATCGACATGTTCGGCACCATCACCCGGCTCGACGGGCGGCGGCAGGACGAACTGTCCACCGGCCAGGTCGTCGGGCGGGCCACCAGCGACCTCCAGCTGATCCAGGGCCTGCTGTTCATGCTCCCGATGACCATCGGGAACGTCCTGCTGTTCCTGATCTCGCTGGCCGTCATGGCCTGGCTGTCGATCCCGCTCACCCTCGTCGCGCTCGCCGTCGCCCCCGCCCTCTGGTGGATCGCCCGGCGCAGCCGCACCCGGCTCCACCCCGCCACCTGGCACGCCCAGCAGCAGGCCGCCGTCGTCGCCGGCGTCGTCGACGGGGCCGTCACCGGCGTCCGGGTCGTCAAGGGCTTCGGCCAGGAGGACCAGGAGACCGGCAAGATCCGCGAGGCCGGCCGCACGCTCTTCGCCGGCCGCCTGCGCACGATCCGGCTGAACTCCAAGTACACCCCCGCCCTCCAGGCCGTCCCCGCCCTCGGCCAGGTCGGCGTCCTCGCGCTCGGCGGCTGGCTCGCCTACCGGGGCCAGATCACCCTCGGCACCTTCGTCGCCTTCTCCTCCTACCTGGCCTCCCTCGTGGGCCCGGTCCGCATGCTCGCCATGGTCCTCACCGTCGGCCAGCAGGCCCGCGCCGGCGTCGAGCGGGTCTTCGACCTGATCGACACCGAGCCGGTCATCGAGGACGGCACCAAGGTGCTGCCCGCCGACGCGCCCGCGACCGTCGAGTTCGACGACGTGTCCTTCGCGTACCAGGACGGGCGGCCGGTGCTCGACGGCTTCTCCCTGGAGATCCGGCCCGGCGAGACCGTCGCCGTCGTCGGCGCCTCCGGCTCCGGCAAGTCCACCGTCTCCCTCCTCCTGCCGCGCTTCTACGACGTCAGCCACGGCGCCGTCCTCGTCGGCGGGCACGACGTCCGCGAGCTCACCCTCGACTCCCTGCGCGCCGCCGTCGGCCTCGTCCCCGAGGACTCCTTCCTCTTCTCCGACACGATCGCCGCCAACATCGCGTACGGCGTCCCCGACGCCACCCGCGAGCAGATCGAGACCGCCGCCCGCGCCGCCCAGGCGGACCGATTCATCACCGAGCTCCCTGACGGCTACGACACCACGGTCGGCGAGCACGGCCTCACGCTCTCCGGCGGCCAGCGCCAGCGCGTCGCCCTCGCACGGGCGATCCTCACCGACCCCCGGCTCCTCCTCCTCGACGACGCCACCTCCGCCGTCGACGCCAAGGTCGAGCACGAGATCCACGAGGCCCTGAAGTCGGTGATGGCCGGCCGCACCACCCTGCTCATCGCGCACCGCCGCTCCACCCTCGGCCTCGCCGACCGCATCGCCGTCCTGGAGGACGGCCGCCTCGCCGACCTCGGCACCCACGCCGAGCTGGAGCGGCGCTCCCCGCTCTTCCGCCAGCTCCTCACCGACCCCGAGGAGCTCGGCGCCGTCTCGCCCGGCCACGTCACCCCGGCGGAGCTCCCCGAGGACCGCACGCTGCGGGCCGAACTGGACGCCGAGTTCGACGCCGAGCGGGGCATCACCCCCACCCTGTGGGTACGCGACGAGACCACCGGCCGCGACGTCCCCGCGCCCGGCGCGACCCCCGAGCTGCTCGCCGCCGTCGAGGCCCTGCCCCCGGCCACCGACACCCCCGACATCGACGAGGCCCGGGCCGTGTCGCCCGAGGACTCCTACGGCCTGCGCCGGCTGCTCCGCGGCTTCGGCGTCCCGCTGCTCATCAGCCTCGGCCTGGTCGCCCTCGACGCGGGCGCCGGCCTGCTGCTCCCGGTCCTGATCCGGCACGGCATCGACGAGGGCGTGAACCGCCTCGCGATCGGCGCCGTCTGGGCGGCCTCGGCGCTCGCCCTGGTCACCGTCCTCGTGCAGTGGGTCGCGCAGACCGCCGAGATCCGCATGACCGGCCGCACCGGCGAGCGGGTCCTGTACGCGCTGCGGCTGAAGATCTTCTCCCAGCTCCAGCGGCTCGGCCTCGACTACTACGAGCGCGAGCTGACCGGCCGGATCATGACCCGGATGACCACGGACGTGGACGCCCTGTCGACCTTCCTCCAGACGGGCCTGGTCACCGCCTTCGTCTCGGTCGTCACCTTCTTCGGGATCATGGTCGCGCTGCTGGTGCTCGACCTCCAGCTCGCCCTGGTCGTCTTCGCGACGCTGCCGGTCCTCGCGGTCGCCACGTACTACTTCCGCCGCTCCAGCGTGAAGGCGTACGAGCTGGCGCGCGAGCGGATCAGCGTCGTCAACGCCGACCTCCAGGAGTCGGTCTCCGGGCTCCGGATCGTGCAGGCCTTCCGCCGCGAGGCCGCGGGCGAGGCCCGGTTCGCGGAGCGCAGCGACGCCTACCGGGAGGCGCGCGTCCGGGGCCAGTGGCTGATCTCGATCTACTTCCCGTTCGTGACCCTGCTGTCCTCCGCCGCGGCCGCCGCCGTCATGGTCGTCGGCGCGAACCGCATCGAGGCCGGCACCCTCACCACCGGCGCGCTCGTCGCCTACCTGCTCTACATCGACCTCTTCTTCGCGCCCGTGCAGCAGCTCTCGCAGGTCTTCGACGGCTACCAGCAGGCCGCCGTCTCGCTCAAGCGCATGCAGGAACTGCTCCAGGAGCCGACGTCGACGGCCACCGCCGACGCGCCCCTGGACGTCCTCTCGCTGCGCGGCGAGATCGCCTTCGAGGACGTGTCCTTCGCGTACGGCACCGCCGTCGGCGAGGGGGAGGAGACCGCGCTCACCGGGATCGACCTGCGGATCCCCGCCGGCCAGACCGTCGCCTTCGTCGGCGAGACCGGCGCCGGGAAGTCCACGCTGGTCAAGCTGGTCGCCCGCTTCTACGACCCGACGGGCGGCCGGGTCACCGCCGACGGCACCGACCTGCGGGACCTCGACCTCACCGCGTACCGCCACCGGCTCGGCGTCGTCCCGCAGGAGGCGTACCTCTTCGCCGGGACGATCCGGGACGCCATCGCGTACGGCCGTCCGGACGCGACCGACGCCGAGGTCGAGGCGGCGGCCCGCGCGGTCGGCGCGCACGACATGATCGCCACGCTCGACGGCGGCTACCTCCACGAGGTCGCCGAGCGCGGCCGGAACCTCTCCGCCGGGCAGCGCCAGCTGATCGCGCTGGCCCGCGCCGAGCTGGTCGACCCGGACGTGCTGCTGCTCGACGAGGCCACGGCCGCCCTCGACCTGGCCACCGAGGCCCAGGTCAACGCGGCGACCGACCGGCTCGCGGGCCGCCGCACGACCCTGGTCGTCGCCCACCGCCTGACGACGGCCGCGCGCGCCGACCGCGTGGTCGTCATGGACCACGGCCGGGTCGCGGAGGACGGCACCCACGACGAGCTCCTCGCCCTGGGCGGCCGGTACGCGACGCTGTGGAACACCTTCATAGGGGAGGCGGAGCCGGAGCGGGTCTGAGCCGGGGCGGGTCTGAGAGAGACCCGATCACGGAGGATCTGAGTACCGGGGATCTGAGTACGGGGGATCCGCCGGGGTGAGTACCCCGGCGGATCCCCCGCCCCCCTCCCCGGGGCTTGGATCGGTGCATGAGCCACGACCTCCGTCCCGCCGGCGCTCCCGCCGCTGCCGCCCCGTCCGCCGCCGACGGGCGGCGCCTGCGGAAGCTGTCCCTGATCGGGGCCGCTCTCCTCGTCCCGGCGACCGTGTGCGCCGGGGTCGTCGCCCTCGCCTCGGAGAACGCGGGCCGCTGCCTCGCCTACGGGGAGGGTTGCGGCTCGACGCCGGGGCACCCGTACCTGCTGAGCCTGGCCGCGGCCGCCGTCTCCTTCGCCGTCGTCCAGGGCGCGGACCGGACCGTCGTGGGCCGGACCGCGCTCGGGATCCAGCTCGGCGCGGAGCTCGTCTTCACGACGCTGGTCATGACGGCCTTCGGGTGACACGTACATGCGGAGGCAACCGTTCCGGCGCCGTGTGCGTCGTACGGCCGTACGACGACTCGCCCGGGGAGGGGAACGCATGACCACGGACACCGGCCCGGCCCGGACCCTCGCCCGCGTCCTCGTCCCGCTCCTCGCCGCCCTCGCGCTGCTCCTCCTCCCCGGGCCCGGGCCCGGCGGCGGGACCGCCGACGCCGTCTCCGTCTGCCACGGCCGGCCCACCCGCACGGTCACGTTCCCCACCGGTGAGCTGCGCCTCTACCGGACCCGCCAGTACGTCTGCGCCGTCACCGTCGCCACCCGGCCCGGACCCCGGCGCGCGATGGCCGTCTCGCTCCAGCCGCGCGGCGCCCGTCCCGTGGTCCGGTCGGGACGCTTCGACCGGCAGGTGGGCCCCGTGACGGTCCACGCGCTCCACCGCTGCGTCCGGGCGGGCGGTTCGGTGGCGGGCCGGGGGACGGTGACGGGCTGGATCCTGTGCTGATGTGCGGGAAAGTCTAAGGGTAAGGATCAACTGGGTCTGGCGGTCCCCACGTTGCGCCCGCTAGGTTCGCGTG
Organism: Streptomyces sp. NPDC002232; assembly: GCF_042890295.1. Classification (NCBI taxonomy): domain Bacteria; kingdom Bacillati; phylum Actinomycetota; class Actinomycetes; order Kitasatosporales; family Streptomycetaceae; genus Streptomyces; species Streptomyces sp. NPDC002232. Next base: position 1,055,207 of record NZ_JBIARV010000002.1, on the reverse strand, counting down.
ACCGTTGTGAACCAAGGGGAGGGTGTATGCGCAAGTCGCTGAGATGGGCGCTGTCGCTTTCGGTGCTCATAGGCACCGTCGGGTCGTCCGGTGTGGCCACCGCCGCGGACACGGAGACCGGCAGCGCGACCGTCGTCGACTCGCAGAGCACGAGCACCGACATCAAGGACCGCATCCTGGCGATCCCCGGGATGAGCCTGATCGAGGAGAAGCCGTACGCCGGCTACCGCTACTTCGTCCTGGAGTACGTGCAGCCGATCGACCACCACCGCCCGTGGGCGGGCACGTTCAAGCAGCGGATCTCGATCCTGCACAAGGACACGAGCCGCCCCACCGTCTTCCGCACCAGCGGCTACGGACTGTCCACGACGCCGAGCCGGACCGAGCCGACGCGGATCATCGACGGCAACCAGGTCTCCATGGAGTACCGCTTCTTCACGCCGTCCCGTCCGCAGCCCGCCGACTGGTCGAAGCTGGACATCTGGCAGGCGGCCAGCGACCAGCACCGGATCTTCACGGCGCTGAAGGGCATCTACGGCCAGAAGTGGCTGTCCACCGGAGCCTCGAAGGGCGGCATGACCGCCACGTACTACGAGCGCTTCTACCCGCGCGACATGGACGGCGTCGTCGCGTACGTGGCCCCGAACGACGTGGTCAACAAGGAGGACTCGGCCTACGACCGGTTCTTCGAGACCGTCGGCACCAAGGACTGCCGCGACCGCCTGAACAACCTCCAGCGCGAGGCGCTCGTCCGGCGCGTGCCGCTGGAGAAGAAGTACAAGGCCTGGGCCGAGTCCGAGGGCGCCACCTTCAACACCGTCGGCTCGCTCGACAAGGCGTACGAGGCCGTCGTCCTCGACTTCGTGTGGGGCTTCTGGCAGTACTACGGCCAGGACGTCTGCGACCAGATCCCGGTCGCGGCGACCGCCAGCGACGACGCCGTCTACGAGACGATCGACGCGTACTCCGGCTGGTCCGCCTACACCGACCAGGGCCTGGAGTACTACACGCCGTACTACTACCAGGCGGCGACCGAGCTCGGCTCGCCCAGCATCAAGCAGCCGCACCTCAAGGGCCTGAGCCGCTACGGCTACCAGCCGGCCAGCAGCTTCGTGCCGCGCGACATCCCGATGAAGTTTAAGCCGCACGCGATGCGGGACGTCGACAACTGGGTGCGCAAGAACGCGAACCACATGCTCTTCGTCTACGGCGGCAACGACCCGTGGGGCTCGGAGAAGTTCCACCTCGGCAAGGGCGCGCGGGACAGCTACGTGTACGTCGCGCCGGGCGCCAACCACGGCGCGACCGTCGAGGGGCTCGTCGACGCGGAGCGCACCAACGCCACGGCGCGCATCCTGGCCTGGGCGGGCGTCCCGGCGCCGGCGACGGGGGCGGCGAAGCCGCTGGCCCGCTTCGACGCGCGTCTGGACAAGGGAGCGGACGAGGACACCACCCGCGAACACGGCCTGAGGCCGTAGCCCGGTCGTGGGCGGCGCGCCACGCCCCGCCGCCCACGCCCACGCGCGCCCACGCCCACGCGCGCCCACGCCCACGCGCGCCCGCGCCCGCGCGCGCCCGCGCCGAGGCCCGCGCCTGTCTGGGCCGTCGCCCGTCTGGCCCGCCGCCCGTGCGGGCCTTCGCCCCGCGCCCGTGCACCCACGCCCGGGTGGGCCGCGCCCCGCCCTGGTGAGGGCCCTCGCCCACGCCCGTGTGGGCAATCGTCCCGCTGGGGCGGGACGGGTGGGCACACGGGACGGCGCCCTTTCGCGGCGCCTCCGCGTTCCGCGCCCTGACCCGCACCGCTGGCGACGGGCACCTGTCGGTGCGGGTTCAGGCGCAGCAGCCTCTGGCGCCGGCAAGGGCGCCGTTCCCGTTGTGCCCACCCGTTCCGCCCCTTGCGGAACGCCTGCCCACAACGGGGCCCGGCAGGGGCGCCGCCCACAACGGACCGGCGGGCGCCACCCCGCAGGGACCGTCAGTGGCCGTACGTCAGCCCGTAACCCACCGGATACAGGACCTTCGTCGGGTCCTCGGCGCTCTGGACCGGGACCGGCAGCCGGCCCCGGGGCCGGGCGCGGCCGGTCAGGACGCGGACCGCGGCCCGGAGTTCGACGTCGGTCCAGGAGTACGCGGCGAGCACCGCGCGCTGCCCGTCGAGCCGGGCGACGTCGTACGGATTGCGGATCGCGATGGTCACGACCGGCACCCCGGTGGCCACCAGCCGCGCGACGAGGGTGCGCTGCGAGCTGGTCGCGGTCACGTTGTACGTGCCCACGAGCACCACGTCCTTGCCGGCCGCCGCCGCCACCGCCTCCTCGATCCGCGCGGCCGTCGGCGCGGTCCCGGTGGACAGCGCCGTCGCGGTGAAGCCCAGCTCCCGCAGGGCGGTCGCGAGCGTCGTCGTCGGCGGTCCCGTCGTCCCGGACGGCGAGGCCGGGTCGGCGCCGACGACCAGGACCGAGCCGTGGGAGGCCGGGCTCAAGGGCAGGAAGCCGCCCTCGTTGACCAGCAGCGTCGTGGTCGCCTCGGCGATCCGGTCGGCCTCGGCGAGGTGCGCCTTCCTGCCGACGATCCGCTCGACGGCCGCCCGGCTGGTGTAGGCCCGCCGGAAGAGACCGAGCTTCGCCTTGAGCCGCAGGATCCGCAGGATCGACGCGTCGAGCCGGGCCTCCGTCAGTTCGCCGTCCCGGACGGCCTTCAGGACGGCGTTCCAGGCCACGTCGAGCCGGGGCGGGTCGAGGAGCTGGTCCACCCCCGCCTTCAGGGCGAGCACCGGGACGCGCTCGTCCCCGTACTTGGTGCGGACGCCCTCCATCCCGAGGGCGTCCGTGACCACCACGCCGTCGTAGCCGAGCTGCTCGCGGAGGATCCCGGTGAGGATGGGGTGAGAGAGCGTCGCCGGGTCCTCGCTGGGGTCGAGCGCCGGGACCACGAGGTGCGCGGTCATGATCGAGTCGATCCCGGCGGCGATCGCGGCCCGGAAGGGCGGCGCGTCCAGCTCCGCCCACTGCTCCCGGGTGTGGGTGATCGTCGGCAGCCCGTAGTGGCTGTCGACGGCCGTGTCGCCGTGGCCCGGGAAGTGCTTGGAGGTGGCCGCGACCCCGGCCCGCTGGTACCCCTGCACCTGGGCGGCGACCAGGCCCGCCACGGCCCGCGGGTCGGAGCCGAAGGAGCGGACCCCGATGACCGGGTTGGCGGGGTTGACGTTGACGTCGGCGACCGGCGCGTAGTTCTGCCGGATGCCGAGGGCGACGAGCTCCTCGCCCGCGATCTGCGCGGCCCGGCGGGCGTCCGCGTGCGAGCCGCCGGCGCCGAGGGCCATCGCCCCGGGCAGCAGGGTGGCGGGCTCGCCGACCCGGCACACGATGCCGTGCTCCTGGTCGGTGGAGAGGAGCACCGGGACCGAGGTGGGCTGCCCGAGCGCGGCCTGCTGGATGCCGTTGGAGAGCGCGGCGATCTGCTGCGGGTCGCGGGTGTTGTGGGCCCAGGAGAAGTAGATGATCCCGCCGACGTGGTAGCGCGCGACGAGCTCGGCGGCCGTGCGGACCCCGAACGCCGCGAGGTTGGCGTCGATGTCGGCCTGGTCGGGGTCGGTGGCGGAGTGGCCGTGGACCCGCGTCACGAAGAGCTGGCCGACCTTCTCCTCCAGGGACATCCGGTCGATGATCCGGCGGAGTCCGCGGTCGTTCGTCTCGGCGTGGGCCACGGGGGAGGTGACGCCGGTGACGGCCGCCGCGGCGGCTGCGGCGGTCACCGTGAGGAGGGTGCGTCGGGAGGGGGCGGGGGCGCGGTGGTGCACTGATGCTCCTTCCGGCCGTGCGGGTTTGAAGGAAACTTCCAAGGAGTCACGGATAGCCCGAAAGTAACTGCCAGGTCAAGGATCCGCGCAGGAATCGTTTCCGCGCACCTCACCCGGCCGAGGCGATCGAGGGCCAGAGCTCCTGGAGCGTACGGACCGTCTCGCGGATCGCCGGGCGCCGCGCCGCCCCGGTCCGCCACATGGCGTGCAGCCGGCGCGTCGGCACCGGGTCCAGCCGCACCGGCACCACCTCCGGCGGCAGCACCCCGCGCCCCAGGCGCGGGACCAGGGCGATGCCCAGGCCGGCCGCCACCAGGGCCACCTGCGTGTGGTTCTCCTCCGCCTGATGGACGATCAGCGGCTCGTACCCCGTCGCCCGCAGGGTCCGCGTCAGCCAGTCGTGGCAGACCGTCCCCGGCGGCTGCGAGATCCACGGCTCCTCGGCCAGCTCCTCCCGCCGCACCGACTCCCGCGCCGCCAGCGGATGGCCGCGGTGGACGAGGATGTCGCACAGGTCGTCGCCGATGACCACCCGTTCGACCCCCGGCGGCGTCGGCAGCGGCGCGATGTCCCAGTCGTGCGCCACCGCCAGGTCGATCACCCCCCGCGCCACCAGATCGACCGAGAGGTGCGGGTCCAGCTCGGAGAGGCGGGCGTCGAGCTCCGGGTGGAGCCGGGCCAGCTCGGCGAGCGCCCGGGGCATCAGACCGCGCGCCGCGCTGGCGAAGCAGCCGATCGCCAGCCGCCCCGCCGGCCGCCCGCGCCGCTCCTCCAGGCGTACCTCCGCCTCCTCGACGAGGGCCAGCAGCCGCCGGGCCGTGGCGGCCAGCTGGTGGGCGTCGTCGGTGAGCCGGATGCCGCGCCCGCTGCGTTCGAGCAGGGTCGTACGGGTCTCCCGCTCCAGCTTCGCGATCTGCTGCGAGACCGCGGACGGGGTGTAGCCGAGGGCGGTGGCGGCGGCACCGACACTGCCGTGGACGGCGACGGCGTGCAGGGCGCGCAGACGGCCGAGGTCCAGCACGGGCACCTCCTGGATGTAGGGATGCTTCATCCCACCATGAAGGAACCCGTGCTGGTGCTGAACGGTCGGTGCCGGAGATGCTCGACCGCATGCCGTCCGCACGCCTCGCTCCCGCCCATGTCGCCCTCGCCGCCCTCGTCGCGGCCGTCTGGGGCGTCAACTTCGTCGTCATCGAGATCGGCCTCGGGCACTTCCCGCCGCTGCTGTTCTCCGCCCTCCGCTTCCTCGTCGCCGCGCTGCCGGCGGTGTTCCTCGTCGGCCGCCCGAAGGTCGCCTGGAAGTGGATCGTGGGCGTCGGACTCGTTCTCGGCGTGGCCAAGTTCGGCCTGCTCTTCACCGGTATGGACCTCGGTGCCCCGGCCGGCCTCTCCTCCCTCGTCCTCCAGGTCCAGGCCGTCTTCACCGCCCTCTTCGCCTTCGCCGTCCTCGGCGAACGGCCCGGCCGGGTGCGGATGCTGGGGATGGCGGTCGCCCTCGCGGGCATCGGCGTCGCCGCCGCCGGAGCGGGCGGATCGGGCTCGGCGACGGGCTTCGCCCTGGTGATCGCGGCGGCGGCCTGCTGGGGCGTCTCCAACGTCCTCACCCGAAGGGCCGCCCCGCCCGACGCGCTCAACTTCATGGTCTGGGTGAGCACGGTCCCGGTCCTGCCGCTGCTGGCGCTCTCCCTGCTCCTGGAGGGGCCCGACCGCGATCTCGCGGCCCTGCGCGGGCTCGACTGGACGGGCGCCGGCGTCATCGTCTACGTCGCCTGGATCACGACCGTCTTCGGGTTCGGCGCCTGGGGATGGCTGCTCCGCCGCCACCCCGCCTCCTCCGTCGCGCCCTTCTCCCTCCTGGTCCCGGTCTTCGGCATGTCCTCGGCGGCGCTGTTCCTGGGGGAGCCGGTGACCCCGCTGCGCTGGTGCGCGGCGGCGCTGCTCGTCGGGGGAGTGGCCCTGACGTCACTGGGACCGGGGCACGCCCCGGGAGAGTCCTCAGGGCGTGCCCCGGTACATGCCCAGCGAGAGTCCTCGGGACCCGTCCCGGAACGGAATCCCGTGGCGCGCGCCGAGCCCGCGACCGTATCGTTCCCCCGTCCCACCGGCGAGGAGAGGCGCGCATGACCTTCGAGCACATCACCGTCGACGCCCCCGAACCGGCCCCCGGCACCGTGCTGTTGGCCGGCATCCCGGGCAGCGGCAAGTCCACGGTCGCGGCGGCCCTCGCGGCGCGCTTCGCCCGCGCGGCGCACATCGAGGTCGACCACCTCCAGGAGCTGATCGTCCGGGGCGGCCACTGGCCGAGCCCGACCGGAGACCAGGAGGCGGACCGCCAGATCCTGCTGCGCGCCCGCAACGGCTGCCTGCTGGCCGGCAGCCTCGCCGCGGCGGGCTTCCTGCCGGTCCTCGACGACGTGGTCGTACGCCGCTCCCACCTGGACTTCTACCGCGCGCACGCGGCGGGGCCGCTCCACGTGGTGATCCTGGCCCCGGGCCCGGACAAGGCCTGGGAGCGCAACAACGCCCGCGACAAGAAGCTCACGACGAACTGGGCCTTCCTGGACGAGGCCATGCGCGAGGAACTCACGGGCGAGGGCGTCTGGATCGACAACGCGGACCAGACGGTCGAGGAGACGGTCGACGCGGTCCTGACGGCGACGGGCCTGACGCCGGAGAAGTGACCGGAGCGGTGACCGCGGCGGCGACCGGGGCGAGCGCCGAACCGCCGGGCCGCGCCGGGGCCGAGGCCCCGAACCGGCTGAACGCGCCCGACGCGCGGGCCCCGAATCGGCCGAGGGCGCCCGACACGCGCGCCGAGCACCGACACGGCGCCCCCGCCCCTCACCCCCGCCCCCCTCGTGGACCCCCGCGCCCGCCCCGTGGACCCCCGCACCGACACGGCGCCCCGCCCCTCAGCCCCGCGCCCGCCCCGTGGACCCCCGCACCACCAGCTCCCCCGGGACCGTCTCCCGGCCGCCCGCCGGAGGCTCCTCCGCGCCCATGGCCAGCCGGCCCGCCCGTACGCCCGCGTCGTGGAGCGGGAGCCGGACCGTGGTGAGGGCCGGGACCGCGTCCACCGAGAACGGGAGGTCGTCGAAGCCCGCGACCGACAGGTCGTCCGGGACGGACAGGCCCCGTTCCCGCAGGGCGGCGCAGACGCCCAGCGCCACCGTGTCGTTGGCCGCGACGACCGCCGTGAGGTGCGGGTCGCGGGCGAGCAGCTCGGCCGTCGCCGTGCGGCCCGAGGCGCGGTCGTACGGCCCGTGGACCGTCGGCCCCTCGGCCACCCCCGCCGCCGCGAGCGCGTCCCGGTGGCCCTCCAGGCGGTGCCGGGTGGTGGTGCGGTCGGCCGGGCCCGCGACGTAACCGATCCGCCGGTGGCCGAGGGCCAGGAGGTGCTCGGTGAGCAGCCGCCCGCCGGACCGGTTGTCGAAGACCAGCGCCGCCGTGCTCGCGTCGCCCGGCACCGGCGGCCGTCCGCACAGCACGACCCGCGTGCCCGCCTCCGCCAGCCGGGTCAGCTTGCCGGCCGTCGCCGCGAGGTGCTCCGGGTCCTCCAGGGAGCCGCCCATGAGGATCACGGCCGCGGCCCGCTGCCGCTGGAGCAGCGTGAGGTAGGTCAGTTCACGCTCGGGGGAGCCGCCGGTGTTGCAGACGACGGCCAGCTTCTCGCCCCCGCCGCGCCCCGTGGCGCGCTCCCCGATGGCGCTCTGCGCCGCGCTCGCCATGATGCCGAAGAAGGGGTCGGCGATGTCGTTGACGAGGACGCCGACCAGGTCGGAGGTGGCGGCGGCGAGGGAGCTCGCGGGGCCGTTGAGGACGTAGTCCAGCTCGTCCACGGCCCGCAGCACCCGCTCGCGGGTCGACGCGGCGACGGGGTAGTTGCCGTTCAGGACGCGGGAGACGGTGGCGGGGGAGACCCGTGCGCGGGCGGCCACGTCCGCCAGGGTGACGGTCATCGCGTGCGTACCTCCAGGGCCTTGTCGGCGGCGATGTCGGCAGGCTAGCGTCCCCCTCGATAGAAAGCGCTTTCTCTCCGAAGGCGCGGAGCATCGGGGAGAGGAACGTTTCGTGACACGCACGACAGTCCGCATCGCCATGAACGGCGTCACCGGGCGCATGGGACACCGCCAGCACCTCGTCCGCTCGATCCTCGCCCTGCGCGAGCAGGGCGGCCTCGACCTCGGCGACGGCCGGGTCCTGTGGCCCGAGCCCGTCCTCGTCGGCCGCCGCGAGCACGCCCTGCGCGCCCTCGCCGAGCGCCACGGCCTCACCGAGTGGTCCACGGATCTCGACGCCGTCCTCGCCGACGACGGCATCGACGTCTACTTCGACGCCCAGGTCACCTCGGCCCGTGTCGACGCCCTCACCCGGGCGATCACGGCGGGCAAGCACGTCTACACCGAGAAGCCCACCGCCGCCGACCTCGCCGGAGCCCTCGCGCTCGCCCGCCTCGCGCGCGAGAAGGGCGTCAAGCACGGCGTGGTCCAGGACAAGCTCTTCCTCCCCGGCCTGCTCAAGCTCAAGCGCCTGATCGACGGCGGCTTCTTCGGCGAGATCCTGTCCGTACGCGGCGAGTTCGGCTACTGGGTCTTCGAGGGGGACTGGCAGGACGCCCAGCGCCCCAGCTGGAACTACCGCGCGGAGGACGGCGGCGGCATCGTCGTCGACATGTTCCCGCACTGGGAGTACGTGCTCCACGAGCTCTTCGGCCGGGTCACGAGCGTCACGGCGCACGTCGCCACGCACGTCCCCCGGCGCTGGGACGAGCGGGGCAAGCCGTACGAGGCCACCGCCGACGACGCCGCGTACGGCATCTTCCAGCTGGAGGGCGGCGCCGTCGCCCAGATCAACTCCTCCTGGGCGGTCCGCGTGCACCGCGACGAACTCGTCGAGTTCCAGGTCGACGGCACCCACGGCTCCGCCGTCGCCGGACTGCGCGACTGCCGCGTCCAGCACCGCTCGGCCACCCCCAAGCCGGTCTGGGACCCGGACGTCCCGGCGACCGAGGCCTTCCGCGACCAGTGGCAGGAGGTCCCCGACAACACCGCCTTCGACAACGGCTTCAAGGCCCAGTGGGAGCTCTTCCTCCGGCACGTCGCGCTCGACGAGCCCTACCACTGGGACCTCCTCGCCGGGGCCCGCGGCGTCCAGCTCGCCGAACTGGGCCTGCGGTCCGCCGCCGAGGGCCGCCGCCTCGACGTCCCCGAGGTGACGCTGTGACGGTCCGGCTGCCCTCCCCGGACGGCTCCACGCGCGCGTACGCGCCCCGCACCACGCCGCTCGCGCTCCTCCCGGCGGGCCCGCCGGCCTCCCGTACGGTCTTCTCCGCCGCGCACGTCGTCGCCGACCCGTACGCCGACACCACCCCCGACGCCCCGGCCGCCGTCGACTGGGACGCCACGCTCGCCTTCCGCCGCCACCTGTGGTCCCACGGTCTCGGGGTCGCCGAGGCCATGGACACCGCCCAGCGCGGGATGGGCCTGGACTGGGCGGGGGCGGCCGAACTGATCCGCCGCTCCTCCGCCGAGGCCAGGGCCGTGGGCGGCAGCGTCGTCTGCGGCGTCGGCACCGACCAGCTCACCGGCCCGGCCGGCCTGCCGGAGATCCGCGCGGCCTACGAGGAACAGCTGGCCGTCGTCGAGGAGGCGGGCGCGCGGGCCGTCCTCATGGCCTCCCGCGCCCTCGCCGCCGCCGCGCGCGGACCCGAGGACTACCTCGACCTCTACGGCCACCTGCTCCGGCAGGCGAGCGAGCCCGTCGTCCTGCACTGGCTCGGCCCGATGTTCGACCCGGCGCTCGACGGCTACTGGGGCTCGGCGGACCTCGACACGGCCACCGGGGCGTTCCTCGACGTGATCGCGGCCCACCCCGACAAGGTCGACGGCATCAAGGTCTCGCTGCTCGACGCCCGGCGCGAGGTCGAGCTGCGCCGCCGCCTCCCGGAGGGGGTCCGTTGCTACACGGGCGACGACTTCCACTACCCGGAGCTGATCGCGGGCGACGAACAGGGCTTCAGCCACGCCCTGCTGGGGATCTTCGACCCGCTGGGACCGCTGGCGGCCGAGGCGGTGCGGATCCTCGACACGGGGGACGTCGAGGGCTTCCGCAGGACGCTCGACCCCACGGTCGCGCTCTCCCGGCACCTCTTCCGGCCCCCCACCCGCTTCTACAAGACCGGGGTGGTCCTCCTCGCCTGGCTCGCCGGGCACCAGGACCACTTCACGATGGTCGGCGGCCTTCAGTCCGCCCGCTCGCTCCCGCACCTGGCCCGCGCCTACGAACTCGCCGACGGCCTGGGCCTGTTCCCGGACCCGGCCCTGGCGGAGTCCCGGATGCGCGCCCTGCTCACCGTCCACGGAGTCACGCAGTGAACGCAGACCGCTTCAGCATCAACCAGATGACGGTGAAGCAGCTCGGCCTGCCCGAACTGGTCCGGCACTGCGTCCGCCTGGGCATCCCGGGCATCGGCCTGTGGCGCGAACCGGTCCGCGAGTACGGGACGGAGGCGGCCGCCGCCCTCGTCCGGGACGCGGGCCTCACCGTCACCACCCTCTGCCGGGGCGGCTTCTTCACCTCGGACGGCTGGGAGGAGGAGAACCGCGCGGCGGTCGACGAGGCGGTGACGCTCGGCACCGACACCCTCGTCCTGGTCTCCGGCGGCCTCACCCCGGCCTGCCCGGACCTGCCGTCCGCGCGGGCCCGGATCACGGAGGCCATCGGCACCCTGGCGCCCTACGCGGGCGAGCGCGGCGTCCGGCTGGCCATCGAGCCCCTGCACCCGATGTACGCCTCCGACCGGTGCGCGGTCTCCACCCTGGACCAGGCCCTGGAGATCGCGGAGCGGTTCCCCGCCGCGCAGGTCGGCGTCACGGTCGACACGTACCACCTGTGGTGGGACGACCGGGCCCCGGCGGCGGTGGAGCGCGCGGGCGCGGCGGGCCGCGTCCACTCCTTCCAGCTCGCCGACTGGACGACCCCGCTCCCGGCGGGCGTCCTGAACGGCCGGGGCCAGCTGGGCACCGGGGCCATCGACCTCCGCGCCTGGTCGGACCTGCTGGAGAGGGCCGGCTACACGGGCCCGGTCGAGGTCGAGCTCTTCAACGACGCCCTGTGGGCGAGGGACGGCGCGGAGGTCCTGGAGGAGACGCTGGAGGCGTTCCTGGCGGTGTGATCGCCGGGACGGCGGGGCTACTTTCCGGGGCCCCCGCCCAGCAGGTCCCCCAGCCCGCCACCCTTCTTCGACGTGGCGCGCTTCGTGAGGACGGCCAGGACCACCGGGATCAGCATCTCCACCGCGCGGTTCGCCGTCGCCGGCGGGATGCCGGTGCGCTTCGCGACCGCGTTCGCGGCGGGTTTCGCGAGCTTGGTCAGGACCCCGGCCATCAGCCCGCCGGCCGCCAGGCCGCCGAACGTGGCGACGCCCTGGAGCCGGGGCTCGGGCGAGGCCACCTCGTCGACGGCGGCGCGGACCTCGTCCGCGCTGCCCGGCTCGGCCGCGGCCCGGCGCAGTTCGCCCGACAGCTCCGTCACCGATCCGCCCACGAGCTCCCGGGCCCCGGCGGCGTCCGTGCCGGCGAGCCCGGCGATCTCCTGGAGCCGGTCGTCGCCGAGTTCGGTCAGGACCTCGTCCTGGAATGAAGAGTCAGTCATGCCCGAAACGCTACGATCTGCGCTGTTCTTCGGCATGCTGACAGACCCGTCGGGGAAGGGCCCGGCCCTTCCCCTCGTCGTGACGGGCAGGGAGGTCGCGGGTGCGCCCCTCGTCCGGGCACGGCTCGGGGCGGGATCCCGGCAGGGAATCCGATCGGGGTCAGGCGGCGAAGCCTTCCTTCACGGCGGCGACGAAGGCCGACCAGCCGTCGCTGGAGAAGACGACGGCGGGGCCGGTGACGGCCTTGCTGTCACGGACGGGCACCCCGACGTGGCCACGGGCGGCCTCAAGGCATTCACCTTGCCCGCCTCCGCTGTAGCTGGACTTGAACCACCCGGTGAGGCAGGACGAGTCGGAGACGGTGTGCTCACTGCGGACCATGCGCGTATTCCTCTGCTGCCGCCCTCACGAGGGCCAGTGACTCCTGTCGCGACAGCGCGTCGCTCAGAGCCAGAGCGTAGGACGTGCGACTGGCGTTCACCAGGGACGGATCATCCATCAGGTTGCCCGTGAGGAAGCCTTCCACGTAGGCCACGGGGGCGGAGTCCTCGAAGCTCATGAGGGTCAGCAGACTCTCCATGAGCGCGTGAGCCCCGGCGCTGTTCGGCAGTACGTGCAGCCGGATCCGACCGGCCTCGGCCACGTCCGCGATCCGGTGGAGCTGTTCGGCCATCACCTCCCGTCCCCCGACCTCGCGCCGCAGCACGGCCTCGTCGAGCAGCGTCCAGACGACAGGACGCGTCGGTCCGTCGAGGAGGCAAGCACGCTTCGTTCGGATGACAACGGCCTCGTCAAGTTCCTCGGCCGTATGGTTCGGCCGGTACGCCCGGAACAGGGCGCGGGCGTACTCGGGGGTCTGGAGCACGCCGGGAACCAGCGACAGCGCGAACTGTTCGATCGTCGCCGCCTGCGGTTCCAGCTCGGCCGCGGCGGCGAAGTGGTCGGCGTACTTGGACTCCAGGTCCTCCAGCCAGCGCTCGAAGAACCCGTCCGTCCTCAGCGCCCGGTCGATCCGCCGCGCGTCATCGAGTTTCGGCAACCGTCTCCCGGCCTCGAAGTGGCTGATCAGCGTGGGCGAGCACACCACCAGGTCGCCCAGCGTCTCCTGCGTGAATCCGGCGGCCCCGCGCCGGAGTCTCAACTCCTCCCCGTACTTCTCCCGTGGCGTACGCGGCTTGCGGCGCTGATCCATGTGCTCGACTCCCCGACCTGACCGAGGCGCTGTCAAGGCTCCACTCCTGGCAGCGTAGCCAGCGGCGACCCCACGCTGTGAGGGAATCGAAACACAGAGCAACGAAAGTGGGTCCCCATGTCCTTTCCCCTCGTACGGCTCAGGGAGGTGCTCGCCCGGTGCCTCGGTTCCCTCCGACGGCGGGACGCCCGCTCCCGGCCGGTCCCGTCCCACCCCTCGTATCCGTACTCCTGCGCGTACGTCCAGGGGCCGACCGCGCACCGCACCGGGGGCCTGCCACCGCGAGGCGAGGACAGCCCGCTGGTGAGGCCGTACCTCCTCGCCCACGAGCGGCGGACGGTTGCCCGGCGCGCGCTGCGCGTCGTCGGGCCCGGAGCGGACATCGGGGCGCTGCCGGCGCTCCGAGGAGGGGAGACGCGGTGAGCGCCGGACGGCTGCTGCCTTGGACGGGGGAGGACGGCCACCCCTGCTACCTCCTGTCGGACGGGTCGGGTCGGGTGGCTCGGCTCGCCGACGACATCGAGAGCCTCCAGCTCGGGATGGCGGGCGACCTTCTCGCGCACGCCGCCGAGCTCCTCGCGGACCGTCGGGCGTCCAGCGGTGAGCTGCGCTACCTCGCGCGCTGCCTGGTCGGGGCCCTGAGGGACGTGAAGCGTGTGGCCGACAGCCGGGGAGGGCAGCTCCGGCGCCAGGAGCACTGACCGTTACCCCCAGCGCCTCCCACGATGTCCGAGCCCTTCGCTACGGTCGGTCCATGTCCAACGAGGGTCGCGGTCCCGCAGTGCTCGAAGGGGTGCTGGAGAGGATCACCTACGCGAACGAGGAGAGCGGCTACACCGTCGCCCGGGTCGACACCGGGCGGGGCGCCGGGGACCTCCTCACGGTCGTCGGGGCGCTGCTCGGCGCGCAGCCGGGGGAGTCGGTGCGGATGGAGGGCCGCTGGGGCTCCCACCCGACGTACGGCAAGCAGTTCCACGTGGACAACTACACGACGATCCTCCCCGCCACGATCCAGGGCATCCGGCGCTATCTCGGGTCCGGCCTGGTCAAGGGCATCGGGCCGGTCTTCGCCGACCGCATCACGCGGCACTTCGGGCTCGACACCCTCGACATCCTCGAAGAATCCCCCGCGCGCCTGATCGAGGTCCCCGGGCTCGGGCCGAAGCGCACGAAGAACATCACGGCGGCCTGGGAGGAGCAGAAGGCGATCAAGGAGGTGATGGTCTTCCTCCAGGGCGTGGGGGTGTCGACCTCGATCGCCGTGCGGATCTACAAGAAGTACGGGGACGCGTCGATCTCCGTCGTGCGGAACCAGCCCTACCGGCTCGCCTCCGACGTGTGGGGCATCGGGTTCCTCACCGCGGACCGCATCGCGCAGGCCGTCGGCATCCCGCACGACAGTCCCGACCGGGTGAAGGCCGGTCTCCAGTACGCGCTGTCGCAGTCCAGCGACCAGGGGCACTGCTTCCTGCCGGAGGAGCGGCTGATCGCGGACGGCGTGAAGCTGCTCCAGGTCGACACGGGGCTCGTCATCGAGTGCCTCGGCGAGCTCGCCGAGGACCCGGAGGGTGTCGTGCGGGAGGTCGTCCCCGGACCCGAGGGGACGCCCGTCACCGCCGTCTACCTCATCCCCTTCCACCGGGCCGAGCTGTCCCTCGCCGGGCAGCTCCGGCGGCTCCTGCGGACCGAGGAGGACCGGATGCCGGCCTTCCGGGACGTGGCCTGGGACAAGGCGCTGGCCTGGCTCGCGGACCGTACGGGGGCCTCGCTCGCGCCCGAGCAGGAGGAGGCCGTACGGCTCGCCCTCACCCGCAAGGTCGCCGTGCTGACCGGCGGTCCCGGCTGCGGCAAGTCCTTCACGGTCCGCTCGATCGTGGAGCTGGCCCGCGCCAAGAAGGCCAGGGTGGTGCTCGCCGCCCCCACCGGGCGGGCCGCCAAGCGGCTCGCCGAGCTGACCGGGGCCGAGGCCTCCACGGTGCACCGGCTCCTAGAGCTGAAGCCGGGCGGCGACGCGGCCTACGACCGGGACCGGCCGCTCGACGCGGACCTGATCGTCGTCGACGAGGCCTCCATGCTCGACCTGCTCCTGGCGAACAAGCTGGTCAAGGCGGTGGCGCCGGGCGCCCATCTGCTGCTCGTGGGGGACGTGGACCAGCTGCCGTCGGTCGGCGCGGGTGAGGTCCTCGGTGATCTGCTGGCCCCCGGCAGCCCCGTACCGTCCGTGCGGCTGACCCGGATCTTCCGGCAGGCGCAGCAGTCCGGGGTGGTCACGAACGCGCACCGGATCAACGCCGGCACCCCGCCCCTCACCCAGGGCCTGCCGGACTTCTTCCTCTTCGTCGAGGAGGAGACGGAGGACGCGGCCCGGGTCGCCGTGGAGGTCGCGGCCCGGCGGATTCCGGCCAAGTTCGGTCTCGACCCGCGCCGGGACGTCCAGGTGCTCGCCCCGATGCACCGGGGTCCGGCGGGCGCCGGCTCGCTGAACGGCCTGCTCCAGCAGGCCATCACCCCGGCCCGGCCGGACCTGCCGGAAAAGCGGTTCGGCGGCCGGGTCTTCCGCGTGGGCGACAAGGTGACCCAGATCCGGAACAACTACGAGAAGGGCGCCAACGGGGTCTTCAACGGCACGGTCGGCGTCGTCACGGCGCTGGACGCCGTCGAACAGCGGCTCACCGTGCGGACGGACGAGGACGAGGAAGTGCCCTACGACTTCGACGAGCTGGACGAGCTCGCCCACGCGTACGCGGTCACCATCCACCGCTCGCAGGGCAGCGAGTACCCGGCGGTGGTGATCCCGGTCACCATGAGCGCCTGGATGATGCTCCAGCGGAACCTGCTCTACACGGCCGTGACCCGGGCCCGGAAGCTGGTCGTCCTGGTCGGTTCCCGGCGGGCGATCGCGCAGGCGGTCCGTACGGTCTCGGCGGGCCGGCGCTTTACCGCACTCGCCCACCGGCTCACAGGGGAGGCCCTCGTGTGAAAGATCACGAGGGGCTACCGGAACCGGGGCGAAGGGGGCAGGATATGAAGGTTGGCGGCACTGAGTGCCGCCGAATGGCCCAATGAGCGACCCCGAGTGCACTCTCCTGAGCCAAATGGGGGATGGTAGAGACAGTCAGGGCACCTCGAAGAAGAGGCACTACGTCGGTGAGGGATGACGTGAGCGACAACTCTGTAGTACTGCGGTACGCGGACGGTGAATACACCTACCCGGTGGTCGAGAGCACCGTCGGCGACCAGGGCTTCGACATCGGCAAACTCCGAGCCCAGACCGGTCTGGTCACCCTGGACAGCGGATACGGCAACACAGCCGCCTATAAATCCGCCATCACCTACCTCGACGGTGAGCAGGGAATTCTGCGGTACCGCGGCTACCCCATCGAGCAGCTGGCCGAGCGCTCCACCTTCCTTGAGGTGGCGTACCTGCTGATCAACGGTGAGCTGCCCAAGGTCGACGAGCTGTCGACCTTCAAGAACGAGATCACGCAGCACACGCTGGTCCACGAGGACGTCAAGAACTTCTTCCGCGGCTTCCCGCGGGACGCCCACCCGATGGCGATGCTGTCCTCGGTGGTCTCCGCGCTGTCCACCTTCTACCAGGACAGCCACAACCCGTTCGACGAGGAGCAGCGCCACCTCTCCACGATCCGGCTGCTCGCCAAGCTGCCGACGATCGCGGCGTACGCGTACAAGAAGTCGATCGGCCACCCGTTCGTCTACCCGCGCAACGACCTCGGGTACGTCGAGAACTTCCTGCGCATGACCTTCTCGGTCCCGGCGCAGGAGTACGACCTGGACCCGGTCGTCGTCTCCGCGCTCGACAAGCTGCTGATCCTGCACGCGGACCACGAGCAGAACTGCTCGACCTCCACCGTGCGTCTGGTCGGCTCCTCGCAGGCGAACATGTTCGCCTCGATCTCCGCCGGCATCTCGGCGCTGTGGGGCCCCCTGCACGGCGGCGCCAACCAGTCGGTGCTGGAGATGCTGGAAGGCATCAAGGCCAACGGCGGCGATGTCGACTCCTTCATCCGCAAGGTGAAGAACAAGGAGGACGGCGTCCGCCTGATGGGCTTCGGCCACCGGGTGTACAAGTCCTTCGACCCGCGCGCCAAGATCATCAAGGCCGCGGCGCACGATGTCCTCTCGGCCCTCGGCAAGTCCGACGAGCTGCTCGACATCGCGCTCAAGCTGGAGGAGCACGCGCTCTCCGACGACTACTTCGTCTCGCGCAACCTCTACCCGAACGTGGACTTCTACACGGGTCTGATCTACCGCGCCATGGGCTTCCCGACCGAGATGTTCACGGTCCTCTTCGCCCTCGGCCGCCTCCCGGGCTGGATCGCCCAGTGGCACGAGATGATCAAGGAGCCCGGTTCCCGCATCGGCCGTCCGCGCCAGATCTACACCGGTGAGGTCCTCCGCGACTTCGTCCCGGTCGAGGGCCGCTGACACCACCGGCCTCACGGGTCACACGAGCGAAAAGCGCCCCGCCACCGATCCCCCCACGGGTCGGCGAGCGGGGCGCTTTCCATATCCCGGTGCGGATTCCCCCCACGGGATCCGGGCCGGGCGTCCGGTGCGCGGTCTGCCGGGGTACGTACGGGAGGGCCGCTCAAAGCTCCCCGTGCACGTGCCCCGGCCGCGCTTGCCCAGGGACGTCCCCCAAGACATCCCATGAACGTCCCCCAAGACGTTCTTGGCATCGCCCACTTAGACTCGCGAACAGCCCAGATGGTTACCCCCCAATATCTGTGATCTAGATCTCTTTGTGAAGGTCCTGTGCGTCACGCGTGAGTGAATTCACGTGAACCGGCGGAGCCGAAGGCTGTTGGATACGACGAAGACGGACGAAAAGGCCATGGCCAGGCCGGCGATCATCGGGTTGAGGAGTCCGGCCGCCGCGAGGGGCAGCGCGGCGACGTTGTAGCCGAAGGCCCAGCCGAGGTTCCCCCGGATCGTCGCCAGGGTCCGGCGGGCCAGCCGGATGGCGTCCGCCGCGACCCGCAGGTCGCCCCGGACCAGGGTCAGGTCGCTCGCTTCGATCGCCGCGTCGGTGCCGGTGCCCATCGCGAGCCCGAGGTCGGCGCCGGCGAGCGCGGCGGCGTCGTTGACCCCGTCGCCCACCATCGCGACCGTGCGGCCCTCGGCCCGCAGCCGCCGGACCACCTCGGCCTTCTCCTCGGGCAGCACCTCCGCGATCACCTCGTCGATGCCCACCTCGGCCGCCACGGCCTCGGCCACCGCCCGGTGGTCCCCGGTGAGCAGCACCGGCCGCAAGCCCAGGGTGCGCAGCCGGGCGACCGCCTCGGCGCTGGTGTCCTTGACGGTGTCGGCGACGGTCAGGGTGCCCCGGGCGACCCCGTCCCAGGCGACGTGGACGGCGCCGGGCGCGGTCGTCGCGGGCGCCTCGACGCCCTCGGCCTCCAGCAGGGCGGCGCGTCCGACCAGCACCAGCCGTCCCTCGACGGAGCCGCGCACGCCGAGTCCGGGCACGTTCTCGAAGGTCTTCGGGGTGGGGAGCTCCCCGCAGCGCTCGGCGGCGCCGGCCGCGATCGCGCGGGCGACCGGGTGCTCGGAGGAGTGCTCCAGGGCGCCGGCGAGCCGCAGCAGTTCGGTCTCGTCGGCCGGGTCCGTGCCGTACCGGCCGCCGTGCACGTGGACGCCGGTCAGCTTCATGCGGCCGGTGGTGACGGTGCCGGTCTTGTCCAGGACGACTGTGTCGACCTTGCGGGTCGACTCCAGCACCTCGGGGCCCTTGATGAGGATGCCGAGCTGGGCGCCGCGGCCGGTGCCGACCATGAGGGCGGTCGGGGTGGCGAGGCCGAGGGCGCAGGGGCAGGCGATGATCAGGACGGCGACGGCCGCGGTGAAGGCCGCGGTGACGTCGTCGGTGGCCAGGAGCCAGGTGACGAGGGTGCCGAGGGCGATCAGGAGCACCACGGGGACGAAGACGGCGGAGATCCGGTCGGCGAGCCGCTGCACCTCGGCCTTGCCGTTCTGAGCGTCCTCGACGAGCCGCGCGATCCGGGCGAGCCGGGTGTCGGCGCCGACCCGGGAGGCCTCGACGACGAGCCGTCCCGAGACGTTGACGCAGCCGCCGGTGACGGCGGAGCCGGGGGTGACGTCCAGCGGCAGCGACTCGCCGGTGAGGAGGGAGGCGTCGACGGCGGAGGCACCCTCGGTGACGGTGCCGTCGGTGGCGATCTTCTCCCCGGGGCGTACGACGAAGAGGTCTCCGGCCCGCAGGTCGGTGACCGGGATCCGGGCCTCCCGGCCCTCGCGCAGGACGGCGACGTCCTTGGCGCCGAGCTCCATCAGGGACCGCAGCGCGGCGCCCGCCTTCCGCTTGGCACGGGCCTCCAGGTAGCGGCCGAGGAGGAGGAAGGTGACGACGCCGGCGGCGACCTCCAGGTAGATCGAGGAGGAGGCGTGCGCGCGGTCGGCGGTGAGGTCGAAGCCGTGGCGCATGCCGGGCGTCCCGGCGTCGCCGAGGAAGAGCGCCCACAGGGACCAGCCGTAGGCGGCGAGGGTGCCGACCGAGACCAGGGTGTCCATGGTGGCGGCGCCGTGCCGCAGGTTGGTCCAGGTGGCCCGGTGGAAGGGCAGCCCGCCCCAGACGACGACGGGGGAGGCGAGGGTGAGCGAGAGCCACTGCCAGTTGTCGAACTGGAGCGACGGGACCATCGCGAGCAGGATCACGGGCGCCGAGAGGAGCGCGGAGACCGTGAGCCGCTGCCGGAGGGAGGCGAGCTCGGGGTCCGCCTCCTCCTTCCCCTGCTCCTCCCGCTCCTCCGCCGGCGGGAGGGGCACGTCGGCGGTGTAGCCGGTCTTCACGACGGTGGCGATCAGCGCGTCGACGTCCACGTCCGGCGCGTGCTCGACGTGCGCCTTCTCCGTGGCGTAGTTGACGGTGGCGGTGACGCCGTCCATCCGGTTGAGCTTCTTCTCGATGCGGGCCGCGCAGGAGGCGCAGGTCATCCCGCCGATCGTCAGCTCGGTGACGGTGGTGCTTGGCATGCGTGATTCCCAACGGGAGCAGGGCCGTACCCGACAACGGTACGGCCCTGCGAAGCGTGTCCGGGGGGCGGTCAGACCAGCTCGTAGCCGGCCTCGTCGACGGCGGCGGCGACGGCCTCGCGGTCGAGCGGGGCGTCGGAGACGACGGTGACCTCGCCGGTCTTGGCGACGGCCGTGACGGAGGAGACGCCGGGGATCTCGGAGATCTCGCCGGAGACGGCGCCCTCGCAGTGGCCGCAGGTCATGCCCTTGACCTGGTAGACGGTGGTGAGTTCGGTCTTCGTCTCTGCGGACATGGCGCTCTCCTCCTGGGGATTCAGGGTCTTACACCGGCGAGACTATACCCCTAGGGGGTATAAATTCCACTTGATCCGCGCCTCCGGCGCCGGGGCTCCCCAAGTCCCCCCGGCGACGGGTCGCCTGACGCGGCCGCAGGGGCTGATGCCTATGGTAAACACCCGATATGTCGCATCCGGGGAGCACGCTCATCCTGATCATGGCGATCGCCGTCCTGGCGCCGCTGCTGGCCTACGCGGTGGGGCGCAGGCTCCCCGTCCCCCTCGTCATCTTCGAGATCCTCCTCGGCATCCTCATCGGCCCCGACGTCCTGGACTGGGCCCGCCCCGACGCGCTGATCGACGGGCTCTCCCAGCTCGGCCTGGCCATGCTGATCTTCCTCGCCGGGTACGAGATCGAGTTCGGCAAGGTCCGGGGCGACACGCTGCGGCGCTCCGTGTGGGCCTGGGTGACCGCCCTCGGCCTCGGGCTCGCCACCGGCGTCCTGCTGGGCGGCGGCTACACCAAGGGCGTCTTCATCGGCGTCGCCCTGACCAGCACCGCGCTCGGCACCGTCCTGCCGGTGCTGCGCGACGCGGGCGAGCTCCACGGGCGGTTCGGCTCGGTCGTCATGGCCTTCGGCGCGGTCGGCGAGTTCGGCCCGATCATCGCGATGTCGCTGCTGCTCAGCGGGCGCGGCGCCGGCGAGTCCACCGCCGTCCTCGCCGTCTTCGCCGCGCTCACCGCCGGGGCCGTCCTGTGGGCGATGCGGCCCCGCCCGCCGTGGTTCTCGACGGTCATCGCCAGGACCCTGCACAGCAGCGGCCAGTTCGCCGTCCGCTTCGTCTTCCTGCTGCTCGCGCTCATGCTCGGGGCCTCGACCGCGCTCGGCCTGGACGTGCTGCTCGGCGCCTTCGCCGCCGGACTCATCACCCGGCTGGTGCTGACCGGCGCCGCGCCCGAGGCCGGGCCGGAGATCCTGGCGAAGGTCGAGGGCGTCGGCTTCGGCTTCCTCGTCCCGGTGTTCTTCGTCGTCACCGGGATCGAGTTCGACCTGCACTCCCTCCTCGAAGGGGGCCGGACCCTGCTCCTGCTGCCGGTCTTCCTGCTGCTCTTCCTGGTCGTGCGCGGCGGGCCGGTCTGGTTCCTCGCGCCGCGCGACCTCGGCCGCCGGGACCGGGGCGGCCTCGTCCTCTACGGCTCCACCGCGCTGCCGCTCGTCGTCGCGATCACCACCATCGGCGTGGACGACAAGGAGATGACGGCCGGCGAGGCGGCGGCGCTCGTCGGGGCGGGCATGCTCTCCGTGCTGATCTTCCCGCTGCTGGCCCTGAGGCTGCGGGCGCGCGCGGGCGGGAAGGCGCTGCCCACGGAGACGGCCGGCGGTTCGGAGTCGTGGTGACGGGCCCCCGCTCAGTGCGGGGCGCTGCCCACGGAGACGGTCGGCGGGTATGAGTCGTGGTGACCGCCCCCGCTCGGTGGGGGGTCCTGCCCACGGAGACGGTCGGGGTTCGGAGTCGTGGTGACGGGCCCCGCTCAGTGCGGGGAGTCGACCAGCGGGGAGAGGTAGCGCAGCAGGACCGTCTTCAGCTCGGCGATCGTCGCGTCCCGCTCCGGCCCCTCGGGCGCGGCCAGGACGAGACCCAGGCCCCCCTTGAAGATCGCGAAGGTCATGTCGGCGATCCGGGCCCGCTCCTCCGGGGTCAGCTCGGGGGCGAAGTGCGCGATCACGTCCCGCACCGAGGAGAGCAGGCTCGCGTGCAGGGCGTCGTGCTCCTCGGCGATCCGGCCGGGCACCTCGGAGCCGTGCATGAGTGCCAGGAAGACCGGGTTCGCGCAGTTGAACGCGATCATCGGGTCGACGACCACGTCGAGCAGCTCGGGCAGCGGCAGGGTGAGGTTCGCCGGGGTGAACGCCTGGCCGTGGGCCTCCCGCATCTCGCTCAGGAGGCGCTCGCCGAGCTCTATCGCGATGGCCTCCTTGTTCGGGAAGTACTGGTAGAGCGTGCCGGGCGAGACGCTCGCCTCGCGGGCGATCGCGTTGGTGCTGGTCGCCGTGTACCCGTGCGCGCAGAAGACGTCCGCGGCGGCCTGGAGCAGCTGCGCGATACGGCGCTCACCGCGCGCCTGGCGGCGGCGCGGCCTCGGTTCTTCGGACATCACTGTCCCCAGCTCTCCTCAGCGGTTTGACAAACACGAGAGGTCGCTCGCATTCTAAGAAAACGCGAGCGATCACTCGTGTTTGCCGGTCTATGGCAATGGGCGGCCCCCGCGACCTGCCGGGAAGCGCGTGCAGGGGCCACGGTGAAGGGGACACCGCGTCATGTCCGAAGTCAAGAAAACGGCCCCGCGAGGCGGGGGCGGCGGGGGATGGACGCGGTTCGTGACCGCCAGGCCGCGCCTCACCCTCCTGGTGGCCCTCGTGCTCACGGCCCTCGCGGTCCTCGCGGGCGGTGGCGTCGCCGACCGGATGGGCAGCGGCGGCTGGGAGGACCCGGCCGCCGAGTCCACGTACGCCACGAAGGCCCTGGAGAGCCGGTTCCCCGGCTCCCAGCCGAACGTGCTGCTGCTCGTCGACGCCGGAGCCCCCGGGGTCGACGCCCCGGACGCCGCCGCCGAGGCCCGCCGGCTCGCCGAGCGGCTCGACGCCGAGCCGGGCGTCGACGGCGTCGGCTCCTACTGGTCCACCGGCTCGCCCGCCCTCCGCTCCGAGGACGGCCGCCAGGGCGTCATCGCCGCCCGGATCGCCGGCGAGGAGAAGGACGCAGCCGCCGTCCTCGACCGGATCGCCCCCGCGTACCGGGGCACCCACGGCCCCGTCGAGGTCTCCCTCGGCGGCGAGCTCGCCGTCCGGCACGAGATGCAGACGGTCATCCAGGAGGACCTGCTGCGGGCCGAGCTCATCGCCCTGCCCCTGACGCTCGTCCTGCTCGTCATGGTCTTCGGCAGCGCCGTCGCCGCCCTGCTGCCGCTCGGCGTCGGCATCGTCGCCATCCTCGGCACCAACGCCGTCCTGCGCGGCATCACCGAGTTCACCGACGTCTCCGTCTTCGCGCAGAACCTGACGACCGCCCTCGGTCTCGGACTCGCCATCGACTACGCCCTCTTCGTCGTTCGCCGCTACCGCGAGGAGCTCGCGGCCGGCGCCGACACGTACGCCGCCGTCCGCACCACCCTGCGCACCGCCGGGCGGACCGTGCTCTTCTCCGCCCTCACCGTCGCCGTCTCGCTCGCCGCGATGCTGGTCTTCCCGCAGTACTTCCTGCGCTCCTTCGCGTACGCCGGGATCGCGGTCGTCCTGCTCGCCGCCACCGCCGCGCTCACCCTGCTCCCGGCCGCCCTCGTGCTGCTCGGCGACCGGGTCAACGCCCTGGACCTGCGACGGCTCCTGCGCCGCGGCCGGGCACCGCGCGGCGCCACGACGGAGGCGGTCCGGGGCGACACGGCCGGCTCTGCCGCCGAAGGCTCCCCGCGCTACGGCTCTCCGGGTGACGACGGGGCCGGCTGGGGGCGGGCCGCCGCCCTCGTGATGCGCCGGGCGCCCGTCTTCGCCGTCGTCACCACCACCGGGCTCGTCCTGCTCGGGCTGCCCTTCCTCGGCGTGAAGTTCGGCACCGCCGACGACCGCCAGCTCCCCGTCACCGCCTCCTCCCGGGTCGTCCAGGACCAGCTGCGGGACGGCTTCCCCGGGAGCCCGGGCGGCGGCCTCACCGTCCTCGCCGAGGGCGAGGCCACCCCCGCGCAGTACGCCGGCTACCGGGAGCGCCTCGCCGCCCTCGACGGCGTCGCCCGCGCCGAGGGCCCCGTCACGGCGGGCCGCGGATCCGCCTATTTCACGGTCGTGCCCGAGGGCGAGACCGTCGGAGCCGACGCCCAGCGGGTCGTCGGGGAACTGCGCGCGGCCGAGGCCCCGTTCACGACCACCGTCACCGGACCGGCCGCCGTCCTCGTCGACTCCAAGGACGCCATCGCCGACCGCCTGCCCTGGGCGGCCGGGATCATCGTCCTCGTCACCCTGCTCCTCGTCTTCCTGCTCACCGGCAGCGTCGTCGTCCCCGTCCAGGCCGTCCTCCTCAACGCGCTCAGCCTCACCGCGATGTTCGGCGCCGTCGTCTGGGTCTTCCAGGAGGGGCACCTCTCCGGGCTCCTCGGCTTCACCTCCACCGGCGACATCGAGACCACGCTGCCCGTGCTCATGTTCTGCGTGGCCTTCGGACTCTCCATGGACTACGGGGTGTTCCTGCTCTCCCGCATCAAGGAGGAGTACGACGCCACCGGCGACCACGAGCACTCCGTCCGCTTCGGCCTGCGCCACACCGGCGGCCTGATCACCGCCGCCGCAGTGATCCTCGCCGTCGTCATGGTCGCCATCGGCACCTCCCGCGTCACCAACACCAAGATGCTGGGCCTCGGCGTCGCGCTCGCCGTCCTCATGGACGCGATGGTGGTCCGCAGCCTCCTCGTCCCCTCCGTGATGAAGCTGACCGGCCGCCTCACCTGGTGGGCGCCGGGCCCGCTGCGCCGCTTCCACGACCGCTTCGGCATCAGCGAGACGGACGCCCCGGCCGGCCCCGGCACGGGGGACGGGACCGGCGCGGAGTCCGATGCCGACGCCGACGGGAGGGCCTACAGCGCCGTCCGCTGACCCCTGGCCCCGCACGGCCGGGCGCCGGGCTCCGGAGGGGGACCGGAGCCCGGCGCGCGAGGCCCGCCGGGTCAGTCGCGGCGGGCCCGGTTGCCGGGGCGGCTCGCCACCCAGGCGCGGATCGTGTCCGCGTACCAGTAGGGCTTGCCCGCCTCCACGTGATCGGGCGGCGGAAGAAGCCCGTGCTTCCGGTAGGAGCGGACCGTGTCGGGCTGCACCTTGATGTGTGCGGCGATGTCCTTGTACGACCAGAGCCTTGCGTCCGTCATGCCCGGTACCTCCCTGCGCGCCGCGCAGCGGCGGCAGGGGGTGCCGTTCGGGGGCGCTGCGGGCGGGCGTCGGTGATCAAGCGATCAATCAGCCTCTGCCCGGTGCAACGCCCCTTCCGGCGGGAGGGCAGCGGCTGTCGCGAGCCTGTGACGCACAGCCCGCGTAAGCGAGACAAATGTGACGGAAGGGGAATCCGTGTGACGGAACCGGCACACACCTCCCCCGGAGTGTCCCCGTGCGTCCCCCCTGGTCAGGGCGGTATGCGCCGGTCACACGCCGCAGGAGCGGAGGAAGCGCCGGGTCCGCAGGGCGATCGGGTACGGGACGTCCGGCGCGCACGGGTACATGTCCTGCTCGACGATCGCGAACAGGTCCACGTCCAGCGCGGACGCGGCGGCGAGCACCGGTTCGAGAGCGGGCACGCCCGTCGGCGGCTCGCACATCACCCCCCGCGCCACGGCCGGACCGAACGGCACCCCCTCGGCCACCACCCCGGCCAGCACCTCCGGGTCGACCTGCTTGAGGTGGAGGTAGCCGATCCGCTCCCCGTAGGTCTCGATCAGCTTGACGCTGTCCCCGCCGGCGTACGCGTAGTGCCCGGTGTCCAGGCAGAGCGCGACCGCGTCCGGGTCGGTGGCGTCGAGCAGGCGGTGCACGCTCTCCTCGCCGTCGACGTGGGTGTCGGCGTGCGGGTGGACCACGATCCGCAGCCCGTACCGCTCGCGGACCTCCCGGCCCAGACGCTCCGTCAGGCGGGTCAGGTCCCGCCACTGCCCGGCCGTGAGCACGGGATCCTCCAGGACCGCGCCCGTCCGGTCGTCCCGCCAGAAGGACGGGATGACGACCAGGTGCTCGGCGCCCACGGCCTGGGCGAGGGCGGCGTTCTCGGCGACGTGCGCCCAGGTCCGGTCCCAGACGTCCGGGCCGTGGTGCAGCCCGGTGAAGACGGTGCCCGCCGAGACCCGGAGCCCGCGCCGGGCGGTCTCCTCCGCGAGGACGGCCGGATCGGTCGGCAGATAGCCGTAGGGGCCCAGCTCGATCCACGGGTAGCCGGCGCCCGACACCTCGTCGAGGAAGCGCTGCCACGGCACCTGCCGGGGATCGTCGGCGAACCACACCCCCCACGAGTCGGGGGCCGATCCGACACGGATCCGGGACGGCGACGAGGGCTGCGGCGAGAGGCCGGTGGCGGGCTGCGGCGCCGGACCCGTGGTGGGCGGCGCCGACGACCGCGGCGACGGACCGGTGGCGGGCTGCGGTGCCGGAGGGGCCGAGGGCGGGGCCGACGGCTGTGGCGACGGGCGGGTCGGGGGCGGTGCTGACGGCTGCGGGGACGGCTTCGTCATGACTGCCACCTTGGTCGCGGCCCGAGAGCAGCGTCAAGCCGTCGGCCGTCCCGCGTCGTCCGAATGTCCGGACATATCGTTGACACGCCTCCGGGCGGACGACTAGACCTGGGAGCGGAGCCGAGGGCGGCCGAGCCGAGAGGTGGCGCGTGGAGACGGAGCCGTACGACCTGATCGCCATGGGCCGCCTCGGCGTGGACCTGTACCCGCTCCAGACCGGCGTCGGACTCGACCGGGTCGAGACCTTCCGCAAGTTCCTCGGCGGCTCGGCGGCCAACGTGGCCGTCGCCGCCGCCCGCCTCGGCCGCCGCACCGCGCTCGTCTCCCGCACCGGCGCCGACCCCTTCGGCTGCTATCTGCGCCGCGAGCTGAAGGACTTCGGGGTCGACGCCCACTGGGTGACCGAGGTCGACGCGCACCCCACCCCCGTCACCTTCTGCGCGCTCTTCCCGCCCGACGACTTCCCCCTCTACTTCTACCGCCGCCCCCGGGCCCCCGACCTGGAGATCCGGACCGAGGAGCTGGACCTCGGCGCCGTCCGCGCCGCCCGGGTCTTCTGGGCGACCGGCACCGGCCTGTGCGCCGAACCCAGCCGCACCGCGACTCTGGACGCGCTGCGGGCCCGGTCCGGCCGGGAGACGACGGTCCTCGACCTGGACTGGCGGCCGATGTTCTGGACGGACCCGGCGGCGGCCCGCCCGTACTACACCGAGGCGCTGCGGCACGCGACCGTCGCCGTCGGCAACCTCGACGAGTGCGAGGTCGCCACCGGGGAGCGGGAGCCCGAGGCCGCGGCCCGCGCCCTCCTCGCGGCCGGCGCCGTCCGGCTCGCCGTCGTGAAGCAGGGCCCCGCGGGCGTCCTCGCGCTCGCCGCCGACGGGACCCGCGCCGAGGTGCCGCCGCTGCCGGTCGAGGTCGTCAACGGGCTCGGCGCGGGCGACGCCTTCGGCGGCGCCCTCGTCCACGGGCTGCTCGCCGGACACGACCTCGGCACCGTCCTGCGGCACGCCAACGCCGCCGGCGCGATCGTCGCGGGCCGCCTCGCCTGCTCCTCCGCCATGCCGGACGCCGCGGAGATCGCCGAAGCCCTCGCCGCCGGCACGGGAACGATCCCGGAGACGGGGTAGGGATCCGGCATGGACACGAGCCTGCACCTGCCCGCCGGGACCGCCGCGCACGGCCCGTACGCGGTCGACATCGACCCCGGGCGGGCCGGATGGACGTACTCCGCGCTCCGGGTCCTCACCCTCGGACCGGGGGAGAACCACACCTTCGAGAGCGGGGATTCCGAATGGGCCGTGCTTCCCCTCTCCGGTGCCTGTAGCGTGCGCGTCGACGGCGAGATCATCGAACTCCTGGGCCGCGCGAGCGTGTTCGAAGGAGTGAGCGACTTCGCCTACGTACCGCGCGACGCCCACGCCCAGATCGCCTCCGGCGCGGGAGGCCGCTTCGCTTTGGCAGGAGCGAAGTGCGAGCGAAGACTCCCCGCCCGCTACGGCCCCGCGCCGGAGGTTCCCGTCGAGACCCGGGGCAGCGGCAACCGTGCCCGCAGCGTCCGGAACTTCGCCTCGGCGGACGCCTTCGCGTGCGACCGGCTCATCGCCGTCGAGGTCGTCACGCCCGGCGGGAATTGGTCCTCCTACCCGCCGCACAAGCATGACGAGCACCGCCCGGGCGCCGAGACTGTCCTGGAGGAGATCTACTACTACGAGATCGCCGGCCCGCACGGCCTCGGCTACCAGCGGATCTCCCCCTCCCGGCCCGGCGGCGCCGAGCTGCTCGCCGAGGTCCGCGACGGCGACGCGGTCCTCGTCCCCGACGGCTGGCACGGCCCCTCGATCGCTCAGCCGGGGCACGACCTCTACTACCTCAACGTGATGGCGGGCCCCGGACCCGGACGGGAGTGGAGGATCCGCTTCCACCCCGACCACACGGAGGGATACGCATGAGGCTCACCGTCGCGCAGGCCCTCGTCCGCTTCCTCGCCGCCCAGCACACCGAACGCGACGGCGAGCGGCACCGGCTGATCGCCGCCACCTGGGGCATCTTCGGGCACGGGAACGTCGCCGGGATCGGACAGGCGCTGGTCGAGGAGCGGGGCATGCCCTTCCACCAGGGCCGCAACGAGCAGGCCATGGTGCACGCCGCCGTCGGCTACGCCCGCCAGAGCAACCGGCTCTCCGCGCACGCCGTCACCACTTCCATCGGCCCCGGCGCCACCAACCTCGTCACCGGCGCCGCCCTCGCCACGGTCAACCACCTCCCGGTGCTGCTGCTGCCCGGCGACACCTTCGCGACCCGCCCCGCCGACCCCGTCCTCCAGCAGCTCCAGGTCCCGTCCGCGGGGGACGTGTCCGTCAACGACTGCCTCCGCCCGGTGTCCCGCTCCTTCGACCGGGTCACCCGGCCCGAGGCCCTGATCCCTGCCGCCCTCGCGGCCGTCCGCGTCCTCGCCGACCCCGCCGAGACCGGCGCCGTGACCCTCGCCCTGCCCCAGGACGTCCAGGCCGAGGCGTACGACTGGCCGGAGGAGTTCTTCGCCGAGCGGATCTGGCGGATCCGCCGCCCCCGCCCCGACGCCGCCGAACTCGACGCCGCCGTCCGGGCCGTCCGGGCCGCGCGGCGACCGCTGATCATCGCCGGCGGCGGCGTCCGGCACAGCCGCGCCGAGGACGCGCTGCGCGAGCTGGCCGAGAGCACCGGCCTGCCCGTCGCCACCACCCAGGCCGGCAAGGGCGTCCTCCCGTACGACCATCCCTGCGACGTCGGCGGCATCGGCCACACCGGGACCGCCACCGCCGCCGACCTCGCGCGCACCAGCGACCTGATCATCGGCGTCGGCACCCGACACACCGACTTCACCACCGCGTCCGGCACCCTCTACCGCCCCGACACGCCCGTCCTCAACCTGAACATCACCGGCTTCGACGCCCACAAGCAGGCCGCGCTGCCCCTCGTCGCCGACGCGCGCGAGGGCCTCACCGCCCTCGCCGCCGCGCTCGGCGGCCACCGGCGGACCACGGCCGACTGGTCCGGCTCCAAGGCCGCGTGGCAGGAACGGACCGACGCGGCCTACGCCGCCCCCGACGAGGACGCCCGCCCCACCCAGACCCAGGTCCTCGGCGCACTCGACACTCTGGTCGACGGCAGCGACATCCTGATCAACGCAGCCGGCTCGCTCCCCGGCGACCTCCACCAGCTCTGGCGGACCCGCTCACGGGACCAGTACCACGTCGAGTACGGCTACTCCTGCATGGGATACGAGATCCCCGCAGCGATCGGCGTGCTCCTCGCCGCGCCCGGCCGGCCCGTCTGGGCGCTCGTCGGCGACGGTACGTACCTGATGAATCCGACCGAAATCGTCACCGCTGTCCAGGAGCGACTGCCCCTGAAGCTGCTGATCCTGCAGAACCACGGCTACGCCTCCATCGGCGGGCTCTCCGAGGCCGTCGGCGCCGAGCGGTTCGGCACCGACTACCGCCACCGGGCCGACGACGGCAGCTTCACCGGACCGCCGCTCCCGGTCGACCTCGGCGCCAACGCGGCCTCCCTCGGCCTACGGGTCCTGCGCCCCCGCACCGTGCGTGACCTGCGAGAAGCCCTCGCGGACGCCCGGGCGGCCACGGATCCCACATGTGTCTACGTCGAGACCGAAACGGCAGACAGTGTGTCGGGCCCGCCCCCGGCCCAGGCGTGGTGGGATGTGCCCGTGGCCGAGACGTCGACCCGCCCGTCGGCGGCGAAGGCCCGCGAGGAGTACGACCGGCACGTCACCGCCCGACGCCGCCATCTCTGAAGGAGTAACTCGTCATGACGAAGAGCGTCCACCACTGGATCGGTGGCAAGACCGTCGAGGGCACGTCGGGCAACTGGGGCCCGGTCACCGACCCGGCCACCGGCGCCGTGACCACCCAGGTCGCCCTCGCCTCGGTGGAGGAGGTCGACGCGGCCGTCGCCGCCGCGAAGGACGCCTTCGCCACCTGGGGCACCTCCTCGCTGGCCCAGCGCACCACGATCCTCTTCAAGTTCCGCGCGCTGCTCGACGCCAACCGCGACGCGATCGCCGAGCTGATCGTCGCCGAGCACGGCAAGGTCCACTCCGACGCGCTCGGCGAGGTCGCCCGCGGCCTGGAGATCGTCGACCTGGCCTGCGGCATCACCACCCAGCTCAAGGGCGAGCTCTCCACCCAGGTGTCCAACCGCGTGGACGTGGCGTCGATCCGCCAGCCCGTCGGCGTCGTCGCCGGCATCACGCCCTTCAACTTCCCGGCCATGGTGCCGATGTGGATGTTCCCGATCGCCATCGCGACCGGCAACACCTTCATCCTCAAGCCGAGCGAGAAGGACCCGTCGGCGTCCCTGAAGATCGCCGAGCTGCTCGCCGAGGCGGGCCTCCCGGACGGCGTCTTCAACGTCCTGCACGGCGACAAGGTGGCCGTCGACCGCCTCCTGGAGCACCCGGACGTCTCCGCGATCTCCTTCGTCGGCTCGACCCCGATCGCCCGGTACATCCACACCACCGCCTCCGCCAAGGGCAAGCGCGTCCAGGCGCTCGGCGGCGCGAAGAACCACATGCTGGTCCTCCCGGACGCCGACCTCGACGCGGCCGCCGACGCGGCCGTCTCGGCGGCCTACGGCTCCGCCGGCGAGCGCTGCATGGCGATCTCCGCGGTCGTGGCCGTCGGCGCCATCGGCGACGAGCTCGTCCAGAAGATCCGCGAGCGCGCCGAGAAGATCAAGATCGGCCCCGGCAACGACCCCACCTCCGAGATGGGCCCGCTCATCACGGCCGTCCACCGCGACAAGGTCGCCTCCTACGTCCACGGCGCCGCCGCCGAGGGCTGCGAGGTCGTCCTCGACGGCACCGGCTACACGGTGGAGGGCCACGAGAACGGCCACTGGATCGGCCTGTCCCTCCTGGACCACGTGCCGACCACCGCCCAGGCCTACCAGGACGAGATCTTCGGCCCGGTCCTCTGCGTGCTCCGCGCCGAGACGTACGAGGAGGGCCTCGCCCTCATCAACGCCTCGCCGTTCGGCAACGGCACCGCGATCTTCACCCGCGACGGCGGCGCCGCCCGCCGCTTCCAGCTGGAGGTCCAGGCCGGCATGGTCGGCGTCAACGTGCCGATCCCGGTGCCGGTGGGCTACCACTCCTTCGGCGGCTGGAAGGACTCGCTCTTCGGCGACCACCACATCTACGGCAACGACGGCGTGCACTTCTACACCCGCGGCAAGGTCGTCACCACCCGCTGGCCCGACCCGTCCGAGGCCCCCGCCGGCGTCGACCTGGGCTTCCCGCGCAACCACTGATCGACCCGCTCCACGCCTGATCCACGTCCGACGTCCCCGGGGCGCGCTCCCCGGGGACGTCGGACGTTCAGGCGCCCGGCTCCTCGTCCAGCGGCCAGCCGCGCATCGCGAAGACGCCCTCGTCGACCGCGCCCGCCGAACGGTAGGTGGCCAGGGCGGGGGCGTTGTCCGTGTCGACGCCGACCCAGGCCCCGTAGCAGCCGCGTTCCCGGGCCCGGTCAAGCAGCGCCTCCGTGAGCGCCCGCCCGAGGCCCCGCCGCCGGTGCCCCTCGTCCACCGACAGCTCGTACAGGCACATCTCCGAGCCCTTGTCCGGGTGCAGCATCTCGATGCCGGAGACGAAACCGGCCGGGAAGCCGTCCTCCGCGTACGCGATCAGCATCAGGTGCCCCGGCGCCGCCAGGAACGCGGCCGCCCACGCCTCCCGGGGCGGCCCGTCGAACAGGTGCCCCGCCGCCAGCAGCTCCGCCACCGTCGTCGCCCGCCGGATCTCCACGCCGTCTCCCCGTCTTCGCGTCTTCAGGTCTTCGCGTCTCCGCGTCTTCACGTACCGCGTCCGCTGTACGCGGACCGTACTGCGTACGACCTGAGGAGGCGGACGATTTCCGTCCGTGGGCAGCCGTGGCGCGCGACCGGGCCGCTTAGGCTCGACCTCATGCGACTCCGACTTCCCCGGTGGGCCGCGATCACCGCAGCGCTCGCCGTCCTCGCGGGCGCCGGCACGTGGACCGCCGTCGCCCAGGACGATCCACCCCCGGTGCACCGCGCGGACCGGATGCTCGACGTCGACGGGGTACGGCTCGACACCTCGTACTTCACCGGCACGGGCGACGGCCGGCGCCCCGCCGTCCTCCTCGGCCACGGCTTCGGCGGCTCCAAGGACGACGTCCGCGCCCAGGCCGAGGGCCTCGCCCGCGACGGCTACGCCGTCCTCACCTGGTCCGCGCGCGGCTTCGGCGCCTCCACCGGCGAGATCGGGCTCAACGACCCGGACCACGAGGTCAAGGACGTCTCGAAGCTGATCGACTGGCTCGCCGCCCGCCCCGAGGTCCTCCTCGACAAGCCCGGCGACCCGCGCGTCGGCGTCACCGGCGCCTCCTACGGCGGCGCGATCTCCCTCCTCGCCGCGGGCCACGACCCGCGCGTCGACGCGATCGCCCCCCAGATCACCTACTGGAACCTCGCCGACGCCCTCTTCCCACAGGGCGTCTTCAAGAAGCTCTGGGCCGGGATCTTCTTCTCCACCGGGGACACGGACCCGTCCTCCCCGGGCGGCCGCCCCGCCGGCGCCGCCGCCGGGAACGGCTGCGGCCGGTTCACCGCCGAGCTCTGCTCCCTCTACCAGCGCGTCGCCGTCGCCGGGAAGCCCGACGCCGGGGCCCGCGCCCTCCTCGAAGCCCGCAGCCCCTCCGCCGTCGGCGCCCGCCTCAAGGTGCCCGCGCTCCTCGTCCAGGGACAGTCCGACTCGCTCTTCACCCTCGCCCAGTCCGACGCGATGGCCCGCACCCTGACGGCCAACGGCGACCCCGTCGCCGTCGACTGGATCGCCGGCGGCCACGACGGCGGCGACCGCGAGACCGACCGCGTCGAGCGCCGCGTCAGCACCTGGTTCGACCGCTGGCTCAAGCGCGACACCTCGGTCGACACCGGCCCCGCCTTCCGCGTCAGCCGCACCGGCGGCGTCGACTCCACCGACGGACGGGCCACCCTGCGCGCCGCGACCGCCGACCGCTACCCCGGCCTCACCTCCGGCACCACGGACCTCGCCCTCGGCGGGACGCCGCAGACCTTCACCAACCCGCCGGGCGCCGCGCCCCCGGCCGTCTCCGCCGTCCCCGGCCTCGGTGGCGGACTCTCCGGCCTCTCCTCCCTCGGCGTCGGCCTCTCCCTCGACTTCCCCGGCCAGCACGCCCGGTTCGACGCGAAGCCGCAGGCCGAGGCCCTGCGCGTCACCGGCACGCCGACCGTCCGCGTCAAGGTCACCTCGACCGCCGCCGACGGCTCCGCCGTCCTCTTCGCCAAGGTGTACGACGTCGGGCCGGACGGACGGCAGCAGGTGCTGCCCGCCCAGCTCGTCGCCCCCGTCCACGTCGAGGGCGCCAAGGCCGGGAAGGACGTCACGCTGACCCTGCCCGCGATCGACCACGAGGTGGAGGCCGGGCACCGGCTGCGCCTGGTCGTCGCCGCCACCGACCTCGGCTACGCCTCCCCGGTGGTCCCCGCCCGGTACACCGTCGCCGTCGAGGGCCCGCTCACCGTCCCCACCGCGCCCGGCCTCTCCAACCGGGCCGCCGCCCTGCCGCGCTGGGTGTGGGTCCTGCCGCTCCTCGGCCTCGCCGGGGCCGCCGCGCTGCTGCTCACCGCCCGCCGCCGGACGGCCGCCCCCGCGCCGGACCCGGAACTCACCGGCGTACCCCTCCAGATCACCGGCCTGTCGAAGAAGTACAAGGGCGGCGACCGGTACAGCGTCCGTGACCTGTCCTTCCGCGTCGAGCGGGGCCAGGTCCTCGGTCTCCTCGGGCCGAACGGCGCGGGCAAGACCACCACCCTGCGCATGCTGATGGGCCTCATCACCCCCGACGAGGGCGAGATCCGGGTCTTCGGCCAGGCCATCCGGCCCGGTGCGCCGGTCCTCTCCCGCGTCGGCGCCTTCGTCGAGGGCGCCGGATTCCTGCCCCACCTGTCGGGCCGGGAGAACCTGGACCTGTACTGGAAGGCCACCGGCCGTCCCGCCGAGGACGCCCACGTCGACGAGGCCCTGCGGATCGCGAACCTGGGCGGCGCCCTCGAACGCGCCGTCCGCACCTACTCGCAGGGCATGCGGCAGCGCCTCGCCCTCGCCCAGGCCATGCTGGGCCTGCCCGACCTGCTGATCCTCGACGAGCCGACCAACGGGCTCGACCCGCCGCAGATCCGCGAGATGCGCGAGGTGATGATCCGGTACGCGGCCGGGGGCCGGACCGTCATCGTCTCCAGCCACCTCCTCGCCGAGGTCGAGCAGTCCTGCACGCACCTGGTCGTCATGGACCGGGGCCGGCTCGTGCAGGCCGGACCGGTCGCCGAGATCACCGGCTCGGGCTCCACCCTCCTGGTGAGCCTGAGCGCCGAGATCGACGACGTCCTCGTCGAGAAGATCGACGCCCTGCCGGGCATCGGCGCGGCGACCCGCACCGAGGGAGGGGTCCTGGTCCGCCTCGACGGCATCGACCCGACCACCCTCATCGGCGAACTCGTCCGGCTGGACGTGCCCCTGACCGGCGTCGGTCCCCACCGGCGTCTGGAAGACGCGTTCCTGACCCTGATCGGAGGAGCCGCGTGACCACCACGACCACGCCGGCCGGCCCCTCGACCCGCGCCCCCGGCTACCGGCCCGGCCGCACCCTGCCGCTGCGCGTCGAAGCCCTGCGCCAGTGGAAGCGACGGCGCACCCTGATCATGGGCGGCATCCTCGTCGCCCTGCCGTTCGTGCTGATCGCGGCCTTCGCGATCGGCGGCTCCGGGGACGGCGACCGCAACGGCCGCATCACCCTGATGGACACGGCGACGGCCTCCGGCGCCAACTTCGCGGCGACCTGCCTCTTCGTCTCCGCCGGTTTCCTCCTCGTCATCCCGGTGGCGCTGTTCTGCGGGGACACCGTCGCCTCCGAGGCGAGCTGGTCCTCGCTGCGCTATCTGCTCGCCGCGCCCGTCCCGCGCTCCCGGCTGCTCGCCTCCAAGCTGACGGTCGCCCTCGGCTACAGCGCGGCGGCGATGGTCCTCCTTCCGCTCGTGGCCCTGGCGGCGGGCACGGTCGCCTACGGCTGGGGACCGCTGCGGTTGCCGACGGGCG
The DNA here is from genome assembly GCF_042890295.1 of Streptomyces sp. NPDC002232. Taxonomy (NCBI): domain Bacteria; kingdom Bacillati; phylum Actinomycetota; class Actinomycetes; order Kitasatosporales; family Streptomycetaceae; genus Streptomyces; species Streptomyces sp. NPDC002232. The sequence continues at coordinate 1,019,866 of NZ_JBIARV010000002.1, read as the reverse complement.
GCGCGGTGCCCGCGGGCGACGCCCTGCTCAGGATCGGGATCGCCGTCGCCTTCGTCTTCGCCTCCCAACTGGTCACCGCGGGGCTGGCCTTCTGGCTGTCCACCCGCACCGACGCCCCGCTCGGCGCGGTGGGCGGCGCCGTCGGCCTCACGATCGTCGGCAACGTGCTGGACGCCGTCACGGCGCTCGGCGACTGGCGCGACTACCTGCCCGCGCACTGGCAGTTCGCCTGGATCGACGCGCTCCAGCCCCAGCTGGAATGGGGCGGCATGATCAAGGGAACGGCGATCTCCCTGACGTACGCCCTGGTCCTCTTCGCCCTGGCCTTCCGGGGCTTCGCCCGCAAGGACATCGTGTCGTAGCCGGTCCTAGGGCGTGTCGTCACACTCCCGTCTGCCCCGCGACGCCTGGCACGCGCTCTCGCCGCACCGGGCGAAAGCCGAGTACGTCCAGTACGCGTGCTTCCACCCGGCGCACCGAGAGCACGCACCAGACGCCGCGGGGCCGCCCTCCGGGCGACGACGGGAGTGTGACGACACGCCCTAGACCCACCCCCTCCGAGCCGCTTCCGCGCCCGCGCGGAAGCGGCTCGTCGTGCCGAGGGCGGCCATCAGATCGCCCACCCTGCGGCTGTACGTCCGCGCCGACATGCCGAGACGGGCGGCTGCCGTCTCGTCCGTGACCCCCGACAGGAGGGCGTCGAGCACCGGGCGCAGCTGCGCCGGCAGATCACGGGGCGGCGGCGCGGACGGGGCGGCGTGCGCGGGATCCTCGGCCGCCGCCCAGCAGATGTGGTGGGCGCGGACGAGGGCCTGCACCACGACGGGGTCCCGGATCAGCAGCAGCCCGTTGTACAGCAGCTCCAGATCGAGCGGGATCGCGGCGACCGTCCGGTCGACGAGGATCATCTTGAACGGGATGGCCTCGACGACGCGGGCCCGGCCGGGGATCCGGAGCCCTCCCTCGATCCGGGGCAGGGCGTGCCTCGGGACGATGCGCCGGACCTCCTCGGCCCGCTCCACCGCGGCCCGCATGCACGCTCCCGCCAGCTCCAGGAACGGCTCGGGGATCGCGAAGCCGGCGGAGGCGACCGGGTCGTCGAAGGTCAGCAGCTCGTGCCGGGTGGAGGCGGCGAGTCCGGCGAGCGCGGCACTGATGCGCCGGGCTCCCCGGACCGGCCGCCCGGCGGGCCGCTGTCCCTCGGTCACGGCCCGGCCCATCGCCGAACGGGCGAGCATCACGGAGCCTGCGCTCTCTGCCACCGCTGACCACCCCCGCGCGATCGATGTCCACTCCATGTACGCATGTGACTGCACACGGTGACAACCCCTGTTGAGAAGGATGGCGAATCCATGCCACCGCACGTCACCCCCGTCGCCGTCGCCGCATCGGGGCCCCTTCGTCACTCCTCCGCCCGCTCCTCCCGGGCCTCTCGCGCGTCACGCGCGCAAGTGCCCCGGAAAGAGCGGGAGATGAGGGGCAGCGGCGTGACCTCCGAGGGCAGAATGACCGCATGGCCACCCTGCTGCTCGCCCTCGCCGTCGGATGCACCGGGCTCTACGCCGGTTTCATGCTGATCTTCCAGACCGGGATCATGCCGGCGCTCGCCCGTCTGACGGACCCGGAGTTCGTCACGGCGATGCGCCGGATCAACGAGTTCGTGCCGAGGCCCGTGTTCCTCGCGGTCTTCCTCGGCGTCGTCGCCTTCCCCGTCGCCGCGTTCCTCGTCCCGCAGGACGGGCGCACGGACACGCAGCGGTGGCTGGTCCTCGCGGGGCTCGTCTGCGCGGTCCTCAACCACCTGGTGACCGTCGGCGGCAACGTCCCGCTCAACAACGCCCTCGCGGCCTCGGAGCGGACGGCCGAGGGTGACCCGGCGGGCGGCGCCGCCGCGGCGCGGGCCGCCTTCGAGGGGCGGTGGAACGGTCTCCACCGCGTCCGTACGGCCCTGATCACCCTCGCGTTCGGGCTGCTCACGGCCGCCGCCGTGCTCTAGCGGGCGGAGGAACCGTACCGGGCATCCGGTTTCTGGCGTGATCTCGTGGGTGTGAACCCTCTCGGCATCCGCAAGAAGGCTTCGAAAGCGTACCCCCGAGTCCGGAAACAGCTTTCCGTGTACACAAGTTCTCCGCCATTGACAGAAACGTGACGTCCAAATTTCCGGACAAAAGGGGTGAAGCACCACGATATCCGGGGCCCTCGTTCCGTACCCTCCGGTTTCTTATTGACATGCCTACGGGGGTCTTTTCTAATCATCCAGAGTCATCCCGCGCACAGACACCGCACAGGCATGAGGGGGCAAGGTGGACGTCCGGATCCTGGGGGGACTGTCGGTACGTGAGAACGGGGTGTCGATCACCCCGACGGCGGCCGCGCCCCGGCAGCTCCTCGCCCTGCTCACGGCCAGCGCCGACCAGGTCGTCCCCGTGACGGTCCTGACCGAGGAGCTGTGGCCGTCCGGCGCGCCGCGCGGCGCCCGCGCCGAACTACAGGCGCACATAGCCGAGCTGCGGACCCTCATCGCGGGCGCCCTGCGCGACGCCGCGCCGGCGGAGCCGCGCCCCGGCTGGTCGGACCGGCGCAGCGCCGACGCGATACTCGTCTCCCAGCCCGGCGGCTACCGGCTCGACACCGGCGGCGGCGCCAACGACGTCTGGCAGTTCGAGCGCGCGGCCGGCGCCGGCTACCGGGCCATGGAGGCCGGCGACCTGTCCCGCGCCGCGCTCCGCCTCGGCGAGGCACTGGCCCTGTGGCGCGGCGAACCCTACGCGGGCGTCGCCGCGGGCCCCCGGCTCCGCAGGGAGATCGAGCGCCTCGAAACGTCCCGGCTCAGCGTCCTGGACCAGTGGATGGAGGCCCAGCTCGGCCTCGGACGGCACGCCGAACTCGTCTCCGAACTCACCGGACTCGTCGCCCGCTACCGCACCAACGAGCCCCTCCACGCCCACCTCATGGTCGCGCTCCTGCGCTGCGGACACCACGACGAGGCCCTCGTCGTGTACGAGCGGCTCCGCGTGCGCCTCAAGAGCGAGAGCGGCATGGAGCCCTCGGCGCGCCTGCGCCGCCTCCAGCGCTCGGTCCTGGCCGTGCGGGACACGGCCGGCCGGCCCGTGTACGCCCCGCGGATCCCCACGCAGCACCTCCCCACCCAGCACGTTCCGGCCGCCTACGTCCCCGCCCAGTACGGCACCGCGCGGTACGGTTCCGCCCGCGAGCGGCTCGTCCCGGCAGGCTCCGTCGGCTGACCTCCGGCGGCCCTCCGGCCGCCGTCCGGCGGACGGCCGACGGGGTGACCGCCCGGCACGGGGAATGAAGTGGGGCAACTCACCGTTGACCGACTCCCGAAGCCGAATTACTTTTCGGCGAGCAGTACGGGTTTCCTCCGAGGTGCCCGATTTCGCTCGACTACCGGGGTGGGGGCCATGACGATCGACGGCGCGGACGGAGCCGGTGGCGGTGACGCGCTGCTCACGGTCCTCGAACTGCTCGCCCGGCAGGCCCAGCCCGCCCACCTCGACGCCCTCGTCGAAGAGGCCCGCGGCAGCGGACTGAGCGGCCCCGAACTCCACCGCCTGGAGCGGGCCGTGGCCCTCGCCGGCCAGGTCCACACCGGCCGCGCCCGCGAGGCCCGCCGCGAGGCCGCGCTCACCGCCCTCACCGACACCACCCGCGACCTCACCCTCTCCTACGACCTCGACAGCCTGCTGCGGGTCATCACCCGGCGCGCCCGGCGGATCCTCGGCCTCGACCTGGCCTACGTCACCCTGCGCGGCCCGCACGGAGCCTGCTACGTCCACACCACCGAGGGCTCCCGCGCCGCGACCGGTCCCGGACCGCGCCTCACCCCCGGACTCCGGATCGCCGAGGGGTACGGACTCGGCGGCGCCGTCCAGCTCCACGGCGAAGCGGTCTGGACCGCCGACTACCTCGCCGACGAGCGCTTCGCCCCCTCCGGCTCCCTCGACGCGGGCGTCCACGCCCCCGCCTTCGACGAGATCGCCGAGTCCGCCCTGCGCGCCGAAGGGCTCCACGCGATCGTGGCCGCCCCGCTGCGCAGCGGGGACACCGTCATCGGCGCCCTCTACGGCGCCGACCGGCGCGTCCGCCACCACACCTCCGAGGAGATCGCGCTCCTCTCGGGACTCGCCGACCTCGCCGCCCTCGCCGTCGAGAAGGCCGGCCTCCTCGACCGCACCCGCGCCGAGGTCTCCGAACTGGAGCGGGACAGCTCCCGGGTGCGCACCAGCCTCACCCGGATGCGGCACGTCAGCGAGGCCCACGGCCGCATCATGAACCTCGTCCTCGCGGGCGGCGACCTGTGCAACGTGGCCAAGGCCGCCGCCGACGCCCTGGACGCGACCGTGCTGATCCGCGACCCCGGCGGCCGGCCCCTCGCCACCGCGGGCGACCTCCCCGGCCTCGACGAGGAGGCCGTCGCCAAGGCCTCCCTCGACGCGCACGCCCGCCGCCGCCCGGTCCTCGCCGCCGACGACACCTGGGTCGCGCCCGTCATCGCGGGCTCCGAGGACCTCGGCGGCCTCGTCGTCCGCGCCGCCGGAAGCCTCACCGGCGAGGACGAACGCCTCCTCGAACTCGCCGCGCAGTCCGTCGCCTTCCTCCTCCTGATGCGCCGCTCCACCGCCGTCGCCGAAGGACCCGTCCGCGACGAACTCCTCGACGACCTCATCGCCGACCCGCCGCACGCCCCGCAGCAGATCGCCCAGCGCGCCCGGCGTCTCGGCGTCGACCTGGGGCGGCCCCACGTCCTCGTGCTCGCCCGGCCCGAGGGCGGCGAGCAGGGCCGCGCGGTCGTCTGGGCGTCCTCGTACGCGTACCGCCTCTCCGGCCTCAAGACCGTGCAGGGCGGCTGCATCGTGCTGCTGCTCCCCGGCATAGACGCCTCGGCCGCCGCCAAGGCCGTCGCCGCCGAGCTGTCCCCGCTGCTCGGGCACCCCGTGTCCGTGGCCGCCGCCGGACCCGCCCAGAGCCCGGACGGCGTCGGACGGATCCACCAGGAGGCCGGCCGCTGCCTGGACGCGATGAGCGCCCTCGGCGGCACCGGCTCCGCCGCCTCCGCGCAGGACCTCGGCTTCCTGGGGCTGCTGCTCTCCGACGACAACGACGTCGACGGCTTCGTCGAGGCCGCGATCGGACCCGTACTGGACTACGACGCCGAGCGGTTCACCGACCTCACCCACACCCTGGAGGCGTACTTCGCCTCGGGCGGCAGTCCCACGAACGCGGCCGAGGCGCTCCACGTCCACCCCAACACGGTCTCCCGCCGCCTGGAACGGATCGGTGAACTCCTCGGCCCCGAATGGCAGAAGCCCGGTCAGGTCCTGGAGGTCCAGCTGGCGCTGCGCCTCCAGCGCACCCGGGAGGTCCTGGCCCGCGCACGCGCGACGGCGGGACCCGCCGTCGCGCGCGAACGTCAGCTCGCCGAGCGCCCCGAGACGTAGCCCGTCTCGTACGCCGCATCCCAGCCGCCGGCCATGACCGTCGCCGCGTGGGCCGCCGAGGCCAGCGTGATGTGACGGTGCCAGCCGCGGAACGAACGGCCCACGAAGTCCCGCAGCCCCGCTCCCTCGCCGACCTCGGTGAAGTCCCGCTCCACCCGTCGGGCCAGCTTCGTGATCCGCAGCAGCGAACCCACCGGAGAGCCCGTCAGATCGCTGATCCACACCCGGGCCGGCGCCCTGCGCGGGTCGTCCCACTCGCCGAGCAGCACCAGCGGACGCATCCGCTCCCCGCCCGGCGCGGGCAGCGCCACCCGCACGGCCGTCGCCAGCGAGGTCCGCGAGGTCCGCGCCCCCGCCACCGTGTCCACCCAGCTCACCGGCCTGCGCAGGCCCTTGAGCGACTCCAGGATCTGCACGGCGGACAGCGGGCCCGCCCCGAAGCCCGGCAGCGACCGGTCGGCGATCGCGAGCCGCGAGCCCGGGTTGATCCGGGCCACCACCGGCACGCCCGCCCCGGCGAGCCGCGTCAGGGCCGCCCGCCCCGCGCCGCCCCGGATGTCGAGGAGCACCGGCTTGCGGGTGACGTCGGACCAGCGGGCCGTGTCCAGCGCCGCCGCGACCGCGCACTCCTCCAGGGTCTCCTCGCCGGCCTCCTGGGGAACCTCCGCGCGGTCTCGCCGCGTCCGGTCGTTCACCCAGGGATCCGGCAGGAACAGCCGCCAGTTGACCGGCACGCTCAGCTCGTCGCTCGCGAACCACACGCCGAAGGCCTGCTGCCCGTGGAAGACCTGCCCGCGCTCCGGGTCGAAACGCCGGTCCACGCCCACCGAGTGCTCCCCGGCCTTCGGGATCGGCATCGGGCGCACCACCCACGCCTGCGGGCAGCCGTTGCGCTCCAGGTAGCGGGCGAGCGACGCCCGCATGGGCTGCCAGTCCCAGGTCGAGCTGGACACGAAGTGGTGCAGGCTCTGCTCGGCCGCCGGCCCGCCGATCTGCGCGGCGATGTTCCGGATCGACTTGCGGCCCTGCGCCGTGAGCAGACCGTGCAGGTACTGCTCGGCCTTCAGGCGCTGGTCACGGCGCGGGAAGCCGGAGAACAGCGCGGCACACAGCTCGGCGTAGACGTCCTCGCGCGAGTCGGCCGCGCCGCCGGAGGACCTGACGACGCCCAGGGGTACGGCCGGGGAGACGGCCCCGGTGACGGCCCTGCGCTTTGTTGCGACGGATGTACTCACGACACTCCTGCCCGAAGGTTGAGCAGCTCCCTCCCGCTGCCGCACCAGCGTCGCCCGGACCCGCCCCCCGGGAGGAGGTGTACCCGGCACCCGAATCGGCCGCCTGATGGTGGTCCGGCCACCTCCCCTCGTGTCGCCGCAGGTCAGAGACCTTCCACCGCTCCGCCGCAGGCCCCTCCCGGACCCCCTTCGGGGCCTTCCGGACGAGCCCCGGGGTGCCCCGGCCATACCCCGCGGGGGGATCTGACAGACTCGCCGGCCCCGCTTTGACCCGTCGCACTCCGTCGCCGGACCATCGCAGAGCGAGGCTGCACGGGCCGGACCCCGGTTAATGCCCCAGGCCGGGGACCGTGCCTGTGCGCCTCGCCTCGACCCGGCCGCCGTCCCGGCCGCCGTCGGGGCCCCCGGGGGGACTCTCGTAGTCTGTGCCCATGGGGCTGCGCAAGGAACTGCCGGTCGTCGCGGTGGTCGCCGCCGGCGGCTCCCTCGGCGCGGCCGCGCGCTACGGCGCCTCGCTCGTCTGGCCGACCCCCGAGGGCGCCTTCCCCTGGACGGTCCTGACCGTCAACGCGACGGGCTGCGCGGTCCTCGGCGTCCTCATGGTCCTCCTCACCGAGACCACGACCGCCCCGCACCCGCTGCTCCGGCCCTTCCTCGGCACCGGAATCTGCGGCGGGTTCACCACCTTCTCGACGTACGCCCTCGACACCCAGCGCCTGCTGAGCGCGGGCGATCCGGCACGGGGCCTGCTCTATCTGGGCGGGACGCTGCTCACCGCCCTCACCGCCGTCGTGGCGGGCGTCACCGCCGCCCGGCTGCTCGTACGGAGCCGGGGGAGGCACGCGTGAACTGGCTGCTCGTCGTGGTGGGGGCCGCCGTCGGCGCGCCCCTGCGCTACCTCACCGACCGCGCGGTCCAGGCGCGCCACGGATCGGTCTTCCCGTGGGGCACCTTCACCGTCAACGTCGTGGGCTCGTTCGTCCTCGGCCTGCTGACCGGCGTCTCCTCGGCCCAGGCCCACCTGCTGCTCGGCACGGGCCTGTGCGGGGCGCTCACGACGTACTCCACCTTCTCGTACGAGACGTTCCGGCTGTACGAGAACGGGGCGAAGGGCTACGCGGCCCTGAACGTGGCCGGGAGCCTGGCCGCCGGGCTCGCAGCCGTGTGGCTGGGAGTGGAGACGGCGGCCGGGCTCGGCTGACCCGCCGGGTCAGGCGGTGATCCAGTCGCTGGTCGCGATCACCGGCTGCACGCCGTCACGGTGGATGGTGCCCTCGATCAGGCCGTACATCCGGTCGGCCGCGAAGTACACCTCGTTGTCGTTCTTCAGCCCGAACGGCTCCAGGTCCACCAGGAAGTGGTGCTTGTTCGGCAGGTTGAGCCGGACCTCGTTGACCGTGGACACGTGGTCCAGGACCCGGTCCGCCATCGCGTGCAGGGTCTGCTGGAGCGAGTAGCTGTACGTCTCCGCGAACGCCTCCAGCAGGTGGCGCCGCACCTTCGCGTACGAGGCGTCCCAGTCGTGACCCTCGTCGGCGCCGGCCCGGGCGGCGTTCGCCCAGCGGGCGGTCACCTTGGTCGCCAGGATGCGGTCGTACGCCTCCTGGAGCGTCGTGTACCGGTCCTTGATGAAGCCGTGGAACTCGGAGTTGGTCGAGTTCATGACGGTCAGCTCCTTCAGGCCCGACAGGACCTGGAGCCCGGTGTTCTCCGAGTACGTGATCTGCGCGGTGCGCACCTCCTGCCCCTTGCGCGCGAAGGAGTGCTGCTCCTTGCGCGAGGGCACCGAGATCCGCTCCCAGGCGTACTCCTCGATCCGGATCTGCGCCTCGTGGATCACGGCCTGCGAGTTCACGAAGTGCCGGGCGAGCTGGATGCCGAAGGCCTCGGGCGAGTGGACGCCGTGCTCCTTGGCGAAGGCGTACACCGTGTTCTTGGTGGTGTCGGTCGGCAGGCAGTTGCCGTTGTCACCGGTGAGATGGACCTCGCGGTACTCGCCGCGCAGCGCCACCGACACGTTCAGGTCGCGGATCTCGTGCCACGCACCGTCGTTGCCCTTGCGGGTGACCGTGACGATGCGGTTCTCGGCCTTGCCGTACTGGTTCTGCGCCAGGACGTGCTTGCTCATGTGCTGCTCAGCTCCTGCGGGTACGTGGATACGGATATCCCGTACGCCCGGCGTCCAGCGCCCCCCGTCGTCCTGGAGTCCGCTCCCCGCCGTCCGGCCCGTGAACGGCGGACCGCCCCGGGACTGACGAGCATCCCGGTCCGTAGGTGTCGGCTCGAAGATATGTCCGTTCCCGGTGGCTGGCAATGGGGAGGTCTCGCCCCTCAGACCCTGACCGGCCGTCAGGAGGGCAGCACCCGGGACTCCACCGCCGGCACCCCCTTCGCCCACCAGTGGTCGTAGCGGCGGTAGACGTGCGGGTCCCGGTCCGCGAGCAGCCGCCCGAGCGACGCGGCCTCGGCCCCGACGGCCGCCCAGTCGGCGGCGGTCAGCGGACGGAAGGCCGAGACCTCGATCCCGCCCCCGACCGGCCGCCAGACCCCGGCCACGTACCCGTCGACGAGGAGCGCCGGGAGCGTGTCCCCGTTCACGCGGATCACGTGCCGGCGGTACTCGGGCGGGAGCACCCGGCTCCGGTCCGCGTACGCCAGCAGGACGCTGTCCCACATCGCGAGGAGCCGGGGCGGCGCGGCCAGCCCCTCGTCGGCCCGGAGCGCCCCGGCGACGTCGTACAGCACCGCCCCGCCGGGCCCCTCCAGCCGCTCCACCGCACCCTCCTCTTCCTCCAGGCTCTTCACCGCCGCGCGCACCAGACCGCGCGGGGCCGTCGTGAACTGCGCCATGTCCGGTACGGAGGCGGGCCCGAAGCCCTCCAGATAGCGCCGGAGCAGGACGGCCAGGCCGGCGGCGGACGCCTCCGGGTCGCGGAGCACCGGCCGTTCGGCCGCCGTGACGAAGGACTGCGCGGTGCCGAAGGACCAGGGCGGGCCGGTCGGCGCGTGCCACAGCGGCGCGTACTGCCGCACCATCCGCCACACGACGGCCTCCACCGGCCCGCCCCGGCCCTCCACGAGGTGCTCCCGGAGCTCGGCCCCGGTCCGGGCGGTCTCCGCGTACGCCAGGAGACCCGGCAGCAGCGCGTCGGCGTCGGCGGCGGTGAACCCCGCCTTCGTGAACCGGGGGTCGTGCAGCCGCGAACCGCGCAGCGTCGGCTCCATGGCCTCCCGGAAGGCCCGGTAGTCCCCGGCGTGCACCAGGTGCAGCGTGAGCCGCATCAGCGTCGACCTGACCAACTCGAAGCCGCTCAGGGCCTCGTCCAGATCCCCCGGATCGAAGCCCGCGACCCGGTTCCACAGCGCCACGTAGGGCGAACCGGGATGCTGCGCCTGGAGGCCCACCACCCGCCGCACCGCCTCCGCGACCCCGACCGGCGCCCGCTCCAGGAGCAACTGCCGGTGCAGGGTGGTGCGGTTGAGGGCGCGCGCGGTGATGACCATGGCGCGATTCTGCCTCGCCGGCGGCCCGGACAGGCGGGGGGTGCCCGACGCCGCCGGTTCACCCGGGCCTCGTCCGTGGGTCACCCCGTCCTCACCCGGGCTCGTGAGCATCGGGGCATGAGCCTCCTGTCCCGTGTCACGCGCCCGGTCCTCGTCGGTCCGGCGCTCGCCCTCGCCGTCGGCGCCGCCCTGCTCGCCCCGTCCTCGCCGGCGTACGCCGCGGGCAACGCCGTCCCCACGTACGAGGTGAAGATCAACCTCACCGCGGCGGCCCTCGACGCGAACTCCGCTCCGAGCGCGGCCGTCAAGTCGGCCTTCGGCATCACCGGTTCCGCCAAGGCCCGCTCGTACAGCTACTACGACACGGACGCGCTCGCCCTCGACGCGCAGGGCTGGAGCGTCCGCCTCCGCCACAAGAGCGGCTCGTCGTTCGAGGAGACGTACAAGAAGCGCTTCCCCGTCACGAACGGCGACATCAATGCCGCCCTCACCACGGCCAACGCGGCCGGCTTCGACAGCGGCGACACCAACTACGACGCCGAGGTCGACTGGGGCTACGCCAAGCAGACCCTCAGCTTCTCCAACGACAAGTCCCACAGCGCCAGCGGCTACTCCGGCACCACCCTGCCGACGAGCACCACCGGCCGCACCTGGCTCGTCAACGACATCCCCGGCAAGCTCCAGGACTGGAACTCCACCGGCTGGGGCAAGACCACCCTCCAGGCCTCCCGCGCCCACGGACCCGTCACCGCCCAGGTGTACGGCGGCGCCTGGGGCCCCTCCGACGACGCGAGCATCGAGGTGCTCCCCGTCGTCGGCGCGAACGGCACCGGCACGGAGTACGTCGTCGAACTGTCCTTCAAGACCGACTCGTACGCCGACGCGGCCGACCTGCACGCGGACGCGATCTCCGTCGCCGAGGCCCACGGCTGGCTGTACCACGGGGACATCCTGAAGACGCAGCTCATCCTCGACCGGTACTAGGCGAAGTCCTGTCGGGCGGGCGTGTCGTGTCGGGCGCTCCCATCCGGCGGGCGCTCCCATCCGGCGGGCGATCCCTTCTGGTCGGGCGCTCCCTTCTGGGCCGGGGCGCCCGGCGGGCCGGTGCGGGACCGCGCGTTCACCCAGGGCTCGCCCCGATGTCGCGCACGCGTCGCCCCGCGTTGCGCGCGGGACTGGACCATGAGGCCGCCCTCACCGGCGACTTTCCATGTCCTCCAGGGAGTTCAGATGAATCCGCGCCTTCTGCGCCGGCCCGCCCTCGTCGTCCTGCCGCTGTCCGCCGCCCTCGCGTGCTCGGTGGTCGTGGGCTCGGCCGACGCCACCCCGGCGCACCACGGCGGCCCCGCCGCCCGGGTGGTCTCCACCTCGACCCTGCCCGACCTCCCGCTCGCCGCCTTCAGCAACGCCCTGCTGCCGGGCAGCGTCGCCGACGACCGGGGCGTCGACCTCGGCGGCATCGGCAGCGACCTCTACCCGGCCGAGCGGCCCGGCGAGTACTGGACCGTGACCGACCGCGGCCCCAACGGCCAGATCGCCGTCGGCAAGGACAAGCGGCGCACCTTCCCCGTGCCCGGTTTCGACCCGGCCATCGTGAAGATCCGCGCCGTCGGCGACCGCGTCCAGGTCCTGAAGTCCATCCCGCTGACCACCGCCTCCGGCGCCCCCGTGACCGGCCTGCCGAACCAGCCCGGCCGTGACGAGGCCCCGTACTCGTACGACGCCTCCACCCCGCTCGGGTACAACCCGAACGGCCTGGACACCGAAGGCCTCGTCCGCGCCGAGGACGGCAGCTTCTGGCTCGTCGACGAGTACGGGCCCTCGCTCGTGCACGTCTCCGCCCGCGGCCGCGTCCTCGCCCGCCACGTCCCCCGGGGCCTCGGCCTGACCGGCACCGATTACCCGGTCGTGGAGTCGCTGCCGTCGATCTTCCTCCAGCGCAAGATCAACCGGGGCTTCGAGGGCCTCGCGCTGCTGCCCGACGGCGACCTCGTCCTCGGCCTTCAGAGCCCGCTGCTCAACCCCGACAAGGTGTCCGGCGAGGACTCCCGCAACACCCGGCTGCTGCGCTTCTCGCCCCGCAAGAACCGGGTCACCGCGGAGTACGCCTACCGCTTCGACGCCGTCGGCACCGTCGAGCCCGGCCAGACCAAGACCTCCGAGCTGAAGCTCTCCGCGCTCGTCGCGGTCGGCCACGACCGCCTCCTCGTGCAGGAGCGCACCGACAAGGCCGCCCGCCTCTACGAGGTCCGTCTGCGCCGCGGCTCCGACATCCTCGGCACCGCCTGGGACACCGCCGAGGGCCCCACCCTGGAGCAGCTCGGCGACGCGGCGGCGGCCGAGGTGCCGGTGCTCGACAAGCGCCTCGTCGTCGACCTCAACACCGTGCCGGGCGTCCCCGGGAAGATCGAGGGCGTCGCCGTCGAGGGCTCGTCCACCCTGGTCCTGCTCAACGACAACGACTTCGGGATGACGGACGGCCCGGCCGCCTTCGACGCGAACGGCCGTCTCGTCGACAGCGACGTGGAGACCACCCTCGTCCGGGTGCGGCTGAACCGTCCCGTCCGCTGAACCCGTTCCGTCACCGGGCCCGTCCGTCCGGCCCGTTCCGCCGCGTGAGGCTCACGGGGCCTCGCGCAGCGGATTGGGCATCGGTACGTAGTGGGCGGCGGCGCCGTCCGCGTCGAGCCAGCGCAGCAGGAGGTTGGTCTTCGCCGGCACGTGCGGCGAGCGGAGCAGCTCGGTGACCTCGGCGGGGCCGCCGTGCTCCGCCACGTACCCGGCGAACACCGCCCGGGCCACGGGCCACAGCTCACCGGCGAGCTCCGGGTGGCGGTCGGCGAGGGCCCCGGCGATCTCGGACAGGTTGTTCGTCACCAGGCAGTACACGAGCCGCTCCCAGCCGTGCGCCGCGTCGAGCGCCGGAGCGGGCTTCCGCGACCGGTGCCGCTCCAGGAGCGCGCGGTGCCGCTCGGCGACCATCCGCGCCCCCTCGTGGTCGCGGAAGACCACCCGCGCCGGCAGGCCGTCCGCGTCCACGCCGACGAGGACGTTCTGCAGGTGGCACTCCAGGACCAGGCCGTGCTCCCGCCAGGCGTGCAGCACCGCCGGCACCACGAGGCCGAGGTAGCGCCGCCACCAGTCGAGCGCCCGCTCGGGCGTCAGCCCGTCGATCGGATTCCCCTCGAAGCCCTCGCCGATGCCGGCCGCGAGCAACGGGGTCACACCGGGCGGCAGGTGCGGCCGCAGGCCCTCGCGCGCGATCACCGCGAAGCCCTCGTAGGCGTGCTGCCCGCCGAGGTCGGCGGTGCGGTAGCCCCGGTCCGCGAGGAACGACGCCGTCGGCAGCGCGTCGAACACCGGGGCGAGGAGCTCGCCGAGCGTCCGCACCCACCGCAGGTCGCGCAGCGCCAGACGGCGGTTGTCGTTGGTGATGCGCACGTCCAGGCTGAACTTGCAGAAGACGTCGGCCTCCGGCAGGTACACCGTGCGGACCGAGGAGGTCGCCACCGCGAGACCCGCGCGCGGCGCGGCGGCGCCGAGCCGCAGCAGCCGCCCGTCACGGAACGCGGGCAGCTCCCGCGCCCGGAGCAGGTCGAGCTCCCAGGGGTGGATCGGGAGGAGCACGTACCCGTCGGGCGCGGCGCCGGTGTCGAGCGCGTCGAACGGGGAGAGGTCGCCGTCCTCCGCGACGACGTCGGCCCGGACCCCGAGGAGCTCCAGCGGGAACCGGGCGTACGCCTCCGGCGCGTACGGCAGCCAGGTCTCCGGCGCGCCCGCCCCGCGCGCCTTGGGCGCCGGGTGGTACCGGTGCCCGGCGAGCAGCGCCTGCTCCGACCGCAGGTAGGGGTCCTCCGGCGGGCTCGCGGACGCGCGCGCGTCCTGGAGGGCCGCGACGACGTCCCGGCTGTCGGTCATCTCGCCGACGACGGTCCTGTTGGCGACGCCGGTGCGGCGGGTGAGCTCGTCGGCGGTCAGCGCCACCAGGGCGTCGAAGGTCAGCGGGAGCCACCCGCCGTCGGTCCGGACGCAGGGCTCGGTGGGCCGGCGCCCGGCCCGCACCCGCAGCAGCCGGCCGGTCGCCGGGAGCCGGTGGACGACGTGGTCCGCGTCCGGGCGCGGTGCGCTCTCGGCCACCTCCCGGATCAGACAGTTGAGGAGGGCGGTGGCCGACAGGGCGTCGGCCCGGCCTCTGGCTTCACTCACGACAGCGCCTTCCACCGGAGCCCCGGCGGGTCGTCCGCCGGTAGGGACATCCTGCGCAGGGTAGTGAACCTTCATGCACCCCGCTCCGGATCACGATACGAGCGCCCGCCCCACGCCGCGCGCCCCCGACCCGGCGACGGCCCACGCCCCGGCGCACGCCGGTGGTACGGACGGCGCCCTGGGCCCGGCGGCGGCCCGCACCTCGGCGGATCCCGGCGGTACGGGCCGTGGCCCTGACTCGGCGGCGGGCCGCTCCCTGGAGGGCGCCGGTGGTACGGACCGTGCGTCGGCGGATGCCGGTGGTACGGGCTGCGCGCCCTCGTCGGCGGTCCGCGCCCCGGCGCACGCCGGCGGTGGTACGGGTACGGAGCAGGGCTTCGCCGACCAGCTGGCCGCTGCGGCCCCCCGGCTCCTCGCCGCCTACCACCGTGAGCTGCCCCCGGCGCGGGCCGCGGTCCTCGCCCGGCTGTGGCGGGCCCTGCTCCACGAACCCCTGCCCGGGGTCGCCGCGCGGGACGCCGCCGCCGGGCGGGTGGTGCTCGCCGACGGCCGGGTCCTGACCGGGCCGCCCCGGCTCCCGTACGACCTGGTGCTCCCCGGCGAGGACCTGGCCCTACGGCTCGACGGCCGCCCGTACGGCCACCCCGCCGTGCTCCTCGCCGCGCTGGACCTGCCGGGCGCGACGCCCCTCGCCGCCGAACTCGCCCACAGCGTCGCCTCCCTGGCGCTGTCCAGGGCGGGAGCGGCGCGAACGCACCCGCGCACGGGCGGAGCCCCCGACGACCCCCACCAGCGCCCGGGCGGAGCCCCCCACGCTCCCCACGCCCCCCTCGCGCGCCCCCGCGCGCACGCGGCGCCCGACGACCCCCTCGCCTCCGTCGAGCAGGGCATCGTCGACGGGCACCCGTACCACCCCTGCTGCCGCAGCCGCCCCGGTCTCTCCGTCGCCGAGCAGCTCGCGTACGCGCCCGAGCACCGCCCCGTCGTCCGCCTCGACCTGGTGGCGGTCCCGGCCGACCGGTGCCGGGTCGCGGGGGAGTGGCCCGCGCGGCTGCGGGACGGCGACCGGCTGCTGCTGCCCGTGCACCCCTGGCAGAGCGAGCACGTCCTGCCCGACCTCGGGCACCGGCCGTACGCCACCGGGGCGATCCCCGCCCTGCCGCTGATGAGCGTGCGGACCCTCGCCCCGCTCGACGGCGGACCGCACCTGAAGACGGCGCTGACCACGCGCATGACCAGCGCCGTCCGCGACATCTCGCCGAGCGGCGTCGAGAACAGCGCGCCCCTCTCGGCCCTGCTCGGCCAGGCCGCGGCCGACCTGGCCGACACCTTCCGGATCACCCGCAACCTCGCCGGCGCCTCCGCGCTCGTGCGGGGCGGGCCCAGCGCCGACCTCGCCGTCCTGCTCCGCGAGTCGCCGGCGGCCGCAGCCGGCCTGCGGGAGGGGGAGACCATCCTTCCGGTGGCCGGGCTCGCGGCTCGCCCCGCCGACGACGGACCGTCCCTGATCCGCGCGCTCCTCGCCAACGCGGGCGCCCCGGACGCCGGCCCCCACTGGCTGGCCGCCTTCGCGGACCTCGCGGTCCCGCCGCTCCTGCGCCTCCTCGGCCGGGGCGTCGCGCCCGCCGCCCACGGACAGAACCTGCTGGTCGTGCTGGACGCGCACGCCCGCCCTCGCCGGCTCGTCTACCGCGACCTCGCCGACGTCCGGCTGAGCCCGGACCGCCTCGCCCGGCACGGCCTCGACGCCGCTCCGGTCGGCGGCCGGGTGATCGACGACGACCCGGAGGTGCTCCGCACGATGCTGTTCGGCCACCTCTTCGGCACCACCTTCGGCACCCTGGTGTCCGCCCTCGCCGACCGGGACCGGACCGCCGGGGACCGGCTCTGGGGGCTCGTCGCCGCCGCGGTCCACCGCGCCTACGACGCCCTCCCGGCGACCCCGGACAACCGGGCCGACCGGGCGGCCCTCCTCGCCCCGGAGCTGAGGGTGAAGGCCCTCACCCTCATGCGGCTGCGGGGCGCGGACCACGACGCGTGGATCCCGGTGCCCAACCCCCTGGCCGGTGCCTCGCCTCACAGGAAGTGCACGTCGTAGCGGTCCTGTGCGGCGAGGAGCCCGTCGAAGGTCTCCAGACCGTGCTGGACGCGGCCGAGCGACCGGAAGTAGCCGAAGCGGTCGACCCCGGGGGTCAGCACCACGAGCAGCTCCGCGGCGGAGCCGGGGGCCGCGCCGAAGGAGTGGGGCGTCCCGGGCGGCACGGAGACGAGACCCCCGGCCGCCACGGTCGTCGTCCCGCCGTCCAGGGTGAAGCGCATGGCCCCCTCCAGGACGTAGAAGAGCTCGGTCGACCGCGCGTGGAAGTGCGGCCGGGCCCCCTGCGCGCCCTCGCCGAGGGAGAGCCGGTTGGCACCGAGGGCGCCGCCGGTGTGCCGGGCGTCGGCGAGCAGGTGGAACCCGCCGCCGTGGGGGAGGCCGATCCGCTCGGCCTCCTCGGCCCGCACGATCAGCGCCTGCTGGTTCTCGGACATCGTTCACGGTCCCTTCCGGGGGGGTTCGGATTCCCCGCGCTCCCCATTCGATCCGGGGAAGAGAGGCCGCACCACAGGCGGTTGCAGACGGCGGAGATCACCGTTCGTGATGGATGCGGGAAGGGGCCGGGGTGGAACTGCGGCAGCTGCGGTACTTCGTGACGGTGGCCGAGGAAGGCGGTTTCGGACGGGCCGCCGAGCGGCTCGGCGTCGTCCAGTCGGCGGTCAGCCAGCAGGTTGGACGCCTCGAACGTGCCTGGGGCGTAAGGCTCTTCGAGCGCACCACCCGGCGCGTGCTCCTCACCGGTGCCGGTGAGCGGCTGCTGCCCGAGGCGCGCGCCGTGCTCTCCGCGGCCGACCGCACCGCACGCGTGGCCGCCGACATCACGGCGGGCGACGACGGGATCCTGCGGCTCGGCGGCATCCACGGCCCGGGGGACCGGATCGACCGGGTCCTGGCCGCACTCTCCTCCGGAGCGCCCGGGCTGCGGGTCAGCCTGCACCGGATGCCCGTCACCCGCCGGCTGGAGGCGGTACGCGAAGGGGAACTGGACGCGGCCCTCGTGCGGGCGCTGCCGGACGAGCCGGGGGCGGTCCGCGGTCTTGAGGCGCTTCCGCTCTGGAACGATCCGCTGTACGCCGCCCTGCCCGGCGACCACCCGCTCGCGGCCGAACCGGAGCCGCGCCTGGACCTCCTGGCGCGCCTCCCGCTGCGGCTCGCCCCACAGGATCGGAACCCGCCCTTCCACGCCCTGGTCGCGGGGGCGTTCCGGGCGGCGGGGGTCCGCCCGGTGGAGGGCCCGGCGTTCACGGACCTCCGGGCGACGCTGACCGCGATCGGCACGGACCGGGAGCCCTCGTGGACCCTCTTCTACGAGGTACGCGGACTGCCGGAGGGCCCCAGGGTGGCGGTGCGCCCGCTCGCGGGCCTCGCGGTCACCACCTCGCTGGCGGTGCGCCCGGGCCCGCCGGGCCCGGCCCTGCGGCACCTGCTGAGGGCGCTGCGCGCGGTCGGGTGAGGCGAGGCCGTCCTGGGTGGGTCACCCCGTGGGGAAGGGCGCGGCCCAGGGTTCCGTCTCCAGGAGCAGTCCGTCGGCGAGGTAGCCGATGGTCCGGTACCAGCCGGCCAGGACGAGGAGTTCGAGGAGCTGTTCGTCCCCGTAGTGGACGCGCAGGGCGTCCCAGGCGGGCTCCGAGAGCCGGGCGGTGTCGTGGAGCTCGTCGACGGCGGCCAGGAGGGCGGTCTGGTGCGCGGTCAGCGGGACCGTCGCCGAGGGGTCGGGGTCCGCGGTCGCGCGGAGCAGGTCGGGACCGAGCCCGGCCGCCGGGGCGAGGGTGGCTGCGTGGACGCCCCACTCGTAGGCGCAGCCGGCGCGCGCGGTGACCCGGGCGATGACGAGCTCGCGGTCGGCGGCGGGCAGGAGCCCGTGGCCGAGGAGCCCGGCGCCGAGGGCGAACATGCGCGACGCCAGGCCGGGGCTGCGGTGGAGGAGGCGGAAGAGCGCGAGCGGTTCGTGGGGGACGCCGGGCGGCATCCAGCGGCGCAGGGCCCGGTCGACGTCGGGGGCGTACGGGGGGACGAGCGGTTCGATGCGCGGCATCGGCTGCACCTCCTGCTTCGTTTTCAGAAGCACCACTATGCTGCTTCTGAAAACGAAGCACAAGGAGCGGGGAGCGGGAGGGACGAGTGGAGGAACGGATCGACGAACCCATCGAGGAACCCATCGAGGGACCTATCGAGGAACCCATCGAGGGACCTATCGAGGGACCCGGAGGGAGGTTCTCCGAAGGCCCGGGGGAGGGCGCGGAGGCGCCACGGCCCGGGCGGCCCGTACGGGGATCGGAGTCCGGACGCCCGGTCATGGCCGCGCTCGACCTGCTCGGGCGCCGTTGGGCCCTGCGCGTCCTGTGGGAACTGAGCCTGGCCCCGGCCGGTTTCCGCGCGCTCCAGCGGCGCTGCGAGCGGATGTCCTCCAGTGTGCTCACCACGCGCCTGGACGAGCTCACGGCGGCCGGACTGCTCGCCCGCGTCGACGAGGAGTACCGGCTCACCCCGCTGGGCGCCGAACTGGTCAAGGCGCTGGCCCCGTTGGAGGCCTGGAGCGACCGCTGGGCACGCGAGACGCACGGGGGCGGTGGCGCGGACCGGGAGACGGACGGAGGCTGAGGAGCGGGCCGGGAGACGGACGAAATTACGTGAGCGGGCCGGGGGATGGATGAGCGGATGGGGTTACGTGAGCGGGCCGGGAGGTGGGACCAGGACGTCGCCGCCCAGCCGGACCTCCGGACCGGACGACCAGGCCCTGATGGTGGCGGGACTGCCGAGGGAGTCCCCCATGTCGACGCGGATCTCACGGATGCCCAGCTCCCCGAGGTGTGCGGCGAGGCAGGCGGTGCTGTTGGCGTTGGCGATGTCCTCGGGGACGCCGATCGACGGGGCGAACATCCGGGCGGCAACCCTCCCGGAGGGCGACGGCGCCGCGTACACGTAACAGCCCAGGAGTCCGAGGCGGTCGCAGGCGGCACGGAGCCGGTCCATGTCGGGGGAGAGGCCGGCGAGCGCGGCCTGCGAATCCACCGGCACCAGCAGCCGGGGCCGTCCGACGGAGGCGACCCGGGGCTCGGCCCCGAGTGCGGGCCGGTCGAGGCCGAGGGCGGGCAGGACGAGCGCGGACCCGGCCGGATCCGGTCGGCGGAGCTCCACGGGCCCGTAGGCGAAGTCGACCTCGCCGTACGCCCCCTTCCGTACGGCCCGGCCGGGGAAAGGTACGGCCCGCGACCCGCAGGGCCACCCGGTGCGTGCCGGTGGTGCCGGCCCGCGCGGCGAGATACCCGAGGGCGGCCACGGTCCCGTGCCCGCAGGACGGCAACTCCCCCTCGGAGGTGAAGAACCGGAGCGAGAAGACGGGAGGGCCGTCCGGTCCGGGGACCGGTGAGACGAAGACGGCGTGGGAGGTCCCGGCGGCCTCCGGCACCCGCCGCCGCTCCTCGTCGTCGTACGGCCCGTCCTCCAGTACGGCCGTGGGGCTGCCCCCATCGCCGTCCCGTACGCACGCCCGGACGACGCTCACGGACGCCCCTCCGAAGATCACCACACGGCATCCGTACCCACGGACGGCCCTGATCGTGCCCGGGAGTCGGGCCGCGGGCTCAGAGGCTGCGGGCGTTGATGTCGCCGTACGAGGTGGTGGCGTGGATGCTGAGCCCGGCACCGGCGCCCTCGGTGTTCAGGAGGGAGTTGGTGACGCGGCCGAAGGCGGTGCCGGCGTCGAGGGAGGCGGAGACGCCGCGGGCGGCCGCGACGTTGATCTCGCCGGAATCGGTGCGGAGCACGACGGTGCCGCGCACGGCCTCGCCGATCCGCAGGTCGCCCTGACGGGTCCTGATCTCGGCGTCGCCGCCGAGGCGCCCGACCGTGACGTCGCCGGCCTGGAGGGTGAGGCGGGCGCTCGCGGCCTCGTCGAGCTTGACGGTGGCCTGCGCGCTCTCGAAGGTCACGTCGCCGAGGCGCCCCACGCCACGGAGTTCGGCGGCGGCGGTCTTCGCCTCGACGCGGGACCCGGCGGGCAGCTGGACGGTGACCTCCACGGCCCCGGACGGGCCGAAGAGCTGGTTCCTGCCCGAGGGGGCCTCGATCCGCAGCACGCCGTCCCCGAAGGAGACCCCGGTCTGCTGGGCGGCCTTCACGTCGCGGCTCCTGGAGGCGTCGGCGGGCAGGACCTCGACGGTGGTGTCGGCCCGGTCGGCGGCGATGAACAGGATGCGCCCGGCGGGGACGTCGAGGACGGCGGAGACGGGGGTGGTGGTGGCGAACTTCTGCATGGTGCTTCTCCTTGGGCTCGTCGTTTCCGATGAAGGAAAAGCTACGTTGCATTCACGGATGGGGCAACAAGCTCGTTGCGTCCATTTGCTATTTTTGCAGGTGATGGCAAGAAATTCATTGCAATGACTCTGCGGCTAACGCAACTTCAAGAGAAGTTCCATTGCAATGGGTGAAGGTGAACGCAAGAAGGGGGGAGGGTGCGAAGCGATGATCCGCCCGTTCGTGTGGCGCAGGTCACTCACACCCCGCCGATGACTTCGCCGCCCGGCCCCGGTCAAACCTGCGACAGGATCCGCACCAGGAAGGCCCGCCATGACCCAGACGCTCAGCGCCCGTGCCCACGGCGTCCGCACCTCCTCCCCTTCGCGGTCGGCGGGGCGTGGCGCGGTGATCGGAGCGGTCGTCGCGGGGCCGCTGTTCCTCGGGGCGGGCGTGGTCCAGGGGGTGACCCGTGACGGCTTCGACTTCCGCCGGCACGCCCTCAGTCAGCTCGCGCTCGGCGAGGCGGGCTGGACGCAGACCGTGAACTTCCTGCTCGCGGGCGCCCTGTTGCTCGCGGGTGCGGCCGGGCTGCGCCGCCTCCTGGGCGGAGGCGCGGGCGGGACCTGGGGCCCGGCCCTGATCGGGGTCTTGGGGGCCTCGTTCTGGGCGGCGGCGGTCTTCCCCGCGGACGCGGGCGCGGGCTTCCCCGTGGGCGCGCCCGAGGCGACCGTGATGACCGGCCACGGCTCCGCGCACGTGCTGGCGGGGATGGTGGGCTATCTGTCCCTGTGCGCCGCGTTCGTGATCCTGGCCGGGCCGCTCGCCGCCCGGGGCCACCGGGGCTGGGCCGTCGCCTCCCGGATCGTGCCCGTGGCCGTCCTCGCCGGGTTCGCCGCCTCGGCCGCCTCGGTCCTCGCCTTCACCGCCGGTGCGGGCCTCGGGCTGCTGTGGCTGACGGCGGTGACGGTGCGGCTGACGGCCACACCGGCCGACCGCTGGACGATCGCCGAAGACACCCGCATCATCGACTGACCAAGATCACCGACATCACCGACACCACCAAGATCACCCATCGGAACGAGAACGAGGTATCGCCATGACGGACGCGGTGAAGGGTCCCGCCAGCTACTTCCCCTCCATCGAGAAGAAGTACGGCCGTCCGATCGGGGAGTGGAAGGAACTCATCCGCACCTCCCCGCTCACCGGGCACATGGAGCTCGTCAACTGGCTCAAGTCCGAGCACGGCCTGGGCCACGGCCACGCCAACGCCCTCGTCGCCCACACGCGGGCCGAGGGCGCGGGCGAGTGAGACGCCTTCCGCTCTAGGAGGGCGCGCCGGCGAGCCAGACGGCCACGCCACCGTGGTGCGAGCAGGTGCCCCGCCGGTGCGCGGAGTAGCTGAAACTGCCGTCGTTGCACTGGGCGGTGGCCCCCGCGGGCGCCTGCGGCGAGTCGTCCGAGGACGAGGACGAACCGGAGTCACTCCCTGACGAGGAAGAGCCGGAGTCACTCCCCGCCGAGGACGAACCGTTCGACGAACTGGTCGACGAACCGGACGCGCTGCTCGACGAGTCGGCACCTGCGTCACTCCCGGTGCCGGAATCGGCGGACGAGCCGCCGTCACCGGAGTCGTCGCCCGTGCCCGAGACGGTGGAGGTGTCATCAGTTCCGGGAACGTCGGTGCTTTCGGCACCCGTGGGGTCCTCGCAGGTCTCGCCCGCGCTGGACTTGACGGTGCCGAAGGTGAGCGTGTCGTCGACGCTCATCGTCGCGCCGGCCGCGGGGTCCTGGGAGCAGACGGTCCAGTTGCTGTCCAGGAACTGTTGGCGGCCCTGGCCGGTGGCGTCGGTCGAGTCGAGGTGGTGGACGCCGTCGGCCTGCGCCGCGTCCTGAGCCGCCTGGAGCTTCATGCCGACGAAGTCCCCGACGGTCACGGTCGCCGCCGCGCCGTCGTCGACGGACGACGAGGTCGATACGGGCCGTGAGTCGGACGGTGGGGCGGACGATGTGTCGTTGTCGTCGTTGAGCAGGGCACCGCAACCGCCGACGGCGAGAAGCAGAGCCACGAGGAAGCCGCACCCGA
Source organism: Streptomyces sp. NPDC002232 (assembly GCF_042890295.1). Taxonomy (NCBI): domain Bacteria; kingdom Bacillati; phylum Actinomycetota; class Actinomycetes; order Kitasatosporales; family Streptomycetaceae; genus Streptomyces; species Streptomyces sp. NPDC002232. The sequence goes on along the minus strand of NZ_JBIARV010000002.1, from coordinate 997,042 downwards.
CGCGGAAGTTCTTCCTGTCCTCCGCGCTCGGCCGGGGTCTCGGGCTGTGGGTCATGTCTGGGTTCCCCCTTGCTCCTCAGCGATGCGCGCTCCCCTGCGCGCACGCCCTGCCACCGTTCGCGAGCCGAGTCGCACAGTTCACGGGGCAGGTGATGTCAGGGCGACGACTGTAGCCACGTACCGCGAAGTAGATTCCCGTTCAATGAAATTCGGCCCTCGACGGTGGTGGTGGGAGGAGCCGAGGGCGCCCGACGCCTTCTGCCCGTCGCTCAGCCTGACGACCTCGGCCTCGGCGAAGTCGGCGCCGGCGGGCGGTCGCTGTCCAAGGCTTCGGCATGCTTTGGGACGGTGGCTCTGTCAGTGGCTGGGGCTAGCGTCTGGAACATTGGGAGCGAAGACGGCGGTTCTGGCGTACGTAGGTGGCGACGCGGCCTCGGCGCTGAAGGCGGCGGGTGATCCGGTGGCCGAGGGCACGGCGGCGCTGATCGCCCGGGTCTTTCCGGGCTGTCGGGCAGAGCCGACGGAGGGCGAGGTGCTGGGGAAGGCGACGTACCCGCAGGACGGACTCACGTACGCGGCACGCTTCACGGGCGTGGACCTGGTCTGCGACCGGCGTCTGATGTTCGACCGACCGTCGGAACTGCCGACGCACCTGTTGGAGGCGGCGGCGGGACGCCGCGTGATCGTGCACGCGATGCACAGCGTCTCGGACTGGCTGGCCTTCGCGGTCTGGGAAGACGGCCGTCTGGTCCGCTCGCTGAGCCTCTCCCCGGACGGTGGCATCGGCGAGAACATCGGCGACCCGCTCCCCTTCGAGACGGCGTACTGGGCAGGTCACCATCCCGTGGAGGTCGACCCGGAGTGGAACGAGGAGCCCTACGCGCTGCCCTTCCACCCCTTGGAACTGGGCAACGAGGCCCTGCGCGCCTTCTTCGGCTTCCTCCTGGAAGGCACACCCGCACCCGAGGACGTCGAGCCGGACGTGGTGCCACTGCTCGGTTTCCGCCTCGTCGCGGACAGCGATGAGCCACGCGGCTGACACCGCCCGGACGATGACATCCGCCGGAGACAGGTTGATGGCGAGGGCGACGTCGTCCACTGACAGGCCACGCTGGCGATGAGGAGCACGCCCGGCTCGACGCGCCCTCACCGAACCCGACTACGCGTCCATCGCCCTCACCGACGTGACCGCCGACGAGGCCGGCCCCTTCGCGGTATGGCTGCGCGACGACTTCGCTCCGGCCCCCGACCTCGTACGCTTCACCAGCAGCCTCGCCATGGCGAACGGCGAGGACACCCCCTCGCCGCTTCCGGCCGAAGGGGGTGGCGACGACATCACTGCTCTGCTGCGTCGGCACCTTGAGGCATTCGACCACTGAGGGCGCGAGGCGCGAGGGTCATTCCACGTCGACTCCGTATCCACGCACCAGGGCCTCCAGGCCATGGTCGTAACCCTGGCCGACAGCGCGGAAACGCCACCGAGGTCCCCGGCGGTATATCTCGGCGAGGAGCAGGGTGCGTTCACTGGTGGCGGCGTCGAGCGTGGCCTGGACCGTGGCCGGTGCGTCGATGCCCGGCGCGAGGGTCACCCGGACGGCGCCGATGTCCCCGAAGGTCGCGGCACCGTCGATGGCGGCGGCGATCGCGATCCGGCGGACCGAGGGCGGGAGCGCCGCGAGGTCGACGGCGACGCTCTGCTCGGTGGGGCCGTCGCAGAGGAGACGGACGGCGCCGTCCGGGCTTTCCGGGGCACCGTAGAAGACGAAGTCCCCGTCGCAGGAGACCTGCTCATCCTCGTCGAGGACGAAGGTGACGACATCGATCTCGCAGTGTGTCTGCTGCGCCCAGGAGGCACTCACGTGCCAGGGACCGGTGGTGACAGGGGTGGGGAGGTCGGCGACTCCGCCGCGCGGCAGGACGTCGGTGGCCGTACCGCTCTGGGCGGGGACGTCGCCCGGCTCGGTGGCGGGGGCTTCGAGCCATCCGCGCGCGTGGACCGGGAGCTCCAGCGCGGTGATGCGGGTCATGCGGCGGTCGTGTTCGCCCCCGGGGAGAAGGACGACGTCGGTGACACTCGCCGAGAGGTTGATGGCGGCGGCCCCACCGAGTTCGACGACCCTGACCCGGGCGGCGGACGCCTCCTCGTGGGTGCCGCCCAGCACGAGGACCCGCCGACGCCCGAACGGCCGGACGGACCGGCGGGTCTCGGCTCTCCTGGGCGCCGGCACGTCCGCTACCGCCGCTACCGCTGCCATCTCCGCGACATCCGCGACATCCGCGATTTCCACGGCATCCGCGATTTCCACGGCATCCGCGATGTCCGCGACGGTCACGGTCGCAGCGGGGGAGGGCGTCGGCATGACGGGCGACGCGGCGGGCTGCGTGACGGGCGGCGCGGCCGGGGCTACCGCTTCCGGGGTCTTCTTCAGCGCCTGGTTCTCGTGCGAGGTTCCGGACCGCACGTCTCCCAGCAACTTCAGGAACGTCTGCTCGTCGATGACCGTGACGCCCTCGGTGATCGCGCGCCGTGCCTTGGCCGAGCCCGAAGCCGAGTCGTTGGTGACGAGAGCGCTGGTGTGCCGACTCACCGACGACATGATGTTCAGGCCGGCGGCGACGGACCGGGCCACCAGCTCGGCCCGTGAGGTCGCCGTCTCGCCCGTGATGGCGACCTTCATGCCCTGGACGAGCGGACCGCCGAGTGCGAGGCGGCCCGGGTTCCGGTAGGCGCAGGGGGTCTTGGGCGGGTTCGGGGCGAACTGCGGATCCTGCCGGGGAGGACACGGCACCAGCGGCAACGGGACGTCCAGCCGCGCGGCTTCGGCGAGGGAGGACCGGAAGATCCCGGCCAGGACACGCGTGTCGTCAAGCGCGTCATGAGCCCTGGTCTGGGGCACTCCGTAGTGAGCGGCGAGCGAGGCCAGGCTGAGGCCGACGGAGGGCGGCTCCACGCGCCGGTTCAGGGCCAGGGTGCACAGGCGCTGGGTGACGGGGAGGTGCAGCCGGGCGCGGGCGAACTCATGGGCCAGGAAGTCGTAGTCGAACTGTGCGTTGTGGGCCACCATGACGCGGTCCCGCAGAAGCGCTCCGATCCGTCCGGCCACCTGCTCGAAGGTCGGGGCACCGCTCAGCCGTTCCTCGGTCAGGCCGTGGACGTGCACGGGGCCGGGGTCGCAGCCCGGGTTCAGGAGAGTGGAGTACTCGCCGGTCTGGGCCCCGTCGGGCCCGAAGGTCAGCACCGCGATCGAGAGGATCCGGTCGCGTCGTGCGATCAGTCCGGATGTCTCGACGTCGACCAGGGCCCAGTCGTACGCGTAGTCCGGCAGGTGTGACACGTCGAGCGCGGCGGCGAGAGACATGACGGTAAGGATGATCCGGGGCCGATCACGTCTTCAACCCGAATGCCGATTTGTCCCCTCTCGACCTGACCAGGAGACCACTCCGAGCCCTCGGGCCACCGCCGAGCCGACCGGCCGCCGGACTGCGCCCGTGGCCGGAGCCGGCGGGACGGATCCGGCCACGGACGTACCCTTCCCGCCCCCGCCGTACCGGCCGAGAAAACCCCTGACCAGCAAAAAGACCCTCCCGAAGGAGGGTCTTCGCCTGTGCGCCCCCGGCAGGACTCGAACCTGCGGCCAAGTGCTTAGAAGGCACCTGCTCTATCCACTGAGCTACGGGGGCCGGGTGGTGGCTGTGTGGCCTTGAGCCCCTGGTGGGTGGGGTGTGCCAGCCGGGACAAGGATAGGGCTCCGATCGCCTTGGCCTGGTTGCTTCACCTGCGTGGCACGATGTGGAGGTTCGGTGAAGCGAACCGATAATCGCAGGCAGGTGCGATTCGCGCAGCGCTTTTCGCACTGCTCGGGGCGGGTGTTGTGCACTCGTTATGCCCGACCGTCCGGCCACCACCCTTCTCTTCGGCGCGCAGGGTAGCAATAGGCTTCAAAAACACTCATAAATTGGGCATTCTTCGCATGTGGTGACCTTGGACGAACGGCCTCAGCTGATCGACGCACTCTCCGCCCTGCGCGACCGTGTCGCCGCCGTGCGTCTCCCCCTGCCCCTTCCCGACACGCCCCGCGCCCGCCAGACCCGGGCCGAGCTGCTCGCCCAGCTCGACGACTATCTGGTGCCGCGACTGAAGGATCCCGACGCCCCGCTCCTCGCCGTCGTCGGCGGCTCCACCGGGGCCGGGAAGTCCACCCTCGTGAACTCCCTTGTCGGGCGCCGCGTCAGCGAGTCCGGCGTGCTCAGACCCACGACCCGCACCCCCGTGCTGGTCTGCCACCCCGAGGACCACCACTGGTTCGCCGGCATGCGGGTCCTCCCGCAGCTCACCCGCGTCTGGCTGCCGCAGGCGGACGAGGACCACCTCGTCGAGGAGCCCGCCCCCGAGGAGAACGCCCTGCGCGTCGAGACGGCCGCTTCACTGCCCCGCGGGCTCGCCCTGCTCGACGCGCCCGACATCGACTCCCTCGTCGTCGAGAACAGGCTCCTCGCGGCCGAGTTGATCTGCGCCGCCGACATCTGGGTGATGGTCACCACCGCGTCCCGGTACGCCGACGCCGTCCCCTGGCACCTGCTCCGTACCGCCAAGGAGTACGACGCCACCCTCGTCATCGTCCTCGACCGGGTCCCGCACCAGGTCATCGGCGAGGTCTCCCGCCAGTACGAGGCCCTCCTCGACAAGGCCGGCCTCTGCGACGTCCCGCGCTTCACCATCCCCGAACTGCCCGAGTCCGCCGACGGCGCCAGCGGACTCCTGCCCGACACCGCCGTCGCCGCCCTCCGCGGCTGGCTCGCCCACCGCGCCCAGGACCCGGCCGCCCGCCAGCAGGCCGCCGACCGGACCGCCTCCGGGGTCATCGACTCGCTCGACGCCCGACTGCCCGAACTCGCCGCCGCCGTCGCCGCGCAGTACGCCACCGCCGTCCGCCTCGGCGGCGCCGTACGGTCCGCCTACGAGGAGCAGGGCAAGCGCGTCCGCAAGGAGCTCGGCCGGGGCGCCGTCCTCGCCGGCGACGCCCGCACCCGCTGGCGCGGCTACCCCCGCGACAGCACCGCGGACGAGCTCCTCGACGCCCTCGCCGAGTCTCTCGCCGCCCTCCTCCACTGCGCGGTCTCCGCCGCAGAGGAGCGCGTCCGGGACGCCTGGCGCCGCGAACCCGCCTCCGAGGCCGTCGGCCCACCCCGGACCGGCGGCGACCGCGAGGCGGTGGAACGGATCGGCGTCGAGGTGCGCCGCTGGCGCCGCGTGCTGGAGGAGCTGGCCGAGGAGGAGGTGCGCGACGTCGAGCGGCCCCCGGGCGCGCGCGCGGCCCGCGCCGCCGTCCCCGAACCCGACACCGTCGCCGCGCTCCTCGCCGCCTCCCTCCTCGGCGGCCGGCGCGCCCGCGCCGCGGGCGAACGCCTCGCCGAACTCCTCGGCGCCCAGACCGCCCTGCGGCTGCGCGACAAGGGCGGCGACCTCGTCCTCTCGTACGTCGACCGGGTCCTGCACGCCGAGCGCGACCGGCGTCTCGCCCCCCTCGACGCGCTCGACGTGACCCCCGAGCCGCAGGCGGAGCTGATCGCCGCGCTCTCCGTACTGCAGAAGGAGAAGTGACGTGCTGGACGACGAGCGGGAGCACGCCCGCGAGAGCTGGGACGACGGCCTGATCGCACGGCGGGCGGGCGACCGGGCCGCCCCCGGCGCGGACGGGACGGCCGAGCCGGCCCCCGAAGCCCCGGAGACACCGGAGGAGGACGTGCTGCCGTCCTTCGGCGGCACCTACGGCAGGGCCCTCCGCAGCCGCCTCGACGCCCTCCACGAGCTCGTCGGGCTCTCCCGCACCCGCGTCGAGAGCGAGGCCCTCGCCGAGGCCGGACGCGTCCTCGACGAGGCCGCCGCCCGGCAGCGGCTCTCCTCCCGGCACACCGTGATCGCCCTCGCCGGAGCCACCGGAAGCGGCAAGTCCACCCTCTTCAACGCCCTCGCCGGCGTCCCCGTCTCCGAGACCGGACTGCGCCGCCCCACCACCTCCGCGCCCATCGCGCTCAGCTGGTCCGAGGGCGCCGCCGGGCTGCTCGACCGGCTCGCGGTGCCCAGCAGGCTCCGCCGCCGCCCCCTCGCGGGCGGCGCCGCCGACACCGGACTCCAGGGCCTCGTCCTCGTCGACCTGCCCGACCACGACTCGGCGGTCACCGCCCACCGCGACCAGGTCGACCGGGTCCTCGGCCTCGTCGACGCCGTGATCTGGGTCGTCGACCCCGAGAAGTACGCGGACGCCGCCCTCCACGAGCGCTACCTGCGGCCCCTCGCCGGACACGCCGAGGTCACCTTCGTCGTCCTCAACCAGATCGACCGGCTCGGCACCGAGGCCGCCGACCTCGTCCTCGACGACCTGCGCCGCCTCCTCGACGAGGACGGCGTCGCCCTCGGCGAGCACGGCGAGCCCGGCGCGACCGTCCTCGCCGTCTCCGCCCTGACCGGCGACGGCATCCCCGAACTGCGCGAACTCATCGCCCGGTTCGTCCAGGAACGCACCGCTCCCGAACGCCGCCTCGCCGCCGACGTCGACGCCGCCGCGGGCCGGCTCCGGCAGGCGTACGTCGCCGAAGGCCGGACCGGCCTCGACGAGCGCGCCCGGGACGCCTTCACGGACCGCCTCGCCGTCGCCGTGGGCGCCCACGCCGCGGGGGAGGCCGCCGAACGGGTCTGGCGCCGGGGCGCCATCCGCGCCTGCGGTACGCCCTGGCTGCGGCTCTACCGCTGGTACGAGCGGACCCGCGCGCACGGCGTCACCGACCCCCGCCTCGAACCCCCCGTCGAGGACGAGCTGACGGCGCGCCAGCGCGTCGAGCAGGCGGTGCGGATCGTCGCCGACGAGGCCTCGCGGGGGCTCCCGGTGCCCTGGGCGCAGGCGGTGCGCGAGGCGGCGGCGCGCGGTGCGGAGGGCCTGCCGGAGGCCCTGGACGAGCTGACGGTCTCCCTGGGCGACCCGGCGGCCCGGCCGCCCCGCCCCGCGTGGTGGCCCGCCGCCGTCCTGGCCCAGGCGGTGATGACGCTCCTGCAGATCTTCGGCGCGCTGTGGCTGGTGGCGCAGATCGTCGGCGTCGTGCAGCCGGGCCTGTTGCCTCCGGTCCTCGTCATGCTGGGCGGCATCATCGGCGGCCCGCTCGTCGAATGGGCCTGCGAGGGCGCCGTGAAGGGCCCGGCGCGCCGGTACGGACAGGAGGCCGAACGCCGCCTGCGGGAGGCGACCGCGGCCTGCGGCAGGGCCCGGGTCCTCGACCCGGTGGCGGCGGAGCTGATGCGCTACCGGGAGGTGCGCGAGCAGTACGCGACGGTGGTGGGCGCGCGGCCCTCGGCGGCGGCCCGGGTCGTGGGCGGCGGTCACCGCTCCGATTCGGCACGCCTCGGCGCGACGAGGGCGGGAGCGCGGGGGAGGTAGCGGGAGGGCGGGCGCGACGGGGCGGCGGGGCGGCTGGCCGTCCGGCGGGAGGGCAGGGCAGTCGACGGGGCGGCTGGCGGGAGAGCAGGGCGGAACAGAACAGCCGACTGGGCGGGTGGCTGGGACCTTCGAGGCGTCCCGGTACGGGGTGGTTTCACCTGTGTGGGTGGGGGAGTTGTCCACCGGTACGGAGCTGTCCACAGGCCCGAGCGGGGTTCGGCCGACCAGCGGAGCATGGTTCCCACGGGGCGGCCCCACCGCGGGGCGCCGGGACACAGGGGGCGGAAGCATGAACGACACGACCGTGACGCTCGTCGGCAACGTGGCGACGGCGGTGGAGTACCGGGACACCGCGTCCGGCGGGGTGGCCCGCTTCCGGTTCGCGGTGACGGCGCGCCGCCGAGACCGGGAGAGCGGGCTCTGGTCCGACGGGAACACCAGCTTCTACACGGTGTCGGCCTGGCGCTCGCTCGGGGCCAACCTCGCCGCCTCGGTCTCCGTCGGGGAACCGCTGGTGGTGCAGGGTCGGCTGAGGGTCCGTGAGGAGGAGCGCGACGGGCAGCGCAGGACCTTCGTCGACGTGGACGCGGTGGCCGCGGGACACGACCTGAGCCGGGGGACGGCGGCGTTCCGGCGCGCGGCGCGGGTGGAGTCCCCACCTCGGCCGGATCCTCTGCGGCAGCCCGAGGAGGACCCCTGGGCGGTCGCGGCGGAGGAGGGAGAGGCCGTGACACCCCAACTGGTAACCGTGCCCTGACCTTGCGTTGTGGTGATTTGTCGACCAACTGGCCTACGCGATAACGATTCCGAGTCGGAATGGTTATCTGACCGGAAGGCAGGGCACCGGGGGGTTTCGCGTCCCTAGGATTCCCGGATACTCATGTGGCACGTGAGCCCATCGAGTCTGTGAGTTCTGCTGGCGTGCGCTCCCCCCACGCGAAACGACGATGTTCGCGGAGCGGCGCGCCCGGAGGGGAATCCAATGTTTTCTGTTCGTGGGCGTGGCGTTGCCCGTGCGGCCGCCACGATCCTGGTCTCCGGCCTGGTCGCCGCCGGTGCGATAGCCACCGCCGGTCCGGCGCTGGCCGATGACGGCGCCGGCGGTGGCGGTGTCACGGCGAAGCTCGGCGGCCTCACCGAGGCCGACAGCGTCGTCATCACGGAGAAGGACGGCGAGAAGGACGGCGAGAGCTGGTCGGTCTCCGGCGGCCTCTTCACGATGCAGGTCGACGGCGGCGGCACGCTGCAGACCTACTGCATCGACCTCCGCACGGGGGCGAAGCGCGACTACACCTACAAGGAAGTCGGCTGGGCCGAGTCCTCCCTGCACAACAACGACGACGCTGGCAAGATCCTCTGGATCCTGCAGAACGCGTACCCGAAGAACTCGGCCGAGTCCCTCGGCGCGAAGCTCGGTGTGGACCTCTCCAAGCAGGAGGCCGCCGCCGGCACCCAGGCCGCGATCTGGACCCTCTCGGACGACGTCAAGGCGAAGCCGAAGAGCTCCGACGCGGCGAAGCTGACGGACTACCTCCTCAAGGAGGCCGTGAAGCTCGAGGAGCCCAAGCCCTCCCTCGACCTCTCGCTGGCCAACGTGGCGGGCAAGGCCGGTGACAAGCTCGGCCCGATCACCGTCACCACCAACGCGGAGAAGGCCAAGCTCCAGCCCGCCGCCGGCGCCCCCGCCGGCGTGAAGATCGTCGACAAGGACGGCAAGCCCGTCTCCGACGCCAAGAACGGCGACCAGGTCTTCTTCGACGTCCCCGCCGGCACCCCCGACGGCACCGCCGAGCTGACCGCCGAGGCCACCACCAAGGTCTCGCTCGGCCGCGCCTTCGTCTCCGTCGACGGCCCGTCGCAGACCCTGATCCTGGCCGGCTCCAGCGACTCCACCGTCACGGCCAAGGCCTCCGCCTCCTGGGCGAAGAAGGGTGCCGTCCCGGCCGTCACGGTCGCCAAGGACTGCGCCAAGGGCGGCCTGGAGGTCATCGCCTCCAACGCCGGTGACGAGCCCTGGACCTTCGACCTGAAGGGCACCTCGTACACGGTCGCCGCCGGTGAGACCAAGACCATCACGGTCCCGGTCGCCGAGGACGAGGCGTACAAGTTCACCATCACCGGCCCGAACGGCTTCGAGGAGACCTTCGAGGGCGTCCTGGACTGCAAGACGGCCCCTCCCGGCCCGAAGCCGTCGGAGACCCCCTCCACCACCCCCTCGACCACGCCTTCCACCCCGGCGACCACCGGTGGCACCACCGGTGACACCACGGGCGGCTCGACCGGCACCACCGGCACTACGACCGGTGGCGGCGACCTCGCCGAGACCGGCAGCTCCAACGCCACCCCGATGATCGCCGGCATCGCCGCCGCGCTCGTCGTGGTCGGTGGCGGCGCGGTGTTCTTCCTCCGCAAGAAGAAGGCCGCCGGCCAGTGAGCCGACGCCCGGGTGCCGGCCTCGCGCCGGGCACCCGGGCCCATGGAGTGAACCGCTGACCCCGCGGAGCGATCCGCGCCACGCGCGCCCCACCCCATGACCCCGCACGACCCCGGACCGCACCAGCGGCCGGGGTCGTCGCATGTCCGCGCCCGGATCGCCCCCGTCTCTCAGGAACCGCGAGGCGCGGATCCGGGACGGACGGCTCGTCCGTCTTGTCGCCTGGTGCGGCGGCTAGACGACGTAGCGCTCCAGGGCCTTCGCGAGGGGCTCGCCGGTGCGCCGCGCGTACGCGGTGCGGGCCCTGACCTCGCGCACCGTGGTGGGCCGCCAGCCGGGACCTCCGCAGCAGCTCTTGTGGAAGCCGATCCCCGCCCCGAGGAGGACCGACAGCACGCGCCAGGCGTCCTTGTCGCGACGCCGGGGCGCCGCGAACGCCGAACCGGCGTGGATCATCACCCGCGCGCAGCGCGGACAGCGCCGTTCACGATCGGGACCGTGGAACTGCTTGTACGAGGCCCGACACGGCAGGCACACGTAGGAGGTTCTGCCGTGGCTCATGAGGGCAGGCTAGGCGCGTGAGCGGCCGGGCCGCCAGGCCATTACCGGGGCGGCGGACCCCGCGGAGAGCCCTCCCGCCGCGCAACGCGCCCGGACATGACCGGCCCACTCCGCACGCGGTCCGGGAACGCCCAGAGAGGGTGAAGGCGCGGCAGGGCCACACGCGCCCTCCGGTAGCTGTGTGCGTGGGCGTGCTTCCTTCCGCTGGGTCTGCGCCTTCCCGGGCACGGGTGGTGCTGACAGGCTCGGGCGGGTTGGTGCCGGCCGGACTCAGGGGGCGTCGTGACGCAGTCGAATTCCGGGTGCGGCCGGGACCGGCCTCCTCATGCTGCTCGAGCCAGCAGGTGAGGGTGGGCCAAGAACACGGGGTCGGCCGGTCAGGCAGCGGGCAAGGGCGCTGTCATTCACCCGCCGAAACGAGGGGGAGCAGTGAGAATTTTCGGAGAGCGTGAGCCTGTCTATATCTGGCATCAGACAGTCTCTGATGAATTCAAGGAATGCTCGGATGTCGTGCACCGGTTGTTGACGACGCATTACGGCAGATCTCACTTCCTGGCTCGGACTTCCGGGATCTGGTTCCGCCTCTTCGGGACCGTAGAGGTGTGCCTCAGTGTCGTGCTCCCCCTGCTCTTCATCTACCAAGAGACTCAGACGAAGACTTGGCTCCTGGCGACCGTCAGCGTGGCCATCTCCCTGTCCACCTCCCTGAAGCTGTTCTGGGGGTGGCATGAAGGATGGTGGACCTATCGCGCCCAGAAAGTGGCGATTCGGCGAGAGATCAGCGAATGGGAGTTGAGTCTGCTGGATTTACATTTCTCTGCCGCACCCGACAGGGAGTCGAAAGCCCTGGAGGTGACCAGGGAATCCGTTTCCCGACTGTTCGATATTTTGAATACCGAGCACGAAGAGCTCCTTCGGCAGATCAATCCGCCCGAGCGCGTCATTGACGCCGTCAATCAATCACGGCAAGCGCGGGATACGAGGAGCGCGCTCCAACAGCCCCCGGTGTGAGCCATGGGCGCACTGCCCTCCAGGGTGTGTGTCCCCGACATCGAGGCGAATGCGGCCGGCCTCAGGCCGTCTCCGGGCCGTGCGAGTGGCCCAAGGACGACCGGGGGCGACCAACAGTGACAGGTCGGCTACGAGGCTGACCCGGGAACGCCCAGGTCAGGGGCTGCCCCGCCCACTGGTTGGCTCCCGGGGGTGGCGGTCAGGCAAGATGGGGTGTATCTGCCCACTCACTCTTTGCCGGACGGTTTCTCTTGGCTGAGTACATCTACACGATGCGCAAGGCGCGCAAGGCGCACGGCGACAAGGTCATCCTCGATGACGTGACGCTGAGCTTCCTGCCGGGCGCGAAGATCGGTGTGGTCGGCCCGAACGGTGCCGGTAAGTCCACCGTTCTGAAGATCATGGCGGGCCTGGAGCAGCCGTCCAACGGTGACGCGTTCCTGTCGCCCGGGTTCTCCGTCGGCATCCTCATGCAGGAGCCCAAGCTCGACGAGACCAAGACCGTCCTGGAGAACGTCGAGGACGGCGTCGCCGAGATCAAGGGCAAGCTCGACCGGTTCAACGCGATCGCCGAGGAGATGGCGACCAACTACACCGACGAGCTCATGGCGGAGATGGGCAAGCTCCAGGACGACCTGGACCACTCCAACGCCTGGGACCTCGACGCCCAGCTGGAGCAGGCCATGGACGCCCTCGGCTGCCCGCCCGGCGACTGGCCGGTGAACAACCTCTCCGGTGGCGAGAAGCGCCGCGTGGCGCTCTGCAAGCTCCTCCTCGAGGCCCCCGACCTGCTGCTCCTCGACGAGCCCACCAACCACCTCGACGCCGAGTCGGTGAACTGGCTGGAGCAGCACCTCGCGCAGTACAAGGGCACCGTCGTGGCCATCACCCACGACCGGTACTTCCTCGACAACGTGGCCGAGTGGATCCTGGAGCTCGACCGCGGTCGCGCCCACCCCTACGAGGGCAACTACTCCACCTACCTGACCAAGAAGTCCGAGCGGCTCAAGGTCGAGGGCCAGAAGGACGCCAAGCGCGCCAAGCGGCTCAGGGAAGAGCTGGAGTGGGTGCGGTCCAACGCCAAGGGGCGTCAGGCCAAGTCCAAGGCCCGTCTCGCCCGCTACGAGGAGATGGCGGCCGAGGCCGACAAGATGCGGAAGCTGGACTTCGAGGAGATCCAGATCCCGCCGGGCCCGCGTCTGGGCTCCATCGTCGTCGAGGTCGAGAACCTGTCGAAGGCCTTCGGCGACAAGGTCCTCATCGACGACCTGTCGTTCACGCTGCCGCGCAACGGCATCGTCGGCGTCATCGGCCCGAACGGCGCCGGCAAGACCACCCTCTTCAAGATGCTCCAGGGTCTGGAGACCCCGGACTCCGGCTCCGTCAAGGTCGGCGACACCGTCAAGATCTCGTACGTCGACCAGAGCCGCGCCAACATCGACCCCAAGAAGACGCTGTGGGCCGTCGTCTCCGACGAGCTGGACTACATCAACGTCGGCCACGTCGAGATGCCCTCCCGCGCCTACGTCTCCGCGTTCGGCTTCAAGGGCCCGGACCAGCAGAAGCCGGCCGGTGTGCTCTCCGGTGGTGAGCGCAACCGCCTGAACCTCGCGCTCACCCTCAAGCAGGGCGGCAACCTGCTGCTCCTCGACGAGCCGACCAACGACCTCGACGTCGAGACCCTGTCCTCCCTGGAGAACGCGCTCCTGGAGTTCCCCGGCGCGGCCGTGGTCATCTCCCACGACCGCTGGTTCCTGGACCGGGTCGCCACCCACATCCTCGCCTACGAGGGCGAGTCGAAGTGGTTCTGGTTCGAGGGCAACTTCGAGTCGTACGAGAAGAACAAGATCGAGCGCCTCGGCCCGGACGCCGCCCGTCCGCACCGCGCCACCTACAAGAAGCTGACCCGAGGCTGAGGTCAGTGACCAGGCACATCTACAGCTGTCCCCTGCGCTGGTCGGACATGGACGCCTTCGGGCACGTCAACAACGTCGTCTTCCTGCGGTACCTGGAAGAGGCGCGGATCGACTTCATGTTCCGGCTGGCGCCGGGGGACGGTTCCCCCTCGTTCTCCGGCGGGTCCGTCGTGGCCCGGCACGAGATCGACTACAAGCGGCCGCTGGTCCACCGGCACGAGCCGGTGACCATCGAGTCGTGGGTCACGAAGATAGGCGCCGCGTCGCTGACGATCGCCTACGAGGTCAAGGACGCCGACGTCGTGTACGTCAGGGCGTCCACGGTCGTCGTGCCCTTCGACCTGGAGGCGCAGCGGCCGCGGCGGATCACCGAGGAGGAGCGCGAGTTCCTCCAGGAGTACGTCGACGACGGGATGTCGTCGGCCGCATGACCGTGCTCGCTCCGCTGCACTTCGCCGACGCCCGGGAGGCGGCGGCCCTCGCGGCCTTCCTCACCCGGCTCGTGCACTACGACCGGGCCGCCGCCGTCCGCCTCCAGGCGGGCGGCGGGGCGCTGGCCGTCTTCGGGCGGCCGCCGTCCTTCGAGGTGCTCGCGATCCGCACGGCCCGCCTCGTCGACGCCGTGGACCTCGACGTCACCGTCTCCGCCGGTGAACTCCTCGACGGCATCGAGGAGTCCGCGGGCAAGGCGGTCGTCCCGGACGCCGTGACCGGCCCCCCGTGGGCCGGGGTGCTCCCGCCGCGCGGCGGCTGGGAGCCGGTGCCGGGCCTTCCCGACGCCGCCGGGATGCGGGGCGCCGTCGCCGCCGCAGTGACCGAGTTCCGCGCGCGCGACGAGGAGCTCCCGGAGGAGCGGCGGACCCGGACCGAGCGCGAGGCCCTCGGCCGCGCGATCTGGTCCCGGACCCTCGGCGCCACCGGGCTGCCGCTGCGCGCCGTGCACGCCGCCCAGTCGCTCGGCTTCCTGCCGCCGGGGGACGCCCCCGTGGCGCTCTTCGCCTCCGGGCCGTGGCTGCGGCTGCGTACCCCCTACGGCTCGATCGCGCTGCGCACGGTGCCGATCGCGCTGGGCGTCGCCCCCCGGTGACCGTCGTCGTCGAGGTCGACGGGCCCCTCACCGGGGAGGAGCTCAACGCGCTCTTCCACGCCGCCTGGCCCGGGCACCGGGACACCGACTTCGGCCCCGTCCTGGCCCGCAGCCTGCTCCGGGTGACGGCCCGCAGGGCCGGACGGCTCGTCGGGTACGTGAACGTCGCCGGGGACGGCGGGGTGCACGCCTTCCTGCTCGACACCACCGTCCACCCCGACGAGCGCCGCCGGGGCCTCGGCGTCACCCTCGTACGGGCCGCCGCCGGGGCCGCCCGGGAGCGCGGCGCGCACTGGCTGCACGTGGACCACGAGCCGCACCTCACCGCCTTCCACGAGCGGTGCGGCTTCCGCCCCACGGCCGCCGGGCTCATGGCGCTCGACGCCCCGGCGGACGACTGACCGGCGAGCGGCGACCCGACGGACGTCGGCCTGGCAGGCAGCGCCCCGGCGGACGACGAACGGCGACCTCACAGGCGCTGACCCGGCGCACGACGAACGCTCACCCCCGCCCCGCACGCCCCCCCGAAGCCGCCCCGCTCAGCCCTCCGCGTCGTCCGGCCAGACCCCGATGTGGTCCTGCTCCAGCTCCAGCGCCACCCGGTGCTCCATGCCCAGGGCCTGGGTGTACTCCGCCGGGAGCTGGAGCCGGCCCGCGCGGTCGAGCATCGCGTACTCCCGCGCCACCAGCGACTCCTGGCCCTGCGCGTCGACCTGAGTGCGGCGCAGGACCTCCGAGGAGGTGCGGCCGTCGCGGATGGCGACCGTGCGGCGCACCTCGGACGCGACCGCCTGGTCGTGGGTGACGATCACGATCGTCGTGCCCAGCTCCTCGTTGGCGCGGCGGAAGGCCGCGAAGACCTGCTCGCCGGTGGCCGAGTCCAGCTCGCCCGTCGGCTCGTCGGCGAGGAGCACCGAGGGGTGGTTGGCCAGGGCGACCGCGATGGCCACGCGCTGCTGCTGGCCGCCGGAGAGCTGGTGCGGCCGCCGGTCCCGGATCTCCGCGATCCCCAGCATGGCGAGCAGCTCCTCGGCCCGCTGCGCCCTCTGCCGGGAGCGGCCCCGCAACTGCATGGGCAGCGCCACGTTCTGGGCGGCCGTCAGGTACGGCAGGAGGTTCCGGGCGGTCTGCTGCCAGACGAAGCCGACGACCTCGCGGCGGTAGCGCAGCCGTGCCTTGCCGTCCATGCCGAGCAGGTCGCAGCCGGCGACGCGGGCCGCCCCGGCGGTCGGCACGTCCAGGCCCGCCAGGATGTTCATCAGCGTGGACTTGCCGGAACCCGAGGCGCCGACGAGGGCCATCAGCTCGCCCTCCTTCACGAGGAGGTCGAGCCCCTGGAGCGCCTGCACCTCGACGCCGTCCGTGGTGAAGATGCGGACGAGCCGGTCGCAGGCGATGAGCGCGTCATGACCGTACGAGGGGCGGTCGCGGTGCGCCGTGGCCCGCCGCTCCAGCTCCTCCAGGGTCGTGTCGGTCGGGGCCGTGCCGGTCTTCGTCATCGTGCGTCTCCTGCCCTGAGTTCCTTGATCGAGCCCCTGCGCGCCGCCCACCACGCCTGTGCGACCGCCGCGAGTCCGGTGAGGACGACGACGGCGAGGGCGGGCAGCAGCAGGGACCACGGGTCGGCCCGCAGCGGGGCGCTGTCCAGCGGAGCGAAGCCGGGTGCCGCCGCGAGCGCCAGCCGGACCAGGTCGATGCCTGGGGCGAGCAGGGGCACCGTCGCCCAGCCGACCAGCATGCCGCCGAGCGCCGCGAGGACCGCCTGCGGCAGCGCCTCCAGGCCGAGGAGGCGCCGCGACTGCTTCCGGGTGAGCCCCATGGTCCGCAGCCGCGCGAGGAAGGTGGTGCGCTCGGGCGCGCTCTGGAGCAGCGACAGGAGCACGGCGACCACGGCGAGGGCGGCGCCCGCCCCGATCGCGCCCAGGTAGATCCGCTCCGCACCGGACTGGAGCGGCGAGTCCACGTACGTGGCCCGCGCCTCGGAGCGCAACGCCACGACGAGGGAGCCCGGGCCCGCGTCGCCCGCCTTCGCCCGCACGGCGGCGCGCAGCGCGGCGCCGTCCACGGACCCGGTGACGAGCAGCGAGGTGTCCGCCCGGTGGGTGAGGTCGGCGCCGTTGACGAGGAGGAAGTCCGCCTCGTCCAGGGCCGGGGTCGTCGAGCGGACCGCGACGACCTTCACCTTGAACACCCCGGCCGCCGAGACGATCTCCTGCGGCGCGTCGCCGAGCCGTTCGGCGACCGACGGGGAGGCGATCGCGGGCAGCACCCGCCCGGTGTCGGCCACGGCGTCCTCGCCGCCGCGCCCGGTCGAGGCGAGCAGCCCGGCGGAGAAGGGCCCGAAGCCGGTCCGCCCCGCGAGCCGGGTGTACGAGTCGGGGTCGACGCCCACGATCGGCGCGCTCATCGGCTGGGCGGACGTCCCCTGGGAGGACGGCAGGGCGACGCCGTACTCGATCTGCACCGGGGCCACGTCCCGCACCCCGCGCAGGCCGCGCACCTCCTCGGTGAGTCCGGCGGGCAGCGGGGTCCATTCGACGGAGCCGCCGACGCGGGCGTCGGCGCCGGTCGCCAGGAGCGCCGCGCGGTCGCGGGCGTCGGCGACGCCCGCGAGGACGGAACCGCCGAAGGCGGCCGTGGACAGCGCGAGCACCAGGGCGAGCAGCGGGAGGGTGCCGGAGGACGAGGAGCGTCCGGCGCGGGCCAGGGCCAGCGGTCCGACGACCCCGCGCAGCCGGCGGGCCGGGCGGCCGAGCCAGCGCAGCGGCAGCGGGTAGATCCGTACGAGCACGGAGGCGGCGATCAGGCCGACGAGCACGGGCGCGGCGCTCACCAGGTGGTCGCCGGAGTCGCCGGTGCCGCGCAGCCGCAGCGAGGCGACCGCGCCCACGGCGAGGACCAGCAGGGTGAGTTCGACGACGGTGCGGCGCCGGGAGGGGCGCGCGGTGAGCACGTCGTCGCGGCCGCCGTGCAGGCGCGGCCGCCGGTGCGCGACGACCGCCCGGGCGGGCAGGACGAGCGTCGCGAGCAGGGCGACGGTCAGGACGGCGAGCACGGAGGGGGTGAGCGGGATCTCGCCGGAGCCGCCGGGCGGGCGGACGGTCAGCACCGCGAGGCCGAGGGCGAGGGCGGCGGCCGGCACGGTGACGGCCGAGGTCTCGCCGAGCAGCCGCAGGCCGATGCCGGTGAGGGAGGCGCCGCGGGAGCGGATCAGGGCGAGTTCGCTGTCGCGGCGGGCGACGAAGAGGCCGCCGGTCATGGCGAGGACGACGGCGGCGACCGCGCCGATCCCGAAGACGGCGACGGCGACGACCGGGTCGATCGCCCCGCGCATGGAGAGGTACGCGTCGGTGATCGAGTCGAGCTCGGTGGTGAGGGCGGCGTTGCCGCCGCCCACGGCCTTGCGGAGCTTGACCAGGTCGGGGCCGCCGGCCGCCGAGTCGAGGGCGGCGCCGAGCCGGTCGGTGTCCCGGCCGGTGAGGTGGCCGGCGGTCGGCATGAAGCGGAAGAAGACCTCCAGCTCGCTGCTGGTGGAGAGCACGGCGGCCGCGGAGGAGGGGGAGAGGAGCAGGGCCCCCTGCCAGTAGTACTTGACCTCGTCGCCGACCAGCGGGGCGAGCGCCGGGGTGCCGAGGAGCGGTTCGACCGCCCAGTACGGGGTCGTGAGGCCGCGGGGCTCCACGACGCCGGTGACGGTCACGGCGATCGGTGTCGCGCTGGACTTGCTCGGCACGTGCACGACGGAGCCGGGCTTCAGGTGCAGGGAGGCGGCGGTCCGCGTGGTGACGACGGCCTCGGGGGCGGCGGCGCTGCCCGCGGCGAGTCGGCCGGCGCGGAGGGTGGCGTGCTCGGTGAGGCGGGACGGGGAGGAGAGCACGAACTCGGGGGAGATCCCGTCGGGCCGGGGCAGCCACGCGTCGGTGCCCTCGACGCGCTTGACCGTGCGGACGCCGTGCACGGTCTGCCGGGGGTCGGTGCGGATCGGCTCGGGCAGCAGTTCGCGCGCCCGGTCCTCCTGGCCCTGGAGGACCGCGGGGGCCAGTCCGTGGCCGCGCTCGCCGACGGGGATCGGGGTGGTCAGTTCGAGGACGGCGTTGCGCGGGGCGGCGGCGCGGATGTCGTGCTGGAGCCCCTCCGTCTCGTAGCGGTCGACGGCGCGGGGCAGCGCGGCCGCGAGGTACGCGGTGACCAGGACGAGCAGGGCGAGCGCGGCGGCGGCCCAGGGCGCGGTCCGCAGCCGGGTCCGCACCCAGGGCGCCACCGCGCGGGCGGGCTTGTCGGACCGGGGCATGTCGGGGGCCTTCCTGGCGACGGCGTGCGGGTCGGTGCCGTCGTCGTGGCTGTCGCCGGCGGGGACGGTCGGCGGCATCAGTGGTCCCCCTGGTGGCGCAGGGTCACGGCGGGATCGGTGCGGCGCAGGGCGATCCCGGCGACGATGACCAGGGGCAGTGCGGCGACGCCGGCGACGAGCAGGGCCACGTGGCCGAGGGGCAGTTCGACGAGGACCGGCGGGACGGGCCGGGCGGCCTGGCCGGTGAGGACGACGAGCGGGACGACGGCCCGGGCCAGGACGGTGCCGAGGCCGATGCCGACGAGCAGGCCGATGCCGATGAGGAGGCCCTGTTCGGCGGCGACGAGCCGGGCGAGCCTGCGGCGCGGCGCGCCGAGCGCGCGCAGCACGCCGAACTCGGCGGACCGCTCCCGCATCGCGCCGGCCGAGCCGACGGCGAAGCCGACGGCGGCGAGCGCGGCGGCGGCCGCGGCGACCGCCATCAGGGCGGCGTTCGGGCCGGCTCCGAGCGGGTCGCCGAGGAGTTCGTCGGCGACCTCGTCGCGTACGAGGACCTGGGACGGGTCGGTGTCGGAGCGGGCGCGCAGCGCGCCGGCGACCTCGTCCGCGCGGCCGGGGGCGGTGGTGAGCCACCACTCGGTGGGCGGCAGGGTCGCGGTCCCGCCGGAGTCGGCGGCGAGGAACTGGTTGACCGCGGCCAGGTCGAGGAGGATCGCGCCGCCGTCCTCGGGGGTGGCGGAGGCTGCGGCGACGGAGTCGGTCACGGCGCCGGGGCCGGTGGTCGGCAGCTCCTCGACGACCCGCTCGACGGTGACGGCGAGCCGGCGGCCGGCGACGCCGACCTCGACCTGGTCGCCGGGCGCGGCGCCGCTCGCCCGCATGAAGGCGTCGGTGGCGACGGCCGTGAGCCGCTTCGGCGCCTTCGGGGCGGGCGCGTCCATCCGCAGGGTGAAGTCCGGCGGGCTGTCGAAGACGTTCGGCGGGATGCCGACGAGCGGGTACGCGACGGAGTACGGGGCCGGGCGGCCGACGGCTCCGGCGGAGCCGGTGCGGGCGACGGAGGCACCGACGTCACCGTTGGACTGCTCGAACCCGGAGGCCCAGCTCCCGAGGATCCGGCCGGGCGCGTGGTCCGTGGCGGTGCCGTCGGCCCTCACCGTGGTGAGCCGCTCCAGGCGGAGGGTCTGGGTGGTCTTGAGGCCGTCGGGGACGGTGCCGGTGAGCTCCAGGCCGGTGAGGGTGAGCAGACCGTCCGAGCCGCGGCTGCCGTCGGCGCCGGGCGCGGCGGTGAGCGCGCCGAGGTCGATGGTCAGCCGGTGGGTGCGGTCGTCCGGGGGCAGCTGGCCCAGGGCCTGCCGGTACGGGATGCCGGTCGGGTCCTCCAGGACGGCCGTGACCCGCGTCTCGGCCATGTCGGCGGCCCGGGACAGCCGCAGGTCGGCGGCGAGCGTGCGGGTGCCCGCGGGCAGCGGCAGCCCGGGGCGGGCGGCGGCCCCGGGCGTCAGCGGGGCGAGCAGGGCCGGGGCCGGGACGCCGGAGAGGTCGGAGCGCAGCCGCAGGCCGCGCGCGTTGCGGGTGTCGACGGCCAGGACGGTGGCGTTCTTTCCGGCGACGTCCAGGGAGGTGCGGTGGACCGGGGCGGCGGCCTCGACGCCCGGCACGGCGGCGAGCCGCTCGGTCTGCGTCGGCTCGCCGGGGCCCGCGCCGAGGACGCGGATGTCCGTGCCGATCCGGAAGTCGGCCTGGTCGCGCTGCGAGCGCTGCCAGGAGCCGCTCTGCCCGATCGCGAGCATGCCCATGGCCACGGCGAGGACGAGGAGGAGGACGGGGCCCGCGCCGCGCAGCGGCCGGCGGCTGAACTGCCAGCCGGCGAGGGCCGCGGAGAGCCCGCGTCCGGCGGCCGCGCGCCGCTCGGCCAGCTTGGCGGCGGGGGGCAGCAGGCGCAGCGTCAGGACGGTGCCGGCGAGGAGGGCGAGCGCGGGCGCCGCGACGAGCACCGGGTCGACGGAGCCGCCGCCCGCCTCGTCCGCGCCGAGGGTGCCGCCCGCGGCGGCGGGACGCTGGAGCTGCCAGTAGGCGACGGCCGCGACGACCAGGAGGCCGAGGTCGGCCCCGGCCCGTACCGGCGCGGGCAGCGCCGCCGCGCGGGCCTTGCGCAGCGAGACGACGGAGCCGTCCCCGGCGGCCAGCGCGGGGGCGACGACGGCCGCCGCGCAGCACAGGGCGACGGCGGCGGCGACCAGCCACACCTGGGGCGAGGGCGAGGTGTCGAGGTGGACCCCCAGCTCGGAGAGCGCCGACCGCGCGGCGAAGAGCCCGGTCAGCGGCCCGGAGAGGAGCGGGGCGGCGAGCGCGGCGGGCAGGGCGAGCAGCAGGGCTTCGACGGCGGCGAGTCCGGCGATGCGGCGCCGGGAGCCGCCGCGGGCCCGCAGCAGGGCCGTCTCGCCGGAGCGCTCGGTGCTGAGCAGCCGGGCGACGAGCAGCAGCGCGTACGCGGCCAGCAGCACCAGCTGGACGGCGACGATCAGGAGGGTGGAGCGGGAGACGAGCAGCGCCCGCCGGGTCTGGTCGAGGACGGTGGGGAGCGCGGTCGTGGCGGAGATCGTCGTGCCGAAGGCGTCCGTGGACGCGGCCAGCTGCTTCGGGCCCTCGGTGGCCGCGGCGCGCAGGGCGTCCATCCGGTCGGTGGTGAAGCCGGTGTAGTCGGCGGACCCGAGCCAGGAGGTGTCGCCGGAGCTGAGCGCGCCGGCGGCCAGGACGGCCGGGTCGACGTGGAGCGGTCCGTACGTGGTGAAGGCGACGGTCCGCACGCCCCGGCCGCCCGCGAGGTCCAGCTGCCAGTACAGGTCGGAGGTGTCGACGGGCCGGTAGACGCCGGTGATCCGGGCCTTCAGGACGCGGTTCTCCAGCCGGTCGGTGAGGTCGAGCACGGTGCCGGGGGCGACCTTGAGCCGCCGGGCGGCCTCCTCGGGCAGCGCCGCCTCGACCACGCCGCCGGTCCTGGCGGACGAGGGCCACGCGCCCTTCACCAGGGTCAGCCTGGAGCGGTCGAGCGCGGCGAACTGTGTCAGGTCAGGGTCGCCCTTCCGGGCGGCGGGTGGCTGGAGGGTGCGGGGCAGCGCGTACGGCCCCGAGCGTTCGAGCCGTCGCACGGTCACCGGGAGCCCGTCGAAGGTCCGCCGCATGCCGTCCTCGACGGCCGCCTCGGCGCTGTCCCGCTTCTGCGCCGGGACCTGTCCGCTCACGAGCAGGGAGGCGGCGGCCGCGGACCGGCCCCGGAGCCCGGCCTGGAGCGCGGCGTCCCCGATCGCACCGGAGAAGGCGGCGAGGGTCGCGAGCACCGAGGTCGTCAGGAGCACCGCCAGCAGCGCCGCGGCGAGCAGCAGCCGGTGCGCCCTGACGCGCAGAAATACGAACCCCGTCACCCATCCCCCTGGACCCGCTGAAGTTTCTCGGATGCTTTCAGAGGGCACGCGCCGCTGGAAACCGCTTCCTGGCGGACCTTGATGGGATCGTGACCGTTATTCGGCGTTCCGTGTCCGGAACGTTTCCGTCCGTGCTGCCGCTGCCGCTGTGGGGCCGGGCGGCTAGCCGGCGGTGTTCACCATCGACGCCGCCGCGTACGTCAGATAACGCCACAGCTCGCTCTCGTGCTCCGGCGCGAGACCGAGCGAGTCCAGGGCGTCGCGCATGTGCCGGAGCCAGGCGTCGTGCGCCGCCCGGTCCACGGTGAAGGGGGCGTGCCGCATGCGCAGCCGGGGGTGGCCGCGGTGGTCGCTGTAGGTGCGGGGACCGCCCCAGTACTGCATCAGGAAGAGCGCGAGGCGCTCCTCGGCCGGACCGAGGTCCTCCTCGGGGTACATCGGCCGCAGCAGCGGGTCCGCCGCGACGCCCTCGTAGAAGCGGTGGACCAGCCGGCGGAACGTGTCCTCGCCGCCGACCTGCTCGTAGAAGGTCTGCTCCTGCACTGTTTCCCCGGGAATCTCGTTCACCGTTCCATCGTCTCAGATGCCCGGTCCTAGGACTGGAGGCTCAGGACTCTCCGGACGGGGCCCGCGCCCGGGGGACCGGAGACCCGGAACCCCCGTACGGGGGCTCGCCCGCGGCGCCGGACGGCGGGAGAGTAGGGGCATGGGTGCGCTGCGGGACGAGTACGAGGAGGCCGGCGCGCGGCGGCGGCACGCGCTCGTGCGGGAGATCGAGGCCGAGGGGCTGCTGACCGACCCCGCCTGGCGCGCGGCCTTCGCCGAGGTGCCCCGGCACCTCTTCGTCCCCTACTACTACGTCTCCGCGCCCGGCGGTTACGAGCGGCTCTGGTCCGGCGCCCCCGAGCCGGCCCGGCGGGACCGCTGGCTGCGCGGGGCGTACGCGGACACCGCCGTCGCCACCCGGGTCCGCGACGGCGAGCTGGTCTCCTCCGCCAGCCAGCCCTCGCTGATGGCGCTGATGCTCGACGCCCTGGACGTGCGCGACGGGCACGACGTCCTGGAGATCGGCGCGGGCAGCGGCTACCACGCGGCCCTGCTCTGCCACCGGCTCGGCGCGGAGCACGTCACCACCGTCGACCTGGACGAGGAGATCGCCGAGACCGCCCGGACCCATCTGGCCGCGGTCGGCCACCGGCCCGCGGTGCTCGCCGCCGACGGCGCCCGCGGCTGCCCCGAGCACGCCCCGTACGACCGGATCGTGGCGACCTGCGCGGTGCCCTCGGTGCCGTACCCCTGGCTCGCCCAGTGCCGCCCCGGGGCGCTGGTCCTTGCCCCGCTGTCCACCGGGCTGATCCTGCTGCGGGTGCGCGACGCCGGACACGCGGAGGGGCGCTTCCTCGCGACCTCCGCCTACTTCGTGGCGCTCCGGGGCACGGCCGCGCGGGGGCCGGGGCGGCCCCCGCCGCGCCACGGCCCGGCCGGGGACGAGCGCTTCCTCTTCCTGTGGGGGCTCGTCGCCGGGACCCTCGACCGGCGCGAAGCGCTCTCGCTCTGGCTGCGCGAGGGGCGGCCGGAGCGGGAGCGCTTCGGGGTGACGGTCGACGGCGGACGCCAGTGGGCCTGGCTGGACGACCCGGCGGGGCCGTACGCCTGGCCCCTGGGCTGAGACCGTCCGGTCAGGAGGCGCGGATCGTGATCGTGGTCCAGGCGCCGACGTGCACCCGGTCGCCGTCCTCGAGCTGGACGGGGACGTAGGGCTGGATCGGCTCCTCGCCGCCGTTGACCGTGGTGCCGTTGGTGGAGTTCTGGTCCACCACCGCCCACGAGCCGTCCGGCTGCTGCACGAGCACCGCGTGCTGGTGCGAGACGCCCGGGTCCTCCGGCGGCACCGACAGGTCGATGTCGGGGGACTCGCCGGTGGAGTGCCGGCGGCGGCCGATGGAGACCTGGTTGCCCTGGAGCGGCAGGTGCTTGTCCGGCGAGTACGCGGGCAGGTTGAGGCCCGTGGCCTCCGGGCCGCTGCGCTGCATCATCGCCATGAAGTACTCGCGGTCGGGACCGATGACCGCCGTCCAGCTCTGGGGCCGCTGCGGCTGCGGGGGCGGCTGCGGCGGCTGGAACTGCTGCGGAGGCTGCTGCCCCTGGTGCGACGGAGGCCCCTGATGCGACGGGGGACCCATGTGCGACGGGGGCCCCTGGTGCGGGGGCGGCTGCGGCGCCTGGTGGGGCGGCTGTCCCTGCGGGCCCGGATGCTGCGGGGGCGCCTGGGGCGCCGGGTGCTGCGAGGGCGGCGACAGGACCCAGTCGTCGTCCGCGCGCGGCTGCGGCGGCGCGGGCGGTGCCGGAGCCTGGGCCGGGGCCTGGAGGTACGCGGGCGGGCCCTGCGGCTGCTGCGCCTGCGGGCGCTGCGGCGGGGCCTGGTGGTGCGTGGGCTCGGCGCCCAGCGGCTCGGCCGGGCGGTTCACCTGCGAGGGCCGCGAGCCCTGGTAGCCGAACGGATCGGGCTGCTGCGGCGGCTGCTGCCCGGGGGAGGGCGGCGAGGACTGGAAGCCCGGCGGCAGGTTCATGCCGGGCGGCGGCCCGGGCTGCTGCGGCGGGGTGCTCGGCGGCGCGTTGTGCGGAGCCACCGGCGTGTACGAGGTCGCCGTGTTCGTGAGGAAGTTCCAGCGGCACTCCTCGCAGAAGGGCGCCATCGGCTCGCGGGGCGTGCGGCACTGCGGGCAGAGCTCCGCCTGGGCCGTCGCGTTCGGGTCGCCACCGGGGCGGAAGCCGCCGGGAGCACCCGCGCCGTAACCGCCCGGACCGCCGGGCGCACCCGGCGGCGGACCCGCCGGGGACCGGCCGGGACCGTCGGGGCCGGGGTATCCGTACGCAGGAGGCGGCGGTCCGGCCGGGCTCCGGTCCGGACCGTCGGGACCGGGGTAGCCATACGCGGGCGGCGGGCCCGCGGGGCTCCGGTCGGGGCTGTCGGGGCCGGGGTAGCCATACGCGGGGGGCGGCGGCGGGCCTGCCGGGCTCCGGTCGGGACCGCCGGGGTATCCGTACGCGGGCGGCGGGGGCGGGCCGGCCGGGGCCGCGTCGGGGCCGGGGTATCCGTACGCGGGGGGCGGCGGCGGGGGAGGCGGCGGTACGGCACCCGTCGGCGCACCCGCCCCGGCCATGCGGTGGCCGCAGACCTCGCACCAGTCGTCGGAGACCGACTGGTGTCCGTTCGGGCAGGTAGGCATGTCGGTGCTTCCCCCTCTCGTCGTCCGGCCCGGTGACCGGGCTACCTCTTCACACGAACGGTCTTGGTGGAGCGGGTCTCGAGTGTCATCTCGTCCGCTTCCGCGACCTTCGCCTTCAAACGCACAGTACCGGTCGCCGCGTCGACCACGTCGACCACCTTCGAAAGCAGTTTCGCCGTATCCGCGTTGCCCGAGGCCGCCGCGAGCTGCACGGCACGGCCCAGTTTGGCCGTCGCTCCGTCACGATCGCCCGATTTGCGGGCATCGAGACCCTGCTGGATGACATCCGCCAGCTCCGCCTGGCCCGTGTAGTGCGCGACCTGCGGGTTGATCGACGTCGACATCGCGAGGTCGTCCGTCCACACCGCCCGTACCAGCCCTTGAGACAGCGGGCGCGGGTCGCCGCCCGCCGGGTCCGGGGCGATCAGGGAGACCCGGGCGGCGAGCATCTCCTGGCCGACCGCCGCCTGCGGGACCCGGACGCTCACGTGGTAGTCGCGGGACTCGTCGCCCCACGAGCCGGTCGGGTAGTCCCCGGCGCGCGGCCCGGCCTCGGTGCGCCGGCCGGTGAGGTCCTCGACGGTCGGCGCGACCTGCTTCACGAAGAGGATCTCGACCCCGACCGGGGTCCACAGCCGCAGGGCGACGTCCGCGACGCCCTTGCCCATCGCGTGCTCCATCATCGCCGTGAAGTCGGCCGCGAGCCCGGCCGGGTCCGCGACGATGTCGGCGGTGCCGAGGAGCGCCGAGGCGATCCCGGTGACCTCCTTGACCTCCCAGTCCGTGCCGACCCCGCGCGCGTCGCAGGTGAAGCGGCCCGCGCAGGCGTCGAGCGCGGCGCGCAGCTCCTCCGGCGTCTCGTGCTCGTTGCGGCCGTCGGTGAGCAGGATGCCGTGCCGGATGGTGAGCTCGGCGGAGGAGAGCAGCCGGTCCGCGAGCCGCAGCCAGGTGCCGATCGCGGTGCCGCCGCCGGCCGAGAGCCGGCGCAGCGACTCCTTGGCCTCGGCGCGGGTGCGGGCGTCGGCGACGGCGAGGCCGCCGTTCCCCGGGTAGACCTCCTTCGCCAGGTGCGTCCCGGCGACGACGGCGAAGCGGGTGCCGTCGCGCAGGGTGTCGACGGCGGCGGCTGTCGCTTCGCGCGCGCCGCGCATCTTGGTGGCGGGGTAGTCCATCGAACCGGAGCAGTCGACCATCAGGACGACGCCGGCGGCGGCCGGGCCGCCGCTCGCGAAGCCCCCGGTGGTGCCGCCCCCGGTCGAGGTGACGGTGACGATCGCGCTGACGTCCCGGCCGCCCTCGGGCAGGAACTCGTTCTGGTAGACGTCCACCGAGAACCGGGGCGCGGTCGGCTTGGAGAAGTTCGCCATCTGTTTCGGGCTCCTCGGGCAACGACGGTGAAGGGGGCGGGGATCGGCGACCGCTCTCAGGCGGATCCTGCCCCTCGGGGAGTGACGGTGAACGGGACCAGCGCGACCGTGATGTTGTCGTGGCCGCCGCCGTCCAGGGCGTGGCCGACGAGGACCTGGGCGCCGTGCAGCGGGCGGTCGGCCGCGTCGGCCGGGACGATCCGGGCCATGTCGTCGGCGCCCTCGGCGTAGTTCCACAGGCCGTCCGTGCAGACCACCACCACACCGGACCGGTCCGGCTTGAACGCGGCCGTGTGCGGGTCCAGTTCGTAGGAGTCGGCGCCGAGCCAGCCGGTGATCGCGTGGGCGCGCTCGTCCGCGTACGCCTCGGCCTCGTTCATCAGGCCCGCCGCCACCATCTGCGCGGCCCACGAGTCGTCCTCGGTGAGCCGGGCGGGCGGGGCGCTGCGGTCGTCCGGCACCCAGTAGGCGCGGCTGTCGCCGACCCAGCCCACGACCAGCAGGCCGGCGGCGGCGACGGAGCCGACGAGGGTGCACGCCGGCGCGTTGCGGTGGCGGTGCGGATCGTGCTCCGCGCCCTCCTGCCCGGGCTCCTCCGCCAGGGAGTTGACGGCCTCGGCGGCGGCCACGATCGCCTCGTGCATCGCCTGCTGCGGATGCGTGCCCCGGGGGAGCGCGGCGAGCAGCGAGGCTCCGGCGGCCTCGGCGGCGGCGGCGGAGGCCTCGTCGGGACGGGTCGCGGAGGAGACGCCGTCACAGACGATCGCGACGACGGCGGGGGAGCCGTCGGGCAGGGTGGTCGAGGAGACGGCGAAGGCGTCCTCGTTGCGGTGGTGGCGCAGCCCGCGGTCGCTGACGGCGGCCACGCCGGTGACCTCCCGCTCCATGTGGTCGCGCTCGCGCGGCTGGGCGTGCCCGCAGTTCTCGCAGTACCCGTCGGAGTCCACCCGCCCGGCCCGGCAGGCCACGCAGAGCGAGGGTCCGCCCGCGGCGGGCGTGCCCTGGGCGGGCGCGACCGGTGCGGCGGCCGGGACCGGGACCGGAGCCGGAGCGGGATCCGCGCGCACGGCGGTACGCGGATCGGGCGCGGCCAGCTCGAAGTCCCCGCCGGGGGCGGCGACGGGGGCCCCGGGCGCGGGAGTCCCCGACACGGGAGCCCCGGGCGCGGGAGTCCCCGGGGTGGCGGCGGGTGCGGGCGTGGTCCCGGTCGGTGCGCCCGGCGCACCGGGTGCTCCGGTCTCCGCCGGTGCCGGCACCGGGACGTCCGTGCGGACCTCCGTGGCCGGGAGGTCGTGGCCGCCGGAGTCGGTGCCCGGGAGGTCGCCCGGGTGCTGGGTCGCCGTCGAGAGCGAACCGGGGTCGCGCGACGGCGCGGCCGGCCAGGCCACCGGCGTGCCGATCGCCACCGTGGGGCGATCGGCACCGGACTCGGCGGCCGGTGCGGCCGACAGGTCGTAGCCGCACGCCCCGCAGAACCGGTCACCCGAATCCAGCGGCTCCGCGCAGCCCGGGCAGGCGGCGAGTCCGTGCGACGGCTTCGGCTTCTGGGACATCCTCACACCCACGTCCGGGGGCGGAAGCGGTTGGCCCGCTCCACCAGTTCGATCCTCTCCTCGCCCTGCTGGGCGAGCCGGGCCAGCACCCGGTACGAGCGTTCCAGGCCGAAGCGCAGTCCGCGCTCGTCCAGTTCACTGCCGAGCAGCAGCGCGCCGCCGTCCGGTGCCGCACCGGGACTACCGGAGAGTACCCAGTCGAGGGCCGTCCCGAGGACCTCCGTCGACAACCTCTCCCGGCGCACCGCGTCCAGACCGAAGCCCTGGAGCGCGGAGACCTGCGCGGCGGCCGCCGTCAGATCGGCGCCGAGCGGCTCCCGCGCCGGGCGCCTGCGCAGCCGCGCCCGCACGGCCGCGACCCGCGCCGCCGTGTAGTGGATCGACGCCTCCGGCACGGACTCCAGGGCCCGCACGGCTCCGGTGCGGTCGCCCGCCGCGAGCCGCACCCGGGCGAGCCCGAAGGCCGCGCTGACGAAGCTCGGGTCCGTCGCCCACACCAGGCGGTAGTACTCGGCGGCGTTGTCCAGCTGCCCGAGGACCTCGGCGCAGATCCCGAGGGCCAGCTTCGGCGCCGGCTCGCCCGGGAAGGCGTCGTACACCGCGTCGAACGCGAGCGCGGCGTGCTCGTGGTCCCCGGTCACCAGGGAGGCGACGCCCCGGTACCAGACGACCCGCCAGTCGTCCGGGTCCCGCTCCTCCAGACCGGCCAGGGTCCGCGCGGCCGAGGGCAGGTCCCGCAGCTCCAGCTCGGCCCGCAGGGTGCGCAGCCGCAGCTCGACGGAGGGGGCGGGCGCGCCCTGGAGCGCCCCGAGGAGCTCGCCGGGGGCGGCGGCCGCGAGACCGGCCAGGAAACCGGCGTTGGGGTCGGCGGCGTCGACGCGCGGCACGGGCAGCGCGAGCGCGGTGGCGGGCGCGTCGACCGGCGCGAGCAGCCCGCCGAGCCCGGGACCGGGCAGCGCGGCCACGCCGGGCCCCACCTGCCCCGGCACCGCGCCGACCGCCGCCTGCCCCGGCACCCCACCGGGCGCCACCTGCCCCGGCACCGCGCCCGGCACCCCACCCGGCGGCGGTCCGCCCGGCGTCGTGCCCGACCGCCCGCGCCCCCGGCGAGCGGCGCCGAGCAGCGACACGTCCCCCGTCAGCTCGGCGAACAGCGTGGTGTCCGTGACCCGCACCTCCGTGCCGAACAGCGTCGAAAGGGCCGGACGCGGACGCCCCGACTGGAGGGCCACGACCTCGCGCAGCACCCCCGTCAGCTGCTCCGCCATCTCCTGCGCGGAGGCGAACCTGCGGGCCGGGTCCGGGTCGGTCGCGCGGACCAGGAAGCGGTAGTACGACTCGTACGTCCGGAAGACCGCGATGTGCTCGGGGTCGGGCAGCGAGTCCACGAAGACGTTCGTGTAGCCCTGGAAGTCGAAGGTCATCACGGCGAGCGTGCGGGCCACCGTGTACAGGTCGCTCGCGACCGAGGGGCCGACCTCCGCGACCTCGGGCGCCTGGTAGCCCACCGTGCCGTAGATCGCGGACTCGTCGTCGTCCATCCGCCGGACCGCGCCCATGTCGATGAGCTTCAGCTGGTCCTCGGTCTGGATGGCGTTGTCGACCTTGAAGTCGCAGTACAGCAGGTTCCTGCTGTGGAGGTGTCCCAGCGCCTCCAGGGCCTCGATGCCGTACGCGCAGGCCTGCTCCACCGGCAGCGGGTCGCGCCGGCCGTCCGGGGTGCGCCGGTCGTTGGCGATCTCCTTGAGCGACTTCCCGCCGACGTACTCCATGACGATGTAGCCGTCGAGCGAGCCGGTGCGCTGGTCGAGGTGCTCGACGAAGTTGTAGATGCGGACGATGTTCGAGTGCTCGATCTCGGCGAGGAAGCGGCGCTCGGAGATCGCGGCGGCCATGGCGTCCTGGTCGCCGGTGTCCAGCAGGCCCTTGAGGACCACCCACCGGTCGGAGACGGCACGGTCCACGGCGAGGTAGACCCAGCCGAGCCCGCCGTGCGCGAGGCAGCCCGCGACCTCGTACTGGCCGTGCACGATGTCCCCGGCCCTGAGCTTGGGCACGAACGAGTACGGGTGCCCGCACGTGGTGCAGAAGCCCTCCGTGCGGCCCGGCCGGTCCCCCCGCGAACGGCCCACCGGAGCACCGCAGTCCGAACGGGAGCAGAAACGCTTCCGCTCGGGCACCTCGGCGTTCTCCATGACCGCGCCCCGCGGGTCCGGCCGAGGCACCTCGGGGATCGTCACAAGACCCGCGCCCAGCCGGTTCCGGGCGGACTGCCCGGTCGACGTACCCGAGCTGCGCACCGACACCGAGCGGCCCGTGGAGGTGCCGGAGACCGAGCGCGACAGCCGTCCGGAGACCGAGCGCCGCGAGGTCGACGAGCGGGACGAGGCGCGCGAGGAGGCACGGGAACCGCTGCGCGAGGAACCGGAGTCCGGCCCCCCGACGCCTCCCGTCCCCCGTCCGGGCACGGCCATCCCGGTCGGCGTCGACCCGATCAGGCCCCCGGGCGCGACGACCGGCGCGAGCCCGCAGGTGTCGCAGTACAGCTCGCCGCCCCCCATGTCCTCGTACGCGCCCTCGCACGAAGGACGCTGACAGCTCCCCACGCCCGTCTCCCCGCTCACCACTGTCGTCCTCCCGCGTCTCCCGCGCCCCGCGTGTCCCTCGGCCCGGACAGCACGTCCGCCGCCGCCTGCTGGTAGCGCAGCACCGCCTGCTCCGCGACCCGCAGGTCGCAGGGCGCGCTCCACAGCATCCGGCGCGCCGCGTCGTACCGCTCGACGAGCAGCGGGTCCTCCGCCGCGCCGAGCCGCGCCACCTTCGCCTTGTACGCGTCCAGCCGGCCGCGCAGCTCGGCCCGCACGGCGAGCGGCGCGGTGACCGCCGTCAGCGACTCGCGGGCCCGCAGCAGTTCGTCCTCCGCCTCCCGCTCCAGGGACTCCAGGAGCGGGGAGAGCCGGTGCCACTGGGCGTGCCGGCGGTACTCGGCGGCCGCCGCGAGCCGCTCCTGGAGCACGATCGGCGGCCCGCTGACCGCCGGCACCTCGGAGGCGGCGATCTTCGCCAGGACCTCGCCGCGCGCCGACCGCGCCTCGGCGAGCGTCCGGTCCGCCCGCGAGAGCACGTCCCGCAGCCGCAGCAGCCGGTCCTCGGAGTCCTGCCGGACCGCGAGGACCGCCTCGATCTCGCGCCGGATCTCCTCCAGGGCCCGCGCGGCCCGGTCGTACCGCTCGGTGTCGGGCCGCCCGCCGCCGGGCGCCGAACTCCCCGCCGCCGGACGCCAGAACGCCAGCGGATCGGTCACGACCTGCGAGCGCAGCGCGGTCAGCTCGGCCGTGATCGCCTCCAGCTCGTCCCCCGCCGGGTGCTCCCCGGGGCGCACGCCGACCGAGTGCGCCAGCGAACGCGTCCGGCCCAGCTCGGCGGCGAGCAGGTCTATCCGCGCGGGCAGCGCCGACCAGACGGCGTCCGCGGTGACGACCAGGTCGAGCGAGGAGGCGTACAGCTCGTTCATCCGCCGGACGAGGCCCTCCAGGCTGAACCGCTCGGTGAGCAGGGCACCTTCGGCGGCCCCGCCCGGGACGATCACGGTGTCGCCGCGCAGCCGGTCGGTCAGCTCGACGAGCTCCTCCCGGCCGGGCCAGCGGCGCCGCGCCCGCACCTCCCGTGCCTCCCGCAGGGCGCCGGTGTACACGTCGAAGCAGGTCCAGAGCAAGGTGATGGTCCGCTCCGCGGCCGCCCAGCGGTCCCGCGTCGTGCCGGTCAGCTCCGCCCCTTCGAGCAGCCTGCGGCCCGCGTGGTCCTGGAGCGCGAGGAGGGAGTCCTCGACCGCCTTGTGCTCGGCGCCGAGCCGCGCCAGCGCACGGTCCGCCTCGTCCCGGTCCATCACCGGCCCGGGGGGTCCCGTGACGCCCATCGGTCCGTCCTTCCGCTTCGTGTTCGGGGTGGTTCCTTCGGGGCGCGTGCCGGTCACTTGTACAGCGGGGCGGGCGGCCCCGGTATCCCCGGCAGGTCCTTCTCCAGCCAGTCCCGGTACGCCTTCTGCCAGGGGCCCTGCCGGTAGCCCACCAGCACCTGGTTCACCCGGCGGACCAGGTCGTCGTTCCCCAGCTTGGCCGCCACCCCGTAGTACTCCTCGGTGAACGGCCTGCCCTTGAGCTCGACCGCCGGGTCCTGCGCGGCCTGCCCGGCCGCCAGGGCGTTGTCCGTGACGACGGCGTCGACCTCGCCCATCTGGAGCCTGGCCAGACAGTCCAGCTGGTTGGGGACGGTCAGCAGGTCCGGGTCGGCCTTGGTGCCGTCGCCCTCGTCCTTGAAGACCGCGCCGAAGGACTTCTCCTCCAGGGCGTCGTAGGCCGTGGAGCCCTCGGCGGTGCAGACCCGCTTGCCGCGCAGCGAGGAGTCGTAGCCGGTGATGCTCCGGTCGAGCTTCGGCGCCAGCACCTGCTGCCCGGCCCGGAAGTAGGCGGTGGAGAAGGCGACCTGCTCGATCCGCTTGCAGTTGATCGTCATGGTGCGCACGACGA
The DNA here is from genome assembly GCF_042890295.1 of Streptomyces sp. NPDC002232. NCBI lineage: Bacteria > Bacillati > Actinomycetota > Actinomycetes > Kitasatosporales > Streptomycetaceae > Streptomyces > Streptomyces sp. NPDC002232. Next base: position 964,211 of record NZ_JBIARV010000002.1, on the reverse strand, counting down.
GGTCGACCTTGCCGCTGTCCAGGGCGGCGATCCGCTGGTTGGTGGGGATCGTCCGGAAGATGATCGCGTCCGGGTCGCCGAGGAGGTCCTTGGCGATGGCCTTGGCGAGGTCGATGTCGAAGCCCTCCAGGACGCCCTTCTCCGGATTCCGGTAGCCCCAGCGGTAGCTGGACTGGTCGACGCCGACGATCAGCTTCCCGCGCTCCTTGATCGCCCGGACCGACGGGCCGTCCGCCGACGAGGGCGTCAGGGAGGCCTCGGGGTGCGCGCAGGTGTCGGCCTTGACCTGGACGCCCGTCCCGACGCCGGTGCCGCCCGTGCGCGGCGCGGCCGCCGCCGCGCCGCCGTCCTGGGCGAGCGGCAGCAGGGTGAGCGAGGCGGTGAGCCCGCAGGCCACGGCCATCGCGGCCACCCCGCCCCAGCCCCGCAGCCGCCCGGCCGCCCGCCGCGCCCGGGAGCCGGTGCCGCGCGCCGCCCCCGACGCGTGCGGGTCGCCGCCGCGCGCCGCCCCCGGTCCGTGCGGGGCCGTGCCGCTCGCCGTCCGCCGCACCAGCGGGTCCGTGCCCTTCGGCATCCCGCCCCCTCTCACCGGTACTCCGACAGTCTGCGGTTGATGCCGAGCACGGCGCCCGCCGCGCCCAGGATCCCGAGGGCCGCCGCGCCCAGCGGGAGCGCGGTCAGCGCGTCCCGGGCCTCCCCGGCGGAGCGGGTGAACTCCCGCTGCTCGTGCGCGAGGGCCTTCTCCAGGGCCGCGTCGACCTCGTCGAAGGAACGGCCCGTGGAGTCCTTGGCGCCCACGACCCGGCCGAGGGCGCCCTCGTAGTCGCCGGCCTCGTCCTTGGCCCGGGCGTCCTTGTGGCGCTCCCGCCACTCGGCGGCGTGCGCGGAGGACTCGTCGACCGGGCCGCGCCCGGCGTCGTCGTCGGCGAGCTCGCGGGCCCGGGCGAGCGCCGCCGTCAGGGAGCCCATGCTCGCGGTGTAGTCCGTCTCGTACTTGTCGCTCTTGCCGTCCTCGGCGAGGACGGCGCCCCGGGCGACCAGGGTCAGGTTCTCGTTGGCGCGGGCGGTGAGGGAGCTGATCCGGGCCGTGTTGAGCACCTGGAGGGACTCCTGCCCGTGCGCCCGGGCGCTGTCGAGCCCGCTCCGCGTCACGGTGTGCGCGGCGGCGAGCCACAGCAGGACGACCACGGTGGCGGCGGTGGCGGCGAGCAGCCCGTGGTTGAAGACCCGGTGGGTGCGGACGTACGTCCGGCGCTGGGCCCAGAGCAGGGCGCCGAGGGCGAGCAGTCCGAGCGCGAGCGACAGGAGGGGCCGGGTGCGGGCCGCGTCGTCGTCCCGCCGCAGCCGCTCGGTCTCCGCCGCGTACAGCCGCTCGGCGGCCGGCAGCAGCGAGGTGGACATCTGCTGGTTGGCGTACCGGAGGTAGGCGCCGCCGAGCGGCAGGCCCTGCCGGTTGGCGGCCCGGGCGCGCTCGATCAGGCCCGTGTAGCGCGGGAGCTGTTCGTTGAGGGTGGCGATCTCGCGGGCCGAGGCCGACGAACCGTCCGTGTTCGCCGCGGCCTTGACGAGGAGCCGGGAGGCGGTGGTGATGTCGCGGGTGTACCGCGCGCGGGACTCCGCGGGCTCCAGGGTGCCCGCGAGGAAGCCACTGGCGGCGGTGGTGTCGGCGTCGGCGAGCGAGCGGTAGACGGCGGCCGCGTCGGCGCTCAGCGGCTGGCTGCGGCCGACCACGTCGTCGGCCGCGGCGGCCCGGTCGGTGACCTCCAGGGCGGTGACCGCCCCGAACGCGACGACGAGCAGCGCCAGTACGGCCCCGAGGATCCGCAGCCGGCCGGGCTCGGTGGTCGCGGCCTCCCGCAGCCGCTCCCGGCCCACGGCCCAGGCACCCCGGCCGGCGGGCGGCGCGGCGGCGGGCGCGGGCGACGGCTGCGCGGGCACCGATCCCGGGCGCGCGGGTGCCGGCGCCGTGCCCCGCGCCGCCGGAGCGGGCGCGTTCGGCGGGTGTGTCACTGGACCTCCCCCTCGGTCGCTGACGTCGGCCCGTCCGGCCGGCGGCCGGCGGGACCGGTTCCGGTGGAGGAGCACCCGGCCAGCAGTATGGCCTCAGGGGGCCGTCCGCACACCGGGATTGACTGGATCTTGTGCCTATCGTGCCCCATGCCTCCCGTGTCCCAGTAGGCGAACCCCCTCACCTTGAATACGCCTTCGGGCCGGAATCGGTTCCCCTCCGCAGCTCGCTCGAACAGGTGAACATGCGTGCGGGGCGTCCCGTCGCTCCGACCGGACACCCCGCACCCGCCGCACGCTCAGTCCGCGTACCGCTCCCGCAGCCGGGCCTTCGCCGCAGGGCCCGCGGCCGCCTCGTCCAGGGCGAGCAGTCCCGCCCCGAGGACCGGCGGCGCGGTCACGAAGCCGATCGTGGCCTTCGGCGCCCGCTCCGCCAGGAGTTCGCGGATCCGGTCCTCCAACTGCGGGTGGCGGGCGGCGAGCACGCTGCCGCCCAGCATCACCGGGGCCTCCTCCTCGTGCAGCCCCAGCCGGCGCAGCGCGACCGCCGCCATGACGACGACCTCCTCGGCGAGCCGGTGCACCAGAGACAGCGCGATCGGGTCGCCCCCGGCCGCGACCGCGAAGAGCACCGGCGCCAGCTCGTGCCGCCGCCCCACCGCGATCCGGCCCAGGTGCAGCGCCTCGATCAGCGCGTACATCGACCCCAGGCCGAAGTGTGCGGGCAGCGCGTCGGCGAGGGCCGTCGGCAGGCCCCGCCCGTCCTCCGCCCGCGCCGCGCACCACAGGGCCTCGTCGGCGAGTCCGCCGCCGCCGCCCCAGTCCCCGGAGATCTTCCCGATCGCGGGGAAGCGCGCGGTCCGCCCGTCCGGCGTCATCCCGACGCAGTTGATCCCGGCCCCGCACACCACGGCGACGCCCCGCGGCTCGTCGAGCCCGGCCCGGAGGATCGCGAAGGTGTCGTTGTGGACCCGTACGGACCGGCTCCAGCCCCGGCCGAGCACCTCCTCCTGGAGCGCGGTCTCCTCCACGGGCAGGTCGGCGTTGGCGAGACAGGCCGTGACGTGCGCGAACGCGGGAGAGAGCCCGGCGCCGCCGGCCGCGTCCCACGCCCGGCCCACGATCTCGGCGAGCCCGTCGACCGCCGTCCCCACCCCCACCACCGGCGGCTGGAACCCGCCGCCGCGCGCCGACCCCAGGACGGTGCCGTCCGGGGCGATCACCGCGACGTCGGTCTTGCTGTTCCCCGCGTCGACCGCGAGGAGCGTGCCGTTCAGCTTCACACCCACGCGAGGTGCTCCCGGTTGTGCGCGATCAGCCGGTCGGTGAGCCCGTCGGCGCGGTCGTACTGTCCGACCAGCGGATGCGCGAGGAGCGCCTTGAACACCCGGTCGCGGCCCCCGCGCAGCGCCGCCTCCAGGGCCAGGTCCTCGTAGGCGGTGACGTGCGCGATCAGACCGGCGTACAGCGGGTCCACCGGCGCGACCGGCAGCGGCACGGCGCCCCCGGAGCCGACCGAGGCCTGCGTCTCGACGACGGCGTCGTCCGGCAGGAACGGCAGCGTGCCGTTGTTGTACGTGTTCACCACCTGGTACGGCGACCCCCCGCCGCCCAGCAGCGAGGCCGCCAGGTCCACCGCAGCCTCCGAGTAGAAGGCGCCGCCCCGCTTGGCGAGCAGCGCCGGCTTCTCGTCGAGCGCGGGGTCCCCGTACATCTCCAGGAGTTCGCGCTCCATCGCCGCGACCTCCGCCGCGCGCGAGGGCTTCGTGCCGAGCTCCCGGACCACCTCGTCGTGCGCGTAGAAGTACCGCAGGTAGTACGAGGGGACGACGCCGAGCCGGTCGAGGACCGGGCGCGGCAGGCGCAGGTCGTCGGCGACGGCGTCGCCGTGCTCGGCGAGCAGCCGGGGCAGGACGTTCTCGCCCTCGGGCCCCCCGAGGCGTACCGCCCGCTCCCAGGTCAGGTGGTTGAGCCCGACGTGGTCGAGGTGGACCTCGGACGGGGCCACGCCGAGCAGCCCGGCGAACTTCCGCTGGAGGCCGATGGCCACGTTGCACAGGCCGACGGCCTTGTGCCCGGCCTGGAGCAGCGCGCGCGTGACGATGCCGACGGGGTTGGTGAAGTCGATGATCCAGGCGTCCGGGTTGGCGCGCCGGACCCGCTCGGCGATGTCCAGGACGACCGGGACCGTGCGCAGCGCCTTGGCGAGGCCGCCGGCGCCGGTGGTCTCCTGGCCGACGCAGCCGCACTCCAGCGGCCAGGTCTCGTCCCGCTCGCGGGCGGCCTGCCCGCCGACCCGCAGCTGGAGGAGGACGGCGTCGGCGCCCTCGACCCCGGCGTCGAGGTCGCTGGTGGTGACGATCTTCCCGTCGTGGTCCTGCCGGGCGAAGATCCGCCGGGCCAGTCCGCCGACGAGCTCCAGCCGCTCGGCGGCCGGGTCCACCAGGACGAGTTCGGTGATGGGCAGGGTGTCGCGCAGCCGCGCGAATCCGTCGATCAGCTCGGGGGTGTAGGTCGAGCCGCCCCCCACGACAGCGAGTTTCATCTCTCAGCCCTTCACTCCGGTCAGTGTGACTCCCTCGACGAACGCCTTCTGCGCGAAGAAGAACACGAGGATCACGGGGGCCATGACCAGGACGGTCGCGGCCATGGTCAGGTTCCAGTCGGTGTGGTGCGCGCCCTTGAAGGACTCCAGGCCGTAACTGAGCGTCCAGGCACCCGGGTTGTCCGAGGCGTAGATCTGTGGCCCGAAGTAGTCGTTCCAGCAGGCGAAGAACTGGAAGAGGGCCACGGCGGCGATGCCCGGCTTCGCCATCGGGAGCACGATCCGGATCAGCGTGCGAAACTCGCCGCAGCCGTCGATCCGGGCGGCCTCGACGTACTCGTCGGGGATCGTCAGGAGGAACTGGCGCAGCAGGAAGATGGAGAAGGCGTCGCCGAACGCCATCGGGACGATCAGCGGCCACAGCGTGCCGGAGAGGTCCATCTGCTGCGCCCAGAACAGGTACATGGGGATGATCACGACCTGCGGCGGCAGCATCATCATCGCGATGACGAGCAGCAGCGACAGGTGCCGGCCCCGGAAGCGGAACTTCGCGAGGGCGTACGCCACGGGGACCGAGGACACCACGACGAGCGCGGTGCCGAGTCCGGCGTACAGCAGGGAGTTCCCCCACCAGGTGAGGAAGCCGTCGGTCCGGAGGACCCGGACGTAGTTCTCCCAGTGCCAGGAGTTCGGCGTCAGGTCCCGGGTGAGCGCCTGCTGGTCGCTCATCAGGGAGGTCAGGAGGACGAAGACGAAGGGGAGCACGAAGAACAGCGCGGCGGCGATGCCGAGCGCGTGCACGGCGATCCAGTGCAGCAGGGCCTTGCGGCGGGCCCGCTTCGCGGCGGGGCTCGTGTCGGCCCGCAGGGGGGCGGTCGCGGTCGTCATGGTTCAGTCACCCGAGCCGATCAGGCCGCCGCGCCTGCGCATGAGCAGGGCGGTGCAGGCCATGGAGAGTGCGAAGAGCACCAGCGCCACGACGCAGGCGGCGCCGTAGTTGAACTGGCTGAAGCCGAGGCTGTAGACGAGCTGCGGCAGGGTGAGCGTGGAGTCGTCCGGATAGCCGGGGACGAAGGTGACGCCGGAGCCGCCCATCACGCCCGAGGCGACCTTGGAGGCCACGATCGGCTGCGTGTAGTACTGCATCGCGCCGATGACTCCGGTGACGACCGCGAAGAGCACGATCGGCGAGATGTTCGGCAGGGTGATGTAGCGGAAGCGCTGCCAGGGGGACGCGCCGTCGAGTTCGGCGGCCTCGTACTGCTCCTTCGGCACGTCGAGCAGGGCGGCCATGAAGATGACCATGAGGTCGCCGACGCCCCACACGGCGAGGACCGTGAGGGCCGGCTTGGCCCAGTCCGCGTCGTTGAACCAGGAGGGCGCGGGGACGCCGACCGCCTCCAGGAGCGAGTTGACCGGCCCGGTGCCGGGGTTGAGCAGGAAGACGAAGGCGAGCGTGGCGGCCACCGGAGGGGCCAGGTACGGCAGGTAGAAGAGGGTCCGGAAGACCCCGGCACCCGTCTTGATCTTGGTGATCAGGAGGCCGATGCCGAGGCCGAACAGGACCCGGCAGGAGACCATCACGACGGCCAGCCAGAGGGTGTTCTCCAGGGCCGGCCAGAACTGGGGGAAGTCCGCGAAGACGTACGACCAGTTGTCCAGGCCCCGCCAGGTCGGCGCGTTGAGGCCGTCGTAGCGCATGAACGAGAAGTACAGCGTGGAGACGAGCGGATAGGCGAAGAAGAAGCCGAATCCGATCAGCCAGGGCGACATGAACAGCGCGGTGCGCAGGGCGTCGCGCCGGCGCTTGGACCGCAGGGTGTTGCGCGCCTCCGGGGAGGGGGCGGCCGGGGCGGCCGTCCCCTGCGCGGGCAGGGTGTCGGTGCTCATGGGCGGGTGACCGTCACTTCGCCGCGGCGATGTCGCGGTCGATCTGGGCGGCGGTGTCCGCCAGACCCTTCTTCAGATCGGTGACCTGGCCCTTCTCGTACCGCCCGGCGAACTTCTGGAGCGTCTCCTGGTAGGCGGAGCCGTTGACCGCGCCGTCGGAGGTGGTGGACGCGGGGTGCCGGGCGATGTCCAGGAAGGTCTTGAAGCGCGCGTCGAACTTCAGGTCAGGGGACTTCAGCGCGTCCAGGGTGGAGGGGACGTTGCCGATGCCGTTGGCGAAGTTCACCACGGCCCCGGTGTCCGTGGTCATGTACTTGACCAGCTCCCAGGCCGCGTTCTGCTTCCGGCTCTGCGGGGCGATGCCCATGATCGTGCCGGAGAGGTAGCCCTTGCCGTACTCGGCGATCTCGTCGTCGGCGACGGGCAGCGGCGCGACGCCGACCTCGAAGCCCACCTTGGCCTGCTTGATGAAGTTCAGCCGCCACTCGCCGTCCAGCTGCATGGCGACCTGCCCGGTCTGGAAGGGGTGCTGGGCGCCCCACTCGTCACCGAAGCCCGTGCGGTAGCGGTCGAGCTTCTCGAAGCCGCCCAGGGAGTCGACCAGGGACTTCTGGTACGTGATCATCTCGGCGAAGGCCGGGTCCTTCGCGACGGCCGACTTCCCGTCCGCGTCGAAGTACCCGCCGTGCTTCCACTGGGACATGTAGTGGGAGACGACGGTCTCGTAGCCGAGGTAGTTCGGCATGAAGCCGAGCCTCTCGTACGAGTCGCCCTTGGCCTTGGTGAGCTTCTTGGCGACCTCGGTGAACTGGGACCAGGTCTTCGGCGGCGCTTCGGGGTCGAGTCCCGCGGCCTTGAACTGGTCCTTGTTGTAGAAGAGGCCGTACGCGTCGGAGAGCAGCGGCAGGGAGCAGCGCTTCCCCTCGAACTGCGTGTAGGACTGGAGGACCTTCGGGAAGATCTTGTCGAGGTCCAGCTTGTCCTTCTCGATGAAGGGCTTCAGGTCCGCGAGCGCGCCCGAGGCGCAGAACTTGCCGACGTTGGAGGTCGTGAAGGAGGAGACGACGTCCGGGCCGTTCGTCCCGCCCGCGCGCAGCGCCTGGCCCAGCTTGTCGTCGTTGATGCCGCCGACGACCTTCACCTTGATGTTCGGGTGGGCCTGCTCGAAGCGGGCGACGTTGTCCTCGATCGCCTTGACCTCGGCGGGCGCCGCCCAGCCGTGCCAGAAGGTGATGGTCGTCTCGGCCTCGGGGTCGTCGGCGGCCGCGTTGTTCGCGGAGCCGGTACAGGCGGTGGCGAAGAGGGCTATCGACGCGGTGGCGGCGAGCGCTGCGGCTGTGCCGCGCGGACGGACGGGCATGACGGTGTCTCCCTGGAGGGGTGGCGGGCTTCGGCGAGGGACGGGGAGGGTCAGCGTGAGGTGTCGAAGACCTCGTCGCGCGTGGTGGCCAGGGCGCTTTCGAGCGCCCCGCGCAGGACGGGGCGGCGGCGGACGGTGGAGAGGACGAGGCGCGGCCGGGACGGGGCGAGGTCGGCGAGTTCGGCCTGCACGCGCGCGCGGAGCGGCTCGCCGCCGGGGACCAGGGCGTCCCCGGCCAGCACGATCAGTTCGGGGTCGAGGACCGCCACCAGCGAGGCGAGCCCGGTGGCGAGGCGCTCGGCGTACCGGTCGAGCAGCTCCGCGTACCGGGGGTCCTCGCCGTGCGCCTCGGCGGCGTGCGAGAGCAGCCCCGACGCCACCGGGACGAAGGGGTGGTCGGGCGTCTCGATCCCGGCGGCGCGGGCGATCCGGGGCACGGACTGGATGCCCGCGAGCTCCTGGAAGCCGCCGGAGTTGGCCTTGGTCACCTGCCGTACGAGCGGGGTGCCGGGCACCGGCAGGAAGCCGAGCTCGCCGGCGCCCCCGGTGAAGCCGCGGTGCAGCCGCCCGCCGAGGACGAGGGCGGCGCCGAGGCCTCCCTCGTTCCACAGCAGGGCGAAGTTCTCGTGGCCCCGGGCGGCGCCCAGGCGCTGCTCGGCGACGGCCACCAGGTTGACGTCGTTCTCGTACTCGAACGGCATGGGCAGGGCGGCGGCCAGCTCCTCCAGGAGGGTGGGCGAGTGCCAGCCGGGCAGGTGGGAGGCGTACCGCAGGCGCCCGGTGGCCGGGTCGAAGGCGCCGGGGGTGCCGATGACCAGGCGCCGGACGTCCTCGCGGGTGATCCCGGCCGCCTTCACGGCGCCGTCCAGGGCCTCGGTGACCTGGCGGACGACGCCGGAGGCGGAGCGGCCGGGGGTGCGCAGCTCGAACTCGCCGGTGATCTCGCCCGTGATGTCGGCGACGGCGGCGCGGATGCGGTGCTGGTCGACGTCGAGCCCGGCGGCGTACCCGGCCCGCGCGTTCACGGCGTACAGCTGGGCGTTGGGTCCCGGCCGGCCCGCGGTGGTGCCGGTGGCGACGACGAGCCCGGCGGCCTCGAGCCGGGCGAGCAGCTGGGAGGCGGTCGGCTTCGACAGGCCGGTGAGGTTGCCGATGCGGGTCCGCGAGAGGGGGCCGTGCTCCAGGAGCAGGTCCAGGGCCGCGCGGTCGTTCATGGCCCGCAGGACGCGCGGGGTACCGGGGATGCCCGGGGTCGTACCGGCCATGGAACTGGCACCTGCCCTCGTACGGTGGCCGCAGCGCCGTGACCGACACTGTTAGGAAAGTTTCCTATTGGGTTGGGAGGAAGGTAAGGCGGCCGTCACGGGGGCGTCAATACCCGGGAACGCGACACGCCCCCGAAGGCAACCGAAGCGTTACCCGCGGGGGCGCGGAGGGGAGGGGCCCTTCCGGGCTACTTCGTGAGGTCGGACCTCGGCAGCGGGGTCGCCGCCGCCGACTGCGGCGAGGTCGCCGAGGCGAACACGGACGGGGCCGCCATGCCCGCCGTCGGGTCGGCGGGGGACTCCTCGCCCTGCGGCGGCAGCCCGCCCACGATCCGGATCCCGGCCTCGTCCAGACCCCGCTTGATGCGCCAGCGCAGCTCCCGCTCGACGCCCAACTTCTTGCCCGGCATCGTCTTCACCGAGACCCGGACGGTCATCGAGTCCAGCAGCACCTCGTTCAGGCCGAGCACCTCCACCGGGCCCCAGAGGCGCTCGTTCCACGGCTCCTCCTTCGCCATGGCGTCGCCCGCCTCCGCGATCACGGCCCGCACCCGCTCCAGGTCCTCGGTCGGCCGGACGGTGACGTCCACGCCGGCCGTCGCCCAGCCCTGGCTGAGGTTCCCTATCCGCTTGATCTCGCCGTTGCGGACGTACCAGATCTCGCCGTCCACACCGCGCAGCTTGGTCACCCGCAGGCCCACCTCGACGACCTCGCCGGAGGCCACGCCCGCGTCGACCGAGTCACCGACGCCGTACTGGTCCTCCAGGATCATGAAGACGCCCGAGAGGAAGTCCGTCACCAGGTTCCGCGCGCCGAAACCGATCGCCACACCGGCCACACCGGCCGAGGCGAGCAGCGGCGCCAGGTCGATCTTGAAGGCGCCGAGGATCATCAGCCCGGCCGTGCCCAGGATCAGGAAGGACGCCACCGAGCGGAGCACCGACCCGATCGCCTCCGAGCGCTGCCGCCGCCGCTCGGTGTTCACCAGGAGGCCGCCGAGCGCCGTCCCCTCCACCGCCTGCGCCGAACGGTTCATCCGCTCGATCAGCTTCGTCAGGGCCCGCCGCACGGCCATCCGGAGCAGCAGCGCGACGACCAGGATCAGCAGGATGCGGAGCCCGGTGTTCAGCCAGGTGGACCAGTTCTCCTCCACCCAGGACGCCGCGTTCGTGGCCTTCTCCGCGGCCTCGTCCAGGGTCGCCGGCATCGGGTCGGGTTCGGTGGCAGCCGCTAGGGCGGACCAGGACACGGGGCAACCTCCAGGCATCGCGTACGCAGGCCATCCACACTAACGGGGCGTCGGACATGGTCCCGTTGCCGTGTTCGAGGGAGAGACGGACCTCACCTGGGCACATACCGGGGAGAGATGCCGATGTGGTCGAGAACACCCCCGGCGCCGTCACCCCGATTCCGGTACGTGGTGGCGCCGCGACCAGGCATGAGGAGAGACTGAGAGCAGTTCGTCCCGGCGCGAGCCACGCGCCGCCGGCGTCATAGGAGGCATCCGTGCCGCATGTCCTGGTCCTCAACGCGTCGTACGAGCCGCTCGGCGTCGTACCGCTCCGCCGCGCACTCGTCCTCGTACTGGAGAACAAGGCTCTCTGTCTCGAGGAGTCCGGCGCCTTCCTGCACAGCGAGACCCAAGTCCTCCCCGCTCCCAGTGTGGTGCGACTGAAGCGCTTCGTGCGGGTCCCCTACCGGGGGCCCGTTCCCTTGACCCGCCGGGCGCTCTTCGCGCGCGACGGCGGGCGCTGCGCGTACTGCGGGGCCGTCGCGACCAGCGTCGACCACGTCATCCCGCGCAGCCGCGGAGGCACGCACGCCTGGGAGAACGTGGTGGCGGCCTGCCGCCGCTGCAACCACGTCAAGGCCGACCGGCACCTGCGCGAGCTGGGCTGGCGGCTGCGGCACCAACCGGCCCCGCCGACCGGCCTGGCCTGGCGGATCATCGGGACCGGACACCGGGACCCCCGCTGGCTGCCGTACCTGGAGCCGTACGGCGCCGAGGACGTCATGGCCCGGATCGACTCCGTCGCGGACACCCCTGTGAGGGCGCTGACGACGGGTTGAGCCGGGCCTTTCGCGTACGCGGAGGCCTCCCGGCCGGAGCGGCGCGCCCCTCAGGGGGCGGGCCGCTCCTCCGGCGTGCCCGTCGGTGCGCTCTCCGGCGTGCCCGTCGGCGTGTCCGTCGCCTCCTTCTCGGAAGGGGCCACCGCGTACGTCTCCACCGACCAGAGCGAGTAGCCGAAGCGGGTCGCCCGCTTCTCGCCCTGGACCCGCAGGAAACGGGTGTCCGCCGCGTCCATCCGGACCGACTCCCGGCCGCCCCTGCCGTCCGCGACGGTCGCCGCCGTCCGCCAGACCCGCCCGTCGGCGGACACCTGCACCCGGTAGCGGGAGGCGTACGCGTCCTGCCAGTGCAGCACCACCTGCCCGATCCGGGCCGGCTCGGGCAGCTCCAGCTGCCACCAGGCGCCGTCCTCCGCCGGGGAGGACCAGCGGGTCGCCGGGTCGCCGTCCGCCGCCGAGGCGGCCGGGAAGTCGGGCGTCTCGTCGCCCGAGGAGGAGGCCGTCGCCGACCGCGCCAGGTCCGGGCCCGCCGTCCGGGGGAAGGCCCGCACCGTCAGGACCCGCTCCTCGCCCGCGAAGGACACCGGCACCCGGTACGAACCGGCCGGGACGCCCGCCGCCACCGACACCTCCAGCGGGACGCTGGTCCGCGCGCCGCGCTCCACCCGGGCCTCCTCCGGCAGCCGCACCACGACGCCCTTCGGGGCCCTCGCCGTCAGCGCCCCGCGCACCTCGCCCGCGCGCCGGCCGGTGAGCTCCACATCCACCCGCCGCGCCGGGCCGCCGATCTCCGCGTCCGTCTCCGTCCTGGCCAGGTCGAGACCGGCGCGCGGCCCGTCCGCGAACCACGGCACGAGCGAGCGCACCCCGGGCGCCGGGCCGTCGCCGCTCCACACCACCCGCAGCGCCTCCGCCCGCAGCCCCTTCAGATCGGTCTGGGTCCACCCGGACGCCGACAGCGGGCCGAGCGCCCGCCAGCCCTCGCCGGGGACGTACGCCTCCACGCGCGCGTCCCCCGGCCCGCCGGGCCCGCCCGGCTCGGTCATGACCGTCAGCGCCTCCACGGGCCGCGTCCGGTCGAGCCGCACGGTGTACGAGCCGGGGGCGCGGTCGGCCCGCGCCGCCGGGGTCCGGTCGGCGCCGGTCCAGGCCGCCGACTCCTTCACCGCGCGCGTGAGGAACGGATCGAGGACCCCGGAGCCGACCGTGACCCGGCCGCCCTCCAGCCCCTTCCGCTGCCCCTCCAGGTCCAGCTGCGCCCGCCAGGCCGCCGGGCCGTCCCCGCGGGCCTGCGCGAGGAGCATGTCGACCGCCGTCTCGCCGGCCCGGCCGTAGCGGGAGAGCCGCTCCAGCCAGGGGCCCGTCTCGTCGTCGAGCGTGCCGTCGGCGGTGGCCGTGAGCCGTCCGGGGGCCTCGCGCATCACGGTGAAGGCGGCCCGCAGCTCGCGCGCCGCCTTGTCCCGGGCGGCCGCGCCGGTGCCGGAGCGGGACGCCCAGAACGCCTCCAGGAGCGGCTTCAGGTAGGCCGATTCGCCGCCCGGGTCGAGGATCGACGAGGAGTCGTTCCCGGCCAGCGCGCGCAGGGCCTCGCGGGCGGCGGGGTCGGGGCCCGCGAGGTCGTCCACGGCCGCCTGCCAGGACGCGCGGGGCCGGTAGCCCCTCGGGTTCCAGGCGTAGTCGGCGGCGGTGAAGAGCGGGACGCGGGAGGCCGCGGGCTGCTCCATGGCGTGCGCGAGGTAGGCGGCGGAGCCGGCGGCCACGGCCGGCTCCCGGCCGGTCGCGGGGCCGAGGAAGAGCCGGTCCTGCGCGTAGTCGTTGACCGGGTAGTTGTCCATGGTGACCAGCGGGTGGCCGCCCAGGGCCGCGCGCGTTCCCGCCAGTTCGCCGCCGGTGATCGTGCGCGGGACGACCCCGACGCCCGTCCAGGCCACCCGCACGTCCGTGTCCAGGACCTCGGCGAGCTTCGCGCGGTACGGGCTGGCGCCGTCCTGGTAGTACTCCGTCGGCATCACGGTCAGGGGCTCGGCGCCCGGGTGGCGCTCGGCGAGGTGCCGGGCGACGGCGTTCGCCACGCGCGCGTGGGCGGTGGCGGCGGCCTCCGGTCCGCGCCCGAAGGCGTCGGCGTCCCGGTCGCAGTGCCACTCGTCGTACGAGGAGTCCTGGAACTGCACCTGGAAGGAGCGCACTCCGAGCTCCCACATCGCGTCCAGCTTCCCGGTCAGCGCCGCCACGTCCCGGGCCGAGGACAGGCACATGGACTGGGCGGGGGAGACGGCCCAGCCGAGCGTCACGTGCCGGGCGCGGGCGCGCTCGGCGAGCGCGCGGAACTCCTCGCGCTGCGCGGCCGGATAGGGCTCGCGCCACTGCGCCTGGCGGTACGGGTCGTCACCGGGCGCGTAGAGGTACCGGTTCTGCTTGGTCCGGCCCAGGAAGTCGATCTGGGCGAGCCGCTGCGCGGCCGTCCAGGGCGTCCCGTAGAAGCCCTCGGTGATGCCCCGCTCGGCGGTGCCCGGCCAGTCGCGGACGGCGACCCCGGGGACCTCCCGGCCGCCGCCGAGGAGCTGACGCGGCGTCTGGACGGCGTGGTACAGGCCGTCCTCGCCGACCCCGTCCAGGGCGACGGTGTCCCGGCCCCGGAAGCGGCCCGTGGCGAGCCGGTAGCCGCCGCGCGGCAGATCGAGGCGCTCGGGCACGCGCAGGGCGGCCAGCGCCTCCGCGGCGCCGGAGCCCTCGCCGCCGCGGGCGGGCCCCGCGGCCCGCACGACCGGGCCCCCGCCCGGGAGGCCGGTGTGGACGGTCCGCACCCCGGCGGCCCGCAGCAGCTCGCGCAGCTCGGCGAGGGCGTACGGATCCGCGTCCGCGTCCGCGAGGAGCGTCACCTCGTCCCCGAGGCGCACGGCGGAGCCGGAGGCGGTCAGGGACTGCGGCCGGGGCCAGACGGCGGGCACGCGCGCGGGGGCCCCGGTCCGGGGCGCGGCGGAGGCCGGGGGCCTGGAGGCGGAGGGGGTCGCGTTCGCCGCCGGGGTCGCGGAGGCGGACGGCACCGCCGGTCCTGAGGGGCCCGCCGGCAGGGTCCGTGCCGCACCCGGAGCCGCGCCGCCGAGGAGGCCGCCGATGACGGCGGCGGCCACCGCCGTCGCGGTGCGCCTCCTGCGCCCGAGGTGCACGGGGTCTCCCTTCGGCCGGGGCCGGCGGCTCCGCCGGTTGGTCACGATCGGGTCACGAGCCCACCACCCGTCGCACGGAAGTGTCAATGCGCATGGCCGATGTGTCGGCTTTGCCCGGCGAGCCGTCGGCGAGGTGACGTCACTCGGCCGTGTTCCGCCGGTAAAACCGAGAGCGATGGGTAGGGCTCTGACAGAGCCCAGGTCCCACCTGTCGAGACGAAACCGGGAGACCCCCGTGACCACGACCGCCCCTCACCTCGAACGGATACGCGTTCCCGAGCAGTCGGCGCCGGCCGGCGAACCGCTGACCAGCGAGCCGCCGCTGCCCGACGCGTCCCCCCTCACCAGCGAGCCGCCCCTGGCCGTGGCGGCGCCCCTCACCAGCGAACCCACCGCCCCCGGAAGCGCGGGCGGCCCGGAGTCCCCCGGAGTGTGAAGTGACCCTGGCCCGCCTCGCCGCCCGTCACGGCGTCGCCCTCGCCCACAGCCCCTCGGAAGGCGTCACGGTGCCCGTGCCGGACGCCACCGTGGTGGCCGTCCTCGCCGCCCTGGGCGTCGACGCGGCCACCCCGGAGGAGGTCGCCGCGGCGCTCGAAGCGGCCGAACGGGCCGACCGGGAGCGCCTGCTGCCCCCGACCCTGGTCCACCACCTCGGCGACGGGCCCGTCCGCCCGCCCGAGGGCCTGCCGTCCGGCACGCGCCTGCGGGTCACCACCGAGGACGGCGCCGTCGTCACCGGCCCCGACTGGTCCGAGCTGCCGCTCGGCGTCCACACCGTGGCGGCCTCCGCCCCCGACGGACGCGCGGCCACCGGCACCCTGATCGTGGCCCCCGCGCGCGTGCCCGGCCCCGGGCGGCGCGCGTACGGGCTGCTCGTGCAGCTGTACTCGCTGCTGTCCAGCCGCTCCTGGGGCATGGGCGACCTCGGCGACCTGCGGGAGCTCGCCGGCTGGGCGGGCCGGACGCACGGCGCCGGTTTCGTCCAGGTCAACCCGCTCCACGCGGGCGTGCCCGGCGCGCCGAGCGACCCGTCCCCGTACCGCCCGTCCTCGCGCCGCTTCCCGGACCCCGTCCACCTGCGGATCGAGGAGATCCCCGAGTACGCCCTGGTCGGACCCGAGCGCCGCGAGGAGCTCGACCGGATCCTCGCCGAGGCGGCCGAGCTGCGCGAACGGGTCCTCGGCAAGGGCGCCCTGATCGACCGGGACGCCGTCTGGGAGGTCAAGCGGCGCGCCCTGGAGCTGGTGCTCGGCGCCGTCGAGCCCGGGCCCGGCCGCCGCGCCGAGTTCCACGACTTCCTCGCCGAGCGGGGCCGCGCCCTGGAGGACCACGCCACCTACCAGGCCCTCGCCGAGCGCCACGGGCCCCGCTGGCGGAGTTGGCCGGAGGAGCTGCGCACCCCGCGCGCCGCGGAGACCGCCGTGCGCGACGATCCCGCGCTGGCCGCCCGGGTCGACTTCCACTGCCGGCTCGCCTGGCTGACGGACCGGCAGCTCGCCGCCGCCGCCGAGACCGCCCGCGAGGCCGGCATGGCGGTCGGGATCGTCCACGACCTGGCGGTCGGCGTCCACCCCGAGGGCTCGGACGCCTGGGCCCAGCAGGAGGCGTTCGCGGCCGGCATGTCGGTCGGCGCCCCGCCCGACGCCTTCAACGCGCGGGGCCAGGACTGGGGCCTGCCGCCCTGGCGGCCCGACGCCCTGGCCGCCGCCGGGTACGCCCCGTACCGGGGCCTCCTGCGCGAGCTGCTGCGCCACGCGGGCGCGCTGCGCATCGACCACGTGATGGGTCTGTTCCGGCTGTGGTGGGTGCCGGAGGGCCGCGAGCCCACGGAGGGCACGTACGTCCGGTACGACGCCGAGGCGATGCTCGCGGTCCTCGTCCTGGAGGCCCATCGCGCCGGGGCGTTCGTCATCGGCGAGGACCTCGGCACGGTCGAGCCGGGGGTGCGCGAGGAGCTCGCCCGGCGCGGGGTGTTCGGGACCTCCGTGCTCTGGTTCGAGCGGGACTGGGCGGGCGCCGGCCGGCCGCTGCCCGCGGCGGAGTGGCGCGCGGAGTGCGTGGCCACGGCCACCACCCACGACCTGCCCTCCACGGCGGCCCGGCTGTCCGGCGAGCACGTCGCCCTGCGGCACCGGCTCGGGCTGCTCGCCGGCGACCTGGAGCGGGAGCGCGCGGCGGACGCGGCGGAGACCGCCGAGTGGCTGGGCCTGTTCGAGCGGGAGGGGCTGCTCCCGGAGGGGGCGGGGGACGAGGAGGCCGAGATCAGGGCCGTCCACCGCTTCCTGCTCGCCACCCCGGCCCGGATGGTGGGCGTGTGGCTGCCGGACGCGGTGGGGGACCGCAGACCGCAGAACCTGCCGGGAACCTGGGACGAGTACCCCAACTGGCGGCTGCCGCTCGCGGGTCCGGACGGCCAGCCGATGACCCTGGAACAGCTCGCCGCCTCGCCCCGGGCGCACGCCCTCCTGTGCGGGCTGCGGGACCGCGCGGAGGCCCGGGACCCCCGTACGGCACCCCCGGGCGCGCGGCCCGATTAGGGGTTCGCTACGTTTGCTCCGTGGACAAGAAGAACGCTCTGCGCGCCGGCTCGATCGCGGCCGGTACGACGCTGATGATGCTGCTCATGTCGTCCCCCGCGCTCGCGCTCACCCGCGACGACGGTGACGACCCGGCCCCCAAGCTGAGTGTCGTCGAGACCCTCGGCCTGTTCGTGGCGCTGCCGCTGGTGCTGTTCGCGGTGATCGCCGGTCTGGTGATGGTGCTCGACAAGTCCAAGAAGGCCTGACCGCCTCACACATCTCCGTCGAGGGCGCCGCGCGGTACGCGATACCGCGCGGCGCCCTCGCATGCGCCGCGACCGCCTCAGACGGTGGTCGCGAGCAGCTTGCGCAGCAGCCCGGACAGCTGGTCCGCCTCCTCCTCGGTGAGCGCGGACTCCAGCGCGGCCCGCTGCTCCCCGAGACCGGCGCCGACGGCCTGGTCCACCAGTTCCCGGCCGCGCTCGCTGAGGGTGACGCGCAGTCCGCGCCGGTCGTTCGGGTCGGGGCTGCGGGTGAGCAGCCCGGCCTTCTCCAGCTTGTCCAGCCGGCCGGTCATGCCGCCGGTGGTGATCATCAGCGTGGCGGTCAGCTCGCGCGGCGAGAGCGTGTACGGCTCTCCTGACCTGCGCAGCGTCGCGAGCACGTCGAACTCCCCGAGCGCCATGCCGTAGGGCGCGTACGCCTTGTCCACCTTGCCGCGCATGGCGTTGGCCAGGCGGTAGATCCGTCCGAAGACCGCCATGGGCACGGTGTCCAGGTCGGGGCGGACGGCCGCCCACTGGTCGGTGATGGCGTCGACGGCGTCATGGCCGGGGGGCTGCGTGTTCATGGCCTCAGTCTTCCCTTCTCCGCTCCTCGATCGCAAGAAAGTCAGTTACGAGGAAGTCAGTTACGAGCAAGTCACTCACAAAAAAGCCTCTTGCGTGTAAGTAGCTTAGTGGTAAGTTAATCACCACGAAGCCAGTCCGGCGCCCGCCGGTCCGGCCCGCCGCAGCAGGGGGAACCGTCATGTCCCGCAAGGCCGCACTCGTCGCGCTGACCGCCCTGGCCCCGATCTCCTGGGGCTCCACCTACTACGTGACCACCGAGTTCCTGCCGGCCGACCGGCCGCTCTTCACCGGTCTGATGCGCGCCCTGCCCGCCGGCCTCGCGCTCCTCGCCCTCACCCGCAAGCTCCCGCGGGGCGCCTGGTGGTGGAAGTCCGCGGTCCTCGGAGCGCTCAACATCGGCGCGTTCTTCCCGCTGCTCTTCCTCGCCGCCTACCGGCTGCCCGGCGGCGTCGCCGCGGTCGTCGGCTCCGTCGGCCCGCTCTTCGTGGTCGGCCTCGCCGCCCTCTTCCTCGGCGAGAAGCCCACGGTGAAGAGCCTGCTCACCGCCGTCACCGCCGCCTTCGGCGTCAGCCTCGTCGTCCTCAAGGCCGGGGCCGCCTTCGACACGATCGGCGTGGTCGCCGGACTGCTCTCCGCCCTCTCGATGTCCGCCGGCATCGTCTTCACCAAGCGCTGGGGCCGCCCCGAGGGCGTCGGCGCCCTCGCGCTCACCGGCTGGCAGCTCACCGCGGGCGGCCTGGTCATCCTGCCCCTCGCCTTCCTCCTGGAGGGCGCGCCGCCGGCCCTGACCGGCACCAACCTGGCCGGCTACGCCTACCTCGCCTTCGGCAACACCGCGATCTCCTACTTCCTCTGGTTCCGCGGCATCGAGCGGATGAGCGCCTCCTCGGCCACCCTCCTCGGCCCGCTCTCCCCGATCACCGCGGCCGTCATCGGCTGGGCGGCGCTCGGCCAGGCCCTCGGCACGGTGCAGGTCCTGGGCATGCTGATCGCCTTCGGCGCCACCCTGGCGGGCCAGCTGAGCCCCCGTACCGCCCGGACCCCCGCCGCCGAGGCCCCCTCCACCGCACCGTTCAGCACAGCTGAAAAGAACGGTCAGGAAGTTTCGATGGACCTGGAGGTTTCGGAGGTGCGACGGTGACGGCATGAGCCAGGACACCGCCCGGAACCCGACCGACACCGACCGCACCCGTACCGCCACCGAGAGGCCGGCACCCGCCAAGGGCGCCGGCCTCGGCGTGCTCCTCGCCCTCCTCGCCACCGTCGTCTGGTCCGGCAGCTTCGTCGTCGCCCGCGCCCTCCACGACACCGTCCCCCCGGTCCAGGCCGCCTTCTGGCGCTGGATCGTCGCCCTGGCCGCCGTGGCCCCGCTCGCCGCCCGCGAGACCTGGCGGCAGCGGCACCTGATCCGCCGCCACCTCCGCTTCCTCGCCCTCGCCGCCCTCCTCGGCATCACCGTCTACAACACCCTGGTCAACCAGGCCGGGACCGCCACCTCCGCCGGCAACATGGGCATGATCATGGCGGCCTCGCCGGTCCTGATGGCCCTCTTCGCCCGCCTCGGCGGCAACCGTCTCGGCCCGCGCCGCACCACCGGCATGCTCATCGCCTGCGCCGGCGTCCTGCTCCTCGTCAGCAAGGGCTCCCTCGCCCCGGACCTCGCCGTCGGCGACCTCTGGGTCATGGCCGCGGCCGTCTGCTTCGCCTCCTACAGCGCCCTGCTCAAGCGCCGCCCGGCCGAACTCGGCGGCCTCGCCTTCCTCTTCACCACCTTCGCCCTCGGCGCGCTCATGCTCCTCCCGGCCTACGCGATCAGCCTCGTCGTCCAGGGCGGCTTCGAGCCCACCACGGGCACCGTCGCGCCCCTCGTCTACGTCGGCCTCCTCTCCTCGGCCGTCGCCTTCTTCGCCTGGAACAAGGCCGTCACCCTGATCGGCGCGGCCCGCGCCGGCATCGTCTACTACCTCCAGCCCGTCTGCGTCGCCCTCCTCTCCTACGCCCTGCTCGGCGAGGAGCTCGGGCTGCTCGGCGGCGCGAGCATGGTCCTCATCCTCGGCGGGGTCGCGCTCAGCTCCGCGAAGTAGCCGGGCCGGATATGTTGCGCCCCATGACCGAGTGGGACATCAAGAAGCTCCAGATCCTCCGCACCCTCCGCGACCGCGGCACCGTCACCGCGACCGCGGAGGCGCTGCTCATGACCCCCTCGGCCGTCTCGCAGCAGCTCACCAACCTCGCCAAGCAGCTCGGCGTGCGGCTCCTGGAGGCCCAGGGCCGCCGGGTCCGCCTCACCGACGCCGCCCATCTGGTGCTGCGCCACGCCGAGGTGGTCTTCGCGCAGCTGGAGCGCGCCGACGCCGAACTCGACGGCTATCTGCGGGGCGAGGCGGGCCAGGTCCGGGTGGCGGCCTTCTCCACCTCCGTGCCCGCGCTGCTCGTGCCCGCCGTGCGCCACCTGCGGACCGCCCACCCCGGGCTCGACGTCCGGATCCGGGAGGCCGAGGCGGCGGAGGCGTACGAGCTCCTCACCGCCGGCGAGGTCGACCTCGCCCTCTCGCTCGCCGCCCACGCGCCCTCCGCGCGCGACCCCAAGTACAGCAGGGTGCCGCTGCTCGCCGACCCCCTCGACGTGGCCCTGCCCGCCGGACACCCGCTCGCCGACGCGCCCGGCCTGCGGCTCGCCGACCTCGCCGCCGAGCCCTGGATCTTCGGTGGCTCCGGGCCCTGGTCCGAGATCACCACCGCCGCGTGCGAGGCCGCCGGCTTCGTGCCCGAGCAGGCCCACAGCGCCTCCGGCTGGACCGCGATCCTCGCCATGGTCGAGGCGGGGCTCGGGATCGCGCTCGTGCCCCGCATGGCCTCCGCCGACCGCCGGAGCGGCAGCGGGGTCGTCATGCGGGTCCTCTCCGCCGACCAGCCGCGCCGCCACGTCGTCGCGGCGGTGCGCAGCGGGGCGGAGGAGGGCCCGGCGGTGGCCCGGGTGCTCACCGCGCTCCGGCAGGCCGCGGCGGCCCGCGAGACCGTTCAGCAGAACTGAACACGCCTGTCGAAAACATTCGATGGACCGGGAGGTGGCGGGCGCGGCAGAGTCGAAGCCATGAGCAGCCTCGAAGCGATCCAGGACCCGCACGCCAACGACGCCGCCCCCTACTCCGGCGGGGACCCCTACGCCGACTACCGCACCGGTGACTTCCCCTTCACCGAGCTCGTCGACCTGGCCGACCGCCGCCTCGGCGCAGGGGTCGTCGCCGCCAACGACGAGTTCTTCGCCGAGCGCGAGAACCTCCTCGTCCGCGAGCGGGCCGTCTTCGACCCGGAGCACTTCGGCCACAAGGGCAAGATCATGGACGGCTGGGAGACCCGCCGCCGCCGCGGCGCCGACGCCGAGAACGTCTTCCCCGCCCCCGAGGACCACGACTGGGCGATCGTCCGCCTGGGCGCCCCCGGCGTCATCCGCGGGATCATCGTCGACACCGCCCACTTCCGCGGCAACTACCCGCAGAAGGTCAGCGTCCAGGCCACCGCCGTCGAGGGCTCGCCCAGCCCCGCCGAGCTGCTCGACGCCAAGTGGGAGGAGCTCGTCCCGCCCACCCCCGTCCGCGGCCACGCCGCCAACGGCTTCACCATCGACGCCGAGCGCCGCTTCACCCACGTACGGCTCTGCCAGCACCCCGACGGCGGCGTCGCCCGGCTCCGCGTCCACGGCGAGGTCGTCCCCGACCCCGAATGGCTGGAGCTCCTCGGCACCCTCGACCTGATCGCGGTGCTCAACGGCGGCTCGTACGAGGACGCCTCGGACAAGTTCTACTCCTCGCCGACCCAGATCATCCTGCCCGGCACCTCCCGCAAGATGGACGACGGCTGGGAGAACCGCCGCCGCCGGGTCCGCGACACCAACGACTGGGTCCGCTTCAAGCTCGTCGCCCAGGGCGCCGTCCGCGCCGTGGAGATCGACACCGCCTACCTCAAGGGCAACTCGGCCGGCTGGATCGCGCTCCAGGGCCGCAACGGCGAGACGGGCGAGTGGTTCGAGATCATCCCGCGCACCCGCCTCCAGCCCGACACCCTGCACCGCTTCAAGCTGCCCGCGCAGGCCGTCGTCACCCACGTCCGGCTCGACGCCTTCCCCGACGGCGGCGTCGCCCGGATGCGCCTGCACGGCGCGCTCACCGAGCAGGGCGCGGCCGACCTGCGCGCCCGGTACGCCCGCCTGGGCGGCTGACACGCTTCCGCCCGGCGGCGCGGCCGCGCGCCGACGCCCGCCCGCCGGGCGGACTCCACGCACGGCGAAGGGGCACCCCCGTGGGGGAGGTGCCCCTTCGCCGTCTCCGCCGACGCGGTGTTACGAGGCGTCCGCCGCCTGCGCCCGCAGCGCGCGCTCGACACCCGCGCGCGACTCCGTCACCAGCCGCCGCAGCGCCGGGACCGGCTCGTTCCCCTCGATCCACGCGTCCGTCGCGTCCAGCGTCTCCCGGGAGACCTGGTGCGCCGGGTAGAGGCCGACCACGATCTGCTGGATCATCTCGTGGCTGCGGGTCTCCGCGACCTGCTTGATCGACGCGAAGTACTTCGCGGCGTACGGGGCGAGCAGCTCGCGCTGGTCGGACTGGACGAAGCCGCCGATGACGGCCTCCTGCACGGCGTTCGCCAGCTTGTCGTCCTCGACGACCGAGGCCCAGGCCTCCGCCTTGGCCTCCTCGGTCGGACGGGCCGCGCGCGCGGTCGCCGCGTGCCGCTCGCCCGCCGCCGTACGGTCGCGCTCCAGCTCGGCGGCGATCTCCGTCTCGTCGTAGACACCGGTGGCGGCCAGACGCTGCACGAAGGCCCAGCGCAGCTCGGTGTCGACCGCGAGGCCCTCGATCGACTCGCGACCCTCCAGGAGGGCCGCCAGCAGGTCCAGCTGCTGCGGGGTGCGGGCGGTCGCCGCGAAGGCACGGGCCCAGGCCAGCTGGTGGTCACCGGCCGGCTCGGCCGCGCGCAGGTGCGCCAGCGTCGCCTCGGTCCAGCGGCCCAGACCGGTCTCGCGCCACTCCGGCGCCGCGTAGAGGTCGAGGGCCGCCTTCACCTGGCCCTGGAGCGACTGCACCACGCCGATGTCGGACTCCTTGGCGATGCCCGAGAGCACCAGGTCCAGGTAGGCGCGGGTGGCGAGCTCGCCGTCCCGGGTCATGTCCCAGGCCGAGGCCCAGCACAGGGCGCGCGGCAGGGACTCGGCGAAGTCGCCGAGGTGCGCGGTGACGTTCTTCAGGGACACCTCGTCGAGGCGGACCTTGGCGTACGACAGGTCGTCGTCGTTGAGGAGGACGACCGCCGGGCGGGTCCGGCCGAGCAGCTCCGGGACGTCGGTGAGCCCGGCCGCCTCGATGTCCAGCTCCAGACGGTGGGTGCGGACCAGCTTGCCGGCCTCGTCCAGGTCGTAGAAGCCGATCGCGATGCGGTGCGGGCGCAGCACGGCCTCGCCCTTGGCGCCGGCGGGCAGCGCCGGAGCCTCCTGCCGGACGGCGAAGGAGGTGATCGAGCCGTTCTCGTCGGTCTCGATCTCCGGGCGGAGGATGTTGATGCCGGCCGTCTCCAGCCACGCCTTCGACCAGGTCTTCAGGTCGCGGCCGGAGGTCTCCTCCAGGGCGCCGAGCAGGTCGGACAGGCGGGTGTTGCCGAAGGCGTGCGCCTGGAAGTACGCCTGGACGCCCTTGAAGAACTCGTCCTGGCCGACGTACGCCACGAGCTGCTTCAGGACCGAGGCGCCCTTGGCGTACGTGATGCCGTCGAAGTTGACGAGCACGTCATCGAGGTCGTTGATCTCGGCCATGATCGGGTGCGTCGACGGCAGCTGGTCCTGGCGGTAGGCCCAGGTCTTCTCCGCGTTGGCGAAGGTGGTCCAGGCGTTCGGCCAGCGGGTGCCCGGCACCGAGGCCTGGCAGGCGACCGAGGTGTAGGTGGCGAACGACTCGTTCAGCCACAGGTCGTTCCACCACTCCATGGTGACGAGGTCGCCGAACCACATGTGGGCGAGCTCGTGCAGGATGGTCTCGGCGCGCCGCTCGTACGCCGCGTCCGTCACCTTCGAGCGGAAGACGTACTGGTCGCGGATGGTGACCGCGCCCGCGTTCTCCATCGCGCCCGCGTTGAACTCCGGGACGAACAGCTGGTCGTACTTGGCGAAGGGGTAGTCGTACGCGAACTTCTCCTGGAACCAGTCGAAGCCCTGGCGGGTCACGTCGAAGATGTGGTCCGCGTCCAGGAACTCGGCCAGCGACGGGCGGCAGTAGATGCCCAGCGGGACGGTCTGGCCGTCCTTCTCGTACGTCGAGTGCACCGAGTGGTACGGGCCGACGATCAGGGCCGTGATGTACGTGGAGATGCGCGGGGTCGGCTCGAAGACCCACACGTCGTCGACGGGCTTCGGCGTGGGGGAGTTCGAGATCACCGACCAGCCGCTCGGCGCCTTCACGGTGAACTGGAAGGTCGCCTTCAGGTCGGGCTGCTCGAACGAGGCGAAGACCCGCCGCGCGTCCGGCACCTCGAACTGGGTGTACAGATAGGCCTGGTCGTCGACCGGGTCGACGAAGCGGTGCAGACCCTCACCGGTGTTCGTGTACGCGCAGTCCGCGACGACCTTCAGCTCGTTGCGCCCCTGGGCCAGGTGGGCCAGCGCGATCCGCGAGTCGCGGAAGACGGCGGCGACGTCGAGCGAGCGGCCGTTCAGCACGACCTCATGGACGGCGGGGGCGACGAGGTCGATGAAGGTCTCGGCGCCGGCCTCGGCGGAATCGAAGCGGACGGTGGTGACGGACCGGTAGGTGCCGCCCTCCTGCGCACCGGTGAGGTCGAGTTCGACCTCGTACGCGTCCACGGTCAGCAGCGCCGCCCGCTGCTGAGCCTCTTCACGGGTCAGGTTGGTCCCAGGCACCCGGTCATCTCCTCGGTTTCGTGACGTTTGGGCCATCCTTCCACGGGCCGGCTCAGCCGCGCACGGAACATTTCCACGGCCCGTCGCCGCTGATCCGCAGCAGCCCGGGACCCGGCACCGGAGCGCTCACCCGGACCTCGCCGATCTCGTCGACCAGCAGGTCCCGCTCCTCGTCGTCGTAGAGCGGGTCCAGCGGCGGGGCGTGCCGGTGGACGGTGAAGTTCGACTCCCCGTGGTGCGCGAAGTCCAGCACCCCGGCGGGCCCCTCGTAGACCACCAGATCGTGCGCGAGGCCCTCCACCCGGCTGTCGAAGCGGCGCGCGTGGGACAGCGGCAGCACCCGCAGCGTCCACGGCGTCTCGGCCTCCACCCGCAGCGCCAGCGGGCGGGCCCGCGGGACCAGCGCGACCGTCCGCGCGCGCACGTCGTCCTCGTACGCGGTCAGGAGGTAGTCCTCGGCCCGCCCGTACGCGTCGCAGGACTCGATCGTGGTGGAGAGCGAGTGGTACGACTCGATCTCCAGGAGCACCCAGTGCCCCGCCGGAAGACCCGGGTCGCAGTGCACCGTCTCCTTGCCGCGCCCCTGGTACACGGAGGGCCGGAACTCCCCGCCGTACGGGTCGGAAACCGGCGCGGGCGCCGCGGCGGGCGCGGGGGGCGCGGGCGGCGGCACGTAGCCGGGGCCGGGGATCGGCGGCGGCGGGTGCTCCACCACGATGCCGAAGTCCGTCGCGAGCCCGGCGAGCCCCGAGGCGTACCCCCGGCCGCCCGCGCGGAAGAACCAGCCGCCGTCCCACCGGCGGAACTCCCCGCACACGAGGGCGCTCTCCGTCGTCGCGCCCTCCACGGCCCGGTACGCCACCGGGTTCCCGGCCCCGTCCGCGACCCGCACGTCGAGCCCGGGCACCTGCCCGAAGGAGCCGCCGTCCACGGAGGCGGCGATCACCAGCCGCCCGACGTCCGGCTCCACGCGCGCGAGATCAAGCCAGAGCCAGTCCGCGGCCGGGCTGCCCGGCGCGCCCGGCGCCGACCTGCCCAGGTGCCGGACGGCCCCCGAGGGGTGCTCGGCGTGGTTGCAGAAGACC
The DNA here is from genome assembly GCF_042890295.1 of Streptomyces sp. NPDC002232. Lineage (NCBI taxonomy): Bacteria > Bacillati > Actinomycetota > Actinomycetes > Kitasatosporales > Streptomycetaceae > Streptomyces > Streptomyces sp. NPDC002232. The sequence goes on along the minus strand of NZ_JBIARV010000002.1, from coordinate 938,544 downwards.
AGGTCGGCGTCGCCCCGCACCCGCTCCCCGGCGCCGAGGAGCAGCGCGGAGACGTCCACGTCGGGCACGCCGTGCCCGGTGCGCCAGCCGACCGCGACGTGCAGGGCCTGCGGGGGCACCGGGACGCCGCCCGTGGGTATCCGGTTCATGGGGGAACTCTGGCACGGGCGGGCACGCCGGAGGGGCGGCTCCCCGCAACGGGAGGCCGCCCCTCTCGGATCGTGACTAGCCCTGGAGCTCGGCGGCGACGAGCTCCGCGATCTGCACGGCGTTCAGCGCCGCGCCCTTGCGCAGGTTGTCGTTGGAGAGGAAGAGCGCGAGGCCGTTGTCCACGGTCTCGTCCACGCGGATGCGGCCCACGTAGGAGGCGTCCTTGCCGGCGGCCTGGAGCGGGGTCGGGATCTCGGAGAGCACGACGCCCTCGGCGTCCTTCAGGAGCTCGTAGGCGCGCTCGACGCCGATCGGGCGCTCGAAGCGCACGTTCACCTGGAGGGAGTGGCCGGAGAAGACCGGGACGCGGACGCAGGTGCCGGAGACCTTGAGCTCCGGGATCTCCAGGATCTTGCGGGACTCGTGGCGGAGCTTCTGCTCCTCGTCGGTCTCGAAGGAGCCGTCGTCGACGATCGAACCGGCCAGCGGCACCACGTTGAAGGCGATCGGGCGCTGGTAGACGGCGGGCTCGGGGAACTCGACGGCCTCGCCGTCGAAGGCCAGCCGGTCGGCGTTCTCGGCCACGGCGCACGCCTGGGTGCGCAGCTCGGCGACGCCGGCCACGCCCGAGCCGGAGACGGCCTGGTAGGTGGTGGCGATCAGCGCGGTGAGGCCGGCCTCCTGGTGGAGCGGCTTGAGGACCGGCATGGCGGCCATCGTGGTGCAGTTCGGGTTGGCGATGATGCCCTTGGGGCGGTCCTTGATCGCGTGCGGGTTGACCTCGGAGACCACCAGCGGGACCTCGGGGTCGCGGCGCCAGGCGGAGGAGTTGTCGATCACGACGGCGCCCTGCGAGGCGACCTTCTCGGCGAGGGCCTTGGAGGTGGCGCCGCCGGCGGAGAAGAGCACGATGTCGAGGCCGGTGTAGTCGGCGGTGGAGGCGTCCTCGACCGTGACGCCGTCGACGACGGTCCCGGCGGAGCGGGCGGAGGCGAAGAGCCGCAGCTCGTCGACGGGGAAGTCTCGCTCGGCGAGGATCTTCCGCATGACTGTGCCGACCTGACCGGTGGCTCCGACGATTCCGACCTTCACGGGGACTCCTCCGTACGTATGTGCAGGGTGCTGCCGGTCCATGATGCGTATGTCCCGGGGCGCCTTGTCCAATCCATTGTCCACAGGTCGGGACGGGTGTCGGGCCGATCACGGGGTCGATCACCGGGCCGATCACGGGGGCGGGCACCGGCACGGTCACCGGGACGCGAAAGGGGCGGGCGCCGGTTCCGGCACCCGCCCCTTCACCCGCGTGGTGCTACGGGGTGACCGAGCCGATCAGGACGCTGCCGGTGCCCGCGACGGTGCCGCGCGCGTTGAGCAGCTGGACCTCGCCGAAGAACTGGCGGCCCTCGGGGGCCGCGCCGGCGACGAGGACCTCGGCCGCCACCGGAGCGGTGGCGCCGTTCGCCAGGGCGACCGGCTTCGAGGCGTCGACCTTCACGGTGCCGAGCGCGGACGAGTAGTACACGTCCTTGTAGTCGTACGTGGTGCCGCCCGCGGCACCGACCGAGTAGCCGTCGATGACGACGGTGTACGTGCCCGCGGCCGGGTTCGCCAGGGAGACGGACTCCTCCGAGTCGCCGTCCGCGGACTGGCCGACCTGCTTGCCGTCCAGGAGGACGGTGAGGTCGAGGTCGGCGGCCTTGTCGGAGGTGTTGCCGATGCCGATGTCGAGCCGCTCGACGCCCGCACCGATGGTGACGGTCCTCGTCTGCTGCTCGTGGTGCTGGATCGTCGGCGTCTCGGACTTCTGCGAGCCGAGCGAGCCGCCCTTGAGGGTGCCCGTGATGCCCGCGAAGCGGTTGGAGACCTGCCACTGGACGGCGGCCGGGGTGCCGATCTTCGCCTCCGGGACCGTCTGCACGGCCGGGTCGAAGTCGACGCCGAGGGCGGTGACGTTCAGCTTGTACGGGTTGTCCAGGTCCGGCGACGTGCGGCGGGCCTCGACCTCGATCTCCCAGACGCCGGGCGTCGGGTTCGCATAGGAGCGCAGGTCCGGGCGGCAGGTGTTGGCCGGGTTGTAGTGCGGGTAGCACATGGTGGTGGCGCTGTCCTCCATGCCGACGCCGACCGGGTGGATGGAGATGAACCGGGTCTGGCTCTTCTCCTTCAGACCGCCGAGCGCGACCTCCAGCGTCTTGGCGCCCTGGGGCACGGTGACGAAGGAGGAGGTGCTGCTGTTGCGCTGCACCGAGCCGGTGGCGGAGAAGCCGTAGCCCGGGCCGGCCAGGTCGGCGGAGACGATCGAGGTGGCGAGGATCTGCTTGTCGACGCCCTCGGTGCGCTCGTCGTCGGCCTCCAGGATGACGCTGTGCGCGCCGGGGGTGGCGGCGCGGGCCTGGAGCTTGACGGTGACCGGCTTGTTCAGCGGCAGGTCGATCTCGTCGTCGCCGAGGATGCGGAAGGTCCCGTCGTTGTACTTGAGGTCCAGCTCGTGCTCGATGGGCCGGTTCGGGCCGCTCGTGCGCGTGATGGTGACGTCGTAGACCCGCTTCTGGCCGACCTTGAGGCCGCCCTCGCGGTCGTACACGCCGGTGCCGGTGTGCGGGGCCGGGAAGATCACGGTGTCGACCGGGGCCTCGACCTTGTAGTCGTGGGCGGTGGCGCCGTCCTTGATCGACTCCCAGGCCTCCTCGATGTCCATGAGGCCCGAGCCCTGCTCGTGCGCCGCGACACCGGGGATGCGCTGCGCGGTGGAGGTCAGCGCGGTCCGCAGGGTGAGCGGGGAGAGCGCGATGCCCTTCTGCTTCGCGGCCGAGATCAGCAGCGCGCTCGCGCCCGCCGCCTGCGGCGAGGACATCGAGGTGCCGTTGAGCATGCCGTACCCGGCGGGCAGGGTGTAGCCCGCCTCGGGGACGCCGGATCCCGGCTGCCAGGTCGGGATGGTGTTCACGGCCGAGCCGGGGGCGGTGATGGTCGGGGTGAAGCCGCCGTCCTCACGCGGGCCGCGCGAGGAGAAGGGGAACATGGCGTACTTCTTGGTCACGGCCGAGCCGTAGTTGGCGGCCCAGGTGTCCCTGGAGACGGCCGCGCCGACCGAGATGACCTTGTCGGCCAGGCCGGGGTCGCCGATCGTGTTGATGCCGGGGCCCTCGTTGCCGGCCGAGATGACCAGCTGGACGCCGTACTGGTCGATCAGGCGGGTGTAGAGGCGCGCGCGGACGTTGTCGCCGTCGTTCTGCTGCGGCAGGCCGCCGATCGACATGTTGACGATGTCGACGCCGCGGTTGACGACGAGGTCCGTCATGCCCTCGGTGAGGGCGGTGTTGGTGCAGCCGCCGGACCAGGTGCACGCGCGCGCGGAGACGATCTTCGCGCCGGGCGCGGCGCCGTTCATCTTCCCGCCGAAGAGGCCGTGGGCGGCGGTGATGCCGGCGACGTGCGTGCCGTGCGAGGACTCGACCAGACCGATGTTGACGAAGTCGCGCTTCTGGCCGACCCAGGTCCCGCCCAGCGGGTCCATCGGGACGTCCTTGCGGATCTCGACGACGAAGGGGCTCTTCTCGACGACCTCGGTGGCCGGGTTGTCCGTGCCGAAGTACCCGACCTGGTTCCCGTCCTTGTACGGCTTCATCGGCGCGTTGTCCGTGAAGTCGTTGTTCTGGTCGGTGTCCACACGGACGGTGCCGGCGGCCGGGTCGTACAGCAGGCCGAAGACGTCGGTGGTGTCGCCGTCCCGGTTGATGTCGCCCTTCGGGTCGCCGCCCGCGGTGACGGCCTCGCTGAAGCGGCTGAACTGGTACGAGCCCGCCGGGGCCTTCCAGCTCTGCGCGGAGGCGGTGAAGACGGGGCCGGTGACCGGGGTGACCTGGGCGCGCCAGGTGCCGTCGCCCTCGGTCAGCGGGTCGGTGGCGGTGACCCAGTCGACGATCTTGCGCTCGCCGGTGGTGGTCTTCTGAAGGGCCGGGTGACCGAGGTCGACGCCGGAGTCCAGGATGCCGATGGTCACCCCGCGGCCGTCGGCCTTCGGGTGGTCCTTGACGAAGTCGACCGCGCCCGTCTCGTACGAGGGGTTGTACGGGTTCTTCGCCGGGGTCTTCGCGCTCGGAGCCGGGTAGGTCCGCGTGACGGTGGTGCCGGCGACGGCACCCGTCGCGGCGCCCGCGTCCGGCGTCGGGTCGTCCAGCGGGATCTCCGCCTGGAGGTCCACGGACTGCACGGAGGAGAGCCGGGTCGCGGCCTTGATGGCGGCGGCGGCCTTGGCGGTCGGCAGCGTGGCGCGGACGTAGCCGAGCGCGTCCTGCCGCTTGCCGACGGAGGCGCCGGCGACGGCGTCGAGCTGGGTGGCGACCTGCTCGGTGGCACCGGGGACGGTGGCGACGAGGACGGTGACGTTCTTCTCGCCGCTCGCCTGGGCCTCGGTGAGCCGCTGGGCGTCGATGGCGCCGAGCTTGTCGGCCGGGTCCGAGGACTTGACCGGGGGAGTGCTCACCGGCGCTTCGGCGGCGAGCACGGGCGCGGCACCGGTCGCGACGAGGGCGGCGACGAGTCCCGCGGCGGCGGCGATGCGGGCCGCGCGTCTGGGCCCGTGCGTCGCGCTTCCGGGTATGGAGCTCCGAGTTTCGGGGGTGGTCATCTACATCCCTGTTTGTGAAAGGAGGGTGTCCGGATATTGATGCCGGATGACCGCTCAGCCTTTCGCAAGTCACAGGGTTTTGTGGAGAGTTGCCCCGGCCGTATTGCCGCCGCGGCGTAAACCCGCCAGCGTCGCGGACCCGCCAGGCGGGACGAATCCGCCTGGACGGGGGCGAGTCGACCCGGGTCCTCAGCTCTCCTTCGTACGGGCGTAGTGGCGCGAGGCCTTGGCGCGGTTGCCGCAGACCGCCATCGAGCACCAGCGGCGGGTGCCGTTCCGCGAGGTGTCGAAGAAGTGCAGGATGCACGCCTCGTGGGCGCAGGCCCGGATCCGGTCGGGCGCCGTGCGCAGCAGGTCGAGGTAGTCGCGGGCGGCGGTCCAGCCGGGGCCCCGGGCGGGGTCGGCGAACTCGGCCTCCTCGCCGGGGCCCTCGGCGGTGAGCGTGGCCCGGATGCGGCCGTGGCCGAGGACGGCGTCCACGCGCGCGGTGGCGGCGGGGTCGCCGGGGCGGTCGACGAGCGCGCCGAGCGCGTCCCGGGCCGCGAGGGTGTGCCGGAGGGTGGCGTCGTCGGCGGCGAACCGCCCCTCCAGGCCGTTGGCCGCGAGCCAGACGGCGAGCCCCTCGACGTCCGCCAGCAGGTCGCGGCGGACGCCTTCCTCGTTCCAGCGGGTGTTCAGCAGGTCCAGGGAGACGGGCTCGCCGGTGAGCGGCCGGGGGTCGGTGGCGGTCATGGCGGACACCCTCCTCGTCGAACTAACCCCTCAAGAGTACGTGAGCGGTTGACTCCCTTCGCATCTAACCTCTAAAGTCAAATTAAGCGGTTAGCCCGAGGGGGGTGGCCGCATCGAGAGAGGGGACCCTCATGTCCGCGATCGGCACGCTCGCCACCCACCACGTCGGCCTCAACGTCACCGACCTCACCCGCTCGCTCGCCTTCTACGGCGACGTCCTCGGCTTCGACGTCCTCGGTGAGGGCGCGGAGCAGGGCAGCCGCTACGCCTTCCTCGGCCAGGACGGCCGCCTGGTCCTCACCCTCTGGCAGCAGTCCGAGGGCACCTACGACTCCGGCCGGCCCGGCCTCCACCACCTCGCCTTCGAGGCCGAGTCCCTCGACCACGTCCGCGCCGCCGAGGCCGCGCTCGTCGCGCGCGGCGCCGCCTTCGCCCACGAGGGCGTCGTCGCCCACCACGAGGGCGCGGCCTCCGGCGGCATCTTCTTCCACGACCCGGACGGCACCCGCCTGGAGATCTCCGTCCCGAAGGGCGCCGAAGCGGCGGAAGCCCCCTCCGGAACGGCCCCGACCTGCGGTTTCTTCTAGGGCGTGTCGTCAAACTCCCGTCTGCCCCTCGACGCCTGGCACGCGCTCTCGCCGCACCGGGCGAAAGCCGAGTACGTCCAGTACGCGTGCTTCCACCCGGCGCACCGAGAGCACGCACCAGACGCCGCGGGGCCGCCCTCCGGGCGACGACGGGAGTGTGACGACACGCCCTAGGGCTCAGTCGTCGCAGTCGACCCCCCACCCACGGAGGTACCCGTGCACACCGCCTACCACCCCGGCTCCCGCGCCGTGCAGGAACGCGTCGGCGTCCGTGACCTCGCCGACCACGTGGGCCGGTCCATCACCCCCGGCATCCGCCCCGTCGCCGCCGCCTTCCTGGAGGCGCAGCCGATGCTGGTGCTCGGCACGGCGGACGCCGAGGGCCGCGTCCGGGCCGGCCTGCTCACCGGAGCGCCCGGTTTCGTCCGGGCCACCGGCCCCCGCACGGTCTCGGTGGCCGCCGCCCTCCCCGAGGGCGTCCCCGACGGCGCCCCCGTCGGCACCCTCGCCCTCGACCCGCGCACCCGCCGCCGCATGCGGCTCAACGGCACCGCGAGACGCAGCGCCCGAGGCTTCACGATCGAGGCCGAACAGGTCTTCTCCAACTGCCCGAAGTACCTCCAGAGGCGCGAGTGGTACGGCTCCGGGCCCGCGGCGCCCGGGGCCGCCGCCGAGCGCCACGGCGAGACGCTCACCCCCGACCAGATCCGCCGGATCCGGGCGGCCGACACCTTCTTCCTCGCGACCTCGGCCCCCGACGGCCTCGACGCCGGCCACCGCGGCGGCAATCCCGGCTTCGTCCGGGTCGACGCGCCGGGGGAGCTCAGCTGGCCCGACTACCCGGGCAACGCGATGTTCCTGACCCTGGGCAACCTGGAGTCGGACGGCCGCGCCGGACTGCTCTTCCTGGACTGGGAGACCGGTCTGACGCTCGCCCTCAGCGGCCGCGCGCACACGGAGTTCGGCCCCGACGGCCGCGTGACCCGCTTCCGGATCGAGCGCACGACCGAGAACCCGTCCGGCAGCCCCCTCCGCTGGTCGCCACCCGAGTACTCCCCGTCCAACCCGCCGACCCCCTGACCGCGCCGACCCTCTGACCCCGCCGACTCTCTGACGGTGCCGACGCCCTGACCGAGTCGACCCCTCTGACCGATCCGCGCCCCTGTCCGCCCCGATCCCCTGACCGCGCCGCGCCCCTGGAGACCCCGTGACCGTGACCGCGACCCTCGCGTCCGCCGCCCCGACCCGGCCCGGCCCGCCGCCGCGCCCCCGCCCCGGCACCGTCCTCGTCTCCACCGCGGCCGCCGTCGCCGCGCTCCTCCTGCTCGTCGCCCTCGGAGCCGTCCTCCACCAGCCCCTGCTCATCCCGCCGCTCGCCGCCAGCATGGCGCTCGTGGCGGGCGCCCCCGCGCTGCCGCTCTCCCAGCCGCGCTCGGTCCTCGGCGGGCAGTTGCTCTCCGCCCTGACCGGCTTCGCCGTCCTCGCCGCGGCCGGGCCGGGGCCCTGGGGCGCGGCCGTCGCCGGCGGTCTGGCCCTCGGCGTGATGACGCTCGCCCGGACCCCGCACTCGCCCGCCGCGGCCACCGCCGTGATCGTCGCCCTCCAGGCCCCGCCCTTCTGGTCGTTTCTCGGCCTTCTCGCCCTGGCCTCGCTCCTCCTGGTCGCCGTCGGACTCGGGGCCGCCCGGGCCGCGGGGCGGACGTATCCCTCGTACTGGTTCTAATGTCGTTCCATGCAGCAGGAGTTGAGGGTGGCGGCCTACGCCGTGTGCGTCCGTGGCGACGAGGTGCTCCTGGCCCGCTGGGTCGCGAAGGACGGCGTCAAGCGGTGGACGCTGCCCGGCGGCGGCATGGACCACGGGGAGGATCCCGTCGACACCGTCGTCCGCGAGGTCGAGGAGGAGACGGGTTACCTGACCGAGCCGACCGCGCTCCTCGGCATCGACTCCATCCGGCGCTCCTGGCTGCGCCGCCGGCGCGCCCCCGGCGACTGGCAGGGGCTGCGGATCATCTACGAGGCCCAGGTCACCGGGGGTGCCCTGCGCAACGAGACGGACGGCTCCACCGACCTCGCCGCCTGGCACCCGCTCGGCGCCGTGCCCTCCCTCACCCGCGTCCAGCTCGTCGACATCGGCCTCGACCTGTGGCGCGCGAGGCCCCCGGTGGGCCGCTCCCGCCTCACCGATCCGGCGAACGGCTGAAAAGGACCCAACCACCCCGGCCGCCGTCAACCCGCAGCCCGTTCCCCGCGGTCCCCTCCCGTGACCGATCGACCGCACATCAGGGGAGCCCGCATGTCAGCCGCACGCACCGCCCGTACCGTCGTCGCCGCCGCACTCGTCGCGGGCCTCACGGCCGGCGCCCTCGCCACCCCCGCCCTCGCGGCCGGCGCGGCGCCCGCGAAGCCGGGCCACGCCGCCACCCAGCGGGCGCTCGACGCGGCCGTCGCCGGCGGGGTCCCCGGCGCCGTCGCCCAGGCCCGGGACGGGCACGGCCGCTGGACCGGCACCGCCGGAGCGCGCGGCGGGGACGACCGCTACCGCGTCGGCTCCATCACCAAGACCTTCACCGCCACCGTTCTCCTCCAGCTCCAGGCGGAGGGCCGTATCGACCTCGACGACCCGGTCGAGAAGTGGCTCCCCGGAGTGGTCCGGGGTCACGGCCACGACGGCCGGAGGATCACCGTCCGCCAGCTCCTGAACCACACCAGTGGCATCTACGGCTACACCTCGGACCCCGGCTTCCAGGCGAAGGTCTTCGGCCCCGGCTTCCTGGAGCACCGCTACGACACCTGGACCCCGGCACAGCTCGTCGCCGTCGCCATGGGCCATGAACCCGACTTCGCGCCCGGCACCTCCTGGAACTACTCCAACACCAACTTCGTCCTCGCCGGCATGGTGATCGAGAAGGTCACCGGCCGCCCCTACGGCAAGGCCGTCGAGAACCGGATCATCAAGCCCCTCAAGCTCCGCGCCACCACCGTCCCCGGGACCCGCTCCGCCATGCCGAGGCCCAGCAGCCCGGCGTACTCCAAGCTCTCCGAGGACGTGAACGCCCCCGTCCACGACGTCTCCGCGCTCAACCCGAGCATCGCGGGCGCGGCGGGCGAGATCGTCTCCGACTCCCGGGACCTCCAGACCTTCTACCGCGCCCTGCTCCAGGGCCGGCTCCTGACCAAGGGCGCCCTGAAGGAGATGACCACCACCGTCCGGGTCTCCCCCGAGCGGCCCGACCTGGGCTACGGCCTCGGGCTCATGAAGGAGAGGCTGAGCTGCGGCGTGGTGGTCTGGGGCCACGGCGGCGGCATCCACGGCTCCTCCTCCCTCGCCCACGTGACCCGCGACGGCGGGCACTCCCTCGCCGGCAACTTCAACGCCGACTGGACCGGGGACACCCAGCAGGTCGTCGAGGCCGAGTTCTGCGGCACGACCGCCGCCCCGGCGAAGTAGCCCTCACCTCGGCAGGACGACGACGTACGCGGCGGGCTTCCGGTCCTGCGCGGCCATCAGCGCCGTACGGACCACGGTGGCCTGCTGGTCCATCGCCTCCCGCAGCTTGCGCGGGGTGAGGTGGACGACCGTGATGCCGAGCCGCTCCAGGTGCTCCCGCTTGCGGGTGTACTCGGTCCACAGCTCGTCGTCGTCCTGCCGGGGCGCCCGGGTGTCCAGCTCCACGGCCACCGCCTGCTCCGGCCAGTAGGCGTCCACCCCGCCCAGGTGCGGGCCGCCCGGCAGCCGCAGGTCCACGTTCCACACCGGCTCCGGCAGCGCGAACTCCCGCACCATGGCGTAGAGCCGCTCCTCGGACCGGGCGCGCCCCTCGGCGAGCAGCGCGTCCACCGCGTCCACCACGTGCGGCCGGGACAGCAGCCGGGCCCGGCTCAACTCCCGCACCACCGCGCCCGGTTCGCAGTGCCCGCCGCGCACCGCCTCGGTGAGCAGCCGGCGGACCGTCTCCGCGTCCGTGAGGCCCGAGACCGCGTCGACGACGGCGCGCGCGACCGGGGCGACGGGGACGCCCGTCAGCTCCACCGGCTCCGGCGCCCCGGACGCGCGCACCACCCGCACCCATCCCGTCGAGCGCAGCCGCCGGGTGCGCGGCACCAGCACGTCGATGCGCTCCAGGGACGTGAGCGGGGGAGCGGAGGAGAAGCGGTGCAGGGTGAGCGCGGCGAGCCCGGTGACCATCGCGTCGGGGCCCTGCGCGGGGACGCTCGTGGCCCTGCGGGCGTAGAGCAGCGCGGCCTTGAGCCGGTCCTCGCCGGTGGGCGGGCCGGGGTGGAGCAGGAAGACGCCGGGCAGCAGCTGCTGCCAGCCGCCGGGCCGGCACCGTGCGGCGACCTCGGTGGCGGGCAGTCCCTGGTCCCTCAACTGGTCGGCGGACGCGAGACGTTCCGTACGGCCGGGACGGTCGGTGAGGGAGGCGAGGGGGCGGGGGGTGATGGGGGTGTTGTGGTTCATGCCGGGGGTCTTCCGCTCCCGAAGGCTTCCCTAACCCCTGTTACACGCTCGTCGACAATTGGGGACAAGCTCGCCCTAAAGTACGCACGTTCGAGTGCCGATGGGGGTCGCGGTCGGCGACCCCCACCGGCGGGACCTCAGGCCGCCAGGCCGTCGCAGGCCTGCGCGCGCAGCGCCCGCGCCAGGTCGTCCCGCGCCTCCAGGACGAGACGGCGCAGCGCCGGGGCGGCGGCCTCGTGCTCCGACAGCCAGGCGTCCGCCGAGGCCAGCGTCGCCTCGTCGTCCTGGAGCCCCGGGAACAGGCCCCGCACCACGTCCATGCCGATCTGGATCGACCGCTCGCCCCACAGCCGCTCGATCGCCGCGAAGTACTTCTCCGCGTACGGCGCGATCAGCTCGCGCTGCGAGGGCTGGACGAAGCCCGCGATGGTCGCCTCGACCAGCGCGTTCGACAGGGTGTCCGACTCCACGACCTGGGCCCAGGCCTGCGCCTTGACCGCCGCCGAGGGCCGCGAGGCCAGCAGCCGGGTCTGGTGGCGCTTGCCCGTGGCCGTGTCGTCCCGGGCCAGCTCCTCGCCGATCCGGGCCTCGTCCGCGCGGCCGTGCGCGGCCAGCGGGGAGAGCAGCGCCCAGCGCAGCTCCTGGTCGACGTCGAGCCCGTCGATCTTCGCGGTGCCGTCCAGCAGCCCCTCCAGGAGCTGGAAGTCGGCGTCGGACGCGGCGGTCGCCGCGAAGAACCGCGCCCAGGTCAGCTGGTGCTCGCTGCCCGGCTCGGCCACCCGCAGCTCGCGCAGCCCGCCCTCGGCGAGCAGGCGCCCGCCCTCCTCGCGCCACGCGGGCGTCGCGTAGAGGGTGACGGCCGACCTCGTCCAGCCGTGCACCATCTGGAGGACGCCGATCTCGGTCTCGCGGCCCGCGAAGGCGAGCGCGACGGAGACGAAGTCCCGGGCGGGCATCAGCCCGTCACGGGTCAGGTTCCACAGCGCCGACCAGCACAGGGCGCGGGCCAGCGGGTCGGTGATGGAGCCGAGGTGCGCCCGCAGGGTCGCCAGGGACCCCTCGTCGAAGCGGATCTTGCAGTAGGTGAGGTCGTCGTCGTTGACGAGCACCAGGTCCGGCTTCTCGGCGCCCGCGAGCGCGTCGACGACGGTCCGGGCCCCGGTGATGTCGGCCTCGGCCCGCGCGTACCGCACGAGCTCCCCGCCCGTGACCCGGTAGAGGCCGACGGCCGCCCGGTGCGGACGCAGCTCGTCGCCCTCCTGGAGGACGGCGAGCTCGGTGATCCGGCCCTCGGCGTCGTAGGTGACGGCCGGGGTCAGGCTGTTGACGCCGGAGGTCTGGAGCCAGGACTTCGCCCAGGCCTTCATGTCCCGCCCGGAGGTCTCCTCCAGGATCGAGAGGAGGTCGGCCAGGCGCGTGTTCCCGTAGGCGTGGCGCTTGAAGTAGCGGCGCGCGCCCTCCAGGAACGCGTCCCGCCCGGCGTACGCGACGAGCTGCTTGAGCACCGAGGCGCCCTTGGCGTAGGTGATGCCGTCGAAGTTGAGCTTGGCGTCCTCCAGGTCACGGATGTCGGCCGTGATCGGGTGCGTGGACGGCAGCTGGTCGGCGCGGTACGCCCAGGACTTGCGGTTGTTGGCGAAGGTCACCCAGCTGTTGGTGAAGCGGGTGGCCTCGGCGTTCACGAAGGAGCCCATGAAGTCCGCGAAGGACTCCTTCAGCCACAGGTCGTCCCACCACACCATGGTGACCAGGTCGCCGAACCACATGTGCGCCATCTCGTGCAGGATGACGTTGGCGCGGCTCTCGTACGCGGCCTGGGTGACCTTGCCCCGGTAGATGTACTCCTCGCGGAAGGTCACCATGCCCGGGTTCTCCATCGCGCCGAGGTTGTACTCGGGGACGAAGGCCTGGTCGTACTTCCCGAAGGGGTACGGGTAGTCGAAGTTGTCGTGGAAGAAGTCGAAGCCCTGCTTGGTGATCAGGAAGACGTCGTCCGCGTCGAAGTGCTTCGCGAGCGACTTCCGGCACATCGCGCCGAGCGGGATCTCCAGGTCGCCGCGCGTGTAGCGGTCGGTGACGTAGTGGTACGGGCCGGCCACGACACAGGTGATGTACGTGGAGATCGGCGCGGTCTCCGCGAACCGCCACACGCCCTCGGCGTCCCGCTCACCCGCGCCGTTCGACCAGACCGTCCAGCCCTCCGGCGCGGTCACCGCGAAGCGGTACGGGGCCTTGAGGTCGGGCTGCTCGAAGGTGGCGTACACCCGGCGGGCGTCGGCCGGCTCGTACTGCGTGTAGAGGTAGACCTCGCCGTCCTCCGGGTCGACGAAGCGGTGCATGCCCTCGCCGGTCCGGCTGTAGGCACACCGGGCGTCCACCACGAGCGTGTTCTCGTCGGCGAGCCCGTCGAGGGCGATCCGCGCGCCGTCGAAGACGACCGCCGGGTCGAGGGACCGGCCGTTCAGCGTGACCGAGGTCACCGAGGGCGCGATCAGGTCGACGAACGTGCTGGTGCCCTCGCCGGTGCGGCGGAACCGGATCGTGGTCTCGGAGCGGAAGGTGCGCACCGCCTCGTCCGAGTCGCCGACCGCCGACCGGAGGTCGAGGACGACCTCGTACCCGTCGACGGACAGCAGCGCGGCCCGCTCGTGGGCCTCGTCGCGGGACAGATTCTCACCGGGCACGGTCACTCCTTCGTGGCGCGTTCGAAACAGCACCGATCCTCCCATGTGCGGCTGTCACCCCGGACACGGGAATGCGCGCGCGCCGGAGCGGGTTCCCTTCTTTCGGTACACCGCCTACTTCTTCCCGCGGCCCCACCGAGGAGTGACATGTCCGAGAGCAGGACCACCGCAGACTTCTACTTCGACCCGCTGTGCCCGTGGGCCTGGATGACCTCCCGCTGGATGCTGGAGGTGGAGCAGGTCCGCCCGGTGGACGTGCGCTGGAAGGTCATGAGCCTGGCGGTGCTCAACGAGAACCGGCTCGACGAGCTCCCCGCCGAGTACCGCGAGATGCTGGAGACCCAGGCCTGGGGCCCGGTCCGCGTGGTGATCGCCGCCCAGCAGCTGCACGGCGACGAGGTCGTCGGCAAGCTCTACACGGCGCTCGGCACCCGCTTCCACAACAACGGCGAGGGCCCGACCCGCGAGGCGATCACCGGCGCGCTGAAGGACGTCGGCCTGCCCGAGGAGCTGGCGGACTTCGCCGACGAGGACACGTACGACACCGAGCTGCGCGCCTCCCACGCCGAGGGCATAGGGAAGGTCGGCCAGGACGTCGGCACCCCGGTCATCGCGGTGCCGGGCCCGACGGGCGACGAGGTCGCCTTCTTCGGCCCCGTCGTCACCCCGACCCCGCGCGGCGAGGCGGCCGCCCGGCTGTGGGACGGCACGCTGCTGGTGGCGTCGACGCCCGGCTTCTACGAGATCAAGCGCACGCGGACGGCGGCGCCCAGCTTCGAGTAGTCCCGGCCGCAGACACAGAAGAACCCCCGTGATTCACGTCATCACGGGGGTTCTTCCTTGTTCCGTCCGCAAGTGAAGGTTGAGAAGACGATCACGAGCAGGACGACGGGGGAGCCTCTCGGCTCGGCTCAGAAGGAGATCAGCGGGACGCTGGCCTTGGCGGCCTGGTAGCGCTTGTTCACGTCCTGCCAGTTGACGACCTGCCACATGGCGTCGATGAAGTCGACCTTCTGGTTCTTGTACTGAAGGTAGAAGGCGTGCTCCCAGGCGTCGAAGACGAGGACCGGGACGGAGCCCTGGCCGACGTTGCCCTGGTGGTCGTAGACCTGCTCGACGATGAGCCGGCCGCTGATCGGCTCGTACGCGAGCACGCCCCAGCCGGAGCCCTGGGTGGTCGCGGAGGCCTTGGTCAGCTGGGCCTTGAACTTCGCGAAGGAGCCGAAGGACTCGGTGATCGCGTCCGCGAGCTCACCGATGCCGTCGGCGGCCAGCGGCTCGCCGCCGCCGCCGTCCTTCGGGCTGTTCATGTTGTTCCAGTAGATGGAGTGGAGGATGTGGCCGGAGAGGTGGAACGCGAGGTTCTTCTCCAGGCCGTTGATCGCACCCCACTGGTCCTTGTCGCGCGCCTCTTCCAGCTGCTCAAGGGTGTCGTTCGCGCCCTTGACGTAGGCGGCGTGGTGCTTGTCGTGGTGCAGCTCGATGATCTGCGGATTGATCACCGGCTCCAGCGCCGCGTAGTCGTACGGCAGCTCCGGGAGCGTGTAGATCGCCATGTGACCGAGCCCTTCGATGGCTTATTGCAACCTTTATGCAGGTGCAGGCTAACAGTAGGTGAGAGCCGTTGTTGATCAGCCCTTCGTCCTAGGTCTCGTATTCCCGGCATGGCGAAACCCCCGAACCGGGCGGTGGTTCGGGGGTTTCGGGGAGCGCGGGGGAGGGCTCAGGAAGTGCGGCCCGATGCCGCCTTCTGGCGTACGAAGCCGACGACGGCGAGCACCAGGGTCAGGCCGCCCGTCCAGTACAGCTGCACGCGGGTGCCCTCCTCGCGGGCCATCAGGACGAAGATCGCCGCCATGCCGGCCAGCGCCACCCAGGTCAGCACCGGGAAGGCCCACATCCGCACGACCAGCTTCTCGGGCGCCTCGCGCTCGGTGCGGCGGCGCAGCACCAGCTGGGAGGCGGCGATGAAGAACCAGACGACCAGGATGATCGCGCCGATGGTGTTGAGCAGCCAGATGAAGGCCTTGTCGGGCGACCAGTAGCTCAGCAGCACGCAGCCGAAGCCGACCACCGAGGAGACGAGCACGGCCGGGCGGGGCACCCCGCCGTAGAGCCGGCCCAGCGCCTTCGGTCCCTGGCCGCGCGCGACCAGCGAGCCGGCCATCCGGGAGGCGCCGTAGATGTTGGCGTTCATCGCCGAGAGCAGGGCGATCAGGACGACCACGTTCATGATCTGGCCGGCCGCCGGGATGCCCAGGTGGTCGAGGGCCGCGACGTACGGGCCCTTCTCGACGACCGCCTTGTCGTCCCACGGGACGAGGGTGACGATGACGGCCATGGAGCCGATGTAGAAGAGCGCGATCCGCCACATCGCCGTACGGACGGCCTTGGCGACGCCCTGCACGGGGTGCTCCGACTCGGCCGCCGCGATGGTGACCGTCTCGAGGCCGCCGTACGCGAAGACGGAGGCCAGCAGGCCCACGATCAGGCCCTCGGAGCCGTGCGGGAAGAAGCCGCCGTCACCGGTCAGGTTGGCCGTCCCGGGGGCGTCCGTGCCGGGCAGGACGCCGACGATCGCGAGGACGCCGATGCCCAGGAAGAGCACGATCGCGCCGACCTTGAGCGCCGCGAACCAGAACTCGAACTCGCCGAAGTTCTTCACCGCCGCCAGGTTGGTGACGCAGAAGACCACCATGAACAGCGCGACCCAGGCCCACTCGGGGCTGCCGGGGAACCAGCCGGTCATGATCTTCGCGGCGCCGATGCCCTCCAGGCCGACGGCCACGCAGAGCAGGAACCAGAAGGCCCAGCCGGAGGTGAAGCCCGCCCACGAGCCGAAGGCGCGCTCGGCGTGGACGGAGAAGGAGCCGGAGGCGGGGTTCGCGGCCGACATCTCGCCGAGCATCCGCATCACCAGCATCACGAGGATGCCGGATATCGCGTAGGCGATCACGATCGAGGGCCCGGCGGCGGCGATGCCGGCGCCGGAGCCGACGAAGAGCCCGGCGCCGATGACGCCACCGAGGGCGATCATCGAGAGGTGGCGCTGCTTCAGGCCGTGCGAGAGGCCCTCTGCGGGTGCGGTCGCGCCGTCCTTGCGGTCGTCCGGCGCGGGCGCGGTGGTCCGAGACATGGGCGAACCCTGTTCACTAGCTGAGACGGGGAGGGGAGCCCACAGTCTGGGCGGGCGCACCGCTCAGAGGGAACCGGAGTCCGCTATACGGGCACCACCTTCACACAAGGTGAAGGTTCAGTTCCGCTTCGTCGACGGAGCGCGCAGTTCCCGCACCCACGCCACCAGCAGCACCGCCCCCGTCGCCCCCGCCGACCAGAGCACCTGGGGCCGCGCCCCGTCGTCGAGGAGCATCAGGACGAGCACCGCGCCCATCGCCGCCAGCGCCACCCAGGTCAGCCACGGAAAGCCCCACATCCGCAGCGTCAGCGTCTCCGGCGCCTCCCGCTCGATCCGCCGCCGCAGCCGCAGCTGCGAGACCGCGATCAGCGCCCAGACGAACAGCAGCACCGCCCCGACCGCGTTCAGCATGTAGAGGAAGACGGAATCCGGCCACTTCAGATTGAGCAGGACGGAGACGAAGCCGAACGCCACCGAGGCGAGCACCGCCCGGCGCGGCACCCCGCCGCCGGTGATCCGCAGCAGCCCCTTCGGCGCCTCGCCGCGCTCCGCCAGCGAGAACACCATCCGGGACGAGCCGTACAGGTTCGCGTTCAGCGCCGACAGCAGCGCCACGAACACCACCACGTTCATGATCTGACCCGCCCCCGGCACCCCGATCGCGTCCAGGACCGCCACGTACGGCGACTCGCCCGGCTCCAGCGAGGTCCAGGGCAGCAGGGTCACGATGACCAGCATCGAGCCCACGTAGAAGAGGAGGATCCGCCAGACCGCGCTGCGCACCGCCCGCGCCACGTTCCGCGCCGGGTCGTCGGACTCGGCCGCCGCGATCGTGACGACCTCCAGGCCGCCGAAGGCGAAGACCACGGCGAGCACGCCCGAGACCACCCCCGACCAGCCGTTCGGCAGGAAGCCGCCCTGCCCGGTCAGGTTCGCCGTGCCCACCGGGTCCGTGTCGGGCAGCCACCCCACGATCGCGAGCGCGCCGAGGACGAGGAAGAGGACGATCGCGCCGACCTTGAGCGCGGCGAACCAGAACTCGAACTCGCCGAAGTTCTTCACCGCCGCCAGGTTGGCCAGGGTGAACACGACCATGAAGACCAGCACCCAGCCCCACTGCGGCACCCCCGGCACCCAGCCGTGCGCGATCCGCGCCGCGCCCGTCGCCTCCACGGCGAGGACCACGACGAGCAGGAACCAGTACAGCCAGCCCACCGAGAAGCCCGCCCAGCGGCCGAGCGCCCGCTCCGCGTGGACCGAGAAGGCGCCCGACGCGGGCATCGCCGCCGCCATCTCGCCGAGCATCCGCATGATCAGCATCGCGAGCGCGCCGGCGATCAGGTACGAGACCACGATCCCGGGCCCGGCGACGGCGATTCCGGCGCCCGAGCCGACGAAGAGACCGGCGCCGATCACCCCGCCGAGCCCCAGCATCGTCAGGTGACGCTGCTTCAGACCGTGGGAGAGGGGCTCCGGTTCAGGAGCGAGAGGATCGTGCATGTGGGGGCTCGTGCTCTCTGACGTTCATGGACGGTTTATGGAGACTCCACAGTCTCTCCAGTGAACGGCCCCGGGCGCAAAAAGGACCTGCCTGCGCGAGTTGCCAGTGACAAGCGTCACGTGGCGCGAGGTGTGATCGACGAGGTTTGTTCACTCTCCATAAACCGCTCGACCGTCGCTTTGTCGGCGGCTGACGGTGATCGGGCGCTCACTCCTGGCATAGCGTCGACCTGTCCCTCCCACCCTCACCCCCGCGGAGTACCGATGAGCACCGCCGCCGCCCCCGCCCGCACCCTCCGGGCCGGCACCGTCCTCGCCGACCTCGTCCCGGCGAGCCGCGCCCGCGACATCGCCCTCGTCGTCGGCGGCGCCGCCCTCACCGGCCTCGCCGCGCAGCTCTCGGTGCCGGTCCCCGGATCCCCGGTCCCGGTCTCCGGCCAGACCTTCGCCGCCCTCCTCGTCGGCACGGCGCTCGGCGCCCGGCGCGGCTTCCTCGCCCTCGCCCTGTACGCGGTGGCGGGCATGGCGGGCGTCCCGTGGTTCGCCGAGGGCTCCTCCGGCTACGCCATGCCGACCTTCGGCTACATCCTCGGCATGCTCCTCGCCTCGACCGTCGTCGGCGCCCTCGCCCGCCGCGGCGCCGACCGCTCGGTGCTCCGCACCGCGGGCGCCATGGTGCTCGGCTCCGCGCTCGTCTACGCGGTCGGCGTGCCCTACCTGGCCCTCGCCACCGGCATGACCCTCGGCCAGGCCGTGGCCGTCGGCCTCACCCCGTTCCTCATCGGCGACGCCCTCAAGGCCGCGCTCGCCATGGGCGCCCTGCCGGCCACCTGGAAGCTCGTGGGCCGCAAGGGCTGAGCCCCGGGCCGTACGCGAAGGGCCCCGCCGCTCCCAGGAGGAGCGGCGGGGCCCTTTCACGTACGGGCGTGCGACGGGGGTCAGACGCGCTCGGCGGACTTCCCGACCCGCTGCCGGACCAGGGAGATCGCGATCACCAGCGCGGCCACCAGCAGGGACAGCACGACCTGGTCGCGGTTGCCGCCGCCGTCGTAGACCATGTAGCCGAGCACGCCGACGATCATGACGATGGTCGCCCACGTCAGGTACGGGAAGAGCCACATCCGCACGACCAGCTTCTCCGGCGACTCGCGCAGGATGATGCCGCGCATGCGCAGCTGGGTCACGCAGATGACCAGCCAGACGAAGAGCGCGACGGCGCCGGAGGAGTTCAGCAGGAAGGCGAAGACGGTGTCCGGCCACTTGTAGTTGAAGAAGACCGCGACGAAGCCGAAGACGACCGAACCGAGGATCGCGGCCGTCGGCACGCCCCGCTTGTTGACCTTGGCGAAGGCCTTCGGCGCGTCGCCGCGCTGCCCCAGCGAGAAGGCCATGCGGGAGGCCGTGTAGAGGCCCGAGTTCAGGCAGGACAGGACGGCCGTCAGGACGATCACGTTCATGATCTGGCCGGCGTGCGCGATGCCGATGGAGTCGAGGGCGGCGACGTACGAGCCCTTCTCGACGATCGACTTGTCGTTCCACGGCAGCAGCGTCAGGACGACGAAGATCGAGCCCAGGTAGAAGACGCCGATCCGCCAGATCACGCTGTTGGTGGCCTTGGTGACCGCCTTCTGCGGGTTCTCGGACTCACCGGCGGCGAGCGTGACGATCTCGCTGCCCATGAAGGAGAAGACGACCATCAGCACACCGGTGAGGACCGCGCCCGCGCCCATCGGGAAGAAGCCGCCGCTGTCGGTGAGGTGCGCGAATCCGGCGCCCGGGTTGTCCGAGCCGGGGAGCACGCCGAAGACCGCGAGCAGGCCGATGACGACGAAGGCGCCGATGGCGACGACCTTGATGCCGGCGAACCAGAACTCGAACTCGCCGTAGGAGGCCACGGAGCCCAGGTTCGTCGCGGTCAGCACCACCATCACGATGAGCGCCCAGCCCCACTGCGGCACGGCCGGGACCCAGCTCTCCAGGATCTTGGCGCCCGCGGTCGCCTCGACGGCGAGGACGACGACCCAGAAGAACCAGTACAGCCAGCCGATGCTGAAGCCGGCCCAGCGGCCCAGGGCCTGGTCCGCGTAGGCGGAGAAGGAGCCGGAGGACGGTCGGGCGGCGGCCATCTCGCCGAGCATCCGCATGACGAAGACGACCATGGCGCCGACGAGTGCGTACGAGAGGAGAATCGCGGGGCCGGCCGCGGCGATGCCGGAGCCGGAGCCGACGAAGAGGCCGGCGCCGATGACGCCGCCGATCGCGATCATCGACAGGTGGCGGTTCTTGAGCCCGGCCTTGAGGCCGTCGGAGGACTGCGCGGGACCGGTGGTGCCGGTCTCCTGGCCGTCCTTCGTCAGGGTCGGTTGCGTGTTCATCGACGCTTCCTTGTGTGTGGGGGCTGCTCGGGTCGCGAGCCCGAGCATTGAACCCTGTGGACGGGGTTGATCGGAACCCCTCATTCCGGATTGTTGTACGGCGCCCCTGCCAGAGTCGAAGGTCCGTACCAGACCGGGTGAAGGTCCCGACCCCGATGCCTGCTACCCGGGCCCCGACGTGCCACACTCGGCACCATGCGCGTCTACATCGGTTCCGACCACGCCGGCTACGAACTCAAGAACCACCTCGTCGAGTGGCTCACGGCACACGGCCACGAGCCCGTCGACTGCGGTCCCCACATCTACGACGCCCTCGACGACTACCCGCCGTTCTGCCTGCGCGCCGCCGAGCGGACGGCCGCCGACGCGGACAGCCTGGGCATCGTCATCGGCGGCTCCGGCAACGGCGAGCAGATCGCCGCGAACAAGGTGAGGGGAGTGCGCGCCGCCCTCGCCTGGAGCGAGCAGACCGCCGCCCTCGGCCGCGAGCACAACAACGCCAACGTGATCTCCGTCGGCGGCCGGATGCACACCCAGGAGGAGGCGACCAAGTTCGTCGAGATCTTCCTGAGCACGCCGTACTCCGGTGACGAGCGTCACACCCGCCGCATCGACATGCTCACCGCGTACGAGACCACCGGCGAGCTCCCCCCGATCCCGGCGCACCACCCGCAGGAGCCGACCGCCTGATGCCCGAGGGGCACACCATCCACCGGCTGGCCGCCGACCACCGCGAGCGGTTCGGCGGCCGCCCCGTGCGCGTCTCCAGCCCCCAGGGCAAGTTCTCCGACTCGGCGGCCCTGCTCGACGGCACCGTCCTGGAGACCGCCGAGGCCCACGGGAAGCACCTCTTCCTCGCCTTCGAGGACCGCGAGTGGATCCACATCCACCTGGGCCTCTTCGGCAAGGTGAACTTCGGCGACGCCCCCGCCCCGCCGCCCACCGACACCGTCCGGCTCCGGATCGCCGACCCCGAGGGGTACGTCGACCTGCGCGGGCCCACCACCTGCTCCCTCGTCACGGACGCCGAGAAGCAGGCGATACACGACCGGCTCGGCCCCGACCCGCTCCGCCCCGGCGACGACCCGGACCGGGCCTGGCACCGGATCTCCAGGTCCCGCACCACGATCGCCGCCCTCCTCATGGACCAGAAGATCGTCGCGGGCGTCGGCAACGTCTACCGCGCCGAGGTCCTCTTCCGGCACGGCATCGACCCCTACCGCGCGGGCCGGGACCTCACGGCGGGGGAGTGGACCCTGATCTGGGACGACCTCGCCGTGCTCATGCGCGAGGGCGTCCGCCTCAACCGCATCGACACGGTCCGCCCCGAGCACACCCCCGAGGCCATGGGCCGCCCGCCCCGCGTCGACGACCACGGCGGCGAGGTCTACGTCTACCGCCGCGCGAACCAGCCGTGCCACCTCTGCGGCGACGAGATCCGCACCGCCGAGCTCGCCGCCCGCAACCTCTTCTGGTGCCCGGGCTGCCAGACCCGCTGACCCGGGGCGCACCCGACCCGGACTCGTTGCGACGGCCGGGCGCGCCCGAGGGGACTGCGTACGGCTGGAACGAGTGCGGCAGCCAGGGCGCGCCCGAGGTGACCCCGTACGGCTGGAACCCTTGCGACGGCCGGGCGCGCCCGCACGCCCTTCGTCCGGCTAGAACCCGTGCGGCAGCCAGGGCGCGACCGGGGACCCGAAGGCCACGGAGGCCTCGGTCAGTGCCCCGTCCCGCAGCTCCCGCACCCGCCCCGCCGAGGCCAGCGACACCAGCGAGGTCCCGCCCAGGTACGCGGCGCCCAGCTCCCGCACGGACAGCGCGAGATCCGCGGCGTCGGACGTCCGGACACACACCGCGCCCTTCGCGTCCCCCGTCAGCCGCCACCGCCCCTCGTTCCACGGACAGAACGCGTCCTCGATCTCGAACACCACGTCCACCGGCGCCTGGTACGTCCGCGCCTCCAGGGCCGGACCCACCTCCACCAGCCGCACGTGCAGCGCGTCCCGCACCGTCGGCTCGCACCGCCGCACGTCGCTCACCAGGTGCTGCCAGGCGTCGTCCACCGGCCGGCTGCGGAACCGCACCGTCGAGGCCAGGTCCACCGAGCAGAGGAACCGCCACAGCGCCCCCTCCGCCGCCGGGTCGAGCCCCATCAACTGGTGCACGTGCACGGTCCCTTCGGCCCCCGCGTACGACCAGTCCGGCTTGATCGCGTAGTGCGCGAAGCCCACGACCTCCCCGTCCCGCTCCGCCAGCACGCACTGCCGCGGCGAGGCGCCCTCCCGGTCGGCCGGCGGATCGATCAGCGGCAGCCGCTCCCACCCCGGCCGCCGCGCGAGCATCCCCGGCCGGCCCGGCACCAGCCGCGCGTACACCGCCTCGCACACCGCGGAGGACTCCGTCGGGTCCGCCCGGCGCAGCGCGACCCGGTCCGTACCCTCCGGCACCGCCAGCCGCACCCGGTTCGTGTCGATCACCGCGTGCACCGCGTACGCGGCGACGCCGTACCCGAACCGCCCGTAGATCGCCGGCTCCGAGGCCGTCAGCACGGCCAGGAACTCGCCCGCCGCCCGCAGGTCGTCCAGCTGCCGCCGCATCATCGCGGTCAGGATCCCGCGCCGCCGGTGCGTCCCCGCCACGCTCACCATCGTCACCCCGCCCGCCGGGACCGACGCCCCGCCCGGCACCGTCAGCCGGAAGTCGAACGCCCCCGCCGTACCCACGCACACGTCACCGTCCCAGACGCCCAGGGACCGGTCGAACTCGGTCAGATCCCGCCAGAGCCGCTGCTCCTCCGGCGCCTCCGCCACCCCGCCGAAGGCGAGCTCCAGCACCCCGTACCAGCGGTCCCACTCCGACGGGTCGAGAACCCGCAGTTCAGTCGTCATATGCCATCGATATCAGCGGCGCCCGCCCGGGGCGACCCGATTTCGCGCACATTGTCACCGGGGTACCCCTGCACGATGTCCGGCGAGATGGATAGGGTCCAGGCCAATGGGACAGCGCGCCGGTGTGCACACGTACGCGGCCCGGACACGCAGGCGCGTGCGCCGGGCCCGCGTCGTGCTGCGCCGATCCGCCGTCGACTACTTCCGCGGCGACGGCGCCGACTGGCTCGCCTTCGCGGGACTCCTCCTGATGATCCCCGCCATCGCCTGCGGGACCCTCCTCGACCCCGTCTGGTGCGCGCCCGCCGTGCTGGTCCTGCCGATCGTGGCCGGCGGCCTGCTGCTGCGCCCCGCCAGCCTCCTCGGGCTGTACGCGGCGGCCGCGGGCGCCCTCATCGTGGAGTCCGTCGTCCTCGGCCCCTACACCCAGGGCCCGGCCAGGGTCACCCCCGGCACCGTCCTGGTCGTCGCCGCCTGCGGGCTCTTCGGCCTGCTCATCGCCCAGTTCCGCGCCCGGGTCGGCGTGCCCTGGCGGCGTGGCGGCACCATGCTCTTCGACCTCCGCGAACGCATCCGCGTCCAGAGCGCCCTGCCCCGGCTCCCACAGGGCTGGCACCGCGAGATGGCCCTGCGCCCGGCCGGCGGACAGTCCTTCTCGGGCGACTTCGTCGTCGCCGCCCGCACCCACGGCGGACGGACCCTGGAGGTCGTCCTCACCGACGTCTCCGGCAAGGGCATGGACGCGGCCTCCCGCTCCCTGCTGCTCTCCGGCGCGTTCGGCGGGCTCCTCGGCTCGCTCCCGCCGCACGGCTTCCTCCCGGCGGCCAACGGCTATCTCCTCCGGCAGAACTGGGACGAGGGCTTCGCCACCTCCATCCACCTCGTCCTCGACCTGGAGTCCGGCGACTACGAGCTCTTCTCGGCCGGCCACCTCCCCGCCCTCCAGCTCCACGCGGGCAGCGGACGCTGGGAGGAGAAGGCCGCCGAGGGCCCCCTCCTGGGCGTCTACGACGGCGCCGAGTTCCACCCGGTCAAGGGCTCCCTGCGCCCCGGCGACGTCCTCATGCTCTTCACCGACGGTCTCGTCGAGGCCGCCGACCGGGACATCGCCGAGGGCATCGACCGCCTCACCGGCGAGGCCGACCGCTGCGTCGCCGCCGGCTTCGAGGGCACCGCCTGGCACCTGATCGAGGCCGTCGCCAAGGACGTCAACGACGACCGGGCCCTGCTGCTCCTCTCGCGCCCCGCCTGACCGGACCGCCCCGGCCCGAGGTGATCTTCTCCACGACGATTCGTCACCCGGCAGCGAGGGCAGGGGGGTTGATGGCACGATGGAGGCAGCGGGGGGTGTTCCGAGACAGGGCTCCCTGGTGGGCAAGGCGGGACCGACCGAGGGTGTGATCAGTTGTGGCCATTTCACTGTCTGTGGTGTTGCTGTTGGCAATCATCCTGGTGGTGCTGATCCGAGGGGGGAACCTCAAGGGCGGCCCGGCCGTGGTCGCGGTCCTCTTCGGCTTCTTCCTCGCCTCCACCGGCATGGCCGACGACATCCAGCGCTTCCTGGACTCGATAACGCAGACGGTGGCGTCCATCAAGTTCTGAGCGGGACGTCGAGTGCTGGGCGGGAAACGCGTCAGGGCCGGTCCGGAGAGGGATTCTCCGGACCGGCCCCGACGTCGTGGAGCGGGTGACGGGAATCGAACCCGCGTAGCTAGTTTGGAAGACTAGTGCTCTACCATTGAGCTACACCCGCACAGCGTCGCGCCGCAGGTCACGAGGACCGCGGCACGAGGAGCATGGTAGCCGGTCGGGGGCCCTTCGCGCACACCCGGAAAACAGGGGGCGCCGCACAGTCTCCGTCCATGTACCCTACGTGTCGCACCGACGGGGTGTGGCGCAGCTTGGTAGCGCGTCCGCTTTGGGAGCGGAAGGCCGTGGGTTCAAATCCCGCCACCCCGACCATGACGATCACGCGCCCACCTCGCGCGTTCTTGATCACGTTGTGGGCGTCATCCCGCTTGCGGTTACTATGCAAGCTGCGTGCCCGTGTGTCTTTCTGACCGGGCCGAGCCACCGGAACCGCCACACGCGGCGCCGGTGGATTCCAGGAATCAGCCACAAGGAGACCGAACCGTGAAGAGCGCCGTGGAGACCCTGAACCCGACCCGGGTTCGGCTCACTGTCGAGGTGCCCTTCGAGGAGCTCAAGGACAGCCTCGACGCGGCGTACAAGAAGATCAACCAGCAGGTCACGGTCAAGGGCTTCCGTAAGGGCAAGATCCCGGCTCGCGTGATCGACCAGCGGTTCGGCCGCGGCGCCGTGCTGGAAGAGGCCGTCAACGACGCGCTCCCGAAGTTCTACACCGAGGCCGTCAACGAGGCCGACGTCAACCCGCTCGGCCAGCCCGAGGTCGACATCACCGAGCTGAAGGACGGCGAGCTGCTGGCCTTCACCGCCGAGGTCGACATCCGCCCGGCCCTCGAGATCCCGGACTACTCCGGCATCGAGGTCACCGTCGACGCGGTCGAGGTCACCGACGAGGACGTCGAGAAGTCCGTGGAGCAGCTCCGCGAGCGCTTCGCCTCGACCTCCCCGGTCGAGCGCGCCGCCCAGGACGGCGACGTCGTCACCCTCGACCTGGAGGCCAAGGTCGACGGCGAGGTGCTGCCCGACGGTGTCGCCAGCGACGTCTCGTACACCATCGGTTCCGGCGAGCTCCTCGACGGCATCGACGAGGCCGTCAAGGGCCTGGAGGCCGGTGGCGAGGCCACCTTCACCTCGCAGCTGAAGGGCGGCTCCGCCGAGGGCAAGGACGCGGAGGTCACCGTCAAGGTCACCACCGTCGCCGCCCGTGAGCTCCCCGAGCTCGACGACGAGTTCGCGCAGCTGGCCTCGGAGTTCGACACCCTCGACGAGCTCAAGGCCGACAGCCGCAAGCGCCTCGAGAACATGAAGCAGTTCGACCAGGCCACCCAGGCCCAGGAGCGCGTCCTCGACGAGCTCCTCAAGCTGGTCGAGGTCCCGATGCCCGAGAAGCTTCTCGAGGACGAGATCAACACCCGCAAGCACAACCTGGAGCACCACCAGCTCGGCCAGATGGGCCTCGACCTCGAGAAGTACCTGGAGATCCAGGGCAAGACCGAGGACGAGTTCCTGGCCGAGACCAAGGAGCAGGCCGAGAAGGGCATCAAGACGCAGTTCATCCTCGATGAGCTCGTCAACAAGGAGAAGCTCGACGTCTCCCGCGAGGAGCTCACCGAGCACCTGTTCCGCCGTGCCGCCTCCTCCGGCATGAGCCCCGACCAGTTCGCCCAGGCCGTCGCCCAGCAGGGCCAGGTCCCGATGCTCGTCGGCGAGGTCGCCCGCGGCAAGGCCCTCGCGGTCGTCGTCGAGGCCGCCACGGTCAAGGACACCAACGGCGAGGTCGTCGACCTCTCCGACGACGAGGACGAGGCCACCGAGGCCACCGAGGCCGTCGCCGGCGAGTCCGAGGTCTCCGAGGACAAGTAAGGGCACCCGCCCCGGCGGACCCCGCTCCACGGGCCCGTACGCACTGCTGTGCGTACGGGCCCGTGGACGTACCGGGGGCGGCTTACACGCCCCCAACTACCTTGCGCTCCCAGCGAACAGTTCGGGAACCGGGATGGCGTTGTCCGACCTGCGCGTTAGGGTCCATGAATACGAGGGCACTGCCCTCTGAACAAG
This sequence comes from Streptomyces sp. NPDC002232, assembly GCF_042890295.1. Lineage (NCBI taxonomy): Bacteria > Bacillati > Actinomycetota > Actinomycetes > Kitasatosporales > Streptomycetaceae > Streptomyces > Streptomyces sp. NPDC002232. The sequence continues at coordinate 911,698 of NZ_JBIARV010000002.1, read as the reverse complement.
ACGCTGAGACGGCTTGGCGCCGTCGGAGACGAGCAGGTGGATACGTGACGAATCTGAAGCCTTACGCCGCGGGTGAGCCGTCCATCGGTGGCGGCCTCGGCGACCATGTCTACAACCGGCTGCTCGGCGAGCGCATCATCTTCCTCGGCCAGCAGGTCGACGACGACATCGCCAACAAGATCACCGCGCAGATGCTCCTCCTGGCCGCGGAGCCGGAGAAGGACATCTTCCTGTACATCAACAGCCCCGGCGGCTCGGTGACGGCCGGCATGGCGGTCTACGACACCATGCAGTTCATCCCGAACGACGTCGTCACCATCGGTATGGGCATGGCGGCCTCCATGGGCCAGTTCCTGCTCACCGCCGGCACCCCCGGCAAGCGCTTCGCGCTGCCGAACACCGACATCCTGATGCACCAGGGCTCCGCCGGCATCGGCGGCACCGCCTCCGACATCAAGATCCAGGCCGAGTACCTCCTGCGCACGAAGAAGCGCATGGCCGAGATCACCGCGCACCACTCCGGCCAGACCGTCGAGGCGATCATCCGCGACGGCGACCGCGACCGCTGGTTCACCGCGGACGAGGCCAAGACCTACGGCCTCATCGACGACATCATCACGCACGCCGCGGGTGTTCCGGGCGGCGGCGGCACGGGCGCCTGAGCGCCGGCAGCCCCCCGAAGAGCCCCAGCCCCCCGCCGAACGCCACCAGGACGGTGAACCGCCAGATGCACAACAACCTCTCTCCGAGCGGCCTCTACACGGGCGCGCCGATGGACAACCGCTACGTCGTGCCGCGCTTCGTGGAGCGCACCTCGCAGGGCGTGCGCGAGTACGACCCGTACGCGAAGCTCTTCGAGGAGCGCGTGATCTTCCTCGGCGTGCAGATCGACGACGCCTCCGCCAACGACGTCATGGCGCAGCTGCTGTGCCTGGAGTCGATGGACCCGGACCGCGACATCTCCATCTACATCAACAGCCCGGGCGGCTCCTTCACCGCCCTCACGGCCATCTACGACACGATGCAGTTCGTGAAGCCGGACATCCAGACGGTCTGCATGGGCCAGGCGGCCTCCGCCGCGGCCGTGCTGCTCGCCGCCGGCACCCCCGGCAAGCGGATGGCCCTGCCGAACGCCCGCGTGCTGATCCACCAGCCCTCCGGCGGCACCGGCCGTGAGCAGCTCTCCGACCTGGAGATCGCGGCCAACGAGATCCTGCGCATGCGCAGCCAGCTGGAGGAGATGCTGGCGAAGCACTCCTCGACGCCGATCGAGAAGATCCGCGACGACATCGAGCGCGACAAGATCCTGACGGCCGAGGACGCCCTGGCGTACGGGCTCGTCGACCAGATCGTCTCGACCCGTAAGAGCACGGCCTCCGCCGAGCGCTGACGTCCGACCTTCCCCTGGCACGGCCCGTGTGGCCGAATCGCGACCATGCGAACCGTGCCAAGGGGGGCCCGAACGGGGGGCCCGGCAAGGTACCGTCGAATATGAGGCACAGGAGTCGCTGAACCAGGCGCTCCCAGGCGAAGGGGAAGCACCTCGTGGCACGCATCGGTGATGGCGGCGACCTGCTCAAGTGCTCGTTCTGCGGAAAGAGCCAGAAGCAGGTGAAGAAGCTCATCGCGGGACCCGGTGTGTACATCTGCGACGAGTGCATCGACCTCTGCAACGAGATCATCGAGGAAGAACTCGCGGAGACGAGCGAGGTGCGGTGGGAGGAACTCCCCAAGCCCCGCGAGATCTACGAGTTCCTCGAGGGGTACGTCGTCGGGCAGGAGCCCGCGAAGAAGGCCCTCTCGGTCGCGGTGTACAACCACTACAAGCGCGTCCAGGCCGGCGAGAACGGCGGCGCGCAGGGCCGTGACGACGCCATCGAACTGGCGAAGTCCAACATTCTGCTGCTCGGCCCCACGGGCTCCGGGAAGACGCTGCTCGCGCAGACCCTGGCCCGCATGCTCAACGTCCCGTTCGCCATCGCCGACGCGACGGCGCTGACGGAGGCCGGCTATGTCGGCGAGGACGTCGAGAACATCCTGCTCAAGCTGATCCAGGCGGCCGACTACGACGTCAAGAAGGCCGAGACGGGGATCATCTACATCGACGAGATCGACAAGGTCGCCCGTAAGAGCGAAAACCCGTCGATCACGCGCGACGTGAGCGGCGAGGGCGTGCAGCAGGCCCTCCTGAAGATCCTGGAAGGCACCACGGCCTCCGTCCCGCCCCAGGGCGGGCGGAAGCACCCGCACCAGGAGTTCATCCAGATCGACACGACGAACGTGCTCTTCATCGTGGGCGGCGCCTTCGCCGGCCTGGAGAAGATCATCGAGTCGCGGGCGGGCGCCAAGGGCATCGGCTTCGGGGCGACCATCCGCTCCAAGCGCGAGATCGAGGCGAGCGACCAGTTCCAGGAGGTCATGCCGGAGGACCTGGTGAAGTTCGGGATGATCCCCGAGTTCATCGGCCGTCTCCCCGTCCTGACCTCCGTCCACAACCTGGACCGCGAGGCGCTCCTCCAGATCCTGGTCGAGCCGCGCAACGCGCTGGTGAAGCAGTACCAGCGCCTCTTCGAACTCGACGGTGTGGAGCTGGACTTCGACCGCCCGGCCCTGGAGGCCATCGCCGACCAGGCGATCCTCCGCGGCACCGGCGCGCGCGGCCTGCGCGCCATCATGGAGGAGGTCCTCCAGTCGGTCATGTACGAGGTCCCGTCCCGCAAGGACGTGGCCCGCGTGGTCATCACGGCCGACGTCGTCCGCAACAACGTCAACCCGACGCTGGTCCCGCGGATCGTGAAGAACGACGGCAGGCACGAGAAGTCGGCCTGAGCCGTGACGCGGTGATGCCCGGCCGGTTCGAGGAACCGGCCGGGCATCACCATGTCCGCCCGAGCGGGGTCACGCCTTGCTGCGGGACGCCTTGTAGTGCTGGGCCGTCAGGTCGGCCACCTGGTCCAGGGTGAAGCCCTGGCCGCCGGTCAGCATCGTCGACGGGTCGAGCGCGTTGACGACGCCCACGGTGCTGTAGTCGGCCCAGATGCACGTGGGCACCGTGAACGACTTCGGGCCCGGGGTCGTCGTCTCCTTGGTGCTCTCGAGCATGACGTTCTGGCACTTCATCAGCGCGCCCTCGAACCCGGAGGGCGTCTTGCTCTCCGGGTTGCCGACCAGCGTCACCTTGAGGTCCTGGGACTTGCCGCCCTGGCTCTTGCCGTAGTTCGCGAACGCGGCGTCGATCGCCTTCTCGGGATCGGAGACCTCGCCCCACATCCCGTTCAGGCTCATGTTCTTGCCCTTGAGGGGGTCGGTCGAGCCACCGGACTTGTACGAGGCCTGGGCCTGCTTCGCGTTCTTGATCCCCATGGCGGCGGCGGCGACCTTCTGCTCGTCGCTCAGCTCGCCGCTCTTGTCGGTGCCCTCCTTCTTGTACTCACCGATCGTGGCCGCCGGGGTGATCTTGTACCCCTTGGTGTCGTCGGCGACGGCGCCGTTCCCGCCGCCCCCGCCGATCACGAAGTACGCGCCCACGCCGATCGCCGCGACCACCGCGACCGCGGCGATGATCCAGCCGGCCTTGGACTTCTTCGGGGCCGGCGGGTGGGGGACGTAGCCGCCGGGGCCCTGCGGGGCGCCGTACTGCGGCTGCTGGCCGTACGGGCCGGGCTGCTGGGGCTGCTGCGGGTAGCCGTAGGGGGGCTGCTGCGGCGGAACGCCCTGCGGGGCCTGCTGGGGGTATCCGTAGCCGGGCTGCGGAGCCTGCGGCTGACCGTACGGCCCCGGCTGCTGCGGCTGCTGGCCGTACGGGCCCGGCTGGCCGTAGGGACCGGGCTGCTGGCCGCCGTACGGGCCCGGCTGGTTGTAGCTCATCGACAGGTTCCCCTCACAGGATGTTTATGCCTACCGAACATCCTGGCGGAACCGCGGCCGGGGCAGTGCGGCGGGGGCCACACCGTTACCGAACCAAAGCGTTTCGGGACAGTGGCGGGACACCCCTAAACTGGCCCCGTGACCGAGAACACTCAGCAGCAGACAGCGCCCACCACCGAACTGCCGACGACGTACGCGCCGGCCGAGGTAGAGGGGCCGCTGTACGAGCGCTGGGTAGAGCGCGGGTACTTCGAGGCGGACGCGAAGAGCGAGAAGCCGCCGTACACCATCGTCATCCCGCCGCCGAACGTCACGGGCGCCCTTCACCTGGGCCACGCCTTCCAGGTGACGCTCATGGACGCGCTGACCCGTCGCAAGCGCATGCAGGGCTTCGAGACGCTCTGGCTCCCCGGCATGGACCACGCCGGCATCGCGACCCAGAACAAGGTCGAGCAGCAGCTCGCCGAGGAGGGCAAGTCCCGCCACGACCTGGGCCGTGACGAGTTCGTCGAGCGCGTCTGGCAGTGGAAGGACGAGTACGGCGGCCGGATCCTCGGCCAGCTGCGCCGTCTCGGCGCCGGTCTCGACTGGTCGCGCGAGCGCTTCACCATGGACGAGGGCCTCTCCAAGGCCGTCCAGAAGATCTTCAAGGACCTCTACGAGGACGAGCTGATCTACCGCGCCGAGCGCATCATCAACTGGTGCCCGCGCTGTCTGACGGCGATCTCCGACATCGAGGTCGAGTACCAGGACGACGCCGGCGAGCTCGTCTCCATCCGGTACGGCGAGGGCGACGACTCCCTGGTCGTCGCGACGACCCGCGCCGAGACGATGCTCGGTGACACCGCCGTCGCCGTCCACCCCGACGACGAGCGGTACCGGCACCTGGTCGGCAAGCAGATCAAGCTGCCGCTGACCGACCGTACGATCCCGGTCGTCGCCGACACCCACGTCGACCCCGAGTTCGGCACGGGCGCCGTCAAGGTGACCCCTGCGCACGACCCGAACGACTTCGAGATCGGCCGCCGCCACGAGCTGCCCTCGCTCACCGTCATGGACGAGCACGGCGTCATCACGGTCCACGGCCCCTTCCTCGGCCTTGACCGCTTCGAGGCCCGCTCGGCGATCGTCGGCGCGCTCAAGGAGCAGGGCCGGATCGTCGCCGAGAAGCGCCCGTACATGCACTCGGTGGGCCACTGCTCGCGCTGCAAGACGACCGTCGAGCCGCGTCTGTCGATGCAGTGGTGGGTCAAGGTCGGCCCCCTCGCACAGGCCGCCGGCGACGCCGTCCGTGACGGCTCCGTCGAGATCCACCCGAAGGAGCTCTCCAAGCGCTACTTCGACTGGGTCGACAACATGCACGACTGGTGCATCTCGCGCCAGCTGTGGTGGGGCCACCGCATCCCGATCTGGTACGGCCCCGAGGGCCAGGTCGTCTGCGTCGGACCCGACGAGCAGCCGCCCGGTACCGAGGCGGAGGGCTGGACGCAGGACCCCGACGTCCTGGACACATGGTTTTCCTCCGGCCTGTGGCCGTTCTCCACGCTCGGCTGGCCGGAGAAGACCCCGGACCTGGCGAAGTTCTACTCGACCGACGTCCTGCTCACCGGCCACGACATCATCTTCTTCTGGGTCGCCCGGATGATGATGTTCGGCCTGTACGCGATGGACGGCGAGGTCCCGTTCAAGACCGTCGCCCTGACCGGTCTCGTCCGCGACGAGTTCGGCAAGAAGATGTCGAAGTCCAACCCGAACGCGGTGGACCCGCTGGACTGGATGAACGCGTACGGCTCCGACGCCGTCCGCTTCACCCTGGCCAACGGTGCCAACCCGGGCGCCGACGTCCCGATCGGCGAGGACTGGGTCAAGGCCTCCCGGAACTTCGCCAACAAGATCTGGAACGCCACCCGCTTCGCGCTGATGAACGGCGCCACGATCGAGGGCCCGCTGCCGGACGCCTCCGCGATGTCGGCGACCGACCGCTGGATCCTGTCCCGCCTCAACGAGACGGTCGCGCAGGTCGACGCGTACTACGAGGACTACCAGTTCGCCAAGCTGAGCGAGTCGCTCTACCACTTCGCGTGGGACGAGGTCTTCGCCTGGTACGTCGAGCTGTCGAAGACCACGTTCTTCGCGGGCGGCGAGGGCGCCAAGGTCTCCGGCCGGGTCCTCGGCGAGGTCCTGGACGTCATGCTGCGGCTGCTCCACCCGATCGTCCCGTTCGTCACCGACACCCTGTGGACCACGCTCACCGGCGGCGAGTCCCTCGTCGTCGCCGACTGGCCGAAGGACTCCGGTTTCCGCGACGAGGCCGCCGAGAAGGAGATCGAGCTGGTCCAGCGGGTCGTCACCGAGGTCCGCCGCTTCCGCAAGGAGCAGGGTCTCCAGGACGCGCAGAAGGTGCCCGCGCGCCTGACGCTCGACGGCACTCCGCTCGTCGCGCACGAGTCCGCCATCCGTCAGATCCTGCGCCTCCAGCCGGAGGGCGAGGGCTTCGCGGCCACCGCCACCCTGCCGGTCGCCGGTGCCACCGTCGCGCTCGACCTGTCGGGCACGATCGACGTCGAGGCCGAGCGCAAGCGCCTCGCGAAGGACCTCGCGGCGGCGGAGAAGGAGAAGGCGCAGGCCGAGGCGAAGCTCGGGAACGAGGCCTTCCTGGCCAAGGCCCCGGACAACGTCGTGGACAAGATCAAGGGCCGCCTCGCCAAGGCGGACGAGGACATCGCCCGCATCCAGTCCCAGCTGGCGGCCCTGCCGCAGGCCTAGGACGCGCGAGGAAGGGGCCCGGAGACCGGTACAGGGTCTCCGGGCCCCTTCCCGTGTCCCCGGGGACACGCCCCCGGTGCGCCCGCCTCCGCGTCGGGCGTTCCCCGGGCCCGCCCCCAGTGCGCCCGCCTCCGCGTCGGGCGTTTCCTGGGCCCGCCCCCGGTGCGCCCGCCTCCACGCCGGGCGTCAATCCGGACGAAGTGCCCGATCTCACATCAGACGGGACTTCAGGTCCTCGGCGTCGGGACGAAAGACCCTGGATGATGGAGGGCATGCTCCGCCTCCCCACCGTCCCCGCGCTCCGCCGCCGCGTGGACCGGTGGGCCGCCTCGCCCCGCGCGCTCGACGTCGTCGCGGCGCTCAGCGCCTTCGGCCTGATGGTCCTGGACGTGCCGGGGCTCGCCCGCGCCGACAACTCCCTCACCGGGGTCACCGCGACCCTGGTCCTCGCCGCCGGAGCGGCCACGCTCGTGCTGCGCCGCCGGCTGCCCTGGCTGCCGTACGCGGTGGCGCTCGCCCTGATGGGCTGGCTGCACGAGCTGACCATGATCCAGTTCGCGCTCTACTCGATCGGCCGCTTCCGGGGGCGCCGCTCCGCCACCGCCGCGACCCTGCTGTACGTCGCCGTCGCGTACGGCCTCTTCCTCACGCCGGGCTGGCCCGCCAAGCACGGCGAGACGCTCAGCGACTTCCTCAGCCTGGTCGTCCCGATCGGCGTCCTCGCGGCGGGCGTCGGCATCGCCGCGTACCGGCAGGACCTCGTCCGCGCCCTGGAGGCGCAGCGCCGCGAGGCCGCCGCCCGCCAGGCCGTGCAGGAGGAGCGCATCTCCGTCGGCCGGGACGTCCACGACCTGGTCGGCCGCGAGCTCACCGTCCTCGCGGTGCGCGCCGAGGTCCTCGCCGTCCGGGCCGGGGGCGAGGCCCACCGGAAGGACTTCGAGGAGCTCGCGGACACCGCCCGGCGGGCCCACCTCATGCTCAACGAGACGATCGTGCGCCGCGCCGACCGGGACGCCGCCACCCCCGGGCTCGAAGGTCTCGCCGCCCTCGCGCTGGAGGGCGAACGGATGGGCAGCTCCGTCGACCTGGCCGTCGCCGAGGAGGCCAAGGCGCTGTCCCCGCTCCGGCAGGCCGCCGTGCACCGGGTCGTCCGGGAGTGCCTCACGAACGCCGCCAAGCACGCGCCCGGCCTCCCGGTGACCGTCGCGATCACGGTGGAGGGCCCCGACCTGCGGATCGAGGTGGGCAACCCGCTGCCCGGGAGCCCGCCCGACCCGGCACCCGTCTCGTCCGGCACCGGTCTGTTCTCCATGGAGGAGCGGGTCACCAGCATGGGCGGCACGCTGAGGGCCCGCCGGGAGGGCGGCGCCTACCGGGTGACGGCCCTCCTCCCGACGGGCCTGGAGCGCTGAGCGGTCGGGCCCCTGTCCATGATCGCCGCGTTTGTCGGGCCGCCGGTGCGGACGGTGGGCCGGACGTCCCGAAAGGGGTGGGTCCCCTGCCCGGTCGGCACCGCTCCGTAGACTGGGCCCGTGAGCGAGCCGAGCGACCAGAGCGACGACCAGTTCGACGACATCGTCGACACCGAGACCCAGCGTGACCCCGACCTCGCGGTGATCGAGGCAGGCAGCCGTACCCTGCGCACGCAGGGCGGGCCGCCCCCGGGCGACCCCGTGCCCAGCCGCCCCGAGGACCCCGAGCTGGACAAGGCGCTGCGCGAGGTCGAGACCGAGCTGTCCACCCGGTGGGGCGAGACCAAGCTGGAGCCGTCCGTCACCCGGATCGCGGCCCTGATGGACGTGCTCGGCGAGCCGCAGCGCGCGTACCCCTCGATCCACATCACCGGCACCAACGGCAAGACGTCGACCGCACGCATGATCGAGGCCCTGCTCGGCGCCTTCGAGCTGCGCACCGGGCGCTACACCTCGCCGCACGTCCAGACCATCACCGAGCGGATCAGCCTGGACGGCGCCCCGATCTCCGCCGAGCGGTTCATCGAGACGTACCAGGACATCAAGCCGTACGTGGAGATGGTCGACGCCCGGGAGGAGTACCGGCTCTCCTTCTTCGAGGTCCTCACCGGGATGGCGTACGCGGCCTTCGCGGACGCCCCGGTCGACGCGGCCGTCGTCGAGGTCGGCATGGGCGGCACCTGGGACGCGACGAACGTCATCGACGGCTCCGTCGCCGTCGTCACCCCCATCGACCTCGACCACACGGACCGGCTCGGCGGGACGACCGGCGAGATCGCGACCGAGAAGTCCGGGATCATCAAGCAGGGCGCGACCGTCATCCTGGCCCAGCAGCCGGTCGACGCGGCCCAGGTCCTGCTGAAGAAGGCGGTCGAGAAGGACGCGACCGTGGCTCGCGAGGGCATGGAGTTCGGTGTCACCGCCCGCGAGGTCGCCGTCGGCGGCCAGCTCCTCACCCTGCGCGGCCTCGGCGGCGAGTACGAGAACGTCTTCCTGCCGCTGCACGGCGCCTACCAGGCGCACAACGCGGCGGTGGCGCTCGCCGCGGTCGAGGCCTTCTTCGGGATCGGCGCCGAGCACGCCAGGACCCTGGACCTCGACACCGTCCGCCGGGCCTTCGCCCAGGTGGCCTCACCGGGCCGGCTGGAGATCGTCCGCTCGTCGCCGACGGTCATCCTCGACGCCGCGCACAATCCGCACGGCGCGCGGGCGACGGCGGAGGGCGTCAGCGAGGCCTTCGGCTTCTCCCGTCTCATCGGCGTGGTCTCCACGAGCGGGGACAAGGACGCCAAGGGTCTCCTGGAGGCCTTCGAGCCGATCTTCGCGGAGGTCGTGATCACCGCGAACTCCAACCCGCGGGCCACCGACGTGGACGCGCTCGCCGCGCTCGCGGTCGAGGTCTTCGGCGAGGACCGGGTGGTCGTCGAGCCGCGGCTGCCCGACGCCATCGAGGCGGCCATCACCCTCGCGGAGGAAGAGGCCGAGTACGGCGGCGCGGGGGTCCTCGTGACCGGTTCGATCTTCACGGTCGGCGACGCCCGGCTGCTGCTGCGGAGGGGCTGAATCCGATGCGTGTGCTCTGTTCCTCGACCCTCATCGGCGAGTTCTTCGTGATCGGCTTCGCCGGGCTCGTCGCCATGAAGGACGACAGCCTCAGCTCGTCCACCGTGTGGTGGGTGTGCGGCGTGGCCATGGTCGTCTCGGTGCTGCTGTGCGGGATGATCTCCCGGCCCGGCGGGGTGCAGCTGGGCTGGGCCCTTCAGGTCGGGCTGATCCTCAGCGGCTTCTTCGTCCCCACCATGTTCTTCCTCGGCGCGGTCTTCGCGGGCCTGTGGTGGGCCTCCGTGCACTACGGACGGCGCATCGACGAGGTGAAGGCGCGCTGGGCCGCACAGGCCTCGGCAGGGCCTGACGCTGCGTAATCGACGGGGGTGCGGGCCCTGTAGCCTCGGAGGTCCCGCACACCGTTTTTCCGAAGGAGTTCCCCCGTGAGCCAGCGATCGCTCGTCCTGCTCAAGCCCGACGCCGTCCGCCGTGGTCTGATCGGCGAGATCATCGGCCGCATCGAGCGCAAGGCCGGCTGGACCATCGCGGCCCTGGAGCTGCGCGAGCTGGACCAGGACACCCTGGAGCAGCACTACGGCGAGCACAAGGGCAAGCCCTTCTACGAGCCGCTCATGGGCTTCATGCAGTCCGGTCCGGTCGTCGCCCTCGTCGTCGACGGCGAGCGGGTCATCGAGGGCCTGCGGACGCTCGCCGGCCCGACCGACCCGATCGCCGCCGCGCCCGGCTCCATCCGGGGCGACTTCGGCACCATCGTCCGGGAGAACCTGATCCACGCCTCCGACTCGGAGGAGTCCGCGGCCCGTGAGCTGAAGATCTTCTTCCCGGGTCTGGTCTGACGCGACGTCAGCCAAACGCAGCACCCTGATGGGGCGACCGAAGGAATTCGGTCGCCCCCAGGCATATGAACGACAATCCCGGGAACGGATCGCCGCGTCCTGCCGTCACCAGTACTGAGGTGGACCAGCGCGCGCCATTCGCGCGGGCGGCACTACGATGGAAAACTCCACGCCGCACCACTCTCAGCCATGGGAAATCAAGGGGAACTCAATGTCGTTCATCGGCCGTGACATGGCTGTCGACCTCGGGACCGCCAACACGCTGGTGTACGTCAGGGGTCGAGGCATCGTTCTGAACGAGCCGTCAGTCGTCGCCATCAACACCAACACCGGGGGCATCCTCGCGGTCGGCGCCGAGGCGAAGAAGATGATCGGCCGGACCCCCGGCAACATCGTCGCCGTGCGTCCGCTGAAGGACGGCGTGATCGCCGACTTCGAGATCACCGAGCGCATGCTCCGCTACTTCATCCTCAAGATCCACAAGCGCCGCTACCTGGCCCGCCCCCGCGTCGTCGTCTGCGTGCCCTCCGGCATCACCGGAGTGGAGCGCCGCGCCGTGATCGAGGCGTCCACCCAGGCCGGCGCCCGCCAGGTGCACATCATCGAGGAGCCCATGGCGGCGGCCATCGGCTCGGGCCTCCCCGTCCACGAGGCCACCGGCAACATGGTCGTCGACATCGGCGGCGGCACCACCGAGGTCGCGGTCATCTCCCTCGGCGGAATCGTCACGGCACAGTCCATCCGGGTGGCCGGCGACGAGCTCGACAACGCGATCATCCAGCACATCAAGAAGGAGTACTCGCTCCTCCTCGGTGAGCGCACCGCCGAGCAGATCAAGATCACCATCGGCTCCGCGTACGACCTCGACAACGACGAGCACACCGAGATCCGCGGCCGTGACCTCGTCTCGGGCCTGCCCAAGACCGTGGTCATCTCCGCCGCCGAGGTCCGCAAGGCCATCGAGGAGCCCGTCAACGCCATCGTCGACGCGGTGAAGACCACCCTCGACAAGTGCCCGCCGGAGCTCTCCGGTGACGTCATGGACCGCGGCATCGTTCTCACGGGTGGCGGCGCCCTGCTCCGCGGCCTCGACGAGCGCCTCCGCCGCGAGACCGGCATGCCGATCCACATCGCCGAGGACCCGCTGGACTCGGTGGCGCTCGGCTCCGGCAAGTGCGTGGAGGAGTTCGAGGCGCTCCAGCAGGTCCTGGACGCCCAGCCGCGCCGCTAGCGACGAGGGTTCGGCCGAACGGCCGAACCACCGGACCCGGCGACGCTCGTTCAACCGAACAGCCGAACAACCGAACCACGAGGAAAGGCACGGCCGCCGCACGTGAGGGACACACGAGAGAGCCGGCTGCTCCTGGTGCTGCTGATCGCCATCGCGTTCGCACTGATCACGGTGGACATCCGCGGCGGCCAGGAGTCACCCGTCGACGGTGCCCGGCAAGCCGCAGCCGCGGTCTTCGGGCCGGTCGAGAACGGTGTCGCGGCCGCCGTCGACCCCGTCGGCAACGCCATAGGCGCGGTACGGGACTCCGGCGAGCGGCACACCCGCATCGCCGCCCTGGAGAAGGAGAACGCCGAGCTCAAGGCGAAGCTCGGCAGCGACGACCGCAACCGCAACCGGCTGCGCGAGCTCGACACCATGCTCAAGACCGCCGGCGCCGGACAGTACGGCATCAAGGGCGCCCAGGTCATCGCCATAGGAGCGGCCCAGGGCTTCTCCTGGACCGTCACCATCGACGTCGGCGTCCGCGACGGCATCAAGCGGGACATGACCGTGCTCAACGGCTCCGGTCTCGTCGGCCGCGTCACCACCGTCGGCCCCTCCACCTCCACGGTCCTCCTCGCCAACGACCCCGACTTCACCGTCGGCACCCGGATGGAGAAGAGCGACGAGCTGGGCTTCGCCACGGGCCAGGGTGACAGCCCGCTCCTCGTCCAGCTCCTCAACGGCAAGGCCAAGGTCAAGCCCGGCGACCGGCTCGTCACCTTCGGCTCGCGCGCCGACAAGCCCTTCGTGCCCGGCGTCCCCGTCGGCGAGGTCGTCCGCGTCGACCCCTCGGGCGGCGGCCTGACCCGCAACATCTACGTCCGCCCGTACGTCGGCTTCACCAAGCTCGACATCGTCGGCGTCGTCGTCCAGGCCCCCCGCTCCGACCCCCGCGACGCGGTCCTCCCGCAGAAGCCCAAGCCGGCGCCGACCGTCACCGTCACGGTCACACCGCCGCCACCGGACGGACAGCAGGCGAACGCGACGAACCAGGGCCAGAATCAGGACCGGACGACACAGGGCCAGGACCAGCAGCAGGACCAGCAGGGGGGCGTGACACCGTGAAGTTCAACCGCATTCTCCTCTCCGCCACACTGATCGTGGTGGCCCTGGTCGTCCAGGTCTCCGTCCTCGCCCGCCTCCAGCTCCCCGGCGCCGTCCCCGACCTGGTCCTCCTCACCGTGGTGGGCCTCGCCCTCGTCCACGGACCCGTCAGCGGCGCCCTCGTCGGCTTCAGCGCCGGCCTCCTCGCCGACCTCGCCCCGCCCGCCGACCACGCCGCCGGCCGCTACGCCCTCGTGCTCTGCGTCATCGGCTACCTCGTCGGGCTCGCGCGGCCCGAGAACGGCCGGCTGACCTCGGCGACCGGGCCCATGGCCGTCGTCGTCGCCGCGGCCGTCGGCTCCACGCTCCTCTACGCGGGAGTCGGCGCCCTGGTCGGCGACACCGCCGCCCGCCATGTCGGCCTCGGCTTCCTGCTGTTCACCGCGGCCCTGTACGACCTGCTCCTCGCGCCGTTCACGGTGCCGCTCATCATGGCGCTGGCCCGCCGCGCCGAGAACGACCCGGTCGCCGACGCCGGCGGCGGCAACGGCGTCGACGTGGCCTCCGGCTGGCTGTCCTCCGGCACCGGACTCAGGATCGGTGCCCAGCGCGGCGGCCTGCGCGTGAAGGCCGCGCGGAGCCGCGCCTCACGGGCCGGACGCATCAAGGGAGTCAAGCGACTGTGACCGAGGGGGCACCGGCAGCATGAGCAACATTCCCGAGACAGGGCGGACCCCGCGGGTCCAGATCCGGCTCGTCGTCATCCAGATCCTCGTCTTCTCCCTGCTCCTCACCCTGGGGGGACGGCTCTGGTACCTCCAGATCCGCAACGGCAAGGAGTACACGGACGAGGCGAAGAACAACCACGTCCAGCAGGTCGTGCAGCCCGCCGTCCGCGGCTCGCTGCTCGACGCCCGCGGCGTCCCGCTCGCCGACAACGAGACCCGGCTCGTGGTCTCCGCGTCCCGCACCGAGCTGATGAAGATGAAGGACCGGGGCCGGGCCGTCCTGACCCGGCTCGCCGACGTCCTGGACATGAAGCCCGACGACGTCATCAACAAGATCCGGCTCTGCGACTCCAAGACGCCCAAGCCCTGCTGGAACGGTTCGCCCTACCAGCCGATCCCCGTCACCGACGAGGCCACCACCCAGCAGGCCCTCCAGATCCGCGAGCGCGCCGAGGACTTCCCGGGCGTCACCGCCGAGCCCACGGCCGTCCGCCGCTACCCGGCCCCCGGCAAGTCCCGCACCTCGCAGGTCCTCGGCTACCTCTCGCCGGTCACCGACGCCGAGATCGAGAAGGCCAAGGACACCGACTCGCCGTTCCTCCGCTCCGACCAGGTCGGCCGCTCCGGCCTCGAGCGCACGTACGACAAGGAACTGCGCGGCAAGGCCGGTGTGACCCGCTACGAGGTCGACAACCTCGGCCGCGTCATCGGCCAGGCCAAGAGCGACCCGGCCGTGCCCGGCGCCAACGTCGTCACCTCCATCGACGCCCGCGTGCAGGCGGTCGCCGAGTGGGAGCTGCACAACGCGATGGTCGAGGCCCGCAAGACCTTCGACAAGAACACCAGCGAGAACTACAAGGCCGACGCCGGCGCCGTCGTCGTCATGGAGAACAAGACCGGCCGCATCGTCGCCATGGCCTCGCAGCCCGACTACGACCCCAACGCCTGGGTCGGCGGCATCTCCGCCAAGGACTACGCCGCCCTGACCGGCAAGGACTCCAACTTCCCGCTCCTCAACCGGGCCATCCAGGGCCAGGCGGCCCCCGGCTCGATCTTCAAGGTCATCCCGACCACCGCCGCCGTCAACGCCGGATACGACTTCAACGGCCGCTACCCGTGCCCCGCGTCGTACTCCATCGGCGGCCAGGTCTTCAAGAACTTCGAGTCCCAGGGCCACGGCTCCATCACCCTCGGCCAGGCCCTGGAAGTCTCCTGCGACACCGTCTACTACGGCCTGTCCCACCAGCAGTGGCTGAAGGACGGGGGCATGAAGCCGAAGAAGGACGCCAAGGACTGGTTCTACAAGACGGCCCACCAGTTCGGCCTCGGCGCCGAGACCGGCATCGACCTCCCCAACGAGGTCACCGGCCGCGTCCCGGACCGCAAGTGGAAGCAGGACTTCTGGGCGGCCAACAAGGACTACTGGTGCAAGATCGGCAAGCGCGGCGGCACCTACGTCCAGCAGCTCTCCTACGAGAACTGCCTCGAAGGCAACCTGATGCGCGCCGGTGACTCCGTCAACTACTCCATCGGGCAGGGCGACACCCTCGTCACCCCGATCCAGATGGCCACCATCTACGCCGCCATCGCCAACGGCGGCACCCTGTGGAACCCCACCGTCGGCAAGGCGATCATCAGCCCCGACGGCAAGAAGGTCACCGAGATCAAGCCCGAGTCCCACGGCAAGCTCCCGATGACGACCCAGACCCGTTCGTTGATAGAGGAGGCCCTCGCGGGAGTCGCGACCCGCGGCACCGCCGCCTGGCGATTCGGCGGCTGGCCGCAGGACAAGATCCCGATGCACGCCAAGACGGGTACCGCCGAGGTCTACGGCAAGCAGACGACCTCCTGGTTCGCCACGTACACCAAGGACTACGCGATCGTCATGACGATCTCCCAGGGTGGTACCGGCTCCGGCGCCTCCGGCCCCGCCGTGCGCAACATCTACGACGCGCTCTACGGACTCGACGACGCCGGCAAGCAGGACCTCAAGCGGGCCCTGCTGCCGCAGCCGCAGAAGGCCCTCCCGAAGATCCAGGCCGACGGCTCCATCGACGCGCCGAAGATCAAGCCGTACGACCCGGAGGTCGGCAAGATCGACCCGAACGCGCCCGTCGAAGCGGCCGACCCGGCCCAGCCGGACCCGGACCCCGCGAAGAAGCCGGACGACGACCCGACCCTCGCGGGCCCGCCCGCCCACCGCGATTAAGGGGAGGGGACCCATGACCGCACCCCACGGCTTCTCCGTCTCCCGGTACGCACCCGAGCGCGGCACCCTCGCCAAGCTGGCCGCCCGCGACTCGGTGCTCCGCCGGCTCGACTGGCCCATCCTGCTCTCGGCGCTCGCGCTCTCCGGGATCGGCTCCCTGCTCGTCTGGTCCGCCACCCGCGGCCGCACCGAGCTCAACCAGGGCGACCCGTACTACTTCCTCTTCCGGCACGTCCTCAACACCGGCATCGGCCTCGCCCTGATGGTCGGCACGATCTGGCTCGGCCACCGCACCCTGCGCGGCGCGGTGCCGATCCTCTACGGCCTGTCGATCGTGCTGATCCTCGCCGTCCTCACCCCGCTCGGCGCCACCATCAACGGCGCCCACGCGTGGATCGTCGTCGGCGGCGGCTTCTCCCTCCAGCCCAGCGAGTTCGTCAAGATCACGATCATCCTGATCATGGCGATGCTGCTCGCCGCCAAGGTCGACGCCGGCGACCAGCTCCACCCCGACCACCGCACCGTCGCCAAGGCCCTCACCCTGGCCGCCCTCCCCATGGGCATCGTCATGCTGATGCCCGACCTCGGCTCCGTCATGGTCATGGCCGTGATCGTGCTCGGCGTGCTCCTCGCCTCCGGCGCCTCCAACCGCTGGGTCCTCGGCCTCATCGGCGCGGGCGTCCTCGGCGCGGTCCTCGTCACCGCGCTCGGCATGCTCGACGAGTACCAGATCAACCGCTTCGCCGCCTTCGCCAACCCCGACCTCGACCCCGCCGGCGTCGGCTACAACACCAACCAGGCCCGCATCGCGATCGGCTCCGGCGGCCTCCTCGGCGCCGGTCTCTTCAAGGGCTCCCAGACGACCGGCCAGTTCGTCCCCGAACAGCAGACCGACTTCGTCTTCACGGTCGCCGGCGAGGAGCTCGGCTTCGTCGGCGCCGGACTCATCCTCGTCCTGCTCGGCGTCATCCTCTGGCGCGCCTGCCGCATCGCCCGCGAGACCACCGAGCTCTACGGCACCATCGTCGCCGCCGGCATCATCGCCTGGTTCGCCTTCCAGGCCTTCGAGAACATCGGCATGACGCTCGGCATCATGCCCGTCGCCGGACTGCCGCTCCCCTTCGTCTCCTACGGAGGCTCCTCGATGTTCGCCGTGTGGGTGGCCATCGGACTCCTCCAGTCGATCCGCGTACAACGCCCGATGACCGCCTGACGACGGCTAGATTCGACACATGGCCGAGACGAAGCGCGAGATCGAGCGGAAGTACGAAGCCACCGAGGACACCCCGGTGCCCGACCTCACCCGGGTCTCCGGGGTCTCGGAGGTCGTGGACCGGGGCGTCATGGAACTCGACGCCGTCTACTACGACACCCCCGACCTCCGGCTCGCCGCCGGCGGCGTCACCCTCCGCCGCCGCACCGGTGGGAGCGACGCCGGCTGGCACGTGAAGTTCCCCGTCGCCGCCGGAGTCCGCGACGAGGTCAGGGCCCCGATCGCCGACACCCTGCCCGGCGAGCTCGCGGAACTGCTGCGCTCCCGGGTCCGGCACGCCGAGGTCGTCCCCGTCGTCCGGCTCCGCTCCGCCCGCGACGTCCGCCACCTGCTCGCCGCCGACGGCACCCTCCTCGCCGAACTCTCCGTCGACACCGTCCACGCCGAACGCCTGCCCGCCGGCGCGGCGGCCGCCTGGACCGAGATCGAGGTCGAACTCGACGACGGCGTCGACCCCGCCCTCCTCGACGCCGTCGGAAAACGCCTCGGCAAGGCCGGCATCCGCCCCTCCGCGGCGCCGTCCAAGCTCGCCCGCGCCCTCGCGGAGACCGGAGCCGAGCCGCCCGCCACCCCCGCCCCGGTCGAGCCCGGCACCGCCGGCGCCGCCGTCCTCGCCTACGTACGCGAACAGGCCGAGGCGATCGTCGCGCTCGACCCCGCCGTCCGGCGCGACCTGCCGGACGCCGTCCACCAGCTCCGGGTCGCGTGCCGCAGGGCGCGCGGCGCCTTCAAGAGCTACCGCAGGGTCCTCGACCGGGACGTCACCGACCCCCTCGGCGACGAGCTGAAGTGGCTCGCCGCCGAACTCGGCGTCGCCCGCGACCAGGAGGTGCTCGACGCCCGGCTGACCGCCCGCGTCGAGGAGCTCCCGCCCGACCTCACCCTCGGCCCCGTCAAGGCCCGGCTGCGCCGGCGCGACGCCGCCCTCGCCGCGAACGCCCGGCACCAGGCCCTCGCCGCCCTCGACTCCGACCGGTACCTCACCCTCCTCGACGCCCTCGCCGCGCTCCTCGCCGACCCGCCGCTGCGCAAGGCCGCCCGCCGCGACGCCGACGCGGTCCTCGCCCGCGCCGTGCGCGACGACCACGACCGCCTCGGCGGCCGGATCCACCGCGCCCTCGCCCTTCCGCCCGGCCACGAGCGCGACCTCGCCCTGCACGCCGCCCGCAAGGCCGCCAAGCGCACCCGCTACGCCGCCGACGCGGCCCGCCCGGTCCTCGGCAAGCCCGCCGGGAAGCTCGCGAAACGAGTGAAGGCCGTCCAGTCGCTCCTCGGCGAGCACCAGGACTCCGTCGTGGCCCGCGCCGCCCTCCGCGACTTCGGGATCATGGCCCACGGAGTCGGCGAATCGGCCTTCACCTGGGGACTTCTGTACGGCCGCGAGGAGGCGGTGGCCGCCGCGGCCGAGCGCGAGCTGCCCCGGGTCTGGACCCGGGCCTCGGCCCCGGGTCTCCGTGCGGCTCTGAGCCGCTGAGCACCGGGGTACGCTTGAGAGTCGCCCCCCTGCCAGCTCACGAAGGTTCGAGATGTCTGCTGCCGAGTCTGTCTTCCCGCAGCTCGAAGCTCTGCTCCCGCACGTGCAGAAGCCGATTCAGTACGTCGGTGGAGAGCTGAACTCCACGGTCAAGCCGTGGGAGTCCGCCGACGTCCGCTGGGCGCTGATGTACCCGGACGCGTACGAGGTCGGTCTGCCCAACCAGGGCGTCATGATCCTCTACGAGGTGCTGAACGAGCGCGAGGGCGTCCTCGCCGAGCGCACCTACAGCGTGTGGCCGGACCTCGAAGAGCTGATGCGCGAGCACAAGGTGCCCCAGTTCACGGTCGACAGCCACCGCCCCGTCGGCGCGTTCGACGTCTTCGGCCTGAGCTTCTCCACCGAGCTCGGCTACACCAACATGCTCACGGCACTCGACCTGGCGGGCATCCCGCTGGAGGCGAAGGACCGGACGGTCGACCACCCGATCGTGCTCGCCGGCGGCCACGCCGCCTTCAACCCCGAGCCGATCGCGGACTTCATCGACGCGGCGATCATCGGCGACGGCGAGCAGGCCGTCCTCGACATGACCGAGATCATCCGCGCCTGGAAGGCCGAGGGCCGCCCGGGCGGGCGCGAGGAGGTCCTCTTCCGGCTCGCGCGGACCGGCGCGGTGTACATCCCGGCGTTCTACGACGTCGAGTACCTGCCGGACGGCCGCATCGGCCGTGTCGTCCCGAACAAGTCGGGCGTCCCGTGGCGCGTGTCCAAGCACACCGTCATGGACCTCGACGAGTGGCCCTACCCCAAGCAGCCCCTCGTCCCGCTCGCGGAGACCGTCCACGAGCGCATGTCCGTCGAGATCTTCCGCGGCTGCACCCGCGGCTGCCGCTTCTGCCAGGCCGGCATGATCACGCGCCCCGTGCGGGAGCGAAGCATCACCGGCATCGGCGAGATGGTCGAGAAGGGCCTCAAGGCGACGGGCTTCGAGGAGGTCGGCCTCCTCTCCCTGTCCTCCGCCGACCACACCGAGATCGGTGAGATCGCGAAGGGCCTCGCGGACCGCTACACCGACGACAAGGTCGGCCTGTCCCTCCCCTCGACCCGCGTCGACGCGTTCAACGTCGACCTGGCGAACGAGCTCACGAGGAACGGCCGCCGCTCCGGCCTCACCTTCGCCCCCGAGGGCGGCTCCGAGCGCATGCGCAAGGTCATCAACAAGATGGTCTCGGAGGAGGACCTCATCCGTACGGTCTCGACGGCCTACGGCAACGGCTGGCGCCAGGTGAAGCTGTACTTCATGTGCGGCCTGCCGACGGAGACCGACGAGGACGTCCTCCAGATCGCCGACATGGCGATGAACGTGATCGCCGAGGGCCGCAAGGTCTCCGGCCAGAACGACATCCGTTGCACCGTCTCCATCGGCGGCTTCGTCCCCAAGCCGCACACCCCCTTCCAGTGGGCCCCGCAGCTGTCGGCCGAGGAGACGGACGAGCGCCTGCGCAAGCTGCGGGACAAGATCCGCGGCGACAAGAAGTACGGCCGCTCGATCGGCTTCCGCTACCACGACGGCAAGCCCGGCATCGTCGAGGGCCTCCTCTCCCGCGGCGACCGCCGCCTCGGCGCGGTCATCCGCGCGGTGTACGAGGACGGCGGCCGCTTCGACGGCTGGCGCGAGCACTTCTCGTACGACCGCTGGATGGCCTGCGCCGACAAGACCCTCCCCGGGACCGGCGTCGACGTCGCCTGGTACACCACCCGCGAGCGCACCTACGAGGAGGTCCTGCCCTGGGACCACCTGGACTCGGGCCTCGACAAGGACTGGCTCTGGGAGGACTGGCAGGACGCCCTCGACGAGACCGAGGTCGAGGACTGCCGCTGGACCCCGTGCTTCGACTGCGGCGTCTGCCCGCAGATGGACACGCACATCCAGATCGGCCCCACCGGCAAGAAGCTGCTGCCGCTGACGGTCGTCAACCAGTAACACTTGAGTGACGGCCCGGCGAAGGGGAAACCCCTCGCCGGGCCGTCGCGTCATTTCCGGCATGAACACGGAGAACACCAGGCCACAGCCACAGCACGAGCCCGTGGGCTGTCTCACCGGAGTGGCGCGCGCGATCGCCCTCGTGGTGGTCCTGCCCCTCCGGCTGCTGTGGGACGCCCTGGTCTTCTGCCTGGAGCGGCTCTGGCGCTGGGTCCTCGCCCCCGTCGGCCGCGCCCTCGGATGGCTCATCCACCACCTGCTCCTCATCCCGCTGCGGTTCCTGTGGGAGTGGGTCGTCGTGCCCCTCGGCCGGGCCCTGTGGTGGGTGGTCGACCTGCTCGTCGTCACCCCGCTGAGGTGGCTCGGGCCCCGGGTGCTGCTCCCCGTCCTCAAGGCGCTGTGGTGGGTGGTCGACCTGCTGGTCGTCACACCGCTGCGGTGGCTGTGGCAGTACGTGCTGGCACCCGTCGGCCGGGCGGTCGGCGCCGTGCTCGCCCGGGCCTGGCGCGTGGCGGGACGGATCTCGGCGGCCCTCGGCCGCCTGATCGGCCTGGTGCTGTGGCACGCGGTCGGCCGGCCCCTCGTCTGGGCGTACCGGGTGATCCTCACCCCGATCGGCCACGTGCTGCGCACCTGGGTGTGGCGCCCGGCCGCCGCCGCGGCCCGGGCCGTGCGCGCCGCCGCCCGCGAGGTGCGCACCGCCCTCTTCGGCGCACCGCGCTGACCCGGCCCGGGGAACCGGAGGTGGCCCGGGCGCGTACTCTGGGTAGTACAACGAACGTACCCGGCGCGGCGCCCGCCCCCGAGATCTCCCCGCGGAAGCGGGGGTGAACCGGGCGGGACCCCCGGGGCGACCCGTACATCTCGTGGACGGCGCGCACCCGCGTCGCCCCGCACCGAGGAGAAGAACCACTGGGCAAGCGACAGCCCGAAGGCCCGCCGCCCGCACCGGCGGTGCAGCGCATCCGACTGCGCTACACCAAGCGCGGCCGCCTCCGGTTCACCAGCCACCGTGACTTCCAGCGCGCCTTCGAGCGTGCGCTGCGCCGTGCCGAGGTGCCCATGGCGTACTCGGCGGGCTTCACCCCGCACCCCAAGGTGTCGTACGCCAACGCCGCCCCGACGGGCACCGGCTCCGAGGCCGAGTACCTGGAGATCGCGCTCACCGAGGCCCGCGACCCCGAGACCCTGCGGGTCCTGCTCGACGAGTCCCTCCCGGACGGCCTCGACATCACCGACGCCGTCGAGGCCCGGACCTCGGGTCTCGCCGACCGGCTCACCGCCTCCGTGTGGGAGCTGCGCCTGGAGGGCGTCGGCGCCGAGGACGCCGAGAAGGCGGTCGACGCGTTTCTCGCCGCCGAGACGGTGGAAGTACAGCGCAAGACCAAGAACGGCGTCCGCACCTTCGACGCCCGCTCCGCCGTCAGCGAGCTGACGGCGGTCCGTCCCCAGGGTGATCCCCAGGGTGATAGGCCGCTGGACAGCGCTTGTGCGATACTGCGGCTGGTTGTTCGGCACGTGACACCTGCCGTGCGACCCGACGACGTCCTGTCCGGTCTCCGAGCTGTGGCCGACCTGGCGCCGCCGGTCCCCGCAGCGGTGACCAGGCTGGCGCAGGGGCTCTTCGACGAGGAGTCCGGCACGGTGACCGACCCGCTCGCGCCCGACCGCGAGGCAGTCACGGCCGCTTCACCCACGGCCGCCGCGACCGCCCCGGCGACGGCGCCGGGTACCGGTACCGCGTAGGGAGCGGTCGTCGTAGCGCCGCCCTGGTACTCGGGAGCCACCTGGGTCGGGCAGCGCACTGACCAGGAGACTTTCGCCAGGCCGTCCGCACAGGGCGTACGGAACCGGCGAGCCAGACACAGAGCTCCCGTGCGGCGCCCGCGCCCCGGACGGCGGCACCGCGCCACAGGCGCGACCGTGCCGCCGGACCGGAACCAGACGCGGCGCCCGGGAGCGTGACGGGAGAACCCCGCATGCTCGAGTCCAACGAAGACACCAATGCCCCCGGTGACAAGCTGCCGCCGCGCCGCAGGCGCCGCGCCGCTTCCCGCCCCGCCGGTCCGCCGGTGACGGGCACCACCGCCGAGACCACCGCCGTGGAGGCCCCGGCCGCCGAGGCCCCCGCCGCGGAGGCCGCTCCGGCCGAGACCGAGGCCGCCCCGGCGCCCCGGGCCCGCCGCCGCGCCACCCGCAAGGCCACGGCGCCCGCCGTGGAGACCGCGGCCGAGCCGGTCGTGGAGCCGGTCGCCGAGGCCGCCGCGCCGGTCGCGGAGGCCGCACCGGCCGAGACCGAGACCGAGGCCGCCCCGGCCCGCCCGCGCCGCCGCGCCACCCGCAAGGCCACCTCGCCGGTGACCTCCCCGGCCGCCGCCGAGGAGACCGCCGCACCCGAGTCGGCCGTCGCCGCCGAGCCGGTCGCCCCCGAGGCCCCCGCCGCGGAGGCCGCACCGGCCGAGACCGAGGCCGCCCCGCCGGCCCGGACCCGCCGTCGCGCCACCCGCAAGGCCACCGCTCCGGCCGGAGCGCCCGCCGAGGCCGCCGCCGAGACCGAGGCCCCGGCCGCCGCGCTGGTCGCCGCCGCCGAGCCGGCCGTCGCCGAGGCCGTCGAGGAGGCCGCCCCGCCGGCCCGTACCCGTCGCCGCGCCACCCGCAAGGCCACCTCGCCCGAGGTGACCGCCGAGGCCGCCCCCACCGGTGAGACGCTGCCGCGCGCCGCCGTGGAGCAGATCGCCGCCGACGAGGCCGAGGTCGCCGCCGCCGAGACCGCCGCCACCCGTGGCCGAGGCCGTCGCCGCGTCACCTCGCCGCAGTTCACCTCCGAGCCGGCCCCGGCCCGCGAGCCGCGCCGCTCCGCGCGTCCCTCCGTCGCCGTCTTCCAGGCGCCGGTCTTCGCCGAGCCGATGTTCCAGACGCCCGAGACCGCCGCCGCGGCCGCCGCCGCCGGGGTCGAGGAGCCGGAGGACGAAGACACCGCCGCGACCGTCGAGACCGTCGAGGCCGAGGTCGTGGAGGCCGCCGAGCCCGAGGCCGCCGAGCGCGCCGAGGGCGGCTCCCGCCGTCGTCGCCGCCGTCGTGGCGAGCCCGTCGCCGTCGAGCCCGTCCCGGCCACCGTCGCCGACGAGCCCGAGGTCGAGGCCTCCGCCGACGAGGCCGAGGAGAACGAGGAGGCCGAGGAGACGGACGAGTACGAGGACCGTCCCTCGCGCCGTCGCCGTCGCGGCGGCCGCCGCCGCCGTCGCGGTGAGCTCGCCGAGGCCGAGGAGTCCGAGGAGGGCGAGGAGCCGCACGCCGAGGACGAGTCCGAGGATTCCGAGGACTCCGAGGAGGAGCAGGACGACGCCGAGGCCTACGCCGGCGGCTCCAGCAGCTCCCGCCGTCGTCGCCGTCGCCGCCGTCGCAGCGGGGACGCATCCGCCGACACCGAGGCCGGCGACGAGGACGGCGTCCGTACGGTCGTCAAGGTCCGCGAGCCCCGCCCGGCCCGCGAGAAGGCCGAGCCGTCGGACGAGGTCCAGTCCATCAAGGGCTCGACCCGCCTGGAGGCCAAGAAGCAGCGCCGCCGCGAGGGCCGCGAGCAGGGCCGCCGCCGCGTCCCGATCATCACCGAGGCCGAGTTCCTGGCCCGCCGCGAGGCCGTCGAGCGCGTCATGGTCGTCCGCCAGAACGGCGAGCGCACCCAGATCGGCGTCCTCGAGGACAACGTGCTCGTCGAGCACTACGTCAACAAGGAGCAGGCCACCTCGTACGTCGGCAACGTCTACCTGGGCAAGGTCCAGAACGTGCTGCCGTCCATGGAGGCCGCCTTCGTCGACATCGGCAAGGGCCGCAACGCGGTCCTGTACGCCGGTGAGGTCAACTTCGAGGCGCTCGGCATGGGCCACGGCCCCCGCCGCATCGAGTCCGCCCTCAAGTCCGGCCAGTCGGTCCTCGTGCAGGTCACCAAGGACCCGATCGGCCACAAGGGCGCCCGCCTGACCAGCCAGGTCTCCCTGCCGGGCCGCTACCTCGTGTACGTCCCCGAGGGCTCGATGACCGGCATCAGCCGCAAGCTCCCGGACACCGAGCGCGCCCGCCTGAAGACCATCCTCAAGAAGATCGTCCCCGAGGACGCGGGCGTCATCGTGCGCACCGCCGCCGAGGGCGCGAGCGAGGACGAGCTGCGCCGCGACGTCGAGCGGCTCCAGGCGCAGTGGGAGGACATCCAGAAGAAGGCGAAGAGCGGCAACGCCCCGACCCTGCTGTACGGCGAGCCGGACATGACCGTCCGGGTCGTCCGCGACATCTTCAACGAGGACTTCTCCAAGGTCATCGTCAGCGGCGACGACGCGTGGGAGACCATCCACGGCTACGTCCACCACGTCGCCCCGGACCTGACCGACCGCCTGTCCAAGTGGACGAGCGAGGTCGACGTCTTCGCGACGTACCGGATCGACGAGCAGCTGATGAAGGCGCTCGACCGCAAGGTCTGGCTGCCCTCCGGCGGCTCGCTGGTGATCGACAAGACCGAGGCGATGATCGTCGTCGACGTCAACACCGGCAAGTTCACCGGCCAGGGCGGCAACCTCGAGGAGACCGTGACGAGGAACAACCTCGAAGCGGCCGAGGAGATCGTGCGCCAGCTCCGGCTGCGCGACCTGGGCGGCATCGTCGTCATCGACTTCATCGACATGGTCCTGGAGTCCAACCGCGACCTGGTGCTGCGCCGCCTCCTGGAGTGCCTGGGCCGGGACCGGACCAAGCACCAGGTGGCCGAGGTCACCTCGCTCGGCCTGGTGCAGATGACCCGCAAGCGGGTCGGCCAGGGTCTGCTGGAGTCCTTCTCCGAGACCTGTGTCCACTGCAACGGCCGCGGTGTCATCGTGCACATGGAGCAGCCGACCACCGCCGGTGGCGGGGGCGGCGGCAAGCGCTCGAAGAAGCGCGGCCGCGGCGGCGCCGAGCACGTCCACGAGCACGAGCACGCCGAGACCGCGGAGACGGCCGAGAGCGAGACCGAGACCGAGGCCGAGGTGGCCGCGGAGCTGGCCGCCCCGGTGGCCGTGCCGGTGCCGATCGCCCCGGACGAGGAGCTGTACGGCTCCGTCGCCGAGGCCGAGGCCGCCGCCACGCGCGGTCGTGGCCGCCGTCGCGCCACCCGCCGGGTGTCCGCCCCGGTGGTCTCGACGCCGGTCGCCCCGGTCGTGGAGACCGAGACCGTCGCCCCCGAGCCGGCGCCCGTCGCCGAGCCGGTGGCCGAGGCCCGTCCCGTCGCGGAGCCCGAGCCGGTGGCCGCGCCCGAGCCGGTGGTCGAGGAGACCGCCGCTCCGGCCCCGCGCGGACGTCGTCGTGCCACCCGCCGGGTGACCTCCCCGGTCGTCTCCACCACGGAGGCGCCCGCCGAGGTCGTCGCCGAGCCGGTCGTCGAGACCGCCCCGGAGCCGGAGCCGGTCGTCGAGGCGCAGCCCGTCGCGGAGCCCGAGCCCGTCGTCGAGGAGGCCCCCGTGGCCGCCCCGCCGCGCGCCCGCCGCCGGGTGGTCCGCAAGGCCACCGCTCCCGCCGGTTCGCCCTCGGGCGCCGAGGAGGCGGCCGTCGTCGTGGTGACCTCGGCCCCCGCCGCGGCCACCGAGGCGCCGGCCGAGGCCGCCGAGGCCGCCGAGGCCGAGCCCGCCCCCGTCAAGAAGACGGCGGCGCGCAAGACCGCGGCGAAGAAGACCACGGCCAAGAAGGCCGCCACCAAGAAGACGGCGGCGACCAAGAAGACGGCGGCGAAGAAGACCACCGCCAAGAAGGCCCCGGCCAAGAAGGCGGCGGAGAAGACCGCCGCCCCGGCCCAGGACTGACCCCCTCGGGTGCGGGCCGTCCCTCCCCGGGACGGCCCGCACCCGCCCGGGCGAATTTGACCCCCTGTGGCAGCCGCCCGTAACCTAGACCGTCGGCGTGTCTGATCGACATGCCGCGCCTCTGAGCACCTCCCTCCCGCTCGTCGGGAGAGGCCGCTCGTCCGATTCCGGAACGCCGCGGGCCCTCGGGTCCGTGTGAGCGGCTGGCTTCAGAGGTTTCGATCCCGAGTGAGAGAGAGATCCGCGTGTACGCCATCGTGCGCAGCGGTGGTCGCCAGCACAAGGTTGCTGTCGGCGACATCGTTGAGGTTGACAAGATTTCCACTGCCAAGGTTGGCGACACGGTCGAGCTCTCGACCCTGCTCGTTGTCGACGGCGACGCCGTGACCAGCGACCCGTGGGTCCTGGACGGCATCAAGGTCACGGCCGAGGTCGTGGACCACCACAAGGGCGCCAAGATCGACATCCTGCGCTACAAGAACAAGACCGGCTACCGCCGTCGCCAGGGTCACCGCCAGCAGTACACGGCGATCAAGGTCACCGGTATCCCCGCGGCTGCGAAGTAAGAGGGACTGAGACATGGCACACAAGAAGGGCGCATCGTCCACCCGGAACGGGCGCGACTCGAATGCCCAGCGGCTCGGCGTGAAGCGCTTCGGCGGTCAGGCCGTCAACGCGGGTGAGATCCTGGTCCGCCAGCGCGGCACCCACTTCCACCCCGGCGCGGGTGTCGGTCGCGGTGGCGACGACACGCTGTTCGCCCTGCAGGCCGGCGCGGTGCAGTTCGGCACCCACCGTGGCCGCAAGGTCGTGAACATCGTTCCGGTCGCCTGATCGGAACTCTTTGCGGAGGCGGACCTCACTTCCCGTACGGGAAGCGGGTCCGCCTTTCGCGTGTTACTAGATAGACATTCCGCACGTAATTCTCTGGAGGCACACCCATGACCACCTTCGTGGACCGCGTCGAGCTGCACGTCGCCGCGGGTAACGGAGGCCACGGCTGCGCCTCCGTCCACCGGGAGAAGTTCAAGCCGCTCGGCGGACCCGACGGCGGAAACGGCGGCCGGGGCGGTGATGTGACCCTGGTCGTCGACCAGTCCGTCACCACGCTCCTCGAGTACCACCACTCCCCGCACCGCAAGGCGACCAACGGTCAGCCCGGCGCCGGCGACAACCGCTCCGGCAAGGACGGCCAGGACCTCGTCCTGACCGTGCCCGACGGCACCGTCGTCCTGGACAAGAAGGGCAACGTGCTCGCCGACCTCGTCGGCCAGGGCACCACCTTCGTCGCCGGGCAGGGCGGCCGCGGCGGCCTCGGCAACGCCGCGCTGGCCTCGGCCCGCCGCAAGGCCCCCGGGTTCGCGCTCCTCGGCGAGCCCGGTGAGTCGCGGGACATCGTCCTGGAGCTCAAGACCGTCGCCGACGTGGCGCTCGTGGGCTACCCGAGCGCCGGCAAGTCCTCGCTCATCTCCGTCCTGTCGGCCGCCAAGCCGAAGATCGCGGACTACCCGTTCACCACGCTCGTCCCGAACCTGGGTGTGGTCACGGCCGGTTCGACCGTCTACACGATCGCGGACGTCCCGGGTCTGATCCCGGGCGCCAGCCAGGGCCGCGGCCTCGGTCTGGAGTTCCTGCGTCACGTCGAGCGCTGCTCGGTGCTCGTGCACGTCCTCGACACGGCGACGCTGGAGTCCGAGCGCGACCCGGTCACCGACCTGGACGTCATCGAGGAGGAGCTCAAGCAGTACGGCGGCCTGGAGGACCGGCCCCGCATCGTCGTCCTCAACAAGATCGACATCCCGGACGGCCAGGACCTCGCGGACATGATCCGCCCGGACCTGGAGGAGCGCGGCTACCAGGTGTTCGAGGTCTCCGCCGTGGCCCGCACGGGTCTCAAGGAGCTCTCCTTCGCGCTCGCCGGCATCGTCGCCGAGGCGCGCGCGGCCAAGCCGCAGGAGGAGGCGACCCGGATCGTCATCCGCCCCAAGGCCGTCGACGACGCGGGCTTCACCGTCACGTACGACGAGCAGGACGAGGTCTACCGGGTGCGCGGCGAGAAGCCGGAGCGCTGGGTCCGCCAGACCGACTTCAACAACGACGAGGCCGTGGGCTACCTGGCCGACCGCCTCAACCGCCTCGGCGTCGAGGACCAGCTCATGAAGGCCGGTGCCCGCGCGGGCGACGGCGTCGCGATCGGCGCCGAGGACAACGCGGTCGTCTTCGACTGGGAGCCGACCATGATGGCGGGCGCCGAGATGCTCGGCCGCCGCGGTGAGGACCACCGCCTGGAAGCCCCGCGTCCCGCCGCCCAGCGCCGCCGCGACCGCGACGCGGCGCGCGACGACGCGCAGCGCGAGTACGACGAGTTCGACCCGTTCTAACGGGCGGGAACCGGACCGGACGGGGGCACGCACGCCCCCGCCGACCGGCTCTCCCCCCGGCGCCGACGGCGCCGACCGGCCGGGCACCCACGGGGTGCCCGGCCGGTCCGCTCCCGGCGTCCGGGCGCCCCTCGTCCATCCGGGGGACACGTAGGATTCACGGGTGAGTGAGACCCCCCGGCCGCAGGCCACCGCGCGTGTCAGTGTCGTCGTCATCGCGTACAACGACGCGGCCCACGTCGGCGACGCCGTCCGCTCCGCGCTCGCGCAGGGCGAGGCGGTCGGCGAGGTCGTGGTCGTCGACGACGCCTCCGGCGACACCACCCCCGAGGTCCTCGCCTCGTTCGCCGACGAACCGCGGGTGCGCCCGGTGATCCGCCGGGAGAACAGCGGAGGCTGCGGCACCCCCCGCAACGACGGCATCGACGCCGCCGTCCATCCGTACGTGCTGTTCCTCGACAGCGACGACCTGCTGCTGCCGGGGGCCGTCGACGGACTGCTCGCCGTCGCCACCGCGCGGGACGCCGACGTCGTCGCCGGCATCTGCGTGCGGCGTGAACTCCCCGAGGGCCGCGAGACGGTCTGGGCGCCCTCGCTGTACGACGTGTCCCAGGGCGCCACCCTCCCCGGCACCGTCCTCGACGGCGTCGAGGGCCACCCGGAGTTCGTCCTCGACACCCTCTCCGTCAACAAGCTCTACCGGCGGGACTTCCTCGACCGGCACGCCATCCGCTTCCCCGACGGCGCCTTCCACTACGAGGACTTCGTCTTCAGCGCCCGGGTGCAGGCCGCCACCCCCCGGCTCGCCGTCACCGACGTCCCCGTGTACGTGTGGCACGTCCGGCGGCAGGCCGCGACCCTGTCGATCTCGCTGCGCCGCGCCTCGCCGGCCAACTGGGAGCACCGGATCGCCGCGCACGCCGCGGTCGTCGAGGTGTTCCGCGCGGCGGGCCGGTCCGCGCTCGCCCGCGCCGCCCAGACGAAGTTCCTCGACTACGACCTCCCCATGTACCTGCGCGAACTGCCGCAGCGGACCGCCGACTACCGGGCCGGCTGGTGGACGGCCACCCGCGCCCACCTGACGGGCTTCGAGGCCGCCGCGGTCGCCGCGGCCCGGGTCCCGTCCCGCTGGCTGCACGCCGGACTCGTCGCGCTCCCCGCCGTCCCCGGCGGGCCTGAGCTCACCCGGTTCGTCGAGCTGGCCGCGCCCCGCCCCCGGCTCGTGCCGCCCTACCCGCGCGCCGAGGACGGCGCCCCGGTGCTGTCCGCCGCGCCCGCCGACGTACCCCTGGAAGGTCTCGCCGAGCTCGCGCCCGGGGAACTGCCCGTGGCCGTGGACGGCGCCGTGACCGTCGGCGCGTCCACCCGGCTGACCCTGACCGTCCACGACCTCTACGGCCGAGTGGCCGCACTGCGCCCCGGCGCCGTCCGCGTCGTCCTCACGGAGCGGGTCTCGGCGGACGAGGTGTCGGCGGACGCGCCGCTGGTCCCCGCCGGGGAGGGCTGGACGGCCACCGTGTCGGTGCCGACCTCGCAGCTGGTCCGCGCGGGCCGGCTCGCCGCCTGGTCGCTCGGTGCCGAGCTGCGGTACGCCGACGGTTCGACCGGAAGCGCCGAGGTCAGGGCCCCGCGGGGATTCGTGGGACGGCGCGGGATGGTCCTCGGCCGACTGGGCCGGGTGCTGCTCGTGCAGGTCGTGGCCTCGGCGCGGCGCGGGCTGATCCTGCGCCTCGCGGGAGGCGGCCTGGGCGCGCGTCAGGTGGTCTCCGGACGCTTCAAGAGGCTGTTTGCCATGCGGTGAACATCACCGAATGCCGGGGAGAGCAGGTATGGAACAATTCCTCCTGCCGGGTAGTCTTTCCGGTCGCCGGGTGGCGCTCGTCGGAACGAGGGGGGCGGCACCTTTCACCACCGAAGGCAGCGACGCCGTTGACCGCGGCGCGGGAAGCGCCGTGCGTGGTTCGGAACGTGTGCCGGTCGCCGCCGCACGCACTTGTGAGAGGACTTGGATGCCGACTAGCGACGTCCCTGATGTGAGCGTCGTCATCATCGTGTACAACGATGAGGAACGGCTCCCCCGAGCGGTCCGGTCCGTGCTCGACCAGACCCTGAACAACCTCGAAGTGATCATCGCCGACGACTGTTCGACCGATGGCACCGAGCGCGTCGCGCGCGCCCTGGAGGCCTCGGACCCGCGCGTGCGCTACGTGCGTCTGGAGCAGAACAGCGGCGGTTGCAGCGCGCCCCGAAACCGCGGCATAGCCGTCGCGCGCGCCCCGCACGTCATGTTCCTGGACAGCGACGACGAGCTGCCCCGCCACGCCTGCAAGAGCCTGCTCCTCGTCGCCGAGGAGACCGGCGTCGACTTCGTCACCGGTGAGGTGACCCGTCTCTTCGAGGAGACGAACACCACCGGCCTCTGGTACCCGCACCTCTTCACCGAGAAGCGGGTCGTGAACGGCATCGCCGAGGCGCCGGAGTACTTCTTCGACCACCTGTCGACGAACAAGCTCTACCGGACCGCCTTCATCCGCGACAACGCCCTCACCTTCCCCGAGGGCATCCACTACGAGGACCAGCTGTTCTCCGCGCAGGCGTTCTCGCTCGCGGAGTCCTTCGCCGTCGTCCCGTGGTCGGTCTACACCTGGCGCCTCGCGCCGGAGAGCGTCTCCATCTCCTCCAGCCGTCACAAGATCCAGAACGTCGCGGACCGCATCGGCGTGGCCCGGCTCATCGACACCTGGTTCGAGGAGAACGGCCACGGCGGACTGCGCGCGGAGAAGGACTACAAGTTCCTCCGCCACGACTTCCGTCTGTACCTGGGCGACCTGCCGTTCCGGGACCTGGAGTGGACCGCCGAGTTCGCCGAGGTGGTGAACCCGTACCTCGACGAGATATCCGACGACACCTACGCCCGGCTCTCCCGCGAGGAGCGCGTCTGCATCCACCTGCTGCGCACCGGCCGCCTGGCCGACCTCCAGATCGCCGCCCGTCAGCTCGGCCGGCCGCAGCTGGCCCCGCGCTTCGTGACGGAGGACGGCGGGACCACCTACTGGGGTGCCGTCGCCCCCGCCGACGACGCGAGCCGCGACGCGCTGGACATCAGCGAGTGGTACATGCGCGAGCAGGTGCTCGCCACCGGCCGAATACGGCACGAGCTGACCTCCGTGTCGATGCGGGGCCCGGTCCTCCGCCTCCAGATCCACACGTACGACCCGGCCGGCCTGATCACCGAGAACACCGTCGCCTCGGTCAAGCTCGCCGCCCACAAGGCCCCGCTCACGGTGCCGCTGACCCTCCGCCCGCAGGGCGAGGGGGAGTACGTCTCCGAGGCCGAGGTCGACTTCCGCAAGGTCCCCGTCGGCAAGGTCGGCGTCGCCACCCGCCGCCACCCGGTCGTCTCCCTGGAGCGCGACGGAGCCCGCCGCACGGACATCCTGCTCGCCGAGCACGACCAGCCGGAGTTCCGCGCCACCGTCACGTACCACCGGTTCGGCATCCACCACCTCCGCGTCAGGGCGGAGCAGAAGGGTGCCGGACGCCTGGAGGTCACCTGGCAGCGGTCCGGCGTCCTGAAGTCCCTCGAACCCCTCGGCCCCGTCGCCCGCAAGGCCAAGGGCAAGGTCGGCAAGGTCAGGAAGATCCTGATCGGCAACGAGGGCAAGGCCACCACGTACGACGCCGTGGCCCGGCTTCCCCGGCGCAAGCGCGGCCTCGCCGTCTTCGAGGCGATGGAGGGCCGCGGCTACGCGGACAGCCCTCGCTACATCTACGAGGAGCTCAAGCGCCGCAACCTCCCGATCGACGTGGTCTGGGCCTACTCCGGCGACCGCTCGTCCTTCCCGGAGGACGTCACCCTCGTCAGGCGCGGGAGCTTCGCCTACGGACGCGCGCTGGCCCGTGCCACCCACTGGGTCGACTCGCACAACCTGCCCTACCTGTACCCGAAGCCGAAGGGCACCCGGTACCTCCAGACCTGGCACGGTCAGACCTTCAAGGCGATGGGCTTCGACGTGCCCTCGCTGCGCGGCGCCTCGGAGATCGAGAAGGGGCGCTTCCGCGCCGCCGTCGGCCGCTGGGACGCCCTCGTCTGCCCCAGCGCCGAGTTCGAGCGGACCTTCGTCCCCGCCTTCGAGGTGTCGGCCGACCTGATCCGGTCCGGCTACCCGCGCAACGACGTGCTGGTGCGCTGGGCCGAGCCCGAGCAGCAGGCCAGGGCGGCGTCCGTCCGCGAGGCGCTGGACATCCCGGCCGACAAGAAGGTCCTGCTCTACGCCCCGACGTTCCGTGACGCGGCCCGCCGCACCGGACAGTCGGTGCGGGTGGACCTGGAGGCGCTGGCCCCGCACCTCTCCGACGAGTGGATCATCGTCGTGCGGACGCACCCGTACGACCGGTTCAAGATCGCTCCGGAGCTGGGTCACTTCCTGCGCGACGGCTCCTCCTACGCCGACATCAACGACGTGATGCTGGCCTCCGACGCGGTCCTCACGGACTACTCGTCCCTGATGTTCGACTACGCCAACACCGGCCGTCCGATCCTGCTCTACACGGACGACTACGAGGCGTACAAGGGCGGCGACCGGGGCACGTACTACGACCTCGAGGAGATCGCGCCCGGCCCGATGGTGCAGACCACCGAGGACCTCGCCGCCGCCGTGCGGGACCTGGAGGGCACCCAGCAGCGGCACGCCGAGCGGTACGCGCGCTTCCAGGAAATGTTCTGCTCGTACGAGACCGGCCACGCCAGCAAGATGGTGGTCGATGCTTTTTTCGAAGGCGGCACCCATGACTGAGGCCTCCCCTGTCCGCAACGTGTTCTTCGTCGGCATCGACGTCGACTCGATGGGTGGATCCCAGCGGGTGCTGCACACCCTCGCCCAGGGCATGGGGGAGCGCGGTCACCGCGTCGAGCTGATCGGCATCCGGCCGAGCCCGGAGCCCTTCCCGTACAACGCGACGCGCGCGTACGGACATTCGACGCTCTACCCGGCCCCCTCCGAGCCCAAGCCGCCGGTGCGTACGGTCGGCGACCGGATCAGCCTGGCGCGCCGGGCCGAGGCCCGCCGCGCCCGGTCCGACCGCGACAACGCCCGCGCGGAGTTCGAGCGCAAGCTCGCCGAGGTCGAGGACGGCTACATCGTCTTCGGCTCGCCGTGGGCGGTCGACTGGGTCATGCCGCTGAAGTGGCGTCACCTCAAGGGCATCGGGCAGTACCACGAGTCCTTCGCGCAGGCGAAGCGCAGCGCCAACCTGGGCCTCATCCGGCGCCACTACCCGGCGCTCGAGCAGACCCTGGTGCTCTCCGAGGGCGACGCGGTCGAGTTCGTCAACCAGCGCGTGCCGAACGTGCGCGTCATGCCGAACCCGCTGCCGTTCTTCCCGGACGAGCTGGCGCCGCTCGACACCCGCAAGATCGGTGCGGTCGGCCGGCTCGACCCGATCAAGCGCTACGACCGCATGATCGAGGCCTTCGCGCAGGCCCACCAGGGCCGCGACGGCTGGGAGCTGCACCTCTTCGGCGAGGGCCCGCTGGAGAACGAGCTCCGGATGCGGGCCGAGGACCTCGGCGTCGCCGACCAGGTCGTCTTCCGCGGCACGGCCCAGGACATGGCCGCCGCCTACCGCGAGCTGTCCGTCGTCGCGATCAGCAGTGAGCGCGAGGGACGGCCGATGGCGCTGGCCGAGGCCGCCGCCTGCGGCGTGCCGTGCGTCAGCTTCGACGTCTCCGGCGGAGTCCGGGAACTCGTCGCGGACGGCGTCTCGGGCACCCTGGTCCCGCCGGCCGACGTGCCGGGACTCGCCGCCGCGCTCGGCGAGCTGATGGACGACGACGCGATGCGCCGGCGGTACGGCAGGGCCGGCCGCGAGCACGTCGCGCACCTGGCGCTGCCGCACGTCCTCGACCAGTGGGAAGCGGCGTTCGCCGAGGCCGAGCGCTAGTCCCACGGCCCCGTACGGCCACTCCCCGGCCCCGCCCGAGCACACGTCCGGGCGGGGCCGCGCCGTGTCCGGGGCCACTTCCGCGCACCCCGGGAGGGCACGGGGGCTGTGACTACACTGTCGGAATGACCTGGCTCATCACCGGCGGCGCCGGTTACATCGGTTCCCACGTCGTCAAAGCAATGACCGAGGGCGGCGAGCGCGTCGTCGTGGTCGACGACCTCAGCACCGGCGACCCGGCGCGCGTCCCCGAGGGCATCGTCCTGGAGCGGGGCACGGTCCTCGACCGCGCGTTCCTCGACCGGGTGCTGAGCGAGCACCAGGTCAAGGGCATCGTCCACCTGGCCGGCAAGAAGCAGGTCGGCGAGTCGGTCGAGAAGCCGCTGTTCTACTACCACGAGAACGTGACGGGTCTGCGGACGATCCTCGACGCGGCGGTCTCCGCCGGCGTCGAGAGCTTCCTCTTCTCCTCCTCCGCCTCCGTCTACGGCATGCCCGACGTGGACCTCGTCACCGAGGACACCCCGTGCCTGCCGCTCAGCCCGTACGGCGAGACGAAGCTCGTCGGCGAGTGGATGGTCCGCGCCGTCGGCAAGGCCCACGGCCTGTCCACGGCCTGCCTGCGCTACTTCAACGTGGCGGGCGCGGCGGCCCCGGAGCTCGCCGACACCGGCGTCTTCAACCTGGTGCCGATGGTCTTCGAGCGCCTCGACGCGGGTGAGTCCCCGCGCGTCTTCGGCGACGACTACCCGACGCCGGACGGCACCTGCATCCGCGACTACATCCACGTCGAGGACCTGGCCGACGCGCACCTGGTGGCCGCCCGGAAGCTCGCCGACTGGTCCGTCGCGGGCGAGCCGCGCGACCTGACGGTCAACATCGGCCGCGGCGAGGGCGTGTCCGTCACGGAGATGGTCCGGCTGATCAACGAGATCACCGACCACACCACCGAGCCCCTGGTCACCCCGCGCCGGCCCGGCGACCCCGCCCGGGTCGTCGCCGCCGCCGACCGCATCGAGTCGGAGCTGGGCTGGAAGGCCCGTCACGACGTGCGCGACATGATCGAGTCGGCCTGGACCGGCTGGGTCGCGCGCCGCGGCGCGACCGTCTAGGACCCGTACGACAAGGGCCGGGGAGCATGGGCTCCCCGGCCCTTTCGCGTGGTCCGTCAGCGCTCCAGGAAGGCGAAGAGCGCCTCCCAGCGGTCGGTGATCTCGTCGGCCGCGTACCGCCTCACGTTCTCGAACGCGGCGTCGCCCATCCGGTCCCGCAGCTCCCGGTCCGTGATCAGGGCGCTGATGTGCGCGCCGAGCTCCACGGTGTTGCCGAGCCGCGCGAGCAGTCCGTCCTCACCGTCCCGGATGATCTCCCGCACCCCGGGCGCGCAGTCGAACGCGGCGCAGGGCAGCCCCGTCGCCATCGCTTCCAGCAGGGTGATCGGGAAGCCCTCGGCGCGGGACGCCTGGGCGAAGACCGAGGCCTCGGAGAGCACCCCGAGGACGTCGTTGGTCCGGCCCTTCCACTCCACGGAGCCGTCCAGGCCGAGCTCGGTGGTCCGGGTGCGCAGCCGCCGCTCCTCGTCCCCGGTGCCGTAGATCCGCAGCTTCCACGCGGGGTGGCGGCCGGCGATCTCGGACCAGCTGTCGAGCAGTATGTCGACGCCCTTCTCGTGCGAGAGACGGCCGATGGAGACGACGACCTTCTCGGCGCGGGGCGCCGGGACGGCGGGCATGAAGGGCAGGGCGTTGGGCATGTGGCCGACGTTGTCCATCCCGGCCCGGATCCAGCGGTCCGCGTCGCCCGGCGTCAGGATGAGGAGCCGGTCGACGTCCTTGTAGTGCCGCTTCACCCGGGAGAGCCGGGTGGTGGCGGCACTGGCGGCGTACGACTCGTGGCTCATGCCGATGACCAGCAGGCCCGCGGTGTCGGCCAGCGACACCCACTCCATCGCCCACACCTGGGTCACGATCAGGACGGCGCCGGGCCGCGCGGCGGCGAACAGCGCCGTCATCCGGTCGGCCCGCCTGCGCATCCCGGCGGCGCGTGCCGCGTGCCGCCGGCGCTCGGCGGCGTTGAGCCGTCCCCGGAGGCCGCGCAGCGGCCGCAGCTGCGGCGGATGCGTCTCGTACAGGGTGGTCGTGGCGTACGGCAGGGCGTCGGGGAACTCGTGCTCGCGCCCCGCGGGGGCGGGGGTGATCCCGATGACGTGGACGCGATGGCCCCGGTCGGTGAACTCCCGGGCCATCTGGTGCGTCCAGGTGGTCACGCCGCCCATCTCGTCCACGCTGTTGGAGACGATGAAGATGTCACGGCCGCCGGGCACGACGGTCTGCTCGGTCACGTCCCGCTCCTCCTGAAGCAGCTCGGTCACTTCGCGCCCCCCGTGAAGAACGTGGCGACGATCCGGCGGGCCGCGTCGCCCCGGTCGTACTCGCTGAATTCCGCGTTGAACCTCTGGCGGGCCGCCGCGTACTTGACGTCGGCCTCGTCCCGGAGGTTGGAGATCACGCCGAAGAGCTCCTCCTCCGTGGCCACCACGGGCCCGGGGGCACGCTCCTTCAGGTCGAAGTAGGTGCCGCGGTTCTCCGTGGCGTACTCCTCGTAGTCATAGGTGAAGAAGACCATCGGGCGGTCCAGGAGCCCGTAGTCGAACATCACGGAGGAGTAGTCGGTGATCAGCCCGTCCGCGAGGGCGAGGAGCGGGGTCACGTCGTGCTGGCGCGAGACGTCCACGACCCGGCCGCGGACCGACGGTGGCAGTGACACGCTGTTCAGGTAGTGCGTCCTGATCAGCAGCGTGTGGGTGTCGCCGAACCGCTCCGCGAACTCCTCGACGTCCAGCGGGGGCCGGAAGGCGCGGACCTTGCCGCCGGGCGCGGCACGGAAGGTCGGCGCGTACAGCAGCACGGTCTTCTCCGGGTCGATGCCCAGCTCCGCCGCGAGCGGGCCGCGCTCCCGGCGGCCGGTCGCCGCCTCCCGCCGGTGCGTCGCGACGAGCTCGTCGTTGCGCGGGTAGCCCACCGGCAGCAGCACCTCCTCGCGGAGCCGGAAGGCCCGGGCCAGGGTGCGCCGGTCGTGCTCGCCGCGGATCAGGAAGTGGTCGAAGCGGTCCAGCGCCTTCTGGAAGGTCTGCTGGGTGCCCAGGGCACGGGACTTGGTGTGCGGCTCGTCGAAGCCCATGCGTTTGAGCGCGGTGCCGTGCCAGGTCTGGATGTAGGTGGTGCCGGGGCGCTTGGTGAGGCGCAGCGGGAAGCCCTGGTTGTCGATCCAGAACTCCGCCTGGGCCAGCGCCCGCAGGTACTGCGCGCTCCAGCGCTTGACGAGCACGGCGTCCTCGGGGAAGCCGGTCGGCCGGGCCCCGGCGTAGGACCAGACGCCCTGGAAGGCGACGCCCTGGCGGCGCATCTCCTCGTAGATGGCCCGGGGGCTGTCGCTGTACTGCTTGCCGAGGTGGCTCTCGAAGACGACGAGCCCCTTGCGGATCGGCAGCCGGCTGTAGAGCCGGTGGTAGAGGCGGACCTTGGTCTCGCCCGACCCCAGGTTGCGCTTCGCGTGCAGCAGGCGCTTCAGCCCGGTCTTCGCGAGGCGGGCCGTGCGGCCGTGCATGGCGCCCTCGATCGCCGCCGAAGTGCGCACGGCCGCACGGCCCTCCGCCGCGAGGACGTACGACAGGTTGCCCTTCCGGGTGACCTCGGGGACGAAGCGGTCGGAGACCAGCTGGGTCAGCCGGGGACGGATCCGGACGGGGGCGGCCCGGTCGATGGGGGTGCCGCCGACGGAGACCCGGGTCCTGACCCTGCCGCCGCCGACGGTGAGGTTCAGCCGGACGTCCCAGACGGCGTCGATGACGCCGAGCGGGCGGACGCTCCGGGCGAGGTCCACCCGGGCCTCCCACTCGATCCAGTCCCCGGCGTGGCGGACCGAGGTGACCGGGACGTGCGCGGGCTTCCCGCTGACGCTGCGCCGGGCGGAGATCTCCAGGACGGCGCCGAGCTCCGCCTCGGGTGAGATCCGGCCCAGCGGGTTGACGACCCGTCCGGCGAGCTCGACGACGCCGTCGGAACCCGTGTACGAGGTCAGCCGGTTGCCGAGGGCGAGCGCGCTGAGCGGACGGGTGTCGTAGCCGGCGTCGGTGACGTCCAGGATGCGGCGGCCCTGCTCGGTGTCCAGGTGCTCGGCGCACCAGTAGACCCGCCCGTCGCGCTCGGCGAGCGGGACGGTGAGGCGCCCCGGGTTGGTGAGCGCGTCGGTGGCCGGGATGAGGTGGGTCCAGTCCTCCTTGCTCAGCAGGTAGGCGCAGATGGCGTGCAGGGGCTGCACCTCCTCGTACGCCCGGGGGTCGATCTCGGCGAGGTAGCCGTTCGCCACCGCGGCGAACTCGCGCCGGTAGTCGTCGCCGAGCAGCGGCAGGTCGCGCAGGTGCAGGACGAGGTCGTGCTTGAGGAACTTGATGTCCTTGCGGTACTTGAGCTCCTCGTAGCCCCGGCTCTCCAGGAGCGCGTCCACGCGCCGGTGGATCTCCATGCGGTGGACGAAGTTGGCGATCTCGTGGCGCCGGTTGCTGATGGACTTGGCGGCGGCGCTCTCCTGCACGTTCCAGTAGTAGACGTGGTTCGGGATGAGGGTGATGCGGCTCGCGGCGACATAGGCCTGGGCCGAGAAGAGCAGGTCCTCGTAGTGGATGCCGACGGGGAACTCCAGGCCCTGCTCCAGGAGGAACGCGCGCCGGTAGCACTTGTTCGTCGACAGCGTGTCGAAGACGAGCAGGTCGGACAGTTCGGTGATCGACTCGATCGTCCGGGTCCCGGAGTAGAGCCAGGGGTACCACTCGGTCGTCTTGCGGTGGCGGCTGTCCAGGTGGACGCGGACGCAGAGGCCGGAGACCAGGTCGGCGCCGGTGCTCTCGGCGGCGGCGAGCATGTTGCGGCAGGCGTTGCGTTCCAGGACGTCGTCGCTGTCCAGGAACATGACGTACGTGCCGGTGGCCTGCCGGATGCCGAAGTTGCGCGGCGCGCCGCAGCCGCCGCTGTTCCGCGGCAGCTGGAACGCCCTGACGCGGTCCGGGTGGGCGGCGGCGAGAGCTTGGGCGACCGCGAACGTGTCGTCCTTGCTGCAGTCGTCGACGATCACGACGTCGACGCCGTGCAGGGTCTGCTCCAGGACCGACCGTACGGCCGTCGGCAGACGCTCTGCGTCGTTGTAGGCGATGACGACCACGGAGACGTCAGGCACGTGCACCTCGATTCACTTGTCGTTGCTGCACCCGCACGTCAAACTACCTCGCGTTCATGATCCGTTACGGTCTGTCACTCTTCGCAGGCGTGTGCGAGTCACGGTCGGCGCAGCCTTTCCACCCCGTAGTACCGGGCGGCGCACTGCGCGACCCAGTCCCGCGTGTACGTCCGCGTGAAGAAGGGCTCCGCGAGCCCGCCGATGTGCAGCGGGCGGTACGGCGCCACCCGTTGCCCGGCCGCCGCCCCCGCGCGGATGGCCGCGTCCTGCGGGTCCCAGGCCAGGCTGCGGGCCACGGTCGTCGTGGTCAGCGTCCGCGTCGGCGCCACCAGGGCGGCCGTGGCCGCCACGGCGACGACGCCCGCGATCCCCGCGGCCGCTGCCGCGAGGACGGGCCGGCCTCCCGCGCGCCGCCCGATCCGGTGGCCGAGCCAGGCGCCGTAACCGCAGAGCGCGATCAGGAACGGCACCAGGAAGCTGGTCCACGCGCGCGCGTACGTCCAGCCGCCCGCCCCGTAACCCCCGCGCAGCCCGTACGCGGTCACCAGGCTGCCCAGCGCGAGCAGCGGCACCGGCAGGACCGCGATCACGAGCACCGTGCCGCGCGAGGGGCCGCCCGCGGACCGGGGGGCGGGCCGCCGCCCGGCGAGCGCGACCGCCAGGCCGAGGAGCACCCCCGCGGCGCCCGCGCCCGCGTAGGCCCACTGGCCGCCGATCGTCTCCCAGATCCGGAGCCAGTCCTGGAGCGTCCCCCCGAGCTCCTCCAGGGACAGCGGGCGGCTCGGCTGCTGCGCGCGCCGCCAGCGGGCGCCCGGGGAGGTGTACAGCACCACCGTTCCGACCACCAGGCCCACGCACCAGGCGGCGCACCACGTCGAGGCGAAGCGGTCGGGGGCGACGCGCAGCCGGGGGAGGCACAGCACGGCGGCCGTGGCGGCGATCAGCCCCGACATCGCGACGAACGGCTCGCTCAGGGTGCCGGCCGCCGCGCCGAGCACGATCGCCGAACCGACGGCGACCGATCGGGCCCAGGGCCGGCGGCTGCGGGCCGCCCACACCCCGGACAGGACCGCCCAGACGCCGATGACGCCGGGAAGCGTGTGGGAGATCGTGGCCGGGGCCCACAGCAGCACCTGGTAGGACCGGGTCCCTCCGAGGAACAGCAGCGCCTCGGTCACCAGGACGGCCGTCGCGGTCGCCACCACCGGGAACGGCAGGCGCAGCGCCCGCAGCACCTCCCGGGCCAGGAGGAACAGGCCCGCGCCCAGCGCGACGATCAGGAAGGCGGGCAGCAGCTTCGGCCCCCGCATCCCGTCGGAGTAGAGCAGGCCGGTGAGGAAGGCGTTGGTGACGCGCCCGTTCTGGGTGCGGTAGAAGTCCGAGGTGATGCCGAGGGGGCCCAGGTCGCGGGCCTTCCAGAGGGCGCACCAGTCGTCCGACGTGGGGCGCACGTAGACCCCGAGGAAGGCGCCGACCGAGAGCAGCGCCCCGGCTCCGGCGGCGACGACCAGGGCGATCCACGGCAGCAGCCGCCGCGGGGCTCCCTCCCGGCGCCCGCCCGGGTCCCGTGCGTCCGCGGCGCCGGGGGAGTCGTCCTCCCCCCTCCCGCCCTCTCCATCGTTCGGCATGTGCGCGTCACCGTGCTCCGAGACGGTCGTCCTGCTCAACGGTCATCGCTCCAGCTGGCCAAGGTCCGTGGCGTGTCGCCCCTACGGGTGACAAATGGGTGAAAAACCCCCGTACATCACTATCTTCCCCGCATGCTTTGCTCCATGGACGACATGCCGACCAGGGGCGGCCACTCGGACGACGCCGGGCGGCCACCGCTCCGCCGTACCGTGGCCGCGCAGCTCGAAGGAGAGTCCGGTGGCGGTCCTTCCAGTCCCTCGGGACGTCCTCTCGCCCATCCCTCTGGAGTGACCGTTCCATGACCAGGCTTTCCGTCGTCGTCCCCTGTTACAACGAGGAAGACGTCATCGAGCGGTTCGACGCGCGGATGCGACAGGTGCTCGACGCACTCCCGGTCGGATACGAGATCTGTTACGTCGACGACGGAAGCTCCGACGGAACCCTGGGCCGGCTCCGCGAGATCGCCGCCCGGCACCCGCAGCAGACCCAGTACGCCTCCTTCAGCCGCAACTTCGGCAAGGAGGCCGCCATGCTCGCCGGCCTGCGCAAATCCACCGGCGACGCCGTGGTGATCATGGACGCCGACCTCCAGCACCCGCCCGAACTGATCGCGCGCATGCTCGACCTCCACCACCAGGGCCACGACCAGGTGATGGCACGGCGCACCCGCGAGGGCGACAAGAAGGTCCGTACGGCCCTCAGCCGTGTGTACTACCGGGCCGTCAACCGCTGGGTCGACGTCGAACTCACCGACGGCGTCGGCGACTTCCGGCTGCTCTCCCGGCCCGCCGTCGACGCCCTGCTGTCCCTCCCCGAGTACAACCGCTTCTCCAAGGGCCTCTTCTCCTGGATCGGCTTCGACACCGTCACCTTCGACTACCAGAACGCCGCGCGCGAGGGCGGTGAGACGAAGTGGAAGTTCAGCTCCCTGCTCAACTACGGCATGGACGGGCTGATCTCCTTCAACAACCGCCCCCTGCGCATCGCCCTCTGGCTCGGCATGACGCTCTCCGGCCTCGCCGCCCTCTACGCGGTCTGGGTGGCCGTCGCCGCGATCACCCAGGGCGTCACCGCCCCCGGCTACGTCACGCTCGTCGCGATCGTCGTGGGCCTCGGGGGAGTCCAGATGGTGATGCTCGGCCTGATCGGCGAGTACATCGGCCGCATCTACTACGAGACCAAGCGGCGGCCGCACTTCCTCGTCAAGGAGACCCACCGCTCCTTCGGCCGCTCCGCCGCCGAGCGCGCCACCGCCGAGCGCATCCGCGTCCCCACCGCCGAGCGGGAGCGCTGATGGCGAAGGAACCGGCGACGGGCGCCACCGCGCGCCGGGCGCGACTGGCCGAGATCTTTCGGTTCGCCCTGGTCGGCGGGGTCAACACCGGCACCTTCTTCGGCTGTTACCTGCTCCTCCACCCGTGGATGCCGTACTTCGCCGCGTACTCCCTCGCCTTCCTCCTCAGCATGGTCGGCTCCTTCTTCCTCAACACGTACTTCACCTACCGCACCCGGCCCACCTGGAAGAAGTT
This sequence comes from Streptomyces sp. NPDC002232, assembly GCF_042890295.1. NCBI lineage: Bacteria > Bacillati > Actinomycetota > Actinomycetes > Kitasatosporales > Streptomycetaceae > Streptomyces > Streptomyces sp. NPDC002232. Next base: position 868,664 of record NZ_JBIARV010000002.1, on the reverse strand, counting down.
CGCCCTCTTCCCGCTCACCAACGTCACCAACTACCTGGTGCAGAGCGTCGGTCTCTACGCGCTCGTCACCTGGGCCGGAATGGACGACCGGATCGCGCCACTCGTCGCGGCCGTCGTCGCGATCCCGTTCACCTACCTCATCTCCCAGCGGATCCTGGTGCCCCGCGGCTCCGCCGGGTCCTCCTCCGCCGCGGGTCCAGGGAGCGAAACGGACGAGCGGCAGCCCTCCCACCTCGCGTAGATTGCCTGGCAGCCGCGGCGGGGGCCCGCCCGGCGCGTGGGACAGCCGAGTGAGGACGACGCAGGTGGCGACGCAGGTGACCGGAGAGACGGACGTGGCAAGGCAGTACGTGACGGAGGCCCGCAGGATCGTCGTCAAGGTCGGCTCCTCCTCGCTCACCACCGCCTCCGGAGGCCTCGACGCCGACCGCGTCGACGCCCTCGTCGACGTCCTCGCCAAGGTCCGCAGCGGCGGCGAGAAGGAGATCGTCCTCGTCTCCTCCGGCGCCATCGCCGCGGGCCTCGCCCCGCTCGGCCTCGCCCGGCGCCCCAAGGACCTCGCCCGCCAGCAGGCCGCCGCCAGCGTCGGCCAGGGACTCCTCGTCGCCCGCTACACCGCCTCCTTCGCCCGCTACGGCGTCCGCGTCGGCCAGGTCCTCCTCACCACCGACGACACCAGCCGCCGCGCCCACTACCGCAACGCGTACCGGACCCTGGACCAGCTCCTCGCCATGGGCGCGCTGCCCGTCGTCAACGAGAACGACACCGTCGCCACCGACGAGATCCGCTTCGGCGACAACGACCGGCTCGCCGCCCTCGTCGCCCACCTCGTCCGCGCCGACCTGCTCGTCCTGCTCTCCGACGTCGACGGCCTCTACGACGGGGACCCCGCCAAGCCCGGCACGTCGAGGATCGCCCAGGTCACCGGCCCGGCCGACATCGCGCACGTCGAGATCGGCACGGCCGGCAAGGCGGGCGTCGGCACCGGCGGCATGGTCACCAAGGTCGAGGCGGCCCGGATCGCCGCCGCCGCCGGCATCCCCGTCGTCCTCACCTCCGCGAGCCGCGCCGCCGACGCCCTCGGCGGCCGGGACACCGGCACGTACTTCCACCGCACCGGCCGCCGCTCCGCCGACCGGCTGCTCTGGCTGGCCCACGCCTCCACCCCGCAGGGCTCCCTCAGCCTCGACGATGGAGCCGTCCAGGCCGTCGTCGAGGGCAAGAAGTCGCTGCTCGCGGCCGGTGTCGCGGCCGTCGAGGGCGACTTCGTGGCCGGCGACCCCGTCGAACTCCGCGACGCCTCCGGCCGGGCCGTGGCCCGCGGCCTGGTCAACTTCGACGCCAAGGAGCTGCCCCGGATGCTCGGCCGCTCCACCCACGAACTCGCCAAGGCCCTCGGACCCGAGTACGAGCGCGAGGTCGTCCACCGCGACGACCTGGTCGTCATCCGCTGAGACGGCGGACGCCGAAACGGCTGAAAGTCCGGCCATCCGGAAGGGACGTTTACCAAAACCGCCCCATGTACCGCCGCGGACTGGTCAACTTTGTCTCGGGGGTAAGACAGGGCGGGGTACAGCACCACACGCATCACACAGGAGGCCGCCGGTGAGACGAGCGCGCCCAGGGGCACCGCCCCGCGGGACCGCCGAACGCGCCCTGACCAGTGTCGAGGCCGGAGCCGACTTCGACGAGGCACGGGACAGGTCCACGGACAGGAAGACCGAGACCACCACCGAGACACGCGAGGAACGGCCGGTGTCCAAGCTCTGGCACATCACCCTCAGCGTGTCGGGCGTGGAGTCACCGCTGAAGGAGGTGCGGCGCGGGCTCGAACAGCTCGCCCACGACCACCCCTTCCTGCTGACCAGCCGTTATGCCAACGACCACGCCGAGATCCGGTACTGGGAGGAGGCCCGCGACCTGCACGACGCGGCGGCCGTCGCCCTGCGCCTGTGGGGCGAGCACCGGCAGACCGCCAAGCTGCCGCCCTGGGAGATCGTGGGCCTGGAGGTCATCGACCGCGAGACCTACCACCAGCGGATCGCGGAGGGCTACGGCCCGCCACCGGCCGCACCCGTCGGCGTCCACCCCTACTGACGGCACCCGCCCCGCCCGGCGGGGGTACGTCTCGGAGTGCGGGATACGTGAGGGATGTCCGCAGGGGTGCCAGTACCCTGCGGGCATGACCTCGCTCACGCCCCTCGACAACCTCTCCCCGGTCACCCGGGCCGCCTACCGGGCCCGGGGCGCCGCCGCCGAAATCGCGCCACTCCCGCGCGCGGCCAAGGACGACGCGCTCCTCGCGATCGCGGACGCCCTCGAAGTCCGGACGGCCGAGATCGTCGAGGCCAACGCCGTGGACATCGCCAAGGCCCGCGAAGCCGGGACCAGCGAGGCCATCATCGACCGGCTGACCCTCACCCCGGAGCGCGTCCGGGCCATCGCCGCCGACGTCCGCGACGTCGCCGCGCTGCCCGACCCCGTCGGCGAGGTCGTCCGGGGCTCGACCCTCCCCAACGGCATCGACCTGCGCCAGGTCCGCGTGCCCCTCGGAGTCGTCGGCATCATCTACGAGGCCCGCCCCAACGTCACCGTCGACGCCGCCGCCCTCTGCCTCAAGTCCGGCAACGCCGTCCTGCTCCGCGGCTCGTCCTCCGCCTATGCCTCCAACACCGCCCTGGTGACCGTCCTGCGCGACGCCGTCGGCGGCGCCGGACTGCCCGCCGACGCGATCCAGCTCGTCCCCGGCGAGTCCCGCGAGTCGGTCCGCGAGCTGATGCGCGCCCGCGGCCTCGTCGACGTCCTCATCCCGCGCGGCGGCGCCTCCCTGATCAGGACGGTCGTCGAGGAGTCCACTGTCCCGGTCATCGAGACCGGCACCGGCAACTGCCACGTCTACGTCGACGCCCGGACCGACCTCGACATGGCCGTCGACATCCTGATCAACTCCAAGGCCCAGCGGGTCAGCGTCTGCAACGCCGCCGAGACCCTCCTCGTCCACCGGGACGTCGCCGAGGCCTTCCTCCCCAAGGCCCTCGACGCCCTCGCCGAGGCCGGCGTCACCGTCCACGCCGACGAGCGGGTCCTGGCCCTCGCCGAGGGCTCCAAGGCCACGGTCGTCCCGGCCACGCCCGAGGACTGGGAGACCGAGTACCTGTCGTACGACATCGCCGCCGCGGTCGTCGACTCCCTCGACAGGGCCGTGGAGCACATCCGGACGTGGTCCTCCGGTCACACCGAGGTGATCGTCACCACCTCGCAGGCCGCCGCCCGCCGCTTCACCCAGCTGGTCGACTCCACCACGGTCACCGTGAACGCCTCCACCCGCTTCACGGACGGCGGACAGTTCGGCTTCGGCGCCGAGATCGGCATCTCCACCCAGAAGCTGCACGCCCGGGGCCCCATGGGCCTTCCCGAGCTCACCTCGACCAAGTACATCGTCACCGGCGACGGTCACGTCCGGTAACCCCTCCTTTCGGTACGGGGCGGTACGGGCGGGGAGGCTTCCCACTCTCCCTGCCCAAAACCACCTTCCGGGTCTACTCTGAATCCGTGCCGGACGACGTGGGGGGCAAGCCGTTCCAGGACGGCGGGGACCCCGAGGACTCTGTCGACCGCGGAGGCGCCGACGAGGTCCACGCCGACGTGGTCTTCGACGAGGCCTTCGTCAGGGCCGCCACCATCCACGAGCCCACCGCGGTCGAGCGGCTCCTCGCCGCCGCCCAGGCCCGCGCGGAGGCCGAGGCCGCCCGCGCCCGCGCCGGCGGCGGATCGGTCGAGGACGACCCGTACGAGGACGGCCACGACCCCCTCGGGCTCACCTACGAGCCCGACGACGTCGGTGACGACGCCAGCCCCTACGGCCGCCACGGCGGGGCCCTGCGCCCCTACCGGGGCCGGGCCCGCTGGCTCCGGCCCGTCGCCTGGGTCCTCGCCCTCGTCATGGGCGTCGGCATGGTCGCCCTCGCCTTCAGCGCCGTCTACCGGGGCGCGTCCGCCAACCACGAGGACCAGGTCCCGCCCCCGGCCACCACGGGCGTCGACGCGCCGAACCCGAACCCCGCCCCGCCGGCCGCCCAGGCCCCCGCCCCCTCGGCCGGCGTCCCCGCCGGATACCCCGCCGGGGCGGCGTCACCCCGATAGGCGCCCCCGCGGGAGAGCCGACGGCGGCATCCGGCTCCGCGGTACACCCTGACGGCGGAATTCTTCCGAACTTGTCGTGTACCTGGGCGTTTACCGAAGGCCTCCCCGACCTACCCTGAAGGTATGGCAGGGCGTGGCGACCCGCCTGAGGGGACACCCGAGGGGTTCCCCGGCGGTGGTGAGGACGAGTACCGATCCGTCGTCTTCGACGAGGCGTTCATCCGCGCTGCCCATCTCCAGGAGTTCTCGGCGCAGGAGCGGATGGGCGATCACGCCCGCGCTGTCCGCAGCCGCCCCTCCTGGGAGAACCGGACCGGCTCCCGCCAGGCGGTCCTGCTGGTGCTGCTGATCCTCCTGGCCTTCGGCACCGCCATCTACCTGGGCGTACGCAATCCGTACCAGCCCCCCGAGGACCTGCGGGCCGAGCCCCTGCGGACCACCGTCGTCCCGCTCGCCCCCGGGGGCACCGTCCCCGGCGGCACGCCCGCCCAGCTCCTCGCCCACAGCCCGGCCGCCGAGTACCGCTCGGGCGCCGCCGGCATCAACCTGCCCGTCGCCGGACGGACCTCCCACTTCGCCGAGAGCCAGGTCGTCACCGGCCTCGGCATCGCCAAGGACTATCTGGTGGCCTCCTCCCTGGAGCCCGACGTCCTGTCCGGGGCGACCGTCCGGCCCGCGCGGCTGCTCCTCGACCCGGACCAGCTGGAACAGTTCGACCGGAGCGTCGAGGCCCCCGCCGACGACGGCCGGCACGCCCTCGCGGCCTGGCTGGTCCGCTTCGACCCCCGGCAGGTGGCCCTCGCGGAGCCCGTGGCCCGGGTGCAGGGGACCCTCCGCTACGAGGAGACCAGCCCCGACACCCTGGACGTCACCGCGGACCACACGTACACGTACGCGCTCCGCCCGGCCGTCCGGGGCAGCGGGCCGGTCGCCTCGGCGTCCCTCTTCACGGTCCACCGCGTGGTGCACTTCCGCTTCGACCGCGAGGACCTGCGCATGCACCGCGCCGAGCTCCTGACCAGCACGGCCGAGGCCGGACCGCAGGCCTGCGGCGCCGACACCACGGGCTCCCTGAAGCCGCTCCTCGCGGGGACGCGGGCCGCTGACGTCAGCGACGGCCCGGCGGCCACCGACCCGTACGCCACCGCCCGGCCCGCCGCCCCCGCGCTGTGCGGCGTGCTGGCGACGAGCGCTCAGCCCTCGCTCTGACCGTCCCCGGCCTTGCCGCCGCCGTCGGCCTTGCCGTCGCCGCCGTCGGCCCGGGCGTCGCCGCCGGGGGAGCCGTCCGTCTTCTGGCCGCCCGGACCGGTCTGACCGCCCTGGCCGCCTTGGCCGCCGAAGCGGTTGCGCAGTCGGCCGCCCAGGTCACCCGCCAGGTCACCGGCGCCGCCGGCTATGTCCCCGACCAGCTTCAGCAGCGGATCCTTGCTGGTCCGCACCGTGTCGGCGTAGTGCCCCGCCGACTCGCGGAAGGAGTCCGTCACCGAGGTGTCCTTGTCCTCCGACCGCTTCGGGTAGTGCCCGTCCATGATCCGCTGGTAGTCGCGGCTCTCCGACCACTTCTTCAGCTCGGCCGCGCGGACGGTGGTGAAGGGGTGCGAGCGCGGCAGCACGTTCAGGATCTTCAGGACGGAGTCCCGCAGGTCACCGGCCTTCTCGTACTCGTCGGCCTGGGCGAGGAACGCGTCCACGTTCATCTCGTGGAGGTGGTTGCCGCCGGCGATCTTCATCAGGCCGCGCATCGAGGCCCGCACGTCCTGGCCGACGAGGAGCCCGGCCCGGTCGGCGGAGAGCTCCGACTTCCGGAACCACTCGCGCAGCGCCGTCACGATCGCCGTGATCGCGACCGTCCCCAGCGGGATCCAGGCGACCTTGAGCGCGAGGTTGGTGAGGAACAGCAGGACCGTCCGGTACACCGCGTGCCCGGAGAGCGCGTGCCCGACCTCGTGGCCGACGACCGCCCGCATCTCCTCCTCGTCGAGGAGCTCCACCAGACCGGTGGTGACCACGATGATCGGCTCGTCCAGACCGATGCACATCGCGTTGGGCTTCGGGTCCTGGACGACGTACATCGGCGGGACCTTCTCCAGGTCCAGGATGTAACAGGCGTCCCGCAGCATGTCGTTGAGATGGCTGAACTGCGCGTCGCTCACCCGGACGGAGTCCGAGAGGTAGAGGAGCCGAAGACTGCGCTCCGGCAGCAGCCCGCTGAGCGCCTTGAAGGCCGTGTCGAAGCCGCTGAGCTTCCGCAGGGCCACCAGGGCCGAGCGGTCGGCCGGATGCTCATAGGCCCGCGAGGAGATGCCCGGGAACCGCTTCCGCTGCCTGCTCGGCACGCTCCCCTGGTCGTTCTCGGTCATGGATGCCCCCTGTTCGTACGAGTCGGTGCTCGTCCCCCTGACTGCACCCAGCCTAGGGGCTGGCGCTACCGTGTGGCGGAGCCTGTGGATAACTGGGGCACCGAGGACGAACGAAGGGCACGACCGACATGCCGGACACCGCCGTCACCACCGAACTGCTCGCCGCCGCCGAACAGCAGGGACTCGGCGACACGCTCCGGATCCTGCTGCTCGCCTCGATCGTGGGCGGGGCCCTGCTCGCCTGGTTCCTGCTCCGCGGTTACCGCGCGGACGACCGCGACGGCGGCGACGGCGACGCGGGCCGTGACGCCAACGCCTGAGTCGGCGTGAGCGCGCCGCGACCGCCCGCATACGATGTGCGCGAAGTCTCCGCTCCCATCCCCGATCGATAGGTCTGTCGAAGATGAGCCTCCACAGCACCGCCGCCAACCTGGTCACCCTCGCCGAGGGGGCCGAGCACGGCGGCAACCACGAAAGCCTCAGCCCCTACCTCACCGGCTTCGGCGCCTTCGGCGTCCTGCTCCTGCTGCTGTGGATCACCACCCGCTTCAACCGCGACCGCTGAACCCGATACCGCTGATCGGGCGTCCGTCGCCGTGCCAGTAGGCTCTGCACGCATGGGAGAGCAGGAAGTGCCTACTGGCGGGCGCGGCAAGCGCCGACTCGGCGTGATGGGCGGAACCTTCGACCCGATCCACCACGGACACCTGGTGGCGGCCAGCGAGGTCGCCGCCCTGTTCCACCTCGACGAGGTGGTGTTCGTACCGACCGGGGAACCGTGGCAGAAGAGCCACAAGGCCGTCTCCGCGGCCGAGGACCGCTATCTGATGACGGTCATCGCCACGGCGTCCAACCCGCAGTTCTCCGTGAGCCGGAGCGACATCGACCGCGGCGGCGCGACGTACACCATCGACACCCTGCGGGACCTGGCGTCCCGCAACAGCGACTCGGACCTGTTCTTCATCACCGGGGCCGACGCGCTGTCGCAGATCCTCACCTGGCGCGACGCCGAGGAGCTCTTCTCGCTCGCCCACTTCATCGGCGTCACCCGGCCGGGCCACGACCTCACCGACGACGGGCTGCCCAAGGGCGGCGTCTCGCTCGTCGAGATCCCCGCGCTCGCCATCTCGTCGACCGACTGCCGGATGAGGGTCGCGCAGGGCGATCCCGTCTGGTACCTGGTCCCGGACGGCGTCGTGCGCTACATCGACAAGCGCCAGCTGTACCGCGGCGAGTGAGCTTCGGGGAGGGCCACCCGTGAACGACCAGCAGCACCCGTACGACCCGTACTACCCGCAGCCGCAGATCATCGGCTACGACGCGTACGGGCAGCCGGTGTACCAGCAGCCACAGGCGCAGCAGCAGGCGCCGGCGCAGCACTACGACCCGTACGGGCAGCACCAGCAGCAGGAGCAGCCACACCAGCCGCATCAGCAGCAGGCGTACGGCTACGACCCGTACGCCCAGCAGCCGGCCGCCCAGGACCCCGCACAGCAGGCGCCGTACGACCCCTACGGGCAGCAGGGCTACACCTACCCGGGCTACGACCCCGGCGGCCAGTGGGCCGCCCAGGCCGAGCCCCCGCCCGCCCCGGTCCAGCCGCCCACCCAGCCGCCCGCGCAGGCTCCCGTACAGGCCGAGGCCCCGGCCCCGGCCCCCGCGTCGCCGGTCGCGGCTCCCGCCGGAGTCCCCGGCCAGCGCCCCGCCCCCGAGCGGTCCGCCGCGCCGCGCCAGGACGAGGACGACCGCGCGTACCGCACCGAGCAGTTCTCGTTCATCGAGGAGCCCGACGAGGACTCCGAGGACGTCATCGACTGGCTCGCGTTCACCGAGAGCCGTTCGGAGCGGCGCGAGGAGGCCAGGCGGCGCGGCCGCAACCGGATCGTCGCGCTCGTCGTCGTCCTCGTGCTCGCCGTCGCCGGAGGCGTCGGCTACCTCTGGTCCGCGGGCCTGCTCCCCGGCTCGTCCGACCCGGAGGCGAAGGGCGGGGCCGCGGCGACGGGACCGCAGCAGCGCGACACGATCGTCGTCCACCTCCACGACCTCAAGAACGGCACCACCTCCACCGCCCTGCTCGTGGACAACACGACCACCCGCCAGGGCACCACGATCCTCCTCCCCAACGCGGTCGTCGTCGCCGACGCGGAGGGCTCCGGGACCCCCCTCGGGAAGTCCGTCGACGAGGACGGCTCCAGCGGCACCCGGGAGGCGATCGGGAACCTGCTCGGGACGAAGATCGCGGGCACCTGGCGGCTGGACAGCCCCTACCTGGAGAACCTCGTCGAGTCCGTCAGCGGCATCGAGATCGACACCGACACGGATGTCCCCGACACCAAGAAGGGCGCGGACCCGCTCGTCCGGAAGGGCGAGAAGCAGACGCTGAACGGCCGCGCCGCCGTCGCCTACGCCACCTACCGGGCGCCCGGCGAGGCCGAGGCCGCACAGCTCCAGCGCTTCGGACAGGTCATGTACGGGGTGCTGCGCAAGTTCTCCAGCGACCCCGCGTCGGCCACGCTCACCATCGAGACCCTCCAGCAGATCCTCGACCCCTCGCTCCCCGAGAAGGACCTCGCCGCCTCCCTCGCCAAGCTCGCGGAGCACGCCAAGCTCGGCGACTACAAGACGGCGCTGCTCCCCGTGGGCCAGGACGGCGCCCTGACCGAGGACGCGAGCGACAGCGTGGTCAAGGACATCCTGGGCGGCAAGGTCACCGCTCCCGACGCGGGCGAGGTGCCGCGGGTCTCGGTCCGGGACGGATCCGGCAAGAAGGCGGCCGAGGCCGCCCGGATCGCCCTGATCAACGGCGGCTTCGCCTTCGTGGGCGGCGCCGACGCGCCCTCCAGGGACGCGTCGCAGGTCCTCTACGGCGACGACGCCCAGAAGGCGACGGCGACCGAGGTGGCCAAGACGCTGGGCCTTCCGGCCGGCTCGGTGGCGAAGGGCAAGCCCTCCGGAACGATCGCCGTGACCGTGGTCCTGGGCCGGGACTACAAGGCGCCGGGAGCCCGGTGAGGGGCGCACCGGAAAACACCGACGGGGCCGTCGGCGGTCCGTGAGACCCTGGAGGGGTACTGGACCGCCGACGAAAGCCTGCTTGTGACCGCCACGGACCGTTCCATCGAGCTCGTCAAGACCGCCGCCCAGGCGGCCGCCGACCGGCTCGCGCACGACATCATCGCGTACGACGTCAGCGACGTGCTGTCGATCACCGACGCCTTCCTGCTCGCCTCCGCGCCCAACGACCGCCAGGTCAAGTCGATCGTCGACGAGATCGAGGAGCGGCTTCAGAAGGAGCTCGGCGCCAAGCCGGTCCGCCGTGAGGGCGACCGCGACGCGCGCTGGATCCTCCTGGACTACGTCGACATCGTCGTCCACGTCCAGCACAGCGAGGAGCGGGTCTTCTACGCCCTGGAGCGGCTGTGGAAGGACTGCCCCGAGCTCGACCTGCCCGAGGACGCCGTGAACACGCGCGGCAAGGCCGCCGAGCACGCCGAGCTGACCGGCGCCGACATCGAGGCCGGCTCCGGCCTTCCCGAGGGACCGGACGGTGAGCTGAGCTGAGCGCCACCAAGGGCGGCAGCGGCCGCCGCATCGTTCTCTGGCGCCACGGCCAGACCTCGTGGAACCTGGAGCGCCGCTTCCAGGGCTCGACCGACATCGAGCTGACGGAGACCGGCGTCACCCAGGCGCGCCGGGCCGCACGGCTGCTCGCCGCGCTCCAGCCGGACGCCATCGTGGCCTCCGACCTGAAGCGGGCGGCGGCCACCGCCGCCGAGCTCGCCGCCCTCACCGGGCACACCGTCGCGCACGACTCCGCCCTGCGCGAGACGTACGCGGGGGAGTGGCAGGGGCTGACCCACGAGGAGATCGTCGCGCGGTACGGCGAGCAGTACGCCGCCTGGAAGCGCGGCGAGCCCGTGCGCCGGGGCGGCGGCGAGCTCGAGACCGAGGTGGCCGACCGGGCCGCCCCGGTGGTCCTGGAGCACGCCGACAAGCTTCCCGAGGACGGCACGCTCGTCGTGGTCAGCCACGGCGGCACCATCCGCACCACGATCGGCCGGCTCCTGGGCCTGGAGGCCCAGCACTGGGAGAGCCTGGGCGGGCTCTCCAACTGCTGCTGGTCGGTGCTCGGCGAGGGCGCCCGCGGCTGGCGTCTGCTGGAGCACAACGCGGGCACGCTGCCCGAGCCGGTCCTCGGCGACGACGACTGAGCCCCCGACCGGCCTGCCGGAGCCGGATTTCACTTTCCGGCAGGTCACAGGCTAAAGTTCTTCTTGTTCGCAGCGCGGAGCGCGAAGAACACGAGGGGCTATAGCTCAGTTGGTAGAGCGCCTGCATGGCATGCAGGAGGTCAGGAGTTCAATTCTCCTTAGCTCCACAGTCACCAAATCCCGTCCCCAGCAGGGGGCGGGATTCGTCGTTTCACGCCTCCTCGTCCCGTCACCCCCTTGACTCCTCACCTCGGTGCCGGTGCCGGTGCCGGTAACGGTGCTTTGCGCAGGGTCTCTATGCCCGCGCGGCTCTCCTCGTCGGACGGCGTGTACGTCACGATCCGGCACTCCGGCATCCCGTTGACCGAGAGGGAGACCGAGGTCAGCCTGACCTCGCCCACCAGGTCGTGCCGGAAGACCTTCACCCGCGTCCCCGGAGGGACCACGTCGCCGCTGCGCCACAGCCGGGCGAACTCCGCGCTGTTCTCCGCGAGACGTCGTACGAACTCCTCCCACTCGGGCTCGCCCACGTGATGGCCGTACGAGCCCCGCAGCTGGGCCACCATCAGCGGCAGCTCCCGCTTCCGGTCGACGATCGGGCACTTGGGCCCCGGGACGCTGAAGAGCGCCCACAGCACGTTGCGCACGCCGAACGGGCCGGTGTCCAGGCCCGGTCCGTCCTGCATCAGCAGCCGCTCGTACAGGGAGTTGGTCGCGAGCACGTCGTACCGCGCGTTGTAGAGCACCGCCGGGAGCGGGTCCAGCGCGTCGAGGACGCCCTGGATCTCCGGGCTGACCTCGGGGACGTCGGCGGCCGACCGGTCCGGGGCGTACGGCACCTCGGCGAGGTGGTAGAGGTGCTCGCGCTCCGGCCGGTCCAGCCGGAGGGTGCGGGCGACCGCGTCGAGGACCTGCGCGGAGGCGTTGATCGGCCGTCCCTGCTCCAGCCAGGTGTACCAGGTGACCCCGACGCCCGAGAGCTGGGCGACCTCCTCGCGCCGCAGCCCCGGGGTCCGGCGTCGGAGCCCCGGTGCCATGCCCACGTCCTCCGGAGTCACCCGCGCGCGGCGGCTGCGCAGGAAGGCGGCCAGCTCCGGTCGTCGCCGCCGCTGGGTCGGTGGTGCTGCCACAATCGTCACGCCCCCCATGGTCGAGTCCCCGTGCCGCCGCTGCCAGGTGGTGTCAGTACCAGCATCGGCGGGCTCTCGTTACCCGTATCCGATCGGCGTCACGCTCGGCGCATGACCTCGACCGCGACACGTCCCACCCTCAGTAAAGACCGTGCCACCGACAACCGCCCCGGCCTGCTCCTCGGAGTCGTGCTGGCCGCCCAGTTCATGGCACTCCTCGACGTCTTCATCGTCAACGTCGCCGCCCCCACCATCCGGACCGAACTCGGCGCTTCCGGCGGCGCGCTCCAGCTCGTCATCGCCGGATACACCATCAGCTACGCCGTGTTGCTGATCACCGGAGCCCGTCTCGGGGATCTGTTCGGCCACCGCAGGGCCTACCTCGGCGGGCTCGCGCTGTTCACCGCGGCCTCCCTCGCGTGCGGACTCGCCGCCGACGCGCCCCAGTTGATCGCCTTCCGGCTGGCGCAGGGCGCGGGCTCGGCCCTGATGATCCCCCAGGTGCTCAGCCTCATCCAGCGCAACTTCACGGGCGAGGGCCGGGTGCGCGCCTTCAGCGCCTACGCCGCGGTGCTCGCCACCGGCGCGGCCGCCGGCCAGGTCGTGGGCGGCGTCCTGGTGAGCGCCGACCTCTTCGGCGCCGGCTGGCGGCCGGTCTTCCTGGTCAACGTCCCCCTCGGCATCGCCCTGCTCGCCGTCGGCGCCCGGGTGCTGCCCCGTGACGTCCACGCCGGGTCCACGCGTGCGCGTGCTCTCGACCTGCCGGGTCTGCTCCTGCTCGCCGCCGCGGTGTCCCTGCTGACCGTCCCCCTCGTGCTCGGCCAGGAGGAGGACTGGCCGCTGTGGTCCTGGCTCTCCCTCGGCGGCTCGTTGGTGCTCGCCGCCCTCTTCGGCGCGTACGAGTCCCGGCTCGCCCGGCGCGGCGGCGCCCCGCTGATCGCCCCGCGGGTGCTGCGCGTGCCCGGGATGGGGCGGGCCGTCCTCTCGATCGCCGTGGCGATGGGCGTCAACGCCGGATTCCTGTTCACCCTCACCCTGCACCTCCAGGGCGGGCTCGGACACAGCGCCCTGCGCGCGGGACTGACCTTCGGGCCCGCCGCGGTCGTCTTCGGCGCCGTCGGCCTGACCTGGCGGCGCCTGCCGGTCCGGCTGCACCGCGGCCTGGTCCCGGCCGGCTTCCTGCTCGCGGCGGCCGGGGCGCTCGCCGTCGGAGCGGCGCTTGCGGACGGCGGGTCCGGCGGAGGATGGCTCTACCCGGCCCTGGGGGTGCTCGGGGCGGGGATCTCACTGGCCTTCAGCCCGGCCCTGACCGGCGCGCTGGCGACCGTACGGCCCGAGGACGCCGCCGATGCCAGCGGGCTGCTCGCCACCGTCACCCAGCTCGGTCAGCTCGTCGGCGTCGCCTCGTTCGGGACGCTCTTCCTCGGCAGGGCCGCGGGTTCCGGAGCTCAGGGCTCCGCCGACGCGCTGTGGGTGACGATGCTGGCCCTGGCCGCGGCCTCCGTCGTGGGCGCGTCGGCGGGACTGCCGCGACGATCGCGCTGACCCTCTTGCGAGGCCATGGCAGAATCGGACGGCCGGAGGGGGACAGGATCCGGACGGGAGGGTGACCCAAGTGCTCGGCGACCACGGCAGGGTGTCCTATGGGTGCACGGCCTGCGGCCACAGCTGGAGCTGATTGATGGGTGCACACAGGCGGAAGTGCGACTGGTGCGGCAGCGGCACGCCCATCGTGCGCGACATGGATCCCGTCAACCCCGGGTTCCAGTACTGGTGCGAGGAGTGCGCGCGGGCGCTGATCATAAAAGGCGATCCCATCGAGACGTACCGCGAGCTCGAGGGGGAGCCGATCTACGGCCGGCTCCTCGACGAGCACTGCACCCTCAAGCGGTTCTACTCCTTCGCCACGGCCTGACGCGTCTCGCCCGGTCCGGCGCCCCGCGCCACGACCGGGCGCGCTTCGTCCCGTCCGGGCTCCCGGGTCGTGGCCCCGTGTGCCTCGTCCGGTCCGGGCTCGGGTGCGGTGGACCCGTGTGCCTCGTCCGGTCCGAGCTCCGGTGCCGTGGACCCGCTTGCCTCGTTCTGGCCGGGGCCCTTCGGGCGGCCGGTGTTCCGCAGCGTCAGCGCGTAGCCCACGAGCAGCGCCGTCGCCGTCAGCGGGTAGATCGCCGAGAGCAGCATCTGCCCCGCGTTCTGGTCCAGTTCGGGGCGGCCCGGGTCGTGCGGGACCCACCACAGCGCGAACGAGGCGAAGGCCAGTGCCACGGCTCCCGTCACCGGCCACGCGCGCGTGGAGCGGTCCGCGAGAAGGATCAGCAGCGGCACGCACCAGACCCAGTGGTGAGACCACGAGATCGGGCTGATCATCAGGGCCGTGACCGCGCAGACGATCACGGCCACCGCCTTGTCGCCGCGCACCGCCGCCCGTATCGCGAGCACCATCGCGGCGCCGCCCAGGACGGCGGCCGCCACCGCCCACCACATGCCCGGGTCGTCCGTGTGCATCAGCCGGGCCAGCACCCCGCGGATCGACTGGTTGGCGGTCTCCTCGGCGAAGCCGACCCGGCCGGTCTCGAACAGGGTCTCCGTCCAGAACCGCTTCGAGTCCGCCGGCAGTGCGACCGCCACGGCCAGCGTCGTCGCGAGGAACACCCCGGTCGCCGTCAGCGCCGTGCGCAGCCACTGGTTCATCGCCCGGTCCCGGCGCCACAGCAGCAGACCCGCGGCGAGCAGCAGGACGACGAAGAGTCCGGGTGTGAGCTTCACCGCGGTCGCCAGGCCGATGCCGAGACCGGCCCAGCGGCTCCCCTCGCGCCGGGTGAGGTCCCAGAGCACCGCGACCGCGATGAGCAGGTTGATCTGGCCGTACCGCAGGGTCGTCCACACCGGCTCGCACCAGACCACGACGGCGGCGACCCAGAGCGTCGTGCGCCACAGGTCCGTACGGGACAGCGAGGGGCGGACCAGCTGGAGCGACAGCTGCACCAGCGCGACCACCAGGAGCAGGTTCCCCGCGGTGGTGAGGGTGCGCATCAGGGGGACGCCGACCAGGGTCAGCGGGACGAACAGCAGGGCCGCGAACGGCGGGTAGGTCATCCCGAGGTTCGCCGAGGTCGCGCGCATCGCGTACAGATCGCCGCCCGCCCGGACCGTCTCGCCCTCGGCCCGGTAGACCATCACGTCGAGCATGTTCACGTGGGCGAGGCGTTGCGCCACCCAGAAGGCCGCGAACGACAGCAGACAGACCGCCGCGGCGGTGGCCAGGGGCCACGGCCGGGCGCGGGTTTTGGAGAGCACGGAGACGGACACAGTCGGCGACCCTACCCGGGGGCCCGCGCGGGGCGGGGAAACCGATTTGGCGATCCGGCGCGCGGGCCGTTACTGTTCTGTCCGTCGCCGCGAGCGAGATCGAAGCCGGGACGACACTCGAGGGGCTATAGCTCAGTTGGTAGAGCGCCTGCATGGCATGCAGGAGGTCAGGAGTTCAATTCTCCTTAGCTCCACAGAACGGAACTGAGCCATCCGAATCGGATGGCTCGCGCCGGTTCTGCGGAAATCAGAACATTCCCGCGTACGGGGCTATAGCTCAGTTGGTAGAGCGCCTGCATGGCATGCAGGAGGTCAGGAGTTCAATTCTCCTTAGCTCCACAATCACCGAATCCCGTCCCCCTGGTGGGGGCGGGATTCGTCGTTTCACCGGTCGCCCCCGCCACCTCCGACACCGCTTCCGCTCCGTTTCCGCTCCGTGGAACGCCGGTGCGGCCCGCTCGGGCCCTGCGGTACCCTGGCGCCATGCGTGCCGTACGCCTCCTGCTTACCGAGCCGCGCTGACCAGTCCCGACGGATGACAGACATCCCGTCGGAGTCGGCGCGGCATCCCCTCCTGTGCGAGGGGATTTTTCATTTCGGGCAGTTCGTGGCAGTGGGCAGAGACGATCGATGGAGCATCAAGGACCATGACCGAGATCACGACGGCCGCCGAGACGGCGGCCCCTCATCGCTACACGTCGGCCATGGCCGCCGACATCGAGGCACGCTGGCAGGACTTCTGGGACGCCGAGGGCACCTACGAGGCGCCGAACCCCACCGGTGACCTGGCGGGCGACCCCGCGGTCGCCGCCCTGCCCAAGAAGTTCATCATGGACATGTTCCCGTACCCCTCGGGTGCGGGCCTGCACGTCGGCCACCCGCTCGGCTACATCGCCACGGACGTCTTCGCCCGCCACGCGCGCATGACCGGCCACAACGTGCTGCACACCCTGGGCTTCGACGCCTTCGGCCTGCCGGCCGAGCAGTACGCCGTGCAGACGGGCACGCACCCCCGCGTGTCCACCGAGGCCAACATGGAGAACATGAAGGTCCAGCTGCGCCGGCTGGGCCTGGGCCACGACAAGCGCCGGTCGTTCGCCACGATCGACCCGGACTACTACAAGTGGACCCAGTGGATCTTCCTGCAGATCTTCAACTCCTGGTACGACGACGAGGCCGCCAAGGCCAAGCCGATCGCCGAGCTGATCGAGCAGTTCGAGAACGGCACGCGTGAGGTCCCCGGCACGCGCGCGTGGAGCGAGCTGAGCGCCGCCGAGCGCTCCGACGTCCTGGGCGAGTACCGCCTGGCGTACGCCTCCGACGCGCCCGTCAACTGGTGCCCCGGCCTGGGCACCGTCCTGGCCAACGAGGAGGTCACCGCCGACGGCCGCTCCGAGCGCGGCAACTTCCCCGTCTTCAAGGCCAAGCTGCGCCAGTGGAACATGCGCATCACCGCCTACGCGGACCGCCTGCTGGACGACCTGGACGCGCTGGACTGGCCCGAGGCCATCAAGCTGCAGCAGCGGAACTGGATCGGCCGCTCCGAGGGCGCCCGCGTCGACTTCCAGGTCGGCGACACCGGAGCCATCACCGTCTTCACCACCCGGCAGGACACGCTGTTCGGCGCCACCTACATGGTCCTGGCGCCCGAGCACGACCTCGTCGAGAAGATCGTCCCGGCCGCCTGGCCCGAGGGCACCCACGAGGTGTGGACCGGCGGTCACGCCACCCCCTCCGAGGCCGTCGACGCCTACCGCAAGCAGGCCGCCTCCAAGTCCGACGTCGAGCGCCAGGCCGAGGCCAAGGACAAGACCGGCGTCTTCACCGGCGCGTACGCGACCAACCCGGTCAGCGGCGCGCGGGTCCCCGTCTTCATCGCCGACTACGTCCTGATGGGCTACGGCACCGGCGCGATCATGGCCGTCCCGGCGCATGACAGCCGCGACTTCGCCTTCGCGCGCGCCTTCGAGCTGCCGATGCGCTGCGTCGTCCAGCCCAGCGACGACCGCGGCACCGACCCGTCGACCTGGGACGACGCCTTCTCCTCCTACGAGGCGAAGCTGGTCGGCTCGGCGAACGACGAGATCTCCCTGGACGGCCTGGGCGTCGTCGAAGCCAAGGCGAAGATCACCGCCTGGCTGTCCGACCGGGGCATCGGCGAGGGCACCGTCAACTTCCGTCTGCGCGACTGGCTGTTCAGCCGCCAGCGGTACTGGGGCGAGCCCTTCCCGATCGTCTACGACGAGGACGGCGTCGCCCACTCGCTGCCCGAGTCGATGCTGCCCCTGGAGCTGCCGGAGGTCGAGGACTACTCGCCGCGCACCTTCGACCCCGACGACGCGGACACCCAGCCGGAGACCCCGCTGTCCCGCAACGAGGACTGGGTCAACGTCACCCTGGACCTGGGCGACGGCTCCGGCCCGCGCCGCTACCGGCGCGAGACCAACACCATGCCCAACTGGGCCGGCTCCTGCTGGTACGAGCTGCGCTACCTGGACCCGCACAACGCCGAGAAGCTGGTCGACCCGGCCGTCGAGCAGTACTGGATGGGCCCCCGCGAGGGCATGCCGACCGGCGGTGTCGACCTGTACGTCGGCGGCGCCGAGCACGCCGTGCTGCACCTGCTGTACGCGCGCTTCTGGTCGAAGATGCTGTTCGACCTGGGCCACATCTCCTCGGCCGAGCCGTTCCACAAGCTGTACAACCAGGGCATGATCCAGGCCTTCGTCTACCGGGACGCGCGCGGCATCGCCGTCCCGGCCGCCGAGGTCGAGGAGCGGGACGGCGGCTTCTGGTACCAGGGCGAGAAGGTCAGCCGCGTCCTGGGCAAGATGGGCAAGTCGCTGAAGAACGCGGTCACGCCCGACGAGATCTGCTCCGAGTACGGCGCCGACACCCTGCGCCTGTACGAGATGGCGATGGGCCCGCTGGACGTCTCGCGCCCCTGGGACACGCGCGCGGTGGTCGGCCAGTACCGCCTGCTCCAGCGCCTGTGGCGCAACATCGTCGACGAGGCGACCGGCGAGGTCACGGTCGTCGACACGGCGGCCGACGACGACACGCTGCGCGCCCTGCACAAGGCGATCGACGGCGTCTCCCAGGACATGGCGGCGATGCGCTTCAACACCGCCATCGCCAAGATCACCGAGCTGAACAACCACCTGACCAAGTCCGGTGGCGCGATCTCCCGGCCGGTCGCCGAGCAGCTGGTGCTGCTGGTCGCCCCGCTGGCCCCGCACATCGCCGAGGAGCTGTGGCGCCGCCTGGGCCACACCGAGTCGGTCGTCCACCAGGACTTCCCGGTCGCCGACCCGGCGTACGTCGTCGACGAGACCGTGACCTGCGTCGTGCAGATCAAGGGCAAGGTCAAGGCCCGCCTGGAGGTCTCGCCGTCGATCACGGACGCCGAGCTGGAGACGCTGGCGCTGGCCGACCCGCACGTGGTCGCGGCGCTGGGCGACGCGCAGATCCGCAAGGTGATCGTGCGCGCGCCGAAGCTGGTCAACATCGTCGCCGGCTGACACCGGGACGACGACGGTCCGCGCCTTCCCCTAGGGGAAGGCTGGGGGCAGGTTGAGGGTTCGAAGGGAACCGTCGGCCTGCCCCTTCCGTTTACCGTGGAGGAACAACAGTCGAGGCCGGAGGGGCACACATGGAAGCCACGATTATCACGATCATGGCCCTGCTCTTCTTGTCCTTCGTGGCCCTCGGGGTGTTCGTCACCGTGAAGGTCGCGAAGGCCGCCAAGCGCGGGGTCGACCGCACCCTCGACCAGGCTCGGCGCACGGTCGAGGACACCACGCTGCGGGCCAAGAGCGTCGGCCAGGTCGGAGCCGCAGGAGAGCTGGCCCGGCTGCGGCTCTCGCTGCGCACCTCGATGCGCGCCACGCAGGAGGCGCTCCAGGCGGGCGTCGGCGAGGACGCCTCACTCAAGGAGTCCCTCGACCTGTTCCACCGGCTCAGCGCCCATGGCCTCGAGCTCGACGCGGACCTCAAGCGCCTGGAGCGCGAGCCCGACCGGGCGTGGGTGTCCGGACAGCTGCCCGAACTCGCCGCGCGGACCGCGCGGATCACCGGCTCGGCCGACGCGCTGCGCCGCGCCGCCCGCGACCGGGCACTGAGGTTCGCCGAGGACGACCTGTCCGCGCTCAGCGCCCAGATCGACGTCGAGGCGGGCGCCCTGCGCCACTGGACGGAACCGGAGGGCACGCCGGGGGCGGCGACCCGCACGGCCGGTGCCGGGGCGCCGGACCCGGCGACCGCCGAGGGCTGGGGACAGCCCGCCCGGCCCACTGGCCAGGCCCGTCCGGGAGGCGGGGGAGAGCCGTCCGCCATCACCGCGCCCGACCCGCGCCGCACCGCGTACCCCTGGGAGAAGTCGGCCCGCCCCGAGACCACCACCTGACCCGGCCGCCCCACGCGTCGGCGTGGTACCGCTCGAAGGCGCGTCCGGTGGGGGGCCGGGCTGCCGTGCGAAGGCCTCGACGGGTAACCTCCCGCTCATGTCCCGGCATGTCGCGATCGTCACCGATTCCACGGCCTATCTGCCACGCCAGACGAGGGAGCGGCACGCGATCACCACGGTCCCGCTGACCGTCGTCATCGGCGACCGCGCCCTCGAAGAGGGCACCGAGATCTCGGCGAAGGCCCTGGCCGAGGCCCTGCAGAAGCGCCGGCCCGTCACCACCTCCCGGCCGAGCCCCGAGGTCTTCGCCGAGGCCTACCGCGAGGCCGCCGCCGCCGGAGCGCGGGGCGTCGTCTCGCTGCACCTGTCCGCCGAGGTCTCCGGGACCTACGACGCCGCCGTGCTCGCGGCGAAGGACGCCCCCGTGCCGGTCCGCGTGGTGGACACCCGCATGGTCGGCATGGCGCTGGGCTTCTGCGCGCTCGCCGCGGCCCAGGTCGCCGAGGCGGACGGTTCACTCGACGAGGCGGTCGCCGCGGCCGAGAAGCGGGCCTCGGGCACCTCCGCCTACTTCTACGTCGACACCCTCGACTACCTGCGCAGGGGCGGACGCATCGGCGCGGCCCAGGCGCTGCTCGGCTCCGCGCTGGCGGTCAAGCCGCTCCTCGAACTCGACGGCGGGCGGATCGAACTGCGGGAGAAGGTACGGACGGCCTCGAAGGCGATCGCGCGCCTGGAGGAGATCGCCGTGGAGCGCGTCGGCTCCGGTTCCGTCGACATCGCCGTGCACCACCTCTCCGCCCCGGAGCGGGCCGCCGCGCTCGCCGACCGGCTCCGCGAGCGTCTGCCGGGAGTCGAGCAGCTCCAGGTCAGCGAGGTGGGGGCGGTCATCGGTGCCCATACGGGGCCGGGGCTGCTCGCGGTCGTCGTGTCGCCGCACTGAGGGCGCGCGGTCCTGGAGGTCCCGGAGGTCCTGGAGGTCCCGGACATCCTGGCGCAGGCCCTGGGCCGTCCTGGCTGAGGGTCGGGCATGCCGTGGGCCGTCCCTCTTGGGGGTGAGGGAGTTTTCCACAGGGCCGGGTCCGTCCACGGATGACGGCTGAGCTCCGCACGGGCCTTGCGTGACTCATAACGTCACGGACATGACTCTTCGTACACGCATCGCATCGACCACCCACAGGACCTCGCGCACGGCGGGCGGCCCGACGAGCGGACCCGGGCGGGCGCCCGGTTCGGACGGGCGCGGTCGGCCCGCGGGACGCGGCTCGCCTCACGGGCGGGCCCGGGGCGGCGGGGCCGTGATGGCGTCGGGAGGGGGTGTGCGGGGACGGGCGGAGGCACTGTTTCCGTCGGGGAGTCCGGAGTCGCCGCTTGCGGCGTCTGCTCTGCTTGAGCCGTCCCCGGTGCGTGTGCCGTTGGTCCTGGAGGTGCCGGATCAGGATTCCCGGCCAGGGGTGCGGGAGCGGCTGGCTGCGGTGTTCCGCGACCGGACCCCGGTGTGGGTGCAGACCAGGTGCGGTCTGGAGCCGAGGACTTTGGGTGCGCTCACCGTGGTCCTGCTCGTCGCGGCGGTCCTCGCGGGTGCGTACTTCTTGACCGGCAGGCCCGAGCCGGTGCGTGCCCCCGAACTCGTCCGCGCCGCGGCACCCGTGGCTCCCGAGCCCGCCGTGCCCGTGCCGGAGTCCGCCGGCGGGTCCCGTTCCGGATCCGGTTCGGTGGTGGCGGGAGGGCAGGGTGCGGGCGCTTCCTCCGGGGCGAGGGTCGTCGTGGACATCGGCGGCAAGGTGCGCAGGCCCGGGGTACTGACCCTGCCGGCGGGCTCGCGCGTGGCGGACGCACTGCGTGCGGCGGGCGGGGCGGAGCCGGGCGCGGACCTCACCGGGGTCAACAGGGCCCGCGTGCTGTTCGACGGCGAGCAGGTCCTGGTCGGGATGCTCGGGGCGCCGGGAGTGGCGCCGGGCGGCTCCGGCGCGGGCGGCGGTGCCGGGGGCGGTGCGCCAGGGGTGCCCCTGAGCCTCAGCACGGCCACGGCGGAGCAGCTAGACGGACTCCCGGGTGTCGGCCCCGTCCTGGCGCAGCACATCGTCGACCACCGGACGGAGCACGGAGGCTTTCGGTCGGTCGGAGAGCTGCGCGAGGTCGACGGCATCGGAGAGCGCAGGTTTGCCGATCTCGAACCGCTGGTCCGGCCGTGAAGCGCGAGGAGGCCGTCGGCGGGACGCCAGAGGAGAGCGATGCGAAGGCGTGGGACCGGCGGGAGGGGCCGGCCGATCTCCGGCTCGTTCCGCTCGCGGCCGCGGCCTGGGCGGCTGCGGCCTGGGCCGTGGGCGCCACCGGGTGGTGGACGGCGGCCGGCGTCGGAGGGTGCGTGGGGACGGCCCTGATCCTGTTGGCGCGGGGACGGGCCCGGGGACGAGGAGACCCGGGCGACCCGGCCGACGGCCCCGGCGGCATCGTGCCGGGGAGCGCGGCCGGGTGGCGGTTGCGGGCGACCGCGTGGGCCGGGGTCCTGCTCTGCGCGGCGGCCGGTGCCGCCTCGGCGGGCCTGCACGCGGCGGATCTCCGGCGCGGGCCGGTGCCGGAGCTGGCGCGGGAGTACGCGCGGGCCCGGCTGGAGGTCGCGGTCACCTCCGATCCCCGGCTCACCCGGCCCAAGGTCCGGGGGAACGCGACCGCGCCGGTTGCGATCCTCCTGGACGGAGAGGTGACCCTGGTCGAGCGGTCGGACGGTTCGGTGCACCGGACCCGGACGCCGGTCCTCCTGATCGTGCCCTCGGGGGAGGGACGGGACGTATGGCTGCGGCTCCTGCCCACCACCCGGCTACGGGTGGGTGGCAGGCTCGCCCCGCCGCTGCGGCCCGGCGAGCCCTTCGCGGCGGTGCTCAAGGTCGACGGAGCCGGACCGCCGCGGATCGTGGGACAGCCGAGCGCGGCACAACGGACGGCGGGGGAGCTCCGCGCCGGGCTGCGGAGGGCGACCGAGGGACTCGATCCGGACGCGCGTGCCCTGCTGCCGGGACTGGTCGTCGGGGACACCTCGCGGGTCGGCCCCGAGCTGCGGGAGGCGTTCGAGGCGACGGACCTGACGCATCTCTTGGCGGTGTCCGGGAGCAACCTCACCATCGTCCTGCTCCTGCTCATCGGACGGCCCGGGAGGGCGCACCAGGTGGAGCGGGGCGGGCTCGCGCCGAGGCTGGGACTCTCGCTGCGGGTCACCGCGGTGACCGGGGGAGGGCTGACGCTCGCCTTCGTGATCGTCTGCCGCCCCGATCCGAGCGTGCTGCGCGCGGCGGCCTGCGGGCTGGTGGCCCTGCTCGCGATCGGGACCGGACGCAGGAGATCGCTGATCCCGGCGCTGGCGGCCGCCGTACTTCTCCTGGTGCTCTACGACCCCTGGCTGGCGCGCAGTTACGGGTTCCTGCTCTCGGTGCTGGCGACCGGGGCGCTGCTGACGATCGCCCCACGCTGGAGCGACGCCTTGCGGCGCCGAGGGGTCCCCGGTCGGTGGGCCGAGGCGCTGGGTGCGGCTCTGGCGGCGCAGGCGGTGTGTGCGCCGGTCGTGGCGGTGTTCGCCGCCCGGGTGAGTCTCGTCTCCGTACCGGCGAACCTCCTGGCGGAGCTCGCGGTGGCGCCGGCGACGGTCTGCGGGTTCGCCACGCTCGCCCTGGCGGCCGTGTGGATGCCCGCCGCCGAGGGCCTCGCACGGGTGGCGGGCTGGCCGGTCGGGTGGATCGCCCGGGTGGCCCGTACCGGCGCGGGCCTGCCGGGGGCCGAGGTCGCCTGGCCCGGCGGGTGGTGGGGCGGTCTCGCCCTGGCGCTGCTCACGGTGCTGGTGGTCCTCGGGGCGCGGAGGCTGCCGTACCGGGGCGTGGTCGGCGCGGTCGCCGCCGGGCTGCTGCTGCTCGCGGTGGTGCGGCCGGTGCCGCTGACCCGGTGGGTGACGGGCTGGCCGCCGCCCGGCTGGGTGTTCGCGATGTGTCAGGTGGGCCAGGGGGACGCGACGGTGCTCGCCGCGGGCGGGGACTCCGCCGTCGTGGTGGACGCGGGCCCCGATCCCGCGCCGGTGGACCGATGCCTGCGTGAACTCGGGGTGCGAAGAGTGCCGTTGCTGGTCCTCACCCACTTCCACGCGGACCATGTGGCCGGACTCCCCGGGGTGCTGAGGGGCCGGGAGGTGGGGGCGATCCAGGTCACGGGGCTCGAAGAACCGCCTTCCCAGGCGGCGTTCGTGCGGCGGACGGCCGCCGCGGCCGGCGTGCCGCTGGTCCGGGCGGGGGCGGGTGAGCGGCGGAGGATCGGAGCACTGGAGTGGCGGGTGCTGTGGCCGTGGGGTGGCGCCGAGCGGATCGTCGAGGGGCCCAACGACGCGAGTGTCACCCTGCTCGTGCGCACCGGGGGAGGGCTGAGTCTGCTGCTGCTCGGAGACCTGGAGCCGCCTGCTCAGCAGGCGTTGGCGCGGGCCCATCCCGAGCTGGGGCCGGTGGACGTCCTCAAGGTCGCCCATCACGGTTCGGCGCACCAGGACCCGGGCCTGATACGGCTCGTGCGGCCGAGGCTCGCGCTGGTGTCGACCGGACGCGACAACCCGTACGGCCATCCCTCGCCCCGGACGCTGGAGGCGTTGCGCGCGGGCGGTGCGCGGGTGCTGCGGACCGACCGGGACGGAGCGGTGGCGGTGACGGGAGCGGGGCGCGGGCTCGTGGCCGTACCGGGAGGGGGGTGAGGGGTGACGGGTGAGGAGTGCGGGAGAGGGAGGAACGAGATCCTTGTAAAGAAGTCCTTGTAAAGGAGTCTTTCTAAAGATAGCTTTTCATCATGCCCGAGACGAGCGCACCGCAGTCCGGGGGCGACCAGCCCCGCAGTATCCGGCTCACCGACCCGCGCGCCCTGCGGGCCTACGCCCATCCGTTGCGGATGTCGCTGGTCGGGCTGCTGCGCAGCAGTGGACCCTTCACCGCCACCCGGGCCGCCGAACTGACCGGCGAATCCGTCGCCAGCTGCTCCTACCACCTGCGGATACTCGCCAAGTACGGGCTCGTGGAGGAGGCGCCCGGCGGACGGGGACGGGAGAAGCCCTGGCAGGCCACGGCCCGCTACACGGAGTGGCCCGAGTACAGCGAGGACGCGGCCGTCGCCGAGGCGGCCGACGCGCTCAGCACCGCCGTCGCCGAGCGCTACTTCGAGCGGGTCACCCGGGCCATGGAGAACCGGCACCGGCTGCCGAGGGAGTGGCGGGAGGCCGAGGAGTTCGGCGACACCCTGCTCCACCTCACCCCCGAGGAGCTGGCCGGCCTCGGTCGCGGCATCGAAGAACTGCTCCGGCCCTACGAGGCGCGCACGTCCGACCCGTCCCTCAGGCCGGAGGGCGCACGCCCCGTCAGCATCCTGCGGATCGCCTACCTGGACCAGGACATCCCCGACAACGAAGAGGAGTGAGCGAGATGGCCCTCGTGGAACGCGTACCGGCGCTGCTGCGCGAGCGCACCTTCCGCCGGTACTGGACCGGGCAGACCATCTCGCTCGCCGGGGACCAGATCTCGCTCATCGCGATCCCGCTCGCGGCCGTCCTCGCCCTCGGCGCGGACGCCGCCGCGATGGGCCTGCTCAAGACCGCCGAACTGCTCCCCGCCCTGTTGTTCAACCTGCCGCTCGGCGCCTGGGCCGACCGGCAGGCCAACCGGAGACGCGCCATGATCGCCGCCGACATCGGGCGGGCGGCCCTGGTGCTCACCCTCCCCGTCGCCTACGCGATGGACGCGCTCACGCTCGGGCAGCTGTACGCCGTGGCCTTCGGGATCGGCGCCCTCACCGTCCTCTTCGAGGTCTGCAACACCACGCTGTTCGTCGCGCTCGTCCCCACCGACCAGTACGTCCAGGCGAACTCGCTGGTCAACGGCAGCCGTTCGATGGCCTGGCTCGCGGGGCCCGGTGTCGGGGGTCTGCTCGTGCAGTTCCTCACCGCGCCGTTCGCCCTGGTCGCGGACGCCGTCACCTATCTGGTCTCGGCCGGTTACCTGGCCCGGATCAAGCCCGCCGAACCCGCGCCGGCGCCCGTGGCCAAGGGGCACTTCACCGAGGGGCTGCGCTGGGTGGTCCGGGAGCGTTCGATGCGCGCGCTCTTCGCCGCCTCCGGCACGGTCCAGTTCTTCAACCTCATGTTCCACACCCTCTTCGTCCTCTACGCGACCACCGAACTCGGCATCGACGCGGGCCTCCTCGGTCTCCTGCTCGCGGCCGGAGCCGTCGGAGGTCTCCTCGGGGCGACGGCGAGCGGGGCGGTGGTCCGGCGGATCGGGATCGGCCGCTCGCTCGTCGCCGGCTTCCTCGGCTTCACGGCGCCACTGCTCCTGGTGCCCCTCGCGGACGGGCCCCTGCCCCTGGTGGCGGGCGTGCTCTTCGTCGCGGAGTTCCTCTCCTGCCTCGGGGTGATGATCGTGGACGTCGCCGCGGGATCGTTCCAGATGGCGGTGATACCCGACGCGGTGCGGGCCAGGGTCATGGGAGCGTTCCGCACCCTCAACTACGGGTTCCGTCCGCTCGGCGCGTTCGCCGGAGGCCTGCTGGGCACCGCCGTCGGGCTGCGCCCCACGCTGTGGATCGCCACCGCCGGCGCCGTCCTCGCCGTGCTCTGGCTGCTGCCCTCGCCGCTCGCCAGGATGCGGGAACTTCCCCGCAGGGAGGGGGAGTCGGAGCCCGCCGGCCGGGAAGCCGACGAGAGATCCGGATCACCGGACGGCAGACTGCCCGTATGACCACACATGAGGCCGCCACCATCGACGCCTACCTGCGCCGCATCGGCGCGCGCAGGCCCGGGCGGGCGGACGCCGCCGCGCTGCGCGAGCTGCATCTGCTCCACCTGCGGACCGTGCCCTTCGAGAACCTCTCCCTCCATCTCGGCGAGCCCGTCGTGCTGGACGAGAAGGCGCTCCTCGACAAGGTGGTCGGGGCTCGCAGGGGCGGGTTCTGCTACGAGATCAACGCGACGTTCGCCGTGCTGCTGAGGGAGCTCGGATACGAGGTCGCGCTGCTCCAGGCGAGGGTGATCGGGCCGGAAGGGACGCCGGGCATCCCGTACGACCACATGGCGCTGCTCGTGGAGACGGCGGAGGGGGAGCGGTGGCTGGCCGACGTCGGGTTCGGCGATCACGGCCACTACCCGCTCGCCTTCGACGCCCGCGACGACCAGGTGGACCCCGGCGGGGTCTTCCGGATCGTGGAGGCGGCGGACGGAGACCTGGACGTCCTGCGGGACGGGAAGCCGCAGTACCGGCTGGAGCCGCGGCCCAGGCGGCTCGCCGACTTCACGGCGGGCGCCTGGTACCACCAGACCTCGCCGGACTCGCACTTCCCCCGGTCGCTGATCTGCTCGCGGCTCACCGAGGAGGGCCGGATCACGCTCAGCGCGCCCAAGCTGATCACGCGGGCCGGGGGAGAGCGCGAGGAGCGGATCCTCGGCAGCGAGGACGAGGTGAGGACCGCGTACCGGGAGCTCTTCGGCATCGAGCTCGACGTGCTGCCGTCCGTGCGCACCGGAAACCCCAATTCGGACTCCCGGTAACACTTGCTCGCAGACACTCCCGTTTGCCTCGAACGGCTCAATGGTGATCGAATGCGAATTCGTTGCATGGTGAACGAGTCGCACGGGGGTGCGTGAAGAATGTTCGATCGTCTCTTCGGGAAGCGTGCGGGCGGAGCCGCGCGCGGCGGGCCGCTCGCCGGTCTCGCCGTCCCCTCCTCGGCGGGCGTGCTCAGCTGCCGGGTGCTCGACCCCGTGCACGAACCCGTCCGGCAGGCCGAGTTCGTCGTCAGCGACACGGCGGGCCGCAAGGTCCTGGGCGGCGAGACCGACCCGTACGGCACGGTCCTCGCGACCGTGCCCGCCGGCGAGTACCGGATCGCCGTCACCTCCGAGGGCTACACGCCCTACCGGGGCAGCACCGTCGTCGCCGAGGGCGAGCACCGCGGTCTCGGCGACGTCCTGCTACAGGTCGCGCCGCAGCCGCAGCTCCCGGAGCCGGGCGACTGGGAGATCGACCCCACGCACTCGCAGATCGGCTTCACCGCGCGGCACATCGGCCTCGCGCGGATCCACGGACGGTTCAACGGCTTCGCGGGCGCCGTGCGGATCGCCGAGCGCATGGAGCGGTCGGCGATGCACGTCGTGATCGACGCGGCCTCCATCGACACCGGGGTGCAGATGCGCGACGACCACCTGCGGTCCGGCGACTTCCTCGACGTCGGCGCCTTCCCCACGCTGGAGTTCTTCAGCGAGCGCTTCGTCCACCGGGGCGGCAGCCGCTGGGCCGTCACCGGCGCGCTCACTCTCCACGGGGTGAGCCGCACCGTGACCCTGGACACCCAGTACCTCGGCCTCGGCAGCGGCCTGGAGGGCGAGACCCGGGCGGCCTGCCGGGCCACCACCGAGCTGCACCGGGAGGACTTCACCCTCACGTGGCAGACGCTGCTCGCGCGGGGGATCGCGGCCGTCGGGTCCAGCAT
The DNA here is from genome assembly GCF_042890295.1 of Streptomyces sp. NPDC002232. Lineage (NCBI taxonomy): Bacteria > Bacillati > Actinomycetota > Actinomycetes > Kitasatosporales > Streptomycetaceae > Streptomyces > Streptomyces sp. NPDC002232. Next base: position 840,607 of record NZ_JBIARV010000002.1, on the reverse strand, counting down.
CAGCATCGACCTCGACATGCAGATCGTTCCGAAGACGGGCGGGCCTGGGGGGCGTCGCCGGTCGTAGGCGCCCGTAGATGGGCTTCGGTGGTCGGTCGGGGGTGTACGGCGCGACACCCGGCGGGCGCTCGGGGGTGTGCCTACGGTGCTTCCAGCCAGCCCTCGTACTCGGCGGCCAGCTCGTCCAGCGCCGTCGGGTCCAGGCGGGCGTCCGGGTCCTCGACGACCACCAGCCACTGCGCGTCCTCGGCGTCGTCCTCGCCGGCCAGGGCGTCCCGCACCAGCTGCGGTTCCTCGGCCAGGCCGAAACGGTCGGGGAGCTCGGCGGCGACCTCCTCGGCGGCGTCGCGGTCGGGGAGTACCAGTACGTGTCGTTCGCTCACCCCGCCATTCTCGTCCCCCGTACGGGCGGCGGTGTCAGTGGCCCGTGGGATGCTGGATCGCGATGGCCACCAGAAAGACTTCCCCCGACGACCTCCTCGGCCCCGTGACGCTCGCCGTGGGGCAGGAGGACCTCCTCCTCGACCGCGCCGTACGGGACGTGGTGGCGGCCGCGCGGGCCGCCGACGCCGACACGGACGTGCGCGACCTCGCCCCCGAACAGCTCCAGCCCGGGGCGCTGGCCGAGCTCACCAGCCCCTCGCTCTTCGCCGAGCGCAAGGTGCTGATCGTGCGGAACGCGCAGGACCTCTCCGCCGACACGGTCAAGGACGTCAAGGCGTATCTCGACGACCCGATCGAGGACATCTCGCTCGTCCTGGTCCACGCCGGCGGCGCCAAGGGCAAGGGCCTGCTCGACGCGGCGCGCAAGGCGGGGGCCCGGGAGGTCGCCTGCCCGAAGACGACGAAGCCCGCGGAGCGGCTGACCTTCGTGCGGCAGGAGTTCCGGACGCTGGGACGGTCCGCCACGCCCGAGGCCTGCCAGGCGCTCGTGGACTCCATCGGCAGCGACCTGCGGGAGCTCGCGTCCGCGGTCTCGCAGCTCACGTCCGACGTGGACGGCACGATCGACGAGGCCGTCGTCGGGCGGTACTACACGGGCCGCGCCGAGGCCTCCTCCTTCAACGTCGCGGACCGTGCCGTCGAGGGACGGGCGGCCGAGGCCCTGGAGGCCCTGCGCTGGTCGCTCTCCACCGGAGTCGCGCCCGTGCTCATCACCAGCGCGCTGGCCCAGGGCGTACGGGCGATCGGCAAGCTCTCCTCGGCGCGGGGCGGGCGTCCCGCGGACCTGGCCCGGGAGCTCGGCATGCCGCCCTGGAAGATCGACCGGGTGCGGCAGCAGATGCGGGGCTGGACGCCGGACGGGGTGTCGCTCGCGCTGCGGGCGGTCGCGGAGGCGGACGCGGGGGTGAAGGGCGGGGGCGACGATCCGGAGTACGCCCTGGAGAAGGCGGTGGTGGCGGTGGCTCGGGCGGCGAGGATGCGGCGGGGGTAGTCGCGGGGGTGGTTCCCCCCACCCCGCCCCTTCCCGAAACCCTGCCGGGGGCTGGTGGGGGTGGGGGTCGGTTGTTCTGCCGGGGCTGTGCCCCTGGGCTCCCTGCGGGCGGGGAGGGATGCCTCGGGGTGATTCGGGGGTGGATTTCCCCCACCCCGCCCCTTCCCGAAACCCTGCCGGGGGCTGGTGGGGGTCGGGGTCGGAGTTCTTCCGGGGGCTTCGCCCCCGGGCCCCCGCACGTGCGCGGCGGCTTCGCGCCGCCTCCGTCCCGGGACCCGTGGGGCGGCCTTGCGCCGCCGCCCGCCCAGCGTGGTGGCCCTGCGACCCCCGGCCCCGGCCCCGGGCTCCCGCACGGGCGTGGCGGCTCCGCGCCGTCTACGCCCCCGGGACCCGTGCAGCGCGCGGGCTTCGCGTTCCCCGTCCCCGGCGCCAGTGGGACGGCTTCGCGCCCGCGCTCGTCGGCACCGGTGGGGTGGCTTCGCGTTCCCCATCCCCGTCACGTGGGGCGGCTTCGCGCCCCGCTCCCTGGCCCCCGTGGGTCGCTTCGGCATCCGTGGGGCGGCGGCTTCGCGCCCCCGTTTCCCGGCACCCGTGCGGCGGCCTCGCGTCGCCCCGCCGGACGCGCGAGATCGCGAGCCGCGGCACCGCATCCGTACCCGCCCCCGCGGACTCATGGCCCGCGCCTCCCGGGGCCCGTCGGCCCCGGGACGGCCGGGTACGACGAAGGCCCCGCCGGCTCCTGGGGAAGGAGGGGGCGGGGCCTTCGTCGTTGCTGGGTGGGCTCGCGCCCGCGTGGCGAACGCGTCCGTGCGCGAGTCCGGGTGGCCGGGCGGGAGCGGGAGAGAGGGCCCGCTGGGTCCCGTACGGCCGATCACATCAGAGCTCAGCCCTGGAGGGAGGCAACCTTGGTGGCCAGCGCCGACTTCTTGTTGGCGGCGGCGTTCTTGTGGATGACACCCTTCGAGACAGCCTTGTCGAGCTGACGCGAGGCGGCGCGAGTGGCAACGGTGGCCTTCTCGAGGTCGCCGGCGGCGACAGCCTCACGGGCCTTGCGGATCGCGGTCTTGAGCGAGGACTTGACGGCCTTGTTGCGCAGGCGCGCCTTCTCGTTCGTCTTGTTCCGCTTGATCTGGGACTTGATGTTCGCCACGAAAAGAGCCTTTACAGGTTCGGTGTTCTACTGGATGCGTCCCACAGCTGAGAGGGCATGCGAGACACAGCTGTCCACAGTATCAGCCACCCTCTGAGCCGCCCAAACCGGGCGCCGGGCGCCGGGCATGGGACCATGGTCTCTACGTGTCCGTTCTGAACATCGCCCGAGACGAGATCCCTGCGTGCCCGCGACTCCTACCAACGTGCCCGAGCCGAGCCGTACCGACCCGGCTCTGATCCGCAACTTCTGCATCATCGCGCACATCGACCACGGCAAGTCCACGCTCGCCGACCGGATGCTCCAGCTGACCGGTGTGGTCGACCAGCGGCAGATGCGCGCCCAGTACCTCGACCGCATGGACATCGAGCGGGAACGCGGCATCACGATCAAGTCCCAGGCGGTCCGCCTGCCGTGGGCGCCGACCGACGGGCAGGGTGAGGGCAGGACCCACATCCTGAACATGATCGACACCCCCGGGCACGTCGACTTCACCTACGAGGTCTCCCGGTCGCTCGCCGCCTGCGAGGGCACGATCCTGCTCGTCGACGCCGCGCAGGGCATCGAGGCGCAGACGCTCGCGAACCTGTACCTGGCGATGGAGAACGACCTCACGATCGTCCCGGTCCTCAACAAGATCGACCTGCCGGCCGCCCAGCCGGAGAAGTTCTCCGAGGAGCTGGCGAACCTCATCGGCTGCCAGCCGGAGGACGTCCTGAAGGTCTCCGCGAAGACCGGCATGGGCGTCGAGGCGCTGCTCGACCGGGTCGTCCGGGACGTGCCGGCCCCGGTCGGCGTCGCCGACGCCCCCGCCCGCGCGATGATCTTCGACTCCGTCTACGACTCCTACCGGGGCGTCGTGACCTACGTCCGTGTGGTCGACGGGCAGCTCAACAAGCGCGAGCGCATCCGGATGATGTCGACCGGAGCCACCCACGAGCTCCTGGAGATCGGCGTCTCGTCCCCCGAGATGACGGCTTCGGACGGTCTCGGCGTCGGCGAGGTCGGCTACCTGATCACCGGTGTGAAGGACGTCCGCCAGTCCAAGGTCGGTGACACGATCACCTCCCTGCACCAGGGCGCCACCGAGGCCCTCGGCGGCTACAAGGACCCGAAGCCGATGGTCTTCTCGGGCCTCTACCCGCTCGACGGCTCGGAGTACCCGGACCTCCGCGAGGCCCTGGACAAGCTCCAGCTCAACGACGCCGCGCTGGTCTACGAGCCGGAGACCTCCGCCGCGCTCGGCTTCGGCTTCCGCGTCGGCTTCCTGGGTCTGCTCCACCTCGACGTGATCCGCGAGCGGCTGGAGCGCGAGTTCGGGCTCGACCTCATCGCCACCGCGCCGAACGTGGTCTACCGGGTCGTGATGGAGGACGGCAGCGAGCACACCGTCACCAACCCGAGCGAGTTCCCCGAGGGCAAGATCGACGACGTGTTCGAGCCCGTCGTGCGCGCCACGATCCTCGCCCCGAGCGAGTTCATCGGCGCGATCATGGAGCTCTGCCAGACCCGTCGCGGCACCCTCATCGGCATGGACTACCTCTCCGAGGACCGGGTCGAGATCCGCTACACCCTGCCCCTCGCCGAGATCGTCTTCGACTTCTTCGACCAGCTGAAGTCCAAGACCCGCGGCTACGCCTCGCTCGACTACGAGCCCACCGGCGAGCAGGCCTCCAGCCTCGTCAAGGTCGACATCCTGCTGCACGGCGACAAGGTCGACGCCTTCTCGGCCGTCACCCACAAGGACGCCGCGTACGCCTACGGCGTCCGGCTGGTCGCCAAGCTCCGCGAGCTCATCCCGCGGCAGGCCTTCGAGGTGCCCATCCAGGCCGCCATCGGCTCCCGGGTCATCGCCCGCGAGACCATCCGCGCCATCCGGAAGGACGTCCTCGCCAAGTGCTACGGCGGTGACATCTCCCGTAAGCGGAAGCTGCTGGAGAAGCAGAAGGAAGGCAAGAAGCGCATGAAGATGGTCGGCTCGGTGGAGGTGCCCCAGGAGGCCTTCATCGCCGTCCTGTCGAGCGACGAGTCCTCGGGCAAGAAGAAGTAGCCGGGCGGACAAGACATAGCTGCCCTATGCAACGAACGGGTCCACGCGCCGTGTGCGCGTGGGCCCGTTCGTTATGAAGCGACGCGCGGCAAGGCCTTACGCGCCGGTCCTCGGGCCTTTAGTCTGATCCCGGCTCGAAGGTTACTCGCCAGTTAGTTACGAACCACCAGAAGGCACCGCCGCCGCCCGGAGGACGTCGTGAGCGACACACAGACCCAGATCGAGAACCGGCCGCCCTCCGTGGCGTCGCTCTTCCTTGAGCGCGTCGGGCGCACCCCTGATGCGGAGGCCTACCGCTACCCGGTACCGGCCGCCTCCGGCACCGGCCCGGACGACTGGAAGTCGCTCAGCTGGGGACAGGCCGCCGAGCGGGTCTACGCGATCGCCGCCGGCCTCGTCGACCTCGGCGTCCAGGCCGAGGAGCGCGTCGCCCTCGCCTCCTCCACCCGGGTCGAGTGGATCCTCTGCGACCTCGGTGTGATGTGCGCGGGTGCCGCGACCACCACGGTCTACCCGCAGACCAACGCCGAGGAGTCGGCGTTCATCCTCTCCGACTCCGAGTCGAAGGTCCTGATCGCCGAGGACGCCGCCCAGCTGGCCAAGGCCGTCGAGCGCCGCGCCGACCTGCCCCACCTCCGCCACGTCGTGGTCGTCGACCCCGCCGGCGCGGACGTCGACGGCGACTTCGTCCTCTCCCTGGCCGACCTGGAGGCGCGCGGCAAGGCCTACCTGGAGGAGCACCCCGAGGCGGTGAAGGAGCGGGTCGCGGCCATCACGCCCACCCAGCTCGCCACCCTCATCTACACCTCGGGCACCACCGGCCGCCCCAAGGGCGTCCGCCTCCCGCACGACAACTGGTCGTACATGGCCAAGGCCATCGCCTCCACCGGCCTCGTCACCCAGGACGACGTCCAGTACCTGTGGCTGCCGCTCGCCCACGTCTTCGGCAAGGTCCTCACCTCGGGCCAGATCGAGGTCGGCCACGTCACCGCCGTCGACGGCCGCGTCGACAAGATCATCGAGAACCTGCCGGTGGTCCAGCCGACCTACATGGCGGCCGTCCCCCGCATCTTCGAGAAGGTCTACAACGGGGTCGCCGCCAAGGCCCGGGCCGGCGGCGGCGCCAAGTACAAGATCTTCCAGTGGGCGGCCGGCGTGGCCCGCGAGTACGCCAAGGCCACCCAGGACAACTTCCGGCGCACCGGCACCGCCTCCGCGCCCTTCGGCCTCTCGGCGAAGCACAAGGTCGCCGACGCCCTCGTCTACGGCAAGATCCGCGAGGCCTTCGGCGGCAACCTGCGCGCCTGCATCTCCGGCTCCGCCGCCCTCGCCCCCGACATCGGCTACTTCTTCGCCGGCGCGGGCATCCACATCCTGGAGGGATACGGCCTCACCGAGTCCTCCGCCGCCTCCTTCGTCAACCCGGGCGAGGCCTACCGCACCGGCACCGTCGGCAAGCCGCTCCCCGGCACCGAGGTCCGCATCGCCGACGACGGCGAGATCCTGCTGCGCGGCCCCGGCATCATGGAGGGCTACCACGGCCTGCCGGAGAAGACCTCCGAGGTCCTGGAGTCCGACGGCTGGTTCCACACCGGCGACATCGGCGAGCTGTCCGCCGACGGCTACCTCCGGATCACCGACCGCAAGAAGGACCTGATCAAGACGTCCGGCGGCAAGTACATCGCGCCGGCCGAGGTCGAGGGCCAGTTCAAGGCCGTCTGCCCGTTCGTCTCGAACATCCTCGTCCACGGCGCCGACCGGAACTTCTGCACCGCGCTCATCGCCCTCGACGAGCCCGCCCTCCTCACCTGGGCCGAGGAGCACGAGCTCGGCGGCCGGTCGTACGCCGAGATCGTCGCCGACCCGCGCACCCAGAAGCTGATCCAGGGCTACGTCGACCGGCTCAACGAGGGCCTCCAGCGCTGGCAGACGATCAAGAAGTTCCGCCTGCTGCCGCGCGACCTCGACATCGAGCACGGCGAGCTCACCCCGTCCCTGAAGCTGAAGCGGCCGGTCGTCGAGCGCGAGTACCAGCACCTCATCGAGGAGATGTACGAGGGCTCGCGCGAGTCCTGAGCCGCCGAGGAGGACCGCCGGCCGCCGAGGAGGACCGTCACCCCCGGGCAGTACGGGACAATGGGACCCATGCCTTCCGTACTGCCCGATGGTGAGCCTGTTCCCGACGACGGGGCGCTGCCCCCGCGCGCCCTCGAAGGGGCCGGGGAGCGGCCGCTCGGGTTCTACCTGCACGTGCCGTACTGCGCGACGCGCTGCGGCTACTGCGACTTCAACACGTACACCGCGAGCGAGCTGCGCGGTACGGGCGGTGTCCTCGCCTCCCGCGACAACTACGCCGACCAGGTCACCGAGGAGATCCGGCTCGCCCGCAAGGTCCTCGGGGACGACCCGCGGCCCGTGCGGACCGTCTTCGTCGGCGGCGGCACGCCGACGCTGCTCGCCGCCGGAGACCTCGTACGGATGCTGGGGGCGATCCGCGACGAGTTCGGGCTCGCCGACGACGCCGAGGTGACGACGGAGGCGAATCCGGAGTCCGTCGACCCCGCCTACCTCGCCGAGCTGCGCGAAGGCGGCTTCAACCGGATCTCCTTCGGCATGCAGAGCGCCCGGCAGCACGTCCTGAAGGTCCTCGACCGCACACACACGCCGGGACGGCCCGAGGCGTGCGTCGCCGAGGCGCGCGCGGCCGGGTTCGAGCACGTCAACCTCGACCTCATCTACGGCACGCCCGGGGAGACCGACGACGACTGGCGGGCCTCCCTCGACGCGGCGATCGGCGCGGGCCCCGACCACGTCAGCGCGTACGCCCTCATCGTCGAGGAGGGCACCCAGCTCGCCCGGCGCATCCGGCGGGGCGAGGTGCCCATGACCGACGACGACGTCCACGCCGACCGGTACCTGATCGCCGACGCGGCCTTCGAGGAGGCGGGCTTCACCTGGTACGAGGTGTCCAACTGGGCCACCTCCGAGGCCGGGCGCTGCCTCCACAACGAGCTGTACTGGCGCGGCGCGGACTGGTGGGGCGCCGGGCCCGGGGCGCACTCGCACGTCGGGGGCGTCCGGTGGTGGAACGTGAAGCATCCCGGCGCGTACGCCGCGGCGCTCGCCGAGGGGCGCTCGCCCGGGGCCGGGCGGGAGGTCCTCGCGGACGAGGACCGGCGGGTCGAGCGGATCCTGCTCGAACTCAGGCTGCGCGAGGGCGTCGAGCTGTCGCTCCTGCGGCCGGCGGGCCTCGCGGCCTCGCGCAAGGCCCTGGAGGACGGGCTGCTCGACCCCCGGTCGTACGGGGAGGGGCGGGCGGTCCTGACGCTGCGGGGGCGGCTGCTGGCCGACGCGGTGGTCCGAGACCTGGTGGACTGAACCGGGCGCGGTCGGGGGCCGGCGCGTCACTGGTCGCCGGGGGCGCGCGCCTAGCCGGGACGACGCCCTACCGGCCCCGTTGCGGGCCGGGCCCCCGCCGGGCCCCGTTGTGGGCATGCGCTCCCGCCGGGCCCCGTTGTGGGCCCGCGCTCCCGCCGCCCCCCGTTGTGGGCAGGCGTTCCGCAAGGGGCGGAACGGGTGGGCACAACGGAACGGCGCCCTTGCCGGCGCCAGAGGCTCCTGTGCCTGAACCCGCACCGACAAGTGCCCGTCACCAGGGGTGCGGGGCCGGGCCCAGATCGCGGAGGCGCCGCTCAGCGCGCCGTCCCGTGTGCCCACCCGTCCCGCCCCAGCGGGACGATTGCCCACACGGGCGTGGGCGACGGCCCACGACGGGCGCGGGTGAAGGCGCGTGCAGGCGCACACGGGGCGTGGGCGATGGGCACCGGTTCCGCCGAGGCGTGGGTCCACGCGCGCGCCGCCCCGCCGACGCGCGCGTCTCAGGGGTGCCGCCCCCACCGAGGCGCGGGACCGCGCAGGTGGCGGGACCAGGTGCCGTGAGGGTGCGGGACCGAGCACGTGGTGGGACCAGGCGCTGTGAGGGCGAGGGACCGCTCACGGGACGGGACCAAGTGCCGTCAGGGCGCGGGACCGCGCGCGTGGCGGGACCGGGTGTCGTAGGGGCGCCGGCGGCGGCCCTACGCGGGCGCGGGCTCCGCCTTAGCCGGAGCCCCACCCCGGCGCGGGCGACGCTAAGGCGCTGTCACGAAGTCGATCAGTTCTTCCACGCGGCCCAGGAGCTCCGGCTCCAGGTCCTTGTACGACGTCACGCGCTTCAGGATCGCCTGCCAGACCGCTCCCGTGTTGTCCGACGGCCAGCCGAGCGCCCGGCAGACGCCCGTCTTCCAGTCCTGGCCCCGGGGGACCGCCGGCCAGGCCGGGATGCCCAGGGAGGACGGCTTCACCGCCTCCCAGACGTCGATGTACGGATGGCCGACCACCAGGACGTCCGGGGACGTCACCCGCGCGGCGATCCGTGACTCCTTCGAGCCCGGCACCAGATGGTCCACCAGGACGCCGAGCCGGGCGTCCGGCCCCGGACCGAACTCCGCGACGATCGCCGGCAGGTCGTCGACGCCCTCCAGGTACTCCACGACCACGCCCTCGATGCGCAGGTCGTCGCCCCACACCCGCTCGACGAGCTCCGCGTCGTGGCGGCCCTCGACGTAGATCCGGCCCGCCCGCGCCACGCGCGCGCGGGCGCCGGGCACGGCCACCGAGCCGGAGGCCGTACGGCTGGGGCGCGCGGGCGCCGACACGGGCCGCACCAGCGTCACGACCCTGCCCTCCAGGAGGAAGCCGCGCGGCTCCAGCGGGAAGACCCGGTGCTTGCCGAAGCGGTCCTCCAGGGTCACCGTGCCCGCCTCGCAGCGGATCACCGCCCCGCAGAAACCCGTCCCGACCTCCTCCACCACGAGATCGGGGTCGGCCGGGACCTCGGGAACGGGGGCCGACTTCTTCCAGGGCGGGGTCAGATCCGGGTTGTAGCTGCGCACGGGCTCGATCCTGTCCAGGACGCGGGGCGGGGACTCTGCTGGGGTCCGGGGGGCCGTCCCCCGGGCGGCGCGGCCGAGGCGGAGTCAGATCCGTTCCGCGGCCGCGCATTTCGGCGACGCTACGACACCTCGAAGCGGCGTGCCAGTTCATCGCGCTGGGCCCGCACGAACGTGGCGTCCACCACCGCGCCGTGCCCCGGTACGTACGCCGCCTCCTCGCCGCCCAGGGCCAGCAGCCGGTCCAGCGCGTCCGGCCAGCGGGACGGGATCGCGTCCGGGCCCGCCTGCGGCTCGCCCGACTCCTCCACCAGGTCGCCGCAGAAGACCACCTCGCGCGCGCCCGGGACGCAGAGCGCCAGGTCGTGGCCCGAGTGGCCGGGGCCCACGTTCGCCAGGAGGACCTGGCGGTCGCCCAGGTCGAGCGTCCACTCGCCCGAGACGACGTGCCGCGGCGCCACGAGGACGTCCGCCGAGGCCTCCGCCGCCTCCGCGTCCAGGCCCTGCGCCACGGCGTCCGCGCGCAGCTCCTCCCGGGCCCGGGCCCCGCCCAGGAGGTCGTCCGAGCCGACCGCGCCGAAGACCTCCGCGCCCGCGAAGACCGCCGCGCCGAGGACGTGGTCGAAGTGGGGGTGACTGAGTGCGATGTGCGTCACCTTCCGGCCGCCCGTGAGCGCCGAGATCTGCGACCGCAGCTCGGCGCCCTCGGCGAGCGAGGCCCCCGTGTCGTACAGCAGCACCGCCCGTGAGCCCAGGACCAGCCCGACCGTGGCGTCCCAGACCGGCAGCCGGCGCCGGCCCACCCCGTCCGCGAGCCGCTCCCATCCGTGCGCTTCCCAATCGATGTCCATGGGGCGACGCTAACGGGTGCGGGCGCCGCCTCCTTGCCAGGAGCGATGCCCGCCGCCGTACACTGGCCGGGGGATCGCTGGCACTCGGACAGGGCGAGTGCCAAAAGCGGAGCAACCGGAACGACGACGACAGCTGGAGGTGCGCCACGATGCTCAGCGAACGCAGGCTGGAGGTCCTGCGCGCCATCGTCCAGGACTACGTCGGGACGGAGGAGCCCGTCGGCTCCAAGGCGCTCACCGAGCGCCACAAGCTCGGCGTCTCGCCCGCCACCGTCCGCAACGACATGGCGGTGCTGGAGGAGGAGGGGTACATCGCCCAGCCCCACACGAGCGCCGGGCGCATCCCCACCGACAAGGGCTACCGGCTCTTCGTCGACCGGCTGGCCGGCGTCAAGCCGCTGTCGACGCCCGAGCGGCGGGCCATCCACAACTTCCTCGACGGGGCCGTCGACCTCGACGACGTCGTCGGGCGCACGGTGCGGCTGCTCGCGCAGCTGACCCGTCAGGTCGCCGTCGTCCAGTACCCCTCGCTGACCCGTTCGACCGTCCGGCACGTGGAGCTGCTCGCGCTGGCCCCCGCCCGTCTGATGCTCGTCCTGATCACCGACACCGGCCGGGTCGAGCAGCGCGTCGTCGACTGCGCCGCGCCCTTCGGCGAGACCTCGCTCGCCGACCTCCGGGCCCGGCTCAACAGCCGGGTCGTCGGCCGCCGGTTCGCCGACGTGCCGCAGCTGGTGCAGGACCTCCCCGAGTCCTTCGAGGAGGCCGAGGACCGCGCCACGGTCTCGACCGTGCTCGCGACCCTCCTCGAAACGCTCGTCGAGGAGCACGAGGAGCGGCTGATGATCGGCGGCACCGCCAATCTCACCCGCTTCGGACACGACTTTCCCCTGATGATCAGGCCCGTCCTGGAAGCTCTGGAGGAGCAGGTCGTGCTCCTCAAGCTGCTCGGCGAGGCGAAGGAATCGGGCATGACCGTACGGATCGGGCATGAGAACGCCCACGAGGGGCTGAGCTCCACGTCCGTCGTCTCGGTCGGCTACGGTTCGGGCGGCGAGGCAGTCGCCAAACTCGGCGTGGTCGGACCGACCCGCATGGACTACCCCGGAACGATGGGAGCGGTACGCGCAGTGGCACGTTACGTCGGACAGATCCTGGCGGAGTCGTAAGTGGCCACGGACTACTACGCCGTGCTCGGCGTGCGCCGCGACGCTTCCCAGGACGAGATCAAGAAGGCGTTCCGGAGGCTCGCGCGCGAGCTGCACCCGGACGTCAATCCCGATCCGAAGACGCAGGAGCGCTTCAAGGAGATCAACGCCGCCTACGAGGTCCTCTCGGACCCGCAGAAGAAGCAGGTCTACGACCTCGGCGGCGACCCGCTCTCGGCCTCCGGCGGGGGCGGCGCGGGCGGCTTCGGAGCCGGTGGCTTCGGCAACTTCTCCGACATCATGGACGCCTTCTTCGGCACGGCCTCGCAGCGCGGACCGCGCTCGCGCACCCGCCGCGGCCAGGACGCCATGATCCGTCTGGAGATCGACCTCAACGAGGCGGCCTTCGGCACGACCAAGGACATCCAGGTCGACACGGCGGTCGTCTGCACCACCTGTTCGGGCGAGGGCGCCGCACCCGGCACCTCCGCCCAGACCTGTGACATGTGCCGCGGCCGCGGTGAGGTCTCCCAGGTCACCCGGTCCTTCCTGGGCCAGGTCATGACCTCCCGGCCCTGCCCGCAGTGCCAGGGCTTCGGCACCGTCGTCCCGACCCCGTGCCCCGAGTGCGCGGGCGACGGCCGGGTCCGGTCCCGCCGCACCCTCACGGTCAAGATCCCGGCCGGCGTCGACAACGGCACCCGGATCCAGCTCGCGGGCGAGGGCGAGGTCGGCCCCGGTGGCGGCCCCGCCGGCGACCTGTACGTCGAGATCCACGAGACGCCGCACGAGACCTTCCAGCGGCGCGGGGACGACCTGCACTGCACGGTCACCATCCCGATGACGGCGGGCGCGCTCGGCACGAAGGTGCCGCTCCAGACCCTCGACGGCGTCGAGGAGATCGACATCCGTCCGGGGACCCAGTCCGGCCAGTCGATCCCGCTGCACGGGCGCGGCGTCACGCACCTGCGGGGCAACGGCCGGGGCGACCTGATCGTGCACGTCGAGGTGACGACCCCGGGCAAGCTGGACGCGGAGCAGGAGCGCCTCCTGCGCGAGCTGGCCAAGCTGCGCGGCGAGGAGCGGCCGACCGGCCAGTTCCAGCCGGGGCAGCAGGGGCTGTTCTCGCGGTTGAAGGACGCGTTCAACGGGCGCTAGGCGTTCGGCCGGGGGTCCGGGGGTCGTCCCCGGGTCAGCACCGTCAGCCGGGGCAGCAGGGGTTGTTCTCGCGGTTGAAGGACGCGTTCAACGGGCGCTAGGCGTTCGGCCGGGGGTCCGGGGGTCGTCCCCGGGTCAGCACCGTCAGCCGGGGCAGCAGGGGTTGTTCTCGCGGTTGAAGGACGCGTTCAACGGGCGCTAGGGGCTTGTACGTGAAGGAAGGGGCGGCACTTCGGTGCCGCCCCTTTCCCGTGTCTCGGCCCGCTCATGACACGATGCCCATATGTCCACCACCGCACTGAACGATCTCTCTCGGTTCCCGATCGTGCAGGCCCCCATGGCGGGTGGCGCCTCCTGTCCCGAGCTCGTCGGTGCCGTCTGCGAGGCGGGCGCCCTCGGCTTCCTCGCCGGCGGGTACAAGACGGCCGGGGGCCTCTACCAGGAGATCAAGCGGGTCCGCGGGCTCACCGCACGCCCCTTCGGGGTCAACCTCTTCATGCCGCAGGACGGCCGGCCCGCCGACCCCGCCGCCGTCGAGGTCTACCGCCACCAGCTCGCCGGCGAGGCCACCTGGTACGAGACCCCGCTCGGCGAGACCGACGACTCCCGCGACGACGGCTACGACGGCAAGCTGGCCATCCTCCTGGAGGACCCGGTCCCCGTCGTCTCCTTCACCTTCGGCTGTCCCGCGCCCGAGACCTTCCACGCCTTCGACCGCGTCGGTACGTACACGATCGTCACCGTCACCTCCGCCGAGGAGGCCCTCGCCGCGCAGCTGGCCGGGGCCGACGCCCTCTGCGTCCAGGGCGTGGAGGCCGGCGGTCACCAGGGCACGTACCGCGACGACCCGGCCGACGAGGGCGCCCCCGGCACCGGGCTCCTCACCCTCGTCACCCAGGTCCGCGAGGCCGTCGCACTGCCGATCGTCGCCGCCGGCGGGATCATGCGCGGCGCGCAGATCGCCGCCGTCCTCGCCGCCGGTGCCGACGCCGCCCAGCTCGGCACCGCCTTCCTCTGCTGCCCCGAGTCCGGCGCCCACGCGCTGCACAAGCGGGCGCTGACGGACCCGCTCTTCACCCGGACCGCCCTCACCCGGGCCTTCTCCGGGCGCCCGGCGCGCGGCCTGGTCAACCGCTTCATGCGCGAGCACGGGCCGTACGCCCCCGCCGCCTATCCCGAGGTCCACCACCTCACCACCCCCCTCCGCAAGGCCGCCGCCGCCGCGAACGACGCCCAGGGCATGGCCCTGTGGGCCGGCCAGGGCCACCGCCTCGCCCGTGAACTGCCCGCCGGGCAGCTCGTCGAGGTGCTGGCGGCCGAACTCGACACCGCCCTCTCCGGGCTCGCCCACAGGAGCGACTCATGACCGCACCCGTCTTCGTCGTCGACACCGTCCCCGGTGCCGGGAGCTTCCTCCTGGAGGGGCCCGAGGGGCGGCACGCCGTCTCCGTGAAGCGGCTGCGCGCCGGGGAGGCGCTGGTGCTGGCCGACGGGCGGGGCCGCTGGGCCGAGTGCGTCGTGGTCTCCGCCGAGGGCAGGGACGAGCTCACCGTGCGGGTCGACGAGGTCCACGAGGACCCCGAGGAGGAGCCGCGCATCACCGTCGTCCAGGCCCTCCCCAAGGGCGACCGGGGCGAACTCGCCGTCGAGACCATGACGGAGACCGGCGTGGACGCGATCGTGCCCTGGGCCGCCTCCCGCTGCATCACCCAGTGGAAGGGCGACCGGGGCCTCAAGGCGCTCGCCAAGTGGCGGTCCACCGCGCGCGAGGCCGGCAAGCAGTCCCGCCGCACCCGCTTCCCCGAGGTCGCCGAGCTCATGTCGACGAAGCAGGTCGCGGCACTCCTCGCGGACGCCGACTTCGCGGCCGTCCTGCACGAGGACCGCGACCACCCCAGCGGCGCCCTCGCCACCGCCGAGCTGCCCGCCCGGGGCACGGTCGTGCTCGTCGTCGGCCCGGAGGGCGGGGTCTCCCCGGACGAGCTCGCCGCCTTCGAGGCCGCGGGGGCGAAGCCGTACCGCCTCGGCCGCAGCGTGCTGCGCACCTCCACGGCCGGTACGGCGGCGACCGCGCTGGTCCTGGGCCGCACGGGCCGCTGGAACTAGCCGTACGGGCCGCTGGAGCCAGGGCGTGTCGTCACACGCTTAGGAGAGCTCCTGCCGATCGGGCCCGCCGAGCGGCGTCCCGCCCGTCAGGGCGTCGAAGAGCGGCCAGGCGTCCACCTCCCGCACGCCGTGCTCGTACGGGAGGACGCCCCGGGCCGTCGCCAGGTCGAGGAGCCGCCTGATCACGCCCGGCTCGTTCAGGTTGAGGTGCCCGCCGGCGGCGGCCACCTCGCCCGCGCCGTACGGGAAGCCCGCCGTGACGCGGCCCGGGCCGCTCTCGAACATCAGCCGGAGCAGGGCGCCGCGGGCTTCGGCCCGGCGCAGCGTCACACAGGTGCGGCAGCCGGGATGCGTGTGGCCGACGTTCCACAGCCAGACCTGGCCGTCCACCGTCAGCCGGCGCGGTGCGCGGGCCCGTCTCACGCACCGCAGCCTACGAGGCGGCCACCCGCTGGACGGGCGGCGGGGCGGCCTTTCTAGGCTGACCCCATGGCCGACGAGTCCCCTCTCATCCGCAGTCTGCGCGCCGCCGTGGCCGCCGCCCCCGGTGACGTGCCCCTGCGCCTCCACTTCGCCGAGCTCCTCCTCACGGAGGGCCGCAACGACGAGGCCGTCGCGGAGGCGGCCGTCGCGCTCCAGCACGCGCCGGGCGACGCGAACGCCCGCGCGCTGATGGTCCGGGCGATGGGGATGCCCCCGGCATCCCCGCCCACGCCCCCGGCACCCGCCCCCGAGGCGCCCGCACCCGCCCCCGAGGCGTCCGCGCCCCGGCCGCCCGTGTCACCGGCCTCCCCGGAGACACCCGCCGACGCCGCGCCCCCGGCTCCCGAGACGCCCGCCCCCTCCTTCGACTGGGACGCCGCCGAGCAGCAGGTCCAGGACCTCGTCGGGCCCCGGTTCCTCGACGAGCCGCAGGCCGACGGAGCCGAGGGGACCGCCGGGGACGCGGACGCCTGGGACGTCGACGCCCCCGGGGCCGTGCGCCTCGCCGACGTCGGCGGCATGGAGGAGGTCAAGGAGCGCCTGGAGGCCGCCTTCCTCGCGCCCATGCGCAACCCCGAACTGCGCAGGCTGTACGGCAAGTCGCTCCGCGGCGGCCTGCTGCTCTACGGCCCGCCCGGCTGCGGCAAGACCTTCATCGCCCGCGCCGTCGCCGGCGAGCTCGGCGCCAACTTCCTCACCGTCTCGCTCTCCGACGTCCTCGACATGTGGATCGGCGCCTCCGAGAAGAACATCCACGACATCTTCGAGACCGCCCGCCGCCAGGCGCCCTGCGTCGTCTTCCTCGACGAGCTGGACGCCCTCGGCGCCAAGCGCTCCCGCACCCACCACAGCGGCCTGCGTAACGTCGTCAACCAGCTCCTCACCGAGCTCGACGGCATCGCGAGCGGCGCCGGGAACGAGGGCGTCTTCGTGCTCGCCGCGACCAACGTGCCCTGGGACGTGGACATCGCGCTGCGCCGCCCGGGCCGCCTCGACCGGACCCTGCTGGTGCTGCCGCCGGACGCCGCCGCCCGCGAGTCGATCCTCCGCTACCACCTGCGGGAGCGCCCCATCGAGGCCGTCGACCTCGGCAAGCTCGTCAAGGCCACCGAGGACTTCTCCGGCGCCGACCTGGCCCACGTCTGCGAGTCGGCCGCCGAGGCCGCGCTCCTCGACTCCGCCCGCACCGGCTCCGTACGCCTCATCACCACCAAGGACCTGCTCGGCGCGGCCCGGCAGATCAAGCCGTCCACGGAGCCCTGGTTCGCCGCCGCCCGGAACGTCGCCATGTTCGCCAACGAGGGCGGTCTGTACGACGACCTCCTCGCCCACCTGAAGCGGAAGCGCAAGCTGTGACGGCCTCCACCCTGCTCGCCCGCGCCGAGGCGCTCTACGAGACCGGGCGGTACGCGCAGGCCGGAGAGCTCGTCGCCCGGCACCTGGCGGGCGACCCCGAGGACGCCGAGGCGCTCGTGCTGCTCGCCCGCTGCCACCACCGGGCCGGGGACCGGGCCGCCGCCCTGGAGGCCGTCGACCAGGCACTGCGGGCCGAACCCGAGCTGCTCGGGGGCTGGCTGATGCGCGTCCACGTCCTCCTCGCCGCCCAGCGCCACCAGGAGGCCGAGGCCACCGCCCGGCACGCCGTCGCGCTCGCCCCGCAGTACTGGGGCAGCCACTACGCGCTCGGCAGCGCCCTGGTCGAGCACGCCGAGCACGCCCGTACGCCCGCCCGGACCGTCGAGGCCTACGAGGCGGCGCGGACCGCCGTCGGCCTCGCCCCCGAGGAGGACTCCGCCCACTTCCTCGTCGGCCTCACCGCCCAGCGTCGCGGCGACCACGCCACCGCCCAGCGGGCGTACGAGACGACCCTGCGCCTCAACCCGCAGAGCAGCGAGGCCCACAACAACCTCTCGCTGCTGCGGCTGCGCCGCCGCTGGTTCCGGCGCGGGGCCTGGACCCAGGCCGCGGAGGGCTTCGTCGCCTCCGCCGCGCTCGACCTCCAGGACCGCAAGGCCCGCTACAACCTGGAGGCCATGGCCTGGAACACGGCCGCGGGGGCCCGCTGGGTCGCCCTCGTCGGCTTCCTGACCTCCGCCGTCTCCCTCGCGGCCGTCCCCGACCGGGCGACCTGGTCCGACGCGGCCGTCCCGCTCCTGGTGGGCGCGGCCGTGATCCTCGGCGCCTGGGGCGGCTGGGCGGTGTGGATGGCCCGCCGGGTGCCGCCGAGACTGCGCCGGCCGATGCTCCTCGTGGCGCGCAACTGCGGCCCGGTGCTGTTCATGGCCGGGGCCGTCGGGCTCCTCGGCCTGTACTCGCTCGTCGCGCTGGCCCTGTGGTCCTTCGACTCGGGTCTGGTGAGCGCCCTGGGCACCCCGCTCTTCTGGGCGGTGATCATCACGTACTGGGTGAGCCGCACGGCGCTCGGCCGCCGCATGCCGAAGGAGTAGGGGAACGGGGCGGATAGCATGACCGGGCCCCAGCAGTGATCGCCATCGGCGGTCCGCATCAGACCGAGGAGGTCCGGGACATGGCCGGAGAGCCGCAGAGCGACTGCCTGTTCTGCAAGATCGCGGAGGGGGAGGTCCCGGCGACGATCGTGCGCGAGACGGAGACCACCGTCGCCTTCCGCGACATCAGCCCGCAGGCGCCCACGCACGTCCTCGTGATCCCGCGCGCCCACTACCCCGACGCCGCCTCGCTGGCCGCCGCCGAGCCGGGCGTCGCCGCCGACATACTGCGCGAGGCCGGCGAGGTCGCCGCGCAGGAGAAGATCGACGGCAGCGGCTTCCGGATCGTCTTCAACACCGGCGCGGGCGCCGGCCAGACCGTCTTCCACGCCCACGCGCACGTCCTCGGCGGCCGTGGTCTCAACTGGCCTCCGGGATAGCCCGTGTCCGTACGCGAACTGGTCGTCCTCGGGACGGCCAGCCAGGTCCCGACCCGGCACCGCAACCACAACGGCTACGTGCTCCGCTGGGACGGCCACGGCATCCTCTTCGACCCCGGCGAGGGCACCCAGCGGCAGATGCTGCGCGCCGGGGTCGCCGCGCACGACCTCGACCGGATCTGCGTCACGCACTTCCACGGCGACCACTCGCTCGGCCTGGCCGGGGTGATCCAGCGGATCAACCTCGACCAGGTCCCGCACCCGGTCACCGCCCACTACCCGGCGAGCGGGCAGCACTTCTTCGAGCGCCTGCGGTACGCGACGGCCTACCGCGAGACCGTGCAGCTGACCGAGGCGCCGGTCAGCGCCGACGGGCCGCTCGCCGTCACCGCGGACCTCACCCTCGACACCCGCCTGCTCTCGCACCCCGTCGAGTCCTACGGCTACCGGATCACCGAGCCCGACGGGCGCCGCCTGCTGCCCGAGAAGCTCGCCGCGCACGGCATCAAGGGCCCCGACGTCGGCCGGATCCAGCGCGAGGGCGGCCTGAACGGCGTCGGCCTCGACGAGGTCAGCGAGGTCCGGCGCGGGCAGCGGTTCGCGTTCGTCATGGACACCCGGCTCTGCGACGGGGTCCACGCGCTCGCCGAGGGCGCCGACATGCTCGTCATCGAGTCGACCTTCCTCGACGAGGACGTCCGGCTCGCCGCCGACCACGGCCACCTGACGGCAGGACAGGCCGCCGCCGTCGCCCGGGACGCGGGCGTCCGGCACCTCGTCCTCACCCACTTCTCGCAGCGCTACTCCGAACCCGCCGCCTTCGAACGGCAGGCGCGGGCCGCCGGGTTCGAGGGCGAGCTGAGCATCGCCCAGGACCTCATGAGGGTCCCCGTACCGAAACGAACGTGAACATGCCCCTCCCCTCCGGCCTCCCCAAGGCCGAACTGCACCTCCACATCGAAGGCACCCTCGAACCCGAGCTGGCCTTCGCGCTCGCCGCGCGCAACGGCGTCACCCTGCCGTACGCGGACACCACCGCCCTGCGCGAGGCGTACCGCTTCAGCGACCTCCAGTCCTTCCTGGACCTCTACTACGGGCTGATGGCGGTCCTGCGCACCGCCCAGGACTTCACCGACCTCGCCGACGCGTACCTGGAGCGGGCCGCCGCGCAGGGCGTCCGGCACGCCGAGATCTTCTTCGACCCGCAGGCCCACACGGCCCGCGGCGTCCCCCTCGGGACCGTGGTCGAGGGCCTCGGCGCGTCCCTGGACCGGGCCGAGGAGCGGTTCGGGATCTCCACCCGGCTCATCCTGTGCTTCCTGCGCGACGAGTCGGCCGAGTCGGCGCTCGCGACCCTGGAGGCCGCGAAGCCGTACCTCGACCGGATCACCGGCGTCGGCCTCGACTCGGCGGAGGCCGGCCACCCGCCGGCGAAGTTCCGCGCGGTGTACGAGGAGGCCGCCCGGCTCGGTCTGCGCCGGGTCGCCCACGCGGGCGAGGAGGGCCCCGCCGCCTACGTGCGGGAGGCGCTCGACGTCCTCGGAGTGGAGCGGATCGACCACGGCCTGCGCTGCATGGAGGACCCGTCGCTCGTCGAGCGGCTGGCCCGCGAGCGGGTGCCGCTCACGCTGTGCCCGCTGTCGAACGTCCGGCTCCGCGTCATCGACACGCTGGCCGACCATCCGCTGCGGGAGATGATGACGGCGGGGCTGCTCGTCACCGTCAACTCCGACGATCCCGCGTACTTCGGCGGCTACGTCGGGGACAACTTCGACGGGGTGCGGGACGCGCTGGGGCTGGCCCCCGAGCAGCTGAGGGAGCTGGCGCGGAACTCGTTCGTGGCGTCGTTCCTCGACGACGACGAGCCGCGCCGGGAGCGGTACCTGGCGGAGGTCGAGGCGTACGAGTTCGACGGGGCGTAGGCCTCGGGGCACAGGCGCGGGGCGCGGCCCCGGGCCCGGGGCGCGGACGAGGTCCGGGGGCGCCGGGGGCCGTGAGGCACGGCGCCGGTACCGGGCCCGGGGCGCACGCGGGGGCCCCGGGCGCGGGCCTCACCCCCGGTCGCCCGGCTTCGCGAGGCCGAATGCCGACCGGACGGCCCGGCGGCGGCCCACCGGGACCGGCACCGGGGCGACCTCCTGCTCCGGGGCTCCCATCTGCGGGACCAGCGCCGTGCCCGGGCCCCGGCCCGCCAGGACCGCCGCGGGCGCGCCGCCCCGCCGGTGGACGGAACCGGGGACCAGCGGGCGGCCGGAGGCGTGGCGGGCGACCGCCGTCATCGGGGCCGCCACCAGCAGGAGCAGGGCGCACAGGGTCAGGCCCATGGCCGGGTAGCCGGCGTCCGCGGAGAGCAGGGAGCCGGTCGCCGGGCCGCAGGCCACGCCCAGCGACGACGCCGCGCCCACCATGACGGCCCAGCGGCCGCGCGGGTCCAGCGAGGCCGCCAGGCCCAGCAGGTAGGACAGGACGACCGGGTAGACCGCGTTCCAGAGGATCTCGCCGGTGGCGAAGGTGGCGAGGTCCCGGGCGGTCGAGCTCAGCAGGACGCAGCCCGCGATCGCGACGGTTCCGGCGCCGATCGGGACCGCCCGGCCCAGGCGCGAGCCGAGCGCGCCCGCCGCCGTGACGCCCACGAGGCCCGCGCCGAGCGCCGCCGCGAAGACCGCGCCGACCGTGACCTCGGAGAGGCCCGCCTGGCTGAGGCCGATGCGGCCGCTCACGCCCCACAGCGCGTTCTGCGCGAGGGACCAGCACAGGATGCCCCCGGCGAGGACGGCGCCGGAGCGCCGGTGGGGGAGGGGGCCGGACACCGGCGCCGTCTCGCGGGACGCGCGCGCGGCCGGGAGACGGGTCGTGACCGGCCACACCAGGGCCGCCGCGCCGGCGATCGCGAGGAGCGGGGCCGCGTGGCCGCCGCCCACGTGCGGCAGCGTCAGGTAGAGCGCGCCGGCCGTCGCCGAGACGGAGAGCAGGCCGAGCGTCGAGGCCCGGTGCGGGTCGCGCCGGCCGGCGATCCCGGCCACGGCGACCGCCGTCGCCGTGCCCGACCCGAGGCCGCCGAGGACGGCGCCCGCGACGACCAGCGGCACGAGGCCGGTCGCGGCGGCGGAGCCGTAGCCGACGGTCATCGCGAGCAGGCCCGCGCGGGCGGCCCGGCGCGGGCCGATCCGCTCGCCGCGCGCGGCGAGCGTGAAGCCCGCCGTGGAGGAGCCGAGGAGCAGGACGGAGCCGACCAGGCCCGCCTGGGTCGGAGTGAGGCCGAGACCGGCCGAGAGGCGGCCGACGACGGTCGGCAGGAGGTACGGGGCGAGGTAGCCGGCCGTGAAGAGGGCGACGAGGGCGACGAGCGCCCCCGGGCGGCGAGTCCGCGAGGACATGGGCGTTCCCGGAAACGAAGGGGGGAGGGAGGGTGGAGCGCCCTGTGGTGTGCGCGGGGCACGGGGTCGCGGAACCATGTGTATCAAGCAGGAGACGGGCGGGAGAAGACGGTTTCCACCCGTTCAGTGTGTGATCTGAGTCACTCTGTGTTTCACCGGTGGTTTCCTGGGTAAAAGGCCGCTCTTCCTGTGCGTCCCACCCGTCACCCCACCCCCATCGGGCACACTGAAGTGATCCGCACCGCGACCGGGGAGCCTGCCGTGACCACAGCAAGGGGAGAGCAGCCGCAACACGACGCCGGGGTCGACCCGTTGGTCTGCCTGCGCGAGCCCACCGACCCCGCCTGCGACGTCTTCCTGACCGGCACCGTCTTCCTCGACATCATCTTCACCGGCCTCGACAGCGCCCCCGTCCGCGGCACCGAGTCCTGGGCCCGGGGCATGGGATCGAGCCCGGGCGGCGTCGCCAACATGGCCACCGCCCTCGCCCGCCTCGGACTGCGCACCTCGCTCGCCGCCGCCTTCGGCGACGACCACTACGGCGAGTACTGCTGGGACGCCCTGGAGCAGGGCGAGGGGATCGACCTCTCGCTCTCCCGCACCGTGCCCGGCTGGCACTCGCCCGTCACCGTCTCCATGGCCTACGAGGGCGAGCGCACGATGGTCTCGCACGGCCACGAGGCCCCGCCCCCGGACGACGCCCTGCCCGCCTACCCGCCGCACGCCCGCGCGGCCGTCGCCTCCCTCGTGCCCGGCCGCTCCGAGGAGTGGGTCGCCCAGGCCGCCCGCGGCGGCGCCAAGGTCTTCGCCGACGTCGGCTGGGACGACACCGGCCGCTGGGACCTGGCGGGCCTCACCGACCTCCAGCACTGCGAGGCCTTCCTCCCCAACGCCGCCGAGGCGATGCGCTACACCCGCACCGACTGCCCCCGGGCCGCCGCCCGCGCCCTCGCCGACAAGGTCCGCTACGCCGTGGTCACCCTCGGCTCCGAAGGCGCCTACGCCGTCGACGGCGGCACCGGGGAGACCGCCGAGGTCCCCGCCATCCAGGTCTCCGCCCTCGACCCGACCGGCGCCGGGGACGTCTTCGTCGCCGGATTCGTCACCGGCACCCTGGCCGACTGGCCGCTCGCCGACCGGCTCGCCTTCGCCGGGCTGACCGCCGCGCTGTCCGTGCAGGAGTTCGGCGGCTCGCTGTCCGCCCCCACCTGGGGCGAGATCGCCGCCTGGTGGCAGCACGTGCAGGGCCACGCCCGGCAGGACCCCGAGGCGCTGCGCGGCCGCTACGCCTTCCTGGAGCGGCTCCTGCCCGCGCCCGCCCGCCCGTGGCCGCTGCGCAGGGCGGTGCCGACGATCGGCTTCCGGGCGACGGCCTCGTAAACCGCTACGGCCTTGTCGGCACGGGGTCGTAGGCTGGGAAGCCGAGAGGTTGTCGAGCAGCGAGAACCCCGCAACGGGAGGTATGCGCAGGCCACAGTGCCGGCCCATGACTCAGACACCCACAGCCCACGACGGAGCGTCCCGCGACGGGACGCCCGGACAGGCCCGCGCCCAGTTCACCGTCCCGGCGAAGCACCCCATGGTGACCCTGCTCGGCTCCGGTGACTCCCTGCTCCGCGTGATCGAGCGGTCGTTCCCGGCCGCCGACATCCACGTCCGGGGCAACCAGGTCAGCGCCGTCGGCGACCCGGCGGAAGTGGCCCTGATCCAGCGCCTGTTCGACGAGATGATGCTGGTGCTCCGCACCGGTCAGCCGATGACGGAGGACGCAGTGGAACGCTCGATCGCCATGCTCAGGGCGAGCGGGAACGGATCGGAGGAGGGCGGCGAGGAGACTCCCGCCGAGGTGCTCACGCAGAACATCCTCTCCAGCCGGGGACGCACGATCCGCCCCAAGACGCTCAACCAGAAGCGGTACGTCGACGCGATCGACAAGCACACGATCGTCTTCGGCATCGGCCCCGCCGGTACCGGAAAGACCTATCTCGCCATGGCGAAGGCGGTCCAGGCCCTCCAGTCCAAGCAGGTCAACCGGATCATCCTGACCCGGCCCGCCGTCGAGGCGGGCGAGCGGCTCGGCTTCCTGCCCGGCACGCTCTACGAGAAGATCGACCCCTACCTGCGCCCGCTCTACGACGCCCTGCACGACATGCTCGACCCCGACTCGATCCCCAAGCTCATGGCGAGCGGGACGATCGAGGTCGCGCCCCTGGCATACATGCGCGGCCGAACCCTGAACGACGCGTTCATCATCCTCGACGAGGCGCAGAACACGAATCCCGAGCAGATGAAGATGTTCCTCACCCGCCTCGGCTTCGACTCGAAGATCGTCATCACCGGTGACGTCACCCAGGTCGACCTGCCGAACGGGACGAAGAGCGGTCTGCGGCAGGTCCGGGACATCCTCGACGGGGTCCAGGACGTGCACTTCTCGACGCTCACGTCGCAGGATGTCGTACGGCACAAGCTCGTCGGCCGTATCGTCGACGCGTACGAGCAGTACGACAGCCGCAACGGCCGCAACGGGAAGTAGCAAAAAAGCACCATGTCGATCGACGTCAACAACGAGTCCGGCACCGAGGTCGACGAGCAGTCGATCCTCGACATCGCCCGCTACGCGCTCGCGCGCATGCGCATCCACCCGCTCTCCGAGCTCTCGGTGATCGTCGTGGACGCGGAGGCGATGGAGCAGCTCCACATCCAGTGGATGGACCTGCCCGGGCCGACGGACGTCATGTCCTTCCCGATGGACGAGCTGCGCCCGCCGTCGAAGGACGACGAGGAGCCCCCGCAGGGGCTCCTCGGCGACATCGTGCTCTGCCCCGAGGTCGCCACCCAGCAGGGCAAGGACGCGCCGACGCAGCACTCCATGGACGAGGAGCTCCAGCTCCTCACCGTCCACGGGGTGCTGCACCTGCTCGGGTACGACCACGAGGAGCCGGACGAGAAGGCCGAGATGTTCGGCCTCCAGGCGGCGATCGTCGACGGCTGGCGCGCGGAGAAGGGCCTCACCGGTCCCTCGCCCGCGCCGACCGTCTCCTGACCCGGATGGACGTCTCGCTGATCCTCGGTGCCGTCGCGCTGGTCGTCGTGGCCTGGCTCGCCGCCTGCGCCGAGGCCGGTCTCGCCCGTGTCTCCACCTTCCGCGCCGCCGAGGCCGTCCGGTCCGGGCGGCGCGGCGCGGAGAAGCTCGCGCAGATCGCCGCCGACCCGACCCGCTACCTCAACGTGGCGCTGCTCGTCCGCGTCGCCTGCGAGATGGCGGCCGGCGTCCTCGTCACGTACGCCTGCCTGGAGGCCTTCCCCGAGACCTGGGAGGCGCTGCTCGTCGCGATCGGCGTCATGGTCCTCGTCTCGTACGTGGCCGTCGGCGTCTCGCCGCGCACCATCGGCCGCCAGCACCCGCTGAACACGGCGACCGCCGCCGCCTACGTGCTGCTGCCGCTCGCCAGGATCATGGGCCCGATCCCGCAGCTGCTGATCCTCATCGGCAACGCGCTGACCCCGGGCAAGGGCTTCCGCAAGGGCCCCTTCGCCTCCGAGGCCGAGCTGCGGGCCATGGTCGACCTCGCCGAGCAGGAGTCGCTGATCGAGGACGACGAGCGCCGCATGGTGCACTCGGTCTTCGAGCTGGGCGACACCCTCGTCCGCGAGGTGATGGTGCCCCGGACCGATCTGATCTGCATCGAGCGGTACAAGACGATCCGTCAGGCCCTCACCCTCGCGCTGCGCTCCGGCTTCTCCCGGATCCCGGTCACCGGGGAGAACGAGGACGACATCGTCGGCATCGTCTACCTGAAGGACCTGGTCCGCAGGACCCACATCAACCGGGACTCCGAGGCCGACCTGGTGTCCACCGCGATGCGGCCCGCCGCCTTCGTGCCCGACACCAAGAACGCCGGCGACCTGCTGCGCGAGATGCAGCAGGAGCGCAACCACGTCGCCGTCGTCATCGACGAGTACGGCGGCACGGCCGGCATCGTCACCATCGAGGACATCCTGGAGGAGATCGTCGGCGAGATCACCGACGAGTACGACCGGGAGCTGCCGCCCGTCGAGGAGCTCGGCGACGACCGCTACCGGGTCACCGCCCGCCTCGACATCGGCGACCTCGGCGAGCTCTACGGCTTCGGCCCCGACGAGTACGACGACGAGGACGTGGAGACCGTCGGCGGTCTGCTCGCCAAGGCGCTCGGCCGGGTCCCGATCGCCGGTGCCAAGGCCGTCGTGGAGCTTCCCGACGGGCGCTCGCTCCGCCTCACGGCTGAGGCTCCCGCCGGCCGCCGGAACAAGATCGTCACCGTGCTCGTGGAACCCCTGGAACCGGAGGAGAAGCCGGAATGACCCCCGACGAGCTGCGCGCCCTCTGCCTGGATTTCAACGACGCCACGGAGGAGTTCCCCTTCAGCCCGGGGGTCTCCGTCTTCAAGGTCGCCGGGAAGATGTTCGCGCTCTCGTGGCTCGACGACGTGCCGCTGCGGGTCAATCTCAAGTGCGACCCGGACGAAGCCGTGCGGCTCCGCGAGGAGCACCCGGCGATCGCTCCCGGCTACCACATGAACAAGCGGCACTGGAACACCGTGACCGTCGGAGAGCTCCCGGACCGGATGGTCCGGGAGCTCGTCGAGGACTCGTACGACCTCGTCGTCGCCGGTCTTCCGAAGGCGGTGCGCCTCCGCCTCGACCGCCCGTAGGGGGCGTCCGCCCGGTCAGTCCGTGCGCGCGGCCTCAGGACCGGCGCCGCAGGCCGAGGGCGACGACGACCGCCGCGCCGACCACGACCGCCGCGTCCAGCGCGATGACCGTCCGGACCCCGGCGAAGAGGTCGGAGCCGGTGGTGGCGAGCACGCCGAGCAGCGGGATGCCGACGGTCAGACCGACCTGCTGGGTCGTGGTGACCAGGCCCGTCGCGAGCCCCTGCTCCTCGTCGCGGACGCCGGAGGTGACGGTCACGCCGTACGAGATGATCGCGCCGAGGTGCAGCATCGAGGCCAGGGAGACGGCCACCGTCGCCAGGACCGCGCCCGACTCCCGGCCGATGCCGAGCAGCGCGAAGGTGAGCAGTCCCTGACCGGCGAGCGAGACGACCAGGGTGCGGTGGGCGCCGAACCGGCCGATCACCTTCGGGGTGAACATGCCGGCGAGGACCGAGAAGGCGCCCTGGACGCCGAAGACGAGACCGGAGGCGAAGGCCGAGAGGCCGAGGGTCTCCTGGAGGTACAGGGTCAGCACGAAGACGATCGTCGACATCATCGAGAAGGTCACCAGACCGCCGATGTTGCCGAAGGCGACCGTGCGGCGGCGCAGCACCGGCAGCGAGACCAGCGGGGCCGGGTGCCGGGACTCGATCACGCCGAAGGCCACGAGCAGCAGCACGCCGAGGGCGAGGGTGACGGGGACGTCGACGCCGTCGAAGCCGCGCTCGGCCGCCGTCGTCAGGGCGTAGATCAGGGAGAGCAGACCGCCGGTGACGGTCAGGGCGCCGGGCACGTCGAGGCGGGGCCGCTCGGGGGTGCGGGACTCGGGCAGCAGGCCGGGGGCGAGCGGCAGGACGATCAGGGTGAAGACGGTGAGCAGGCCCATCGTGGAGCGCCAGCCGAGGGTGTCGGTCATGACCCCGCCGAGCACCATGCCGATGGTGAAGCCGAGGGACATCAGCGTGCCGGAGATGCCCAGCGCGCGGGCCCGCAGCGGGCCCTCGGGGAAGGCGGTGGTGAGCAGCGCCATGCCGGTCGGCACGATCGCCGCCGCGCCGAGGCCCTGGAGGGCGCGGCCGGCGAGGAAGGAGCCGGGGCTCCAGGCGAGGGTGGCGAGCAGGGAGGCCGCGCCGAAGAGGGCGAGACCGGAGAGGAAGAGCCTCTTGCGGCCGAAGAGGTCGCCGATCCGGCCGAAGAGGAGCAGGAAGCCGCCGGAGGGCAGGGCGAAGGCGGTGACCGCCCACTGGAGGGCGGACGGGTCGAAGCGGAGGTCGGCGCCGAGGACGGGCAGCGCGACGTTCAGGACGGAGAAGTCCAGCGCCACCATGAACTGGGCGGCGCACAGGACGAAGAGGACGAGCCGGTCGCGGCGGGCGAGGGCCGGGGGAGCGGCGGGGGCCGGGGCGGCGGCGGTGGTGGGGGTTTCGGGCGGGGTGGTCGTCGTTGCCATGGCCCCACCTTCCGCGGGCGGGAACAACCGTGGGGAGCGGGAACTTATCCTGTTGGTCGCACCACCAGGCACCACCAGGCACCACCAGGCACCACCAGGCACCACCAGGCACCACCAGCCGTCCGTCATGTGCGTCCAGGGGGAGGAAGCAGACGTGGTCACCGCTCTCGAGAGCGCCAGCGCGAAGCAGCACCGACTCGGGGAGCTGCGCGAGTTCCTGATGAGCCGTCGGGCCCGGGTCAGTCCGGCCGAGGCGGGACTCCCGGACGGCGGCGCGCGCCGCCGCACCCCGGGCCTGCGCCGCGAGGAGGTCGCGGTCCTCGCGGGCGTCGGCGTCTCCTGGTACCAGTGGCTGGAGCAGGGCCGGGACATCACGGTCTCCGCTCAGGTCCTCGACTCGGTGGCGCGGGTGCTGCGGCTGACCCCGGCCGAGCGGCGCCATCTGTACGTCCTGGCGGCGCTGAACCCGCCGGCCCTGGAGGCGGCCCCGGAGGACCGGGACATGTGCCACGGCCTGCGGCGGCTCATCGACGCGTGGATGCCCTTCCCGGCGCACATCATGGACGTGTACTGGAACACCGTGATGTGGAACGACGCGGCGGCGATCGTGCTCGGCATGCGTCAGGAGATCGTGCAGAACTGCCTGATCGCGTTCTTCACGGACCCGCTCTACCGCTCGCGGTCGACGCGCTGGGAGGAGCTGGCGCCGAAGGTCGTCGCGCAGTTCCGCTCGGCCTGCTCGGAGTGCCCGGACGACGAGGGCTTCCAGGCGGTGGTCGAGTCGGCCAAGGAGCAGAGCCCGGAGTTCGCGGAGCTGTGGGAGCGGCGGGACATCCTGCCGGGCGGCCAGAACCGCAAGGAGATGGAGCATCCGCTGGTCGGCACGCTGGTCGTGGAGGCCACCCAGCTGAGGGTCCCGGCCCGTCCGGACCTGGTCATCGTGATGCACACGCCGATGCCGGAGGCGAACACGGCCGAGAAGCTGGAGTGGCTGGTGTCGCCGGAGGGGCGCCGCGGGGCGATGTACCCGGTCGCGGGCTGATCATCCGGACGGACCTATGCTCGGTCCATGACACTCAGCAGCGAGCACGGCGACCTCGGCGCCGAGGACCTCAAGATCATCACCCTTGCGCGGAGCGCCCGCGCCCGCAACGGCGTGCCGGAGGGCGCGGCCGTACGCGACGAGACGGGCCGCACCTATGTGGCGGGCACCGTGGAGCTGGAGTCGCTCAAGCTGAGCGCGCTGCGGACCGCGGTCGCGATGGCCGTGGCCAGCGGCGCCCAGTCCCTGGAGGCGGCGGCCGTCGTGTCGAACGCCGACGCGGCCTCGGAGGAGGACCGCGCCGCGGTGCGCGACCTCGGCGGGCCGCAGACCCCGGTGCTGCTCGCCGGTCCGGACGGGCAGCTGCGCGTGGCGGTCACCGCGGGCTGAGGCGGGCGGCGAGAACAGGGCGGCGGGGCCCGGCGGCACGCCGGGCCCCGCTTCTTTGTGTCCTTGTGAAGGATCACGGCACCTTCTCTTGCCTTCCCATGCCGTCTGCGCGTCAATGACAGCGGTTCGCCAGACGGACCGTCAGATCTCCACCATTCACGCAGTGTCCGCACCCCTGCGTTCGGTATCGGAAGGGGTTCGAACTCGCCATGAGAAGCAGAAGCACCTTAGGGACCGTCGCGGTACTCACCGGGGCGCTCGCCGCCGCCGGACTCGCCTTCGCGCCGACGGCCGGCGCGGTCTCGCCGGGCTCGGCCACGGCGACGTACGACTGCGGCAGCTGGGGCGGCGGCGGTGCCACGCTCACGGCCACGCAGAGCGGGGCCGCCGCGACCATCACCATCAGCTCCTCCGTCACCACGCCGGTCGCGGTCGGCACCGACACCATCAGCTCGACGCTCACGCTGGCCAAGGCCGGTGGCGGCACCCGGGTCTTCACCGGGAAGAAGAACCCGGCCCGCTCCGCCGGGCAGTCCGTGATCATGGGCCCGCTCAGCGGGACCGTGGCCTCGGGCGACAGCCTCAACTCGTACTTCGCGGGGGTCGCCCTCAAGATGGTGATCTTCGGGGTCACGGTGAACTGCGACGCGGTGACCTCGCAGTCGCCGGGTCCGTTCGTCTTCAGCTGAGCCCGTCCCACCCGGACCGGTGCCGCCCCGGGCGGCACCGGTCTCCGTCGTGACCTGCGGATATGTCCTTCGATTTCATGATCTTGACATGATCTGATGGGTCATCAGTCGCTGGGATCCGATGTCATTGACTTCTCTCCGCCCCCGGCCGTCAATGGCGCCCACTCATCCTCAGGAGGGGGCACTCCCATGGCACTCACCCGATCCCGGGCGGCGGCCCGAAGACGGCGCTGGACCGCCGTCCTCGGCGTCACCGCCCTCGCGGTCGCCGGCGGCGGCGCGCTCGCCGTCCCGGCCGGGGCGACGACCACGTCGCAGCCGGTGGAATTCCAGACCCGCTGCGTCCCGCCGCCGATCGCCGGCATCCCGCCCATCACGGGGACCACCACCGCCGCGATCACGGTCGACAAGGCCCGTCCCAAGGTCGGCGAGACCGTCACCGTGACCTACACGATCACCAGACCGGCCGCGTCCAACCCCGTCGACCTCGCGCTCCCGGCCGACATCATGACGCCCACCGGCAAGGTGGTCCTCGGCGGCGCCCAGACCGGCACGGTCACCGTCACCGGCCCCAAGAAGAACCCGCCGGTCCCCGGCAAGGGCTCCTTCCCGGCCTTCTCCATGACGGGCACCTTCACCGCCACCGAGGCCGGATCGATCACCCTCGCGCCCGGCGACTACAACATCCACACCTCGTACCTGATGGAGCTGGACACCCCCTGTACGGTGCTCGCCCCGCCCGCCCCGGTCTCCGAGACGGTCGTCGCGAGCCCCGCCACGAACCCGAACACGCGCGCGCTCCAGCTCGACAGCGCCTCCGGTGACCCCGGCGTCCGGGTGACCGTCACCGGCTCGAAGTTCACCCCGCTGACCGAGGTCACCGTCGCCGGCCGCGCCGGTGCGGCGGAGACCGCCGACCGGATGACCGTCACCACCGACAGCGAGGGCGGCTTCGCCGCGCGCCTGAAGGTGAACGACGTGGCGACCACCGGGATCGTGGCGTACGAGGGCGCGGCCTGGGACCCGGAGAAGGGCGCGGGACCCGCCGCGTACAAGGTCGTCGTCCCGGCTCCGCCGAACAGCCAGACGATCACCGCGGCCGTCACGCCGGGCGAGCTGTCCATGACCCAGGCCGGGGACGCCGTCCAGCTGTCCTCCGTCGACTTCGGCACGGGCGGCGCGGCCACCGGCGCGCTCCGGACGGTGACCGTGAAGGACTTCCGCGGCGGCCCCGCAGGCTGGTCCCTGACCGGCAAGGTCACCGACTTCACCGGCCCCGGCGGCGCCATCGGAGCCGGGAACCTCTCCTGGACCCCCGCCTGCACCGCCAAGGCCGGCAGCCCCAGCACCTGCGCCGCCGGCTCGGCGGGCCCGGTCGGCAGCGGCGGCGCGACCCTCGCCTCCACGCCGAACGGCACCCTCACGGGCGGCGAGTTCACCGTCGACGCGCAGCTCTCCCTCGACGTCCCGGCGTTCACCGCGCCCGGCTCGTACGCGGGCGTGCTCACGCTGACCCTGTCCTGACCCGTCCTGACCGCCCCGCGGGCCGGGCGCGCACCCGGCCGGCCCGCCCGATCCGCACCCCGGGGGTCCGCACCCGTGCGCACGAAGCCGTACGTCCTCCTCCTGAGCACGCTGAGCACCCTGGGCGCCCTCGCCGTGCTGCTCGGCCTCGCGCCGGGCGCCCGGGCCGCCGAGAACGGCGAGTGGGCCGTCTACCCGGCCGCCTCGAAGCTCGGCGGCCGCCCCTACTTCTACCTCTCCGCCGACCCCGGGACGACGCTCACCGACCGGGTCACCGTCGCCAACAAGACCGCCGCCCCGCTGACCTTCCGGCTGTACGGCGCCGACGCCTACAACACCGACCGGGACGGCGGCTTCGCCGTCCGCACCCAGAAGGAGAGGCAGACCGGTGCCGGCGCCTGGATCAGGCCAGAGCGGACCCGGATCACCGTGCCCGCCCGCTCCGCCGTCACCGTCCCGTACACCCTGACCGTCCCGGCCGACGCCGACCCCGGCGACCACCCCGGGGCCCTCGTCGCCCTCGACGAGCGGATCGCCCCGGGCGGTGACGGGGCCGTCGCCATGGGCGTCCAGCGCGCCGTCGGCGCCCGCGTCTACCTGCGCGTCAACGGGCCGACCGTCCCCGCCCTCGCCGTCGAGGACGTCACCCTCGACCAGGACCGGCCGCTGGTCCCCGGCTCGCGCACGAGCACCGCCCTCGTCTCGTACACCCTGTACAACCGCGGGAACGTCACCCTCAACCCCCAGGTCGTGCTGAAGGCCCGGGGCCTCTTCGGCCGCACCCTCCTCGACCGCGACCTGGCCGGGATCCCCGCCGAGCTGCTGCCCCGGCAGAAGATCCGGCTCACCGAGCGCTGGACCGGCTCCCCGCAGCTCGACTGGGGCGACCTCACCCTCACCGCGACCGCCAAGGACGTGCGGGAGAGCGGCACCGTCTCCTTCCTGGCCCTGCCCTGGTTCGCCGCCGCGGTCCTCGTCGCGGGCGGCGCGGCCGGGCTCTTCGGGCTGTGGATACGGCGACGCCGGGCACTGAGTGCGTGACGCGGCCGCTCATCGGGGACAATGGCCCCCATGAGCGCTCGCAACCAAGAAACCGAAGCCGTCCACCGGGCCGGCTTCGCCTGCTTCGTCGGCCGCCCCAACGCGGGCAAGTCCACCCTCACGAACGCTCTGGTCGGCCAGAAGGTGGCCATCACCTCGAACCGGCCGCAGACCACCCGGCACACCGTCCGCGGCATCGTGCACCGCCCCGAGGCGCAGCTGATCCTGGTCGACACCCCCGGGCTCCACAAGCCGCGCACCCTCCTCGGCGAGCGGCTCAACGACGTCGTGCGCACCACCTGGGCCGAGGTCGACGTGATCGGCTTCTGCCTGCCCGCCGACCAGAAGCTCGGCCCCGGCGACAAGTTCATCGCCAAGGAACTCGCCGGGATCAAGAAGACCCCCAAGGTCGCGATCATCACCAAGACCGACCTGGTCGACTCCAAGACGCTCGCTGAGCAGCTGATCGCCGTCGACCAGCTCGGCAAGGAGCTGGGCTTCGAGTGGGCGCAGATCGTCCCGGTCTCGGCCGTCGGCAACAAGCAGGTCCAGCTCGTCGCCGACCTGCTGATCCCGCTCCTGCCGGAGTCCCCGCCGCTCTACCCGGAGGGCGACCTCACGGACGAGCCGGAGCAGGTCATGGTCGCGGAGCTGATCCGCGAGGCCGCGCTCGAAGGCGTACGGGACGAGCTGCCGCACTCCATCGCGGTGGTCGTCGAGGAGATGATCCCGCGCGAGAACCGCCCGGCGGACCGGCCGCTGCTCGACATCCACGCGAACGTGTACATCGAGCGCCCCAGCCAGAAGGGCATCATCATCGGCCCCAAGGGCAGCCGCCTCAAGGAGGTCGGCATGAAGTCCCGCAAGCACATCGAGGCGCTCCTCGGGACCCCGGTCTTCCTCGACCTCCACGTGAAGGTCGCGAAGGATTGGCAGCGCGACCCGAAGCAGCTGCGGAAGCTGGGCTTCTAGACGCTCTTCACGGCGGCCGTCGCCGCGTCTCCCGGGCGGGCTTCCGGACGGTCTCCTGGGCAGGTCCCCGGGGCGCGTGTCAGCATGGCGCCGTGACAGAGATCGTCAAGGGGGGAAACCTGCCGGTCCCCGGGCAGGTGTGGCGGATCGCGGTCGTCCGGCGGGCCGCCGGCGACGGAGTGCCCGAGGTCGACGCCTCGGCGCTGCTGCTCGACGCCGAGGGCCGGGTCAGGAGCGACGGCGACCTGGTCTTCTACAACCAGCCCGCGCACGCGTCCGGCGCGGTGCGCCTGCTCGGGCAGGTGCGGGACGAGGAGCGGCGGGTCGCCGACTGGCTGGAGATCGACACCGGGCGCGTGGAGCCGGACGTCCGGCGCATCGTGATCACCGCCTCCAGCGAGGACGGGACGTTCGGCCGGGTCCCGGACCTGCACATCAGGACGATGAGCGCGGCCACCGGCGAGCAGCTGGCGCTGTACGAGGTGGACGACGCGAGCACGGAGACGGCGTTCGTCCTCGGCGAGTTCTACCGGCGCGACGGGGCGTGGAAGTTCCGTGCCGTGGGGCAGGGGTACGACTCCGGCCTGATCGGCCTCGCCGAGGACTTCGGCATCGAGGGCCGCGACCCGGAGCCGGGCTCCGGGGACGAGCCCGCCCCGTCCGAGGCGGAGCCGGGCCCCGGGGACGAGCCCGCCCCCGCCGGGGAGACCGCCCCGCCCGAGGCGATCCCCGAGGAGCTCCTGGCCAAGGTCCGGGCGGCCGAGGCCGCCGTCCAGGCACCGGCTCAGGTCCCCGCCCAGCGGCCCGCGCGCCTCGGCCCCGGGTCGGGCATCGAGCTCTTCGGAGGGGACTTCCCGGAGTTCGTCCGCAGCGGCAAGGGCAGGGCGACCCTCACCGTCGACGTGCCGATCCCGGCCGGTTACGTGGTGGTCGACACCACCCGGGCCGGCGAGGGCAACTTCTCCGTGGAGAGCCTCGACGAGAACGGCAAGCACAGCGGTCTGCTGGCGAACACGCTCCTGGAGGACTACGAGGGCCGGGGGCTGCTGCGGCACGACGGCAAGGGCCCGCTGCGTCTGCGCGTGAGCGCCGGCGCCCGAGCGTGGACGCTCGCCGTCCGTCCGGTGGCCACCGTGGAGCGGCTCGGCCGCCGCGCCCGGGGAAGGGGCGGCGACGTGCTGCTGTACACGGGGCCGGCCGGCCACCTCTCCTCACGGCTGCGTACGGGCTTCGAGCACGAGTACTTCCTCGTCCAGGGCCACGAGCCGGACGGTCGCCGGCACCTGCTCGCCAATGTGGCGAGCAGGCTTCCCCGGGACGGCAGTCCGCTCCCCAGGGGGCCCCTGCTCGTGCAGGTCGAGAGCGCCGACGGCGACTGGTCCCTGGAGGTCGGCCCGCCCCGCCCGAGCAGGTTCTGGCGCCGCGACGCCCGCTAGGGCTACGCGCCTTCCTTGAGGACCCTCGTCACGAGGGTCCTCTGGTCGTCCGTGAGGTGCGGGTCGCGGCAGTGGACCGTGCGGCCGTCGACGGTGATCTCGTACGAGAAGCCGTCCGGGACGCCCCGGGCGTCACCGTCGCCCCCGGCGAGGACGGCGGAGGACAGGGAGTCCCACTCGGGTCCCGAGACCTCCACCTCCGCCGACCGCTCGATGCCCGCGAAACCGCCCGTGCGCCGCACTCGAATCCGCATGGGCCCTGTCTACCAGTCGGCTCAGGACGTCGGTACTCCCACGCCCGACCAGGCGCGCCGCACGGCCTCGGCCGTCTGCTCGTCGTAGAGGTCCCGGGCCGTCGTCACGGTCGCCCGCGCGAACTCGGAGAACCGGGCCTCCTCGGTCAGCGTCCCGCCGGTCATCGTGGCGTACCAGATCCGGCCGGGCCGCCCCCAGGCGTTGCCGCCGAGGTCGGTGGCCAGCAGGTGGAAGGCGCGGTTGGGGATGCCGGAGTTGATGTGCACCCCGCCGTTGTCGGA
Source organism: Streptomyces sp. NPDC002232 (assembly GCF_042890295.1). NCBI lineage: Bacteria > Bacillati > Actinomycetota > Actinomycetes > Kitasatosporales > Streptomycetaceae > Streptomyces > Streptomyces sp. NPDC002232. The sequence continues at coordinate 805,254 of NZ_JBIARV010000002.1, read as the reverse complement.
GCCCGTGCGGACGTAGTGGTCCATGTGGCCGGGCTGCGGGTCCTTGCCGAGGACGTCGTCGTCGTACGCGGTGCCGGGGTCCTTCATGGACCGCAGCGCCGTGCCCCGGTCGACGGCGGGCCCGAGCAGCCCGGCCCCGATGAGCCAGTCGGCCTGCTCGGCGCTCTGGCCGAGCGCGTACTGCTTCACGAGCGTGCCGAAGACGTCCGACACGTGCTCGTTGAGCGCCCCCGACTGGCCGTAGTACGCGAGGTTCGCCGAGTACTGGGTGAAGCCGTGGGCCAGCTCGTGGCCGATGACGTCGACCGGGATCGTGAAGTCGAGGAACAGCTCGCCGTCGCCGTCGCCGAACACCATCTGCTCGCCGTTCCAGAAGGCGTTGTCGTACTTCTCGTCGTAGTGGACGGTCGCGGTGAGCGGCAGTCCGGCGCCGTCGATCGAGTCGTGCCCGAAGGCGTTCAGGAAGAGGTCGAAGGTCGCCCCGAGACCGGCGTAGGCGCGGTTGGCCGTGTCGTCGGTGGTCGGCGGCTCGCCCTCGGCGCGCACCTGGTGGCCGGGCAGCCGGGTGCCGTTCTTGGCGTCGTGGACGGTCCGCCGGGGCTTTCCGTCGGCGCCGCCGGCCGGGGCGGGCACGGCCCGCTCGGTCCGGGTGGTGCGCTGGGCCAGGTCGCCCGCGAGGGTGCGGCGGGCGGCCTCGGCGACGGCCGGGTCGGCGTGCTCGGCCAGCCGCTCCAGGACGTGCGGCGGGACGATCGAGCAGAAGACAGGCGTGTGGGAGGTCATGTCAGCAATGTGGCACTGAGTATCGCCCCTGTCACGGGTTGCGACGACGATTGGCGAAATGGAGTGATGAGTCACCTTTCGCTCTTGACGCCGCCGCCGTCCCGCATACTGAAACGCGTCGTCCGGCTTTCTCGGACCTGGGCTAAGGTGACGGACATCATGCGTTTCGGGCTGCTTCTCCTTAGCTGCCGCGGCGAGGGCCTGTAGTCGTAGGCCGACCCCCTCCCCGCGGGTTCTGGTGCTGCGTTCGACAGTCGGCCGTCCTTCTTGCTGGACCCGAGGAGCCCCACGCAATGTCCCAGTCGCCTTTCGTCAGCCGCCCGACGCCCGTCACCAACGCGACCCACACGCAGCGGCCGTCCGGGATGCCGATCCACAAGTACGGCCGGTACGAGGCCGTCGAGATCCCCGACCGGACCTGGCCCGAGCAGCGCATCACCAAGGCGCCCCGCTGGCTGTCCACCGATCTGCGCGACGGCAACCAGGCGCTGATCGACCCGATGTCCCCGGCCCGCAAGCGCGAGATGTTCGACCTGCTCGTACGCATGGGCTACAAGGAGATCGAGGTCGGCTTCCCGTCCTCCGGCGAGACCGACTTCGCGTTCGTGCGCTCCATCATCGAAGAGGGCGCGATCCCGGACGACGTCACCATCTCCGTCCTGACCCAGGCCCGCGAGGACCTGATCGAGCGGACCGTGGAGTCCCTGGTCGGCGCCAAGCGCGCCACGGTCCACCTGTACAACGCCACCGCGCCCACCTTCCGCCGGGTCGTCTTCCGCGGCTCGAAGGAGCAGATCAAGCAGATCGCCGTGGACGGCACCCGGCTGGTGATGGAGTACGCGGAGAAGCTGCTGGGCCCGGAGACCGCCTTCGGCTACCAGTACAGCCCCGAGATCTTCACCGACACCGAGCTGGACTTCGCCCTGGAGGTCTGCGAGGCGGTCTGTGACGTCTGGCAGCCCGGCCCGGGCCGCGAGATCATCCTGAACCTGCCCGCCACCGTGGAGCGTTCGACGCCGTCCACGCACGCGGACCGCTTCGAGTGGATGTCCCGGAACCTGACCCGCCGCGAGCACATCTGCATCTCCGTCCACCCGCACAACGACCGCGGCACGGCCGTCGCCGCCGCCGAGCTGGCGGTCATGGCCGGCGCCGACCGCATCGAGGGCTGCCTGTTCGGGCAGGGCGAGCGCACCGGCAACGTCGACCTGGTGACGCTGGGCATGAACCTGTTCTCGCAGGGCGTCGACCCGCAGATCGACTTCTCCCAGATCGACGAGATCCGCCGCACCTCCGAGTACTGCAACCAGATGGAGGTCCACCCGCGCCACCCCTACGCGGGCGACCTGGTCTACACCGCCTTCTCCGGCTCCCACCAGGACGCCATCAAGAAGGGCTTCGACGCCATGGAGGCCGACGCGGCCGCCCAGGGCAGGACCGTCGACGAGATCGAGTGGGCCGTCCCGTACCTGCCGATCGACCCGAAGGACGTCGGCCGCTCCTACGAGGCCGTCATCCGGGTCAACTCGCAGTCCGGCAAGGGCGGCATCGCGTACGTCCTGAAGAACGACCACAAGCTGGACCTGCCGCGCCGGATGCAGATCGAGTTCTCGAAGATCATCCAGCAGAAGACCGACACCGAGGGCGGCGAGGTCACGCCGGCCGCGATCTGGGCCGTCTTCCAGGACGAGTACCTGCCCAGCCCGGACGGCTCGGCGGACCGCTGGGGCCGCATCCAGCTGCGCTCCGGCCAGTCGACCTCCGACACCGACGGCACCGACACGCTGACCGTCGAGGCGGTCGTGGACGGCGTCGACACCGTCCTGACCGGCGCCGGAAACGGTCCGATCTCCGCGTTCTTCGCCGCGCTCCAGTCCGTCGGCGTCGACGCCCGGCTGCTGGACTACCAGGAGCACACGATGAGCGAGGGCGCCTCCGCGCAGGCCGCCTCGTACATCGAGTGCGCCATCGACGGCAAGGTCCTGTGGGGCATCGGCATCGACGCCAACACCACCCGCGCCTCCCTGAAGGCGGTCATCTCGGCGGTCAACCGCTCCGCCCGCTGACCCCCGTCACCCCGCCGTCCGCTGCCCCGCACCCGTCCTCCCGGAGGGTGCGGGGCAGCGGCACATGTGAGGCGCACCACGCTTATGTGGGGCTTCAGATTCACTTAAGGAAGATCATCCCCGCATGTCGGATTCAGTGGCATATCAGGTGAGTTGACGGCACATCAGGGAATGGCGGAAGGTCGGCACGTCCACTCGGACACACCCCCCACGCGCCCTCTCCACACCTCCCTGACCTGGAGTTTCGCATGCGCACGACCGCTGCCGTGGCTGCCGTCCTCGCCGTCACCGGTGCCGCCCTCGGCTGGGCACCCGCCGCTTCCGCCGCCACCACGGAGTGCGCGGCCTCGCCGCTGGGCACGGCGGGCCTCTACGCCGAGTTCGTCGAGAAGGACTCGGTCCGGTACGCGGACTCCGAGGGCGCGGTCGCCGTCGGCGGCGACGCGTACTTCGGCGACGCGAAGACCGGCCAGGGCTTCTCCGTCGGCTACCGGCTGACCCCCGGCGACCTCGCGAAGCTGCCCGGCGGGCACAGCCTCGTCGTCGCCGGCACCCTCCACGCCAACCAGGTCGTGATCACCAAGGGCACCGGCGTCTACGGCGAGCTCGACGACACCTCCCGGAAGGGCGGCGGCTTCGGCCTCGACGGCCCGGGCGCGAAGGGCGCCTCGCCCCTCGACTTCGGCAAGGAGTTCACGAACCTGCGGGCGCTGTCCACCGGCTGGGCCGCCACCGCCGCCACGGGCACGGTCTCCACCTCCGGCGACGGCATCTTCCTCACCGGCACCGACAAGACCCTCAACGTCTTCGCGGTGAACGCCGCCGACCTGGAGAAGTACCGCGCGATCACCCTGGACGTCCCGGTCGGCTCCTCGACCCTCGTGAACGTGCTCGGCGCCTCGTACGACATGAGCACCTCGGCCACCTACGGCGTCTACTACAAGAACCTCGCCGGCGGCATGCCCGTCATCGACGACTACGACGTGCCCGCCGACGGATACCGGCAGATCCGGTCCAAGCTGCTGTGGAACTTCCCGCAGGCCACGAGCGTGAAGAAGAACTACACCTCCTGGCCCGGCACCATCCTCGCCCCGAACGCCAAGGTCGAGATGGGCGGCAAGGACGTCGGCCCCGGCCACGTCAACGGCTCCGTCGTCGCCGAGGAGCTCGTCACCGTCCCCGGCGCCGAGACCCACCAGATGAACTTCACCGGCTGCCTCCCGAAGGAGACGACGCCGGGCCCGGTCGTCACCCCGCAGCCGCCGAAGCCGACGGACACCCCCGTCCCCACCCCGCCGGCCACCACCCCCGCGCCCACCCCGAGCGAGGGCGGCGCGACCCCGGGCGCCCCCGAGACCCCCTCCGCCTCCGTGTCCCCTTCCACCCCGGCGGCCCCGGCCACCCCGGGGGAGGCGACCACCGCGCCCGCCACCGCCCCCACCCCGGCTCCGTCCGCCACCCCGGAGGGTGATCTCGCGACGACCGGTTCGGCCATCGGCCCCGGTGCCATCGCCGCGGCCGCTGCCGCCGTCCTCGTCGGCGGAGGCTTCCTGGCCTTTGCGAAGCGCCGCCGCCGCACCTCCTGACCCCGCCCGAGCGGTGACGTGTCTCGGCCAAGTCGGTGGTGATCTGACGACGGGGTGCTGACGCCACATCAAGGATGTGGCTAACATCACGCCAACGCCGGCAGTGCAGCCGGGCCGTTGAGGAGGTGCGTGTGCGGTCTGCCCGGAATTCACGTGGTGGGAAAGTGGGCGTCTGCGGAATCCGCACCTCCTGGAACACCGTCGGAGACGGCGAGTTCTTCTGCGAGGAGTGCGGGGGCGACCGGAACTACCGGCGCCGCACCGGCCGCCGCAGGTTCGCCGTCCTGGGCGTCCCCGTCCTGCCCCGGGGCTGTACCGGCCCCGTCGTCGAGTGCGCGGCCTGTCACACGCACTTCGGTACGGAGGTGCTCGACCACCCGACGACCAGCCGCTTCTCCGGGATGCTGCGGGACGCCGTGCACACCGTCGCCCTGGCCGTCCTCGCGGCCGGCGGCACGGAATCCCGCGAGGTCCTGGACCGGGCCGTCACCGCGGTCCGGTCCGCCGGCTTCGCCGAGTGCACGGCCGTCCAGCTCGTCGACCTCGTCGAGGCACTGGAGGCCGACACCGGGCGCTTCATGCCCGAGGTGAACCCCGAGGGCACGCTTCTCTCGATCGAGCTCCACGAGGCGCTGGAGCCGCTCACCCCGCACCTGGCCCCGTCCGGGCGGGAGTCGATCCTGCTCCAGGCCGCCCGGATCGCGCTGGCCGACGGCGCCTACACCCCGGCCGAGACCGAGGTCCTCGGGACCGTCGGGAACGCCCTGTCGCTGGCCCCCGAGGACACCGTCCGCCTCCTCGCCTCGGCCCGCACCGTCTCCTAGCCCCCGGCACCCGGGGGAGGACCGACCGGCTCAGCCGGACGACGCCGCCGAGCCGCGCCGGGGCCCGCCCGCCGCCAGGGCCGCCGCCCGGGCGTCCGGCACGGCCCCCAGCCGCTCGAACACCGCCCGCGCCGCGCCCAGCTCGCGCCGGGCCGCCGCCTCGCCGCCCACCGCCCGCCCGGCCGCCGCGAGCAGCACCCGGACCCGGGCCGCCTCGTACGGCACCCGCAGCTCCAGCCACCCGGCGAGCGCCCGCCGCAGCAGCCGCAGCGCGGGCTCCGGCCGCGCCTCCGCGAGCGCCACCGCGCCCCGCGCGGCATCGGCCGTCGCCCGCAGCAGCGGCACGTCCCCGGCCAGCAGCTCCAGCTCCGCCGCCGCGCCCGCCGCCCCGGGCAGGTCCCCGACGGCGAGCGCCACCTCGGTCCGGGCGGCGAGCAGCCGGGCCCGGCCCAGGAGGTCACGACGGGGATCGCCGAGGCGACCGAGGGCCAGGCCGACGCCCGCCACCGCCGCTTCGGGCCGCCCCTGCGCGAGCCGCAGCAGCGCGAGGCCCGGCTGCGGGAGCCTGCCCAGCTCGTGGGCGCGCGCGTACGAGGCGGCGGCCTCCGCCGCGCGCCCCTGGCGCCGTTGCACCTCCCCGGCGGTGTAGTACGCGGCGGCCGCCGCCCCCGGGCGGTCCACCGGCACCTCCCGGCACGCCTGGCGCGCCTCGGCCTCCGCGAGCGCCCACGCCCCGAGGAGGTCGAGCACCTGGACCCGGTGCGCCCGGCACACGCCGCGGAAGGGGTTCTCGCCGGAGGGCGCGGTCAGGGGCGCCGGGGGACGGCCCGTCCACGGCGGCGCGGTCCACTCCATCGCCGCGTTCGTCCACTCCACCGCACGGCCGAGGTCCGCCGTCTCCAGGCACCGGGTCAGCACCAGGTCGTACAGCAGGCCCGTGACCGTCCCGCTCAGTGCGCCCGCGAGGACCGGGCGCATCGCCGCGTCGAGCAGGGCCGACGCCTCCGTGCGGCGGCCGTCGGCGAGGAGGACCGAGGCCTCGGCCTGGCGGCTCAGCGCGAGCAGGCCGGCATCGCCGGAGCGGGCGGCGAGCGCGGTCATGCGGCGGGCGGCGGCGAGGGCCGCCGAGGGGTCGCCCCGTGCGGCCGCCGTCTCGGCGTCGGTCCACGCGAGGAAGCACTGCTCGGGGCAGGGCGGAGCGTCGTCCAGATGGTGGTGGGCCCGGTGCAGCCAGCCGGAGGCCGTCGCGGGCCGCCCCAGGGCCTCGTACTCGTGCGCCAGCCACCAGGAGGCCAGCCCGGCGCCCCGATGGTCCCCGGACGCCACGAAGGCAGCGTGGGCCCGCAGCCGGGCCGTGACGGACTCCTCCACGCGGCCCGACCACCAGGCCGCGTCGGCGAGGGCGGCGAGGTCGGCGGCGGTCAGGGCGCGGGAGGGGTGCGCGTCCTGGGCGCGCAGCAGTCCGTACGCCTCGGCCCAGGACTCGCGGGCCGCCGCGTCCCGCGCGCGCGTGACCGTGTCGATCGTGGGTGCGGACATGGGCCCTCACCTCTTCCGGGTCCTTCCAGCGTAGGACCGGGAAGGGGCGAGGGCCCCGCGACGGACTAGTCGATCGCGCCGCTGGCGCGCAGCATGTCCTCGCGCTCGACGATCTTCACGCGCTCGCGGCCCTGCGGCTCGCCGAGCGCCTGCTCGGCGGCGTCGAGGGCGTACCAGCCCTCCCACGTCGTGTACGTGAGGCCCTTGCCCTCCAGGAAGGACACGACCGCGTCCGCCTCCGGGGTGGCCGGCGTGAGCAGGCGCCCGTGCGCGAAGTCGTCCAGGAGGTTCGCGACGGTCTCGTTGGCGTCGCCCTTGGTGTGGCCGATGAGACCGACCGGGCCGCGCCGGATCCAGCCGGTGCAGTACGTGGAGGCCAGGTGCTCGCCGGTCTCCTGGAGGACCCGGCCGCCCTCGTCAGGGATGGTGCCGGAGACGGCGTCCCAGGGCAGCTTGGGCAGCTCGTCGGAGAGGTAGCCGACGGCGCGGTACACGGCCTGGACGTCCCAGTCGGTGGTGGCGCCGGTGCCCTTCACGTTGCCCGTGCCGTCGAGCTCGGTGCGCTCGGTGCGCAGGCCGACGACCTTGCCGTTCTCCCCGAGGATCTCGACGGGCGACTCGAAGAAGTGCAGGAAGAGCTTGTGCGGGCGGTCGCCGACGTCGCGGATCGCCCAGTTCTCCAGGGTCTTCGCGACCATGTCGGTCTGCTTGTTCTTGCGGCGCTCGGCGATCGAGCCCTCGTCGTAGTCGATGTCCTCGGGGTTGACGATGACCTCGATGTTCGGCGAGTGGTCGAGCTCGCGCAGCTCCATCGGGCTGAACTTCGCCTGCGCGGGGCCGCGGCGGCCGAAGACGTGGATCTCCTTGGCCCGGTTCGCCTTGAGGCCGTCGTACACGTTGGCCGGGATCTCCGTCGGCAGCAGCTCGTCCGCCGTCTTGGCGAGGATGCGCGCGATGTCGAGGGCCACGTTGCCGACGCCGAGGACGGCGACCTTCTCGGCGGACAGCTCCCAGTCGCGCGGGACGTCCGGGTGCCCGTCGTACCAGGACGCGAAGTCGGCCGCGCCGAGCGAGCCGTCCAGCTCCACGCCGGGGATCTTCAGCTCGCGGTCGGCCATGGCGCCGGTCGAGAAGATCACCGCGTCGTAGAAGGCGCGCAGGTCGTCGAGGTGCACGTCGGTGCCGTAGTCGATGTTGCCGAAGAGACGGACCTGCGGCTTGTCGAGGACCTGGTGCAGGGCCTTGACGATGCCCTTGATGCGCGGGTGGTCGGGGGCGACGCCGTAGCGGATCAGGCCGAAGGGCGCGGGCATCCGCTCGAAGAGGTCGATCGACACGCCCGGCTCGGCGGCGGCGTCGGACTTCAGCAGCGCATCGGCGGCGTAGATTCCGGCGGGGCCGGCGCCGACGATCGCGACCCGGAGGGGGCGGGGCATGACGGGTTCCCTTCGCAAGCGACGTGGCGGCGAAAGCCGCCGACACTTAGGCCACCCTAAATAACTTCTCGCGCGGAGTGGTACCCGCCCCCGGTCTATGAGCTCATAAGGCTAACTTATGACTTCCATAAGCGCGCCTAGGTGGTGCCGGAAAGCGCTCCCGGATCGGTGAACGCGAGGACGGTCAGCGCGATCAGACCCGCGACGCAGAGCAGCGCGAGCAACACGAGGAGCAGCCCGAGGGCCAGCTCCCCGCGCCGGAACAGGGCTGCCCGTGGCAGGACCACGTCCCCCGGGTCGGCGGGGTCGTAACTCACCTTCACGGCGATGCCGCCCGCCCAGGTGAACACATGGCGGATGCGGCCCGCCGGGTCCGTGTAGAGGTACATCCCCGGCCGCCCCGGGACCTCGGCGGCGAAGTCCGTGATGCCGTGCCGGACCAGACGCCGCTCGCGGTACCAGTTCGCCAGCGCGTTCGCCCCGACGGCGAGGGCCGCCGTCATGACGAGACCCGCCGGCACGACGGCGATCACGGCGGCCGGGTCCCCGGAGACCGCGACGGCCACGCTCGCGAGGACGACCAGGCCGAGCGCGCCGCCCGACAGCCACCCGATGCGGCGCAGCTTCCTCGCCCGCCGGGTCAGGGGGAGGGTACGCGTCTCGACGAGCGCGGTGCCGTCGGCGGCCGTGTCCCGCCCGGGCGTCCCGGGCAGGACGGCGTTCACCCTCTCGGCGAACAGGGCGGCGCCCGCCGGGCTCGCCCCGTCGATCCGGTGCACGTACCGCGTGGCCCCCGCCGGGGCCGTCAGCTCGACCCCGACCGACCGGCCCTCCGCCCGGATCCGCTCGACCGCCGCCAGCGGGATGAGCGCCTCCTCGTGGGGCCGCCTCAGGACCAGTGCGTCGCCCTCCAGTTGGAGCGTCGAACTCCTGGAGCCCTGGACCACGGGCGGGGACGGGGTGGTCATCTCGCGATGCCGTCGACGAACGCGGCCCAGGCGGCGGCGGGCACGACGAGAACGGGCCCGTCGGCGACCTTGCTGTCCCGGACGGGGACGATGCCGGTGACGTCGTACGTGACCTCGACGCAGTTGCCACCGTCGCCGTTGCTGTAGGAGCTCTTGCGCCAAGTGGCGCCCGCGAAGTCGTAGGTGACCTCGACGCACTCACCGCCCTCGCCGTTGCTGTAGGAGCTCTTGAACCAGTGGGCGTTGTTCAGTTCGTACTCGCGCATCGTCTGAAGTCCTCCGCCGCCGACTCGATCAGGGCCAGGGACTCCGCCGGCGACAAGGCGGTGACCCTGAGCAGATCGTAGGCGCGCTGTGCGCGCCTCACCACTGCCGGATCGTCGAGCAGGGTGCCGGTAAACGAGGTCTCTGTATAGGCCGTTGGCGGTTGGTCCTCGAACTCCATGAGCCGGAGCATGCCGTTCATCGAAGCGTGCGCTCCGGCCGAGCGGGGGATCACGGTCACCAGGACCCATCGGTCCCGGATCAGGGTCGCGATGTGGTCGAGCTGATCCGCCATGATGGCCGGACTCCCGACCGGGGCGCGTACCGCGTTCTCGTGGAGCACGACCCAGAACTCGGGACGTGTGGCGTCATCGAGGATGCGCGCGCGGTCCCGTCGCGAGGTGACCTTCTCCTCGATGTACTGCTCTGTGGCGAACGGGTTCGCCGCGACCGTCACGGCCCGGATGTACTCCCGCGTCTGCAACAACCCCGGCACCACCGTCGGCGCGAACTCGCAGATCTTCGTCGCCACCGCCTCCAGCTCCGCCACTTCGTGGAAATAGGAGGCGTACGGTGACTTGTTGATGAGATCCCGTACCGTCCGTTCGAAAATACCCCCGGTTTGTAGGACGCTGTCGATTCGCTCCGCGACATCCAGCTGAGGTTTTCGGATTCCCTGCTCGAACAGTCCGATGTGCGCACCGGAGACGAACACCAGTCCGCCCAACTCGTTCTGCGAGAGCCCCGCGGTCTCCCGGTGCTCCTTGAGGAGCTCTCCGAAGAACCGCCACCTCTCGTCCTGCCTGCCCTTGGCCATGGGCTAACTCCCCAACCCTACCCACTTGTTGTACGACCTGCGCATCTGCCGATCCTACGTATCCGCCCCCAATCTGGAGAGGCGAAGCAGGAAATGGATTCAGAAAGGCATACGTTGGTGAAGGAAGACATCATGAAGACGACCACGAGCGCCGTCGGAACCGCTCAGGACGCGGTGGCGGAATTGCGCGAGGCCCTCGCGAGGGCGGGAATCACGCTCCCCTCGCTCGGGCTCGACGTCGTGACGCTCGCCGCAGAGCCCCCGCGGCCGCTCGTGGAATTGGGATGCTGCACGGTGGAAACGGCCCGGCTCCTCGCCGCCGCCGTACTGCCGAGGGAGGAGAGTCGTTCGTGACGCTGCCCATCGGGTCGTACGTCGTCGAGATCCTGACCGGTCGGGTCGGGAGGGTCATGGGGCACGAGGGCCCCTACGTGCAGGTGCGTCCGCTCGGTGGCGGGCGGGAGTGGGACGTGGAGCCGGACGGGGTGCGGGAGGCCACCGCGGCGGAGCGGCTGAGCGCGGCCACCGCGCACGTGAACGCCCGCAGCCGCGGCGAGGTGCCGTGACGGCGGGCGCGGGCGCGGGCCGGGTCAGCGGGGGCGGCGGCGGGCCTGCCGCACCTCGCGGTCGATGGCCCACGCGTCGGCGACCGGCCCGAGGTGGCCGAGCTTGTCGGGGTTGAGGACCGCGCGGATGGTCTGGATCCGCCCGTCGAGGACGTCCAGGACGATGGCCTGGAGGATCCGGCCGTCGCGGTCGCGGTAGAGCGCGCCGGGCTGGCCGTTGACCTCGCGCGGCTCGCAGGTGACGTCGAGCTCGGTGAGCGCGGGGAAGGCGGTGCCGAGGAGTCGGGCCACCTTGTCCGCGCCCGCGATGATCCGGGCGAAGTTCGGGGCCTTCCCGCCGCCGTCGCCGACGAGCTGGACGTCGGCGGCCAGGAGGTCCTGGAGTCCGGCGACGTCGCCGTTCTGGAGGGCGTCGAAGAAGCGGGTGGCGAGTTCCCGCCGTTCGTCGCGGTCGGCCGTGAACCGGGGGCGTCCGTCGTGCATGTGGCGGCGGGCCCGTACGAGCAGCTGCCGGCAGGCCGCCTCCGAGCGGTCCACGGCCTCGGCGATCTCCCGGAAGTCGAAGGCGAAGACCTCCCGGAGCAGGAAGACCGCGCGCTCCAGGGGGCTCAGCCGTTCGAGGAGGAGCAGCGAGGCCATGGAGACCGAGTCGGCCAGCTCCGCCGCCCGCGCCGGGTCCTCGTAGGGATCGCTGAGGAGCGGCTCGGGGAACCAGGGGCCCACGTACTCCTCGCGCCGGACCCGCGCGGAGCGGAGGACGTCGATGGAGAGGCGGGTGACCGTGGCCGACAGGAAGGCCTTGGTCGAGTCGGGCCGGGTGGAGGAGCCGTCGAAGCGCAGCCAGGTCTCCTGGACGGCGTCCTCGGCCTCGCCGACGCTGCCGAGGATCCGGTAGGCGATCGAGAACAGCAGCGGGCGCAGCTCCTCGAACTCCTCGACCTTGCTCATGGCGGCTTCCTCTCCCCGTTCCCGTACGTCCGCGCGACGCGGACCCCTCATGATCGTGCGGTGGGGCGTCCCTCAGTGGAACCGGCCGACCTCGTAGTCGCCCGCCGGCTGCCGGGTGATGGCGTTCAGCCGGTTCGCCAGGTTCATGAAGGCGATGTGCAGGACGAGGGCGGTGAGCTCCTCCTCGTCGAAGTGGAGGGCGGCGCGCGCCCACACCTCGTCGCCGACCCCGCCCGCCCCGTCGGCGACCCGGGTGCCCTCCTCGGCGAGCTCCAGGGCGGCGCGCTCGGCCTCGGTGTAGACCGTCGCCTCGCGCCAGGCGGCCACCAGGTTCAGCCGTACCGCGGTCTCGCCGGCGTGCGCCGCCTCCTTGGTGTGCATGTCGATGCAGACGGCGCAGCCGTTGATCTGGCTCACGCGCAGCGCGACCAGCTCCTGGGTCGCGGCCGGGACCGTCGACTCCTTGACCGCCTTGCCCGCCGCCATCAGGTGCTTGAAGGCCTTGCCGGCGGTCGGGCTGGCGAAGAGGTTCAGTCGGGCGTCCATGGGGTGCTCCTTCGCGGGTGTCGTGCGCTGGGCTTCACCCCTTGGGACGAGACAGCCCGGGCCCCTGTGACACGGGTGGATGTGACCCGCGTCTCTCCGGGGCCGTGCGTCCGGTCCGCCGCCGCCGTACGGGAGAATGGGCGCATGAGTCTGTTCCGCGACGACGGCATCGTGCTGCGCACCCAGAAGCTTGGGGAAGCGGACCGCATCATCACGCTCCTCACGCGCGGTCACGGCCGCGTGCGCGCCGTCGCGCGCGGCGTGCGCCGGACGAAGTCGAAGTTCGGGGCGCGTCTCGAACCCTTCTCGCACGTGGACGTGCAGTTCTTCGCCCGGGGGAGCGAGCTGGTCGGACGGGGCCTGCCGCTCTGCACGCAGAGCGAGACCATCGCCGCGTACGGCGGGGGGATCGTCACCGACTACGCCCGGTACACCGCCGGCACGGCCATGCTGGAGACGGCCGAGCGGTTCACCGACCACGAGGGCGAGCCCGCCGTGCAGCAGTACCTGCTGCTCGTGGGCGGCCTGCGGACGCTCGCCCGGGGCGAGCACGCGCCGCACCTCATCCTGGACGCCTTCCTCCTCCGGTCCCTCGCCGTGAACGGCTACGCGCCGAGCTTCGAGGACTGCGCGAAGTGCGGCCTCCCCGGGCCGAACCGGTTCTTCTCGGTCGCGGCGGGCGGGGTCATATGCGGCGACTGCCGCGTGCCCGGAAGCGTCGTACCCTCTGCGGAGGCCATCGGCCTGCTCAGCGCGCTGCTCACCGGCGACTGGGCGACGGCGGACGCGTGCGAGCCGCGTCACGTCCGGGAGGGCAGCGGACTCGTGTCCGCCTATCTGCACTGGCACCTGGAGCGCGGCCTGCGCTCCCTGCGGTACGTAGAGAAAAGCTAGGAGAGACCACTCATGGCCATCGCACGACTCCTCGGGCGCCAGCGTCGGGAGTACAGCGCCCCCGAGCCGCACCCGTCCGGCGCCCGCCCGCCGAAGCTCCAGCCGGAGCTGGTGCCGGAGCACGTCGCGATCGTCATGGACGGCAACGGCCGCTGGGCCAAGGAGCGCGGGCTGCCGCGCACCGAGGGCCACAAGGTCGGCGCCGAGCAGGTGCTCGACGTGCTCCAGGGCGCGATCGAGATGGGCGTGGGCGCGATCTCGCTGTACGCCTTCTCCACCGAGAACTGGAAGCGCTCGCCCGAGGAGGTGCGCTTCCTCATGAACTTCAACCGCGACTTCATCCGCAAGTCCCGCGACCAGCTCGACTCGCTGGGCGTCCGGGTGCGCTGGGTGGGCCGGATGCCCAAGCTGTGGAAGTCCGTGGCCAAGGAGCTCCAGGTCGCGCAGGAGCAGACCAAGGACAACACGAAGCTCACGCTCTACTTCTGCATGAACTACGGCGGTCGCGCCGAGCTGACGGACGCGGCGCAGGCGATGGCCGAGGACGTGAAGGCCGGCCGGCTCGACCCGGCGAAGATCACCGAGAAGACCATCCAGAAGTACCTGTACTACCCGGACATGCCGGACGTGGACATGTTCCTGCGGCCCAGCGGCGAGCAGCGCACCTCCAACTACCTGATCTGGCAGAGCGCGTACGCCGAGCTGGTCTTCCAGGACGTGCTGTGGCCGGACTTCGACCGCCGCGACCTGTGGCGGGCCTGCGTCGAGTTCGCCCAGCGCGACCGCCGCTTCGGCGGCGTCGACCCGGCCGACCTGGCCGTCCTCGACAAGGGCTGAGCCGCCCGACCTGACATACGAGGGGGCCCGCACCGAATCCGATCGGTGCGGGCCCCCTCGTATGTCAGGTCACTTCCCGGCGCACTCCGCGCAGGTGCCGAAGATCTCGACCGTGTGCGCCACGTTCACGAAGCCGTGCTCCGACGCGATGGCCTCGGCCCACTGCTCGACCATGGGGCCCTCCACCTCCACGGCCTTGCCGCAGACGCGGCAGACCAGGTGGTGGTGGTGGTCGCCGGTCGAGCAGCGGCGGTAGACCGTCTCGCCCTCGCTGGTGCGCAGCGCGTCGACCTCGCCCGCGTCCGCCAGGGACTGGAGGGTGCGGTAGACCGTGGTCAGGCCGACGGAGTCGCCGCGGTGCTTGAGCATGTCGTGCAGCTCCTGGGCGCTGCGGAACTCGTCCACCTCGCTGAGTGCCGCCGACACGGCGGCCCGCTGCTTGGTCGAGCGGCCGCGTACGGGGGGTCCTGCCGTCGCCACGGGGGCCTCCTTGGATGCTTGTCTGCCCCCGCCATTCTGCCAGCCCCCCGTGCCCCCGGGGGCAGTCGCGGATCAGACCTTCACGTCGTCGCCCGGCCGCCGGGTGGCCGGAACCCGTGCGTCGCAGTCCAGGGCGGCGGCTTCCGCCGCCCGCGCGCGCCGCTTGGCGAGCGGCGTGGCGAGCAGGGTCAGGACGATGAAGATCCCGATCGCGTACAGGACGATCGTCGCGCCGGGCGGCACGTCCTGGTAGTACGAGGTGACCGTGCCCGCCAGGGTGACCGTGACACCGGTCGCCACCGCGAGGACGAAGGTCGCGCGGAAGGACTTCGACAGCTGCTGGGCCGCCGCCACCGGGACCACCATGAGCGCGCTGACCAGGAGCAGGCCCACGACCCGCATGGCGACCGTGACGGTGACGGCCGCCGTGACCGCGATCAGCAGGTTCAGGGCGCGCACCGGCAGGCCGGTGACCCGGGCGAACTCCTCGTCCTGGCTGACGGCGAAGAGCTGCCTGCGCAGGCCGACCGTGACGAGGACGACGAAGGCGGCGAGGACGCTGATCGCCGTGACGTCCTCGGTGGAGACCGTCGACAGCGAGCCGAAGAGGTACGAGCTGAGGTTGGCGTTGGAGCCGGTCGGCGAGAGGTTGATCAGCAGGACGCCGCCCGCCATGCCGCCGTAGAAGAGCAGCGCGAGCGCGAGGTCGCCGCGGGTCTTGCCGTACGCGCGGATCAGCTCCATGGCGACCGAGCCGGCGACGGCGACGAGGGTCGCCATCCAGACCGGGCTGGAGTTCAGCAGGAAGCCGAGGCCGACGCCCGTCATGGCGACGTGGCCGATGCCGTCGCCCATGAGGGCCTGGCGGCGCTGGACCAGGTAGATGCCGACGGCGGGTGCGGTGATGCCGACGAGGACGGCCGCGAGGAGCGCCCGCTGCATGAAGGCCGGTTCGAGGAAGTCCATGATCAGGTCAGCAGTCCCGTGCGGAGCGGCTCGCCGGCCGCGTGCGGATGTACGTGGTCGTGGCCGGGCAGCGCGTGCTGGCCGACGGCCTCCGGCGGCGGCCCGTCGTGGACGACGCAGCCGTCGCGCAGGACGACCGCGCGGTCGATGAGGGGCTCCAGCGGGCCCAGCTCGTGCAGGACGAGCAGGACCGAGGTGCCGCCGGCGACCTGCTCGCGCAGGGTCGCGGCGAGGATCTCCTGGCTCGCGAGGTCGACGCCGGCCATCGGCTCGTCCATGATCAGCAGCTCGGGCTCGGAGGCGAGCGCCCGGGCGATCAGCACCCGCTGGTGCTGGCCGCCGGAGAGCGCGGAGACGGAGTCCCTGGCGCGGTCGGCGAGGCCGACCAGCTCGATGGCCCGCTCGACGGCGGCCCGGTCGGCCTTCGTCGTCCAGCCGAACCTCCGGCGGGAGAGCCGGCCGGAGGAGACGACCTCGCGGATGGTGGCGGGGACGCCGGCGGCGGCGGTGGTGCGCTGCGGCACGTAGCCGACGCGGGCCCAGTCGCGGAACCGCTTCCGCTCGGTGCCGAAGAGCTCGATGGCGCCGCCGGTCAGCGGGACCTGGCCGATGACCGCGCGGACGGCCGTGGACTTGCCGGAGCCGTTGGCGCCGAGCAGGGCGACGACCTCGCCGCGGTGGACGGTGAGGTCGACGCCCCGGAGGACGGGACGCGCGCCGAGGGTCGCGGTGGCTCCGCGGACGGAGATGACGGGCTGGTCGTCGCTCACGACGGGACCTCCTACTTGGCGCCGAGCGCGGTCTTCAGGGCGGCGAGGTTCGACCGCATGACCGCGAGGTAGTCATCGCCCTCGGACCGGTCCGTGATGCCCTCCAGCGGGTCGAGCACGTCGGTCCTGAGGCCGGTGTCCTTCGCGAGGGTCTTCGCGGTCTTGTCGCTCGCGAGGGTCTCGAAGAAGACGGTGGAGACCTTGTCCTTCTTCGCGATGTCCTGGAGTTCCTTGATGCGGGCGGGGCTCGGCTCGGACTCGGGGTCGATGCCGGTGATGCCCTCCTGCTCCAGGCCGTAGCGCTCGGCGAGGTAGCCGAAGGCGGAGTGGGTGGTGATGAAGGTCTTCGTGGCGGTGTTCCGCAGGCCCGTCTCGAACTCGGTGTCCAGGTCGCCGAGCTCCTTCTTCAGGGCTTCGGTGTTCTTGCGGTAGTCGGCGGCGTGGTCCGGGTCCGCCTTCTGGAGGGCGCTGCCGACGCCCTCGGCGACCTCGGCGTACTTCACGGGGTCGAGCCAGACGTGGGGGTCGGCGCCGGCCTCGGACGCGTGGTCGTGCCCGGCCTCCTCGCCCTCGTGGTCGTGGCCGACCTCGTTGCCGTGCTTCTCCAGCTTCGTGAGGGTGGCGGCGTCGACGGTGTTCTTCACGCCGGCCTGGGCGATGGCCTCGTCGACGGCGGGCTGGATGCCCTTGAGGTAGAGGACGACGTCGGCGTCGCCGAGCTCGCCGATCTGCTTCGGCTTGAGCTCCAGGTCGTGGGGTTCGACGCCGGGCTTGGTCAGCGTGTTCACGGCGACGTGGCCGCCGCCTATCCGCTCGGCCAGGAACTGCATCGGGTAGAACGACGCCACGACGTCCAGCTTGCCGTCGCCGCCCTTGTCCGCGGCGTCGGAGGATCCGGCGCAGGCGGAGAGGGAGACGATGCCGAGCGCGACGGCTCCGGCGAGGGCGGTGCGGGGTATGAGGCGACGTACGTTCATGACACTCATTTTCAACAAAACTGGAAACGGTTGTCAATTGCCTTGGGTGTGGTCCGCCCCACGCGGACGCCCGGGCGCCCTCGCGGGCCCCGGTCGCGGAACCGATTTGATACCAGGGGCGGGCACGCCGGTAACCTGAGGCATTCGCACTTCGTCGTCGTAATGAAGAGAGCACCGTGGCCGCCGACAAGATCGACACCATCGTCAGCCTGAGCAAGCGCCGTGGCTTCGTTTTCCCCTGTAGTGAGATCTACGGCGGTCAGCGCGCCGCCTGGGACTACGGGCACCTGGGCGTCGAGCTCAAGGAGAACATCAAGCGCCAGTGGTGGCGTTACATGGTCACCTCGCGCGAGGACGTCGTCGGTATCGACTCGTCGGTCATCCTGGCCACCGAGGTCTGGGAGGCCTCCGGTCACGTCGCCACCTTCACGGACCCGCTGACCGAGTGCACCTCCTGCCACAAGCGCTTCCGCGCCGACCACCTGGAGGAGGCGTACGAGGAGAAGCACGGCCGTCTCCCCGCGAACGGCCTCGCCGACCTCAACTGCCCCAACTGCGGCAACAAGGGCACCTTCACCGAGCCGAAGAACTTCTCCGGCCTGCTCTCCACGCACCTCGGCCCGACGCAGGACAGCGGCTCCGTCGCGTACCTGCGCCCCGAGACCGCCCAGGGCATCTTCACCAACTTCTCCCAGGTGCAGACCACCGCGCGCAAGAAGCCCCCGTTCGGCATCGCGCAGATGGGCAAGTCCTTCCGGAACGAGATCACTCCGGGCAACTTCATCTTCCGCACGCGCGAGTTCGAGCAGATGGAGATGGAGTTCTTCGTCAAGCCGGGCGAGGACGAGCAGTGGCAGGAGTACTGGATGGAGCAGCGCTGGAACTGGTACACCGGCCTGGGCCTGCGTGAGGAGAACATGCGCTGGTTCGAGCACCCGCAGGAGAAGCTCTCCCACTACTCGAAGCGCACCGCCGACATCGAGTACCGCTTCTCCTTCGGCGGCAGCGAGTGGGGCGAGCTGGAGGGCGTCGCCAACCGCACCGACTACGACCTGACGGCCCACTCCAAGGCCTCCGGCGCCAGCCTCACCTTCCTGGACCAGGAGTCCAACGAGCGCTACACGCCGTACGTCATCGAGCCCGCCGCCGGTGTCGGCCGCACGATGCTGGCCTTCCTGCTCGACGCGTACATCGAGGACGAGGCCCCGAACGCCAAGGGCGTCATGGAGAAGCGCACGGTGCTGCGCCTCGACCACCGCCTGGCCCCGGTCAAGGTCGCGGTCCTGCCGCTCTCCCGGAACGCGCAGCTCTCCCCGAAGGCCAAGGGCCTCGCCGCGGACCTGCGCCAGAACTGGAACATCGAGTTCGACGACGCCGGCGCCATCGGCCGCCGCTACCGCCGTCAGGACGAGATCGGCACGCCGTACTGCGTCACCGTCGACTTCGACACCCTCGAGGACAACGCCGTGACCGTGCGCGAGCGCGACACCATGAAGCAGGAGCGCGTCTCCCTCGACCAGATCCAGGGCTACCTGGCCAGCCGCCTCATCGGCGCCTGAGCCGCCTGATCGCGGACACGCGCAAGCCCCCGGTCCCTTCCCTCGCGGAAGGGGCCGGGGGCTTTCCCGTGCCGTCAGGCGGTCGCGGCTCCGGAGGCCGCGGCGGCCTCCGCCTCGGCCTGCCGTCGGGCGCCCTCCGCCGCGCGGCGCTTGCCGAACCAGGCCGTCCACACGCCGAGCACGCCGAGGACGCTGTAGATCATGACCGGGCTGAGCGTCACCATGGTCCGCGTCGGGAGGACGTACGCGAGCGCGACGCGGACCAGCGCCTCGGCCACGTACGCCACGCCCCAGACCAGCGTCATCGTGCGCATGGTGGAGCGGAAGCCCTCGTACTCCCACATGCCGTTCCACCAGGCCGTCGAGGCGGCGGTCCCGTCGGTCGCGAACTTGCGGCCGAAGTAGAACATCAGCGGGCGCGGCGCGAGCAGCGTCCCCAGGCAGAGCAGGCCGAACAGGCCCGTCACCGCGGAGTCCTTCACGAGCAGCGCGCGGGCGGTGTGCGGGCCGACCAGCGAGACCACGGCGGTGATCACCAGGAAGACCAGGGTGACCATCGCGAACTCGTCGATCTTGCGCCGCCAGGCGGCCATGACCGCGGTGTCGAGCACCGGCCACGCGCCGCTCAGGAGCAGCGCGGAGAACTCGGACCAGCCGTGGTCTTCCGTCAGCGTGTTGTAGGTGAGGATCGGCGCGACGACGTTGAGACCGATCGTGAGGACCCAGCCGATCGCGGAGGAGCCGCCCGATCGGGCCGGTCTGGCGGGTGTGGACATGGATCCCCCTGGAAGTGCCGACGGTCGCGGTGCGGGAGCACGCTAGTCACGCACCGGACAGGGAAGGGGAAATTCCAAGCCAAATGATCTTCAAGTGGGGTGTGCGGCTCAGGCCCTCAGCGCGCGCTGCACGAGGGCCACGACGGCCGAGAAGGCCGCCTCGGCGTCCGGGGCCGACCACTCGGCGGCGTGCGCCGGATTGTGGAAGCGGTCCGTGGCGTGGAAGACCGCGCGGGCCGTCGTGGCGAAGTCCCGCTCCGGCGCCGCGAACAGGCCCTCGCGGTGACCGTCCGTCAGGATGCTCTCGATCTGCTCGACCAGATGATCCTCGTGCCGGTCGACCACCGCGCTGTTCTCGCCGATCAGCACCTGGAAGGTGGCCATCAGCTCCGGCTCGCCGCCCGCCTTCCTCCGCTTCAGGCCGAAGAGGGCCGTGAGCCAGCCGGTCAGCCGCTCGTCCGCCGGACCCGCGGCCTCGACGTACGGCACGAGGGCGACGATGGTCCGCTCCAGCCACCGCTCGGTGACCGCCTCGCGCAGCGCCGCCTTCGTGCGGAAGTGGCGGTACACGCTGCCGTGGCTGACGCCGAGGACCCGGGCCACGTCGACGACGGTCGCCTTCGCCGGGCCGTAGCGCCGCAGCACCTCCTCGGTCGCTTCGAGGATGCGCTCTGCGGTCAGGGTCTCGGTGGCGGCCATGGAACGACAGTACCTGTCAGTGCTCGCTGTCCAGGTGGGCCATCTGCGCCGCCGGGTAGCGCTCGCCGGACGCCGCGCCCGCCGGTACGGCCTCCTCGATCGCGGCCAGGTCGGCGGCGTCGAGCGTGACGTCCAGGGCGCCGAGCGCCTCGGTGAGCCGGTCGCGGCGGCGGGCGCCGATCAGCGGGACGATGTCGGCACCGTGCCGGGGGCCCTGGGCGAGGACCCAGGCGATCGCCGTCTGGGCGACCGTGACGCCCTTGGCCTCGGCGACCGCGCGCAGCCGGTCCACCAGGTCCAGGTTCCGGTCGAGGTTCTCGCCCTGGAAGCGCGGGGACATGCCGCGGAAGTCGCCGGGGGCGAGCTCCCGGTCCCGGGTGAAGTGACCGCTGATCAGGCCGCGGGAGAGCACTCCGTACGCCGTGACGCCGATGCCCAGTTCGCGGGCGGTCGGCAGGATCTTCTCCTCGATGGACCGGGAGATCAGGCTGTACTCGATCTGGAGGTCCGCGATCGGGGCCACGGCCGCCGCCCGGCGCAGGGTGTCCGCGCCGACCTCGGACAGGCCGATGTGCCGCACGTGCCCGGCCTCGACCAGCTCGGCGATGGCGCCGACGGTCTCCTCGATCGGCACGTCCGGGTCGACGCGGGCGATCCGGTAGATGTCGATGTGGTCGGTGCCCAGGCGCTGGAGCGAGTACGCCGCGAAGTTCTTCACGGCGGCCGGGCGGCCGTCGTAGCCGGTGAAGCCGCCCTCGACCGTCCGCAGGGCGCCGAACTTCACGCTGGTCAGCGCCTGTTCGCGGGCGGCGGCGGGCGCGGTCCGCAGCGCCTCGTTGATGAGCAGCTCGTTGTGGCCCATGCCGTAGAAGTCGCCGGTGTCGAGCAGGGTGACGCCGGCCTCCAGGGCGGCGTGGATCGTCGCGAGCGACTCGGCGCGGTCGCTCTCGCCGTACAGCGCGGACATGCCCATGCAGCCGAGGCCGAGCGCGGAGACGACGGGGCCGGTGGTGCCGAGGCGACGGGTGGGGACGGGGCTCTTCGGTGTGGTGGTCATGGAACAACCATGACATGTGTGATGACAGATTTCAATATCTGTCACTCCATGTTCCCTGTCGTGTCCGCTCGGATCCGCTCGGGTCCGCTCGGGTCCTCTCCTGTCCGTCAGGGGTCCTCTCGGGTTCTCCGGGGTCCCCTCGGGGCCTACCGGACCGTGCGGGGAAGGCGCAGACTCAGCAGCAGCGTCACCGCCACCACACCCAGCTGGACCAGCAGCGTCGTCCGCAGCGCCGTCCCCATGTCGGCCGGCGAGGCGGACAGCGACAGGAACAGCGAACCCAGCGTCGCCACGCCCAGCGTCAGCGCCGACTGCTGCGTGGTCACCATCACCCCGCTGCCCACGCCCGCCCGCTCCGACGGCACCTCGGAGAGCACCACCCGGAACAGCACCGGCAGCTGGAGCCCCTGACCGAGCCCCGCCACCGCCATTCCCGGCACCAGGTCCCCGACGGACAGCCCCTGCCAGTCGTGCCCCACCGACCAGGCGATCGCGGCGATCCCCAGCCCCTGGAGCACCGCCCCCACCGGCACCACCCGGGTGCCCCAGCGCCGCACCAGGCGCGGCCCCGCCAGCGACGCCCCGAAGAACGCCAGCGCCATCGGCACCAGCGCGAGACCCGAGGCCACCGCGCCCATGGCCAGCCCCTGCTGGAGCGCCACCGCGATCACGAACATGAAGCCGCTGAAGCCCAGCGACAGCGGCAGCACCACCGCGAGCCCGCGCCGCAGCGGCACCAGGGCCAGCAGGCTCGGCGGGACCAGCGGGGTCGCGCCCCGGCGGTCCGCCCGCCGCTCCACCCACCAGAAGGCCCCGGCCGCGAACGGGAACACCACGAGCGACACCCACGTCCACAGCGGCCAGCCCGCCGCCCGGCCCTCCGTCAGCGGGGCGAGCAGGGTGAGCAGCGCGAGCCCGAGGAGCAGTGTGCCCGGCACGTCCACCGGCGCCGGCCGGTCCGAACGGGTCTCCGGCACGGCCCGGGCGGCGAGGACCAGACCCACCACCGCCACCGGCACGTTCACCAGGAACACCGAGCGCCAGCCGGTGCCCGCGATGTCGGCGGTCACGAGGACCCCGCCCAGGATCTGGCCGCCCGCCATCGCGAGACCGGCGGTCGCCCCGTACAGGCTGAGCGCCCGCGCCCGGCGCGGACCCTCGGTCGAGGCGTGGATGGTCGCGAGGACCTGCGGCAGCAGCAGCGCCGCCGCGGCGCCCTGCGCCACCCGCGCCGCGACCAGGGTCCAGGCGTCCGGGGCGAGGCCGCAGGCGAGCGAGGTCACGCCGAAGGCGGCCATGCCCGCGAGGAAGAGGCGCCGGCGGCCGAAGAGGTCGCCGAGCCGCCCGCCGAGGACGAGCAGCACCGAGTACGACAGGCCGTACCCGGCGACCACCAGCTCCAGCAGGGCCGGGCCCGCGGCCAGGTCGTGGTCGATGGACGGCAGGGCGACGTTCACGATGAAGAAGTCGATGAGGGGCAGCGCGGCCCCGAGCAGGACCGTGAACAGGCCGAGGGCGCCGAGCGCGGGGGCCCGGCGGGCGGCCGGGGCCGCCGTGCGGACGGAAGGGGAGGTCGTAGTCACAGGACCGAGCCTCCGCCCGCGCTCAGCCTGGTACCAGAGTGTCCTTATCCTGGTACAAGCACTACCTGGAAGCGGGCCGACCGCCCCGGCACCCTGGAGGCATGACCGTCATGGCGATCAGCGGACCCGAGGCCCCGACCGAACAGGACGTGCGCCGGCACGAGCTCGCCGCCTTCCTGCGCAGCCGCCGCGAGCGCATCACCCCCGAGCAGGTCGGCCTGCCGAGGGGCAGGCGCCGCCGCACCCCCGGCCTGCGCCGCGAGGAGGTCGCCCACCTCTCCGCCGTCGGCGTCACCTGGTACACCTGGCTCGAACAGGCCCGCGACATCCAAGTCTCCCCGCAGGTCCTGGACGCCCTCGCCGGGGCCCTGCTGCTCGACCCGACCGAGCGCAGCCACCTCTTCGCCCTCGCCGGCGCCGCCGACCCGCACCCCGAGACGCCCTGCCCCGTCGTCACGCCCACCCTGCGCCGGCTCCTCGACCAGCTGGAGCCCGTGCCCGCCGCGATCCAGAACAGCCGCTACGACTTCCTCGCCCACAACCGGACCTTCGGGCGCCTCTTCTGCGACCTCGACGCCCTGCCGCGCGAGGACCGCAACTCCCTCTGGCTCGCCTTCACGAACGAGGACTTCCGGGCCTCCGTCACCGATCTGCCCGAGGTCACCCGCGCGCTCGCCGGGAAGCTCCGCGCCGCCATGGCCGAGCACCTGGCCGAACCCGCCTGGAAGGAGCTCGTACGGCGTCTCGAAGAGGCCTCGCCCGAGTTCCGGGAGATCTGGGCCCGGCACGAGGTGGTCGCCCCCGGCGGTCGTGTGAAGGTCATCCGCAACGCGCGCGTGGGGCTGCTGCGCTTCGAGCACACCAACCTCTGGCTCGGCCCGAACGCCGGGACCCACCTCGTCACGTACGTCCCCGTGGACGACGCCACCCAGGCCGGCGTCGCCCGCCTCCTCGACCTCGTCGCCCGGGAGCGCGAGGCTCAGGAGGCCGACGCCCTGGCCGTGGCCTGAGGTCAGGAGGCCGACGCCCTGGCCGTGGCCTGAGGCTCAGGAGGCCGACGCCCCGGCTGTCGCCTGAGGCCCTTCCCGGCCCTCCTCCGGCGTCAGGCACCGGGCCGTCCGCTCCGCCGTCCGCCGCGCCCACGGTCCGCTCGTCAGCGCCCCGACCACCAGCACGGCGAAGCCGCAGCCCGTGATGATCCAGTAGCCGGGCCGGGCCGCCGCCACGAACGCGTCCGCGTCCGGCACGGCGCCGAACCCCGCCGCCAGGACCGTGCCGATCACCGCGACGCCCAGCGTCTGCCCCACCTGCCGGCTGGTCGAGGCCACCGCGGCCGCCACCCCGGCCTGCGCCCGGGGCATCCCGGAGACGGCGGTGTTGGTGATGGGGGCGTTCACCAGGCCGAAGCCGATGCCGAAGACCACGTACCCGGTGAGGAGCAGGGCGTCGTCCGTCTCGGCCGAGAACGCCGCGAAGAGCAGCGGCCCCGCCGTCATCGCCGCCCCCGCGAGCAGCAGCGAGGGACGCGGCCCCCGGGCCGCCGTGAGGCGTCCCGACAGCGGGGCGAAGACGAAGGTCATGCCGGCCATCGGCAGCATCCACAGCCCGGCGTCGAGCGGGGAGAGCCCGCGCACGTCCTGGAGGTAGAGCGTGTTCAGGAAGAGGAAGCCGCCGAGCGAGGCGAACGCGCAGACCGCGATGACGGTGGCCCCGCTGAACGGCGCGCTGCGGAAGAAGCGCAGCTCGATGAGGGGCTCGCGGCGCCGGGGCTCGTAGAACAGCAGACCGGCGAGCGCGGCGGCGGCGAAGGCGGCGAAGAGCGGGTCGGTCTCGATGATCGCGTACGTCAGCGAGGCGAGGAGCGCCGTCACCAGGAGCTGGCCGACCGGGTCCGGGCGCCGGGGGTGGGGCGCGCGGGACTCGGGGACGTACCGCAGGGTCAGGAGCAGGGCGACGAGGGCGACCGGCAGGTTGACCCAGAAGATCGACCGCCAGCCGACCGACTGGACCAGCACCCCGCCCACCAGCGGTCCCGCCGCCATGGAGACGCCGACGACCCCGCCCCAGACCCCGATGGCACGCGCGCGTGCGGCCGGTTCCGTGAAGGTGTTGGTGATGATCGACATGGCGACCGGGTTCAGCATCGACCCGCCCACGGCCTGGACCGCGCGGAAGGCGATCAGGGCCTCCAGGTTCGGCGCCAGGGAGCACAGCAGCGAACCCAGCGCGAAGACGGCCAGGCCGGTCACGAAGATCTTGCGGCGGCCGATCCGGTCGGCGGTGGAGCCCGCGAGCATCAGCAGGGAGGCGAGGACCAGGGTGTAGGCGTCGATCGTCCACTGCATGCCGGCGACGGTGGCGCCGAGATCCTCGCGCATGGCGGGCAGGGCGACGTTCAGCGCGGTGTTGTCCAGACTGACGATCAGCAGGCTCATGCAGCAGATCGCGAGGACGACGAGGCGGCGGCCGCGTGTGAGCTCTGGCATGTGCGGATCGTATGGCTGTCTAAGAACTTCCGCAGTGCGGGACAATGGCCGAATGACCGCGTTCACCCCTCTCGCCATCGGGCCGCACATCGTGCAGCCGCCGGTGGTGCTCGCCCCGATGGCCGGCATCACCAACGCCCCCTTCCGTACCCTCTGCCGTGAGTTCAGCGGCGGCAAGGGACTGTTCGTGAGCGAGATGATCACGACGCGGGCCCTGGTCGAGCGCAACGAGAAGACGATGCAGCTCATCCGCTTCGACGAGACGGAGAAGCCGCGCTCGATCCAGCTCTACGGCGTCGACCCCGTGACGGTCGGCAAGGCCGTGCGGATGATCGTCGACGAGGACCTCGCCGACCACATCGACCTGAACTTCGGCTGCCCGGTCCCCAAGGTCACGCGGAAGGGCGGCGGCTCCGCCCTGCCCTACAAGCGCCCGCTGCTGCGGGCGATCCTGAACGAGGCCGTGGGCAACGCCGGTGACCTCCCGGTCACGATGAAGATGCGCAAGGGCATCGACGACGACCACATCACCTTCCTCGACGCCGGCCGGATCGCCGTCGAGGAGGGCGTCACCGCCATCGCCCTGCACGGCAGGACCGCCGCCCAGCACTACGGCGGCACGGCCGACTGGGACGCGATCGCGCGGCTCAAGGAGCACGTGCCGGAGATCCCGGTGCTCGGCAACGGCGACATCTGGTCCGCCGACGACGCGCTGCGGATGATGCGGGAGACCGGCTGCGACGGCGTCGTCGTGGGCCGCGGCTGCCTGGGCCGCCCCTGGCTCTTCGGGGACCTCGTGGCGGGCTTCGAGGGCACCGGGGAGTACGCACAGCCGGGTCTGCGCGTGGTCGCGGACGCGATGGTGCGGCACGCGCGGCTGCTCGGCGAGTGGCTCGGCGACGAGGCACGCGGTGTCATCGACTTCCGCAAGCACGTGGCCTGGTACCTGAAGGGCTTCGCGGTCGGCTCCGAGATGCGCAAGAAGCTCGCCGTCACCTCCTCCCTGGACGAGCTGCGCGCTCAGTTGAGCGAGCTCGACCTGGACCAGGCGTGGCCGGTGGGTGCGGACGGCCCCCGGGGTCGTACGTCCGGAAACAACCGAGTTGTCCTGCCGGATGGCTGGTTGAAGGACCCTTACGACTGCTCCGGGATCAGCGAGGACGCCGAGCTGGACACGTCCGGCGGCTGAGATCCGACCCCTCCGGGGGAGTGATCCTCGCCACCCTTGAGGAGGGTGGTGCTCAGATGAGCAGGTTACGGATAGCTGCACAGCCTGAAGGGGTGGCACTGAGTGCCACCCCTTTTGTGTTCAAGAGTTGAACGCAAGTGCTCGATTGGGCGCTCATGTGAGCGGGTTGGGGCTGGATTGGGTCATGTGGCCTTCGGGCCGTGAAACCGGAATCTTCGGCTCGGTAACTTTCGAAGTGCTGGCGGACGGGTGGTTAAGACCGTGTGACCGGTAGGCGTACCTCCCCAGAAGCCTTCGATCTGGGTATGTTCCTCGCCGTCAGGGCAGCCAACCGAGTCATCGAGGAGTCGGGACCCGTGTCGGAAAACAATGATCAGAAGTTCGTCTACGACTTCACCGAGGGCAACAGGGACCTGAAGGACCTGCTCGGTGGCAAGGGCGCCAACCTCGCCGAGATGACCAACCTCGGCCTCCCGGTGCCTCCGGGCTTCACGATCACCACCGAGGCGTGCAAGGTCTACCTCGAGAGCGGCTCGGAGCCGGTCGAGCTCCGCGACGAGGTCAGCGCGCACCTCGACGCCCTTGAGCGCCGGATGGGCAAGAAGCTCGGCCAGGCCGACGACCCGCTTCTCGTCTCGGTCCGCTCGGGCGCCAAGTTCTCCATGCCGGGCATGATGGACACCGTCCTCAACATCGGCCTCTCCGACGAGTCGGTGACCGGCCTCGCCCGCCAGGCCGACAACGAGCGCTTCGCGTGGGACTCGTACCGCCGGCTCATCCAGATGTTCGGCAAGACCGTCCTCGACGTCGACGGCGAGCTCTTCGAGGAGGCCCTCGACGAGGCCAAGGCCGCGAAGAAGGTCGCCAGCGACACCGACCTGGACGCCGCCGACCTCAAGAAGGTCGTCAAGCACTTCAAGAAGATCGTGAAGACCGCGACCGGCCGCGACTTCCCGCAGGACCCGCGCGAGCAGATGGACCTCGCCATCGAGGCCGTCTTCAACTCCTGGAACACCGACCGCGCCAAGCTGTACCGCCGCCAGGAGCGCATCCCGGGCGACCTCGGCACCGCCGTCAACGTCTGCTCGATGGTCTTCGGCAACCTCGGCCCGGACTCCGGCACCGGCGTCGCCTTCACCCGCGACCCCGCCTCCGGCCACGCCGGCGTCTACGGCGACTACCTCCAGAACGCGCAGGGCGAGGACGTCGTCGCCGGCATCCGCAACACCGTGCCGCTGGCCGACCTCGAGTCCATCGACAAGACGTCGTACGACCAGCTCATGCACATCATGAACACGCTGGAGACCCACTACAAGGATCTCTGCGACATCGAGTTCACCATCGAGCGCGGCCAGCTCTGGATGCTCCAGACCCGCGTCGGCAAGCGCACCGCCGGGGCCGCCTTCCGCATCGCCACCCAGCTCGTGGACCAGGGCCTGATCGACGAGGCCGAGGCCCTCCAGCGCGTCACCGGCGCCCAGCTCGCCCAGCTGATGTTCCCCAAGTTCGACGAGGACGCCAAGGTCGAGCAGATCGGGCGCGGCATCGCCGCCTCCCCGGGCGCGGCCGTCGGCAAGGCCGTCTTCGACTCGTACACGGCCGTCAAGTGGTCCCGCTCCGGCGAGAAGGTCATCCTGATCCGCCGCGAGACCAACCCGGACGACCTGGACGGCATGATCGCCGCCGAGGGCATCCTCACCTCCCGCGGCGGCAAGACCTCGCACGCCGCCGTCGTCGCCCGCGGCATGGGCAAGACCTGTGTCTGCGGCGCCGAGGAGCTGGAGGTCGACACCAAGCGCCGCCGCATGACCACGGCCGACGGCCAGGTCGTCGAGGAGGGCGACGTCGTCTCCATCGACGGCTCCACCGGCAAGGTCTACCTCGGTGAGGTACCCGTCGTACCCTCCCCGGTCGTCGAGTACTTCGAGGGCCGCATGCACGCCGGCGCCGACGACGCGGACGAGCTCGTCGGCGCCGTGCACCGGATCATGGCCTACGCCGACCGCGTCCGCCGCCTCCGCGTCCGCGCCAACGCCGACAACGCCGAGGACGCCTCGCGCGCCCGCCGCTTCGGCGCCCAGGGCATCGGCCTGTGCCGCACCGAGCACATGTTCCTCGGCGAGCGCCGCCAGTACGTCGAGCGCCTCATCCTGGCCGACACGGACGCCGAGCGCGAGGAGTCGCTGAAGGCGCTGCTCCCGCTCCAGAAGCAGGACTTCATCGAGCTCTTCGAGGCCATGGACGGGCTGCCCGTCACGGTCCGCCTGCTCGACCCGCCGCTGCACGAGTTCCTGCCCGACATCACCGAGCTGTCGGTCCGCGTCGCCCTCGCCGAGTCCCGCAAGGAGCCGCACGAGAACGACCTGCGCCTGCTCCAGGCCGTGCACCGGCTGCACGAGCAGAACCCGATGCTGGGTCTGCGCGGTGTCCGCCTCGGCCTGGTCATCCCCGGCCTGTTCACCATGCAGGTCCGGGCGATCGCGGAGGCCGCGGCCCACCGCATCGACGCCAAGGGCGACCCGCGCGCCGAGATCATGATCCCGCTCGTCGGCACCGTCCAGGAGCTGGAGATCGTCCGCGAGGAGGCCGAGCAGGTCATCGCCGAGGTCCAGGCGCAGACCGGCGTCGAGCTGAAGCTCGCGCTCGGCACCATGATCGAGCTGCCGCGCGCCGCCGTGACCGCCGGTCAGATCGCCGAGGCCGCGGAGTTCTTCTCCTTCGGCACCAACGACCTCACGCAGACGGTCTGGGGCTTCTCCCGCGACGACGTGGAGGCCTCGTTCTTCACCGCGTACCTGGAGAAGGGCATCTTCGGCGTCAGCCCCTTCGAGACCATCGACAAGGACGGCGTCGGCGCGCTCGTGCGCAGCGCCGTCCAGGCCGGCCGTGCCACCCGCCCCGACATCAAGCTCGGTGTCTGCGGCGAGCACGGCGGCGACCCGGAGTCGGTGCACTTCTTCCACGAGGTCGGTCTCGACTACGTCTCCTGCTCGCCCTTCCGGATCCCGGTGGCGCGCCTGGAGGCGGGCCGCGCGGCGGCCGAGTCCAAGGGCAGCGACAGCCGCTGAGACCTGCTGAACGGGCGTTCAGGAGCGGCGGTCGGGCCCTCCTGAACCCCCGTTCAGCAGCGGCGGGGTCGGGTCCTGAACCCCCGTTCAGCAGCGACGGCCGGGTCCTCCTGAACCCCCGTTCAGCAGCGGATTCACAGCCACCGGGGCCGCCGTCGGCTACCTCTCACCCTCACCGGCGGGCGGCGGCCCCGGATTCACAAAAAGAGACGGGACGGACACCTTTGTGCGGAGGTGTCCGTCCCGTCGTTTGTTCGTTTGTCGGCCGTGTTGATGTGAGTCAATGTTCAATTGCGGCCGATTGAATTATTGGGCATTGAACCTCTTCGATTCATCGCCGCAAAGAACGGGGCGGGCGCGACCCCCGGATCCCCACCCGGAGGCCGCGCCCTTTACCGATGCCGGGCAGGTGAGCCGCAACCTCGCCGACCGCCGCCGGACGGGCAAAGCCCCCCACGGTCTTCACCACGTCACCTCGGTCCTGAAGGTTTCCTGCCCGACCCGTACAGCTTTTCGGTTCCGCCCCGATCGCCGCGATGCCTTTCAACTGTGGCTGAAACACCCTGGTAACGTGCAGTGATGGTGTGCATACTCGATGTCGGGGGTGGTTGCGAGTGCACAGGTGGGGACCTTCATGCTGCGGATTCATTTCACCGGAAACGACTTGGCGGGGGTGCGGACGGCCGCCCGGCCGGACGTTCTGTGGGAAACGATTCTGAGCTTTCACCGTTTAAGGGACCGGCGCGGACCCGTCGTCTACGGCGAATGGCGTGCCGACGCCCGGATGCGGCTGGGCGGTGAGACCCGGCTGCTCGCCGCGCTCGTTCCCAGCCGCGGCTACTTCCCCGACTTCCTGACGCCCGCGGAGGGCGTCCACGGACTCGACGAGGGCCTCCAGGCCATCCGCGCCACCGAGCGGGAGCGGCTGCGCGACGAGCTCTCGCTGCTCGCCGCCGACCGGTCCGGCGGCCGGACCGTGCCCCATTCGCTGCGCGCCCTCGCGGACGGCGGCGCGGAGCCCTTCGACCGGCTCACGGGCGCCCTGCGGAGCTACCACCGGGCCGCCGTCGAGCCCTACTGGCCGCACATCCGGGCCCGCGTCGAGGCCGACCGGGCCCGCCGCGGCCGGGCCCTCCTGGACGGCGGGGCCGAGGAGCTGCTCGCCTCGCTGCCGCCGATGCTGCGCTGGCGCGCGCCCGTCCTGGAGGCCGACTACCCGGTCGACCGGGACGTCCACCTCGACGGCCGGGGACTGCTGCTCCAGCCCTCGTTCTTCTGCCGGGGGACCCCGGTGGTGCTGCGGGACCCCGGGCTGCCGCCGGTCCTGGTCTATCCCGTCACGCACGGCGAGACGCCGACCGTCCGCGCGCCGGGCGGCTCCTCGCTGGCCAAGCTCGTCGGCCAGACCCGCTCGGCCGTCCTGCACGCCATCGGCGACGGCGGGACGACCAGCGAGCTGGCCCGCCGGGCCGGGGTGTCCCTGGCCTCGGCCAGCCAGCACGCGGGCGTGCTGCGCGAGGCCGGGCTCATCGCGACGCTCCGCCACGGCAACGCGGTCCTGCACACCCTGACACCGCTGGGCGCCGCCCTGCTCGGCGGCGCCCAGCGGCAGATGGACCTGCGGTGCCGCGCGCGGAACGGACCGGCCGCCTCATGACCGGGCGAGGATCGGACCGGCCGCCTCATGACCGGGCGAGGATCGGACCGGCCGTCTCGTGACTAGGCGCGGAACGGGCCCTTCACCTCGTACGTGATGCCGCCCGAGGAGCTGCCGCTGGTGCCGCGCTGGCTGGAGAAGTACAGCCGCGTGCCGTCCGGGGAGAACGCCGGTCCGGTGATCTCGGACCCGGACTGGCCGGTGATCCGCAGGAACGGCGCGACGACGTCGTCCGGTGTGATGAGGCAGATCTCCATGTTCCCGCCGTCCTCGGCGACGAACAGGTCGCCGGAGGAGCTGCCGGTGATGTTGTCGACCCCGGTCAGCGGGGCGCCGCCGCCCGTCACCAGCGAGTCGTCGTAGGCCAGCTCGTACGTGCCGGCGGCCAGGTTCACCTGCCAGACGCGGTTGTCGCCCTTGGTGGTGAACCACACGGTGTCGTCCGCGTAGTGGCAGCCCTCGCCGCCGTTGAAGCGCTTGGCGCCGGAGACCTGGCTACGGGTGGTGGTCGGCGAGCCGTCCGGGTCCGGCACGTTCTGCCAGGTGAAGGTGCCCGAGGTGGCGGTGCCGGCCTTGAGGACCTGGAGGGTGCCGGAGGAGAGGTCGCCCCAGGTCGTGGGGACGAACCGGTAGAAGCAGCCGTCCGTCTCGTCCTCGGTCAGGTAGACCGCCCGGCGGACCGGGTCGGCGGCCGCCGCCTCGTGCTTGAACCGGCCCATCGCGTCCCGGCGGGTGGCGGTGCCGCCCCACGGGTTCGTCTCGTAGACGTAGCCGAGCGACACCTCCTCGCAGGACAGCCAGGTGTTCCACGGGGTCTTGCCGCCCGCGCAGTTCTGGCGGGTGCCGGAGAGGATGCGGTAGGCGCCGGTGACCGTCCCGGCCGCGTCGAACCGCACGGCGCTCGCGCCGCCGCTCGGATTGATCTCCGAGTTCGAGACGTAGATCCAGCCGGTGCCGTCGGCGAAGCAGGCGCCGCCGTCCGGGGCGCTGTGCCAGGCGTACGAGGTGCCGGGGACGGTCTGGCCGGACCGGGCGATCACCCGGCTGGTGAACCCGGCGGGCAGCTGGACGCCGTTCGCGTCCGCCGCGCCGAGCGCCCCGTAGGGCCCGGCGCCGGGCTGGGCGGGGGCGGCGAAGGCCGCGCTCTGCCACAGGCTGCCGCCGAAGGCGGCGGCCGAGGTGCCGAGGACCGCTCCACGCAGGAAACTGCGTCGCTCCACGTCTCACTCCTGAGAGGGTGGGAACCGCCCCGCCGCACCGGTCGGGCGACGGGGTCGCGCGCTTCCGGAACCTAGGGGTACGGAGTTGACCGGGCCTCAACGGGCGGTGAAGACCGGACGGCGGACGCCGGGACCTTCGGGACGGCGGACGCCGGGGCCTCGGGGACGGGGCGGCGCCGGGGCCGCCGGGCGGGAAGGCGCCCCGGCTGACGGGCCGGGCGGCGCAAGGACCTTCGGCACTTGGGGGAGCGGGCGGCGGTGGGCACACTGGGGGCATGCGCGAGACCCCCGACATCCGCGAGACGCCCGGCCTGCGCGAGACCCCCGACATCCGCGGCCGTCGCGACCTCGACGTGCTGCTGCGGCGCTTCTACGGCGCCGCCTTCGCCGACCCGCTGATCGGCCCCTTCTTCACGCGGATCGCCGGGACCGACCTGGAGGTCCACCTGCCGCGCATCGCCGACTTCTGGGAGCGCGCCCTCTTCCGTACCGCCGACTACGGCCGCGACGCCTTCGCCCCGCACGCCGCGCTGCACGCCGCCCGGCCGCTCACCGCCGCCCACTTCGGCCGCTGGGTCCAGCTCTGGCACGCCGCCGTCGACGGACTCCACCGGGGGCCCCTGGCCGAGCGCGCCAAGGCGCAGGGGGAGCGGATCGCGCTCGCCATGATGGGC
Organism: Streptomyces sp. NPDC002232; assembly: GCF_042890295.1. Taxonomy (NCBI): domain Bacteria; kingdom Bacillati; phylum Actinomycetota; class Actinomycetes; order Kitasatosporales; family Streptomycetaceae; genus Streptomyces; species Streptomyces sp. NPDC002232. The sequence goes on along the minus strand of NZ_JBIARV010000002.1, from coordinate 772,019 downwards.
CGGCTCGCCGGGCCCGGGGCGGCCACCGGCGGGACGGGCGGCGGGTTCGTCCCGCTGGCGGCCCTGGAACTGCGCTCCGTGGCCTGAGCGAAAAGAATCCTCGGAGGACCGATGAGTTCCGAGGGGCAGGCCCGTCTTACCTCTCGACAGCACCGCACGACGGAGGAGAGAGCGCCATGGCCCCCCAGATGATCTTCGTGAACCTGCCCGTCAAGGACGTCGACGCCAGCAAGGCGTTCTTCGAGAAGCTGGGCTTCGCCTCGAATCCGCAGTTCAGCGACGAGACCACCGCCTGTGTGGTCTTCAGCGACACGATCTTCGCGATGCTCCTCGAAGAGCCCAAGTTCCGGTCGTTCATGGCCCCGGGCAAGGAGATCTCCGACGCGACCCGGTCCACCGAGGTCCTGGTCACGCTGAGCGCCGAGAGCCGGGAGGAGTGCGACCGGCTCGCCGACGCCGCCCTCGCGGCCGGCGGTGCGCCGGCGAAGGAGCCGCTGGAGATGGGCTTCATGTACGGCCGCTCCTTCGCCGACCTGGACGGCCACCACTGGGAGGTCTTCTGGATGGACCCGGCGGCCGTCCAGGGCTGAGCACGCCGAGCCGGGGTCGGGCCCCGGACCCGGCGGCCGTCCGGGGCCGAGCGCCCCGAGCCGCGGTCAGGCCGACACGCCGCCGTCGATCACCAGGTCGGTGCCGACGGCGGAGGCCGCGTCGTCCGAGGCGAGGTAGAGCACCGCCGCCGCCACCTCGGCCGCCGAGGAGATGCGGCCGAGGGGCGACTGCTCCTTCATCCGGACCGCCCGCTCGGCCTCGCTCTCGCCCGGCTGGAGCGACATGGTGGACTCCGACGCGCCGGGGCTGACCGCGTTGATCCGGACCCCGTCGGCGATGTGGTCCAGGGCCGCGGCCCGGGTGATCGCCGAGACCGCCGCCTTCGAGACCTGGTAGCCGAAGACGCCGGGGATCCGGACGTGCGGGCCCAGGTTGGACGCGATGTTCACGATGGCCCCGCCGCCGTTCGCCCGCATGTGGGCGACCTCGGCCTGGAGCGCGTGCAGCACACCGGTGACGTTGATGTCGAGCAGCGTCCGCCAGTCCTCCAGCGGCAGGTCGGCGGCGCTGTGGCCGCCGCCCCGGAAGACCCCGGCGTTGTTCACGGCCACGTCCAGGCCGCCGAACAGCTCGACCGTGCGCCGCACCAGTTCCCGGGTGGACTCGGCGCTGGCCACGTCGGCGGTGACCGCGGCGACGGTGCCCCCGGCGGCCTCGATCAGGGCGACCGTCCCGTCGAGGGACTCCGCCGTGCGGCCGGCGACGACGACCTTCGCGCCCTCGGCGGCGAAGGCGAGCGCGATGGCCCGGCCGAGACCGGAGCCGGCTCCGGTGACGAGGACGGTGCGGTCGGTGAAGCGTGCGGACATGAGTGACTCCCCTGTGTCTTCTCAGTGGGTGCGGAGGGTGGCGGCGGCGAGGGCGGTGAAGAGGACGGCCGCGGCCGCCAGCGACACCGTGTCGCCCCCGAGGGTGAGCAGGGCGGCGAAGAGCACGGTCGGCCCGAGCTCCATCGCCGTGTTCAGGACGCCTCCCGCGAGGCCGGCGCGGTGCGCCGGGACCCCGTCGGTGGCGAGGACGGCGGCGCCCGCGAAGGACAGGGCGCCGCCGGCGGGCAGCAGGACCAGGCCGGGCAGCAGCCCGTACGCGTACGGGGCGGAGGCGTCGGAGCCGGTCGCGGCGAGCAGGGCGAGCCCGGCGGCGGCCGTGCCGAGCCCGGCCGCGGTCACCCGCCCCGGGCCGTACCGTCCGATCAGCGGTCCCGCGAGCCGGCCGGAGCCGAGCAGGGCGGCCGCGAAGGGCACGAACGCGGCGGAGGTGAGCGGCGCGGACCAGCCGCGCTGCTGCTGGAGCGCGAGGGACAGCAGGACGAAGACCGTGGCCGTCCCGGCCGCCGTGAGCCCGATCGCCGCGAGGCCCAGGGCGCGGCGGCCGTCGCGCAGGAAGTCCGGCGGCAGGAGCGGGTCGGCGGTGCGCCGCTCGACGGCCGCGAAGGCGGCGAGCAGGACGAGTCCGGAGAGCAGCGGTACGAGGACCGGGGCGGAGCCCCAGGGGTGGGCGTCGGTGAGGACGAGGCCGTAACTGGCGAGGATGATCCCGCCGGTGGCGAGCAGCGCGCCGGGCAGGTCGAGGGCGCGGCCCCGGCCCGGTGGTGTCACGGGCAGCAGCCTCGGGGCCAGGAGCAGCGCCGCCGCCGTCACCACCAGCGGGACCGCGAAGGTGCCGCGCCAGGAGGTGGCTGCCGCGATGACCCCGGAGAGCAGGTTTCCGGCGGTCGCGCCGAGCACGGAGAGCCCGCCCCAGGTGGCCATCGCCCGGCCGTAGGCGGCGGGTTCGGGGTGGAGCGCGCGCAGCACCGCCATCGCGGCCGGGGCGACGAGCGCCGCGCCGACACCCTGCCCGAACCGGGCGGCGAGCAGCGTCCCGTAGTCGGGGGCGAGCGGCGCGACGGCGGAGGCGGCGCCGAGGACGAGGAGGCCGGCGGTGAGGATCCGGCGCCCGCCGGAGCGGTCGGCGAGCCGGCCGCCGAGCAGCAGCAGTCCGGCGAAGGTCAGCCCGTAGGCGGCGCTCAGCAGGATCAGCCCGGCGCGGTCGAGCCGGAACTCGGCTCCGATGCGGGGGAGCGGGACGGCGAGGGAGGCGAGCGTGAAGATGAGCGTCATCTGGACGCCCCCGAGCAGGAGGAAGCCGTGCCGGGCGGGCCGGGCGCGGTTCGTGGCCCCGCGCGGCTCCCCGAGTCCTGTCGTCGACATTCCAGCCCCCCCCTGGACGTTCCGAACGTTCTGAACTTGACCGTACGTTCCATAATGCGGGCCGAAGAAAGGGCGCCCCCCGTGGGCGCCCTTTCCTCAGTCCAGCAGGGCCAGCGCCTGCTCCGTCGCGTCCAGGACCCTGCCCGGGTCGCTCGACGCCTTCCCGACCACCCGGATGCCCTGGAGCAGGACCAGCAGCATCCGCGCGAGCGCCTTCGGGTCGCGGTCGTCCGGGAGTTCGCCCCCGGCGCGGGCCCGGGCGAGCGCGCCGTGCAGGAGCGTCTCGATCTGCTCCCAGCTCAGCTCCACCCGGCGCGCGACCACCGCGTCGTGCGGTCCCAGCTCCGCCGCCGAGTTGGTGACGAAGCAGCCGTTCAGCCGCTCTCCGTCGGCCGTCGCCTCGGCGGCGAAGCGGCGGACGAGCGCGCGCACCGCCGGCAGGGCCGGGCCCGGCGCGGACAGCTCCTCCACCAGGCCCGGCTCGCGGGTCTCCAGATAGCGGTCCAAGGCCCTCAGGTACAGCTCGTGCTTGTTCCCGAAGGTCGCGTAGATGCTGGCGCGGCCGATGCCGAGGTGCTCCACGAGGTCCGCCATCGTCGTCGCCTCGTAGCCGCGCGCCCAGAACAGTTCGAGCGCTGCCTGGAGCGCGGCCTGCGGATCGAATTCCTTGGTTCTGGCCACGGGAGGACCGTACGACTATCTGGAACGATCGGTCAAGTTACTTGGCGGTGGTCCGCACCGGATACACCGCCACCGCGACCCCCTCGTCGTCCAGGCACCGGCCCGTCTCCAGGTCGAAGCGCTGCTTCAGGAGCGGCGACGCCACGAACGCCCGCCCGCCCGTCGAGCCCACGAGCCCCCGGGACAGCACCTGCGCCCCCGTGAACGGATCACGGTTGTCGATCGCGTACGTCCGGCCCGACCGGTCCCGGAAGACCGCCGCCTGCCGGCCGTCCGGCAGCAGTGCCGCCACGCCCCGGCCCGGGGTGAGCCGGGCCTCCTCGCAGACCGCCAGCCAGGAATCCGGGGACAGGTCGGGGGACAGGGAGAGTTCGAGTGTCGTCATCGGGAGGTGGCCCCTTCCAGGTTGCCGATCGTGAGGATCGTGAGGTCCGGCTTGATCTGGTCGCGCTCCGGCACGAACCGGACCGACGGGTCCGGCGCCCCCGGGGCGTTCACGAAGGACACGAAGCGCCGCAGCCGCTCCGGGTCGTCCAGGGTCTGCGCCCACTCGTCCCGGTAGTCGGCCACGTGCGCGGCCATCAGCGCCTCCAGCTCGTCGCAGAGGCCCAGCGAGTCGTGCACCACCACGTCCCTGAGGTGGTCGAGCCCGCCCTCCAGGCGCTCCAGCCAGGCCGACGTCCGCTCGAGGCGGTCCGCCGTCCGGATGTAGAACATCAGGAACCGGTCGATCAGACGCACCAGTTCCGCGTCCGAGAGGTCCTGCGCGAGGAGGTCGGCGTGGCGCGGGGTCGCGCCGCCGTTCCCGCCGACGTACAGGTTCCAGCCGTTCGCCGTCGCGATGACCCCGAAGTCCTTCGACTGCGCCTCCGCGCACTCACGGGCACAGCCCGAGACCGCCGACTTCAGCTTGTGCGGGGCGCGCAGGCCCCGGTAGCGCAGTTCGAGGCCGATCGCCATCCGCACCGAGTCCTGCACGCCGTAGCGGCACCAGGTCTGCCCCACGCAGGACTTCACCGTGCGCAGCGCCTTGCCGTAGGCGTGCCCCGACTCGAAGCCCGCGTCGACGAGCCGCGTCCAGATCGAGGGCAGCTGGTCCACCCGGGCGCCGAAGAGGTCGATCCGCTGACCGCCGGTGATCTTCGTGTAGAGCCCGAAGTCCCGCGCCACCTCGCCGATCACGATCAGCTTGTCCGGGGTGATCTCGCCGCCGGGGATGCGCGGCACCACCGAATAGGAGCCGTTGCGCTGGAGGTTGGCGAGGAAGTGGTCGTTGGTGTCCTGGAGCGAGGCCTGCTCGCCGTCGAGGATGTACCCGTGGTTCAGGGAGGCCAGGATCGAGCCGACCGTCGGCTTGCAGACCTCGCAGCCCTCACCGCCCCGCGCCTCCGCCCGCCCGTGCGAGTCGAGCAGCGCGGCGAAGGAGGCCAGCCGCAGGGTCCGGGCGATCTCGTACAGCTCGCTCCGGGTGTACGGGAAGCAGCCGCACAGCCCCTCGTCGGCCGGCGTCGGCAGCAGCTTCTCGATCACCTTCACGCAACTGCCGCAGCCCGTACCGGCCTTGGTGCACCGCTTCACCTCCGGCAGGCTCGCGCACTGGCCGATCGCGCGCTTCGTGACGTTGTGGCAGGAGCAGATCACCGCGTCGTCCGGCAGCGCGGACGGGCCGAGCGCCGGCGGGGCGCCCGCGCCCGCGGGGAGCACCAGCTGCTCGGGCGGCACCGGCGGCACCGTGCCGGTGAGCGGGCGGAGCAGACCGTACTGCTCGGCGTCCCCGACCAGCACACCGCCGAGCAGCACCCCGTCCCCGGAGACCACCAGCTTCTTGTAGACGCCCGAGCGGGAGTCGGCGTACACGACGTCGAGGCAGCCCTCGGCCGTGCCGTGCGCGTCGCCGAACGAGGCCACGTCCACGCCCAGCAGCTTGAGCTTCGTCGACAGGTCGGCGCCCCGGAAGCCGTCCCCCGCGCCCTCCCCGGCGATCACCGCCGCCGCCGTCTGCGCCATCTCGTAGCCCGGCGCCACCAGGCCGTACACCCGGCCGTCCGCCGCCAGCGCGCACTCGCCGATCGCGAAGACCCGCGGGTCGGAGGTCCGGCAGAGCTCGTCCACGGCGATCCCGCCCCGCTCGCCCACCTCCAGGCCGCAGTCACGGGCCAGCTGGTCCCGGGGACGCACACCGGCCGAGAACACGACCAGGTCCGTGGCCAGTTCGGAGCCGTCCGACAGCCGCATGCCCGTCACGGCGCCGTCCGCCGTCACGACCTCCTGGGTGCCCGTCCCCGTGTGGACCGTCAGGCCCATCCCCTCGATCGTGCGGAGCAGGGCCGCGCCGCCGCCCTCGTCGACCTGCACCGGCATCAGCCGCGGCGCGAACTCCACCACGTGCGTGTCCAGCCCGAGGCCCCGGAGCGCGCCCGCCGCCTCCAGGCCGAGGAGCCCGCCGCCGACGACCGCGCCGGTCCGCGCCGTCCTCGCGTACTCCTCGATCGCCAGCAGGTCCTCGATCGTGCGGTAGACGAAGCAGCCCCGGGCGTCCCTGCCGGGGACGGGCGGCACGAAGGGGTACGAGCCGGTCGCGAGCACGAGCGTGTCGTACGCGAAGACCCGCCCCGAGCGGGCCGTGACCGTCCGCGCCGCCCGGTCGACCGCCTCGGCCGGGTCGCCGACGTACAGCTCGATGCCGTGCCGCGCGAGGAAACCGTCCTCGACCACCGACAGGTCGTCCGGCGTCCTGCCGGAGAAGTACGAGGTCAGCTGCACGCGGTCGTAGGCCGGGCGCGGCTCCTCGCAGAGGACCACGATCCTGGCCCGCCCGGTGACGCCACGGTCGGCGAGCGCCTCCAGGAACCGCTGGCCGACCATGCCGTGGCCGACCAGGACGAGGGTGGGGGTGGTCATGAGGAGCCTCCGTCGTGGGGGAGCGGGTGGATCAGGGGAGCCTCGCCGGGCAGGCGTCGGGCGGGCCGGGACCTCGCCGTCCCGGCCCCGGCCGCCACGATCCGTGAACTCATACGGGAAGGGTGCGGGGCGGGTGTTACCCGTCGGCATCCCGGCTGTTTCCCGTACGGAACGCTGATCTCCGTACGGCCCGGGAGGCGCTGTGAGGCCCGGGGGATTAACGCGCGGTCAGTCTCGGCTCAAGGCCGCCTTAAGGAGGCCGTTTCCGTATACGGGCCGCCCTAGGGTGCCGGACGTGACCACCGAGGCCAGCCACCCCCTCTACTCGCCCCTGCCCGTCGAACTGTCCGAGCGACCCCCGGCCGGGCTCCCGCCCGCGCCCGCCCTGCGGTTCGCCCCGGAGCGGCTGCGGAACGCGATCGCCGCCGGGGCCGGGGCCGTCGCCCTGCTGTGGGGCGTCCAGGCCCGGCCGTCCGCCCGCCTCGACGCGTTCTTCGCGACCGGCGCCCACCTCACCGGACTCCTCGCCGGATACGGCGTCCTCGTCCTGCTGCTGCTGATGGCCCGCGTCCCGGCCGTCGAGCACGGCGTCGGAGCCGACCGGCTCGCCCGCTGGCACGCCCTCGGCGGCCGGTACGTCCTGGGCCTGATCGGCGCCCACGCCCTCCTCGCCCTCTGCGGCTACGCGGTGCACACCCGTACCGACCTCGTCACCGCCACCGGCGACCTCCTCGCCTACGGGGCGATCGCCGCCGCCACCGCGGGCACCGGCCTCTTCGTCGCCGTCGGTGTCACCTCCGCCCGCGCCGTCCGTCGCCGGATCCCGCACGAGACCTGGCGGGCGGTCCACCTCGGCGCCCTCCTCGCCGCCGCGCTCGGCTTCGTCCACCAGCTCGCGGGACCCGACCTCGCGGGCGGCCTCCTCACCCGCTGGCTCTGGTCGATGGCCCACGGCACCGTCGCCGTCCTCCTCGTCTGGTACCGGCTCGTCGTCCCCGTCCGCGCCGCCCTCCGCCACGACCTGCGGGTCGCCGAGGTCCGCGACGAGGGCCCCGGGGTCGTCTCCGTCCTCGTCCGGGGCAGGGGAGTGGCCCACCTGCGGGCCGAGCCCGGCCAGTTCTTCCGCTGGCGCTTCCTGCGGCGCGGACTCTGGGCGACCGCCCTGCCGTTCTCGCTCTCCGCGCCCGTCCGCGACGACACCCTGCGGATCACCGTGAAGGCGCTCGGCGACCACACCCGCCGCATCCGCAGGCTCCGGCCCGGCACCCGGGTCCTCGCCACCGGCCCCTTCGGCGCGCTCACCGCCCACCGCCGCACCCGCCGCAAGGTGCTGCTGCTCGCCGGCGGGGTCGGCATCACCCCGCTGCGCGCCCTCTTCGAGACCCTGCCCGGCGGGCCCGGCGACGTGACCCTCCTCTACCGGGCCTCGAACGAGGCCGGGCTGGTCCTGCGCGCCGAGCTGGAGACCATCGCCCGCGAGCGGCGGGCCACCCTGCACTTCCTGCTCGGCCCCTCGGACGGCGCCTTCGACCCGCTCGCGCCCCGCGCGCTGCGCCACCTCGTGCCCGAGCTCGCCGCCCACGACGTCTACCTGTGCGGACCGCCCGCGATGTCCCGCGCCGCGACCGCCTCCCTGCTCCGGGCCGGGGTACCGGCCTCCCGCATCCACAGCGAGGACTTCGACCATGCCTAGACACAGCGCCCCCCGCACCACCGTGGAGTTCGCCAGGAAACGGCTCGCTGCCGCCCTCCTCGGCACCGGGGCGCTCGCCGCGACCCTGCTCACCGCCGTCGTCACCCCGGCGGCCCCGCCCGCCCCCGACCGGGAGCAGGGCGCCGCAAGCTCAGAACTGGCTCAACGATCAGCCGATTGATGGACGGGCCAACGATCTCCTCCCTAGGCTCACGGCCATGCCCGACATCTCGCTGACCACCCTTGTCCTGCTCTGCCTCGCCGCGCTCGTGGCGGGGTGGATCGACGCCGTGGTGGGCGGCGGCGGACTGCTCCAGCTGCCCGCGCTCCTGCTGGGACTGCCGCACGTGCCGGCCGCGCACATCCTCGGCACGAACAAGGCGGTCTCCGTCGTGGGCACCACCGGGGCCGCGATCACCTACGTGCGCAAGGCGCCCGTACGGGTGGGGACGGCGGTGCGCATCGGGCTCGCCGCCCTCGCCGGGTCCATGGCCGGGGCCTTCTTCGCGGCCGGGATCAGCAGCGACGTCCTGCGCCCGGTGATCATGGTGGTGCTGCTCGCGGTCGCGGCCTTCGTGATGCTGCGGCCCTCCTTCGGGGCGGTGGCCGAGGGGGCGGACCGGGCGCCGCTGACCCGGGCGCGGATCGTGACGGCGATCGTGGTCGTCGGCGGCGGCATCGGCTTCTACGACGGCCTCTTCGGGCCCGGCACCGGGACGTTCCTGGTCCTGGCCCTGACCGCGGTGCTCCACCTGGACCTGGTGACCGCCTCCGCCACCGCGAAGATCGTCAACGTCTGCACCAACGCGGGCGCGCTGGCCATGTTCGCCTACCAGGGCACCGTGTACTGGCAGCTCGCGGGCGTCATGGCCCTGTTCAACCTGGCGGGCGGGACCGTGGGAGCCCGGATGGCGCTGAGCCGCGGCGCCGAGTTCGTCCGGGGCGTGCTGCTCGTCGTGGTGCTGTCGCTGGTCGCGAAGCTGGCCTTCGACCAGTGGGCCTGAGCCGCTACCGGACCCCGATGAGGTGGCCGAAGGCGACCACGTTGCCCTGGTAGCCGTTCTTCTTCGAGAAGCCGCCGCCGCAGGTGATCACCCGGATCTCGGCCCGGGCGGCCTCCGCGTACACCTTGCGGTCCGGGAAGTCCTTGTTGGCGTACACCTCGATCGCGTCGACCGTGAAGACGGCGGTGCGCCCGTCCGCCCGGTCCACCTCGATCCGGTGGCCCTTCCGGAGCGCGCCCAGCGTGTAGAAGACGGCCGGCCCGTCGGCGTTGTCGACGTGGCCCGCGACGATCGCGGTGCCCTTCGCCCCGGGCGCGGTGCCGTCCGCGTACCAGCCCGCCATGTTCCGGTCGGCGGCCGGCGGCACGTCGAGCGAGCCGTTCGCCGCGAGACCCAGCCGCATCATCGGGGCGTCCACGTCGGTCTCGGGGATCCGCAGCCGGACCGGCGGCGAGGGCGGCAGCGGGTCGGCGGCGGCGTCGGTGTGCACGCTCGGCCCGGCGGCGAAGGCCTGCGCGGCCGACGGCACGGGCGGGGTGACGTTCTCCGAGCCGTTCTGGACGAGCCAGAGTCCGACGCAGGCGGCCGCGGCTATCCCCCAGCCCTTGCTCCTGTTGCTCACCCGGTCTCCCTCGGTCGCCCCGGTCGTTCCGTGGATGTGGCCCTGCCCCCGCCGTGCCGTGTTCGGGCGCGCGGCGGGGGCAGGACCGGCGGTGTACTCAGTGGCCCCGCGCGCCGCTCGCCCGGCGCCGCATGAGCCAGACACCGCCGACGGCAGACGCGGCCAGCACCGCCGCACCCGCCGTGACCTGGGCGGTGTCGGGGCCCACGCTGCCCCCGACACCGGTCTGGACGTGACCGCTCGGACCCCGGTGCTTGACGGTCAGGTCGCCCCGGGCCGTCTTGCCGTTGTCGCAGGCGACACTGATCCAGTGGGAACCGGCCTTGGCGTGCTCCGGCACCCGGAACTGTCCGACCACGACCTCCTTGTGCGTGCCCGGACGCAGCGGGAACTCGCCCGCGCCGAGCGAGTTCGCGTCCCCGACGCCGCGCCCGTGCTTGCCGCAGGCCGTCGTGTTCACGGTGACGGTCTCGCCGGGCGAGACGGACGAGGGGAAGATCTCCAGGGACTCGCGGCTCCCGCTCGACTCGTGGCTCTCGCCGCTCCACTCGTTGCCGTCGCCGCTCGCGAGGGCAGCGGGGGCGCCGAAGGCCCCGATCGCGACGACCGCCAGTGCGGTTCCGGTGAAGAGGCGGGCAGTGGTGCGCATGGGATCCTCCGGGGCGCGCGAGCGGTCATGCCGGCTGGTCCTCCCGGGAGGGACGTCCCGGAGCCGGACCTTCTAAGACCGAGATAAGAGCCGCGCCGCGCGCCCCGCCTGCTGATGGGGCATCAGGATTACTCCGTCCGATACGGTGTGTCGCCTGGATTCCGGACATTCCCGCAGGTCAGTACGGTGTACGGGCCGTCAGCTGACGCCCCGTGCCGAACGGGTGACCGGCGGGGCCGCCGGGTCCGGCCGCCCGCCCCCGTCGGGGTGGACGTACCGGTCCGGCCCCTCGGGCTCCGGGAGGCGGGTGCTCGGGTCCGGGCCGTCGGGCTTCCGGGTTGGGCCCCCGGGTCCGGTCCGTCGGGCTCCGGGAGTGGACGCTCGGGTCCGGCCCCTCGGGCTCCGGGTCCCTACGGCCGGATCTCGTCCCCCTCCACCGCCGCGTACGTCGCGTGCACCCGGTCCATCAGCTCCTCGTCCACCGCGAACCGCACCTCGTCGATCGCCGCCACCGGGGCGATCGTCCGGGAGTTGGTCACGAACGCGGCCCGGTAGCCGGGGAGGTCGGCCAGGGCGACCGGGCGGCGGACCGAGCCCAGGCGCGGTTCCAGGAGGCCCATGGTGATGCCGATCAGGCAGGGGGCCGACGGCCAGACCACCGAAGTGCCGTCCCAGAAGGCGATGTTGGTGATCGCGCCCTCGGAGATCACGCCGTCCGGGGAGGTCAGCAGGGCGTCGTCGAAGCCCGCCCGCCGGGCCGCCTCGCCGTGGTAGAGCTGGCCGAAGCCGCCCAGGTGCTTGATGTGCGGCGCGGGCCGCCCGTAGTCGACGGCCGTCAGGCGCTGCGGGGCGCCGGGCCCGTCGGGGGCCGGGTCGGCGACGGTCACCACCACGCGGTCGCCCGGGTACACGTACACCCGGACCGAGGCGTCCCGCCGCCCGGAGTTCGCGAGGGCCCCCGCGACGAGCCCGCGCACCCGCCCGCCGTCCATCCCGTGCCCGAAGAGCTCGCGGGTGGAGCGGTCGAGGCGGTCGAGGTGGAGGGCGAGGCCCTTCGTCCGCCCGTCGCGTACCTGCATCGCCGTGAAGTGCCCGAAGCCGGTCATCAGGGCGGCGAGGAGCTGCGGATCGGCCGCCGGGACACCGTCGATCTCGGCGTGCGGGGGAGGAGTCGTCATGTCCTCACCGTACGGCGCCCGGAAGGCACTTGACCTCAAGCAAGGTTGAGGTACCACGATCCCCTGCATGCTGTTCCGACTGCTCGTCCCCCGCCTCCGGCCGTACCGGTCCCTCCTCGTCCTCCTCGTCGCCCTCCAGCTCGTCCAGACCCTCGCCTCCCTCGCCCTGCCCACCCTCAACGCGGGCGTCATCGACGAGGGCGTGCTGCGCGGGGACACCGGCCGCGTCCTCGGCGGCGGCGCCGTGATGATCGGCGTCACCCTCCTCCAGGCCGCCGCGGCCGCCGCCGCCACCTACACCGGCGCCAGGGTCGGCATGGGCGTCGCCCGCGACCTGCGCTCCGAGGTCTTCCGCCGCGTCCAGGACTTCTCCGCCCGGGAGCGCGGCCGGTTCGGCGCCGCCTCCCTCATCACCCGGACCACCAACGACATCCAGCAGATCCAGACGTTCGCCGTCCTCGTCCTCACCCTGCTCGTCGCCGCCCCGCTGCTCTGCGCCGGCGGACTCGTCATGGCCCTGCGCCAGGACGTGCCGCTCGCCCTGGTCCTCTTCCTCTTCGTGCCCGTGCTGACCGCCGCCGTCGGCACCGTCGTCCTGCGCATGGGTCCCCTCTTCCGCGGCATGCAGGAGCGCGTCGACCGGGCCAACCGCGTGCTCCGCGAACAGATCACCGGCGTCCGGGTCGTCCGCGCCTTCGTCCGCGACCGGCACGAGCGGGAACGCTTCGCCGCCGCCAACGGCGAACTGCTCACCGTCGGCCTCCGGGCCGGCCGGCTCCAGGCCCTCATGTTCCCCACGGTCCTGATCGTCTGGCAGCTGACCACCGTCGCGCTCGTGTACGCCGGCGCCCACCGCATCGACTCCGGAGCCCTCCAGGCCGGCGGCCTCGTCGCCTTCCTCGGCTACCTCCTCCAGACCTCCATGTCCGTGATGATGGTCCTCTTCCTCCTCATGCAGCTGCCCCGCGCCGCGGCCGGCGCCGAGCGCGTCCGCGAGGTCCTCGACACCCACAGCTCCGTCGCTCCGCCCGCCGACCCGGTCCGCGTCCTGCCCGGCACCGGCCGCCTCGACCTCGACGCCGTCGGCTTCCGCTACCCCGGCGCCGAGGCCTCCGTCCTCGACGGCGTCGCGCTGACCGCCCGTCCCGGCGAGACCACCGCCGTCATCGGCGCCACCGGCAGCGGCAAGTCCACCCTCCTCGGGCTGGTGCCCCGGCTCTTCGACGCCACCGACGGCGAGGTCCTCGTCGACGGCGTCGACGTGCGGAGGGTGGCCCCGGAGCTGATGGCCAGGACCGTCGGACTCGTCCCCCAGAAGCCGTACCTCTTCGCCGGGACCGTGGCGACCAACCTCCGGTACGGACGCCCCGAGGCCACCGACGAGGAGCTCTGGCACGCCCTGGAGGTCGCCCAGGCCGCCGGCTTCGTGCGGGACCTCGACCAGGGGCTCGACGCCCCCGTCACCCAGGGCGGGACCAACTTCTCCGGCGGGCAGCGCCAGCGCCTCGCCATCGCCCGCGTGCTCGTCGCCCGCCCCCGCGTCTACCTCTTCGACGACTCGTTCTCCGCCCTCGACCCCCGCACCGACGCCCTGCTGCGCGCCGCCCTGCGCGAGGAGACCGCCGACGCGACCGTCGTCATCGTCGCCCAGCGCGTCTCCACCGTCCGGCACGCGGACCGGATCGTCGTCCTCGACCACGGCCGCACCGTCGGCACCGGCACCCACCCGTCCCTCATGCGGGACAACCCCACCTACCGGGAGATCGTCCTCTCCCAGCTCACCGAGGAGGAAGCCGCATGAGCACGGCGACCGCGACCCGCGCCCCCGCACAGCCCCCCGCCCGCACCGGACCGCCGCCCCCGCGCGGCCCCGGCCTGGCCACCCCCTCCCTCGAACGCTCCCTGTCCTTCCGCTCCTCCGGCCTCCGCCTGCTGCGCACCCTCGCCCCCGACCGGGCCCGGCTGCTCGGCGTCCTCGCCGCGGGCGCCGCCGCCGTCTCCCTCTCCGTCCTCGGCCCGCTGCTCCTCGGCCGCGCCACCGACCTCGTCCTCACCGGGGCCACCGGCCCCGCCGGCGTCGACTTCGCCGCCGTCGGCCGGATCCTCGCGCTCTCCGTCGCCGTCGTCACCGGCTCCTCCGCCCTCACCTGGGTCCAGCTGCGGATCGCCACCACCGTCGTCCAGCGCGCCGGCCACCGGCTCCGCGCCCGGGCCCAGCACAAGCTGGCCAGGCTGCCCCTCACCTACCTGGACGGGCAGCCGCGCGGCGAGGTCCTCTCCCGCACCACGAACGACATCGACAACATCACCCAGACGCTCCAGCAGGCCTTCAGCCAGATGACGCGTGCCCTGCTCACCCTGGCCGGGGTGCTCGTGATGATGTTCTGGATCTCCCCGCTCCTCGCCCTCGTGGCCCTCGCCACCGTGCCCGTCTCGGTCGCCGTCGCCGCCTTCGTCGGCAAGCGGGCCCAGCCCCAGTTCGTGAAGCAGTGGGCCGTCACCGGCCGCCTCGGCAGCCACGTCGAGGAGATGATCACCGGACACACCGAGGTCGTCGCCTTCGGCCGCCGCGCCGAGGCCGTCGCCCGCTTCGACGAGCTCGGCGAGGAGCTCTACCGGGCGAGCTTCCGCGCCCAGTTCGTCTCCGGCTTCATCCAGCCCGCCCTGACCCTCGTCGGGAACCTGAACTACGTCGCCATCGCCGTGGTCGGCGGCCTCCGGGTGGCGAGCGGCACCCTGTCCGTCGGCGACGTGCAGGCCTTCATCCAGTACTCGTACGACTTCAACGGCCCGGTCAACCAGGTCGCCGCCATGGCCAACCTCCTTCAGTCCGGAGTGGCCTCCGCCGAGCGGGTCTTCGACCTCCTCGACGCCGAGGAGGAGTCCCCGGAGCCCCTCTCGCCCCGCAGGCCCGCCGAACTCCGCGGCCGGGTCTCCTTCGAGAAGGTCGCCTTCCGCTACGAGGACGCCAGGCCGCTCATCGAGGACCTCTCGCTCACCGTGGAACCCGGCCGGACCGTCGCCATCGTCGGCCCCACCGGCGCCGGCAAGACCACCCTGGTCAACCTGCTCATGCGGTTCCACGAGGTCACGGGCGGCCGGATCACCCTCGACGGCGTCGACACGGCCGCGATGACCCGCGAGGAACTGCGCTCCGCCACCGGCATGGTCCTCCAGGACACCTGGCTCTTCGGCGGCACCATCGCCGACAACATCGCCTACGGCGTCCCCGGCGAGGTCTCCCGCGAGCGGATCGTCGCCGCCGCCCGGGCCGCCCACGCCGACCGGTTCGTCCGCACCCTGCCCGACGGGTACGACACCGTCCTCGACGAGGACGGCGGCGGCCTCAGCGCCGGGGAGAAGCAGCTCGTCACCCTCGCCCGGGCCTTCCTCTCCGACCCGGTGGTCCTCGTCCTCGACGAGGCCACCAGCTCCGTCGACACCCGCACCGAGCGCCTCGTCCAGCAGGCCATGACCTCCCTGCGCGCCGGACGCACCAGCTTCGTCGTCGCCCACCGGCTCTCCACGATCCGGGACGCCGACACGATCCTGGTGATGGAGAGCGGATCGATCGCCGAACAGGGCACCCACGAGGAACTCCTCGCCGCCGGGGGCGCCTACGCCCGGCTGCACGCGGCCCAGTTCGCCCGTACGGTGGAGACGTGATCGTCACCGTCCGCACCACCACCGACGCGCGCGCCAAGGCCGACGCCCTGGCGCGCGGCGCCGTCGAGGCACGGCTCGTCGCCTGCGCGCAGATCTCGGGGCCCGTCACCTCCGTCTACCACTGGCGGGACGCGATCGAGACCACCGAGGAGTGGGAGGTGGTGTTCAAGACCACCGAGGCCCGCTACCCGGCCCTGGAGGCCCACCTCCTCGCCGCCCACGACTACGAGACGCCCGAGATCCTCGCCACCCGTGTCACCCGCGTCAGCGAGGGGTACGCCCGCTGGGTCGAGCGGGAGACCGACGCGGCACGGACCGTGGAGCGCGCGGCCGGCGACGAGCTGCCGTTCTTCGTGTACGGGACGCTGCGCCCCGGCGCGTACAACCACGACCGCTTTCTCGCCGGCCGGATCGGCACCGAGGCGGACGCGGTCCTGCACGGGGCGGTCCTGCACGACGGGCCCGGCTATCCGTACGTCGTCCCGGCGGAGGGCGGCCGGGTCGTCGGCACCCTGCTCACGCCCTCGCCCGGCGACTACGGCGAGCTGTTCGGCCTGCTCGACCGCCTGGAGCTGCCCGTCGGGTACGAGCGGGTCGCCAAGGAGGTCGTCCGGACCCGGGACGGGGCGCGGGTCTCCGCCTGGGTGTTCCTGGCGGCGCCGGACGCGCCGCTCGGCCCGGTCATCGAGAGCGGGGACTGGTTCGAGCGGAGTCCGGCACCGGACGCGCCGGCCCCTCGCGGCGGCTAGCGCGCGGCCAGGGCCTCGGTGACGCCCTTCTCCTCGGGGCCCAGGAAGTGCGGGTCGGGGCGCAGGCCGGCGTCGAGGGCGGCCTTGCCGGCGGCGAAGAGCTCCCGGGTGGTGCCGTAGTACCAGGTGCGGTCGTGGGGTTCGGGGACGCCGACCCCGTAGGCGTCGATCCCGGCGCGGTCGCACAGCGCGACGGCCCGCTTGATGTGGAAGTCCTGGGTGACGAGGACGGCCCGGTCGACGCCGAAGACCTTCCGGGCGCGGACGCAGGAGTCCCAGGTGTCGAAGCCCGCGTAGTCACTGACGATCCGTCCGTCCGGCACCCCGCGCGCGGTGAGGTACGCGCGCATGGCGCTCGGTTCGTCGTACGAGGTGCGGCTGTTGTCGCCGGTGACGAGGAGGACCCGCACCTTGCCGGTGCGGTACAGCTCGGCGGCCGTGTCGAGACGGTGCGCGAGGTACGGGGTCGGGCGCCCCTTCCAGAGACCGGCGCCGAAGACGACGGCGACGTCCCGGGCCGGCACGTCGGCGGTGCCGCGGAGCTTCCCGGCGGCGGCCGTCTGCATCCAGGTCGCGGGGGCGAGCGCGAGGACGGCGCCCAGCATCACGGCCTGGACGGTGCGGCGGCGGGCCCGGGTGGTGCGGGGTACCAGCCGCGTGAGCCGTGCCGGCATGCGGGAACCTCCCTGGTTCGGCGGCGTTCTGTCACCCCGTCCGACGCGCGTCGGCGGCGTTCGGTTCACCGGCGGCCCGGTCTGTTCCGTACAACACACCGGCGAGGCCCATCCCGAGGAGCATGCCGAGCAGCTGGGCGGCGGCGAAGGCGGGCACGGACGCGGGGGCGATGCCGGTGAAGGAGTCGGAGAGGGAGCGGCCGAGGGTGGCGGCCGGATTGGCGAAGGACCCGGAGGAGGTGAACCAGATCGCCGCGCCGATGTATCCCGCGACGGCGACCGGGGCGAGGCCGGGCCGCCCGATGTGCCCGAGGCCCCGCACGACGAGCACGAGCCCGGCCGTGGCGACGGCCTCCCCGAGGAGCAGGTGCGGGGCGGTCCGCGGCTCGGTGGACCAGACGCCCGGCGCCCGCCCGAACATGGCCTCGGCGAGCAGGGCGCCGGTGACGGCCCCGGCGAGCTGGGCGGCGATGTAGACCAGCACGTCGCGCCCGCCGCCCTCGCGCCGGCGTGACCACCACTCGGAGAGCGTGACGACGGGGTTGAAGTGGGCGCCGGAGAGCGGCCCGATGAGGACGATGAGCAGCCCGAGGCCGAGGGCGGAGGCGGCGGCGTTGGCGATCAGCCGGACGCCGATGTCCTGGCTGAGGGAGTCGGCGCGGATGCCGGAGCCGACGACGACGGCGACGAGGGCGGCGGTGCCGATGAACTCGGCTGCGGCGCGCCGGGGGAGCGCGGGCGGGGACATTCTCATAGTGGAAAAGATATTCCGTGATTCGGAATGAAAAAAGAGGGGAGGGGAGGAGGGTCAGCCCTCTACGATCCGGGGCATGATCATCGAAGACCTTGCCGTCCGCCGCGCGACCGCCGCCGACGCCACCGACGTGGCCGAGGTGTGGCTGCGCTCCTACGCCTCGGCGCTTCCGGGCGTGCGCCGGGCCCACACGGACGACGAGGTCCGGTACTGGCTGCGGGAGATCGTCGTCCCCGGCCAGGAGACCTGGGTGGCGACCGTCGACGGCTCGGTCGTCGCCATGATGGTGCTCGACGACGAGGACCTGGACCAGCTCTACATCGATCCGCCGTGGCGCGGCCACGGCATCGGCGACCGTCTCGTGGAGCTCGCCAAGCAGAGCCGGGCCGCCGGGCTGACGCTGTGGACGTTCCAGGTCAACGAGCCGGCCCGGCGCTTCTACGAACGCCACGGCTTCGTCGCCGCCGAGTACACCGACGGCCACCGCAACGAGGAACGCGAGCCCGACGTCCGCTACGTGTGGCGCCCGGACGGGACGGAGCTCCCCGACGGCGCGCAGGGGGCCTGACACCCTCCGCGCGGCGTCGGTGAGGTCACCGCAACCCGCCGTGACCCCCGCGCAACGGGCAGGCAATCTCCTCCGTCCAGGATCGGTCCATGACGGATGCGGACCGCACGTACGACAGCGCCGCCGGGCTCCTCGGCAGGATCACCGAGGAGCTCGGGACCCGGCTCGGCCACCTCCCCCGCCCCGGGACGCGCCCACCCGCGGACGCCGCTCCCACCCTCGTCGCCGTCGGCCACGGCAGCCGCGACCCGCGCGCCCGCGCGACCCTGGACCGCCTCCTCGAACGGGTCCGCGAGCTCCGCCCCGGCCTCGACGTCCGGCTCGCCCACCTCGGGCTGAACGCCCCGCTCCTCCCCGACGCCCTCACCCGGACCGCCGCCGACGGCCGGGACGCCGTCCTCGTCCCCCTCCTCCTCGCCCCCGGCCACCACGTCACCCACGACCTGCCCGCCGCCGCGGCCGCCGCCCCCGTCACCACCCGCGTCGCCGCGCCCCTCGGCGCCCACCCCCTCCTCGTCGAGGCCCTCGCCGACCGCCTCGCCGAGGCCGGCTGGACCCCCGGCGGGGGAGACGGCGTCGTCCTCGCCGCCGCCGGCTCCCGCGACCCCCGGTCCACCGCCGAGACCCGGCGCGTCGCCGCCCTGCTCGGCGAGCGCCTCGGCGGCGTCCCCGTCGTCCCCGCGTACGCCTCCGCCGCCGCCCCCACCGTCCCCGAGGCCCTCCGCGCGCTCGCCGCCCGGGGCCGCCACCGGGTCGCCGTCGCCTCCTGCTTCACCGCCCCCGGCCTCTTCGCGGCCCGCGCCGCCGCCGCTGCCCCCTGGCTCGCCTCCGCCCCGCTCGGCGACCACCCGGCCCTCGCCCGGCTCGTCCTGCACCGCTACGACCGGGCCCGCACCCCCCTCCCCGCGAGGGAACTCGCCGCCGTCTGAGCTCTTCTGTCGGTCCCTCCGGTTACCGTCGAGACATGGAAGGCATCGAGGACACCAAGGACAGCGCAGACCTCACCGGCACCCCCGGATACGACTCCGCCGCGACCGCGCGCTGGGCCGAGGAGCCCGACAAACGGCCCGAGCGCACCGCCTTCCAGCGCGACCGCGCCCGCGTGCTCCACTCCTCGGCGCTCCGCAGGCTCGCCGGCAAGACCCAGGTCGTCACCCCCGGCACCCGCGGCCACGCCTGGGACGCCAGCCCGCGCACCCGGCTCACCCACTCCCTGGAGTGCGCCCAGGTCGGCCGCGAGCTGGGCGCCGCCCTCGGCTGCGACCCCGACCTCGTCGAGGCCGCCTGCCTCTCCCACGACATGGGCCACCCGCCCTTCGGGCACAACGGCGAGCAGGCGCTCAACGACGTCGCCAAGGACTGCGGCGGCTTCGAGGGGAACGCCCAGTCGCTGCGGCTGCTCACCCGCATCGAGCCCAAGCGCTTCGTCAAGGACGCCGACGGGCAGCCCGTCAGCGTCGGGCTCAACCTCACCCGCGCCGCCCTCGACGCCGCCACCAAGTACCCCTGGGCGCGCGGCGGCCACCCCGAGGACCCCGGCTCGCCCAAGTTCGGCGTGTACGAGGACGACCTGCCCGTCTTCCAGTGGATCCGGCAGGGCGCCCCCGCCCACCGCAAGTGCTTCGAGGCCCAGGTCATGGACTGGTCCGACGACGTGGCCTACTCGGTGCACGACTTCGAGGACGGACTGCACGCCGGGCACATCGACCCCAACATGCTGTACGCCGAGCCGGAGCGCGCCGACGTCTTCGCCGTCGCCATCGGCCGCTACGTACCGGAGGACACCGACCCGCAGGAGCTCGCCGAGGCCCTCGACCGGCTCATGGACCAGGAGTGGTGGCCGCACGGCTACGACGGCTCGGCCGTCGCCCAGGCCCGCCTCAAGGACGCCACCAGCCAGCTCATCGGCCGCTTCTGCCTCGCCGCCGAGAGCGCCACCCGCAGCGCCCACGGCACCGGCCGCCTCACCCGGTACGCCGCCGAGCTCGTCGTCCCCCGCGCCACCCGCAACGAGTGCGCGGTCCTCAAGGCCGTCGCCGTCCGGTACGTGATGCAGCGCGCCGAGCAGGAGGCGCTCCGCGCCGACCAGCGGATCATCGTCGCCGAGCTCGCCGAGGACCTCGTCGCCCGCGCCCCCGACGGCCTCGAACCGCAGTTCCGGTCCGCCTTCGACGCCGCCCGCGACGACCGGGCCCGCAAACGCGTCATCGTCGACCAGATCGCCAACCTCACCGACGCCTCCGCCCTCGCCCTGCACGCCCGCCTCCGCGCCCCGCGCTAGGGCGTGTCTTGTCGATCAGGCCGGGCCCGCGGCCGGTGCGGCCCTCTTCCGTCGCCCCCCTCCGTACGGGACCCTCGCAGGCACGGCCCGGAGAGGTACGACGGGACGCACGCCCGGGGGCGTAGGTTGGAACCGGTCGCACAGAGGAGGAAACGACGTGGTCGACGCAGATCAGACCTTTGTCATCGTCGGCGGGGGCCTGGCAGGGGCCAAGGCGGCGGAGACCCTGCGCGCCGAGGGGTTCAACGGCCGGGTGATCCTCATCGGCGACGAACGCGACCACCCGTACGAACGCCCACCGCTCTCCAAGGGCTACCTGACCGGCGGCAAGGAACGCGACAGCGTCTTCGTCCACGAGGCCGCCTGGTACGCGGCGAACGACGTCGAGCTCCACCTCGGCCAGTCCGTCACCGCGATCGACCGCGAGGCCCGCACCGTCCGCCTCGGCGACGGCACCGTCATCCGCTACGACAAGCTGCTCCTCGCCACCGGCGCCGAGCCGCGCCGCCTCGACGTCCCCGGCACCGAGCTCGCCGGCGTCCACCACCTGCGCCGCCTCGCCCACGCCGACCGGCTCCGCCAGGTCCTCGCCGGCCTCGGCCGGGACAACGGCCACCTGGTGATCGCGGGCGGCGGCTGGATCGGCCTGGAGGTCGCCGCCGCCGCCCGCGGATACGGCGCCGAGGTCACCGTCGTCGAGGCCGACCCCACCCCGCTGCACCGGGTCATCGGCCCCGAGCTCGGCCAGCTCTTCGCCGACCTGCACACCGACCACGGCGTCCGCTTCCACTTCGGCGCCCGGCTCACCGAGATCGTCGGCCAGGACGGCATGGTCCTCGCCGTCCGCACCGACGACGGCGAGGAGCACCCGGCGCACGCCGTCCTCGCCGCGATCGGCGCCGCCCCCCGCACCGTCCTCGCCGAGAACTCCGGGCTCGCCCTCGTCGACCGGGCCGACGGCGGCGGCATCGCCGTCGACGAGTCCCTGCGCACCTCCGACCCCGACGTCTTCGCGGCCGGGGACGTGGCCGCGGTCCACCACCCGCTCCTGCGCACCCGGCTCCGCGTCGAGCACTGGGCCAACGCCCTCAACGGCGGCCCGGCCGCCGCCCGCGCCATGCTCGGCCAGGACGTCGCCTACGACCGGGTGCCCTACTTCTTCTCCGACCAGTACGACCTGGGCATGGAGTACTCCGGCTGGGCGCCCCCGGGCGCGTACGACCAGGTCGTCGTCCGGGGCGACACCGGCAAGCGCGAGTTCATCGCCTTCTGGCTCAAGGAGGGCCGGGTGCTCGCCGGCATGAACGTGAATGTGTGGGACGTCACAGGCCCCATCCAGGACCTCATCAGGGCCCGTACGGCCGTGGACCCGGAGGCCCTCGCCGACCCCTCCGTCCCCCTGGAGAGCCTGATCTGAAAGGGGTGGGACACCCGTAGACTTCATGCGTGGCAGGCAGGATCAACGATGACGACGTGAAGGCGGTACGGGACGCGGTCCCGATCGACGCCGTCGTGTCCGAGTACCTCCAGCTGCGCAACGCGGGCGGCGGAAACCTCAAGGGGCTCTGCCCCTTCCACGACGAGAAGTCGCCCTCCTTCCAGGTCAGCCCCAGCAAGGGACTCTTCCACTGCTTCGGCTGCCAGGAGGGCGGCGACACCATCGCCTTCGTGATGAAGATCGACCACCTCTCCTTCTCGGAGACGGTCGAGCGCCTCGCCGCCAAGGCGGGCATCACCCTGCGGTACGAGGAGGGCGGCTACAACCCCGGCCACCAGCGCGGGGAACGCATCCGCCTGATCGAGGCGCACAAGATCGCCGCCGAGTACTACGCCGGCCAACTCGACTCCGCGGAGGCCGAGATCGGCCGGAAGTTCCTCGCCGAGCGCGGCTTCGACCAGGCGGCGGCCGCCCACTTCGGCGTCGGCTACTCCCCGGCCGGCTGGGACCACCTCACCCGCTTCCTGCGCGGCAAGGGCTTCTCCGACAAGGAGCTGATCCTCTCCGGCCTCTCCCAGGACGGCCGCCGCGGCCCCATCGACCGCTTCCGCGGCCGCCTCATGTGGCCCATCAAGGACGTCGGCGGCGAGATCGTCGGCTTCGGCGCGCGCAGGCTCCGCGACGACGACAACGGCCCCAAGTACCTCAACACGCCGGAGACGCCGGTCTACAAGAAGTCCCAGGTGCTCTACGGCATCGACCTGGCCAAGAAGGACATCGCCAAGGTCAGCCGCGCCGTCGTCGTCGAGGGCTACACCGACGTCATGGCCTGCCACCTCGCCGGCGTCACCACCGCCATCGCCACCTGCGGCACCGCCTTCGGCGGCGACCACATCAAGATCCTCCGCCGCCTCCTCATGGACAACGGCTCGGCCCGCGTCATCTTCACCTTCGACGGCGACGCCGCCGGCCAGAAGGCCGCCCTGCGCGCCTTCGAGGACGACCAGAAGTTCGCCGCCGAGACCTACATCGCCATCGCCCCCGACGGCATGGACCCCTGCGAACTCCGCCTGGCCAAGGGCGACGAGGCCGTCGCGGAGCTCGTCCAGCCCCGCACCCCGCTCTTCGAGTTCGCCCTCCGCCAGATCGTCCGCCGCTACGACCTGGAGACCCCGGCGGGCCGCGCCGCCGCGCTCGACGAGGCCGCGCCGATCGTCGCGAAGATCAAGAACATCGCCTCCCAGCACGAGGTCGCCGTCCAGCTCGCCGGCATGCTCGGCATCCTCGACACCCAGTTCGTCGTCCGGCGCGTCGCCCAGATCGCCCGCTGGCAGCGCCAGGGCGGCGAGCGGAGCCCCGGCCGCCCGCAGCAGCCCCAGCGGACGTACGACACCCCCGCCCCGGCCGCCGGCCCCTCCGGCCCCGCGCTCCACCTGCGCAGCCCCGCCCACCGCACCGAGCGGGAGCTCCTCAAGCTCGCCCTCCAGCGGCCCGAACTGGTCTCCCCGGCCTTCGACGCCTACGGGGCCGACGAGTTCACCGCCGCGCCCTACGCGGCCGTCCGCCAGTGCGTCCAGGACGCGGGCGGCGCCACCGGCGCCCCCGCCGACTATCTCGACGCCGTCCGCCAGGCCGCCCCCGACGACTCCGTCCGGGCCCTCGTCACCGAGCTCGCCGTCGAGACGATCTTCGCCAAGACCGTCGACGAGGCCTACGCCGGCGACCAGCTCGTCACCGTCCGCCTCCGCGCCGTCGACCGCCGCATCCGCGACGTCCAGGGCACCCTGGCCCGCCTCGGCGCGAACGGCGACCCCGAGCGGCTCGCCGCCGTGCAGAACGAGCTGTGGGTCCTCACCCAGTACGGCCAGTCCCTCCGGAACAACGGCGCCGCCGGACTCTGACCCTCGGTCACGGTCCGGACTCAAAAAGTCACCGCACGCCCCTCGTGGCGGCGATGTGTCGTACCCCACACTGGGTGACGGAGCCATTCCGCCCCACCCTGGAGGTCGCCCGCCGTGCAGACCGAGATCCAGAGCACCACCCAGCCGGACGAGCAGGCCGAACCCGCCGAGATACCCGTCCAGCGCCGCCGCACCGGCGACCCCGGCGGCAACGGCCCCTCGTCCGACCTGTTCCGCCAGTACCTCCGCGAGATCGGCCGCATCCCGCTGCTCAGCGCCGAGGAGGAGGTCGACCTCGCCCGCCGCGTCGAGGCCGGGCTCTTCGCCGAGGAGAAACTCACCGGCACCCCCGACCTCGACAGCCGGCTCGCGCACGACCTGGACCGGCTCGTCGTCCTCGGCCGGATCGCCAAGCGCAAGCTCATCGAGGCCAACCTCCGCCTCGTCGTCTCCGTCGCCAAACGGTACGTGGGCCGGGGCCTGACCATGCTCGACCTCGTCCAGGAGGGAAACCTCGGACTCATCAGGGCCGTCGAGAAGTTCGACTACGCGCGCGGCTACAAGTTCTCCACGTACGCCACCTGGTGGATCCGCCAGGCCATGTCCCGGGCCCTCGCCGACCAGGCCCGGACCATCCGCGTCCCCGTGCACGTCGTCGAACTCATCAACCGGGTCATCCGCGTCCAGCGCCGCATGCTCCAGGAACGCGGCTACGAACCCACCGCCGAGGAGGTCGCCGCCCAGCTGGACCTGGCACCCGAACGGGTCGGCGAGGTCCTCCGCCTCGCCCAGGAACCCGTCTCGCTGCACGCGCCCGTCGGCGAGGAGGAGGACGTCGCCCTCGGCGACCTCATCGAGGACGGCGACGCCGCCTCACCCGTCGAGTCCGCCGCCTTCCTGCTGCTCCGCCGCCACCTGGAGGACGTCCTCTCCACCCTCGGCGAACGCGAACGGAAGGTGGTCCAGCTCCGCTACGGCCTCGACGACGGCAGGCCCCGCACCCTGGAGGAGATCGGCCGCATCTTCGGCGTGACCCGCGAACGCATCCGCCAGATCGAGTCCAAGACCCTGAACAAACTCCGCGACCACGCCTACGCCGACCAGCTCAGGGGCTACCTGGACTGACGAGGGGGCGCCCCGCCGGCCGGCGGGACACCCCCTCGGGCCGGGCCGGGTCAGTCGACCTCGGCGACCGCCTGCGCGAACTGCGCCGCGTACAGCCGGGCGTAGGCCCCGCCGGACGCCAGCAGCTCCTCGTGCGTGCCCTGTTCGACGATCGAGCCGTTCTCCATCACCAGGATCACGTCCGCGTCCCGGATCGTGGAGAGCCGGTGCGCGATGACGAAGCTCGTCCGGCCGTGGGCCAGGCGGGCCATCGCCTTCTGGATCAGGACCTCGGTGCGGGTGTCGACCGAGCTCGTCGCCTCGTCCAGGACGAGGATCACCGGGTCCGACAGGAACGCCCGCGCGATGGTGATCAGCTGCTTCTCGCCCGCGCTGACCCCCGCCCCGTCGTCCTCGATCACCGTGTCGTACCCCTCGGGCAGGGTCCGGATGAACCGGTCGGCGTGCGCGGCGCGCGCCGCCTCCTCGACCTCGGCGCGGGTCACCGGACGCGTCGCGCCGTAGGCGATGTTGTCCGCGATGCTGCCGCCGAAGAGCCAGGTGTCCTGGAGGACCATGCCGATGCCCTTGCGCAGCTCCTCGCGGGACATCCGCCCGACGTCCACCCCGTCCAGGGTGATCCGGCCGCCCGTCACCTCGTAGAACCGCATCAGCAGGTTCACCAGGGTGGTCTTGCCGGCCCCCGTCGGGCCGACGATCGCGACCGTCTGGCCCGGGTCGACGGTCAGCGACAGGTCCTCGATGAGCGGCTTGTCCTCCTCGTAGCGGAAGGACACGCCCTCCAGGGCCACCTTGCCCTTGAGGTCGACGGGCCGCTCGGCGGTCGGGGAGTCCGGCTCCTGCTCCTCGGCGTCGAGCAGCTCGAAGATCCGCTCCGCCGAGGCGACGCCCGACTGCACCAGGTTCGCCATCGACGCGACCTGGGTCAGCGGCATCGAGAACTGGCGCGAGTACTGGATGAAGGCCTGCACGTCACCGATGGAGAGGCTGCCGGTCGCGACCCGCAGACCGCCGACCACGGCCACCAGCACGTAGTTGATGTTCGAGACGAAGAACATCACCGGCTGCATCACACCGCTGTTGAACTGCGCCTTGAACCCGGCCTCGTACAGCGCGTCGTTCTGCTCGCGGAAGTCCCGCGCGGACTCCTCCTGCCGCCCGAAGACCTTCACCAGGGCGTGCCCGGTGTACATCTCCTCGATGTGCGCGTTGAGCGTGCCCGTGGACTTCCACTGCTGCACGAAGTGCGGCTGCGAGCGCTTGCCGATCTTCGCCGCGACGAACACCGAGACCGGCACCGTCACCAGCGCGACCAGCGCGAGCAGCGGCGAGATCCAGAACATCATGAAGAGCACGCCGACGATCGTGAGCAGCGAGTTGACCAGCTGCCCCATCGACTGCTGGAGCGTCTGCGAGATGTTGTCGATGTCGTTGGTCGCCCGGGACAGCACCTCGCCGCGCTTCGCCTTGTCGAAGTACGACAGCGGCAGGCGCGCCAGCTTCGTCTGGACGTCCTCGCGCATCCGGTAGACCGTCCGGTTGATCACCTTGATCGACATGCGGGTGGAGATCAGCATCAGCAGACCCGCGGCCACGTACACCGCGAGGACCCACAGCAGCACCGAGCCGACCGCGCCGAAGTCGATGCCGTGGCCGGGGGTGAAGTCGACCCCGGACAGCATGTCGGCCATGCCGCCGTCCCCGTCGGCGCGGAGCCGCTCCAGGGCCTGTGCCTTGGTCGCGCCCTCGGGCATGTTCCGCCCGACGACTCCCGCGAAGATCAGGTCCGTCGCCTTGCCGAGGATCTTCGGCCCGACCACGGAGGCCGCCACCGACAGCACGCCGGCGAGGAGCATCAGCCACAGCGCGCCGCGCTCGGGCGCCAGCTGCCGGAGCAGCCGCTTGCCCGAGCCCTTGAAGTCCATCGACCGCTGGTCGGGGCCGCCACCGGCCATCATGCGTCCGCCAGGACCGGCCATCAGGCTGCCTCCGCCTCGGTCAGCTGGGAGAGCACGATCTCCCGGTACGTCTCGTTCTCCGCCATCAGCTCCCGGTGCCGTCCGGTGCCCACGACCCGGCCCTCGTCGAGGACCACGATCCGGTCGGCCTCGCGGATGGTCGACACCCGCTGGGCGACGATCACCACGGTGGAGTCCGCCGTCTCCGCCGCCAGCGCGGCCCGGAGCAGGGCGTCCGTCTCGTAGTCGAGCGCGGAGAAGGAGTCGTCGAAGAGGTAGATCTCCGGCCGCTGCACGAGCGTCCGCGCGATCGCGAGGCGCTGCCGCTGCCCGCCGGAGACATTGGTGCCGCCCTGGGCGATGGGGGCGTTCAGACCGCCCTCCAGCTTGGACACGAAGTCCTTGGCCTGGGCGACCTCCAGGGCGTGCCAGAGCTCCTCGTCGGTCGCGTCGGGCTTCCCGTACCGCAGGTTCGTCGCCACCGTCCCCGAGAAGAGGTACGGCTTCTGCGGGACGAGTCCCACGGTCCGCGCCATCAGCGTCGCGTCCAGCTTCCGCACGTCCACGCCGTCGACGAGGACCTCGCCGCCGGTGGCGTCGAAGAGCCGGGGCACCAGCCCGAGCAGCGTCGACTTGCCGCTGCCCGTCGAACCGATGATCGCGGTGGTCTCCCCGGGCCGGGCGACCAGCTCCACGTCCTTGAGGACGGACTCCTCCGCGCCCGGGTACCGGAAGTCCGCGCTCCTGACCTCCAGGTGCCCGCGCCGGAGCAGCTTCGTCACCGGCTCGGCCGGCGGCACGACGCTGGTCTCCGTCCCGAGGACCTCCTCGATCCGCTCGGCGCAGACCTCGGCGCGCGGCACCATCATGAACATGAAGGTGGCCATCATCACCGCCATCACGATCTGCATCAGGTAGGCGAGGAAGGCGGTCAGCGCGCCGATCTCCATCCCGCCGCTGTCGATGCGGTGCGCGCCGAACCAGACCACGGCGACGCTGGAGACGTTCACGACGGTCATCACCGTCGGGAACATCAGCGCCATCAGCCGCCCGGTCGCCAGCGACACCTCGGTCAGCTCGCCGTTGGCGCCGCGGAAGCGCTCCTCCTCGTAGCCGTCCTTCACGAAGGCGCGGATGACGCGGTTGCCGGTGATCTGCTCGCGCAGCACCCGGTTCACCGTGTCGAGGCGCGTCTGCATGGTGCGGAAGAGCGGCCGCATCCTGCGCACGATCAGCGAGACGGCGACGCCGAGGACCGGCACCACCGCGAGCAGCACCCCGGACAGCGGGACGTCCTGGCCGAGCGCCATCACGATGCCGCCGACGCACATGATGGGCGCGGACACCATCAGCGTGAACGCCATCAGGACCAGCATCTGGACCTGCTGCACGTCGTTGGTCGTACGGGTGATCAGCGACGGCGCGCCGAAGTGCCCGAGCTCGCGGGCGGAGAAGGACTGCACCCGGTCGAAGACGGCGCCGCGCACGTCACGGCCGAGGGCCGAGGCGGTCCGCGCGCCGTAGTACACGGCCCCGATGTTGCAGACGACCTGGACGACGGAGACGCCGACCATCAGGGCGCCGAAGCGCAGGATGTAGCCGGTGTCCCCGTTGACGACGCCGTTGTCGATGATGTCGGCGTTCAGGGTCGGCAGGTAGAGGCTCGCGCAGGTCTGAAGGAACTGGAGCAGGACGAGCAGCGCGATGGGTTTTCGATACGGCCGCAGGTGGGTTCGGAGAAGTCTTATGAGCACGGCTCCTACTATCGCCCGCACCCCAGGAGCGTTACGACTCGGTTTCGGGGTGCGGGCGGAGCCCTGGGCAAGACTTTACGATCCGAACGCGCCCGGGTGGATCTGATCCCGCGTCGCCCCGTACTGCTGCCGCACCGCGCGCCCGGCGGACAGGTCGTCGCCCGGCTCCAGGATCTGCGCCACGGCGCCCTGCCAGGCCGGGGGAGCGGACGGGGACAGCGTGCCCCGCGCGACCCCGAGCGCCCAGGCGGCCTGCCGGGC
Organism: Streptomyces sp. NPDC002232; assembly: GCF_042890295.1. Taxonomy (NCBI): domain Bacteria; kingdom Bacillati; phylum Actinomycetota; class Actinomycetes; order Kitasatosporales; family Streptomycetaceae; genus Streptomyces; species Streptomyces sp. NPDC002232. The sequence goes on along the minus strand of NZ_JBIARV010000002.1, from coordinate 743,358 downwards.
CGCGCCGAGCGCCGCGTAGTCCGCCGGCTGGGGGACGACGACCTGGGCGCCGAAGAGCGCCGGAGCGAGGGCCTGCACGGCCGGCAGGGAGGCCGCCGCGCCGAGCAGGAAGACCCGCCGGACCTCGACGCCCCGGCCGCGCAGCACGTCCATGGCGTCGGTGAGCCCGCAGAGCATCCCCTCGAACGCGGCCCGCGCGAGGTGCTCGGGCTTCATCGACTCGCGCCGCAGCCCGCTCAGCGTGCCCGCCGCGTGCGGCAGGCCCGGGGTCCGCTCGCCCTCCAGATAGGGGAGCAGGACGAGCCCGGAGGCACCCGGCGTCGACTTGAGCGCCAGCGCGGACAGGTCCTCGAGGGACTCCACGCCCAGCATCTCGGCGGTGCCGCGCAGCGTCCGCACCGCGTTCGAGGTGGAGACGACCGGCAGGTACATGCCGGTGGCGTCGGCGAAGGAGGTGATCATGCCGGTCGGGTCGGCGAGGGCCTCGTGGTGCACGGCCATCACGGAGCCGGAGGCGCCCAGCGACACGACCGCGTCACCGGGGCCGAGCCCCAGGCCGAGCGCCGCGGCCATCGTCTCGCCGGTGCCGGCGGAGACGAGCAGGCCCTCGGGGGTGATGCCGGCCGCCTCGGAGGGCCCGAGGACCTCGGGCAGCACGGCCTGGTGGCCGAGGGCCAGCTCGACGAGGTCGGGGCGGTAGGTGCCGGTGCCGACGGACCAGTAGCCGGTGCCGGAGGCGGCGCCGCGGTCGGTGGTGCGGCGGGCGGGCCGGCCGAGGAGCTGCCAGACGAGCCAGTCGTGCGGCTGGAGGACCAGGGCGACCCGCTGGGCGTTCTCGGGCTCGCTCCGCGCCAGCCAGCGCAGCTTGGCGACCGGCTGTCCGGAGCCGGGCACGCCCCCGACGGCCTCGGCCCAGGCCTGCCGCCCGCCGAGCGACTCGACGAGGTCGGCGGCGGCGACCTGGGCCCGCTTGTCGTTGCGCACCAGCGCGGGACGCACCAGGCCGCCCTGGGCGTCCAGCGGCACGAGCCCGTGCTGCTGCGCGGAGACGCCGATGGCCTCCACGCCCTCCAGGAGGCCGCCGGTGGCGGCCTCCCCGAGCGAGAGCAGCCAGGTCTGCGGATCGACGTCGGCGGCCTTGGGTTCGCCGGGATGAGCGGCGTACCCCTGCCGCAGTACGGCACCCGTGTCCGTGTCACAGACGACGATGCGTGTGAACTCCGCAGAGCTGTCCAGTCCGGCGACTATCCCCATGACACATGATTCTGCCGCACTCGGGGCGTCAGGTGTTGCTGGTGCCCCAGTCCTCCTCCTCGACCTTGCCGTTGCCCCGGCCGCGCAGGCTCTGCACCCGGTCGGTCACGGAGGACGGCAGGCGGTCGCCCACGACGTGGGCCGCCTTGCCCGCGGCCTGCCGCCCGGTCTGGGCGGCGGACTCGGCCGCGTTCCGCACGGCCGGGTTCTGCGCGATCTCCTTCGCGGACTTCTTCAACTGTTCGTAGCGCTCGCGCCCGGCTCGCGTACCGATCACGTAACCGAGGGCGAGCCCCACGACGAACGTCAGCTTGTACCGCACGGCTGCGATCCTTCCCTGGAGGCCCTGGGGATACCGATTGGCGGAGCACCCCCCTGCTTGCGCTAATGTATGTCTCGCAGCGAGCGAGCGCCCATCCGGTTCAGCCGGACTGGGTACGATCGCTGCGACGCAGCAATCCCCTGTAGCTCAATTGGCAGAGCAGCCGGCTGTTAACCGGCAGGTTACTGGTTCGAGTCCAGTCGGGGGAGCGCGATCCCCTGTAGCTCAATTGGCAGAGCATTCGGCTGTTAACCGGAGGGTTACTGGTTCGAGTCCAGTCGGGGGAGCAAGACGGAGAAGGACCCTTCGGGGTCCTTTTTCGCGTCTGGGGGAACCATCCGTCGCGCGGCGCGGTCTTCATGGTCGAGCAGAGCCGATCATCCGAAGCAGGAGATCGTATGAGCGGCTATGCTGCGGCAGACGGCGCGCACACATGTACGCGCCTCACCGTTCGGGGCGGTAGCTCAGCCGGTTAGAGCAGCGGACTCATAATCCGTCGGCCGTGGGTTCGAGTCCCACCCGCCCCACCGAAGAAAAACGTTCTGACCTGTGCAGGCACCCCCGAAGGGGTGGCTCCGGCGGACGTTCGCCGCCTGACATCGCGGCGGTACGGGCCTCACCGGCCCGGCGGGAACCGGCCGCGCCCGCGCGGGCCGCGGTGCCGGCCGGAGTGCCGAGTCGGAACCACGTCGATGTTCCCACGGCACTCCCGCGATTCCCGCGTGTGACACGCCGCACATCCCGCATCCCGGGCGCGCCGTGTGGCCGTCCGCCCTGATCCGGGTGTCCGGATCAGGGCGACACCGGCACCGGCACCGGCCCGGAGGTCGCGCCGGTGCCGGGAAGGTCAGCCCGACGGTCAGCCCAGCAGCCTGTCGTCGTAGTCGCCGCCGCGGAGTTCCTGCGGGCGGGTGTACGGCGCCCTCCAGTTGCCCGTGCCGAGGTAGAGCTTGGCGTCGCCCAGGCTGTTGATGCCCACGAGGTCGTCGACGCCGTTGCCGTTCGCGTCCGCCACCGAGGTGAAGTCGGCGTACGTGTTCCAGCCCGCGCCGATCCTCGTGCGCGCCGCGAAGGTGCCGTCGCCGCGGCCCAGGTACAGCCACAGGACGCCGGACCGGTCGCGGGCGACGAGGTCGCCGGAGGGGTCGCCGCCGATGTTCCCGGTCGCGGCGATCCGGTCGTAGGCGTTCCAGCCGTGCCCGATCTTCGTGCGGGGAGCGAAGGGGGCCGCGGCGACGCCGGTGCCCTTGTGGAGCCAGAGGTCGCCGGCCTTGTCGGTGGCGACGAGGTCGGGGCGGCCGTCGTGGTTCAGGTCGGAGCCGGCCGCGATCTGGTCGTAGACCTGCCAGCCGCCGCCGATCCGGGTGCGGGCGTCGTATCCGCCCCGGGCGTTGCCCTGGTAGAGCCAGAGGTCGCCCTTCTTGTCGCGGGCGACGAGGTCGGGCAGCGCCGAGCCGGCGATGTTCCGGGTGGTCTCGACGCGGTCGTAGATGTCCCAGCCGTGGCCGATCCCGGTGCGGACGGTGTCGAAGCCCGGCACCGCCGTGGTGTGGGTGAGGTCCAGTCGGTCGAGGTTGCCGTTGTTCCGGACGATCAGGTCGGGGGAGCCGTTGTCCGTCAGGTCGCTCGCGTTCGCCTTGCGCGTGACGGTGAACGAGCCGGAGGCGGTGGCCGCCGGGCCGAGTCCGTCCTTCGGGGTGGCGGTCAGCTTCCAGTCGTAGGCGCCGTTGAAGGCGCGCTCGCCGCTGTCGAGGGTGCCGTCCCAGACGAAGCGGACCAGGCCCTCGGCGACGTAGTCGTTGCTCGACGGTTGGAGGACCGCGGTGCGCGCCTTGCCGGTGCGCTGGTGGCGCAGGGTGACGGTGACCTCGGCGTTCAGCCGGGACAGCGGCCAGTCGAGGTTCACGCCGGTGCGGTTCTTGTCGAGGTCGAGCACCGCGGGGATCTTCGACGGGCCGAAGGTGAGCTTCACCGGCTTGCCGTTGGAGGCGATCCGGGTCGCCGCCGGCCTGCCGTCGGAGCCGACGCGGATCCGGTAGAGGCCCTCGCCGTCGGCCAGGGTGCCGCCCTGGACGAGGAGCGAGCCGTCGGGCTCCGGGACGGCCTTCGTGACGGTGTCGAGGAGGCGGACCTCCTGACCGGACACGGTCCGGGCGCGGAGCGCCTGGACGGGGGACGGCTCGTAGAAGCCGCGCGTGTCGCCGAAGAGCACCCAGTCGCCGAGGACGCGGACCAACGGCCTGAAGGTGTACCCGAGGTCGACGGAGGACCGGGCGCCGCTCCTCAGGTCCTCGATGACGAGGGGCGCGCTGTCGCCCGACAGCCAGGCGCGGGTGGTGTCCGACTGGTCGTCGGCCCAGGCGCCGAAGGGGACCGGGGAGCGCTCGGCGCCGCCGAGGGTGCTCGTGGCGAGATCGAGCACGGCCCGGTACCGCACGCGGTCCACCTCGTAGCCGACGACGACGGTGCCGCCCTTCAAGGGCCCGACCGCGACCCTGGTCGCGTCGGCGGGCAGGCCGGTCGCGAGGGTGCTCGCGTCGGGGCGGTACACGTGCAGCTTCTGGAACCCCGTCGTCCTGTCCGTGGACACGGAAAGGAGCGTGGAGCCGACGGCCCCCAGGACGGACTCCTGGTACAGCGCGGAGTTGGGGACGGTCCGGACGACCGTGCCCGTCGTCATGTCCCGGATCGTCGCGGTCGTGCGGTCCTCGGAGACGACGCTGTCCGCGCCGTCGATGTGCCGGACGGTGTAGTCGTTGGGTATCAGGGTCACCGCACCGTCGGAGTGGCGGACCCAGCGGAAGAGGACGCCCTCGGGTCCCCGGTCCTCGCGGGTCAGGTACCCGCTCGCGCCCGCCCCTTCGAGGGTGCCCGGCAGCGGCAGGAGCTGCTCGGCCGCGTCGGTGGCGGCCGGGGCGGCGACGGGGGACGGGGCGGCGACGGCCGGCGGCGTCAGGGCGACGCCGGCCGTGACGGCGAGCACCGTCCCGGCCGCGACGGCGAGCGCGCGACGGGTCGGACGGACAGGGAGAGTCATGGTGTGGTCCTCGTGGCCGTGGTGGGAGAAGGGAGTCGCGGGTGCGGCGGAGGTTCCGTCCCACCCGCGAGACCCATGAGGTGGTCGAAGGGTGGTCCGACGATGGCGCCGGGGCGACGGCGACCGGGGCGCACCGGTCGCCGTCGGGCGGAGCGGACCTGACCGGGGGTCAGAAGACCAGGCCGGCCTTGAGCCCGGAGTTCTTCAGAATGGTGTTGGCGACGCGCGCCTCGAAGGGCGCCTTCCACTCGCCGGTGCCCCGGTAGAGGTATCCGGTGCCGTCCGGGCCGTAGGCGTAGAGGTCGTTGCGCCAGTCGCTGTCGACGTCGCCGACGGCGATGACGTCGGTGTACGCGTTCCAGCCGCCACCGATCTTCGTGCGGGGGGCGAAGGTGCCGTCCGGTTTGGCGAGGTACAGCCAGAGGACCCCCGCCTTGTCGCGTGCGACGAGATCGCCCTCGATCCCGCCGCCGACGTCGCCGACGGCGGTGATCCGGTCGTAGACGCCCCACCCGTGGCCGATCTTGCGCCGGGGCCGGTACTCGCGGTCGCCCGAGCCGTCGGAGCCCTGGTAGAGGTAGAGATCGCCCCGCCGGTCGACGGCCACGAGGTCGGGGTGGAGGTCGTAGTCCACGTCGCTGCCGCCGGTGAACAGCGTGTACGTGTTCCAGCCGCCGCCGATCCGGGTGCGGGTCCAGAAGGAGCCCGCGTAGGACCGGTTCTTGGCGGTGTACATCCACAGGACGCCGTCGCGGTCGCGGGCGACGGCGTCCGGGTAGCCGTCCGGGGTGACGTCGCCGACCATCTCGATCCGGTCGTACGTGTTCCAGCCGCCGCCCTCCAGGACCGGTGCGCCCGAGGCGGTGAAGTTCTTGCCGCTGGCGTCCCGGACGCTGCCGATCCGCCACAGCTTCCCGGAGGCGTCCCTGGCGAGCAGGTCCGGGGAGAGGAACGGGTTCTTCAGGCCGTGCATGTTCGGTGGGGGGTAGGACGGGCGCTGCGCGGCGCCGGCCGGGGACGAGACCGCGCCGAGAACGGCGGCGACGGCTGCGGCCACGGCGACGGCGGCCTTGGCGCGCCCCCGCGTCGGACGCGCGGTGCGTACGGGGTTCACAGTGGGGCTCCCTGGGGATCCGGCGGTCAGGAGACGGAGTTGTAGGCGCCGGCGCCGCCGAGGGCGGGGCTCGCGACGCGGGGCGCGAAGGGGACCTTCCAGTCGTTGGTCCCCTTGTAGAAGAAGGCGGCGCCGTTCGGCCCGTAGGCGAGGAGGTCCGTGACGCGGTCGCCGTCGGCGTCGCCGATGCCGACGGTGTCGGTGTAGGCGTTCCAGCCGCCGCCGATCCTCGTGCGGGGGGCGAAGGTGCCGTCGCCCCGGCCGAGGTAGAGCCAGAGCACGCCGTCCTTGTCGCGGGCGACGAGGTCACCGGCGCTGCCTCCGGCGACGTTTCCGACGGCGGTGATCTGGTTGTAGATGTCCCAGCCGTGACCGATCTTCTTGCGGGCCTTGTACCACTGGGGCCCGTCGCCGATGGCCTCGTACAGGTACAGGTCGCCCTTCGTGTCGACGGCCGTCAGGTCGGCGCGGCCGTCGCCGTTCAGGTCGCTGCCGCCGGTGAAGTAGGTGTACGTGTTCCAGCCGTCGCCGACCACGCGGCGGGGCGTGAAGGTCGGGCTCCACCTGCTGCCGGCGCCCGGGTGCACCCACAGGAAGCCGTCGCGGTCGCGGGCCACGACGTCGCCGCCGTCGATGTGGTCGACGTCCCCGGCGGCCTCGATCCGGTCGTAGGCACCCCATCCGCCGCCCCCGGCGACGGGCGCCCCGGTCGGCTTGAGGGTCTTCGTGGCGGGGTCGTAGCGGGTGTCGACCCGCTTCATCTGCCCGGCGGCGTCCCGGAGGACGAGCGACGGGCCACCGTTCTGCTTGATGTCGTGCAGGTCGGCGAGGTGGGTGGCCTGGAAGGTGCCGGACGTCTCCGCGTCCGGGCCGACGCCGTTCTGCGGGACGGCGCGGATGGTCCAGTCGTACATGCCGGAACGCGCGTCCTTGCCCAGCTGGGACAGCTCGGCGATGCGCGCCCAGGTGATGCCGACGGTGTTGTCGCCGTAGTAGTACGGCGAGCCGGCGGACTCCGTGTAGAGGGGCATCGTGTACGAGAAGGAGGCGCCGGTGGCCCGGTTCCGCAGCGTGAGGTGCACGTCGATGTTGACCCGCGAGAAACGCCACTTGAGGGTGGGGTTCCGGTCGAGGCTGACGGAGTAGGGGATGTCCGTACCCCGGGGGACGACCTCGGTCGGCACGCCCTGGGAGGCGACGAGCCGGGCGGTGGGCCTGCCGTCCGCGTCCACGGAGATCCGGTAGAGCCCCTCGTCGTCCTTGACGGTGCCGCCCTCGGCGATCAGCGAACCGTCGGGCGCGGTGACGACCTTGGAGACGTGGTCGAGGAGCCGGACGGACTCGCCGGTCGTCAGCGACCGGGCCCGGAGCGGCACGAGGGCCTTGCGCGCCTCGCCGAGCATGCCCTCGTCGGTGAGGCCGGTCCGTGCGGCGTACGTCGCCCAGGAGCCGGTCAGGCCGGTGACCAGGTCCGAGTCGAGGCCGAGGTCGACCGGGGTCTCCTCGCCGGTGGCGCGGTCGAGCGCGACGAAGCCGCGGTAGCCCTCGGCGCCCTTCGTGGTGGACGCGAGCACGTGCGTGGCGGAGAGGCTGACGTCGCCGTTGTGGGCGGGCGAGGTGGACAGGACGGAGACGACCTCGGCGGCGGCCAGGTCGACCACCGCGTACTGGGCCTTGCGGGCCGCGTCCGTGCCCGAGAAGTACTGGACGGCGACGGAGCCGTTCAGGGGCGTGGAGGCGCTGAACCAGGTCTTCCCGGCGGGGGCCCCCGCGATCTTCCGCTGGGTGACCCGGCCGGCGGCCGCGGTGACGAGCCGCAGCTCGACGGAGCCGTCCTCCAGGCCCACCTGCACGAGCAGGGACGCCGGGCCGACGGCCTTCACGTAGCGCGCGTTCAGCGTGTCCAGGTCGAAGGTGACGGGCGCGGCGCCGGTGGCCATGTCGTGCAGCGTGACGACGCGGGACGCCGTCAGCGCGTACTCGTCACCGGTCGCGACGACATCGCCCCCCGCGCTGTCGTAGCTCGGCGCGGTCAGCGGCACGGAGCTGCCGTCCGCGTACGCGTACCAGCGTCCCCCGGCGACGAACCCGGTCGCGCCGGCGGCCTCGAGCCGGTCGGTGGCCTTGAGTGCCACCGGCTTCGGGTCGGTGGTCCCCGCCGGCGCTGTCACGGCGCCGGGGACGGCGGAGGCGGGGGAGGCGGTGAGGACGGCCCCGCCGAGGGTGACGGCGAGGACGGTGGCGACGGCGGCCGTGAGGTGACGTCGGCCGGCGCGGACGGAGCGCGCGGAGTGCGGGTACAGGATGACAACCCCCAGAAGAAAGAAACCTGCTGTCGCCCGTGCGGTCACGCAGGCGACACCCTCTGGGACAGCCCGGGTCGTCGAATGGTTGTACGGCTCCCGGGTCCCTGGTTTCCGTGGACCGGAGTTCGGGTCGCCGCGCCGGAGTGGACCGGGGTCCGGGTCGCCGCGTCGGAGGGGACGGGGGCCGGGTCCCGCGCCGGAGAGCGGGGGCTCTCTCCGGCGCGGACGCCGCTCAGTACGTGAGGATCGCCGGGTCCGAGACGCTCGCCGTGCCCGTCTCCACGTGGCCCGCGAGGCGGCGCACGTAGTCCGTGCTCGCGGACGACGTGACGGTGACGTCGTACCAGTGGTGGGCCGCGGCGACACTCACCGTGTGGGTGACGGTGGCGCCCTTCGCGACCGAGAGGGTGGTGGGCGAGCCGCCGTAGGCGTTGGTCACGGTCACGGTGGCGGTGGTGCCCGCGTTCGTGAACGTGAGGTCGAGGCGGCCCGCGCCCGCGTCGTGGCGGGCGGTCACCTCCGGGACGGCGGTCTTGCCGGGGGAGCGGAAGCGGCGCAGGAAGCCGTTGGGGCCGTGCACCGACAGGTCGGTCACGCCCGCGGAGTACTTCGTGTTCCAGGTGTCGGTGATCGACTTGTTCGCCTCGGCCGTGTACGTCCACGGGACGTCGGTGCGGTTGGGCGAGGTCACGTAGAACTGGGCGCCGGCCGCCGGGCCGCCGCTGAAGGTGAGGCGGTAGGTGCCCGCCGACACGTCCGCCGCGCCGTCCACGTACGGGGCGTACTTCAGCGGGCGGGTGGGCTTGGAGCCCCGCTCCTGGCGGGGCATCGTCCCGACGGCCGGGGCGGTGGCCGGGAAGTCGGGGTGGCGGTTCCTGTCCGGCGGGTAGTAGCCGGCCGTCGGCGGCAGCGGCGCGGGCTGCGTCTGGGGCCGGGTGAAGTCGAACGCCGAGGTCAGGTCGCCGCAGATGGCCCGGCGCCAGGGGGAGATGTTGGGCTCGCGGACGCCGAAGCGGCTCTCCATGAAGCGGATCACCGAGGTGTGGTCGAAGGTCTCCGAACAGGTGTAGCCGCCGGTCGACCAGGGCGAGACGACGATCATCGGGACGCGCGGGCCCAGGCCGTAGGGACCGGCCACGTAGCCCGTCTTGCCGCCGAAGTAGTCCAGGGCGGTCGGGGCGGTGGACAGGCCCTGGGCCGCCGAGCCCGGGGCGTACGGCGGGACGACGTGGTCGAAGAAGCCGTCGTTCTCGTCGTACGTGATGAACAGGGCGGTACGGGCCCACACGTCGGGGTTCGAGGTCAGCGCGTCCAGGACCTGCGCGATGTACCAGGCACCGTAGTTGGAGGGCCAGTTGGCGTGCTCCGAGAAGGCCTCCGGGGCGGCGATCCAGGAGACCTGGGGCAGCCGGCCGGCCTGCACGTCGGCGCGCAGGATGTCGAAGAAGCCCTCGCCGGCCTTGGCGTTCGTGCCGGTGCGGGCCTTGTCGTGGAGCGGGTTGCCCGGCTGCGCGTTGCGGTAGTTGTTGAAGTAGAGCAGGGAGTTGTCGCCGTAGTTGCCGCGGAAGGCGTCGCTGATCCAGCCCCACGAGCCGGCGGCGTTCAGGCCGTCGCCGATGTCCTGGTAGATCTTCCAGGAGACGCCCGCCGTCTGAAGGCGCTCGGGGTAGGTCGTCCAGCCGTAGCCCGCCTCGGCGTTGTTGAGGACGGGGCCGCCGCCCGTGCCGTCGTTGCCGACGTGGCCGGTCCACATGTAGTAGCGGTTGGGGTCGGTCGCGCCGATGAAGGAGCAGTGGTACGCGTCGCAGACGGTGAAGGCGTCGGCGAGCGCGTAGTGGAAGGGGATGTCCTCACGGGTGAGGTGCGCCATCGTGGCCTTGGTCTTGGCCGGGATCCAGTTGTCGTACTTGGCCTTGTTGAAGGCGCTCTGGCCGCCCTGCCAGTCGTGGTTGAGGCCCTGGAGGTACTCCATGCCCAGCTTGTCGCTGGTCGGCCGGAAGGGGAGCGTGACCTTCCCGGAGTTGTCGGCCTGGTTCCAGACGGACTTGCCGCTGGGGAGGGTGACCGGGCGCGGGTCACCGAAGCCCCGCACGCCCTTCATCGCACCGAAATAGTGGTCGAAGGAACGATTCTCCTGCATCAGGACGACGATGTGCTCGATGTCCTGGATCGTGCCGGTGGATCCCTGCGCCGGTATCGCGGCGGCGCGGGCGATGCTGTCCGAGAGCAGGGTGAACGCGGCGGCGCCTCCGGTCAGCTGGAGGAACCGGCGGCGGTTGAGGTCGGCCATGGGGGAGTTGCCCTCCGGGTGTGAGTGCGTGCGCGGGGGTGCGGGTGCGGCGACCGTGCGGACCGGTCGACGGGCGCCCCACAGGAGAGCGCCCGCGGACCACCGCCCGGCGGCCGTCCCATGACTGCCCGTCGTACGGCAGAAGAATCCCCCGTGCCCGAACGTGAAAACTCACAACCGAACGCCCCTGGCGGGTCGATGACCACCAGGGGCGTACGGGAACCAACAGAAAACCACGCGCGACCTGCGCGGGGTGCCGCGTGAGGCCTACTCGACGACGAGCTCGACCGCGATGTTCCCGCGGGTGGCCTTCGAGTACGGGCAGAAGGCGTGCGTCTTCTCCAGGAGCGCGAGGCCGGCCTCGCCCTGGAGGTGGTCGGGGAACTCGGCGCGCATCACGACCGCGAGGCCGAAGCCGCCGTCCGAGGCGTCCTTGCCGATGGAGACCTCGGCGGTGACGGAGGCCTCGGAGATGTCGATCTTCTCCTGGCGGGCGACGACGCCCATGGCGCTGGCGAAGCAGGCCGCGTACCCGGCGGCGAAGAGCTGCTCCGGGTTGGTGCCCCGGCCGTCGCCGCCGAGCGCCTGGGGGTGGGCGAGGGGGAGGTCGAGGTGGCCGTCGGAGCTGACGGCGCGGCCCTCGCGGCCGTTGGCGGTGGCGACGGCGGTGTAGATCGCGTCCATGGTTTCTTCCGTTCCTGTCCGGTGCCGAGAAGGACTGACCCCTCATTGATAGCGCACTATTCAATTGTGCACAACTCAATCGCGCGTGAGGGGCCTCGCGTATCCTGGAGGCATGGAGACGCTCGACACGGTTCCGGACGCGGAGTTCCTCCGCCTCGACCACCAGATCTGCTTCTCGCTGCACGCGGCGACCCGCGCCTTCAACGGCGTCTACCGCGAGGCGCTCAAGGAGCTGGGCCTCACCTACCCCCAGTACCTCGTCATGCTCGTGCTCTGGGAGCACGGCGAGCTCCCCGTGAAGGGCATCGGCGAGCGGCTGCGGCTCGACTCCGGCACCCTGTCGCCGCTGCTCAAGCGCCTGGAGGCGGCCGGTCACGTGGAGCGGCGCCGCAGCCCCGAGGACGAGCGGTCCGTCACCGTCCGCCCCACCGCCGACGGGACCGCGCTGCGCGCGAAGGCCGTCGGCGTCCCGCGCCGGATCGCCGCGGCGACGGGCCTCGGCCTCGACGAGATCGGCGAGCTGCGGGAGCGCCTCGACGCCCTGGCCGCCCGGCTCGACGCCGTCGGCCCGGACGACCTCGCCTCCTGCGCGACCGGAGCGTAGGGGGCGCCCCGCCGACAGGTCGCGTTTCGGTCGCCGCTGGTGCCGAGGACGTCGTGAGCCGTTCCGCCCGTCACGCGGTGCGTTCGCATGATCACGTATCGTGGCCGTCTGTGCGATCTTGCGATCCGACCCGAACGTCCCCGGCGGTACCACTCGCCACCCTCGACCGGCTCGTCCTCGACGTGGTGCTCGGCGGCCGGGTCGTCCTCGGTCGGCTGCCGCACCGGACCGGACCGTGGGCGCTCCGGCGCGGCCTCGACGCCCGCCACACCCCGCTCACCGTCGCCGACCTGTGCGTCCGGCGACCGCTCGGCCTCGCGGGAACCCCCGCCGCCTGGGTCCGCGTCCTGCCGGTCACGGTCCCCGGGGCCCGGGAGTCGGCGCTCGCGGAGCACGAACGGCGGGCGGCGGAAGGCGCGTTCGTCGGTGCCAGAGCGGGAACGGCCCTGCGATGAGCCTCCCGGTCGACCCTCCCCGCTACGGCCACGCCCCCGGAGCCTGGCCGCTGCTCGGGCACCTGCCCCGGCTGGTCCTCCGGCCGCTGCCCTTCCTCGACTCGCTGCCCGGCCACGGCGACGTGGTCCGGGTGCGGATGGGGACCAGGACCGTCCACGTCGTGAGCCATCCCGCGCTCGTCCGCCGCGTCTTCACCGACCGCCGCACCTTCGACCGGAGCGGCGTCCTGTACGAGAAGGTCCGCGCCCTCCTCGGCAACGGCCTCGCCACCTGCCCGAACGCCGAGCACCGCGCCCAGCGCCTGGCCCTCCAGCCCGCCTTCCACCCCTCCCTCCTGGACCGCTACACCGCCGTGATGGCGGCCGAGACCCGGGCCCTGACCGCCCGCTGGCGGCCCGGGGCGGTCGTGGACGTCACCGAGGAGGCCTTCCGGCTCACCACCGCCGTCGCCGTCCGCACCCTCTTCTCCGCCGGGATCACCCCGCACGCCGCGGAGGAGCTGCGCGAGGCCCTCGAAGTGCTGCTGCGCGGGCTCTACACGCGGGTCGTGGCACCCGCCGTCGACCGGATCCCCTCCCCGGCGCGCCGCCGCTACCGCGGCGCCCTGGCCCGCTGGCGCACCGGGGTCGCCGCCCTCGTCGCCGCGTACCGGGCGGCCGGGACCGACCACGGCGACGCCCTCTCGCTGCTCCTCGCCGTCCGGGACGAGCACGGCCGGGGGCTCTCCGACGCCGAACTCGGCGACCAGGCCGCGACCCTGGTCCTGGCCGGGGCCGAGACCACCTCCTCGCTCGTCGCGTGGGCCCTGCGCCTCCTGGCCGACCACCCGGAGGCCGCCGCCCGGCTGCGCGGGGAACTCGACGCGGTCCTCGCAGGGCGCCCGGTCACCCCGGCCGACCTGCCCCGGCTGCCGTACACCGCCGACGTGGTGCGCGAGACCCTCCGCCTCTACCCGCCGGCCTGGGCGATCACCCGCACCACGATCCGGGGGACCGAGCTGGCGGGGACGCCGCTGCCGCCCGGGTCCATCGTGATCTGCTGCCTCTACCTGCTCCACCGGCGCCGTGAACTCTTCCCGGAGCCCACCCTCTTCGCGCCGGACCGGTGGGCGTCGGGAGGGGTGCCGAGGGACGCCTGGCTGCCCTTCGGGACCGGCGCCGGGAAGTGCGTCGGCGACGCCTTCGGCACGGCCGAGGCCACCCTCGCGCTCGCCGCGATCACCTCCCGCTGGACCCTGACCCCGGTCACCCGGCGCCCGCCCCGCCCGGTCCCCCGCCTCGTCCTCTCCCCGGGACCGCAGCCGATGCGCCTCACGGAGCGGACGCTGGGAGCCGCGACGCCGGTGGACCCCGGACCCGGAGCCCGCGGGGTCTGACCCGGGCGCGGGGGCGCCTCAGGGCACCGCGACCGCCGTCACCGGCCCTCCCGGGCGGAGGAGGACGGCGCCGGGCGGGGTTCTGTGGCACGTTCATCCAATTGTAAGGAGCGGATATGGGAATCGCTCCTATACTCGCCCCATGTCCGACATCAGCATCCGGCGCGCCACCGCCGACGACTCCAAGCGGCTCACCAGGCTCGTCCGGACCTCCGGTGCCTACCGCGGCGACTACGCCGCCATGGTCGAGGGCTACCAGGTCGGCGGTCCGTACATCGAGCACCACCCCGTCTACGTCGCCGTGGACGACGCCGACGGCGGCCGCGTGCTCGGCTTCTACGCGCTCCTCGTCGACGAGGCCGAGCTCGACCTCGCGTTCGTCGCCGACGCCGCCCAGGGACTCGGCATAGGACGGCTCCTGATGGAGCACATGACCGAGCGGGCCAGGGCCGCCGGGCTCCGCTCCGTGCGGGTCGTCGCCCACCCGCCCGCCGAGGAGTTCTACCTGCGGACCGGCGCCGTCCGCACCGGCACCGTGCCGCCCACCGGGAGCATCCACTGGGAGCGCCCCGAGCTGCGGTACGACGTCGCGTGACCGCCACCCGGGAACAGGACCGCCGCAAGGTCCTCGCCGACCTCACCCCGCTGCGCACCTCCGCGCACTACCGCCGCCTCTGGTTCGGGAACACCGTCTCCTGGGTCGGGCAGGGCATGACGGCGCTCGCCGTCTCCCTCCAGGTATACGACATCACCCGCTCGCCCTTCTCCGTCGGGCTCGTCGGGCTCTGCTCCCTCGTCCCCCTCGTCGTCTTCGGCCTGTACGGCGGTGCCATCGCCGACACCGTCGACCGCCGCAAGCTCGGCCTCGTCAGCGCGAGCGGCTCCGCCGTGCTGTCCATCGCGCTCGCCGCCGCCGCGTTCGCCGGCTTCCACCACGTCTGGTTCCTCTACGGGATCGTCGCCCTCCAGGCCGTGTGCACCGCGCTCAACGCGCCCGCCCGCTCCTCGATGATCCCCCGCCTCCTGCCGCCCGAGCAGCTGCGCGCCGCCAACGCGCTCAACTCGATGATCATGACCTTCGGCACGCTCGTCGGACCCAGCCTCGGCGGCCTGATCGTCGGCTTCGCGGGCTACCAGACCGCGTACCTCGTGGACGCCGTCGCCTTCACCGCGAGCCTCTACGCCATGTGGCGGCTGCCGTCCATGCTCCCCGAGCGGACCGACGGCAAGAGGGCCTCCGTCCTCGACGGGCTGCGCTTCCTCGCCACCCGCCCCAACCTGCGCATGACGTTCTTCTCGGACTTCTGCGCGATGATCCTGGCCCACCCCCGCGCCCTGTTCCCGGCCATCGCCGTCCTCTGGTACGGCGGCGACGCCAAGACCGCCGGACTCCTCGTCGCCGCGCCCGCCTTCGGCGCGCTCCTCGGCGGCGTGCTGTCGGGCTGGCAGGGCCGCATCCGCCACCACGGGCAGGCGATCCTGCTCGCCGTCGCCGCCTGGGGCACCGCCATCGCCGTCTTCGGGCTCACCCGGAACCTCTGGCTCGGGGTGCTCATGCTCGCCCTCGCCGGCTACTCCGACACCGTCTCGATGATCTTCCGGAACACGATGATGCAGGTCGCCGCCCCGGACGAGATGCGGGGCCGTCTCCAGGGCGTCTTCATCGTGGTCGTCGCCGGCGGCCCCCGGCTCGGCGACTTCCTCGCGGGCTCCGTCGCCGACCTCACCTCGCCGGCCGTCGCCGTCACCGGCGGCGGGATCGCCTGCGTCCTGGCCGTCGGACTCCTCGCCCTGTACGGGCGCGGATTCCGCCGCTATGACGCCCTCGACCCGACTCCGTGACCCTTCGCCCCCGAACGGACCGACCCGTCCTGGCGGTTGGCCGCCACGGCGCATAACCGCCAGGAGCGACAGGGGTCAACACCCGCCCCGAAGGCCAAGACTCCTCGCGGCACCCGGAACACCCCCGACCCCGGGTCCGCGAGGAGTTCGAACGATGACGTCGAGGACCACCCCCTTCGACAGAGGGAGGGCCGCGCTGCTCGCCGCGGGCGTCTCCCTCGCGATGCTCGCGGCCGGGCAGACCGCCTCCGCCGCGAGCGCCGCGGCCCCCGTGCCGGACACCTTCAAGGCGCCCGCGACGAGCGCCACCGTCACCCTCGTCACCGGCGACCGCGTCACCCTCACCGAGATCGGCGACGGGAGCAGGACCGTCACCGTCGACCGGGCCGAGGGGGCCACCGGCGCGATCCGCACCCGGACCGCGAACGGCCGCGTCACCGTCGTCCCCGACGAGGCCCGCCCCTACCTCGACTCCGGCGCCCTCGACCCGCGGCTCTTCGACGTCACCGGCCTCGTCGAGCAGGGACTCACCGGCGCACTCCCGCTCATCGTCACGTACGGCGGGAAGACCGCCCGCGCCGCCGCCCCGCGCGGCACCGAGACCGTCCGCGCCCTGCCCAGCATCGGCGGCGCCGCCGTCACCGCCACCGACCCGGCCGCCTTCTGGCAGGGCTTCACCGCCCGCGGCGCAGCCCGCGCCGCCGCCCCCGGCAAGGTCTGGCTCGACGGCCGCGTCCGGGCGGCCATGGCCGAGTCCAACGCCCAGATCGGCACCCCGAAGGCCTGGGAGGCCGGGCTCACCGGCAAGGGCGTCAAGGTCGCCGTCCTCGACAGCGGCGCCGACCTCTCCCACCCCGACCTCGCGGGCCGCGTCACCGAGAGCAGGTCCTTCATCGAGGGCCAGGAGGTCGCCGACCGCAACGGACACGGCACGCACGTCTCCTCCACCGTCGGCGGCTCCGGCGCCGCGAGCGACGGCGAGGAGAAGGGCGTCGCCCCCGGCGCCACCCTCGCCGTCGGCAAGGTCCTCAGCGACGAGGGCTCCGGCTCCGAGTCGCAGATCATCGCGGGCATGGAGTGGGCCGCCAAGGACATCGACGCGAAGATCGTCTCGATGAGCCTCGGCTCCAGCGAACCCAGCGACGGCACCGACCCGATGGCCCGGGCCGTCGACACGCTCTCCGCCGAGACCGGCGCCCTCTTCGTCATCGCCGCCGGGAACTCCGGCTCGCCCGGCTCCATCGGCTCGCCCGGCGCCGCCGACTCCGCGCTCACCGTCGGCGCCGTCGACTCCGCCGACCGCGCCGCCTACTTCACCAGCCAGGGCCCCCGCTTCGGAGACCAGGGCCTCAAGCCCGATCTGTCGGCGCCCGGCGTGGACATCCTCGCCGCCCGCTCCCAGCTCGTCGCCGGCAGCGGCCCCTACACGACCATGAGCGGCACCTCGATGGCCACGCCGCACGTCGCCGGCGTCGCCGCGCTGCTCGCCGAGAAGCACCCCGACTGGACCGGCGCCCAGCTGAAGAACGCGCTCATGTCCTCGTCGAAGACCCTCGACGCCACCGCGTACGCACTCGGCTCGGGACGGGTCGACGTGGCCGCCGCGATCGCCGCCGACGTCACCGCCACCGGCTCCGCCGACCTCGGCTTCACCTCCTGGCCGTACGAGGAGAGCGAGCCGGTCACCAGGACCGTCACCTACACCAACTCCTCCGACGCCCCGGTCGCCCTGAGCCTCGCCGTCGAGGGCATGCCCGCCGGGGTCGCCGCCCTCTCCGACACCGCCCTCACCGTCCCCGCGCACGGCACCGCCTCCACCACCGTCACCGGCGACGGCGCCAAGGCCCCCGTCGGCCAGTCCTCCGGCCGGATCACCGCCACCGCCGGCGGCACGCCCGTCGCGCACACCGCGCTCGGCCTAGTGAAGGAGGAGGAGCGTCACACCCTCACCGTCCACGTCAAGGACCGCGACGGCGCCCCCGCCCCCGCCCACCTCGGGGTCCAGCAGCTCACCCGCGACGTGGACCCCTTCCCGGCCGCCGTCGGCGAGTCCGGCACGCTCGCACTGCGCCTGAAGCCCGGCACGTACACCGTCGACACCTTCCTCGACGTCCGCGGCTCGCACGGCGGGGACTCCCTGGGCCTCGGCTTCCTCACCGCACCCGAGATCGTCCTCGACCGGGACCGCGAGATCACCCTCGACGGGCGGCAGCTGCGCGAGATCCGCGCCGAGGTCGACCGGCGCACCGAGACCCGCCAGCTCCTCATGGAGTTCGACCGCGAGGCGAACGGCGCGTCCTACGGCGGAGCCGTCCAGGTCCCGCCGACGTACGACTCGATCTTCGCCGCGCCCACCCGGAAGCCCGCCACCGGCACCTTCGAGTACCGGACCGTCTGGCGCCTCGGCAAGCCGGTGCTGGAGGCCGCGGTCGACGGCGCCCGCCTCTCCGACGCCACCCCGCAGGCCGGCGCCGCCCTCCTCGAAGGCGGCCACCGCCTCGGCCTCGTCGACGCGGGCACCGGCACCCCCGCCGAGTACTCCGGCAAGAACGCGACGGGCAAGGCCGTGCTCGTCCGCCTCACCGAGGGCGCCGACCCGGTCCGGCTCGCGCAGACCGCCCAGGACGCCGGTGCCGAGGCCCTGTTCGTCACCGACGACCGGCCCGGCCGCCTGATGCAGTGGTTCGGCACCGCGGACTACCAGGACCGGCCGCTCGCCGTCGCCACCGTGAACACCGCCGACGCGCGCCGGCTCGCCGCCGGGGCCGCCCGCGGCAAGCGCGTCGAGCTGACGGGCACCCGCTTCACCCCGTACACCTACGACCTCTCCGAGGGGCACCCCGGCGCCATCGGCAAGGACCTCGTCTTCCGGCCCGGCCGCAAGGACCTCGCCACCATCGACTCCACCTTCCGCATGCCGACCAAGCGGAAGGAACTGGGCGGCGAGTTCCGGTACTCGATCACCGACACCTTCCCGATCGGCTTCGGCTTCAAGGAGTGGATCGCCTTCCCGGCCCGGCGCACCGAGTACGTGTCCACCGGCACCGGCCAGCGCTGGCACGAGTCCGTCGACCTCGGCGAGTCCCTGGAGCAGCGCGGCGGGCAGTCCGTCTACCGGGGCGGCAGCCGCACCGCGCTCGACTGGTTCGGCCCCGTCTGGCACCCCTGGCTGGGCACCGGCCTGGGCTGGGGCCAGGAGCGCACCGGCAACGACCTGCGCTTCAACACCCCCGGCTGGGGCGACTCCGGCACCGACCACACCGGCTTCGGCAACGTGTGGAGCGACGACACGATGACCCAGTACACCGAGGTGTACGTGAACGGCGTCCGCGTCGACCGCAAGACGAGCTCCGGCGCCTACGCCTGGGACGCGCCGTCGGAGGAGGTCGCCTACAAGGTCGTCACCGACACCGCGCTCGACGCGGACCGCTGGCGGCTCGGCACCAAGGGCCACAGCGAGTGGACGTTCCGCTCCGCCGAGACGCCCTCCGACCGGGTCACCCGCCTGCCCCTCCTCAACCTCGGCATCGACGTCGACACGGACCTGAACGGCGACGTCCGGGCCGGTGGCCGGCTGCCCGTCGGGATCTCCGCCGCGTACGTGGCGGGCGCCGCCGGCACCGGCAGGATCGGCGCCGGCAGCCTGGAGGCCTCCTACGACGAGGGCGCCACCTGGACGAAGGTCGCGCTCAGGAAGTCCTCGCACGGCGCCTCCTGGACCGGTGAGCTGCGGATCCCGAAGGGCGCGGGCACCGTCTCGCTGCGGGCCGGGGCGCGCGACGACCGGGGCGGCTCCGTCACGCAGGAGCTGATCCGCGCGGTCGGCGTGCGGTAGCACGCGCGTCAGGCCGGGCCCCGAGCGCCGAGGGGCCCGGCCTTCGCGCGCTCACCGTCCGTCCGGCAGCGCCTTCTTCAGGACCTTCCCCATGTCGTTGCGGGGGAGCGCGTCGAGGTAGCGCACCACCCGGGGACGCTTGTGCGGAGCGAGCAGCGCCGCCACGTGGTCGGCGAGCTCCGTCTCCGCCGGCGGCTTCTCCCCGTCCCTCGGCACCACCCAGGCCACGATCCGCTCGCCCAGGTCCGGATCGGGCTCGCCGGTGACGGCCGCCTCCCGGACGCCCGGGTGGTCGAGCAGCGCGTTCTCGATCTCGCCCGCCCCGATCTTGTAGCCGCCGCTCTTGATGAGGTCGGTCGCCTTCCGGCCCACCAGCCGCACCCCGCCGTCCGCCTCACGGACCGCCACGTCACCGGTGCGGAACCAGTCGCCGTCGAAGGCCTCCGCCGTCGCCTCCGGGCGGTTCAGATACCCGGAGAACAGGTTCGGGCCGCGCACCTGCACCTCGCCGACCGTCTCCCCGTCGAGCTCCTCGACCGCGGAGCCGTCCTCGTCCACCAGCCGCAGGTCCACGCCCGCGAGCGGCGGTCCGACGGTGCCGGGACGCGGCTCCCCGCCCGGCCGGACGCTCGTGTTCATCAAGGTCTCGGTCATCCCGTACCGCTCCACCACCGTCCGGCCCGTCGCCGCCGCGATCCGCTCGTGGTCGTGCACGGGAAGCGCGGCGGATCCGGAGACCAGGAGCCGGGCACCGGCCAGCGCGGCGGCGAGGTCCTCGTCCTCGTCGAGCGCCTCGGCGATCCGGTGGTACATCGTGGGCACGCCGAAGAGCATCGTCCCGCCGTCCCTCAGCTCCCGGGCCACGCCCGCCACCGAGAACGCCCCCAGGTGCCGGACCTCGCCGCCCCGGCGCAGCGGGCCCAGGATCCCCAGGACCAGGCCGTGCACGTGGAACAGGGGCAGCGCGTGCACCAGCACGTCGTCCGCCGTCCACGACCAGGCCTCGGCCAGCGCGTCCAGGGACGCGGCGACCGCCCGGTGCGAGAGGAGGACGCCCTTCGGGGGGCCGGTGGTGCCGGAGGTGTAGACGATCAGGGCGGGGGACTCGGGGTCGACGGGCGCCGCGGCCACGGCCGCTCCGGTCCCGGCGAGCTCCACGTCGACGCGCGGGAGCGCCGCGAGGCCCGCGGGCAGCACGTCCTCCGGCCCCGCGAGCACCGCGTCGGGCGCGCTGTCCCCGAGGATGTGCGCCAGCTCCCGCTCCCCGGTCCGGGGATTGAGCGGTACGGCGGGTACGCCGGCGAGCAGGGCGGCGACGACGGCGACGGCGGTACGGGCGGTCGGCGTGGCCCAGACGGCGACCCGCCCCATGCCCCCGATCCGCCCCCCGAGAGCCCCGGCGGCACGGGCCAGCTGGGCATGGGTCAGCCGCTCGGCACCGAAGCGGAGGGCGGGGCGGTCGTCGGTCGTCGCGTCCAGCTCGTGAAGGAGAGTCACCCGGCGCATTGTGCCCGCCCGCGCCCGTTGTGGGCAGGCGTTCCGCAAGGGGCGGAACGGGTGGGCACAACGGAACGGCGCCCTTGCCGGCGCGGGAGGCCCCCTGTGCCTGGACCCGCACCGCTTCGTGCCCGTCACGCGTGGTGCGGGTCAGGGCACAGGACGCGGAGGCGCCGCGAAAGGGCGCCGTCCCGTGTGCCCACCCGTCCCGCCCAGCGGGACGATTGCCCACACGGCGTGGGCGGCGGCCCACAGCGAGCGGCGCGGGCGCGCGGCGCGCGGGTGGAAGCCCGCGCAGGTTCAGGGGCGGGTCGTCGTCAGGTTCGGGGTGGGGGAGGCGGGCTCCTCCGTCGGGCGGATCCCCCGCATCCGCCCGTACGCGTACACGCACCCCGCCAGCGCCAGATCCGACAGCAGCATGAAGCCGATCGAGTACGAGCCCTTCGCGCTGTAGATCGCGCCCATCACCAGCGGCGGCAGGAACCCGCCCAGGCCGCCCATCGCGCCGACGATGCCGGTCACGCTGCCGACCTTCGCCTGGGGGGTCACCTGGGAGACCAGGGCGAAGACGGAGCCGCTCGCCGTGCCGAGCCCGGCGGCCATGATGAGCAGGGCGGTCGTGCCGCCCGGGTACAGCGGCGGGTCGAAGGCCTGGACGATCGCGAGGAGGGCGACCACCCCGAGGGCGCCGGCGGTGACGAGCGCCGGGTGGACGCGGTCCGAGAGCCAGCCGCCGATCGGCCGGAAGACGACGGTGACCAGGGCGAAGCCGGCCGCCTTGGTGCCCGCGTCCGTCGGGTCGAGCTCGTACCAGGTCTTCAGGTACGTCGGCAGGTAGACGCCGAACGCGACGATGCCGCCGAACCCGATCGCGTACAGCGCCGACAGCTCCCACGTCACCCGCAGCCGGGCCGCCGAGCCGAGGCGGGCCGCGAGGGACGCCGTCGGCACGGGCCGGTCCGGGCGGTCCGTGATGAGGAACCAGGCGAGCACCGCGTACGCGGCCAGCGCGATCGCGACCACGACGAAGGGCAGGTTCTCGCCGTGCTTCGCGATCCGGGGCGTGAAGTACCCGGACAGCGCCACTCCGCCCATGCCCATGCCGAACACCCCGAGCGCCAGGCCGCGCTTGGCGGGCGGGAACCAGGAGTTGACCAGCGGGATGCCGATGGCGAACGTCGTGCCGCCGAGGCCGAGGAGGAAGCCGACGAGGAGCATCAGGCCGTAGCTGTCCTTGACCACGACGAGGAGCAGCACCGGGACGATCGTCAGCGCCGACACCAGCGGGAACATCAGCTTGGCGCCGTACCGGTCGGTCAGCGCCCCGGCCGGGATGCGGCCCAGCGAGCCGACCAGGACGGGCACCGCCACCAGCAGCGACTGCTCGAAGGAGCTGAGGTCGAGCCGGTCGCCGTACCAGCTGGCGAGCGGCGCGATCAGGTCCCACGCCCAGAAGGTGAGCGTGAAGCCGAGGGTGGCCGTCACCAGGTTGCGGTAGGCCGCCGCGGTCGGGGGCTTGCTCTCGGTGGTCACGTGCTCAGTGGTCACGCCCCCCAGTCAAGATCCGGTGCCACCGCGCGGCGCGCCGGGCTGGGCCATACGGGTCAGGGCCAGGTCACCGTGACCGGCGGCGCGGCGTCGTCCTCGACGCGCAGCCGCGCGCCGTCGTCCCCCGCCGACACCTCGACCGTGATCGCGCCGACCCCGGGCCGACGGTGCGCCGCCGCGAGTGCCCCGCGCAGCACGGTGAGGAGCCGGTCCGCGGTCTCCTCCTCGACGAGCGTGTCGACCGCTCCGGCGAAGTGCACGGACGGCTGGAAGCCCAGCAGCGCCGCCGCCCCGCCGGTCTCGCGCAGCACCCGTCCCCGGAAGGAGGTGGGCGCGTCGGCCGGCGGCTGCTGGAGCGCGAAGATCGTCGTCCGGACCTCCTGGATCGTCGAGTCCAGTTCGTCGACGGCCCGGCCGAGCAGCGCGTCCTCGTCGGAGGTGCCGGCCGCCCGGCGCCGGGTGGACTCCAGCATCATCTCGGTGGCGAACAGCCGCTGCACCACCAGGTCGTGCAGGTCCCGAGCGATCCGGTCGCGGTCCTCGAAGACCGCGAGCCGCTCCCGGTCGTGCCGCGCGCCAGCGAGGACCAGGGCGAGCGCCGCCTGCGAGGCGAACTGCGAGGCCAGCAGGCGGTCCACCGCCGAGTAGGGCGCGGCGCCGCGCCGCCGGGGCAGGGCCAGGGTGCCGATGAGCTTCCCGCCGCTCTGGAGCGGCAGCATCATCGAGGGGCCGAAGCGATACCGGACGTGGGTGGTCATCCGGGGATCGGTCGCCGAGTCCTCCAGGAACACCGGCTCCCCGCCCAGGAGCTGCACCAGGACCGGGGAGCCGGGTGCGATCGTCGTGCCGACCAGGTCGCCCGGGTCGTCCTGGGTGGAGGCGGCGACGATCTCCATCCCGCCCTCCTCGGTGGGCTGGAGGACCACCCCGGCCGAGGCGCCGGCGAGGCTGCGGGCCTGTTCGGCGACGGTCGTCAGGGCGTTCTCGGCGCTGGCGCCGGTGAGCAGGGCCGTGGTCACGGCGGCCGCGCCCTCGATCCAGCGCTCGCGCTGCCGCGCGGTCTCGTACAGGCGGGCGTTGCCGATGGCGATCCCGGCCTGGGAGGCGAGGACGCGGAGCAGGGCGAGGTCCTCCTCGGTGAAGCCGCCCGCGCGCTTCTCGGTGAGGTAGAGGTTGCCGAAGACCTCGGTGTGGACGCGGATCGGGACGCCGAGGAAGGTGCGCATCTCCGGGTGGCCCGGGGGCACGCCGCAGGAGCGCGGGTCGGCGGTCAGGTCGTCGAGCCGCAGCGGCTGCGGGTCCTGGATCAGGACGCCGAGGAGCCCGGTGCGGCCGTCGGGGAGGCGGCCGATCCGCTCCCGCTCCTCGTCGGTCATGCCGGCGGTGAAGAGCTCGGTGAGCCGGTGGCGCTCGGGGTCGACGACGCCGAGCGCCCCGTACCGGGCGCCGGTCAGCTCGGCGGCGGACTCCACGATGTGCTGGAGGGTGGCGCGGAGTTCGAGGTCGGTGCCGACGCCGAGGACCGCTTCGAGCAGCAGGGGGAGGCGGGGCGCCCCGGGGCCGTCGTCGGCGACCCCGTCGCTGCCGGCCACGGAGCCGTCGTCGGCGACCCCGGGAATCCCGGAGCCGTCGTCGCTCCCGACGGCGGAGGCGCCGGTGCCGCCGTCGCGGGAGGCCCCGGCGCTGCCGACGGCGGCGACACCGGCGGTCCCGGTGCCTCCGTCCTCGGTGCCGGCGGCCCCGGCGTCCTCGTCCATGATCGTCATGGTCTCATCGTCGTACGAATCATCTCGTATCGACGCTTTCAGTCCTCGTCGTCGGCCAGCGGGTCCCGCTCCGCCAGCGGGTCGAGCACCATCGGCTGGACCCGGCCCTCCAGCATCGCGCCGAGGCCCATGACCGCGCACACGTCCGGCCGTTCGGCGATGTGCACCGGCATCCCGGTGGCCTCGCGCAGCATCTGGTCGAGGCCGGGCAGCAGGGCGCTGCCGCCCACCATCATGATCCCGCGGTCCGCGAGGTCGGCCACGAGGTCCGGCGGGCATTCCCGCAGCACCTTCCCGATGCCGTCGAGGACCGCCGTCAGCGGGGTGTGGATCGCCTCCCGCACGGCGGCGGTGTCGACGGTCACCGACCGGGCCAGGCCCGTGGCGACGTCCCGGCCGTGGATCTCCGTCCAGGCGGGCCCGTGCGTCGTCAGGCCGTTCCCGCTGAGGGCGAGTTGCAGCGGGCGCACCGACTGGCTCGGCAGCATCAGCTCGTGGTGGTGGCGCAGGTGCTGGATGACGGCGTGGTCGATGGCGTCCCCGCCGACCGGCATCCGCTCCGCCGTGACGATCGCGCCGAGCGACAGCACCGCGACCTGCGTGGTCGCCGCCCCGCACACCAGGATCATGGTCGCGGTCGGCTGCTCGACGGGCAGTCCGCAGCCCACGGCCGCCGCGATCAGGGTGTCGACGAGCTCGACCCGCCGCGCCCCGAGACCGACGAGGGTCTCCACGGCGGCGCGCTGCGCCAGCGGGTCGCTGTCGTGCGGGGTGCAGGCGGCCGCGCGCAGGCGGGGCTTGCGGCGCAGCTGGCGGCGCAGCTTCTCGCCGAGGAGGTGACGGAGCATCCGCTGCGCCATCTCGATGTCGACGACCGTGCCGCCCGAGACCGGGCGGACGACCCGGATGTAGTCGGGGGTGCGGCCGGTCATCTTCTCGGCGAGGGCGCCGACGGCGATCAGCGCTCCGGTGCGGGTGTTGACGGCGGCGACGCTCGGCTCGTCGACGACGAGTCCGGCGCCCTTGACGAAGACCCGGGTGCGGGCGGCACCCAGGTCGACGGCGACATGGCAACGACGCAGCTGCTCAAGGCTGACGGTCACGGCGGATCCTCCGGAGTGCGGTGCTGGCACGGGCGAGGCGGGTCGCGGCGAAGCGCGGTCCTGTTCGCATCGTCCGGCCGTCGCGGGCTCGGCGCGCGCTGGGCTGAGCCGCCCGGGGCGCCGGTGCGGGCGGTGCCGGAGGCCGTACTGCGGGTGAGGGAGCGTGCGGAGGCGATCCTTCCCGAAGCGGGAGAATCACGGCGCACCGCCGACGACCTGCGGTTTCCACACAGGATCCTCACGTCTGTGCCTACCTGGCGCGGTACCGGGGCGCATAGCCTGCGGGCCCCATGGACTACTGCCACGCGTGCCGGCGGCATCTCAACGGGGCCCTCGCCTGTGCCGGGTGCGGGACTCCCGTGGAGGAACTGCGGTACGAGACCCCCCGCACACCGGTCCCCACCCCGGACCGGGACCACCGCGAGCCCGACCGGCCCGCGTACGGACAGCCCGACCGGCCCGTGTACGGACAGCCCGACCGGCCCGCGTACGAACAGCCCGCGTACGGACAGCCCGACCGGCCCGCGTACGGACAGCCCGCGTACGGCCAGTCCGACCGGCCCGCGCTCCACGAGGACCGGGCCGGGACCCAGGGCGGCTCCGCCCGGCCCGCGCCCGAGCACGTCTACGAGCTGGACGTCCTCGAACCGCCGCGCCCCGCGCCCGGCGGTCGGCGTGCCGCCCGGGGCCGGTCCGCGCCGCGCCGGGGGAGGAGGGCGCGCTCGCGCGGGGGCCGCACGGTCCTGGTGGGAACGGTGGGCCTGGTCCTCGCGGCCGGGACGCTGTCCCTGGCGCGGATCGCCCTGGAGGAGCCGCCGCCGAGCGGCGCCGCCATCGCGGTGGAGGAGCTGGAGGCCACCGAGACCCCGCTCTCGCCCCCGCCCGTGGAGACCTCGGGGACGCCGGAGGCTTCGAGCCCCGTCCCGGCGACGGACGCGCCGAGCCCCGTCTCCGCACGCCCCCGCCAGGTGAGCACGGGCTCCGGCCCGAGCCGGGTGCCGGGCTCCGGCGCGGGGGGCGGCCAGGGGTCCGGTACGGGCCCCGCGTCCGGCACGCGCCCCGGCGCGGGGACGGGCTCCGGCACGGGCGACGGCACCGGCCAGGGGAGCGACGGCGGCCCGACCGCCGCGCCGACGACCACCGGCCCCGCGTCCCCGTCCGCCCCGCCCACCGGGACCGCGACGCCGAGCGGCCCGCCGCCGACCGGCTCGACGGCGCCGGGCGGCCCGGCGCCCACGACGACCGGCCCGACGCCGCCCGTCACCCCGGCACCCGAACCGACGCCGACGTGCACCCGGTTCCTGTGGTGGTGCGTGTAGGGCGGGACGTGAAGGTCCCCGGCGATCGTGCCGACCAGGACCCGGTCCGGAGGGCCGGCCCGGGCGTCACGCCACGTCCGCGCCCAGCATCCGCTTCAGCAGGTCCCGCAGCAGGGTCCGCTCGGCCTCGGTGAGCTCGCCCAGCGGCTCGCGGGCGAAGTCCAGGGACTCGCGCAGCCGGCGGGCGGTGTCCCGGCCCTCCTCCGTGGGGACGGCCAGCTTGACCCGCCGGTCGTCCGGGTCGGGCCGCCGCTCGACCAGACCGCGGGCCTCCAGGCGGTCGACGATCCCGGTGATGTTGGACGGCTCGCACTTCAGCTTCTGGGCGATGCGGCGCATCGGCAGCGGATCGAGCGAGAGCAGGCCGAGGACGCGGGCCTGGGCGCCGGTCAGCGCGTGCTGCGCGGCCGCCTGCTCGTACTCCTCGTAGTAGCGCGCCACGACCGTGCCGATCAGCTCGACGACTTCGAGGGTCAGGGGGTCCGTGCGTGAGGTGGCCATGGGCACTATCCTACCCAGATACTTGACAACATGAAATATCCAGGCGCATGGTTGTTTCAGGCAGTGAACCTTTTGTGATGTCAAGCTTTCCCGGAGGTCTTGGTCATGTCCGTCCTTCCCGCGTCCAGCCGCGAGTGGCACCTCGTCTCCCGTCCGCACGGCTGGCCCGTCCCGGCGGACTTCGCCCTGCGCGAGGCCCCGGTCGCCGCGCCCGCCGAGGGCCGCGTCCTCGTGCGCAACCTGCACTTCTCCGTCGACCCCTACATGCGGGGACGGATGAACGACGTGAAGTCGTACATCCCGCCCTTCCAGCTGGACCGTCCGATGGACGGCGGCGCGGTCGGCGAGGTCATCGCCTCGAACGCCGAGGGCTTCGCCGTCGGCGACCACGTCCTGCACGGCCTCGGCTGGCGCGAGTACGCCGACGTCCCGGCCCAGCACGCCACCAAGGTCGACCCGGCGCTCGCGCCGCTCTCCGCGTACCTCGGCGTGCTCGGCATGACCGGCCTCACCGCCTACGCCGGCCTCTTCGAGGTCGCCTCCTTCAAGGAGGGCGACGCCGTCTTCGTCTCCGGCGCGGCCGGCGCCGTCGGCAGCCAGGTCGGCCAGATGGCCCGCCTCAAGGGCGCATCCCGGGTCATCGGCTCCGCCGGCTCCGACGAGAAGGTGAAGTTCCTCGTCGAGGAGCTCGGCTTCGACGCCGCCTTCAACTACAAGAACGGCCCGGTCCGCGACCAGCTCCGCCAGGCCGCCCCGGACGGCATCGACGTCTACTTCGACAACGTCGGCGGGGACCACCTCGAAGCCGCCATCTCCTCGCTCAACGTGCACGGCCGCGCCACCATCTGCGGCATGATCGCCCAGTACAACGACACCGAGCCGGTCCCCGGCCCGCGCAACATGGCCATGATCATCGGCAAGCGGCTGCGGCTCCAGGGCGTCCTCGTCGGCGACCACTACGGGCTCCAGGAGCAGTTCGTGCGCGAGGTCGGCGGCTGGCTCGCCTCGGGCGAGCTGAAGCACCGCGAGACCTTCGTCGAGGGCATCGAGAACGGCGTGGACGCCTTCCTCGGCCTGCTCCGCGGCGACAACACCGGAAAGATGATCGTCTCGGCGACCCGCTAGTCTTCCCTCAGCCGCCGCGATCGTGGGCGCGAGTCGTCGGCGGAGCGAAGAAGGAAGACACCAGCATGTCCATCCAGCAGTCCGACGTTCTCTACACCGCCGTCGCCACCGCCGAGAACGGCCGTGACGGGCGCGTCGCCACCGACGACGGTCAGCTCGACGTCGTCGTGAACCCGCCCAAGGCCATGGGCGGCTCCGGCGCGGGCACCAACCCCGAGCAGCTCTTCGCGGCCGGCTACAGCGCCTGCTTCCAGGGCGCGCTCGGCGTCGTGGCCCGCAACGAGAACGCCGACATCTCCGGCTCGACGGTCACCGCCGAGGTCGGCATCGGCAAGAACGACGACGGCTTCGGCATCATCGTCAAGATCTCGGCGACCATCCCGAACGTGGACGCCGAGACGGCCAAGAGCCTGATCGAGAAGGCCCACCAGGTCTGCCCGTACTCCAAGGCGACCCGCGGCAACATCACGGTCGAGCTCGCCGTCTGACCCCGGACGCGCACCGCACGAGGGCCGCACCCCGACCGACCGGGGTGCGGCCCTCGTCGTCCCCGGACGGGCGTGCGGCATCATGTCCGTGTCGATGGACGGGGGGAGCGCGGTCGTGGCGTACGACGGGTCGGAACGGGCCGATGCCGAACTGATCGGCGGCCGGTACCGGCTGGGCGAGCGGCTCGGCCAGGGCGGCATGGGCGTCGTCCGGCGGGCCACCGACGAGCTGCTCGGGCGCCAGGTCGCGGTCAAGACCCTCGCCCTCGACTCCGGCGCCGACCCCGCCGACGCCCTCAGGGAGGCCAGGGTCGTCGCCCAGGTCCGCCACCCCCATGTGATCGTCGTCCACGACGTCGTCGAGCACGAGGGACGTCCCGCCCTCGTCATGGAGCTCGTCGAAGGCGGCTCCCTCGCCGACCGGCTCGCCGAGGGCCGGGTGCTCTCCCCCCGGGAGACCGCGCGGCTCGGCCTCGACCTGCTCGACGCGCTGACCGCCGCCCACGCCCGCGACGTGCTGCACCGGGACGTGAAACCCGCCAACGTCCTCCTGGAGAAGGACGGCGGCCGAGCGGTCCTGACCGACTTCGGCATCGCCAGCCTCCCCGGCGCCACCACGCTCAGCAGGACCGGCGTCTTCATCGGCACCCCCGAGTACACGGCGCCCGAGCGGATGCGGGGCGGCGACGCGGGACCCGCGTCCGACCTGTGGTCGCTCGGCGCCGTCCTGTGCGCGGCGGCCACGGGCACCTCGCCCTTCCGCCGGGACTCGATCGGCGCCGTGCTGCACGCGATCGTGTACGAGGAGGTCCGGCCCTCCGCGGCCATGGGGCCCCTCGTGCCCGTCGTCCGGGGCCTCCTCGAACGCGACCCGGAGCTGCGCCTCGGGGCCGCCGAGGCGCGCCGGATGCTCGCCGCGTGCGCGGCGGGGGAGGACCCGCCGGCGGCCGTCCCCACCCCGACCGTGCGTGACGTCGTCCCGAGGACCCCCGGCGCGACCCCTCCGGACCCGGCCACCGAGGGCCCGGCCACCGCGCACCCGGCCACCGCGGGCCCGGGGGCCCGGCGCGGGAGAGTGCGGGCGCTGCCCTTCGTCACGGCCGCCGTCGCGGTCTGCGCGGCCGCGGCGACGGTCGCGGCGCTGCTCGCGATGCAGGACGAGCCGCCGACGGGGACCACGGCCGGACCGCCCGCCCCGACCGGCGCCGGCGCCACGGCGGCGTCGGCCCCCGCGATCACCCCGGCCCCGGCCCGTACCGCGGTCTCCGGCACGGACCGGTTCCCGTCCCGGCGGGTCACCGACGAGCGCGGCTTCAGCCTGCTCGTCCCCGAGGGGGCGATCCGCTCGACCGACGGCGAGCGGGTCTTCTACACCTCGCCCGACGGAGCCGTCCGGGTCGGCGTGAGGATCCGGCCGGTCCCGCCCGGCGGGGCGATCGGGGTGATGCGCGCCTCCGACGAGGACGGTCCGCGGAGCAATCCGGGATACCGCGGCGCCACCGTCGAGGAGACCACGCACCGGGGGCTGCCCGCCGCCCGCTGGGAGTTCACCTGGGACGGCTTCACCCGCGCCGAAGGGGCCCGGCACACCCTCGACCTCGCCTGGGAGGCGGGCGAGACCCTGTACGACGTGTGGGTGTCCGCCCCGGTCGGCCGCGTCGAGGAGGCCCGGTCCCGCTTCGCGGCGACCGTGGAGTCCTTCCGCGCGACCGGCGGTTAGGGTGACCTCCATGCGTGATCTCGGGGTGGGTTTCAAGTACCTGTTGCAGGGCCAGAAGTGGGTCGGCCGGCACGGACGGTGGTTCGGCTTCGGGCTGCTCCCCGGCCTGGTGACGCTCGTCCTGTACGCGGCGGCGCTCGTCGGTCTCGGATACGGCGCCGACGACCTGGCCGCGTGGGCGACGCCGTTCGCCGACGACTGGACCTCGCCCTGGCTCGGGATCCTCCGGGGCACCCTGACCGCCCTCGTCCTCGCCTTCGGGCTCTTCCTCGCGGTCATCACCTTCACCGCCGTCACCCTCCTCGTCGGCCAGCCCTTCTACGAGTCGCTCTCCGAGGAGGTCGACCGCAGCCAGGGCGGCGAGGTGCCCGAGTCGGGCCTGCCGCTCTGGCGCGAACTGTGGATCTCGGCCCGCGACAGCCTGCGGGTCCTGCTGCGGGTCGCGCTCTACGGCGTCCTGCTCTTCGCCTGCGGCTTCCTCCCCGTCGTCGGCCAGACCGTCGTCCCCGCCATCGGATTCTGCGTCTCCGGCTTCTTCCTCACCGAGGAGCTCACGGCCGTCGCGCTCCAGCGCCGGGGCGTCGAGCTCAAGGAGCGGCTGGGCCTGCTCCGCGGCCGCCGGCTGGCCGTCCTGGGCTTCGGCGTCCCGCTGACGCTCGCCTTCCTGGTGCCCTTCGTCGCCGTCCTCCTCATGCCGGGCGCGGTCGCCGGTGCCACCCTGATGGCCCGCGACCTGCGCGGCGAGGGCACCGGGGACGAGCGCGAGGACGGGGACGCCACGGACGGCGACCACCGGAAGGGCGGCGGCGGCATCCCCTCCGCCGGTGACGCGCGGGGGCCGCACCACCTCTCCCGCTGAGCCCGCTCAGATCTCCAGGACGGGGTGCAACTCCGGCCGCGCGTCCCACCACGCCCGGTGGAAGGCGTTGTTGCCGACGTTCGCCAGATAGGCGCGGGCCGCCG
The DNA here is from genome assembly GCF_042890295.1 of Streptomyces sp. NPDC002232. Lineage (NCBI taxonomy): Bacteria > Bacillati > Actinomycetota > Actinomycetes > Kitasatosporales > Streptomycetaceae > Streptomyces > Streptomyces sp. NPDC002232. The sequence goes on along the minus strand of NZ_JBIARV010000002.1, from coordinate 712,209 downwards.
CCCCGTACAGCAGCTCCGCCTGCGGGGCGGAGAGGGCCGCCCGGTTCCACGCGAGCCGGATCCGGCCCGTGACCGGGTCGCCCTCCAGGGGGCGCAGCACCGTGCCCTCCGCCGCCGGGGCCGTCGGCTGGCTCATCGAGATCGCCCGGCCCGCCGCGATCAGGGCGTAGTGCATCTTGCGGTCCGCGACCCGGTGCCGCAGCGAGGGCGTGAACCCGGCCTTCTCGCAGGCCGCGACCAGTGCCTCGGGGCCGCCGTCGTCGTCCTCCACCAGCGTCATCCAGGACTCGTCCGCGAGCTCCGCGAGGGCGATCCGCTCCCGTGCCGCCAGCGGGTGCGCCGCCGAGAGGCGGACGCAGAACGGCTCCTTGGGGACGAGCGTGCGGGCCGTCGTGCCCTCCGGCAGCGGCACCTCGTGGTCGTTGACCTCCCCGTACAGCACGGCGTCGTACCGCCCGGCGCCGAGCTGCCGGGTCAGGGTCGTCGCCGAGTGCTCGACGGCCACGGCGATCTCCTGCCCCGCCATGACCCGCTCCAGCTCCCCGAGCAGCCGGTCCACGAGGACGAGCAGGATGCAGCCGAGGCGCAGCGGGGTGTCCGGGGCGGCGGCCCGCGCCCCGGCGGCCAGCGCGTCCATCTCGCCGAGCACGAGCCGCGCCTTGGAGAGCACGAACTCGCCGAGCGGGGTGGGCTCCACCCCGTGCCGGCCGCGCAGGAAGAGCTCCCCGCCCGCGACCCGTTCGATGCGGCGGAGCTGCGCGGAGAGCGCCGGCTGAGACACCCCGAGCCGCCCCGCGGCCCGCCCCAGACTGCCCGCCTCCGCTATCCGGCAGACGGCCTCAAGATGCCTCAACTCCAGCTGCATTTCAGCAGCGTACGCAGCGGCGCACGGGCGCACCATAACCCGCGTCTTATGCCGCGTGAGATGTCCCGAACTGGCCATGTCCACGCCCATACTCGGCGCGACGATCCGTCTCCCCCACCACGATCCCCACCCTGATCGGAGCAGACGTTGCACCCCACCAGACTCACGGCGACCGTGGCCGCCCTGGCGCTCTCGGCGAGCCTCGCGACCGCCCTCGCCGGCCCCGCCGCCGCGGCACCGCAGGCGCAGCCCGTACCGCCCGGGCACGGCAAGTCCCTCGCGCTGGCCGCCGCGGACAAGGCCGCGGCGAGCGGCCTGGACGAGCTGCGGCACGGCGCCGACGAGGACCTCGTCCGGACGTCCGTCACCCCCTGGGCGAACGGCCTGTACTACGCCTCGTACGAGCGCACCTACCGGGGCCTCCCGGTCGTCGGCGGCGACGCGGTCGTCGTCTCCGACAGCTCCGGCAAGGTCCGCGAGGTCACCGGCGCCACCGCCCCCGCCATCCGGGTCTCCACGAAGGCGACGGTGACCGCCGCCGCGGCCCTCGCCACCGCCCGGAAGCAGCTGGCCTCCGTCGAGAGCGCGAGCGCCCCGGAGCTGACCGTGCTCCTCAAGGGCGGCAAGGCGGTCCTGACCTGGCACACCCTGGTCATCGGGCGAACCGCCCAGGACGCCCCGAGCTCGCTCGACACCTTCGTCGACGCGCGGACCGGGTCCGTCGCCCGCTCCACCGACAAGATCCTGCACGCCGACGGCCGCGGCTACCACAACGGCAACGTCACCATCGACACCGCCGCCGGCTCGATGACCGACACCAGCCGCGGCTCCTTCAAGTGCGGCGGCCAGAACGGCAGCGCCTACACGGGCTCCTCGCCGTGGGGCAACAACGGCGCCAACGACCTGGTGACCGCCTGCGTCGACATCATGTACGCGGCGCAGAAGGAACACTCCATGCTCAAGGAGTGGTTCGGCTACAACGGCCAGAACGGCCAGGGCGGCATGGTTCCGGCCCGCGCCGGACTGAGCGAGGTCAACGCCTACTACGACGGCACGAAGACCACGTACGGCCGCAACCAGAACGGCACCATGCAGCTCACCGGCATCGACGTCGTGGCGCACGAGTACGGCCACGAGATCTTCGACCGGACGCCGGGCAGCTCGGGCTCGTCCAACGAGAACGGCGGCATGAACGAGTCGACGGGCGACATCTTCGGCGCGCTCACCGAGCACTACGCCAACAACCCGAACGACACCCCCGACTACACGGTCGGCGAGAAGCTGAACTTCACCGGCAACAACCAGCCGATCCGCAACATGTACAACCCGTCGCTCATCAACAACGACCCCAACTGCTACACCCAGCTGACCTCCAACACCGAGGTGCACGCCGGGGCCGGCCCGCAGAACCACTGGTTCTACCTGCTCGCCGAGGGCTCCAACCCGGGCGGCGGCAAGCCCAACAGCCCGATATGTTCCGGCGGTCCGTCCTCCGTGACCGGTGTCGGCATCCAGAAGGCCGGCAAGATCTTCATGGGCGCGCTGCTCATGAAGACCTCCTCCTGGAACCACCTCGCCGCCCGCAAGGCGACCCTGACCAGCGCCAAGAACACCTACGGCGCCACCGAGTGCAACGCCGTGAAGGCGGCCTGGAACGCGATCGGCGTGCCGGCCCAGTCCGGTGAGACCGACTGCGGCGGCACCACCACGCCGGACTTCTCGCTCGCCCTGAACCCGTCCTCGGGCTCGGTCCAGGCCGGCGCCTCGGTCACCTCCACGGTGAACACCTCCACCACCGGCGGCAGCGCGCAGACGGTGCAGCTCTCCGCGAGCGGCGCCCCGAGCGGCGTCACCGTCTCCTTCAGCCCCTCCTCGGTGACCTCCGGCTCCTCGTCCACGATGACGGTCCAGGTCGCCGCGGGCACCGCCAACGGCACGTACCCGATCACCGTCACCGGTACGGGCTCCGCCACGCACACGGTCACCTACCAGCTGTCGGTCGGCACCACGACCCCGCCCACCGGCTGCGCCACCACCCAGTACACGTACCAGGGCACCCTGGCCTCCGGTCAGGCCGCGGCCCAGCCCAACGGCTCGTACTACTACGCGGCGTCCGCCGGCACCCACGTGGGCTGCCTGCGCGGCCCGGCCGGCGCCGACTTCGACCTGTACCTCCAGAAGTGGAACGGGTCGGCGTGGGCGGACGTGGCCGTCGGCGGCACGGCGACCGCCGACGAGGACACCAGCTACTACGGCACCGCGGGCTACTACCGGTACGTGGTCCACGCGTACAGCGGCTCCGGCGCGTACACGCTGGGCCTGAGCGCCCCCTAAGGGGCTGAGAGCTCCCCGTCAGGGGGGGCGGGGACGGCAGCGCGGACCGGGGGTTCCGTGACGGCCGCCCGGGGGCCGGACGGTCGTATGTCCCACGACCGTCCGGCCCCGCCGCCGCTCAGCCCACCTCGGCGAGGACGAACCCGGGCCCCTCGGACCCGGCGTCCGCGATCCGCCCGCCGTCCGGGCCCCAGGCCCCGGCCCGGCCCACGGCGACCCCGTCCTCGTTGGCCCCCAGGGCGTTGCCGAGGACCACGTGCAGACCGAAGTCGCGGGCCCGCGCCGGATACACCGTCTCGAAGGAGTCGTTGTCGGCGCCCAGCACCGAACTCGCCAGGTACACCGCGCAGTCGTCCGCCGCCGCCCGCTCGGCCAGGTCCGGGAAGCGGTTGTCGTAGCAGGTGGCCAGGGCGAAGCGGATCCCTTCGAGTGCGAACCGGCCGTCGGCGGCGCCCGCCGCGAAGACCTCCGCCTCGACCCCGTACAGGTGCCGCTTGTCGTAGCGGGCGAGGAGCGAGCCGTCGGGGCCGATCACCAGCGTGGTGATGCCCACGCCCGAACCGGCCGTCCGCACCGGCCCGTTGACCACGGCCGCCGCGCCCGCGGCCCGGCACGCCTCCCGCACCGGTTCGAGGCGGGCGTCGTCCTCGGCGAGGACCAGCGCGGGCGTGTCCCGGATCAGGGACGGCTCGTACCCGGTGAGCGAGAGCTCGGAGAAGACCACGACCCTGGCCCCCTCCGCCCCGGCCGCCCGGACCAGGCCGGCGACGGTGCGGACGTTGGCGTCGATGTCCCCGGCGACCGGGGCGAACTGGGTGGCTGCGACGATCATGACCGCCATCATCCCGCGCCCCCCTGTAAGGATCAAGTCCGGGTGGAGGGTATTAGCTCCTCCGCCGTCTCGCGGAGCAGGCCGAGGAAGGCGGTCGCCGCGACCGTCGGGGCCGTCGGGGCGGCCGCGCAGATCCGGCGGTACGGGACGTCCTCCGGGTGGATGGTCACCAGCGCGACGTCCCGGCGCACCGAGGCCGCCGCCAGGGCGGGCACGAGCGTGACGCCGAGCCCCGCCGCGACCGCCCCCAGCTTCGCGATCCAGTCGTGCGCGAGCAGCCCCGTGCGGGGCCGGAAGCCGGCGGCCACCGCCGGACGGAACAGGGTGTCCTCCAGGCGCTCGTCGCCGACGATCCACTCCTCCTCGGCGAGCTCGGCCAGCCGCAGCGCCCGCCGCCCCGCGTACGGATGCGCCCGCCCCAGCGCCACCAGCAGCGGCTCGTCCAGGAGGTGGTGCAGCGTCACACCGGGAGGCGGTGCCGTCGCGGCCGCCGGGGCCACCACCGCGAGATCCTCCTCCCCGGCGGCGACGAGCCCGAGGTGCTTGAACGACGGGCCCTCCACGCGCGTGACCACCACTCCCGGACGCCGCTCCCGGAAGACGGCCTGCGCGCGCGGGACGAGCGAGGCGGTCGCGCTGGAGAAGGCCCCGAGCCGCAGCAGCCCGCCGTCGAGCGTGCGCAGCGAGGCCAGTTCGGCGCGGGCGGCGGCCAGCCGGTCCCGCACCGCCTCGGCGTGCGGCAGCAGCACCCGGCCCGCCTCGGTGAGCCGCACCCCGCGCGGCAGCCGCTCGAACAGCTCCGCGCCCATCTCCTCCTCCAGCGCCTGGACCTGACGCGACACCGCGGACTGCGTGTACCCGAGGGCGCGGGCGGCGGCGGTGAGGGATCCGGCGCGGGCGACGGCGAGGAAGGCCTCGTACAGGCCATGCGAGACGGGCATGGCGGCCATGCTAGACATTCGCTTGTCGCATGACGAGGTCGGGCCTAGCGTCGACTTCATGGAGAACACCCCGCAGAAGACGGCCTTCCTCGGCCTCGGATCCATGGGCCTGCCGATGGCCCGCCGCCTGCTCGACGCCGGACACCCGCTCACCGTCTGGAACCGCACCGCCGCCAAGGCCGACGCCCTCGTCGCCGACGGCGCCGTCCGCGCCGCGACCCCCGCCGAAGCCGTCCGGGACGCCGACGTCGTCGTCACGATGCTCGCGGACCCGGCCGCCGCCCTCGCCGTCGCCGACGAGATGCTCCCCGCGCTGCGCCCCGGCACCCGCTGGATCGACACCTCGACGGTCGGCCCGGACACCGTCGCCGCCCTCGCCGCGCGGCTCCCCGCCGGGGTCACCCTGATCGACGCGCCGGTCATGGGCAGCGTCGACCGGGCCGCCGCGGGCGAGCTCATGATCCTCGCGGGCGGGGACACCGCGCCCGTCGCCGCCCTCCTCGGCCGGCTCGGGACCGTCACGCCCTGCGGCGGGCCCGGCACGGGCGCCGCCCTCAAGCTGGTCCTCATCAACGCCGCGATCGGCGGGGTCGCCCTCGTCGCCGAGGCCCTCGCGCTCGCCGACGCCCTCGGTCTGCCCCGCGAGCCGACGCTCCGCGCGCTCGGCGCGGGCCCCCTCGCGGGCGCCGTCGGCCGGGCCACCGCCACCGGCTCGCACTTCCCGGTCGCCCTGGCCGCCAAGGACGTCGCCCTGGCCACCGCCGCGGCGCGGCTCCCCGTCCTGGAGGCCGTCCACGGACTCCTGACGGCCGACCCGGCCCTCCTGGCCGAGGACCTGGCGGCGGTCGCGCGCCGGGGAGTGCCGGTCAGGCCCGGTCCGAGGGCGGATCCAGGGGCTCCTCGGAGCGGCCCAGCAGCCGCAGGAAGTCACGGAAGGCGCCCGGCATGTCCACCGCCGACGGATCCAGGAGCCACTGGTACTGGAGGCCGTCCATCACCGCGGTGAGCAGCGGCGCCGCCCGCTCCGGGGTGAGACCGCCCGGCAGCCGCTCGCCGAACTCCAGGCGCAGGACGTCCGCCATGTTGGCCCGCACCTGCGCGTACCGCTCGGTGAAGAACGCCCGCGCCGGATGCCCGTCGGTGACGCTCTCGCCGAGCAGCGCGGAGAAGGTCTGCACGATCCCCGGCCGCATCGCGTTGTACTCGACCAGGGACTCCAGGAGGTCGAGCCGCCAGCCCTCCCGGTCCCGGCCGCCGCTGGTGTCCCAGCGGTCCCGCTCCTCCAGGACCGCGACGAGCAGCGCCTCCTTCGTCGGGAAGTAGTGCAGCAGCCCCTGCTGGGTCAGTCCGACCCGTTCGGCGACGGAGCCCAGGGTGGCGCCCCGGTAGCCGCGCTCGGCGATCACTTCCAGGGCGGCGCGCAGGATGTCCGCGCGCCGCTCCTCGCTCCTGGCCCGCACCATCGCCCGGCCCCTCTCCGCAGGTTCCTCCGACAGGACCGTACCTCTTCGCCGTGACACCGAAGTAACAGAATGATTACATCACCTACCGATCTACAGGTAGGTGGGTGCACGATGGGCGCATCGGGGTCATTCGGTACGTCAACGAGGAGGTACGGCCATGGCGGAGACCAGCGCGGAGACCGTGAGGAACACCGTCGTCGAGGCGGCGCTCGGCAAGCTCGACCTGGACACCAAGACCAGGCTGCTCGCGGGCCAGGACATGTGGTCCCTGCCCGCCCTGCCGGAGATCGGCCTGAAGTCCCTGGTCATGTCCGACGGCCCCATCGGGGTCCGCGGCGTCCGCTGGACCGCCGACGACCCGTCGGTCGCGATCCCGTCCCCGACCGCCCTCGCCGCGACCTGGGACCCGGAGCTCGCCCGCCGGGCCGGCCGCCTGCTCGCCCAGGAGGCCCGCCGCAAGGGCGTCCACGTCGTCCTCGCCCCCACGGTCAACCTGCACCGCACCCCGCTCGGCGGCCGCCACTTCGAGGCCTACAGCGAGGACCCGTACCTCACCGGCGCCATCGGCACCGGCTACGTCCAGGGCGTCCAGGACGGCGGCGTCGGCACCACCGTCAAGCACTTCGTCGCCAACGACGCCGAGACCGACCGCTTCACCGTCGACAACCGCATCGCCCCGCGCCCGCTCCGCGAGCTCTACCTCGCCCCCTTCGAGGCCATCGTCAAGAACGCCCGCCCCTGGGGCATCATGACCGCCTACAACGAGGTCAACGGCGTCACGATGACCGAGCACCACGAGCTCGTGAACGAGGTCCTGCGCGGCGAGTGGGGCTTCGACGGCTGCAACGTCTCCGATTGGGTGGCCGCCCGCTCCACCACCGGCGACATCCGCGGCGGCCTCGACGTCGCCATGCCCGGCCCCGAGACCGTCTACGGCCCGGCGCTCGCCGCCGCCGTCCGCTCCGGCGAGGTCGAGGAGTCCCTGGTCGACGCCGCCGTACGCAACGTCCTGCGGCTCGCCGCCCGCGTCGGCGCCCTCGAAGGCGCCCCGCCGGCCGTCACCGAGCCCCCCGCCGCCCTCGACGGCGACGCCCTCGCCCGCGAGATCGCCCGCCGCGGCTTCGTCCTCGTCCGCAACGAGAACGGCGCCCTGCCGCTCGCCGCGGGCACCACCGTCGCGCTCTCCGGCGCCGCCGCCCGCGACGCCCGGATCCTCGGCGGCGGCTCCGCCCAGGTCTTCCCCGACCACCTCGTCTCCCCGCTCGACGGCCTCACCGCCGCCCTCCCCGACGGCGCGCTGACCTTCACCGTCGGCGCCGACCCCAGCGAGGAACTCACCCCCGCCGGCTCCGTCTCGGCGGGGTTCACCCTCCGCGCCCGCTGCCGCGACGCCGAGGGCCGCCTGCTCGGCGAGGGCTCCCTGCCCAACGGCCAGGTCCAGTGGATCGGCGACGACCTCCCCGAGGGCGTCACCCACGAGACCCTCGCCTCCATCGAGGTCGTCGGCACCTTCACCCCGCGCGAGTCCGGCGAGCACGCCTTCGGCACCCGCGGCCTCGGCGCCTTCACCCTGACCGTCGCCGGCACGACCGTCTTCGAGGGCGTCCAGGCCATGAGCGCCGGCACCGACCCCTTCGAGGCCTTCTTCGGCTCCCCGGTCGAGCGCGCCAAGGTCGCGCTCACCGCGGGCGAGACCGTCGAGGTCTCCCTGCTCCACACGCTCGACCGGGAGTTCGCGGCCCCGCTCCCGGCCGTCATGTTCTCCTTCGTCCACCTCGGTCCCCGCCGTGATCCCGACGAACTGATCACCGAGGCCGTCGAGGCCGCCCGCGCCGCCGACACCGCCGTCGTGGTCGTCGCCACCACCGAGCGCGTCGAGTCCGAGGGCTTCGACCGGACGGACCTCGCCCTCCCCGGCCGCCAGGACGACCTCGTACGGGCCGTCGCCGCCGCCAATCCGAACACCGTCGTCGTCGTCAACGCCGGCTCCCCGGTCGAACTGCCCTGGCGCGAGGACGTGGCCGCGGTGCTGCTCAGCTGGTTCCCCGGCCAGGAGGGCGGTGCCGCCCTCGCCGACGTCCTCACCGGCGCCGAGGAGCCCGGCGGCCGCCTCCCCACCACCTGGCCGGCCGCCCTCGCCGACGTCCCCGTCACCGAGGTCACCCCGACCGACGGGAAACTGCACTACACCGAGGGCGTCTTCATCGGCTACCGCGCCTGGGACCGCGCCGCGGCCGTCCCCGCGTACCCCTTCGGCCACGGCCTCGGCTACACGACCTGGTCGTACGACTCCCTGGTCGCGGACCCGGACACGGCCACCGTCCGCCTCACCAACACCGGTGACCGGCCCGGCCGCGAGACCGTCCAGATCTACCTGGCGCCGGTCGACGACACCGTCGAGCGCCCCGCCCGCTGGCTCGCCGGCTTCGTCAACGTCGAGGCGGCGCCCGGCGAGACCGTCGAGGCCGTCGTCGCGCTGCCCCGCCGCGCCTTCGAGATCTGGGACGAGGAGAAGCACGACTGGACCCTCGTCGGCGGCGCGTACGAGGTCGTCGGCGCCCACTCCCTCGCCGACGCGCGCCTGACCGCCACCCTGGAGGTCTGACCCTCCCGGGATCCCCGAGAACCGGCCCCGGGGCGGCACCTGACAACCGCCCCGGGGTCCCTCACTCCTTCGTGATCCGCCGGTACGCCAGCTCCGCGAGCCGCGCCTGCCCGTCCCGGCTCGGATGGAACCAGTCCCAGGGGCTCAACTGGCCGCCGTCGAAGCGGTACCCGAAGACCGCCCCGCCGTCGTACCGGCAGCGCGCGTCCTTCGCGCACACCTCCGCCAGGACCCCGTTGTACGCCACCACCCGGTCCAGCACCGCCGCGCGCCGCCGCTCGGCCGCCGGACCCAGGTCCTCCGCGTCCGCCAGCATCGCCCCGCAGATCCCCAACTTCCACACCCGCAGCCCCATCGGGCTGACCCGCCCCGTCGACCACAGGCGCTTCAGGTCGGGCACGCTCGCCACGTACACCTGCGCCTTCGGCGCGCCGGCCCGCAGCCGGGCGAGGGCCTTCACGAAGGAGGCCCGGAAGTCGGCGACCGGCGTCATCAGGTCCGGGGTGGGCCGGCAGGCGTCGTTCGCCCCCATCATCACCGTCACCAGCTCGGGCTTCTCGGCCGCCGCCCCGGCCATCTGCTCCGGGAGCTCCGCCATCCGCGCGCCCGTCCGGGCCAGGTTCCAGCTATGGGTGGCCACCTTCGCCGGGCCGAGCAGCCGCAGCGCCAGACTGTTCACGGCGGTGTCCGTCCCGGTCGCCCACGACACCTCCGGGCAGTCCGACAGGACGGAGCACGCGTCGAAGGCGCGGGTCACGGAGTCGCCGACGGCCGCCACGGACGCGGGGGACACGTCCCACAGCGGCGTGGGCCTCGGGGTCGGGCGCGGGGCGGAACGGGCGCTCGGAGCCGCCGCGTCCGGGTCCCCGCCCGTGCAGCCGGAGAGCGCACCGCCGCACAGCAGCGCGGCCGTCGCGGCGGCGACAGCGGTTCGGAATCGGCGTCGGCCGCGCATCTCCGGCCCCTCCTTCGGCGTCCTGGCGGGTGAAAGCTCGATGCCCACCCACCCCCGGACCGACCGTACGTCACACCGATGACGGCGCGGCACGGTAGCTTTTCCCCCGTCGAACCAGAGGCGCCTTCGCCGACCGGCTCCGGTAAATTACATCACGTCACATGCTGTCCCCTTTTTGACGGTTTGCGGTGTTCTGCTCCTGATGCGGTTTACTGGGACCGCTGGACAAGGCGAACCTCGTCCCACACTGGAGGTCCCGGTGACGACACGTGGAGTCCTGTACGTACACTCCGCACCGCGCGCGCTGTGCCCGCACGTCGAATGGGCGGTCGCGGGCGTCCTCGGTGCGAGGGTCCAGCTCGACTGGATCCGCCAGCCGGCGTCCCCCGGCACCTGGAGAGCCGAGCTCTCCTGGAAGGGCCGGACCGGCACCGCCTCGGAGCTCGCCTCCGCGCTCCGGGGCTGGCAGCTGCTCCGCTTCGAGGTCACCGCGGAGCCCTGCCCCACCGCCGAGGGCGAGCGCTACAGCGCCACGCCCGACCTGGGCATCTTCCACGCCGTCACCGGCATGCACGGCGACATCCTGGTCCCCGAGGACCGGCTGCGGGCCGCCCTGGCGCGCTCCGCGCAGGGCGAGACCCAGCTGGAGGCGGAGATCGCCAAGCTGCTCGGAAAGCCCTGGGACGACGAGCTGGAACCCTTCCGCTACGCGGGCGAGGGCGCCCCCGTCCGCTGGCTGCACCAGGTGGTCTGACGCCCGTTCACCGACGGGCGGCAGATTCCGGCCGGGCGCGCAGGGGATGCGCCGGGCGGGAGAGACGTGACACGGGACGGTCTGGCGGGCGCCGCGTTCGGAGCGGCGGCGGTCCTCCTCGGGGCGGGCGTCACCGGCGGGGGCGCCCTCTCCGCCCCCGAGGACGCCGCCGACGGCGAGGCGCTGCGCCCCGTCGTCCTCAACCAGATCCACATGCGGGCGGAACCGGCGGCCAACGGCCTGCGCTGACACGACGAAGGCCCGCCCCCTCGGTGGGGGCGGGCCATCGGCACGTACGGGCGTCAGACCGTGCGGAACGCCAGGACCACGTTGTGGCCGCCGAAGCCGAAGCTGTTGTTGATCGCGGCGATCGTGCCCTGCGGCAGCTCACGGGGCTCGTCGCGGACGATGTCCGCCGCCACCTCGGAGTCCAGGTCGTCGATGTTGATCGTCGGCGGGGCCAGGCGATTGTGGAGCGCCAGGACCGTCGCGACGGTCTCGATGCCGCCCGCGCCGCCCAGCAGGTGACCGGTCATCGACTTCGTCGCGGAGATCGCGACGTGGTCCAGGTCGTCGCCCAGCACCTTCCGCAGCGCCTTGATCTCGGCGACGTCGCCCTGCGGCGTCGACGTGGCGTGCGCGTTGAGGTGGACGACCTCGGACGGCTTGAGGTCCGTCGAGTCCAGCAGGTTCTGCATCGCGGCGGCGATGCCCCGGCCGGTCGGCTCGGGCTGCGCGATGTGGTGGCTGTCGGCCGACAGGCCCTGGCCCAGCACCTCGCAGTAGATGCGCGCGCCGCGCGCCTTCGCGTGCTCCTCGGACTCCAGGATCACGACGCCCGCGCCCTCGCCGAGCACGAAGCCGTCGCGGCCGGTGTCGTAGGGACGCGAGGCCTTCGTCGGCTCGTCGTTGTTCTTGGACATCGCCATCATGTTGGCGAAGGCGGCGATCGGCAGCGGGTGGATCGCGGCCTCGGTACCGCCGGCGACGACCACGTCGGCACGGCCGGTACGGATCATCTCGACGGCGTAGCCGATCGCCTCGGCGCCCGACGCGCAGGCGGAGACGGGGGTGTGGACGCCCGCCCGGGCGTTCACCTCCAGACCCACGTTCGCGGAGGGGCCGTTCGGCATGAGCATGGGCACGGTGTGCGGGGAGACGCGGCGGACGCCCTTCTCCTTCAGCACGTCGTACTGGTCGAGCAGAGTGGTCACACCACCGATGCCGGAGGCGATGACGGAGCCGAGCCGCTCGGGCACGATCTTCTCGTCCTCACCGGCCGGGCCGGTGTAGCCCGCGTCCGCCCAGGCCTCGCGGGCCGCGATCAGCGCGAACTGCGCCGAGCGGTCCAGCTTGCGGGCCAGCGGGCGGGGCAGCACGTCGCCGGGGTCGACCGCGGCGAGGGCCGCGATCTTGACGGGCAGTTCGGCGAAGCGCTCGCCCTCGAGGGGCTTGACGCCGGAGCGTCCCGCGATCAGACCTTCCCAGGTCGATGCGGAGTCGCCACCCAGCGGTGTGGTTGCGCCGAGACCGGTGACGACCACGGTGCGATTGGTCGAGCTCACAGGAATTCTTTCTCCACGTGTGTGATGGTCGAAATACGGCGCCACCGCCGGGTGGCGAACCGAGTCAGCGGGGACCGAATCAGTCCTGGTGCTTCAGGATGTAGTCGGCGGCGTCGCCCACGGTCTTGAGGTTCTTGACGTCCTCGTCGGGGATCTTCACGTCGAAGCGCTCCTCGGCGGCGACGACGACCTCGACCATGGACAGCGAGTCGACGTCCAGGTCGTCGGTGAAGGACTTGTCCAGCTGGACGTCCTCGACCGGGATGCCGGCGATCTCGTTGACGATCTCGGCGAGGCCCTTGAGGATCTCTTCCTGGGTGTCAGCCATAGTGCTGCTCCTTCTTGCGGTTACTTCGGTACGGGGGCTTCCGGAAGATCCGGTGTGCCTAGGGGAGGGTAACGACCGTCGCGGCGTAGACGAGACCCGCCCCGAAGCCGATGACGAGCGCGGTGTCGCCGCTCTTCGCCTTCCCGGTCGCCAGGAGCCGCTCCATCGCGAGCGGGATCGAGGCGGCCGAGGTGTTGCCGGTGGTCTCCACGTCACGGGCGACCGTGACGTGCTCCGGCAGCTTCAGAGTCTTCACCATCGAATCGATGATCCGCATGTTCGCCTGGTGCGGGATGAAGACGTCCAGGTCGTCCGCCGAGATTCCGGCGGCGTCCAGCGCCTGCTGGGCGACCTTCGCCATCTCGAAGACGGCCCAGCGGAAGACCGCCTGGCCCTCCTGCGTGATGGCGGGGAACTTGATCTCGCCGGCCTCGTTGACGGGGAGCTTCGACACGTCGCCGACCTGGAACTCGTTCCACGGCACGGTCTGCTTGATCGTCTCGGACTTGTCGCCCTCGGAACCCCAGACCGTGGGGCCGATGTGCGGCTCGTCGGAGGGGCCGACGACCACGGCGCCGGCGCCGTCGCCGAACAGGAAGGCCGTCGCGCGGTCCTCCAGATCCGTCAGGTCGCTGAGCCGCTCCACGCCGATGACCAGCACGTATTCGGCCGAACCCTCGACGATCATGCCCTTGGCGAGCGTCAGGCCGTAGCCGAAGCCCGCGCAGCCGGCGGAGATGTCGAACGCGGCCGGCTTCCCGGCGCCGATCTTGTCGGCGATCTCGGTCGCGACGGCCGGGGTCTGCTTGAAGTGCGAGACCGTGGAGACGATCACGGCACCGATCTGCCCGGGGCTGATCCCGGCGTCGGCGATGGCCTTGCCGGAGGCCTCCACCGACATGGCGGCCACCGTCTCCTCCGGGGAGGCCCAGTGGCGGGTGGCGATGCCGGAGCGCGAGCGGATCCACTCGTCGGACGAGTCGATCTTCTCGAGGATCACCTCGTTCGGCACGACCCGGGTGGGGCGGTAGCCGCCGACACCGAGGATCCGCGCGTACGGGGCGCCCTTGCTGGGCTTGATCTTCGACATGTTTCTCGACTCTCCTTGTCAGACGGCCGCGTGCTCGGCGATGAGCGTACGGGCCGCGTCGAGGTCGTCGGGAGTCTTGAGCGCGACCGTGGCCACGCCCGGCAGGGCCCGCTTGGCGATGCCCGTCAGGGTGCCGCCGGGGCAGACCTCGATCAGGGCCTTCGCGCCGAGCGCCTGGAAGGTCTCCATGCACAGGTCCCAGCGGACCGGGTTCGCGACCTGGCCGACCAGCCGGGCCACGACCTCGGCGCCGTCGGTGACGACCTGGCCGTCCTTGTTGGAGACGTAGCGGGTGACCGGAGCGGCCGGGGACAGCAGCCGCGCCGCCTCCTCCAGCTTCGCCACGGCCGGGGCCATGTGGTGCGTGTGGAACGCGCCGGCGACCTTGAGCGCCACGACCCGGCGGACGCCCTCGGGCTTGTCCGCCTCCAGGGCGGCCAGCTGCTCCAGCGTGCCGGCGGCCACGATCTGGCCGGCGCCGTTCACGTTGGCCGCGGTCAGGCCGAGCTTCTCCAGGTGCGGGACGGTCACCTCGGGGTCGCCCCCGAGCAGCGCCGACATGCCCGTCGCGGTGACCGCGGCGGCGTCGGCCATCGCGAGCCCGCGGGTACGGACGAGCCGGAGCGCGTCCTCGTCGCCGAGGACGCCCGCGAAGGCGGCGGCGGTGAACTCGCCGACGCTGTGACCGGCGACGACGCCGGGGGTCACCTCACCGAGCGCGGCCGCGGAGAGCAGGCCGGCGGCGACGAGGAGGGGCTGTGCCACGGCGGTGTCGCGGATCTCGTCCGCGTCCGCCTTCGTGCCGTAGTGGACGAGGTCGAGCCCGATCGCGTCCGACCAGGCCGCGATGCGGTCGGCGGCGCCGGGGAGTTCGAGCCAGGGGGTCAGGAAGCCGGGCGTCTGAGCGCCTTGGCCGGGAGCGACGAGTACGAGCACCCTCACACTCTCTCTTGGGGACGGCTCCGAGCGCCCGTGGGGACAAGGACGAAGAACCGTCGGGGGAATTGTTGGTGTTCGACAAAAGTCTAGGACTGCGGATCTCCGTCGGCCAAGCGTCCGAGGATGAGGGCGATCCGCAGCGTGAACGCGGAGCGCACATCGGAGGGTGACCAGCCGGTGACGTCGGTCACACGTCGGAGCCGGTAGCGCACGGTGTTCGGGTGTACGAAAAGCATGCGGGCCGCGCCCTCAAGACTACTCGCCTGCTCCAGATAGACACTGAGAGTTTCGAGCAGCGCGGAGCCCGCCTCCTCCAGTGGTCTGTAGATCTCCTCCACCAGCTGGTCGCGCGCCGACGGGTCGGAGGCGATGGCGCGCTCCGGGAGGAGATCGTCCGCCAGGACCGGGCGCGGCGCGTCCTGCCACGCCGAGCAGGCCTTGAGCCCGGCGGCGGCGGCCTGCGCGGAGCGCGTCGCGGCGAGCAGGTCGGGGACGACGGGCCCGGCGACCACGGGGCCCGGCGCGTACGGCCCGATCAGTGCCTTGGCGACGGCGAGCGGATTGTCGTTGCCGCCCGCGATGACGACGAGCCGGTCGCCGAGGACGCCGGTGAGGACCTGGAGCTTCGCGTGCCGGGCGGCCCGGCGGATCGCCTCCACGGTCAGCTCGCTGTCGCCGTCGGGGGCGGTGCCGAGGACCACGCAGACGTGGTCGGGCGAGTTCCAGCCGAGCGCCGCGGCCCGTGACACGGCGCCCTCGTCGGCCTCGCCGGAGAGCACGGCGTTCACCACGAGCGACTCCAGGCGCGCGTCCCAGGCGCCCCGGGCCTCGGCGGCCTGCGCGTACACCTGCGCGGTGGCGAAGGCGATCTCCCGGGCGTAGACGAGGAGCGCCTCGCGGAGCACGGACTCGTCGCCCGGGGCGGCGACCTCGTCGATGGCCGACTCCATGACCTCGATGGTCGTCCGGACCATCTCCACGGTCTGGCGCAGGGTGATCGCGCGGGTCAGCTCGCGGGGGGCCGTGCCGAAGACGTCCGTCGAGATGGCCTGCGGGGTCTCCGGGTGCCGGAACCACTCGGTGAACGCGGCGATGCCGGCCTGGGCGACCAGTCCGATCCACGACCGGTTCTCGGGCGGCATCGCGCGGTACCACGGCAGCGTCTCGTCCATGCGGGCGATGGCGCCGGCGGCGAGCCGCCCGGACGACTGTTCGAGGCGCTTCAGGGTCGCTGCGTGCGGATGGGCGGCGTTCACGGGTTCAGGCACGGGGACAAGACTGCCTTATCGGGACGCCGGCGTGCGGGGTCGGGGCTGTTTCCCCGGGCTACGGTACGTCCGTGATACGCATCCAGCGCGCGGGCGACCGGCACCCCGGGGGCGACCCCGCGGCCGGGATCGAGACCCGGCACGCCCTGTCCTTCGGTCCGTACTACGACCCCGACAACCTCCGTTTCGGCGCGATCCTCGCCTGCAACGAGGAGCGGCTCGCGCCCGGCGCGGGCTTCGACGAGCATCCGCACAGCCACACGGAGATCGTGACCTGGGTGGTGGAGGGCGAACTCACCCACGCCGACTCCACCGGCCACACCTCGGTGGTCCGCCCCGGCGACCTCCAGCACCTGAGCGCGGCGGGCGGCGTCCGGCACGTCGAACGCAACGACGGCGACGTCCCCCTGACCTTCGTCCAGATGTGGCTGGCCCCCCTCTCTCCGGGCGGGGACCCCTCGTACGCGGTGGTGCGCGGGCTGTCCGCCCCCTACGAACTCCCGGCGGCGGGCGCGGTCCTGCGCGTGCGGCGCCTCGGGGCGGGCGATTCGGCGGAACTCCCGGCGGCGGACTTCACGTACGCGCACGTGGTACGGGGCGAGGTGACGCTGCGCGGTGAGGAACTGTCGCCGGGGGACGCGGCGCGGCTCACGGGTGAGGAGGCGGTACCGCTGCGCGCGACGACCGACGCGGAGCTCCTGGTCTGGGCGATGAGCACCCCTTAGCCGCCGCGCCCCGCCCCGTTGCGGGCCCGCGCCCGCCGTTGTGGGCCCGCGCCCGCCGTTGTGGGCAGGCGTTCCGCAAGGGGCGGAACGGGTGGGCACAACGGAACGGCGCCCTGGCCGGCGCGGGAGGCCCCTGAGCCTGAACCCGCACCTCCCGGATGCCGTCACGGGTGGTGCGGGCCGGGGCACGGAACGCGGAGGCGCCGCGAAGGGCGCCGTCCCGTGTGCCCACCCGTCCCGCCCAGCGGGACGATTGCCCACACGGCAGCGGGCGACGGGCCCACACGGCAGCGGGCGACGGGCCCACACGGCGGCGGGCGGCGGGCCCACACGGCGGCGGGCAAGGCGCACGCCTGGCGGGCGGGCCTCACGGGCGCCGGCCCGAGGGCCCACGGGCCGCCGGCGAGGGCCACGGCGGTGCCGGCCCGAGCCCCCCGTCGCCGCTGCGTCAGCGCACCGCGCTCTTCGCCTTCCACTGCTCCCAGCTCACATTCCACGCCCCGTACCCGTTCCCCTCCGCCACGATCCCCTTCGTCTCCCGGCCCTTGATCTCGAAGGGATCGCCCACGTTCACCGACGCGTAGAACGACGCCGCGTCCGCGTCGCTCATCCCGATGCACCCCGAGCTCTTGTTCGCCTTGCCGAAGTACGGCCCGTTCCACGGCGCCGCGTGCGCGTACATGCCCGACCAGGTCAGCCGCATCGAGTAGTCCACGTCCTTGTCGTAGGCGTCCCCGAGGCCGACCGTCTCCGAGTTCATGTTGATGGTGCCCTCCTTCGCCATCAGCACGGCCGTCCCCCGCCAGGACCGCTTGTCGCCGCCCGGGGTGCCGCCGGAGACGGGGATCGTACGGACCGTCCGCCCGTCCCGTACGACACGCAGCTCGTGCGCGTCGAGGTCGACCTTGACGACCTGCGCGGCGCCGACGGTGAAGCCGGTGCGGTAGTCCCGCACGAACCAGCCGCCGCCCGAGTCCGTGCCGTCGAGGTCCGCTTCGAGGGTGACCTTCGTGCCCGGCTTCCAGTAGTCCCGGGGGCGCCAGTCCGCCCTGTCCCGGCCCGAGTAGTCCTTGACCCAGCCCCAGGAGCCCTCGGTGCCGTTCGAGGTGGTCACCTTGAGCTGCCGCTCCACGTCCGCCTTCTTCGTCACGGGCAGGTCGAAGACGATGGAGAGCGGGTGCGCGATGCCGACGGTGGTGTTCTTGCCGGGGGCCAGGGTCACCTTGTTGACCTTGTCGGCCTCCGGGGTGGAGAAGGACGACCGGCTGGTCGACTCCTCGCCGCCGGCGGTACGGGACGTCACCTCGACCGTGTAGGAGGTGCCCGGCGCCGCCTTGCGGTCCGAGGCCCAGCTCGTGCCGCCCGCCCCCGTACGGCCCTTCAGGACCCCGCCCTCGCCGTCGACGACCTTCACCGCGGTGAGCGTCCCGCCGTCCGCCGTCACCGACACCGGCTTGCCGGCCGCCCGGTCCACCACGGTCACCTTCACCGGGGCCGCGTCCTTCGCCCCGCCGGACCCCGACCCGGACGAACCCCCGTCCGCGGCCTGGGCCGTACAGGCGGTGAGGGAGGCGACGAGTGCCACGGCGGCCAGGACGGGACGGGACATGCGTATCGGCGGCGTGGTGCGTATCGGCAGCACGGAAGACCTCCGCGGGTGAGGAAAGAGTGGGATGACCTGGACTTTAGGACGCTGCCGCGCCCCCGTGGGGCGCCGGACGCCTCTGTGACAGGGGCTGCGGCAATACCGTCACCGTCCCGTCACAATCACCGCGCGCACCGGTCGAATTCGGCTGTGAGCCTGCTGTGCGCCCCACCACCGAGGGGCGGAACAAGGAGGCTCCCGTTGTGTCAGCGCTGCTCGTGACGGCCGCACCCACCGACCGCCGCGCCCCGGCGGGACCGGTGAGGCTCGGGCCCGTGACCCCCGAGGCGTACCGCGCGTTCCTCGACTCCCGCCCCGGCGCGGACGGGCCCAGCTTCCTCCAGCTCCCCTCCTGGGCGCAGGTGAAGGACGGCTGGAGCCACCGGCTCGTCGGCTGGGGGCGCGAGGGCGCGGCGCTCTCCGGCGTCGCGCTCGTCCTCCTCCGGCCCTTCCCCGGCACCCGGAAGTACTTCGCCTACCTGCCCGAGGGCCCCGTCGCCGACTGGGCCGATCCCGACCTCGACAGCTGGCTCGGGCCGCTCCTCGGCCATCTGCGCTCGCTGGGCGCCTTCGCCGTCCGCATCGGGCCCGGCCCCGCGTACCGCCGCTGGAACGCCGCCACCGTCAAGGCCGGCACCGGCCCCGGCCGCCGCCTCTCCGACGTCCTCGCCGACGAGGTCGACCCGCTGGGAACGGCCGTCGCCGAACGGCTCCGCGCCCGGGGCTGGCGCAAGTGCGGCGGCGACTCCGAGGACGGCGCCGACGCCCAGCCCCGCCACGTCTTCCAGGTCCCGCTCGCCGGCCGCGACGCCGACGACCTGTGGACCGGACTCAACCAGGAGTGGCGGCGCAACGTCCGCAAGGCCCGCAAGTCCGGCGTCGAGGTCGTCCTCGGCTCCGCCGCCGACCTCCCCGAGTTCTACCGGCTGCTGCGGATCACCGAGGAGCGCGACGGCTTCCGCCTCGGCCGCTCCCTCGCCTACTACGAGCGCCAGTACGCGGTCCTCAACGCCGAACGGCCCGGCCGCATGCGGCTCTACCTCGCCCGCCACGAGGGCGAGATCCTCGCCGCGCACACCATGCTCACGGTCGGCGGCCGCGTCTGGTACCAGACCGGGGCCTCCGCCGACCACCGCCGCGAGGTCCGGCCCTCCAACGCCCTCCAGTGGCGCATGCTCCTCGACGCCCACGCCCTCGGCGCGGCCGTCTACGACCTGCGCGGGGTACCCTCCACCCTCGACCCGGGCGACCGCGCCCACGGGCTGCTGCGCTGGAAGCTCGGGACGGGCGGACAGGTCGTCGAGACGCTGGGGGAGTGGGAGACGCCGATGCAGGGCACGACCAACGGAGCGCTGTACCGCGCCTTCCAGGCCTACATGGCCCGACGATGACGGCGACGCTCACCCCGCCCGCGGAGCGGCGGCAGAAGGCCTCCGCCCTCCGCAGCGGCGCCCTCATGGCCGCCGGCTCGCTGGTCTCCCGCGCCACCGGCTTCGTCCGGGCCTCGGTCGTCGCCGCCGCGCTCGGCGCGGGCCTCGTCGCCGACGGGTACGCCGTCGGCAACTCGGTCCCCACCATCGTCTACATGCTCCTCCTCGGCGGCGCCCTCAACGCCGTCTTCGTGCCCGAACTCGTCAAGGCCGCCAAGGAGCACGAGGACGGCGGCGTCGCCTACACCGACCGCCTCCTCACCCTCTGCGCGCTCGCCCTGACCGCGCTCACCGCCGCCGCGGTCCTCGCCGCCCCGCTGATCGTCGACACGTACACCGACTACGCGGGCGGACAGCGGGACATGACCATCGCCTTCGCGCGCGCGTGCCTGCCGCAGATCTTCTTCCTCGGGCTCTTCACCCTGCTCGGCCAGGTCCTGAACGCCCGGGGCCGCTTCGGCGCCATGATGTGGACCCCGGTCCTCAACAACGTCGTCGCCGTCGGCGTCTTCGGCCTCTTCCTGGTCGTCGGCGACGGCGGGGAGCTCACCCCCGGGGAGACCGCGCTCCTCGGCTGGGGCACCACCGCCGGCATCGCCGTCCAGGCCCTCGCCCTGCTGCCCTCGCTGCGCGCCGCCGGCTTCCGCTGGCGGCCCCGCTTCGACTGGCGGGGCAGCGGCCTCGCCGCCCCGCTGCGCTCGGCGGGCTGGCTGGTGCTGCTCGTCCTCACGAACCAGGGCGCCTACTGGGTGACGACCTGGCTGGCGACCACCGCGGGCGACACGGCGACGGGCGGCGGCGCGGGCCTCGCCGCGTACAACAACGCCTACCTCCTGTGGACCGTCCCGCACGGCATCGTCACCGTCTCCCTCGTGACCGCCCTGGTGCCCCGGATGAGCGGCGCGGCGGCGGACGGCGACCTCGCCGGCGTCCGGCGGGACGTCTCGTACGCCCTGCGGACCAGCGCCGCCGCCGTCGTCCCGGCGGCCTGCGCGCTCCTGGCCCTCGCCGTCCCGCTGATGACGGTCGTCTTCCGGTACGGGGCGACCACCGGCGACGACATCCGCGCGATGTCCTGGACCCTGATGGCCTTCGCGCCCGGCCTGGTCGCCCTCTCCGGCCAGTACGTGTGCACCCGCGCGTTCTACGCCCTGCGCGACACCCGGACCCCGTTCCTCCTGAACCTGGTCATCGCGGCCCTGAACGCGGGGCTCTCCCTGGCGGCCTACCACGTCCTGCCGACCCGCTGGGCGGTGACGGGCATGGCGGCGGCGTACTCGCTGGCGCTGTGGGCGGGCTGGGCGGTCACGGCGCACGCGCTCCGCCGCCGCCTCGGAGGAGCCTCCGGCGGGGCCCTCCCCGCGCTCGCCCGGCTCCTCGTCGCGGCCGTCCCGGCGGCCGGGTACGCGCTGTTCGTGGCGGACGCGACGGCGCCGGCGGGACCGGTGGTGGCGGGACTGGCGGGGGCGGCGACGATCCTCGCGACCTTCGCCCTCCTGGCCGGCCCCCTCGGCCTGACGGAACTCCAGACCCTCCTCGCCTCGGGCAGAACTCGCCTCCGCCGCTGACGAGCCCCGCACCGGGCCCCGTGCGCGCCACCGTCCCCCGCGGGGGACCCCTCGACCCTTGGGATACTCCAGAGATGCCCCGCGTGCTCCTGATAGAAGACGACCCCTCCGTCCGCGAGGGCGTCGAGCTCGGCCTCCGCCGCCGCGGGCACGACGTGCGCACCGCCCCCACCGGCGAGGACGGGCTCGCCGCGCTCGGCGAGTTCCGGCCCGACCTCCTGCTCCTGGACCTGATGCTGCCCGGCATGAACGGCGTCCAGGTCTGCCGCCGGGTCAGGGAGAGCAGCCAGCTGCCGATCATCATGCTCACCGCGCGCGGTGACGACTTCGACATCGTCGTCGGCCTGGAGGCCGGGGCCGACGACTACATCGTCAAGCCCGCCCGCACCGAGGTCATCGAGGCCCGGATACGGGCCGTGCTGCGCCGCATCGAGGAGCCCGGCACCGGCCGGTCCGCCGTCGAGTTCCACGGGGAGCTGGCCGTCGACCGGGCCGGTCTGACCGTCGCGAAGGCGGGCGAGCGCGTCGCGCTCGCCCCGTCCGAACTGAAGCTGCTGCTGCACCTGACGGCCGCCCCCGAGCAGGTCTTCAGCCGCCAGCAGCTGCTCGAACACGTCTGGGAGCACAGCTACCACGGGGACGCCCGGCTGGTGGACGCCTGTGTCCGCCGCCTGCGCAACAAGATCGAGGACACCCCGGGCGAGCCCCGGTACATCCAGACCCTGCGGGGCTTCGGCTACCGCTTCGGCCCCCTGTGAGGGCCTGTGTGCGCCCTGAGCCGGGCGCCACGGACGAGGCCGCCGCCCTGGACGGGGGCCCGCGCGAGGGCACGGACGACGACACGGACGGGGCCGCCGGCACCGGACGGGCCCCGGGCCGACGGGCCCGCCGCCGCGCCCGCGTCCCGCGCCTGCGCCCCTTCGGCCTCCGGACCCGCCTCGTCCTCGCCTTCCTCCTCGTCGCGGCCGTCGGCTGCGGCACCACCGCCGCGCTCACCTACCGCGCCGCCCGCAACGCCATCCTGGAGCAGACCCAGAACACCGCCGTCTCCGCCTTCCGCGACCAGGTCGACCCGCTCGTCCTCAGCCTGCCCGTCGACCCCCGCCAGCTCGGGGACGTCCTCCGCGGGATCGCCAAGCAGGGCAAACCCCGTCCCTGGCGCGTCTACGCCGAGTACGGCTCCCTGCGCATGTCCTCCGCTGACCGCCCCACCTCCTCCGTGATCACCCCCGAGCTCCGGGCCCGCGCCCAGGCCGGGGCGTACACCCCGCACAGCAGCTTCCAGCGGGTCGTGAAGAACGGCACCCCTTACCTGACGATCGCCGTCCCCGCCGTCTTCCGCACCCATGTGGACAAGGGGACGGCGCAGCCCACCGGGCTCGTCTTCTACGCGGTCATGGAGCTCGACGACGAGGAGGCGAACATCGAGGCCATGGTCACCGCCGCCCGCGACGGCGCCCTCCCGGCCCTCGCCGTGGCGCTCATCCCCGCGCTCATCGCGTCGCGCGGCGTGCTCCGCCCCGTACGCGAACTGCGGCGCGCGGCCCACAGCATGGGCCGGGGCCGGCTCGACACCCGCATCCACGCGAAGGGCAGCGACGAACTCGCCGACCTCGCCCGGACGTTCAACGAGTCCGCCGCCGAGCTGGAACGTTCCGTCACGGAACTCCGCAACGCCGAGGCCCGGGCCCGCCGCTTCGCCTCCGACGTCTCGCACGAGCTGCGCACCCCGCTCGCCGGGATGCTCGCGGTCACCGAGGTCCTCGACGAGGACGCCGGGAGCCTCGACAGCGACACGGCCCGCGCCGTCCGGCTCATCAGCGCCGAGACCGGGAAACTCGCCGTGCTGGTCGAGGACCTGATGGAGATCTCCCGCTTCGACGCCCGCGCCGCCGAGCTCCACACCGACGAGGTCGACGCCGCCGACTGCGTCCGCAAGACCCTCCAGAACCGGCACTGGACCGATCCGGCGCAGGTCGCCCCGTACCTCGAGGAGGGCATCAGGGCCCGGCTCGACCCGCGCCGTTTCGACGTGGTCGTCGCCAACCTCGTGGGCAACGCGCTGCGGCACGGGGCGGCGCCGGTGACGGTCCGGCTGTACGCGGAGGGGGACGAGCTGGTGACGGAGGTCGCCGACCGGGGGCCGGGCATCGACCCGGAGGTCCTGCCGCACGTCTTCGACCGCTTCTACAAGGCGGACCGGGCGCGCACCCGTTCGGCCGGCAGCGGCCTGGGCCTGGCGATCACCCTGGAGAACGTCCGGCTGCACGGCGGCACCGTCCGCGCCGCCAACGCCCCCGGGGGCGGTGCGGTCTTCACCGTACGGATGCCCCGGTGAAGCGCCCCGCGAGTCCGGCCGGGCGCCGCCCGGCGAGTCCCGCCGAGCGGCCGCCGGCGAAGGACGGCACGGCGCGGTGCGCCCGGCCCCGGGCCCTCGCCGCGGTCCTGCTCGGCGTCCTGGCGCTCGCCGCCTGCGGCATCCAGAAGACCGACGTCGTCGAGGCGGGCGGCGCCGCGACCATCGCCGTCCCCCCGGCGCCCGAGTTCCGGATGGTGCTCTACTTCCTCGGGCCGGACGGCCGCCTGGTCCCCGTGGTCCGCGAGTACGGGCTGCCGGTCCCCGACGTGTCGTTCGCCTGGGGCGGGTCGGAGACGGAGGCCGACCGGAAGGCCAGGGGAGCGGACTCCGCGGAGTCGTCGCGGGAGCAGGGCGCCCGGCCCGTCACGGACAAGGTGCTCGCCGCGCTCCTCGCGGGCCCGGCCGGGCCCGACACCGAGGCGGGCCTGACCACGGACCTTCCGAAGGGGACGCGGGGGCCGAGGACCGAGCAGGTCACGGTGGCCGGGACGACCCCGGAGGGCCGCCGCACCGTCCGGATCCGCACGCCGTTCTCCGTCCGCGACCTGTCGGACGCGGCCGTCCAGCAGCTGGTGTGCACGGCCGCGTACGCGGAGGACGGCGGGGGCATGATCGAGGTGATCCTCACGGGCGCCGACGGAACCCTCCCGGCGACGCGCTGCGAACGCTGAGCGGCGCGCGGCGCGCGGTCAGCCCGCCCGCAGGTCCGCCAGCACCGCGTCCGTGAACGGCGGCCAGGCCTCGACGGCCCACGGCCCGAAGGGCCGGTCCGCGAGGGCCACACAGGCGGCCCGTGCGTCCGGGTCGATCCACAGGAACGTTCCGGCCTGCCCGAAGTGCCCGAAGGTGCGCGGCGAGGAGCTCGCGCCGGTCCAGTGCGGGGACTTGCCGTCGCGGATCTCGAAGCCGAGCCCCCAGTCGTTCGGCCGCTGGTGCCCGTAGCCGGGCAGGATGCCGGTCAGACCCGGGTGGGTGACGGTCATCGCGTCCAGCACCGTCCGCGGGTCGAGCAGCCGCGGCGCCTGCACCTCGGCGGCGAACCGCACGAGGTCGTCCACCGTCGACACGCCGTCCTTCGCGGGCGAGCCGTCCAGCGTCGTCGACGTCATCCCGAGGGGCTCCAGGACGGCCTGGTGCAGATATTCCGCGAACGGGATGTCGGTCGCCTTGGCGACGTGGTCGCCGAGCGCCTCGAAGCCGGTGTTGGAGTAGATCCGGCGGGTGCCCGGCGCGGCCATGACCCGGTTCTCGTCGAAGGCGAGCCCCGAGGTGTGGGCGAGGAGGTGGCGGACGGTCGCGCCCTCGGGCCCGGCCGGCTCGTCGAGGTCGATCGCCCCCTCCTCGTACGCGACGAGGACGGCGTACGCCGCGAGGGGCTTGGTGACCGAGGCGAGCGCGAAGCGCCGTCCGGTGGGGCCGTGGGACCCGGCCAGGGTGCCGTCCGCGCGGACGACCGCCGCCGCCGCGGTGGGGACGGGCCAGTTCTCGATCGACGCCAGGCTCGGCACGCTGCTCTGCATGGGCCCGAGCCTACTTGCTTCGAGTGCACTCCAACGTTTTAGCGTGGAGTCCATGAGCGTGATCGAGAGCGTCGAGAGCACGACGAGAACCGCCGGGAAGGACCGCTACACGATCAGCGAGGTGTCCGCGCTGACCGGTCTCACCGCGCACACCCTGCGCTGGTACGAGCGGATCGGCCTCATGCCGCACGTGGACCGCTCCCACACGGGCCAGCGCCGCTTCACCGAGCGCGACCTGGGCTGGCTGGCCTTCGTCGGCAAGCTGCGGCTGACCGGGATGCCGGTCGCCGACATGGTCAGGTACGCCGAGCTGGTGCGCGAGGGCGACCACACCCGGGACGCGCGGCGGGAGCTCCTGGAGGCCACCCGGCGGGACGTCCTGACCAGGATCACCGAGCTCCAGGACACGCTCGCCGTACTCGACATCAAGATCGGTCACTACGGGACCGCATGCGGAGGAACGTCATCATGACCAGCGTCACCAGGATCGACACCGTACGGCTCGGCGGTCAGGACGGCCCGGAGACCGGCGTCCAGGGCTTCGGTTCCATGGGCATCAGCGAGTTCTACGGCGGCACCGACGAGGCCGCCGCCCGCGACACCCTCGAAGCGGCCCTGGAGGCCGGGGTCACCCTGATCGACACCGCGGACGTGTACGGCAGCGGTGCCAACGAGGAGTTCCTCGCGCCCTTCCTCGCCGCCCACCGCGACGAGGTCACCCTCGCCACCAAGTTCGCCATCGAGCGCCGCGCCGACGACCCGGCCCACCGGGGCGTCCGCAACGACCCCGCGTACATCAGGAAGGCGGTCGAGGGCAGCCTGCGCCGCCTCGGGATCGACACGATCGACCTCTACTACATGCACCGCCGCGACCCGGAGGTCCCGTTCGCCGAGTCCGTCGGCGCCATGGCCGAGCTCGTCCAGCAGGGCAAGGTCCGCTTCCTGGGCCTGAGCGAGGTCACCGGGCCCGAGCTGCGCGAGGCGCACGCCGTCCACCCGATCACCGCCCTCCAGTCGGAGTGGTCGCTCTTCTCCCGCGACGTGGAGCGCAGCGCCGTCGGCGCCGCGGCCGAGCTGGGCGTGGCCCTCGTGCCGTACTCGCCGCTCGGCCGGGGCTTCCTGACCGGCGCGTTCGCGGACGCCGCGAAGGAGCTGTCGGGCGGCGACTTCCGCCAGTCCCAGCCCCGGTTCACCGGCGAGAACGCCGAGCGGAACGCCGCCCTCCTCGACCCGGTCCGGAAGATCGCCGCCGCGCACGGCGCCACCCCGGCCCAGATCGCCCTCGCCTGGGTGCAGCAGCGCGCCACCGTGCACGGCCTCACCGTCGTCCCGATCCCCGGCACCCGCAAGCGCGCCCGGCTCCTGGAGAACGCCGCGGCCACCCGCATCACCCTCACCGACGCCGAACTCGCCGCGCTGGAGCCGATCGCCGGCCTGGTGGCGGGCGACCGCTACCCGGACATGAGCTCCACGGCGGCGGCCCGCGAGGTGTAGGGGTGCCGCGTCGACCGGACCGGGCGCCGGCCTGATCGACAGGACACCACCCCCCACGGGGCTCACGCCAGCCCCAGGGCGAAGACCGCGAAGCCCGCCGCCAGGAGACCCGCCAGGGTGCGGCGGGCCGGACCGGTCCTCGCCCACGGGGACTCGAAGACGCGCGCGTACCGGCCGATCAGCACGAGCAGACCGGCGAAGACCGGCATCCAGGCGAGCCGGGCGAGGATCCAGCCGGCCGAGTCCGGTGCGCCGACCAGACCGGGGACCTCCCCGAGGTACGAGGCGGGGACCGCCGCGGCGAGCATCGCCGTCTGGTGCCAGCACAGGACCGTCATCGCGGACAGGTTGACCACGACGACCGGCGCCCACACCGCGGGCCGCCGCAGGAACCGGCCGATCCGGTCCCGCAGCAGGATCGCCGCACCGCTCTGCGCGGCGGCGAGGGCCAGCACGAGCAGCGACGGCGGGTGCGAGTTGGTGCGCGCCTCGCCGGGGACGCCCACCATCGACGCCGGGTAGCCGAAGGCCAGGAGCAGGGCGGCGAAGAGCGCGGCACCGCCGAGCAGCAGCCCCCACGCGTGGCGCCGGGTGACCCGGCCCTCGCCCCACGCGACGCCGAGCTGGTACGCGAACAGCCAGCCGGGCAGGATGTTCAGCAGGCTCAGCCAGGACGGCAGGGCGTCGGCGTACGGCCCGTACCGCAGGAAGTCGACGACGGCGACCGAGCCGAGCAGTGGCGCCGCGGCCCACACCCCCAGGCGGCGCGCCGCCCGCACGCACAGCGGGGTCAGCGCGGTCACCACCGTGTACACCCCGACGAACCAGAGCGGCTGGATCACCAGCGTGGACGCCGTCCGCAGCGTGTCCACGGGCACCCCGGGACCGAAGTGCAGCACCGGCAGCAGCACCGCCCACACGGCGGTGACCCCGAGCACCGGGCGCCCCAGCCGGGCGAGCCGTCCGCCGAGCCACGCGCGCGCGGAGCCCTCGTGGCGCCGGTAGGACAGGACCGAGGCGTAGCCGCCGACCAGGAAGAAGATCCCCAGCATCTGGAGGACCCAGCTGACGGGCGCCAGCTCCGCGAAGGTGCCGAGCGGGCTCGCGTTGTGGACGGCACCGTCCGGCGAGAGCGTGAAGCCGCCGAGCAGCCAGTGCCCCGTCGGCACGGCGAGCAGCGCGAGGGCGCGCAGCCCGTCGACCGCCCGGTCGCGGTGGGCGGGGGTGGCGGCCTCGATCCGCGCGACGAGCGTCTTCATCGGACGTCCCCCTCGGCGATCGCGGCGAACGCGCGGAGCGACGAGGTGCCGGGCGCGAAGTAGCCGCCGTGCCCAACGGCGTCCCCGGCCGGGATCCGGCGCGCCCCGAAGGCCGGGTCGGCCGGGTCGGCGCCGTGCCCGAGCCCCGCGAAGGCGACGTTCGGGACGCGGTCGATCCAGTCGGTGGGATCCTTCGCCGCCCAGACCCGGGCGGAGGTCCCGAGGTCGGACACGTTCGCGGCGCGCATCCCGGGGGAGCCGAAGACCACCAGGTCCTTGGCCTTCAGCCCGTGCGCGGCGAGACCGCAGACCACCGAGCCGTAGCTGTGGCAGAAGACGGAGGGCTCGGCCGCGCCGACCGCGGCGAGCCCGTCCGCGAACCGGGTCAGCCGGTCCGCCCCGGCCTCGGCGAGCCGCCCGGTGGCCGCGTCCAGGCCGACGCCCACCGGCGTCGTGTAGCCGGCCCAGGCCACGACCGCCGTACGGCCGCCGGTCGCCCGGCGCAGCTCGGCGGCCATGTCCGCGAGCGGCCGCACGTGGGACGCGTCCACGTCGGAGCCGGGCACGATCACGGCCACGTGCGCGGCCCGCGCCAGATCCCCGTAGACCAGGGCCACCTGCCCCCGGCCGCGCGGATCGTGGGCGAGGACCCGCGCCCCGCCGAACCCGCCCCGGACGGTCCGGGCGTTGGCCTCGTACCGCAGCTCCAAGGGCGCCCCGTCGAGGTTGCCGACGACGCTGGGGTGCGTACGGGCCAGCTCCCGCTGCCGTACGGGACTCAGCCCGGCGAAGAAGCGCGCGACCTCGGCCGGGCCCATCCGCTCCGGGTCCGGCAGCCCCGCCGCCCGCCACGCCGCCGTCCCGACGGGCGCCCCGGTGACGGCCTCCTGGCTGTTCCCGGACGCCCAGCCGGCGGTGCCGGCGATCACACCGGTCACCACCGCGGCGGTGATCAGGGTCCTCGTGAAGCGGCGCATCGGCCCGCCCTCCCTCGCTCTTCTCGTTGGCGAGAGGAAGGTAGGAAGACGACGGGTGACGCGGCGTCACACCGGGGAGCCAAGTCCCCGTTGATACCGGGGTAGGGGGTGGAGGAGCGGTCAACCGGAGGGCGGAGGTGGGGTTTTCCCCCGGGTGCTCGGGCGTGTCGTCACGTTCCCGTCGTCGCCCGGGGGCAGACGGGAGTGCGGCGACCCGCCCTAGCGCGAATCCCCGGGCGTGACCAGGCCCGACTCGTATGCGAAGACCACCGCCTGCGCGCGGTCGCGCAGGTCCAGCTTGGCGAGGACCCGGCCGATGTGGGTCTTCACCGTCTGCTCGGCGAGGACCAGGCTGTCGGCGATCTCCTGGTTGGACAGGCCGCGCGCGATCAGCTCCAGGACCTCCGTCTCGCGCGGGGTGAGCCCGTTCAGTCGCAGCGCCGTGGTGTCCCGGCGGGGCGCCGGGCGCGAGGCCGCGAAGTCGGCGATCAGGCGGCGCGTCACGGACGGGGCGAGCAGCGCCTCGCCCGCCGCCACCACCCGTACGGCGGCGATGAGGTCCGCCGGCGGCGCGTCCTTGAGGAGGAAGCCGGAGGCCCCCGCGCGCAGCGCCTCGTACACGTAGTCGTCGACGTCGAACGTCGTCAGCATCAGCACCTTCGGCCGGTGCGTGACCCCGGCCGGCGGGTGCAGGATCTCGCGGGCGGCCGCGAGCCCGTCCAGCTCCGGCATCCGCACGTCCATCAGGACCACGTCCGGGTGCGCCGAGCGCGCCACGTCCACGCCCTGCCGCCCGTCCGGCGCCTCGCCGACCACGTCGATGTCGGGCTGCGCGGCGAGCAGCGCGGCGAAGCCGGCCCGCACCATCGCCTGGTCGTCCACGATGATCACGCGGATGGTCACTCGGTGTCCTTCGTACGCAGGGGAAGCCGCGCCGCGACCCGGAAGCCGCCGTCCGGCAGCGGCCCGGTGTCCAGCGAGCCGCCGGTCAACCGTACGCGTTCCCGCATGCCGACGAGCCCGTGCCCGGTGCCGGGGGCGCCCCGCTCGACGGCGGAACGTTCCTCCAGCGAGGGCCCGTTGACGACGAGGACCGTCAGCCACCCGTCCTCGGCCCGCACGGAGACCCGGGTCGAGGCGCCCGGCGCGTGGCGCACCACGTTCGCCAGGGCCTCCTGCACGATCCGGTACGCCGACAGGTCCACGGCCTGCGGCACCTCGCCGAGGTCGGCCGCGAGCCGCAGTTCGGCCGGCACGCCCGCGCGTACGGTCGCCTCGACGAGCTGCTGGACCCGGTCGAGTCCCGGCTGCGGCGCCCGTTCGCCCTCGCTGCCGTCACTGCGCAGCACGGAGAGCAGCCGGCGCATCTCGGCCAGCGACTCACGGGCGCTCGCCGCGATGGACGTGAACTCCTCCCGTGCCGCGTCCGGGAGCTCGGGGATGCGGTACGGGGCCGAGTCCGCCTGCACCGTGATCACGGACATGTGGTGCGCCACGACGTCGTGCAGCTCCCGCGCGATCCTGGCCCGCTCCTCCAGCAGGGTGCGGCGGGCCCGTTCGGCCTCGCTGATGGTCTCCTGCTCCGCGAGCCGCCGCTGCGCGTCGCCGCGCGCCCGGACCGCCGAGGTGAGGAGCAGCAGCACACCGCTGAGGACGAGCAGCAGCACGTGCAGGCTGGTCTGCCCGGCGGGCCGGAAGGCCTCCAGGACGAAACCGGCCACGCCGGTCGCCAGCCACACCCCGAACAGCGCCCGGCGGGACTCGCGCAGTCCGAGCGCGACCATCAGGGCGCAGTAGCCGATGACGACCGGCGGGGTCCACGGCCACATCTCCGCGTGGGGACCGTCCGCGCCGAGCAGCACGAGCGCGCCGAGCACGTCGGCGGCGAAGACGATCCACCAGGCCTGGAGGGGGCGGGTGACGGCGATGAGGAGCGGCGCGGCCTGGGCGGTGCCGAGGGCGCCGGCGAGGGCGCCGTTGACGCCGTAGTCGTTGACGAGGAGCACGACGGTGGAGGGGAGGAGCGCGGAGCCGAACGCGAGGGCGACGACGTACGGCAGCAGCCGCACCCACCGGCCGGAGGCGCCCGCGAGGAGCGGCTGCCCCGGAGTGGTCGGGGTGGTGAGCGCGGCCCCGAGCCCCTGGAACATCGCGCGGGTCCGCTCCCGGAGACGTCGGGCGGCGGGCGGGTCGGCGGGGGGCGGCTCGTGCCGCGATGCGGTAACCATGACGGCCCCAGCGTAGGCAGCCGCCTCCCCCTCCGACGTCATACCGAGGACCGGACCACCCCGTGCTACCCAGGTATGACCCGGCGACCGGGCTGCGGTCCCCGCCGGGCCCCGTTGTGGGCAGGCGTTCCGCAAGGGGCGGAACGGGTGGGCACAACGGAACGGCGCCCTTGCCGGCGCGGGAGGCTCTTGCGCCCTGACCCGCACCCCCGTGCACGGCTACTGGGCGGTGGGGGTCCAGGCTCGGAACGCGGAGGCGCCGCGAGAGGGCGCCGTCCCGTGTGCCCACCCGTCCCGCCCAGCGGGACGATTGCCCACACGGCAGCGGGCTCGCACCAGGCGGCGCGGGCCCACGGGCGCGAGGCGAAGGCCCGGCCGGCGGCGCGGGCCCACGGGCCCGAGGCGAAGGCCCGGACGGCGGCGCGGGCCCACCGAAGCGGAGGCGCCGAGCCGAGCGCGCCCCGCACGGACGCCCCCTCACAGCTCCGCCAGGAGCTCCGCCTTCTTCGCCGAGAACTCCGCATCCGTCACCAGCCCCGCCCGATGCAACTCCCCAAGATGCCGAATCCTTTCAGCCACCACCCCGGGATCCCTCCGCTCCCCCTCCGGCCCCGAAGCGTCCCCCGCACCCCCGCCCGCCGCGACGGCGACGGGCACGGGGACGGGCACCGGCACGCGGTCCCCGCCGCGGATCGCCGCGAGGACCGCCGCCGCGAAGGTCAGGGACTCGTGGACCGGCCCGTAGCGCCCGAAGACCACGCACGCCGGGTCCTGGTCGGGCCGTTCGGCCCGGGCCCCGTCCCGGAGCAGCAGTCGCAGGTACCCGTCGACGCCGTCCGGCGAGCGCCATTCGACCCCGCAGAGGTCTCGTACGGCGAAGACCTGGTCACCGGCCTTCCACTTCTCCGAGGTCGCCCCGGTCCAAGACCAGCGGAAGGCGACCTCCGAGGTCCCGTCGAAGGTGGCCTTCCCGTCGTACGCCTTGAAGGACTGCGGCCCCGAGGGCGGCTCCACCAGGAACCGGTCGGCGGGCACGACGCCCCCGACGACCCCATCGAACACATCGACCCCACCGAAGGCATCGACCCCATCGACCCCGTCGAACCCGTCGCCGTCCCCGTACGCCCCGTACCCGGCGGCCCCCGCGGCCCCCGGCTGCGCGTCGAGGAGCGCCCGCAGCTCGTCCCGGTACTGCTCGGCGAGCGGTTCGCGTTCCGCCGGGAGCACCAGGCGGTACGGATCGTTGCCCTCCTTGAGCTGCCCCGCGGCCGCTTCCATCAGCGGATCGGCGCCGGGCCGAGGCACGGCGTGCAGCACGACGGTGCCCCGCCTCCCGGGCGCGAGCGTCACCGACGCCAGCGCCTCGAACGGCACTCGTCTCTCACGCAGCGCGTGGAAGAGCTTCGGCGTGCGGATCCCCCGGTCGAAGCGGATGACGAGGGCGTCGCTCTCGAGCTCCCAGGTGGCATGAATTCCGGCCAGCACATCACCCATACGCCTCATCGTATGCGGCGTGTGCCCCGGCGTCGCCCCTGTGAAAGGTCCCGAAATTGCGGGATCTACGCGCGTCAGAGCCCTTCCGCACCGGATATTCCGTCGTGGCAAGCGCTGTCGGCACGTGCGCAGACGAGCCGGGGGTACGCCCCGACGCCTATCGCGGCGAAGTTGTCGAGGCTCTCCGTACCCGGCTCGAAATAGCCGCCGTGGCCGACCGCCCCGCGCGCGGAGAGCAGCCGGGCGCCGAATTCGGGTGCGACGGGGTCCGCTCCGTGCCCGAGCCCGCCGACCTCCAGGTGCGGCACGTCCGCGATCCAGTCGTCGGCGTCCCGCATGGCCCACACGCGCGCGGGGCTGTCGAGTTCGGCGGCCCGCTCGACCCGCATCCCGGGGCTTCCGGCCACGGCCACGTCGGTCACCCGGGAGGGCAGCCGGGGCGCGGCGACCCCACAGAGCACGGAACCGTAGCTGTGGCAGAAGAGCGCCACGCGCGCGTGCGCGGGGAGCGACTCGGTGAGCCCGACGAGACGTACGGCTCCCTCCTCGGCCAGCCGGCCGGTCGCCGCGTCCAC
Source organism: Streptomyces sp. NPDC002232 (assembly GCF_042890295.1). Classification (NCBI taxonomy): domain Bacteria; kingdom Bacillati; phylum Actinomycetota; class Actinomycetes; order Kitasatosporales; family Streptomycetaceae; genus Streptomyces; species Streptomyces sp. NPDC002232. The sequence goes on along the minus strand of NZ_JBIARV010000002.1, from coordinate 678,996 downwards.
GCCCAGCCCGGCGGGCGCGGTGTAGTCGGCCCAGGCGATGACGGCCACGCGCGCGCGGGGCGAGGTCCGCCGCTCGGCCGCGTAGAGGGCCTCGGCCATGCCGGCGGGGGCGCCGTAGCGGCCCTGGGTCTTCTGGAAGGTGAGCAGGTTCGTGTCGACGCCGGGCACGATCACGGACACGCGCCTGGCCTGGTCCAGGTCCCCGAGGACCTCGGCGGCCCGTCCCGTACCGCTGGGGTCGAAGGCGAGGACCTGGCGGCCCGGGCGCATCAGCGAGGCGAAGCGGTCGACGCGGCGGAGGGCCTCGTGGCGGCCCTCGGGGGAGAGGCGGGCGTCGTCGACCCTGCCCCGCTCGGCGGCGTACGCGCGCGCGAGGGTGATGCGGTTGGCGCGGTAGCGCAGGGTGACCGGGGCGCCGTCGAGGTTGCCGACGACGAGCGGGTGCCGGGCGGCGAGCCGGTCGCCGTCGGCCGGGCCGAGTCCGGCGAAGAACGCGGCGACGGTGCCGGCCGGGGCGGCCGGGTCCGGCAGCGGCCGGTGGTCGATCCGGTCCCGTACCCAGGCGGCGAGCGCGGCCTCGCGGGACGACCACGAGACGGGCCGGTGCCGGATCGTGGTCCACCCGGTGGTGGCGAGGAGCACGAACACGACGGCGAGCGCGAGGAGCGCGCGCGTGGCGACGAGCGTGGGCGAGGTGTCGGCGGAGGTCACGGGCGGCCACCCTACGGGGCGAAGATGAAGGCCCCCGACCTGCGGGGGGCCACCCGCCCCGCCGAGGGCCCGCCGCCGCACGGCGAAGAGCCCCGCCGCAGAGGCCCCGCCCCCGCAGCGGCCCTTGCCGAGGCCCCTACCGCTCCCGGTCCCAGCGCGGGGCGAGCGCCGGGCCGAGGTGGTCGAGGTAGGCCTCGGTGAGCTCGCGGATGGCCCCCAGGCTCTGGTCCGTACCCCGGCCCCACATCTGGCCGGTGACTCTCATCACCCCGCTGAACGCCGCCACCGCGATCCGGGGGCGGGGGTCCGCGTCGACGTCGAGGCCCTCGCGCGCGGCGATGATCCGGGCGATGGTCTCCTCCATCTCGGTGGAGCGGCGCAGGTGGACGGCGAGCAGCGCGGGCGTCGACTCGATCATCCGGTACGTGCGCAGGTACAGCTCGACGGGGACGACCTCGACGATCGCCTCGCCGATGGTGTCCCAGGCGGACAGGACGGCGTTGCGCATCGCGTCGAGGGGGGCCTCGTCCGCCGGGCGCCGGCCGAGGGCCTGCACGAACCGGTCCTCCACCATGTGCTGGACGGTGAAGGCGACCTCCTCCTTGGAGGAGAAGTACCGGAAGAAGGTGCGCTGGGACACCTCCACGGCGTCGACGATCTCGTCGACGGTGGTCCGCTCGTACCCCTGGGTGGTGAAGAGCTCCAGTGCCACCCGGGTGAGTGCGTCGCGCGTGCGCTGTTTCTTCCGCTCGCGCAGTCCGGGCAGGGTCACGTCGGGGTCCTCTTTCCAGCGTTTCGTCCTGCTCAGCGTACCTGTGAGCTACGTGACAGTTACCGACGCGTGAATCGCTTTGTCAATTGTCAGTGACTGTCACTAGCCTCGATCGCATGACTAGTCAGACCACCGTGGAAAAGGCCCCGCAGGGTCAGGGGGGCGCCCGGGAACCCGCACCGGTCCCGGCGAAGGGACTGCGCGGCCACCCCTGGCTGACCCTGTTCGGCGTGGCCGTGGGCGTGATGATGGTCGCGCTCGACGGCACGATCGTCGCCATCGCCAACCCCGCCATCAAGACCGACCTCGGCGCCAGCCTCGCCCAGGTCCAGTGGATCACCAACGGCTATCTGCTCGCGCTCGCCGTCGCCCTGATCACCGCCGGCAAGCTCGGTGACCGCTTCGGCCACCGGCAGACCTTCCTCATCGGCATCGCCGGCTTCGCCGCCGCCTCGGGTGCCATCGGGCTCTCGAACTCCATCGGGGCCGTGATCGCCTTCCGCGTCCTTCAGGGCCTCTTCGGCGCCCTGCTGATGCCGGCCGCGCTCGGCCTGCTGCGCGCCACCTTCCCCGCCGAGAAGCTGAACATGGCCATCGGCATCTGGGGCATGGTCATCGGCGCCTCCACGGCGGGCGGCCCGATCGTCGGCGGTCTGCTCGTCGAGCACGTCAGCTGGCAGTCCGTCTTCTTCGTCAACGTGCCGGTGGGCGTCGTCGCGCTGGTGCTCGGCCTGGTCATCCTGAAGGACCACCGCGCCGAGAACGCGCCGCGCTCCTTCGACGTCCTCGGCATCCTGCTGCTCTCCGGCGCCATGGCCTCCCTCGTCTGGAGCCTCATCAAGGCCGGTGAGTCCTGGGGCTGGTCCAGCGGCAAGACCTGGGGCTGCCTGATCGGCGCGCTGATCCTGTTCGCGGTCTTCGCCTTCTGGGAGACGAAGGTCAAGGAGCCGCTGATCCCGCTCGGCATGTTCCGCTCCGTGCCGCTCTCGGCCGGCGTGGTGCTGATGGTCCTGATGGCCTTCGCCTTCATGGGCGGCCTCTTCTTCGTCACCTTCTACCTCCAGGGCGTGAAGGGGCTGAGCCCGGTCGACAGCGGTCTGCACCTGCTGCCGCTGACCGCGATGATGATCGTCTCCTCGCCGCTGGCGGGCGCGCTCATCACCAAGTTCGGGCCGCGCGTGCCGCTCGTCGGCGGCATGGTCTGCACGGCCGTCGCGATGTTCGGCATGATCACCCTCACCGCGGGGACCGGCACCTTCGCCATGTCCCTCTGGTTCGCGCTGCTCGGCCTGGGGCTCGCCCCGGTCATGGTCGGCGCGACCGAGGTCATCGTGGGCAACGCGCCGCTGGAGCTCTCCGGCGTGGCCGGTGGTCTGCAGCAGGCCGCCATGCAGGTCGGCGGCGCGCTCGGCACGGCGGTGCTCGGCGCCGTGATGTCGTCGAAGGTCGCCGACTCCTTCGCGGGGAACTGGAAGGAGGCCGGCATCCCGGCTCCGGTGAACCCGCAGCTGGAGCAGGCCGCGGAGTTCGGCATGGCCCCGCCGGAGCTGGCCCAGGCGCCGGGGATGACCCCCGACCTCTTCCAGCTGATCACCAAGGTCATCCACGACACGTTCCTCGACGGCATGGGCCTGGCCTTCAGCGTCGCCGGTGGCGTGGCCGTGGTCGCGGCGCTGGTCGCGACGCTCACCAAGCGCGGCGAGAACGCGGAGGCGGGCGGCATGGGCGGTCACATCTGACGCCCGGTCCTCGGGGTTCCCGTAGGGGGCCGTCACCCGTTCGCGTGAACGGGGGCGGCCCCTCTTCCGTCCGCGGAGGACGTCCGCCATGCTCGTGGTTACAGAGAGTGACGATACGGGGGTTCATCAGGATGTATACGAAGACAGCACTCGCGCTCGCGGCCGCCCTGGCCCTTCTGCCGGCCGCCCAGGGTGCCGGAAGCGCCTCCGCGGCCACGACCGCGCCGCCCGCCAGGACCGCGCCGCCCGCCGCGACAGCGCGGCCCGCCGCGACCGCGACCGCGCCGCCCGGCTCCGCGGCGCGGCCCGCACCGTCCGGCACGGTGCTCGGGACCTGCGGGCCGGGCCGGCTCTGCCTCTGGCCCAAGCCCGACTTCAAGGGCAGGCCGTGGACGCACGAGCTGGCCACGACCGACATCGACAGCTGCGTCGCCCTGCCGCCGGGCACCTCGGCGCAGTCCCTCGCGAACCGCACGGGGCGGCCCGTCACGACGTACCAGTCGGCCGAGTGCGGGGAGACGGGCGAGTTCGAGACGTACCCGGGGCGGGGGACGTGGGCTCCGCAGACGGCCTACGAGGTCAGAGCGTTCAAGCTCTGGGAGCGGTAGGCGAGGGGACCTCGCGCGGCTCGTTCGGCGGCGGCGGTGCCGCGAGCCGGGCCACCTCGGCGCGGAGCTCCCGGACCTCCAGGGTGAGCGCCTCCAGGAGCTCGGTCTGCCGGCGCTCCACGGCGTCGTCGCGGTCGAAGCGCGAGATGAACCAGGCCGCGATGTTGGCCGTGACGACACCGAGCAGGGCGATGCCCGAGAGCATCAGGCCCACCGCGAGCACCCGGCCGAGCCCCGTGGTCGGGGCGTGGTCGCCGTAGCCGACGGTGGTCATCGTGGTGAACGACCACCACACCGCGTCCCCGAGCGTCTTGATGTTGCCGTTCGGGGCGTCCCGCTCCACGTGCAGCACGGCCAGCGAGCCGAACATCATCAGTCCGACCACCGCGCCCGCCACATAGGTGGTGAGCGTTATCTGCGGGGCCATCCGGGCCCGCCGGCCGACGAGGAGGAGCGTGGAGACGACCCGCAGCAGCCGCAGCGGCTGCACCATCGGCAGTATCACCGCGAGCAGGTCCAGCGGATGGCCGCGCACGAAGCGCCACCGGTCCGGGGCGAGCCCGAGACGGACGAGGTAGTCGAGCGCGAAGGCACCCCAGACGACCCACTCGACGTGGGTGCACAGCCGGTGCACCCACGGCTCGGCGCCGGGGGCCACGATCGGCACCGCGTAGGCGAGACCGAACGCGACCGCGAGCACCAGGAGCGGTGTCTGGGTGCGCTCTTCCCAGCGCAGCTTCTTGACGGGCATGACCGGCATCGTAGGGAACGGCGAAGGGCGACGGGACCGTGTCCCGCCGCCCTCACCAGCCCGAACGATCCGCCGTCAGGCGTCGCCGCCCGCGGCGCCCGGGTCGGCGGCCGCCACGTCGAGGAGCTGGTAGCGGTCGATGGCCTGCTTCAGGGCCGAGCGCTCGACCTTGCCCTCGCGGGCGAGCTCGGTCAGGACCGACAGCACGATCGACTGCGCGTCGATGTGGAAGTACCGGCGGGCCGCGCCCCGCGTGTCCGCGAAGCCGAAGCCGTCCGCGCCCAGCGAGGTGTAGGAGCCCGGCACCCAGCGGGAGATCTGGTCCGGCACCGCCCGCATCCAGTCCGAGACCGCGACGAACGGGCCCTCGGCGCCCTGGAGCTTGCGCGTCACGTACGGGACGCGCTGCTCCTCGTCCGGGTGGAGCAGGTTGTGCTCCTCGACGGACACGGCCTCGCGGCGCAGCTCGGTCCAGGACGTCGCGGACCAGACGTCGGCCCGGACGTTCCACTCCTCGGCCAGGATCCGCTGCGCCTCGACCGCCCACGGCACAGCGACGCCCGAGGCCATGATCTGCGCCGGGACGGAGCCCGCCTCGGCGGCCTTGTAGCGGTGGATGCCCTGGAGGATGCCGTCCACGTCCACGTTCTCGGGCTCGGCCGGGTGCTGGATCGGCTCGTTGTAGACGGTCAGGTAGTAGAAGACGTCCTCGGCCTCGGGGCCGTACATCCGGCGCAGACCGTCCTTGACGATGTGCGCGATCTCGAAGCCGAAGGCCGGGTCGTAGGCGATGCAGGCCGGGTTGGTCGAGGCGAGGAGGTGCGAGTGTCCGTCCGCGTGCTGGAGGCCCTCGCCGGTGAGCGTGGTGCGGCCGGCGGTGGCGCCGAGCACGAAGCCCCGGGCGAGCTGGTCGGCCATCTGCCAGAACTGGTCGCCGGTCCGCTGGAAACCGAACATCGAGTAGAAGACGTACACCGGGATCAGCGGCTCGCCGTGCGTGGCGTAGGCCGAGCCGGCGGCGATCAGCGAGGCCGTGCAGCCGGCCTCGGAGATGCCGTCGTGCAGCATCTGGCCGGTCGGCGACTCCTTGTAGGCGAGCAGGAGTTCGCGGTCCACCGCCTCGTACTGCTGGCCCAGCGGGTTGTAGATCTTGGCGCTCGGGAAGAACGCGTCCATGCCGAAGGTGCGGTACTCGTCGGGGGCGATCAGCACGAAGCGCTTGCCGATCTCCTTGTCCCGCATGAGGTCCTTCAGGATGCGGACGAACGCCATCGTGGTGGCGATCGACTGCTGCCCCGAGCCCTTCTTGGCGGCCGCGTAGGCCTTGTCGTCCGGAAGGGTCAGCGGCTTCGCCCGCACGACCCGGGTCGGGACGTACCCGCCCAGCGCCTCGCGGCGGTCGTGCATGTACTGGATCTCCTCGGAGTCCCGGCCCGGGTGGTAGTACGGCGGCAGGCCGTCCTCCAACTGCCGGTCCGTCACCGGGATGTGCAGCCGGTCGCGGAAGCGCTTGAGGTCGTCGACCGTCAGCTTCTTCATCTGGTGGGTCGCGTTGCGGCCCTCGAAGTTCGGGCCCAGCGTCCAGCCCTTGACGGTCTGCGCGAGGATCACGGTCGGCTGGCCGGCGTGCGCCTTCGCCGCCGCGTAGGCCGCGTAGATCTTCTTGTGGTCGTGTCCGCCGCGGCCCAGGTGCAGGACCTGCTGGTCCGACATGCCCTCGACCATCGCGCGCAGCCGGTGGTCGTCGCCGAAGAAGTGGTCCCGGATGTAGCCGCCGGTCTCCGTGGCGTACGTCTGGAACTGCCCGTCCGGGGTGGTGTTGAGCTTGTTGACCAGGATGCCGTCGCGGTCCTGCGCGAGCAGCGGGTCCCAGGAGCGGTCCCAGATCAGCTTGATGACGTTCCAGCCGTTGCCCCGGAAGATCGACTCCAGCTCCTGGATGATCTTGCCGTTGCCGCGGACCGGGCCGTCGAGGCGCTGGAGGTTGCAGTTGACGACGAAGGTGAGGTTGTCCAGGCCCTCGCGGGCGGCGATGGACAGCTGGCCGAGGGACTCGACCTCGTCCATCTCGCCGTCGCCGAGGAAGGCCCAGACGTGCGACTTGGAGGTGTCCGCGATGCCGCGCGCCTCCATGTAGCGGTTCATCCGGGCCTGGTAGATCGCGCCGAGCGGGCCGAGGCCCATCGACACGGTCGGGAACTCCCAGAAGTCCGGCATCAGCCGCGGGTGCGGGTACGAGGACAGGCCGTCGGGGAACTTCGACCGCTCCTGGCGGAAGCCGTCGAGCTGCGTCGCGTTCAGCCGGTCGAGGAGGTAGGCGCGGGCGTAGATGCCGGGGGAGGCGTGCCCCTGGAAGAAGATCTGGTCGCCGCCGTCGCCCTCGTCCTTGCCGCGGAAGAAGTGGTTGAAGCCGACGTCGTACAGCGAGGCGGAGGAGGCGAAGGTCGCGATGTGGCCGCCGACGCCGATGCCCGGGCGCTGGGCGCGGGAGACCATCACGGCCGCGTTCCACCGGGTGGCGTTGAGGACCTTGCGCTCGATCTCCTCGTTGCCCGGGAAGAACGGCTCGTCCCGGGTGGCGATGGTGTTGACGTAGTCCGAGCTGCGCATCTCGGGCACGGCCACGCGCTTCTCGCGGGCCCTCTCGATCAGCCGGAGCATGAGGTAGCGGGCTCGCTCACGACCCCGCTCGTCGACGGCCGCGTCGAGGGAGTCGAGCCATTCCTGGGTCTCTTCCGGGTCGAAATCCGGGACCTGGCTGGGAAGGCCGCCAATGATGATCGGGTTGCGATCGGATCCGGGAGCCACGCTCTTCCTTCGCTGTTCGGTGGTGCCCACGGGGCCACGGACGTGGTCGGGACGTCCATCGTCTACCCCGCGTGCGCCAGGCGTCACACTTACCGAAAGGTAACCCTCCGGGGTGTCCTCCATGCGTCCGGGTGCGCTCAAATCGCAACCTTACGCCCAACCCGCGCATGCGTTTCGTCCGGGCGTTCGGCAGACTGAAACCGCAGAAGTCAGTAAACCGGGACGAATCATGTGTGCTTGATCACCGAGGGAGGTCCGACCGTGCCGGAAGTTGCGGCGAGACGGCCCCAAACGTCACCGTTTCGGCGGTCTCGGCGGCCGGGTACTTGCGCGATCCGCCCCGGCACGTGTGGACTACGGCCAGCGCCGCGCGCATACGCGCGGCCCACAGGATTTTCCGAATGAGCAGGAGGCAAGCCGTGAGCGCGACCGCGGACCACGCGGAGGAGCGGACCAACCCGGCCGGAAGGCTGGGGTTCGAGCCCGGACAGGTGGTCCAGGAGATCGGCTACGACGACGACGTCGACCAGGATCTCCGTGAAGGCATCGAGTCCGTCATCGGAACCGACCTCGTGGACGAGGACTACGACGATGTCGCCGACGTCGTCGTGCTGTGGTTCCGGGACGAGGACGGCGATCTCACCGACGCCCTGGTGGACGCCATCGGTCTTCTGGAGGACGGTGGCAACATCTGGCTGCTGACCCCGAAGACCGGCCGCGACGGCTACATCGAGCCGTCCGACATCCAGGATGCCGCGCAGACAGCGGGTCTCTCCCAGACCAAGAGCATCAGCGTCGCCAAGGACTGGACGGGCACCCGCCTGGCCGCCCCCAAGCGCTGACCACCACGCTGCGAGGAGCCCCCGCCGGTCCACCGGCGGGGGCTTTCGTGCGCAGGCCGTAGGGTGGGGTTCACCCGGGTTCACCGATACGGCCCAAGGCCCGGGGCCCCGTCGGAAGGGACGCGTACGCGATGGCGATCGAGGTCGGCACCCAGGCCCCGGACTTCGTCCTCAGGGACAACCACGGCAGGACCGTGCGCCTCTCCGACCTGCGGGGCGAGAAGAACGTGGTGCTGCTCTTCTACCCCTTCGCCTTCACCGGGGTCTGCACGGGCGAACTGCGCGAGCTCCGCGACCGGCTCCCGGACTTCGTCAACGACGACACCCAGCTCCTCGCCGTCTCCAACGACTCCATCCACACCCTCCGCGTCTTCGGCGACCAGGAGGGCCTGGAGTTCCCGCTGCTCTCCGACTTCTGGCCGCACGGCGAGGCCTCCCGGGCGTACGGCGTCTTCGACGAGGAGAAGGGCTGCGCGGTCCGCGGCACCTTCGTCATCGACAAGGCCGGCACGGTCCGCTGGACCGTCGTCAACGCCCTGTCGGACGCCCGTGACCTGGGTGATTACCTCAAGGCCCTCGAAGCCCTCTGAGCGCCCCGGAGCCGACACCCACGGAATCACCGGGCGAATCGACTGTTTCGACCGGGAACCCGTCACTAGGATCCAGACGTTGATCCGATGCCAACGCACGACTGGGGGCGCTGCCCCTGGAAACCTATGGAGGGACTCGTGGGAGTCAGCCTCAGCAAGGGCGGCAACGTCTCGCTGACCAAGGAGGCCCCTGGCCTCACCGCCGTGACCGTCGGTCTGGGCTGGGACGTCCGCACCACCACCGGTACGGACTTCGACCTCGACGCCAGCGCCATCCTGGTGAGCGAGGAGGGCAAGGTCCGCAACGACCAGGACTTCGTCTTCTTCAACAACCTGAAGAGCGCCGACGGCTCGGTCGAGCACACCGGTGACAACCTCACCGGCGAGGGCGAGGGTGACGACGAGCAGGTCAAGGTCAGCCTGGCCACCGTGCCGGCCGACGTGGCCAAGATCGTCTTCCCGGTCTCGATCTACGACGCCGAGAACCGCCAGCAGTCCTTCGGCCAGGTGCGCAACGCGTTCATCCGCGTCGTCAACCAGGCCGGCGGCGCCGAGATCGCCCGGTACGACCTCTCCGAGGACGCCTCGACCGAGACCGCGATGGTCTTCGGCGAGCTGTACCGCCACGGCGCGGAGTGGAAGTTCCGCGCCGTCGGCCAGGGGTACGCCTCGGGTCTGCGCGGCATCGCGCAGGACTTCGGCGTCAACGTCTGAGCCGAACCGTTCGAACCGTCCGGCGCCGCACATCCCGTGCGGCGCCGGTCGTGCCTCACCCCGACCGGGGATCACACCTCCCCGGTCGTGCCTCACCCCGACCGGGGATCACACCTCCCGGTCGTGGCTCACCCCGACCGGGGGTCACGCCTCCCGGTCGAGCTCATCACCACCGGGGAGAAACCTCGCCGGTCGTGCCTCATCACCACCGGGGAGGAACCGAATCATGGGCGTCACGCTCGCCAAGGGAGGCAATGTCTCCCTCTCCAAGGCCGCACCCAACCTCACCCAGGTCCTCGTGGGGCTCGGCTGGGACGCGCGCTCCACCACCGGAGCCGCCTTCGACCTCGACGCCAGCGCCCTGCTGTGTCAGGCCGGCCGGGTGCTCGGGGACGAGTACTTCGTCTTCTACAACCAGCTCCGCAGCCCCGAGGGCTCCGTCGAACACACCGGGGACAACCTCACCGGTGAGGGTGAGGGCGACGACGAGTCCCTCATCGTGGACCTCACCAAGGTGCCGGCCCACTGCGACAAGATCGTCTTTCCGGTCTCGATCCACGACGCCGACAACCGCGGCCAGAGCTTCGGCCAGGTCAGCAATGCCTTCATCCGTGTCGTGAACCAGATGGACGGGCAGGAACTCGCCCGCTACGACCTCTCCGAGGACGCCTCCACCGAGACCGCGATGATCTTCGGCGAGCTCTATCGCTACAACGGCGAATGGAAGTTCCGAGCCGTGGGACAGGGGTACGCGTCGGGGCTCCGGGGCATCGCTCTAGACTTCGGGGTCAACGTTTCGTAAAGCCATGTAATTTCACGATGGGGTAGACAGTGGTTCTGAAAACCTTCGGGTGGTCGTTCGCGATCACTGCGCTCGGTCTGGTGGCGGCGGTGCTCTACGGGGGGTGGGAGGCGTTCGGGATCGTCGCGATCCTGTGCGTCCTCGAGATCTCCCTGTCGTTCGACAACGCGGTGGTCAACGCCGGAATCCTGAAGAAGATGAATGCCTTCTGGCAGAAGATCTTCCTCACGGTCGGCGTGCTCATCGCCGTGTTCGGCATGCGCCTCGTCTTCCCCGTCGTGATCGTCGCCGTGAGCGCGAAGATCGGCCCGATCGAGGCCGTGAATCTCGCGCTCAACGACGCGGACCGCTATCAGGAGCTGGTGACCGACGCGCATCCGTCGATCGCCGCCTTCGGTGGCATGTTCCTTCTAATGATCTTCCTCGACTTCATCTTCGAGGAGCGCGACATCCAGTGGCTGCGCTGGATCGAGCGCCCGCTGGCCAAGCTCGGCAAGGTCGACATGCTGTCGGTCTGCATCGCCCTCGTCGTCCTGCTGATCAGCGCGATGACCTTCGCGACCCACGCCCACCAGCACGGCGGCACGCACGTCGACAAGGCGCAGACGGTCCTCATCTCCGGCATCGCCGGCCTCATCACGTACCTCGTCGTCGGCGGTCTCTCCAGCTACTTCGAGAACAAGCTGGAAGAGGAGGAGGAGCGCGAGCACGAGGCCGAGGAAGAGGCCAAGCGCAGCGGCAAGAAGGTCACCGTGGTCCAGCTCGCGGGCAAGGCCGCCTTCTTCATGTTCCTCTACCTGGAGGTCCTCGACGCCTCCTTCTCCTTCGACGGTGTCATCGGCGCCTTCGCCATCACCAACGACATCGTCCTGATGGCGCTCGGCCTCGGCGTCGGAGCCATGTACGTCCGGTCGCTCACGGTCTACCTGGTCCGCCAGGGCACCCTCGACGACTACGTGTACCTGGAGCACGGCGCCCACTACGCCATCGGCGCCCTCTCCGTGCTGCTCCTGGTGACCATCCAGTACGAGATCCCCGAGGTCATCACCGGCTCCATCGGCGTCCTCCTCATCGCCTGGTCCTTCTGGTCCTCCGTCCGCCGCAACAAGCGGATCGCGGCGGCCGAGGGCGGATCGGGCTCGGACGACAAGACCGAGGTGCCGTCCGGGGTGTGACACCCCCGGCTGCGAGGAATGCTTCTCTGCGGGGCGGCCGGTGCATCCGGCCGCCCCGCAGGCATGTGCACGGCGACGAGCCGCGGTGACGACGATCAGTGGGGGGTGAAGGCGTCATGGCCTTCTGGGACAACCTGTTTCCGGGGAGGACGGCGCAGTTCGACTCGGGCAGCGCGGCGTCGAACTCGATCGACCTGACGAAGCGGCGTCCGACCGTCTCGCTCACCAAGCAGGGCGCCGCCACCGGAAACCTCCGGGTGAACCTGTCCTGGCGGATGCGGACCTCCGACATCGAGGGCCGGTCCCGGCAGAGCGGACGGCTGCTGCGGAACCCCGCGCAGTTCTTCAAGCCCGAGGTCGTCCAGGCCCACACCCAGGGCGTCGTCAACGTCGACCTCGACCTCGGCTGCCTCTACGAGCTCAGCGACGGCAGCAAGGGCGTGGTGCAGCCGCTCGGCGGCTTCCTCGGCGACCTGAACGAGGCCCCGTACGTCCGCCTCAGCGGCGACGACCGCTTCGGCGGCTCCTCCGGCGAGACGATCTTCGTCAATCTGGACCACTGGGACGAGATCAAGCGGCTGCTGTTCTTCGTGTACATCTACGACCAGACGCCGGCCTTCGACCGTACGCACGCCAAGGTGACGCTCTACCCGAGCAACGGCCCCCGGATCGAGGTCGAGCTCGACGAGCGCGCCCCCCAGGCCCGCTCCTGCGCCGTCTTCTCCATGGAGAACGTCAAGGGCGAGCTGACCGTCCGCCGCGAGGTGCGCTTCGTGTACGGCTTCCAGGCGGAACTGGACCGGCTGTACGGCTGGGGCCTGCAATGGGGGCGCGGCTACAAGACCAAGACGTAGCCGTGCCCGCCCGCTCAGCTCCGGACGAACTGGGGACCCATCGGAGGCATGCGGAACTCCGGCGCCGGGTTCCGCTCGGCGGCCGTCACCGGCTGCGGATAGCCGTACGCGGGGGCCGGGGCGTGGACCGGCTCCTGCGGGTAGCCGTAGGCGGGCGCCCGGTCCGGCATCGGCGGCACGGTCGGCTGCGGCGGCACGGGGGTGTGCACCACGGTCAGGTCGAGGTCGGGGTCGTGCGCGGGCGCCTCGGGGAAGGCGGACGCGCCGCCCCCTGCGGCCGCCCGGCCGCCCTCGGCCGCGTCCTGGGAGCCGTCCCGGCCGGCCTCCTGCGCGGCGTCCTCGTCGACCGAGATGCCGAAGTCCGTCGCGAGGCCCACGAGCCCCGTCGGATAGCCCTGCCCCACGGCGCGGAACTTCCAGCCGTCGCCGCGCCGGTACAGCTCGCCGCAGATGACGGCCGTCTCCTCGCCGGTCTCCGCCGTCACGTCGAACAGCGCCAGCGGCTCGCTGTCCGGCCCGGCCAGCGCGTCGTACAGCAGGATCCGCAGGTCGGAGACGGAGCGGAAGGTGCCGCCGTCGGAGGAGGCCGCGACCACCACCCGGTCGACCGAGGGGTCGAGCCCGGCCAGATCGGCCTCCACGGTGTCCGTCAGACCCTCGGCGACCCGCTTCTTCGGCAGCCGCCGCACCAGCCCCGAGGGGTGGCGCGGCTGGTTGTAGAAGACGAAGTCCTCGTCGGACCGGACACGCCCGGAGGGCCCGAGGAGCAGGGCCGAGGCATCCACGTCGGGGACCCCGGGGCCCGGGGTCCAGCAGAGCACGGCCCGTACGGCCGCGGTGTCGAGAGGGACGTTGGAGCCCTTCAGCATCGCGTGCGTCATGACCGCAATCCTGCCCTCCCGCCCGACCCGCGGACAACGCGGGGGCGCCACGGATACCCGGACCGGGCGACGGATGCTGACGAGTTACCTGAATTTCATGCTCTGAGGGAACTACGGACACCCGCACCTACGTACTATTACCGGCCACATGTCATCAGGGCCCGAAGCGGCAGACGGGAGACTTACATGCGTCATTTCGGGCACCTCCCGGCCGCGGTGCGCGCCGGACTGTTCCACCAGGAGCCGGCCGAGTTCACCTCCGGCTCGCCCGCCCGCACCCTCGCCGTGGCCCTGGGCGCCACGCTCTACAGCCCGGCCACCCGGCCCCGGCTGGCCGAAGCCGTGCGCAAGCAGGCCAGGCGCGGAGTGGTCTCCATGGTGCTCTGCCTGGAGGACTCCATCAGCGACGCCGAGGTCGAGGCGGGCGAGGCCAACCTCGTCCGGGGCTTCGCCGACCTCGCGGCAGGCCCCGCCGAGGCCGCGGCCGAGCCCTCCGACGGGACCGTGACGGACGCCGACACCGCCACGGACCACCCCGAGACCGCCGTGGACCTGCCCCTGCTCTTCGTCCGGGTCCGCGAGCCGCGCCAGATCACCGACCTGGTCGACCGCCTCGGCGCCTCGGTGCGCCTGCTGTCCGGATTCGTACTGCCCAAGTTCACCGAGTCCCGCGGTCACGCCTTCCTGGAGGCGCTCACCCAGGCCGAGCGGACGGCCGGCCGGCGCCTCTTCGCCATGCCCGTCCTGGAGTCCCCCGAGCTGCTCCACCTGGAGACCCGGGCCGAGACCCTCGCCGGGATCGCCGCGATCACCGACAAGTACCGCGACCACGTCCTCGCCCTCCGCCTCGGCGTCACCGACTTCTGCTCCGCCTACGGGCTGCGCCGCTCGCCCGACATGACCGCGTACGACATCAAGATCGTCGCGAACGTCATCGCCGACGTCGTCAACGTCCTCGGCCGCTCCGACGGCACCGGCTTCACCGTCACCGGACCCGTCTGGGAGTACTTCCGACCCGGCGAGCGCATGTTCAAGCCGCAGCTGCGCCGCAGCCCCTTCCTCGAAGGCCGCGCGGAGGACCTGCGCACCGCCCTCATCGAGCACGACCTCGACGGCCTGCTGCGCGAGATCGAGCTCGACCGGGCCAACGGCCTGCTCGGGAAGACCTGCATCCACCCCACCCACGTGGTGCCGGTGCACGCCCTCTCCGTCGTCAGCCACGAGGAGTGGAGCGACGCCCAGGACATCCTCCGACCCGACCGGGACGGCGGCGGAGTGCTGCGCTCCGCCTATACGAACAAGATGAACGAGGTGAAGCCGCATCGCGCGTGGGCCGAGCGCACCCTCCTGCGCGCCGAGGTCTTCGGCGTCGCCAAGGAGGACGTCGGCTTCGTGGATCTGCTCACCGCCGGCCTGGCCGGCTGACGAAGGGACGTCGACGACGTGGTGTGGACCGGAACGTGGGTCGCGGAGCGACTGGGCGTCGAACTGATCGGCGACGAGGAGCTGCCCGCCCTGTTGGGCCTCGCACTGCGCCGCAACCCCAAGCGCGCGCACCTGCTGGTCTCCAGCGTGCTCGGCAAGCACGTGCCGCAGCGGCCCTCCGTCGTGTACGGCTCGGGCTTGGGCCTCGGCCGGCGCGTCCGGGAGCTCCTCGGCGACGAGGAGGCCGGCCGGTCCGTCGTCCTCGGCTACGCGGAGACTGCCACCGCCCTCGGGCACGCCGTCGCCGACGGCCTCGGCCTCGCCCCGTACCTCCACTCCACCCGCCGCCCCGTGGCCGGCGTGGCCCGCGCGGGCGGCTTCGAGGAGTCGCACTCCCACGCCACCTCGCACCTCCTGCTGCCCGAGGACCCCGAGCTGCTCGCGGGCGACGGACCGCTGGTCCTGGTCGACGACGAGTTCTCCACCGGAAACACCGTCCTCAACACCATCCGCGCCCTCCACGCCCGCTACCCCCGGGGCCGGTACGTCGTCGTCGCCCTCGTCGACATGCGCTCCACCGCCGACCTCGGCCGCCTCGACGCCTTCGCCCGCGAGATCGGCGCCCGCGTCGACCTCGTCGCGGGCGCCGCCGGCACCGTCCGCCTCCCGGACGGCGTCCTGGAGAAGGGCCAGGCCCTGGTCGCGGCCCACGAGGGGCCCGCCCCCGCCCCCGTACCCCTCCCCGGCGAGGCACCGGAGCGGGTGGACCTCGGCTGGCCCGAGGAGCTCCCCGACGGCGGACGGCACGGCTTCACGACCGACCACCGCGAGCGCCTGGAGGCGGCCCTGCCCGCGATGGCGAAGGCCCTGGCCGGGGCGCTGACCGCGCCGGCCGCCGCCGCACCGCCCCGCGTGCTCGTCCTCGGCTTCGAGGAGCTGATGTACGCGCCGCTGCGCCTCGGCACCGCCCTGGAGGACGCCGGACACGACGTCCGCTACTCCACCACCACCCGCTCGCCCGTCCTCGCCGTCGACGACCCCGGCTACGCCATCCGCACCCGGCTCGTCTTCCCCGCCCACGACGACCCCGCCGACGGGCCCGGCGAGCGCTACGCCTACAACGTCGCGGGCGCGGGCTTCGACGCCGTCGTCCTCGTCGTGGACTCCGCGGCCGACACCCCGGCCCTGCACGCCCCGGACGGCCTGCTCGCCCAGCTCGCCGCGCACATCCCGCGCGTCGTGCTCGCGGTGGTCCCGTCCTACACGCCGCCCCACGCGCCCCCGGTCCGCGTCACCGAAGTCACCGAAGCTCCCGAAAGGAGCTCCATGCTGCCCGAGCCCCTCCGCGGCCCCGCCTTCTCCTCGTACGCACCCGAAGAGGTCGGCTGGCTGCTCCAGGACCTCTCGGACGTCGAGCTCGAAGCCCCCACCGAGGAGCGGGAGGAGGCCATCCAGAGCGGCGGCGCGCACTACGCCGAGTCGCTCCCCGTCGAGTACCAGCCCAGCGAGCGCTACCAGGAGCTCTTCCACGCGGCCCTGGAGAGCTCCGCCGCCCGCATCGCCCGCGCGGTCGGCACGGTCACCGAGACCGTCCTCGCCGAGCGGTCCCCGCGGCCCGTCCTGGTCTCCCTGGCCCGGGCCGGCACCCCCGTCGGCGTACTGATGCGCCGCTGGGCGAAGGCCCGCCACGGCCTCGACCTCCCGCACTACGCCGTCTCCATCGTGCGCGGCCGCGGCATCGACGCCAACGCGCTGCGCTGGCTCGCCGCCCACCACGACCCGGCCGACGTCGTGTTCGTCGACGGCTGGACCGGCAAGGGCGCCATCACCCGCGAACTCGCCGAGGCCGTACGGGACTTCAAGGGCTTCGACCCGGAGATCGCGGTCCTCGCCGACCCCGGCTCCTGCGTCCGCACGTACGGCACCCGCGAGGACTTCCTCATCCCCTCCGCCTGCCTCAACTCCACGGTCTCCGGCCTGATATCGCGTACGGTCCTCCGCTCCGACCTCGTCGGACCGGACGACTTCCACGGCGCCAAGTTCTACCGCGAGCTCGCCGGATCCGACGTCTCGGAGGCCTTCCTCGACGCCGTCGCCGCCCGCTTCGACGAGGTCGCCGCGAGCGTCGACACGGACGTCAAGGAACTCCTCACCACCGACCGCACCCCCACCTGGGAGGGCTGGGCGGCCGTGGAGCGGATCAGCGAGGAGTACGGCATCCACGACGTCAACCTGGTCAAGCCGGGCGTCGGCGAGACCACCCGGGTGCTGCTCCGCCGCGTCCCCTGGAAGATCCTCGCCAAGCGCGGCGCCGACGCCGACCTGGCGCACGTCCGGCTGCTCGCCGAGCAGCGCGGGGTCCCGGTCGAGGAGATCGACGAACTCCCGTACAGCTGCGTCGGCCTGATCCATCCTCAGTACACGAGGGGTGCGACGGGCGCGGACGGAAAGGCGGTGGTGTCCCAGTGACCACGGACACGAGTGCGGGTACGGGGACGGACATGGATACGGCGACGAGTACGGCGACGGACATGGGTACGACGGCGAACGCGGCCACGGACACGGCCACGGCTCCGGTCACGGCCACGACCACGGTCCTGGAGGAGGGCCCGGGTCCGGACGCGGGCAGGGCGAAGGGGATCGACACGAGCACGGTTCCGGTCACGGTCACGAGCACGGTCCTGGAGGAGGGCCCGGGCGCGGGTCCGGGTCTCGCCCCGGCCCGGACGCTGGTGGCGAGCGACCTCGACCGCACCCTCATCTACTCGACCGCGGCCCTCGCCCTCGGCATGCCGGACGCCCAGGCGCCCCGGCTGCTCTGCGTCGAGGTCCACGAGTCCAAGCCGCTCTCCTACATGACCGAGGACGCGGCCGAGCTGCTGGCCCGGCTGACCGCCGAGACCGTCTTCGTGCCCACCACCACGCGGACGCGCAAGCAGTACCAGCGCATCCAGCTCCCGGGCACCGCGCCGGCGTACGCGATCTGCGCCAACGGCGGGCACATCCTCGTCGACGGCGTCACCGACCGCGACTGGCACGCGTCCGTCGTCCGCAGGCTCGCCGAGGAGTGCGCGCCGCTCTCCGAGATCCGCGCCTACCTCACCGCCACCACGGACCTGTCCTGGGTGCGCAAGCACCGGGTCGCCGAGGACCTCTTCGCCTACCTGGTCGTGGAGCGGGAGCGGCTCCCCGAGGACTGGCTGGACCGGTTCGGCGCCTGGGCGGGCGACCGGGGCTGGACGGTCTCGCTCCAGGGCCGCAAGGTGTACGCGGTGCCGAAGCCGCTGACCAAGAGCGCGGCCGTCCGCGAGGTCGCCCGCCGCACCGGCGCGTCGCTCACGCTGGCGGCCGGGGACTCGCTCCTCGACGCCGACCTGCTGCTCGCCGCGGACCGGGCCTGGCGCCCGGGCCACGGCGAACTCGCCGACAGCGACTGGACGGCACCCCACGTCGACGTCCTCGCGGAGCGCGGGGTGGCGGCGGGGGAGGAGATCCTGCGCCGCTTCCGGGCGGCCGCGGCGGCCTAGTCGTCACACTCCCGTCGGCCCCGGCTCAGCCGCAGCAGCCCCCGCCGCAGCAACCGCCGCCGCCTCCGCCCTGCGCGGGGGCGGCGGTGCTGCCTCCCACGGCCACGGCCGAGAGCAGCTTCACGGTGTCGTCGTGCCCGGCGGGGCAGGCGGCGGGGGCGGAGGACTCGGCCATGGGACGGCTGAGCTCGAAGGTGTCGCCGCAGGTGCGGCAGCGGTATTCGTAACGAGGCATGGGAACAGGCTAGCGGCGGTGCGCGCGCGGCATCAGTGGCCGGCGCCGGATCCCCGGTCCTCCCGGATCAGGCCGACGACGTGCGCGGCGGCCGCGCGGACGGCCTCCAGCTCGGTCAGGAAGTGCCAGTAGTCGGGGTGGCGGCCCTCCAGGCCGTCCACGGCCCGGTCGAGACGGGCGACGGCCTCGTCGAGGGGCCGGGCGTGCCGGGGGTCGGGCGTGTTGCGCCCCGCCATGGCGAGCCGCTGGGCGTCCCGCACCGCGAACCGGGCGCGGTCGATCTCCGCCTTCGGGTCCTTCGCGACGGCGTCCAGGCGGCGCAGCCGGTCCCCGGCGGCCGACACGGCCTCGTCGGTCGAGTCGAGGAGCACGCGGGCGGTGGAGAGCAGCGAGGTCGCGTCCGGCCAGCGCTGCTCGGCCCGCGCCGTCCCGGCCTCGGCGAGCCGCTCACCCGCCTGACGGAGAGCCGCGGCGGCCTGCTCGGGCACGTGCTGGAGGTCCTGCCAGCAGGCGGCCGCGTACCGCCGGCGCAGCTCGGAGAGGACGGGCTCGACGCCCTCGGTGCGGGTGGTGAGCGCCTCGGTGCGGGTACGGAGCGACACGAGCCGCTTGTCGATCTCGGCGGCCCGCTCGGGCAGCCGCTCGGCCTCGGCCCGTACGGCCTCGGCGTCCCGGAGCACACGGTCGGCGCGCTGGAGCGTCTCGGGGACGCCGTGCCGGCCGGCGCCCTCGTTGAGCAGGGTCAGCTCGGGACCGAGCGCGGCGAGGCGGGCGGCCAGGTCGTCGGCGCGCAGCCCGGCCTCCCGGGCGCCGTCGAGGGCGTCGCTCGCACCCCGCAGGGCCTGCCGGGCCCGCTCGACGGCGGGCGCGAGACGGGCGAGCTGGGTCTCGGCGCGGCCCAGGAGCGGGGCGAGGCCCTCCTCGAAGCGCTCCAGCTCGCCCTTGACGCGGTCGAGCTCCTCCTTGGCGCGGTTCAGCTCGCCGCGGGCCCGGGAGGCGGTGGCGGCGTCGAGCTCGTCCCGGTCGAGGTCATGGGCGTCGACGGCCTCGATGTAGACGTGGCTGACCTCGTCGATCCGCCGCCCGAGCGCCTCGAACCCCTCGACGGCGCGGCGCGCCTCCGGCGAACTGTCGACGGCGGCGATCGTCTCGATGGAGATCCGGAGCCCGCGCTGGGCGGTGTCGAGCTCGTAGAAAGCGGCGGCGGCGGCGTCCTTGGCGGCCTGCGCCTCGGCCCGCTGGCTCTCGCCGCGCCCGCCGAACCACCGGCGGGTCCCGCCGCCGGCGAAGGCCTGCGGCAGCAGCGCGCCCACCAGCAGGGGCAGCGCGAGAGCCAGCCGGATCGCGGAGGAACCCCCGGACGCCCGTCCGCCCCTAGCGTCGCTCTCCGCCACGTACTACTCCCCGTGCTGTGTCCGCCGTGCCCGGTCAGGGTTCATTGTCCCACCCGGTAAGGACGAACACACGGCCCGGTCAGTTCACCGTACGGACGGTGAGATCCCCGTTGTCGCTGCGCAGGCTCACGACGTGCTCGCTGTCGTCGCGGCGGGGCACGTCGAGGCGGACGTCGCCGTTGTCGCTGGAGCCGGACACGGCGTACTCGGCCCGGGGGACCGTCACGGTCACGTCGCCGTTGTCGGTGACGACGTCGACCTTGCGGGGGACGGTGCGCAGGCTGATGCCGACGCCGCCGTTGTCGGACCGTACGGAGAGCCGGGCCGAGGTGACGGAGTCCTCGACGTCGACGTCACCGTTGCCGCTGCCGAGGTCGAGCGCGCCGGAGGCGTTCCGGACCCGGACGTCCCCGTTGTCGGACCGGACCTTCAGGGGAGTGGTGAAGCCGTCGGCGGTGACGTCGCCGTTGCCGTCCTCGACGGAGACGGCGACGCCGCGGGGCACCTGGATGCGGTGGACGGCCCCGCAGCTGGAGGCGACGGCGTCGCACTCGACCCGCAGCGTGAGCCGCCCGTCCACGAGCTTCCAGCTGGCGTCGGGCCCGGACCCCATGAACACCCACCCGTCGACCTGCCGCTCGACGCGCACCTCGTCGATGTCGGCGGGCGTGATCACCAGCTCGGAGTTGTCCGAGTCGACGGTGAGCGCGTCCCCACCGAACGCGAACGCCTTCCGCTCCACCGGCGCCCCCTCGGCATCGGCGGCCCCGCACCCGGCGAGCGCGAACACGGCGACACCGGAAGCGAGCAGCACACGGAACGGACGGCCAGCGACCATGACGATCATTCCCCCAGAGACGAAGCGACGACACCCCGACGCTACGACCCCACCCCCTCCCCCCACGATCGGGCGACCCACCGTCCCGGGGGTGGGGCTACCCCCCGCCCCTTACGGGTTTGCGGCACCCACCCCGGGGCCATGTAGGCTGTTGCCTCTTCCACGGGTGCGTAGCTCAGGGGTAGAGCGCTGCTCTTACAAAGCAGATGTCGGCGGTTCGAAACCGTCCGCGCCCACCAGCACAAAGGCCCCGGACCGATCATGGTCCGGGGCCTTTGACATCCACTTCTGACATCAACGGGGACGGTCGATCACGACCGGGGACGGCTCCTGAGCAGCCGATCCACGTGACTCACGGCCTCCCGCTGCGTGTCCTGGACGACGTGCGTGTACCCGTTCATCGTCACGGCGATCTGGCTGTGTCCGAGGATCTCCATGACGACGCGGGGCGGGACGCCAGCGGCGGTGAGGAGCGTCGCCGTACCGTGCCGGGCGTCGTGCAGCCGGACGACGCGGAGACCGGCGTTCTTCGCGACGCGGGTGAACGAGCGGTAGAGGTTGCGCGGCTCGATGGGCTGGCCGGTGCGGGTGGTGAAGACGTACCCGGTCTCCGTCCACTTCTCCCCGGCACGCTCGCGGGCGGCGGCCTGCTTGAGCCGCTGCCACCGCAGAGGAGCGACGCAGATCGCGGGGAGGGGAAGCGTCTGCTTGCGCCGGCGCCCCTTGGGGTCGTCCTCGTACACCTCGCCGGCCACCCGCTGCCGCTGCGTCCTGACCCGGATCTCCCGCTTGTCGAGGTCGACGTTCTCCCAGCGGAGGCCGACGACCTCCCCGCGGCGGAAGCCGAGGGCGATGGCGAGGACGAAGGCGGCGTACAGCGGGTCCTTCCGGGCGGCGGCGAGGAAGTCGAGCGTCTCGTCCAGGGACCAGGGGGAGAGCTCCCGGGCGGCGACGGTCGGCGGCTCGACGAGCGTCGCGACGTTCCGGCTCACCAGCTCCTCACGGCAGGCGGCGGTGAGGGCGGTGCGGAGCACGCGGTGCGACTCCTTGGCGGTGGCGGCGCTGGTCTTCTTCTCCAACTGGGCGAGGAAGCGCCGGACATCGGCGACGCCGAGGGATTCCAGCCGCTTGGAGCCGAGCATCGGGACGAGGTAGAGCCGGACGTGCACCTCGTACTTGGCAGCGGTGGTCTTCTTGCGGCGCGGCTTGACGATGTTGTCCAGCCAGTACGGCAGCCACTCGGAGAGCTTCATCGAACGGGTCGGGACGGGAACGCCGTTGTCGACCTTGTCGAGGAGCGCACGGCGCTTGGCGTCGCATTCCGCCCAGGTCTTGCCGTAGGCGAACTTCCGGGCCCGCGTGCCGTCGGGCTGGAGGACGTAGACGGCAGCCTGATAGCGGCCGTCGGACCGCTGGGTGATGGTGCCGGCCCCGTTGGGGTTGCGCTTGCGCTGGGTGGCCATCAGGCGGCCTCCTCGATCTGGTTGTCGATGAAGTCCCGGACGGCGTCGGCGGGGACGCGGCGCGACCGGCCGATGGTGAGGGAGACCAGGCGGCGGGACCGAATGAGGTCGTAGACGGTCGAACGGCCGAGCTTGAGCCGCTCCATGACCTCCGGGACGGTGAGGAGTTCGGCGGTGGCGGTGGTCATGCGGCGGCTCCTTCCAGGCGGAGTGCTTCCCGTGCGGTCTGGCGGTTGAGGTGGATGTCCCGGGCGATGGTGGCGGCGAGGGCGGCCTCGCCGGGGGAGTGGCCGTGGCCCGCGTACTGCCAGGCGGCGAGGACGAGCACGGTGTCCGGGACGACGTCGAGGTTTTCCTGGGCCGCGCGGTAGTCGGCGCGGATCTGGCGGAGGGCGCCGAGGGTGGTCGAGTAGTGGCGGGACTTGGTGGAGAAGTGGCCGCGGAAGCCGAGCATGTGGGCCCAGGCGGTGAGCTTCCGGTCCGGGTAGAGCGGGGACAGGTCCAGGCAGGCTTCGATGAGGCGGCGGGGGTGGTCGGCGACGTCCAGAAGGTCGAGCACCTCTCGGTTGCCGATCCGGCGGTCGAGGCTGCCGGTGGTCTCGGCTGCCTTGGTGGCGTACTTGGCGACGTAGGCGGCCACGGCCTGTTCGGTGATGTCGGAGCCGTCCCCGAACGCCTTGACCGGGCGGACGTCGAGCTGTCGTCCCCACTGGAACCGCCGGCGCGGCTGGTCCCCGGCGGCCGGGACGGTGATGGTGGTGTACGCGTGGACGGCAGCGGCCCGGATGGCGTCGTCCAGCAGGGGCACGGTGGCCCAGGAGGGCGGTGCGCTGCCGGGCCCGTCCCGTCCGTCGAGTCGGATGACGGCGTGGAAGTGGATGGCGCCGCGCTTCTGGAACTCGGCGACCTTCCCGTACGAGACCCGCAGGATGTCCTTCATCGCGCGCTGCGTGAGCCCGGCGCGGGCGGCCAGTTCACGGCGGAGCCGGTTGGCGAAGCGCTGCCAGAGCTGCCCGGCGTGGTTGTTGAAGAGGACGGCGCCGGCGTAGTCGTACGACTCGGGGTCGAGGGCCGTACCCAGGGCGGGGTCGTCGTCCCGGTGCCGGACGCCGCAGCGGCAGGCGCCCCGGTCGGGTCGGTTGTGGACGGGGCCGAAGGACGGTGCGGTGAGCGTCGCGAACACGCGGGGGTGGTCGCGGACGGTCGCGGGGATGTCCTTGGTCTCGTCACCGGCGAGGCCGGCGCGGATCAGGTGGTACGTGTCCCCGGCGTAGGTGTGGGCGCAGGAGGGGCAGCGGGAGGCCCGGCGGTTGCCGCAGGCGACGCGGAGGCGCCCGCCAGGTTCGGTCTCCGTCGAGTACCGGCGGAGGGTCTCGCCGGAGGTCCGGTCCTTGGCGAGGGACCATCCGGTGAGGTGGACGGGGTCGGAGCAGCCGCCGGTGCGGTGCACCTGGTCCTTCCAGCGGTCGAAGTCGGGGTTCGCGGCCACGCGGAGGACGTCGTGCAGGGTGGCCGGGTCCAGGCCCGCCGAGGTCGCGGCGTTGGGCTGGGCCATGATGGGTCTTCCTTCCGGTCGAGAGATCGGCGAGGGGTACGGCTCCCGGGCGGCGGATGCTTGGCGGTATCGAGGCCGCCCGGGGGCCGGTCAGCGGCGGCGCTTGTTCGGGGACGTGAGCAGCGAACGGACGACGACCGCGCAGACGGCGACCGAGGCGGCGGTGACGGCGGTCGCGAGCAGCATCGAGACCAGGACCGTGCCGACGACCAGGACCACGGCGGTGCCAGCGCCGACGACGGTGAGGACGCTGCCGGGGGTGAACTGGACGGGGGGCCGGGCGGTCGGGACGACCGGGGCCGAGGCCGGGGCCATGGTCTGCGGCGCAGGCTCCACGGCGATCGGCTGGACGACGGCGGGCGGCGCGGTGACGCCGACCGGGGTCGGCATGGTCGGAACCTTGGGGCGAAGCATGGGTGGTTCTCCTTTCTGGGTGGGTCGGATCCGTACGGGTCGGGTCACTCGGAGACGGCGGCGTCGATGACGGGGGCCAGAAGGCTGTCGGCGAGGAGGAAGCCGCCGAGGAGGAGCACGGCGACGAGCCACCAGGGCGGGCGGATCAGCTTGATGCCGAGGGCGCCGACGACGAGGAGGGTGAACCAGAGCGGGACGTCCACGGACGGTCTCCGTTCAGTCGGTGGGGCGGCAGCGGTGGGTACGGGCCGCGAGCTGGGCGGCCGAGGAGCTGGAGTAGTCGGCGGACCAGCCGCAGCGGTCGGCGGTGCAGACGGCGGCGTACTTGGTGCGGCCGTGGCGGTCGCGGTGGGTGCCGATCTGCACGGGGCCGATGCGCATCAGGGAGTGGAAGTGGTCGCGGGCGGACATGCCGTTCTCCTTCCGGTTCAGGCGAGTTGGGCGGCGATGGCGCTGGCCATGGGCGCGGGGACGCCGAGGCGGGCGCGGAGGGTGTCGGTGTCGATGGGGGCGCCGGTACGGGCGTGGTGGTCGGCGGCGACCTTGCGGGCGTGCTCGACGAGCGCGGCCGGGACGCCGGGCGCGGGGGCGGGCTCAGGGGTCGGAAGGGCGGGTACGTCGACCGGCTCGCTTTCCGCCTCAGTCGCGGGCCCGGCGTCCCCGCTGTCCTCCGGCTCGGGTACGTACTCCGGCTCCGTAGGTTCCGGCTCGACGGCCGGGGCAGGGGTCGGAGCAGGCGCGGAGTGGGCGAGCAGTGTTCCCCCGAGGAAGGCGACCGCGGGCCATCCGGCGACGCCGAAGCGCAGCCAGGCGGGCGGGTCGGCGAGGTCGAGGAAGCCGGCGGTGGCGACGTTGGCGCCGAGCGAGGCGAAGAGCGAGACCAGGAACCAGCACCAGGCGAGCCGCGACGAGCCGTCCGCGCGGAGCCGGCGCCAGGCGGCGACCAGGAGGAGGTCGACGGAGACGGGGTAGGCCCACGCCTTCCATCCAGTCTGCCCGGCAGCGGCGGCCAGGTCGTGCAGGTGGGCGAAGGACAGCGCACCTGCGATCAGGGCTTGGACCAGCACGGCGTCGACGCGGAGCTTGCTGGTCATGACGGCACCTCCTTGGTGGGCGTTTCGGGCATGGCGGGGGTAGGGGCGTGGCGCGAGGAGGCCGCGCCGGCCAGGGGAGCAGGGAGCCTCAGTGAGTCGCAGGGGCCGTCGGGGCCGGAATGGCCACAGGCACGGCGGGCGAGGCGAGGACCGGCCGGAACGCGTCGAGCGCGGGCAGTTCCGGGGTCAGGTGGGCGTGCTTGTTGCAGGCGTCCACGGCGGCGCGGAGCGAGGTGTGGGGTGACCGGATGCGGGACCAGCCGCCCGACGCGTCGCCGGTGATGGCGAGGCCAGGAGCCGAGACAGGAATCTGGACGGTGGCGAGGACGGCATCCGGTGCGATGTCTCCGAAGGCCATGTTGGCGCTGGTCTCGTCGTTGACGCGGTGGGCGGTACGGACGCTGAGCTGGGCGCGGAGCATGGTGATGCCCTTGCCGAGTTCGGAGCCGAAGCGCTGTCCGCAGATCTCCAGGTAGATGCCGGCGGCGCGGCCGAGCTGGGCGAGCCGGGCGAGGGCGGTGATGATCCGGTCGCGCCGCTTCTCCTCGTCCTTCGTGGCGAAGAGCGCGAGTTCGGCGACCTCGTCCACGAGGAGGACGATGGGAACGGGGCGGAGGTGGTCGGGGAGGTCCCAGATGTCGGCGGCGATGTCGGCGTCCAGGGTGTCGGCGGTGATGCGCTGTTCGGCGCGGATGAGTTGGTAGACGTCCTCCATGTGCGAGATGAGGGCATCGAGCAGGTCGGCGGCGGTGTCGGGGTTGTCGGCCAGCGCGGAGAACCGTCGGGCCAGAGGGAACAGCTCCACCCCCTGTTTGCAGTCGATCCCCACCAAGGCGACTTCCTGGGCGGCGAGTTCGGCCACCAGGTTCCGCTGGTACACCGACTTCCCCGACTTGGTGGCGCCGATGGTCAGGGCGTGCGGGGTGGTCCGGTAGTCGCGGTAGTGGACGTCTCCGTCCTCGCGGAGGGCGACCGGTACCCGCATGGTCGAGCGTTCGGCCCGCGCCGGCATCTGAACTCGCCGGAGCACGTCGTATCCGGTCATCCGCAGTTCGACCACACCGGAGCGGATCTCCCGCGAGGTGACCCCGAACATCCCGAACGAGTGCCGGAGCCGGTCGCACGAGGCCGCCACGTCGAAGGCGTCCTGTCCGGGCTGGAGCCCCAGCCGTAAGACGAGCCCGGTACGGGTGGGCCGGAGCCGCAGGATGCGCGGCGCCCGCGGCTCGGGGACGGGCCGGTTCGCCATCCGGGCGATGGCGAGACGCCAGCGGGGCGGCGGAACGGTGAGCCCGCAGGCGTCCATGACCGCCCGGTACCGGCCGAGGACCCGGCAGGTGGCGAACGTGACGCCGAAGGAGAGCCAGTACCAGGCGGGCCGCCGCCACCGCAGGAGACCCGCGAGGACGGCGACCAGCACCACAGCGGCAATCAACCACCGCATGATCAGGCGGCCTTCGGCATCGAGGCGCCGGCGGCGAGCGAGGTGACGGCCACGGCCCGGAAGGCGATGCCGTGCCGACGCTGCCCGTTGAACTCGCTCTCCCACGGTCGGGCGACGAGCCCCGTGATCGCCACGGGGGTCCCCATGGTCAGGTCGGCGGAGACACCGGTCTCCGGGACGGTCACGCTCAGGATCTCCACCTCGCCGTTGGCCGCGAACATGACGTCCACGGTCGACAGCGCGGCCCCGGTCTCGGCGTCCATGGCGCGCTCGCCGGTACGGCGGTCCTTCACCTTGGGCTGCGGGGGCTGGGCCACCATCACGGCGGCGGCGGAGGTGTCGACGGGAATCTGACGCACGAAGATCACTCCTCTAGAAGTCCTGAACTCCTTCACTCATGTACATGAGTGACATGAAGAAGAGTGCATCACTCCTATACATGAGTCAACCCGCCCGGACGAAGAAGTCCGAGCGGGCTGGGAGGAGTTGAGCGTGCGTCAGTCGGCGGCGGGGATCCGGTACTCGAAGACGAACTGGTCAGCGGCCATGAGGGTGTCGCAGACCTCGACCACCCGCCCGGTCTTGGTGACGGCGTTCCGCAGCAGGTGAACGACGGGAGCACCAGGACTCAACGCCAGCTCGGACGCTTCGGCCTTGGACGCCGGCCGGGCCTGGAGCGTCTCCACGAACTCCTCGAAGACGTGCCCGTCGTCCTCAAGCCGGGCGTAGATCCCCCCAGGCCCGGGGTTCTCGGAGAACAGCTCGGGGATGTCCTTCACGACGTCCCACGGCAGATACGACGAGGCGGTCTCGACGGGCGTCCCGTTCCGGAAGTACAACCGCCGCCGGGCCAGCACCTGAGCCCCGGGCTCGACCTCCAGCCGCGCGGCGACCTCCTCGGAAGCCTCCATGGGCCCGATGAACAGCACGCTCACCTTGGCAGTGGCCCCGGACTGGGCCGACTCGGCCAGATAAGCAGCTTTCCCGCCCCGCCGATGAGACGCCCGGAACCGATCTGACGACCGCAGCCGCACAGGCGGCCGGTCCTTCACGATCGACCCCTTCCCGTGCCGCGTCTCCACGAGCCCACTGGCCCGCACCTCGACCATGGCCTTCCGAATGGTCCCGCCGGCGACGCCGTACCGCTCGACAAGCTCGGACTCGCTCGGCACCAGGTCGCCAGGCTTGAGAACGCCGGCCCGGATCTGCTCCACAATCTCGTCGGCGATCTGGACGTACCGGGGTACCGCCCTGCCACCCCCTGCAGTCGTACCCATAGTCCTCTTCACTCTCCTATGCTCCTGTACATGAGTAACAGCGCCCAGAAGACGACGTCAACGCCACTGCACTCTGTGTCCGTCGCGGGTGCAGTCGTACGCGAAGACGGCCGCCTCCTGGCGATCCGCCGAGCCGACAACGGCACCTGGGAACTCCCGGGCGGCGTCCTCGAACTCACGGAATCCCCCGAAGCCGGCGTGACCCGCGAGGTCTGGGAGGAGACGGGCATCCGAGTAGAGGTAGAAGAGCTGACCGGCGTCTACAAGAACACCACCCGAGGCGTCGTCGCCCTGGTCTTCCGCTGCAAGCCCGCCGGCGGCGAGGAACGAACCTCCGCCGAGTCGACCGCGGTCGAGTGGCTCACCCCGGAGGAGATCACCACCCGCATGACCGAGGTCTACGCGATCCGCCTCCTCGACGCCCTGGACGCCAAGGGCCCCCACGTCCGCAGCCACGACGGCCGCCACTTGATCACCCAGCAGTGACCACGCAGCCACCGCGGCGCATGTCCCGCGAAGAAGCGATCCTCCTGGTCGAGCGCCTGATGAATCCGGAGACACCCGAAGAGCAGTCCTCCGAGATCCTGACCGCGCTGCAACAGGGCCTGGCTTGCCCCCACATCAGCGACTACGTCTTCTGGAGCTCAGACCCCCACCTGACCCCGGAGAAGGCCGTTGACCGAGCCATGGCCTACAGGCCGATCGCCCTCTGAGGCCAGCGCGGTAAGAGTTTCCCTACTTCATCAAGGCACCCGCCGCGCACAGCGCGGCGCGCGCGGCCCGTCGCCCGGGCCTGCGCTCCTGTCTCCGCCCCGCTCCAGCCCGACCGCCGGCCGCACGCCTGACAGCTCGGGTTGATGAGCGACGAACCACAACGCGGCTGAGGCCGTACGCGAGTGCGGCTCAAGACGATGCCTCCGGCGGGGGCGCTCCGGCTCCGGGATGGGAGGGGACCGTATGCGGGTGCCGGCCGGTGGGGTGTGGAGGTGGGGGGCTCCCATCCCGTCTGCCGTCGACCCAGGCAGAGCCGAGCAGACACGGCACCGGGCGTCCAGGTCGTTCGTCCAGTTGGGCGCTCCACCTGGACGCCCGGCACCGCGCCTGCTCCACGGTGTGTGGGTCGACGGCAGACGGGATGGGAGCAGGGCTGGGTGATGGGTGCTGGAGGTCTGCGCTCTAGCTGTGTAGTCGACCCTCATGGGCGGGGCATGGAAGCGGCCCCGCTCTGCAGGCAACCGACACTGATCTGTGAAAACGGATTGGACAGTCCTGCGGGGAACGGTCCGGGCTGTCCGCTCCACCGTCAGTACTGCGCAGCCAGTGAGCCTTTTCCAACCTCACGCTGACCCGTGGTGAAGGACGAGGACGGCCTGGACGATCGCTGTTATGCGGTTGGTGCGGCAGCGGAGCTCCCGCAGGAGACGCTAGCCCTTCAGGGTGGCCATGGCCTGCTCGCCGGGACAGCGGATCTTGGCGCGGGTGGTGTTGTGGCGGCGCTTCCACCGTTTGAGGCGCCGGCCCCGGAACGGTACGCGGACGGGTCCGCCGGCGCCTCCTTGGCCCGCCTTGTCCGCTCAACATCTGAGTCCGGCTTCGGCGAGGGCTTCGAAGATGCCGTGCTGACTGGCATCGGTCAGGTCGTAAGTCGAACCGGGCAGAGCCGGAGAGGTTCACAGCAGCCGTCCGAACGGCGTGAGGACCTGCACGATCATGCCGTGACGCTTGTGTTTCCGGAGTAGTAGGGGTGTCGGCGGCGATCCCGATACGGAACCCGGCGGCCATCTGAGCGTTGCGCAGGACTGTCCCACTCGCGGTCCGCACTGCCAACTTGGAGAAGGCGCGGTATACCTCGGACACAGGCAACAAGGCGCGGCACCTCGGCTTGCGCGGCAGTTTTCTCGAGGGGCGGCCAAAACACCTGCTACGCAGCTAGAGTCTGTCCATGACGAGAGAACGCCTAACCCTCGCGCTAGAGCGGCTGGGTTCTGGAGACTGGAAAGTGTTCGAGGAATTCGCCGCAGATTTCCTTTCCGTCGATTACCCAACCCTTCGTACCATGGCTGCACCTGCTGGAGATAGGGGCAGGGACGGGCAAATGTATCGACCCGCCGAGGAGCCATCGGTAATGGTTCAGTACTCGGTTTCCATTGATTGGGCATCGAAAATCAATAGAACCATTAGACGCCTTAAGGAGAATTTCCAAGAGATCGATCGGCTGATCTACGCAACCAGCAAGAGAATCGGCCCCGCTGCCGATGACCTGGTGTCAAAAATCTTCAGGGAACAGGGAATCTCAGTCGACGTCCGAGATGACTCCTGGTTTCTAGATCGACGTGAAACGCATCCCCAGCGAGCTGCGGCTAGTGCGAGCCTGTGTGATCGAATCGTAGAGCCTCTCTTGCGTCGCCGGGGACTATCTGACCGAGTCGGTCTTTCGCTCAATGAAGGCGAAGCAAGGTTGGGCCTACTTCACCTGAGCCTGCAAATTCAGGATGCGGCCAGCGACAAGGGGCTAACTAAGGAGTCGTTCGAATCTCTCACCCTTTCCGCGCTTCATGATTCGGACTCCGAGAATTCCATTGTGCGCGAGGAGATTCATCGCCGAGTAGCATCTTTCCTTCCCGCCGGACATGAGCAGCAAGTTGCGGGGCAGGTAGACGCCGCGTTGACTCGAATGAGTGGCAAACGAGGCGTCATTAAGCACCACAAGGCCGAAGATCGCTTTTGCCTCTCCCATCAGGAGCGCGTCAGCCTTGATGAGCGAGTCGCCAAGTTCGTTCTGAGTGAGGAGCTCCTAGAGAAAGAACTGTCGCGCTTGGTTGAGTCGTACTCAAATATTCCGGAGGGAGGTGGCGGTGAAGAGAAGGTAGGGCGCGAGCTGCGTGCCAGTATGGAATGGATCCTTCTCAGGCAGGGAGAGATCTTCGCGAATGCGGCAGGATCGGGGGAGACGACTAATACCGCTATAGACGACCTGGTCGAGATCCTCGCAGAAGAGCCCACAAAAAAGTCTCATGGGCTGCCCCAGAAGGTGGTAGCCAAGGCATTGATGGATGTTCTCACCAATCCTGGAGAAGGCATCAAAGATCACCTGAGGCGCCTGGCGGACGGATACACGCTATTTGCTTTCATGCGCCAGACACCCGACGTGCAGAAAGTTGTGGTGAGACTCTTCTCGGATGGGGAATTTTGGCTTGACACCTCGATCATTCTTCCCCTGATTGCTGAGACGCTGGTTGAGGACCCTGCGAGTAGGCATTACACCGTAATATTCCGCGCGGCCCTTGATGCTGGAATCGACCTATACGTAACGGACGGCGTGGTGGAGGAGGTTGAGCGACACCTCAATCGGTGCTTGATGTTCAGCCGGAGTGAAACGAGGTCATGGAACGGTTCCACTCCATTCGTCTACGGCGCCTACGCAATGAACGGCCGGGCACGCAATACGTTCGCGGGTTGGCTCGAGAACTTCGTTGGCGACTCGCGTCCCGAAGATGACATCCGTGAATACCTGGAGGATGTGCACTCGATCAAACGGAGGAACCTGGGAGAGGAGAGTGAAAGTGCATCGCCCGAGTTTCGATTCGCCGTCCAGGAAGAGTGGAGTGCGGTTCATGAGCGGCGCAGGAACTCGCGATCGGCACAGGTTGACGTCTTTGCCACACAACAGCTGGTGGCGCACGACACAGAGAATTATGTCGGTGTCACTATGCTTCGGAGCAAGGGGCCGGCCAACCCGATGGGATATCGGCAGTGGCTCGTCACGCTAGATAAAGCGGCTTTTGGAATTAGAAGAAGCTTGGTTGATCGAGTTGATTCACCTCCGCCGTCGCCGGTCCTTAGCCCCGACTTCCTTTCGCAGTTTTTGCGAATCGGTCCACTCAGGTCGGCGATTGAGCGGGATGTAAGAGTAAACCTTCCGGTGCTCACGGACGTTTCGCGATTCGACTACGTGCCCAAGCAGCTGATTGAAGCAGCTGAAGAGCTGAGGGCTGAACTTGATGGAAAGAACGAGAGAATTATTCAGCGACGCGTCCGTGACTCTCTGGACAAGATGAGAGTGCAAATGGGCGAGGAGGCTGCTGCGGGGTCTGCTGGGATGGAAAAAAGGATTATGTCTTTGCTCAAGGACGGGAATTCTACAGTTTAGATCGACTGCAGCCTGAAGGGGCTCCCGAAGGCCGATGGAGCGGCTTTGGGATGGAGCTACTTTGGGGCGAGTGATCATGGCCCCGTAAGCTTCCGGCGCGTCTCGCAGCTTGACAGATGGCATTAGGAATCATTGAGCCTCTTCTAAGCTACCGGCTCTGACCGTGAGTTGGACAGTCCTGCACAGCGACGAAGCTCCTGGTAGACGGGCGCTCGACCAAGATCACCCGTGTCCGCCAGGAGCTTCGCGTGCTTGTCTACCCGTCCTCGATCCACTTGTCCACCCGCACTCTGCGGTTCCTGGCCGGACAACTGACGGCCAGGCGCCGGGACATCCGGACGCGGTGGCGAAGGGCCCTGCTCATCCTGGCCCACCTGTGGTGCGGTGACACCTACGCCCAACTCGCGGCGGGGTTCGGCATCGGGATCGCAACCGATTATCGCTACATCCGTGAGGTCAACGAGGTTCTGGCGGCTCTCGCCCCGATTCTGACCGAGGCGATGAAGACCATCCGGACGAAGGCGTTCGTCATCCTCGGCGGAACCTTGCTGACCATCGACCGCATTGCCGTCGACACCCGTACTACTCCGGAAAACACAAACGCCACGGCATGAACGTCCCGGTCCTCACCGATCCGTTCGGCCGTCTACTCTGGGCCTCACCGGCTCTGCCCGGCTCGCCCTAGACCTGACCGCCGCCCCGCAGTACGGGATTATCGACGCCCTCGCCGCAGCGGGCCTCACATGCTGGGCGGATAAGGCGTATCAAGGAGCCGGCAGACCTGTCCGCGTCCCGTTCCGGGGCCGCCACCTCAAGCGGTGGAAGCGCCGCCACAACACCACCCACGCCAAGATCCGCTGTGTCGGTGAACAGGCCATGGCCACCCTCAAGGGCTGGCGGCTCCTGCGGAAACTCCGCTGCAGCACCAACCACATCACCAACATCGTGAAGGCAGTCCTCGTCCTTCACCACGCGTCAGCGTGAGGTTGGAAAGAGCTCAGTGTCTCAGCCGAGATCGTCAAAGGTGGCTACAGATCGGTCAGCGTCAAAGGAATTCACAGTCATCGTTGCTCGTCGCCCAGGTGGAGCATCCAGGATGCCGCGAACAACTACCGGGCGACGCTCCCCGTGATACCGCGCCGCGCGTCGATAGACATCCAGGGGAAGCTCAAACGCCACGACCCGGGGCTTGCCATCTAGGACCGTTTCCAGCGCCACGTGTCCGCTAGTCTCATTCTTCTTCAATGACAGTCTACGGATCACTCCGTACAGCACCCGTTCCGCCGGAGCGTCAGTCTCCTTTAGTTCCGTTTCAATGTGCTGGATCAGGTCTGCCGATTCATTAGTGAAGGCCACTTTGGCGGAGATATCTCTGGGAGCAGGAGAACTCGGCGCCCAATTGAACGTGATGTCAAAGAGGTCGACCCCGCCCTTTCCGATGACGTCGAGGACAGCGGCACAGAGTTCACTAGAAACACCTTCATCAACGGCACTCAGAACGTCGAACTTGGTCGGCGTTCGGTCACGCACGACTGCCATTTGCGACAGAGTGTGAAGAGCCCTTGACAGCGTCGTTAGCATCCTGCGTTCGAAGTACGACTCGTCCGCCGCAGCCTCGAGCCTCGGCTCATCGAAGGAATCGTCGACCAATACACCAAACCTGGCACTGCTGATCACAGGGACGATGTAGGATCCTGGCCTTGTTTGCCCGAGCCGCATTCGACGTGCATGCTTGTGAGCAGCTCTCGGCATCGAATTACCGTAGTACCCTTGCCGATGAAGAGTAGCTGCGGCCGCAGAGACCATCATCCGATGAGCAGAGTTGAATAGGCCGATTCCCGACGCCAGCGGGATAGTCCCTTCGGAAATCTCGTCATCTTCCGCCCGCAAGTCAGTGACATCGAGAAATTGGCGAGAGATGTCGAGCGAGATTTGCTCTTGCGGGCGATTTTCACGTCTGGCCAGCTCGTCAGTCAGGCTTCGCAGCGCGCGAGAGAAGTCCGGAGCGCTCGAATCCTTTGGAACAAAGAGGGTTAGCTGGTCATTGCCGATGGCTCGCCATACCTCCGCGAACGGGCCGGTAAGGGAACGCTGCCACCCTGAACTTCGCAAGTAGGATTCGATCTCCTTGAACCCGATATCAAATGTGTTCACGACGCCCCCTCCCCTGTCCCGGATTTAAACAGGCGATCAAAGGCGTAGGTGAAGACCTCATCCAGCCCCGCCCGATCCAGCCTCTGCTTCTTTGGCAAATGAATCCGCGTGGTCTCTTTATTCGACAGGGCGGGAGCATCTTGAATTCTTGCGTAGTATCCAGTGCAACGCATGAGCAGGGACTCGTCGTCGTGCTCTAGCCAGCCATCAAGTTCGCGAGGTACAACGACAAGGCCGAGGAAGCCGGCAGACGACCGATTCTGGCGGCGCAATATGTCATACGTGCGCATGTCGAGATCGAAGGCGTAGGTATCACCGTCCGCTAGAAGCGTGGGGGAGAAGGTGCATTTCATCTGGAAAGCGACATCGATGTAATCACGCTGCAGCGTGACGTCTACCCCATCCTTGTCCACATTCCACTGAGCGGACGTGGCCCCCGCTTGCGTCGCTATAGCAGAGAGGTAGGCAAGGCTGATCTGTTCTTGTTGCCAGGTCTCCGGATCCCCCACACGGCCCCCTCCGCTAACTCTGCGGCAAGCGTAGCCCAGAGCATGGCTGCCGCAATAGGGAGCCGTGATCCTTCTCTGCTGCGCCCATGTGGGACTCGCGCACCGCCGCTTGCTCTCAAGTTGCAGCACCGCACGCTCCGCTTCATCGCTAAGCAGGTCACACTCAAACATCTTCGCACGCGCGTGCGAAGGCAGGTGATTCTATTGCGCCACCTGTCTCAATAACAGCTTCATCAGCCCTCAGGATGCTGGCAGTCGGGGCTGCTCTCAAGTGCTACCCATCAGGCGCGTCGTGCGACTCGCATCTGGCCTGTCACGCGGCGTCCAACCCGCATCATGCGAGACGGCCCCGACATGCATTGGCGCCGGCTGTGAGACGCCACCGTGAAACGCGAGGTCAGAGGCTTCGCACCCGGCATTGACGCAGTCACTCCGGAGCGGTATGCAGAGAAGCCCCGGACTGAGTCCGAGGCTTCTCGTCGTGGGCGTGCATGCGTTGATCGCTAGCCGAAGGACGCTGGCAGCGTGGGGCCGTCGGTGCCGTTGGCGTGAATGGCCGGACATGGAGGTAGCAAGCGGTGACCTCGGCTTTCCGCGACGCGCAAAGTGTCCCGCAAGGCTCCCGTGAGGTTTGTCGCCAGGGTTCGCACCTCTTCCGGGGGAGCCTCTGAGTCATCCAGCAGCGCGGACGCGTAGTCCAGCAGTTCGGCTGCCAGGTCGAGCAGGATCGCTTCGGTGTTGTCTGCCAGGCGGGACAGGTGGCCGTTGGCGTCGTTGGTACTCAGGAAGCAGGGCTTGCCGCCGGGGCCTGACCAGGGGAGAAGTCGCAGTTCGTTGTGTGGCGTCATCCTTTCCTCTTCCTTTCCTCGGTCGTGGGATGGGTGGTGAAGACCGCGTCAGCACGGTCGCCGGGAAGGACCAGGAGCGCGGCTTCCACTACACGGCCGGTGGTGGTGGTTGCCACGCTGGCGATCGCGAGAACGGCCAGGGTGGAGCTGATCCGGAGGGTTGTCGCTTCCTCTGGCGTGGGGAGGCGGGCGGTGACCGTCTCTCGGATCTCCGTTGATATCGGCTCCGCTCTCGTGGGCCATGGCGACGAGCCGAGCTGGACGGATGGCGCCAGGTCGCGGGGGGTGTAGATACGGGCCACGCTTCGGGGAGTTTCACCCTCGTAGGTGGTGCAGCGGAACTCAGTCACGGCGGTGTTGGACGGGACCTTCAAGAGGGTTCTGATGTGACCGCGGGCCCGGACAGTGGTGGTGCGGATGGTGGTCTGGAGGTCGGGGGCGAACGGTATGCCGGCGCCGCCCCTGTAGGTGATGCGGCGGAGCGGAGGGCGGACGAAGTTGCCCTTGCCGTGAGTTTTTTCGATGAGTCCTTCGGCCTGGAGGAGGGCGAGTGCTTGGCGGACGGTGGGGGTGCTGACCTTGTAGTGCGTGGCCAGCTTGGGTTCTGAAGGGAGGCGGGATCCGGGCTTGAGGTGACCGGTGGTGATCTGGGTGCGGAGGTCTTCGGCGATGGTGTCGCGGAGAGTCGGCATGGTCGTGGTCACCACCTTCTCTGGACTCGGAGGGCGACCAGGCGCGTGCGGGGGTGCATGGTCAGTTGCTCACCCGTTTCAAAGAGGAGGCGCTTCGCGCCGAGGGGGAGTTGGCGGAGGTCGGCCACTCGGCAGGGCTGGCCGCCGATCTGAATGACGTCGCCTCGCTGGACGTTGATCGAGCTGATCTCGATGGGGGCAACCACGGCGCCGGTCGGGGTCCAGGGCTTCATGCCGTTGCCTCCGGGCGGGGCGGGGTCGTCGCCGGCGTGTGGCAGGGGCAGGCGCACGTCTCGTAGATCACTGGGATGTCGACCGGGGCCGTTGCCGGGGAGGAGTGGGCGCACTCGTGGTGGGTGCCGATCTGGCACCGGGACGAGCGGTACGGGGTGGGTTTCGTGTGGGGCATCAGGCTGCCTCCCCCGGTGTGCGGTGGGGGTGCTCGGCGGTGGAGGCGTATCGGCTCACGCGGGGCGTGCTCTCGCCGTGGGTGATGGTCCGTTCCGGTGGGGTGGAGCGGCGTAAGGGCTTGTGGGGGTGGGTGGTTCGGGCGTGCCGCGGTCTGGTGTAGCGAAGTGCGCGGCGGATACGGTTGCGCATGCTGATCAGCTCCCATCGCTGATGGCCGGGTCCCCGGACGTCGCGTGTCGCGGGGACCGCTTGTTTACGGCGGCCCAGAGGGTTCGGCCGCCCAGGCTGGTGGCGAGGAGACCGAAGCGGTCTGCCTGTGCCAGGACTTCCAGGACCTCCCGCCATGTCTCTGCGGGGAAGGTTTCCGGTACCTCCGCTTCGATCGACGTGTGCCTGGCGTGGGCCAGTACGCGCGTGGTGAGTCCGAGGGCGGACAACCGGGCGGCGAGGGCCTCCGCGCTTACTTCGGGAGCAGGCACAGGGCAGCCTCCGTTACCGGTGATCACTTTAAGTGAAGCTAGTTAACTAGATTAGAGCTAGTGGACTAGATTTTCCATATGCCTGAGCAGCCGCCATACCTCCGTATCGCCGACGAACTGCGGCGGCGGATCGCGGAGCACGAGTGGACCCCTGGAGACCGGCTGCCCTCGCGGGCCCAGATCGGCCAGGAGTGCGGGGTGGGCGAGAACGTCGTTCGCCGGGCCCAGGAGCTGTTGATCTCCCAGGGAGTGTTGGAGGGGCGGGCCGGGTCCGGGACCTATGTGGCCGAGCCCAGGCAGCGGGTGCGGATGGTGCGGTCCGCGGCGCGCGAGCAGCCTGATGGGTCGCCGTTCCGGGCGGACATGAAGGCCGTGGGGCGGAACGGTGGCTGGGAGAGCCGGACCGATGCGAAGGTTCCTGCGCCGGCCGAGATTGCCGCGCGGCTCGGGATCGGCGAGGGCGAGCTGTGCGTCCGGACCGTGTATGAGTTCCTTGCCGATGGGCGGCCCGTGCAGCTGTCGACGAGCTGGGAGCCGTACGACCTCACCGGCGGGACACTCGTCGTTCTGCCTGAGGGCGGGCCGCATGCCGGGACCGGCGTTGTGAATCGGATGGCCGAGATCGGTGTCCCCGTGAGCCATGCCGTCGAGCAGCCCTAGCCGCGGCAGGCCACCGCCGAGGAAGCCTCACTTCTCGGGATCCAGAAGGCCGCGCTCGTCACGCATATCCGGCGGACGTACTACAGCGACCAGGGCCGGCCCGTGGAGACGGCGGACATCGTCGTGCCCGCTGCGCTGTGCGAGATCGTTTATGAGATCCCGATCAATCGCTGACGGAGCACTGCGCAAGGGGGAGTCATGGAGTCGCTCGGTTTTGCCATCGGCGGTCTGATCTGGGGCGCACCTGTTGCCGCTCTCGTGGTGCTGGTGATTGTGGCCGTAGCGGTCGGCCGATGGCGGCGGAAGGCGATTGCGGCCCTGGAGGGCGGGGAGCGGGCGGCGGACGGGCAGCACGCATCCGGTCGGACGGTCGGCATGGCGGAAGAGGTCTGAGCCCATTTCCCGGGTCGTGTGCTGTCGGTGTGCTGCTGTCCGCCGCGGTTGCGCCTCCCCGCTCTGCGTCGAGCGCTGGAAGCATTCCAGGGTCCGACGACGAAGGGGACAGGATGGTTCAGCCGACGTGCAGTGCTCCTACCCAGAGCGGAGGTCGCTGCCGGAACAAGGCGATGACGGGTACCTCGCGGTGTTCCAAGCACCAGGGGGCGTGGTCCCCGTACGGGGTCGAGCAGCGGAAGAAGAAGGAAGCCGAAGCCAAGATGAAGAAGCTTCGGAAGAAGCGGTAGCGGGCCGTCGAGTGCGGCCGGCTGACATCCAAAACTGACATCAACGGCGGCGGATGACGGTGGTCGCACGCGAACCGCCGTGGCGGTGATGACCAGCGATCCGCCCTTGGCGAGAGCGCCCCGCACGAGCTTACAAAGCAGATGTCGGCGGTTCGAAACCGTCCGCGCCCACCAGTAGGTAGCACGACAAAGGCCCAGGTCACCGGTACTGAACCGGGGATCTGGGCCTTGTTCGTTGCCCCGCCGCGGGAGCGAGGGGGAGGCGTCGTGCCAGTTACGTGACAGATGACTCGTCGGACTCCGCAGGCCGTACCTTTTTGATCTGCTCGTCGACGTGCACGGCCCCGAGCCGACGGTCGGAGACATCCCCCCTGCCGTGCGTCCTACATGGAGGAGTCGTCGAACGGGTTGTTCATCACGCCCGAGGCCTCGCAGCTCGCGATCACGCCGCTGCTGGCGCCGATCTTGCAGACCTCGAAGTAGGCGTTGTCGATCCAGCCGGCCTCCAAGTACGTGGTCCACGAGGCGCTCGTCTGGCCGCTGGGTACGGTCCGCATCTTCCAGACCTTGTGGCCGCTTTCGCCGTTGGTGATGAGGCGGATGCCGACGACGTAGCCGTCGGTCGCGCGGTCCTCGGCAATGATCTGGATCGGGTCGAGACGGTAGGGGTTGATCCGCCAGCCGATAACCATCCGCCCGTAGTACGAGTTGGTCGAGACTGTCTGCTCGGTGCCGGACGCCGCAGCCGCGGGGCTGGCGAGGAGCGGAGTGACGACGGCGGCCAGAGCCGCGGCGCTGGCGACGAGGCTGCTCTTGAAGCGCAAGGGTCCCCCAGAAAGAATGTGTTAGCTGAAAATGCCTACTCTAGCTCGAATTTGATCATGCCTGACTATGGCTCAACTTGTCGCGCAGTAGCTGCTGTTTGGCCTTTCGTGGGCCTCTCGCTGGTAATCGGCACGCAGCGTCGAGCGAGCGTGTAGCAGCTTGCGTGCGCTTCCGTTTCGGCCGGCGTACGTCGTGCTCCACTACGGGGATCCAGTTGAGGACGATTGCGGTCCCGCACGATCCCTCGCGGTATGCGCACCCTGCGTGCCGACCCTGTCCGGGGTCGTCCGATCGCAATCCTCAAGTGGGTATCGGCCGGGTGCCGCCGCAGTCTTGGGTGCGCTGGGATAGGGCGGCCGATGCCCCTCTTGATCGGGGAGAGCGTCGAGCCCGCATCGCGAGGTACGTTCGCTTCATGTCACTGTCTCCCGACGATGAAGTCCGCAGCCGCGAGGAACTGGTCTCCTTCGTGCGAGAGCTGCACCAGGACTGCCTTCGCAGTGGGCATGACGGGGGGAGCCAGACCTGGACAGCTTCCTTGAGGCTCTGGCGGCATGGATCGAGGACGCGCCGGGCTGGTACCAGACCTTCGGGAAGGATCTTCCCGGCGGCGGGGACTGGACCTTCCTGGCCCGAGCGTTGCAGGCTGCCGCTGTCTATGAGTGAGTCGACGCCCATGAACGGTCAGGCCCCGTCGAGCCACTCCCGGTAGGCGCCCGCGCGTTCATCGTCGCTGCGGAGCCGGCGTTCGAGCTCGGAGGGGAACGGTGGAGGACGTCTTCGACATCACTGGGAGACCGCCGAAGGGCTGGATGCACGCCATCTTCCACGGCGGTCCGTACGGTGAGGATGTGGGTCGCTGTATCCCTGGTCCTCCCGCGCCGGAAATCCTCACGGTGCCGCTGGCCGACGGTCGTGTCCACACGTACCGAACCTGGGCTGTGGGCTCGTGGCCCGATCTGGAGGATCCCGTCGCCGTCTACCAACTTGACGGGCCCCCCGTACCGCCACCTCTTTTGACCGGCCAGGAACAGACGTGGCTCCGGGACGGGCAGCAAAGGGAGGGGCCGATGCCGCTCAAGCTTGTCGCGCTGGTCACCGGTGGCC
This sequence comes from Streptomyces sp. NPDC002232, assembly GCF_042890295.1. Lineage (NCBI taxonomy): Bacteria > Bacillati > Actinomycetota > Actinomycetes > Kitasatosporales > Streptomycetaceae > Streptomyces > Streptomyces sp. NPDC002232. The sequence continues at coordinate 638,565 of NZ_JBIARV010000002.1, read as the reverse complement.
GGATGGTCCGCGACCCCGACGCCTCTGCCATTGAGGCGATGCTCGCCGGGCTGCGGCACAGGGAGTTCCTGCTTCTTCAGCGGCTGGGCGACCACGCCGAGGGCGACTCGTACCTCCAAGTCCTGCTCGATGAGGACGACACCTACGAGGTGGTTCATCAAGCGGGCGCGGCCGCTGAGCGTGAGGGGACGCGGTCAGCTTCCCAAGCCGCAGTCCGCAATGCCGTCCTCCGGTGGGCAGCCGAGCAGCCGACCTGGCGAAGCGCACTTGAACGGGCCATGCCCGGGGACGCCTCCTGAACAGCCGGCCCAGGCTCTCTCTGCGCGATCGTCCACGAGAATCCCATCCATCGATGACGGGGTTCTGCCATCGACTTAGGGAGGCGTGCGAATGGCCAGTGGTTTTCAGTTCAGCTGGGAGCTGGGCGGCACAGGGTCGGCCACCTGTCGGATCGACGACGGTCATTCGGAACATCGGGCCCTTGTCGGCTACTGCTCGGACGCCCTCGCCGATCTGCTCCAGGGTTAGCGGCACCACCCCATGACGATGTCGTCGAAGTCGGGGAACTCCCGTGTGGCCTCCGCGATGATCGCCGGTGCCGATGCACGCCGGCCGGGAGCGTGCTGTTCCGCGATCGCCGCCAGGTCCTTGTCGACCCGCGGGGTCCAGTCGGCTTCGGGTTCGTAGAGGGCGGCTGCTTCCCACGGGCCTGTGCCGTCAGCCAGCAGCCACAGGAAGGTGCCCAGGTCGCGGGCGACGACTCCGGTCTCTCCTTCGGAGCCCATGAAGACAACGGGCTGCTCCGCCAGTTCCCGGCCTTGGCGGACGAGCCAGAAGGCCGCGTACCCGCCGGTCCCGTCCTGGCCGAAGACGCGGAAGGCATCGCCGGTCAGGTCGCTGTTCCCTGTCCACGCACGGAGCCAGTCCGTCGTCTCGTCTGCCGACAGGAAGGACTCGTACGGTTCGAAGTCGACACCGTCCTCGCCCAACCGGTCGAGCCGGACCGCCATGGCAGCGGCGAGTGCGGCGGGAAACCGGCGGTCTTCGTTCTGGGGCATGCGAACAGGTTAGTGATCGCTCGGAGGGCCCACGAGACTGCTGCCCTCACCGGCTGTGCCATGGCGTTCGTCGAAGCCGTTCACGAGCCGCCGCAAGTTGCCGCACGCGACGGACAATGGTGTCGTGACGTTGACGATCTGGGTTGATGACTGGCAGATGCAGTGCTGCGGAGCGAGCTGCGTGCCGGGGGATGTCATCTCGTGGGTCCTGCTGGAGGTCGATCCGGAGGACTACGCCGACATCGTCGGCAGTGAGCGCGCGGGCGAGATCGACTTCTGCGAAGAGCATCACGGCCGGGACGAAGGGCGCGCGCCCACTTCGGTGGAAGTGGTGTCGATCGTCGAGGTGCACTGCCGGTACGGGGTACCCCCGGGCGCCACGGACAAGGTCAACTCCCCCGTACCTGGCACGACCGTCCTGGTACCGGTCGAGAAGGCGGACGGGTGGGCGAAGGCCAGGCCGGACGTGAGCTTCGCGGGCTACCTGGTGACCGCCCGGCGGGTCACCGACCTGTCGGGAGGCACGGCAGCCCCCGGTCGATGAGGGCGCCGGCGCAAGCGGGCCGGATCGCGTGGTCGATCACGGTCGGTCGCCGTGGGCCGATGCTTCTGAGAGCTGTCGCAGGGCGCAGAGGCCCTTGCTGTCGTAGGCGTGGCGTCCCTATTCGGGTGGGTTGTCCGGGTGATGATGGCGCCGTGCGACTTGATCACGTGTCCTATGCGGTTGCCCGCGACAGTTTCGTCTCGACCGTCCAGTGGATGGGGTCGGCCCTCGGTGCCGGGTTCGTCGACGGGGGTGTGCACCCGCGGTTCGGTACCCGGAATTTCATCCTCCCGCTGAGCGGCGGCACATACGTCGAGGTCGTCACCACCCTCGACCATCCCGCCGCCGACCGCGCGCCCTTCGGGCAGGCCGTCGCGCGCCGTGCCGCCGAGGGTGGTGGCTGGCTCGGTTGGGTGGTCTCCATCGACGACATCGGCCCGGTCGAGTCCCGCCTCGGCCGCGCCTCGGCCGAGGGGCATCGTGTCCGCCCCGACGGGTTCGACCTGAGGTGGAAGCAGATCGGCCTGCTGGAGTTGATGGAGGATCCACAACTTCCGTATTTTCTTGAGTGGTTGATTCCTGTCGAGGAACGCCCGAGTGCTGACCCGCGCACCTCCACCGCCATTCAGGGAGTCTCCATCGCCGGTGATGCCGCGTCCATCGCCGAATTCCTCGGCGAGCCGGCCGATCACCCCCTCGACCAGATCGACGTCACCTGGGTCGAGGATGAGGAACCGGGGCTCTTCTCGGTCGAGTTCGCCACCGCCCGTGGGCCCGTCACGATCTGATTCCTGAACGGTTGCCCGCGGCGGTGACCGGTCGGGTGTGTTTGTGAGGCCCCTCCGGTGGGGTGCCATTCGCTTCGGTTGTTGGTTGGTTGGTGTGTGCAACTGACATCTTTAGCGGCGGCGTGCGGCGTTGGTCTTCGCCCGTCCCGCGGCCTTTTCGCGATCTGGCCCGGCTTCTGGAACTCGGTTCGTTCCTCCGGGGAGATGGGGCTTCGGGGCAGGTCAGGGGGCGATGTGGTCGTATGGGGGGATGAGCACCCTGTATTTGTTCGCCAGTGCCGCCGAGCCGGTCTTCGACATCGCCCGTGTCATCGAGGACGCGCAGGCCGACGGATGGGACGTCTGCCTCGGGCTCACCCCCGCCGCCGCCCGCTGGCTCGCCGGGTCGCTCGACGGGCTCGCCGTGCTCACCGGGCATCCCGTGCGCTGGGACGCTCCGCTGCCCGGTGAGCCGGAGGTGTGGCCCGCCGCGTCCGCCGTCCTCTTCGCCCCCGCCACCTTCGCCGCGGTCAACCAGTGGGCACTCGGCATCGCCGACAGCTTCGTCGTCGGGTTCGCCGCGGAGGGCATCGGCCAGGGGATCCCCATGGTCGCGATGCCGTGCGTCAGCGCCGCCCACGCCCGTCATCCGCAGTTCGAGCGGTCCGTCGAGACGCTTCGTGGCGCCGGTGTCTCCGTGCTCGTGCCCGACGACCCCGCCGTGGGGTTCTCCTGGCCGCTCGCCCTCTCCGCCGTGCGCGAGCGGATCGCCGTCGGCTGACAGGTGTTCCGCGACGGGCCCTTTCGTGATCAGCTGGCCGGATGGAGGCAATCATCGCCAGCGCCATGGCCGTCGTGGGGACGCTGCTCGGTTCGGGGATCACGCTCGCCTTCCAGCGGCGTACGGTCGACCGGGGCCACCAGTTCACCCGGGGGGAGAAGCTGCGGCAGGAGAGGCTCGACGCCTACACCGCCTACGCCGGCGCCCTCGTCAACTACCGTCGCGCCCTGGTCCACTTGTGGTTCTGCCGCAACGAACCGCGGCCGCCCGAGCCGCCGGACGACGTGCGGGTGCGCGCGTACGACCTCCGCTCGGTCGCCCAAGAGGCCCTGTTCCGGATGCAGATGCTGAGCCACGACGACGCTCTGGGGGTCCGGGGCGAGGCCCTGCTGGGGGAGATCACCCTGCTGTCGAAGGCGGAGAGCCGCGCCGAGCTGGACGAGGTGCGGGTGCGGACGCGGGACGGGATCGGCGCGCTCGTCCGCGAGGCCAAGGCGCATCTCTGAGCCGACGCCGGGTCACCGCGAGTTGACGCAGGCGCGTGCCTGGCGGTGTACTCCCCGCATGGCTGAGGTGGGGGACGCGCCCGAACCCGGGGCGCAGGGTGGCGAGATGACGCCGCAGCGGTACATCGAGACCAGGCTCGCGCAGTACCAGGGGTGGTACGACGCCAAGGCGACCCGCATGAAGGCGATGCACCTGCGGATGCGCACCGTCTCCGTCGTCGGCGGTGCGCTCGTGCCGGTCTTCGTCAACGTCGACCTGGACGTCGCGCGGATCATCGCCACCGTGCTGAGCGTGGTCGTCGTCGCCGCCGTGTCGCTGGAGAGCGTCTACCGGTACCGCGAGCAGTGGAAGAACTACCGCTCCACGGAGCAGCTCCTCGGGCACGAGCGGGTGTACTTCGAGACCAAGATCGGGCCGTACCACAAGCTCGGCGGGCCCGAGGCCTTCACCGTCCTCGTCTCCCGCGTCGAGAAGGCCATCGCCAACGAGAACTCCGCGACCCTGAACGTCATGACGCTCGGCGGGCAGGTCAACTCCGACGTGCAGCAGCACGGCGGCGGCGTGCCCGGCGCCCGGCAGGAGACGCAGCCCTCCTGAGCCCCGCCCCCCCGAGACCTCCTGAGTGCGGCCCTCAGGCCGTCGGGGCGGGCCCGGCAGGCCTTCTGGGCGTGACCGTGGGCCCCGGGTCGCGGGGGCCACGGTCCGTCATGCGCGGTGCGGGGTCAGCACCACTTGTAGTCGACCCGCGTCGAGTTGTACGAGCAGGTGTCGACGGTCGAGCCGTTCGACTTGCGGAGCTTCGCCGTGTCCCGGTCGTTGTTCCAGACGTACGCGCCGCGGTTCTGGTACACGTTCGCCGTGGTGTTCGTGCCGCGGCCCGTGCGGACCGTCACGATCTTGCCCTTGCCGAGCGTGTAGTTGCCGAAGGTGTACTTGTGGTTGGCCGCGTCCGTCAGCGTCCAGCCCCGCAGGTTGACCGCCGCGCCGGTCGTGTTGCGTATCTGGACGTACTCGCCGTTCAGGCTGGCGTTGGACCGGTGGTCCGCGCCCGGGCTGTCGTAGTGGATCTTGTACAGGTGGACCGAGCCGGCGGCCTGCGCCTGCGAAGGCAGCAGCAGGATGCCGGAGGCGGCGGCCGCGGTCACGGCCGCGAGCGTACGAACGCGAAGCATGAATGTCCCTCAGTTCTCTGCCGGGTGCCCGCCGATGGGACCCGGCGAGCCCACAGGATACGCACGCCCTTCACCCTCTCCACACAACTTCCGGCCACTCTCCGGCAGCCGTCCTAGACTCGGCTCATGGACGACGACGCCCTGCGGATCACCGTCCTCGGATCCGCCACTCCCTTCCCCCGGCCCGGCAACGCCTGCTCCGGCTACCTCGTCGAGGGCGGCGGCGTCCGCCTCTGGGTGGACGCCGGGACCGGCACCCTCGCCGAGCTCCAGCGGTACGCGGCGCTGGGCGAGATCGACGCCGTCTGGATCTCCCATCTGCACGCCGACCACAGCGCCGACCTGCTCACCGCCTCTTACGGGCTCCTCTACGCGGGCCTCGACCTCCTGCTGCCCCTGCCCCTCCTCGGCCCGCCCGGCATCGCCGCCCGGCTCGCCGCCTTCCTCACCAACGGGCCCGACCGCAGCCCCGTCGAGCGTGCCTTCCGCGTCGAGGAGCTGTACGACGGACACCTCGCCCGCATCGGCGGGCTGACCCTGCGGACCCGCGCCGTCGACCACGGCGGGATGCCCGCCTTCGCCCTGCGCGTCGAGGACGGGGGAGGGGCCTCCCTCGTCTACTCCGGCGACTGCGAGCCGTGCGACGCCCTCGTCGAACTCGCCCGGGAATGCGATCTGTTCCTCTGCGAGTCCGACGGTCCCGTCCCCGGGCACCACTCGGCGTCCCAGGCCGGCCGCAGCGCCGCCGACGCCCGCGTCGGGCGCCTCGTCGTGACCCACGTCGGGCCGGGGACCGCCCCCGCCGACGCCGTCGCCCTGGCCGCCGCCGCGTTTCCCGGCGACGTCGTCCACGCCGATCCCGGGCGGTGCTTCGTCGTCGGCCGGGCGGAGTCCGGGGGGTAGGGGGAGTCGGACGTGGGGGTGGGGGGCGTCGGCCGTGGGGGCCGGTGCCTGGCCCGGGCTCGTGCTGACCCGCCTTCGCGCACCCTCGGCGGGTGCGTGCCGTCGCACGCCGCCGTCCTCACGCGCCGAAGTCGTACTCCAGGACGTACGACGACGAGTCCAGCGTCATCTCGTTGAGCTCCACCGCCACCCCCGGCCCCGTGAAGGCCGTCCTGCCGATCAGGACCACCGGCGTCCCCAGCTCCAGGGACAGCCGGTCCGACTCGTCCGCCGTCGGCATCCGGCAGCGGATCTCCTCCCGGAAGCGCACCGGCCGGTGCCCCAGCTCCGTGAGCCGCGCGTACGTGCCGCCCGGGCCCGTGTCCGGCTCCGTGATCGGCGTGCCGCGCACCAGGTCGGCCGAGAGGTACGACACCGACAGCAGCACCGGCTTGGCGTCCAGGACGAACCGGCGGCTGCGGACGCAGACGGGCGCGCCCGGCTCCAGGTTCAGCGCGCCCGCGACCCGGTCGCCGGCCTCCGTCTCGCCCACCTCGATCTGGTCCACGACCAGCTCCCGGTCCTCCACGTCCGCCGACCAGACCGAGCGGCCGCTGCCCCACTGGTCCCCGGCGAGGCGCGGAATGCCCCGGCGGCGCAGCGGACGGAAGACCCGGACGAAGACCCCGGCGCCCTTGCGCGCCTCCGCGAGTCCTTCCGTACGCAGCACCGAGAGGGCCTGGCGAGCGGTCATGCGGGCCACGTCGTACGTCGACATGAGGTCGTTCTCGCCGGGGAGCCGATCGCCCGGCGCGAAGGCGCCGGACCGGATCGCGGTTCTCAACTCGTCTGCGATGCGCTGGTACTTGGGCCGGCGAGCGCTGTCCTGGTCAGTCACGGGTGGACCACTCCCTTCGTCTGCGGGACACCCTACGGCGCGCTCCTCGGCCCGGGGGCGCACCCGCACGCCGTCCCGCCCGGTCGATCCATCCATCGGGGGACATCTCTAGAGATACGTTGACAGGGCGGGGTCGCCGCGCTTCCCTGAGTGTCCCCAAGCTTCAGGAATCGGGACGGAGGGCATGCGTGCAGCGACTGCCCGAGGTCGGTGACCTCGTCCGCGACACCGCCACGGGGCGGGTCGGCTTCTACGTGGAGAGCGTCTCCGGACGCTTTCGGATCCGCGCCGTCCACGGCGGCGGCGAGTGGGAGGCCGAGCCCCTCGACGTCCAGCCCGCCACTCCCCTGTACGAGCTGCGCGCCCGGACCGCCGAGATCAACGCACGGAGCAGACGCGGTCTCGGCGGGTAGGCGGGAGGGGTCCTCGCCGGGCTTCGGGCGGTTGTCAGTGGGGCGCGTCACACTGGAGGCATGTGCCGAAGCATCAAGACCCTCCGCCCGCCCGCCCTGCCCGAGGAGGCGACCGAGGACGACATCCGGGCCGCCGCCCTTCAGTACGTCCGCAAGGTCTCCGGCTTTCACGCCCCCGCCGCGCACAACCGTGAGGTCTTCGACCGGGCCGTGGACGAGATCGCCGACGCCACCGCGAGACTCCTCGATCACCTGGAGGTGCGTGGCGCGCGTCCCGTGGCCGCCAGGGCCCGGTAGGTCCGGTTCCAGGGCTGTCGTGGCCCCGGTGGGGCCGGCCCCAGGGCTGGGCAGGGCCCGGTAGGTCCGGTTCCAAGGCTTCCAGAGTCCCGGTAGGCCCGGGCCCCGAGTCGGCCAGGTCCGGTAGGCCCGGTCCCAGGGCCGCCAGATCCGGTGGGCCCCGCCCCAGGCCCCTTCCGAGGGGGCCCGATGTGCCCCGGCCGCGCCGCCGTCAGGAGGCCGTCGCGGGAGCCGCGGCCGGGCGTCGGATGAGGTACGCGGCGAGACCGCCCGCGAGGAAGAGCGCGAGGGTCGACACCCCCGCGCTGAACCAGGTCGCGCCCAGCCACTGGCCGCCCAGCCAGCCGAGCCCGACGCTGTACGAGGCCCAGACCACGCCCGCCAGGGCCGACCACGGCAGGAACTCCTCCACCCGTCGCTTCGCGGCGCCCGCGCCCAGGGAGACGACGGAGCGGCCGGCCGGGGCGAAGCGCGCGAGCACCACGAGCAGCCCGCCGCCCCGGGTGAGCGCGGTGCCGAGACGTTCCTGCGCCAGCGAGAGGCGGCGCGAGCGGGCGATGGCCCGGTCCAGCCTGGCCCCGCCGCGCAGGGCCAGGCGGTACGCCAGGAAGTCGCCGAGTACGGAGGCGGTGGCCGCGCAGGCGAGGAGGGGGAGCAGTGCCGGGACGCCGGAGGAGGCCCCGGTGGCCGTGGCCGCCGCCGTGGCGGCGGTGATCACCAGGAAGCCGCTCGGCAGCACGGGCAGGAAGACGTCGAGCAGGATCGACGTCGCCACCACCGGATAGATCCACGGGCCGGCGGTGAGCGACCGCAGCGAGCCCAGGCTGTCGAGCAGATTCACGGGCCCGAGCCTACGCGGAGCCGACGGGCCCACCGCCGTCGGGTGCCGTGGGCGCGGGGCGACGAGGGACCGGGAGCGCCGGGCCGGGCCAGGCCGGGAGCGGGCGGGGAGGAGCGGGACCTCGCGCCAGTGGCTGGTCGGGCCGCACCCTGCCGCGTGTGCGTGGTATCGGTCTGGGCGTGAGGCGACCGGCCGCACGCGGGTGGCAGGGCGGCGGCGCCGGGACCGGAGGGGGCGCTGCCGGGTTGAGTGTCGGGGGAGGGGTGAGGCGATCGGCTGTGCTCGCGCGTCGGGTGGGGGTGCCGGGACCGGATGGGGCGCTGCCGGGTTGAGTGTCGGGGGAGGGGTGAGGTGAACGGCTGTGCCCGCGCGCCGGGCGGGGGTGCCGGGCTGGTGGGCGACGCGAGGCGACCGTCCGCGCGGGGCGCGGCGCCGCGACACGGTGGTTCGCTGCCCGGCTGGGCGTCCTCGTGAGGCGATCGGCCGCGCTGCGCCGCCGGGACCGCGTGCTGCGTCGCCCGGCCGGGCGTCCGCGCGAGGCGACCGACCCGGCGCGGGTGCCGGGTCGGGTTCTACGTGATCACGCGCGCGGCGTCGGTGGCCAGAAGGGCCGGAAACCGTGCTGCGGTTCCCGGCCCTTTGTGCAAGGCGGCGCGTGTCAGGCCGCTACCGGCGCGCTCCGCTCCTCGCGGGCCTTCGCGTCCGTCGCCTCGCCGGCGCCGAACAGCCGGTCGAGGGCCAGCGCGCCCGGGCCCGTGAACACGAGCAGCGCGAAGGCCCAGCAGAACATGGCCGCGTTCTCGCCGCCGTTCTGGAGCGGGAGGAGCGACATCGGCTGGTGGACGTCGAAGTACGCGTACGCCATCGAGCCCGAGGCGAGGAACGCGGCGCTACGGGTGCCGAGCCCGGCCAGGACCAGCACACCGGCGCCGAGCTGGATGACGGCCGCGTACCAGCCCGGCCAGGTGCCCGCGGGTATCGCGGTGCCGCCGATGAGGCCGAAGAGGGACGCGACGCCGTGGCAGGCGAAGAGCAGGCCGACCACGATGCGGAAGAGGCCGAGCGCGTAGGGCTGGGCCTGGTTCAGACGGGCGGTGAGGCCCGCGGGGGTGGACGCGGGGGCGGGAACGGGGGTGGTGGTGCTCCTGGCGGCGGTCATGGGGTGGGTCACTCCTTCGGCCTGGCCCCGCTCGTGGGGAACGGGGTGGGGGGACGGAAACCGATGAGGCCGTAAGGTTAGGCACCCCTCACTAGTGCTTGCAAGTTCAACATTCGGTCATCGGGGAGCGTGTGGCACGGCTCACTCCCCGATGACCGTCACTGACGCGTGCTCAGCGGTGGTGCCGTCAGCAGCCGTTGAGGACCGACTGGAGCGCGCTCTTCTCGGCGGAGTCGATGCTGAGGTTCCAGTAGTACTTCACCTGCACCCACGCCCTGACGTACGTGCAGCGGTAGGCCGTCCGCGAGGGCAGCCACTTCGCCGGGTCCAGGTCGCCCTTGGCCTGGTTGACGTTGTCGGTCACGGCTATGAGCTGCGGCCGGGTGAGGTCGTTCGCGAAGGACTGCCGCTGGGCGGTGGTCCAGGAGTTCGCGCCCGAGCGCCAGGCCTCGGCGAGCGGGACCATGTGGTCGATGTCGAGGTCGGAGGCGGCGGTCCAGGTGGCGCCGTCGTACTCGGAGTACCAGCTGCCGCTGGTCGCGGCACAGCTGGAGTCGGTGACGACGTTCACACCGTCCCGCTTGAGGACGGTCTCGCGGGTGTTGCAGGCGCCGGACTGGGTGATCCAGTGCGGGAACAGGTCCCGGCTGTAACCCGAGGTGGAACCTTCCGCCTTGACCGTCAGGGCGGCCAGGTAGGTGCGCGCGGTCGCCGCGCTGACCGGGGTGGGCATGGCGGCCTGCGCGCTGGGGGCGGTGGCGAGGAAGCCGGTGACGGTGAGGGCGGCGGAGGCGGCGAGCACGGTGAGTCGACGCGCGTAGATCTTACCGGCGGGCATGTGAACTCCCTTGATGTGGGGGGACCTTGGCTGGTGCCGTCCCCGCGGGGTGGCGGGCGGTTGGCCCGGTCATCGTGGCGGCACCAGGTTTCGGTGAGGGGTGCGCCAGGTAACAGCGTGGCGACATGGGCACGTCACATCAAGGGGTGCGACGAACCTGATGGAGCGCCAGATTCCGCCTGTGGCGCCGAGGTTCGTCGGTGGGAACGCGGTCGGGAGGTCCGAAAAACGCCTCGCGCGCGGCCGGGGGATCCGGCCGCGCGCGAGGGGGGGAAGGGGGAGGGCGGGGTGGGTTACGTCAGGACGGTCAGGGTGATCGAGCCGTCGGCCGCGGGCTCCACCCGCAGCCGCGTCAGGTCGTCGACGTGCACGTCCGGCCCGAAGGCCGCCGCGCGCGGACCGACGCCGACGACGCGCATGCCGGCCGCGCGGCCCGCCTGGATGCCGGCCTCGGAGTCCTCGAAGACCACGCAGTCAGCGGGCTCGAAGCCCAGCGCGGCCGCGCCCTTGAGGAAGCCCTCGGGGTCGGGCTTGCTGGCGCCGACGCTCTCGGCGGTGATCCGGGTCTCCGGCATCCGGAGTGCCGCCGCGCCCATCCGGGCCCCGGACAGGGCCCGGTCCGCGGAGGTGACCAGGGCGTGCGGGAGGTCCGCGATCGCGGCCATGAAGGCGGGGGCGCCGGGGACGGGTACGACCCCGTCGAGGTCGGCGGTCTCCTCGGCCAGCATCACCCGGTTGTCGGCGTGGTTCTCCGCCATCGGGCGGTCCGGGAGCAGGACGGCCATCGTCGCGAAGCCCTGGCGGCCGTGGACGACCTTCAGGACCTCGGTCGCGTCGAGACCCTGGCGGTCCGCCCAGCGGCGCCAGCAGCGCTCGACGACGGCGTCCGAGTTGACGAGGGTGCCGTCCATGTCGAGGAGGAGGGCGCGGGTGGTGAGCGTTGCCGGGGTGGTGGCGGCCATCAGGTCTCCAGAAGGGGTGGCACGGAGAACGAAGTGGTCCCGCCCACCGGTCAGGGAGTGCGGGCGGGGCCACTTTGTTCTCTCACGATACAAAACCGGAGGCCCTCTTGGCCAACCGGTCGGCCGACCATCCCCCGCGGGCCGTTCCCCGGTGACGGTCCAGGGGGCCCGCCGCCCGGCGCGCGCGGCGGTCCGGCGCTCCTACAGCCAGGTGCTCCGCTCCAGGACCTCGCGGGTGTGGGGGCCGTACACGCCCTTCGGGTCGCCCTCGATGTACATCCAGGACTGGTAGCTCCGCACCGCCCGATAGACCTCGTGGTCGTACTCCCCGTCCACCTCGCCGTGGTACGCCCCCGCCAGCGTCAGCCGGGCCTGGAGCTCGACGACCTCTTCGCCCGACGAGCCGATGCTCAGGGTGACCGAGGCCTCCTCGGTCTCCGGGGGAGGCTCCGAGGACGGCGTGGCCGTCGTCGGGGCGGCGGTCGTCGGAGCCGCGGTGGGGCTCGCCGCCGGAGGCGCGACCGGTCGGGTCGACGCGCTCGGGCTCGCGGTGGTGAGGCTGGGGGAGGGGGTGGGGGTGGCGGACGGGGAGGGCGGCGTCCGGCGCGGAGTCGGGGACGAGGAGGTGGGCTCCGGCGTCTCGGAGGAGGGGGACGGGGCCTCCGAAACGGCGACGTTCAGCGACGCGCTCGTGGTGACCTCGGGCACGGCCGCCCGGTCGTCGGTCTCGCCCGCGCCGCCGAGGAGGGACGCCGCCAGGGCCGCGGTGCCCGCCACGGCGACGGCGGCGACCGCGGCGACCACCACACCGCGCTTGCGGCCGGGCTTCCGCTCCGGTTCTTCGCCGTAGCCAGGTCCGTATCCGCTTCCGCCGGTGGGAGGCGTGCGGCCGATGCCGCGGAGCAGCAGCGGCATGGTCTCGGAGGGGTCACCCGCGGGAGCGGTGCCGGGGTGCGCCCCCGGGCCCTGCCCCACGGGGCCGGGCCCGGGCCGGACGGCGGCCAGCCGGGTCGTCGGCGGGTCCTCGGGTACGTAGGCGGGCAGGTGGGCCGTGGCGTCCTCGGGTACGTAGGCGGGCAGGTGGGCCGTGGCGTCCTCGGGTACGTACACGGGCAGGTGGGTCGTCGCGTCCTCGGGTACGTACGCGGGCAGGTGGGCCGTCGCATCCCCGGGCCCGCTCCGGTCCCCGGGCCCGACCCCGCCCCCGGGCCTGTTCCGGCCCCCAGGCTCGCCCCGCCCCCCGGGCCCGCCCTGCGCCCCCGGCCCTTCCCGTTCCGGCCCGTCGGTGGCGTCCAGGGTCACGTACGGCCTGATCCGCAGGGGGTCGAAGTCCTCGGCCGCCGCCCTCTCGGCCGCGAGGCCGGCCGCCCTGGCGCAGGCGCAGCCAGGTCTTTGTACACCGCATTCAGGACAGACATGTCCGGTCATGATGGGTCCCCTCCCCGAGACAACTGCGAGCGATTATGCAGCCCGCCCCTGCCCGACGGGCGAACGAGTGTGCCCTTCGACAGGCCATATCGGGATATTCCGACCAGGATGGAGACGCCGGAGACCGAGACGGAGACCACGACGACGACAGAGTCGGGGAAGTCGGAGAAGGGGACCGACACCGCCCCCCCCGCACCGACCGCGACACCGACCCCCGCATCGGGACCGAGATCGAGACAGAGTCGGAGACCCATGGCCCAGGACACCCGCCCGTCCCACCTCGGCGACGCCCCCGTGCCCGGTGAGGGACAGAGCCACCGCACCGTCCTCGTCGCGATCGGCGCCCTGCTGCTCGGCATGCTGCTCGCCGCGCTCGACCAGACCATCGTCTCCACCGCCCTGCCCACGATCGTCAGCGAGCTCGGCGGCCTGGAGCACCTCTCCTGGGTGGTCACCGCGTACATGCTCGCGTCGACGGCCGGGACGCCCCTCTGGGGCAAGCTGGGAGACCAGTACGGGCGCAAGAAGCTCTTCCAGAGCGCGATCGTCCTCTTCCTCATCGGCTCGGCGCTCTGCGGCATCGCGCAGAACATGCCGCAGCTCATCGCCTTCCGCGCGGTCCAGGGCCTCGGCGGCGGCGGGCTCATGGTGCTGTCGATGGCGATCGTCGGCGACCTCGTCTCGCCCCGGGAGCGCGGCAAGTACCAGGGTCTGTTCGGCGCGGTCTTCGGCGCCACCAGCGTCCTCGGACCGCTGCTCGGCGGCCTCTTCACCCAGCACCTGTCCTGGCGCTGGGTCTTCTACATCAACCTGCCGATCGGGATCGTCGCGCTCTTCGTGATCGCCGCCGTGCTCCACATCCCCGTGCGGTCCACCCGGCACCGGACCGACTACCTCGGCACCTTCCTCATCGCCGCGGTCGCCACCTGCCTGGTCCTGGTGGCGTCCCTCGGCGGCACCACCTGGGCGTGGGGCTCGCCGCAGATCATCGGGCTCGCCGTCCTCGGAGCCGTACTCCTCGTCTGGTTCGTCCTCGTCGAGCGGCGCGCCGCCGAACCCGTCCTGCCGCTCAAACTGTTCCGGATCAGGACCTTCAGCCTGGTCTCGGTGATCAGCTTCGTCGTCGGCTTCGCCATGTTCGGCGCGATGACCTACCTGCCGACCTTCCTCCAGGTGGTGCAGGGCGTGACGCCGACGATGTCCGGCGTCCACATGCTGCCGATGGTCCTCGGCCTGCTGACCACCTCGACCGCCTCCGGCCAGATCGTCTCCCGCACCGGCCGCTGGAAGGTCTTCCCGATCGCCGGCACCGCGCTCACCTGCGTCGGTCTGCTGCTCCTCCACCGGCTGACCGAGACCAGCTCGACCTGGTCGATGAGCCTCTGCTTCTTCGTCTTCGGCGCCGGGCTCGGCCTCGTGATGCAGGTCCTCGTCCTGGTCGTGCAGAACTCCGTCTCGTACGAGGACCTCGGCGTCGCCACCTCCGGGGCGACCTTCTTCCGCTCCATCGGCGCGTCGTTCGGCGTCGCCGTCTTCGGCACCCTCTTCACCAACCGGCTCACCGACAAGCTCGACGCGGTGTTCGCGAGCGCCGGCGCGCGGGTGCCGCCCGGTGTCGGCCCCGGACAGGTCGCCGCCGACCCGCGCGCCGTCTCCGAGCTGCCGGCGGAGCTCCGGCCGGCCGTGCTGCACGCGTTCGCCACGTCCATCACGGACGTCTTCCTGTACGCGGCCCCGGTCGTGCTCGTCGCCTTCGTCGTCGCCTGGTTCCTCAAGGAGGACAAGCTGCGGGCGTCGGTCACCGCGCCCGACACCAGCCAGACGCTCGCGTCCAATCCGGTCGAGCGCTCCTCGTACGAGGAGTGTGCCCGCGCCCTGTCCCTCCTCGGCTCCCGGGAGGGCCGCAAGGCGGTCTACGTGACGATCACCGAACGCGCCGGGCTCGACCTGCTGCCCGCCGCGAGCTGGCTGCTGCTGCGCGTCCGCCGCCACGGGGCCGTCGAGCCCTCCCGGCTCGCCGAGACGACCCCCGTGCCGCCGGAGGTCGTCACGGAGGCGTCCCGGCAGCTGGAGGAGCGTCGCCTGGTGGCACGGGAGGGCGTCCAGCTGACGCTCACCGAGGACGGCGTGCGGGCGGCCACGGTCCTGGCCAGGGCCCGGGAGGAGTCGCTCGCGGAACTCCTCGGCGACTGGTGGGGGCCCGACCGGCCCACCGACCTCGTCCAGCTGGTGGAGGAGCTGACGGCGGAGCTGTGCGGCTCCGACGGGGAGGGGCCCCACACTCCGGAGCCGCCCCGCGACCACCCCTCGTAGGGCGGGGCTCAGAGCTCCTTGCCGTACCAGATCTGCATGTAGGGGCCGGTGCAGTACGCGGGTATCTCCGCGTAGCCGTGCCGGGCGTACAGGCCGCGCGCCTCGACCAGGTCGAGGCGCGTGTTCAGGACCGTCCGGCGCGCGCCGAGGGCCCGCGCCGCCCCCTCCAGGCCCCGCAGCAGGCCGTCCGCGCCGCCGGTGCCCCGGAAGGCGGGCCGGAGGAACACCCGTGTCAGCTCGGCGCGTTCGCCGTCGAGCAGCAGGACCCCGCCGCAGCCCGCGGGCTTCCCCTCGAAGCGGGCGACCAGGAACTGGCCGGTCGGCGGGGCCAGTCGCTCGACCCCGTCGTTCGTCAGCCCCTCGTCGACCTCCGCCTCCGTCGCCGGCCGCTTCCAGTAGCTGCCGGCGACATCGGCGTAGTAGTCGCGCCGCAGGGAGGTCGCGTCCGGGGTGTCGACGCGCTCGGGGGTGAAGGTCCAGGTCATGCGGGCCATTGTGAGCCCGCGTGACCGGGTGCGCCGCCGAATTACCTGGGCGACGCCTGCTGGACGACCTCGAACGACCACAGGGCCGAGCCGGACGCGGCGGGCCTGGGCCGCTCGCCCCCCTCGCCACCGCCCTGATGGGCGGCCTTCATGGAACCGTTCATCCAGTTCTGGAAGTCCTCCTCGCTGCGCCAGCGCGTGTACACCAGGTACTGGTCGGTGCCCTCCAGCGGGCGCAGCAGCTCGAACCACTCGAAGCCGTCGGATCCCTCCACGGCCCCGGCCCGGGAGGCGAACCGCTGCTCCAGCACCTCACGCTGCTCGTCCGGCACGGTCAGGACGTTGATCTTCACGATGCTCATGAAAGGCAGGATATGACCCGGGGTCGAGCCGAAGGGACGCGGCGGCCCTACGCCGTGACGCGGGCCAGCAGCAGGCCGTCGTAGCCCTTCGTGCCGACCGTCTGGATCGCCGTCGCGTCCAGGCGGGGTTCGGCGGCGATCAGGTCGAACATCGCGCGGGTGCCGGTGACCGCCGCGTCGCCGGGCTGCTCGGTGGCCACCCGGCCCTCCCGCACCACGTTGTCGACGATGATCAGCGAGCCCGGGCGGGAGAGCTTCAGCGCCCAGGTCACGTAGTGCGGGTTGTTGGCCTTGTCGGCGTCGATGAAGACCAGGTCGAAGGGGCCCGCACCCTCCGTCTCCAGCACCGGCAGGGTCTCCAGGGCCGCGCCCGTCCGGACCTCGACGATCTTGTCGAGCCCGGCGCGGGCGATGTTGGCGCGGGCCACGTCCGCGTGCGCGGGGTCGTACTCCAGGGTGGTCAGCCGGCCGTCGGCGGGCAGCGCGCGGGCCAGCCAGATCGTGCTGTAGCCGCCGAGCGTGCCGATCTCCAGGATGTTCCGCGCGCCCTGCGTCGCGGCGAGGAGATGGAGCAGCTTGCCCTGGTTGGGGGCGACGGCGATCTCCGGCAAGCCCGCCGCCGTGGAGGCGGCGAGCGCCGCCGTCAGGGCGTCGTCACCGGGGGCGATCGTGTCGGTGAAGTAGTCGTCGACCGCAATCCATTGAGGGTTCGTCATGCGCTCGAACGTACACCCGCGTCCAGACGCGGTCGGCGCCTTTTCACCCGGACGGCGATCAGGCCTGCGAGCAGAGCGGAGAGCAGTGCGCCCGCGCCGACGGTCAGCAGCCAGACCGGGATGCCGCCGCCCACGGTGAGCAGCCGGTCGGTGTACTCGACCCGGCGGTACGGGGTGTCGGCCACGGCCCGGAGATGGTGGTCGTCGTCGATCCGGGCGGGCTGGGGGAAGTGCTGTTCCAGGACGGTGAGCCGGGCCGGCCGGTCGCCGGTGAGGTCCGCGACCGCGCCCCCGGGGTGCTCGATCGGGCCCGCGAAGGTGACCTCGGGGCGGTCGCCTCCGATGGGGGAGCGGGGTTCCATCCGGTGGTCGGCGAGCACGTACAGGCCGAGGGTCTGCGGGGTCCGTGCGAGGCGGGAGAGCCGCATGGGATAGACGAGTTCGGGGGAGGCGAAGGTGATCCGCAGCGGGGTCAGTTCGCCCTGGAGCGTCGCGCCCTTCTCCTGCGGGGCGAGGCGGACGGCCACGTACTCCCACTTCCGTTCGACATAGGGCCCGAGCGCTCCGGTGAGCCGCTCGGGCAGCTCGAAGCCGTGGGCGCGCAGCCAGTCGCCGAGGGCGTCGGGGTCGGTGGCGGTGAGCCGGGCCACGTCGAAGGGGCCGAGCCGTTCGCGCCCCACGACGCCGACGCCACCCGTGCCGGGCGGCGCGGCGGCGGCCCCGTCCCCGTACGAGTCGTCGAAGGGCCAGTCGCCCTCGCGCGGCCAGAAGTGGAAGCGGTCGCGCTGCTCGGGCTCCGTGAGCCGGTCGAGCTCGTCGAAGAGCGCCGGGTCGCCGAGCGCGACGTCGGCGCGGCCCGGCACCGGCATGATCCAGGCCGCCCGCCGGGCGTTGCCGTGCACGCGGAAGCGCATGACGACGGTCTCGGTGCGGCCGTCCCAGCGGACGGCCGACTCCTCCCGGTCGACGCCGATCCGCTCGGCCTTGTCCGGGATCATGGCGCCGCAGCCGCAGGCGTACGCCGGTGCGACGAGCGAGCCGAGCTGGAGCGCGAGCAGCGCGACGATGGTGGTCAGGATCCTTCTGAGTGTCCCCCGCATGGGGGGTCAGACGTGGGCGGTCACCTGCCGGTTCCGGTTTCGCGTTCGTACCCGCGCCCGAACCCGCACCCGCACGCACGCACCCGCACCGTTCACGCCGACGTCCGGACCCGGAGCTCCTTCACCCCGTTCAGCCAGGCCGCCCGCAGTCGGCGCGGTGCGCCGGCGAGGGTGAGGTCGGGCAGGGTGTCGGCGATGGCGTTGAAGATCAGCTCGATCTCCTTGATCGCGAGGGACTTGCCGAGGCAGAAGTGCGGTCCGCCGCCGCCGAAACCGAGGTGGGGATTGGGGTCGCGGGTGATGTCGAAGCGCTCGGGGTCGGTGAAGACCTCGGGGTCGTTGTTGGCGGAGGAGTAGAAGAGGCCGACCCGGTCGCCCTTGCGGATCTTCTGGCCGCCGAGTTCGGTGTCCTGGGTCGCGGTCCGCTGGAAGGAGACCACCGGCGTCGCCCAGCGGACGATCTCCTCGGCGGCGGTCGCGGGGCGCTCCCGCTTGAAGAGTTCCCACTGGTCGGGGTGGGTGAGGAAGGCGTGCATGCCGTGGCTGATGGCGTTGCGGGTGGTCTCGTTCCCGGCGACGGCGAGCAGCAGCACGAAGAAGCCGAACTCGTCGGAGGAGAGGTTCCCCTGGCCCTCGGCGGCGACGAGCTGGCTGACGATGTCGGCGGCGGGGCACTCCTTGCGGGCGGCCGCCATGTTCATCGAGTAGCCGATGAGCTCCATGGCGGCCTCGGCGCCGATCTCCTCGGTGATGGCGTACTCGGGGTCGTCGTACGCCACCATCTTGTTCGACCAGTCGAAGATCCGGGAGCGGTCCTCCTGGGGCACGCCGATGAGTTCGGCGATGGCCTGGAGAGGGAGCTCGACGGCGACCCGGGTGACGAAGTCGAAGGTGCCGTCGGCTCCGGTGCCGCGCCGCGCCTCCTCGACGATGGAGCGGGCGCGCTCGCGCAGGGCGGTCTCCAGGTTCCGGATCGCCCGGGGGGTGAAGCCGCGCTGGACGATCTGGCGGACCCGGGTGTGCTCGGGCGGGTCCATGTTGAGCATGATCAGCTTCTGGACCTCGATCTGGTCCCGGGTGATGTGCTCGTTGAAGCGGATGACCGCGGTGTTCTCGTTCGAGGAGAACAGCTCGGGGTGGGTGGAGACGTACTTGACGTCCGCGTGGCGCGTGACCGCCCAGTACCCGCCGTCCGCGAACCCGGTGACGCCGGCCGGCTGGGAGCACCACCACACGGGCGCGGTCTGCCGCAGCCGGGCGAACTCCGGGAAGGGGACGCGGTCGCGGAGCAGATCGGGGTCCGTGGCGTCGAACCCCTCGAGGAGGCCCTCGGGGAGCCCCTGGGGGAGTCCCTCGGGGAGCTGTCCTCCGGGGAGATGCGGGCAGGCCATCGGCAACACTCTCCATATCTGATGGACCATCAGAAGTTGCCGGGAAAGTTAGTAACGAGTTCTCCAAGTGGCAAGGGGCGGGGCGGGAACTGTTGCGTCCCGGACCCTTGCGTACCGGCGGTAGCAGTCATAAGACTGCACTCAGAACTAGAACGCGTACTAGTTCCCCGTGACGCCGACCGACCGGGGTGCCGGGACACCCCGTCCGGTCGAGGAGAGGACGAGCTCATGGCCGCGGAACCCGTCATCGTCGAAGCCGTACGCACCCCCGTCGGCAAGCGCGGAGGCGCGCTCGCCAACCTCCACCCCGCCTACCTCCTGGGCGAGACCTACCGTGAACTCCTCGGTCGCACCGGCATCCACGCCGACTGCGTCGAACAGATCGTCGGCGGTACGGTCACCCACGCCGGCGAGCAGTCCATGAACCCGGCGCGCACCGCCTGGCTCACCATGGGGCTGCCCTACGAGACGGCCGCCACCACCGTCGACTGCCAGTGCGGCTCCTCGCAGCAGGCCAGTCACATGGTCGCCAACATGGTCGCCGCCGGCGTCATCGACATCGGGATCTCCTGCGGCGTCGAGGCCATGTCCCGGGTCCCGCTCGGCTCCGGCTCGAAGCACGGCCCGGGCAAGCCCTTCCCCGACGAGTGGAACGTCGACCTGCCCAACCAGTTCGAGGCCGCCGAGCGCATCGCCCGCCGCCGGGGCCTCACCCGCGAGCGCGTCGACTCCCTCGGACTGCTCTCCCAGGAGCGGGCCGCGACCGCCTGGTCCGAGGAGCGCTTCAAGCGCGAGACCTTCGCCGTCCAGGTCCCCACCACCGAGGCCGAGCAGGCCGCCGGACAGGGCATGTGGCGGCTCGTCGACCGCGACGAGGGCCTGCGCGACACCACCATGGAGGGCCTGGCCCGCCTCAAGCCCGTCATGCCCACCGCGATCCACACCGCCGGGAACTCCTCCCAGATCTCCGACGGCGCCTCCGCGATCCTGTGGGCCTCCAAGCGCATGGCCCGCGCCCTCAAGCTGCGCCCGCGCGCCCGGATCGTCGCCCAGGCCCTCGTCGGGGCCGACCCGCACTTCCACCTCGACGGGCCGATCGACGCCACGCGGGCCGTCCTCGGCAAGGCCGGGATGAGCCTCAGGGACATCGACCTCGTCGAGATCAACGAGGCCTTCGCGTCCGTGGTGCTCAGCTGGGCGCAGGAATTCGATCGGGACTTGGACGGTCTCGTGAAGGTCAACGTCAACGGCGGTGCCATCGCCCTGGGCCACCCCGTCGGCGCCACCGGGGCCCGGCTGATCACCACGGCCCTGCACGAGCTGGAGCGCACCGACAAGGAGTTCGCGCTGATCACCATGTGCGCCGGGGGCGCGCTCGCCACGGGCACGATCATCCAGCGGCTCTGACCGCCCCGCCGTCGGAGGCGGTCCGGAAACGCCGCAGGCCCCGCCCCTCCGTGAGGAGGGCGGGGCCTTGCGGATGCGCGGTGCGGCAGGTGCTGATCAGTACCAGCCGTTGGCCTGCCAGAACGCCCAGGCGGCGTTCGGGGAGCCGTAGCGCTCGTTCATGTAGTTGAGGCCCCACTTGATCTGGGTGGCCGGGTTGGTCTTCCAGTCGGAACCGGCCGAGGACATCTTCGAGGCCGGCAGGGCCTGGACGAGGCCGTAGGCGCCGCTGGAGGAGTTCGTCGCGGTGTGGTTCCAGTGCGACTCGTGCTCGACGATCTTGCTGAAGGACGCGTACTGCGAGGCGGGGACGATCTTGCGGGCGACGTCCTGCGGGCTGGCGGCCGAAGCAGACCCCGTCGTGCCGAGCACCGCACCCGACGCACCCAGCAGCACGGCTGCGGACACGGCGATCTTCTTGTTGCGGGCGGAGGCACGAGTGGTGAGCGAGCGGATCAAGGTTTCTACCTAACTTCGGGGACAGGTCGCGCCGGGCGATTTCGGCAAGCCGGAACCAGAGCCCGGGGGACCCGGGAGCTGGGGGATACCGGCTGTCCGTGGCGCTGCGATGAGCACCGGCTGCCTGGCGACGTCCACCAGACAAGCAGGGCCGGAACGCCGATGCAACGACCCCCTGTACGAGGAAGGTTCGGACCCGGGGGCCCAACGAGGGGGGTGGGCGGCCGGGCGTTTCCGCAGGTCATACGGTGATGTGGGGTGATTTGGCCCGGTGTGTGGGGCTACTACTCCCGCTCGTACGTGACCTAGGTCCTATGAGGCGCCTCACCCCGGGAGGGCGTTTCCGGGGCCTCGAATGTGACCTGGGCCTCGAAGTTCGCCCGCCGCGTGGCCCGCCGCAGCGCCCTCAGGAGCGTCCCGCCGACGGTCACGGTCAGCACGACGGTGAGCGCGGCCCGGCCCAGGTCCCAGCCGAGGGATGTGGCGAGGACGTACGCGAGGAAACGGACCAGGTTCTCGTCGAGCGGCGCGCCCGGCACGAAGGAGACCCCGCTGCCCAGGCCCTGGAGCAGGACCCAGCCCTGAAGGTTCATGACCGTGCCGTACGCGAACGCCGCCACGAAGCCGTACGCGGACAGCATCAGCAGCTCGGCCCGCCCCCGCAGCCGGTCGGGGCCCGGCAGCAGCCCCGCGCCCATCGTGAACCAGCCCATCGACAGCATCTGGAAGGGCATCCACGGCCCCACCCCGCCCGTGAGCAGCGCCGACGCGAACATCGTCACCGAACCCAGGACGAAGCCGAAGCCCGGCCCGAGGACCCGGCCGCTCAGCACCATCAGGAAGAACATCGGCTCCAGGCCGGCCGTCCCCGCCCCCAGCGGGCGCAGCGCCGCCCCCACGGCGGCGAGCACGCCCAGCATCGCCACCGCCTTCGCGTCCATCCCGCGGTCCGCGATCGTCGCCACGACCACCGCGACCAGGAGCGGCAGCAGCGCGGCGAACAGCCACGGAGCGTCACCGGCGTGCGAGGTCACCGCCGAGCCGGCGTCCGCGAAGAGCGGCCAGCAGAAGGCGAGGACCCCGACGAGCGAGACGAGGACCAGGGCCGCGACCGAGCGGGGGCCGAGGCGTACGGGACGGGTCGACCTCACAGCGCCGCCTCCACCTGCTCGACCGTGAGCCAGGGCTGCGGGGCCAGGATCTTCGCCACCTGCGGCGAGAAGGCGGGCGAGGAGACGACGACCTCGGGCGTCGGGCCGTCCGCGACGATCTCGCCGTCCGCGATGATCGCGACCCGGTGCGCCAGCTCGGCCGCCAGCTCCACGTCGTGCGTGGCGAGCACGATCGCGTGCCCGTCCGCCGCGAGCGACCGCAGCCGGGCGACCAGGCGGGCCTTCGCCGCGTAGTCCAGGCCGCGGGTCGGCTCGTCGAGCAGGAGCAGCGGCGGCCGGCCGGTCAGCACGACGGCCAGCGCGAGCGCGAGCCGCTGGCCCTCGGACAGGTCACGGGGGTGCGTGTCGTCCGCCACCCCCGGCAGCAGCTCCTCCACCAGCGCCCGGCACGTCCCGGGCGCCGCGCCCGCGTCCGCGTCCGCCGCCGCGCACTCGGCGGCGACGGTGTCCGCGTACAGCAGGTCACGCGGCTCCTGCGGCACCAGGCCGACCTGGCGGATCAGCTCGCGGGGCGCGGTGTCGTGCGGGACGAGCCCGGCGACGCGGACGGTGCCCGTCGTCGGCTCGATCATGCCCACGAGGGTGGAGAGGAGGGTGGACTTCCCGGCGCCGTTGCGGCCCATGAGCGCGACGGTCTCGCCGGGGCCGACGCGGAGGTCGACACGGCGGAGGGCCTCGACGCGGCCGCGGCGGACGCCGAGGCCGTCGGTGAGGAGGAGGGGAGTGAGGGGGGTGGTGGTGGCCGGCTGCTGGGTCTGGGTGCGGCGCCGCTTGAACGGGTTGAGTCCCCCACCCCGCCCCTTCCCGAGACCGGAGGCTCCGTCCCCGGAGCCCCGCGCCTGGGACACCGGCGAGGCCGAACGGGACCCCCGCGCCTCAAGCGCCGACCGGGCTGAAGGGGACCCCGACGGGACCGGTGAGGGCATCCGGTCCTCCAGCCGCTCCTTCAGCGGGGCCGCCCGCCGCCTCGCGTCCCGCACCGTCAGCGGCAGCGGTTCCCACCCCGCCAGGCGGCCGAGCGCCACCACCGGCGGGTGCACCGGCGACACGGCCATGACCTCGGCCGGGGTGCCCAGCACCGCGTCCGGCAGCAGGAGGACCTGGTCCGCGTACTGGACCACCCGCTCCAGACGGTGCTCCGCCAGGAGGACCGTGGTGCCCAGGTCGTGCACCAGGCGCTGGAGCACCGCGAGGACGTCCTCCGCCGCCGACGGGTCCAGCGCCGAGGTCGGCTCGTCCAGGACGAGGACCTTGGGGTGCGGGGTGAGGACGGAGCCGATCGCGACCCGCTGGCGCTGGCCGCCCGAGAGCGTCGCGAGGGGACGGTCGCGCAGTTCCGCCAGGCCCAGCAGGTCCAGGGTCTCCTCCACCCGGCGCCGCATGACGCCGGGCGCGAGCCCCAGGGACTCCATTCCGTACGCGAGCTCGTCCTCGACCGTGTCGGTGACGAAGTGCGCCGACGGGTCCTGCCCCACCGTGCCCACCAGGTCCGCGAGCTCGCGCGGCGGATGCGTACGGGTGTCCCGGCCGTCGACCGTCACCCGCCCGGTCAGCGTGCCGCCCGTGAAGTGCGGGACCAGGCCCGAGACCGCGCCCAGGAGGGTCGACTTCCCGACGCCCGAGGGGCCCACCAGGAGGACCAGCTCCCCCTCGGGGATCGTGAGGTCCACGTTCCGCAGGGTCGGCGCGGCGTCCTCGTACCTCATCGAGACGTTCTCGAAGCGGATCACAGGTTCTCCTCGGGTACGGGGGCCACGAACGCCGGGACCAGGCCCACCAGCACCGACACCGCCGGCCACAGCGGCAGCTCCGGCGCCTCCAGCGGGACGACCCCGGGGTGCAGCGCCTCCGGGGCGTAGACGTTCGCCCAGATCATGAGGACGGCGACCGCCACCCCGGAGCCCGCGACCAGCCAGGCCCGCGCGCCCCAGCGGTCGGGCCGGTAGCGGGTACGGACGGTCCGGCGCCCGCCGAGCCGGAGCCCGGCCATCGCGGCGAGCAGCCCGGCGCCGAGCAGCGGCAGACCGTACCCCGCGCCCTCCGCGGCGAGCAGCCCGTACGAGCCCGCGCAGACGCCGAGGAGCCCGCCCAGGGTCAGCGCGTTCGTGGTGCGGCGCACCGCGGCCGGGACCCGGGCCGTCCGCCCGTACCCGCGCGCGTCCATCGAGGCCGCCACGGCGATCGACCGCTCCAGGGCGCCCTCCAGGACCGGCAGGCCGATCTGGAGCACCGCCCGCACCCCGCCGGTCGGCCGGCCGCGCAGCCGGCGGGCGGTCCGCAGCCGGACCACGTCGGCGACCAGGTTCGGCGCGAAGGTCATCGCGACGACGACGGCGACCCCGGCCTCGTACAGCGCCCCCGGCAGCGACTTCAGCAGCCGCGCCGGGTTGGCCAGCGCGTTCGCGGCGCCCACGCAGATCAGCAGGGTCGCCAGCTTGGCGCCGTCGTACAGCGCGAACACCAGTTGCTCGGCCGTCACCCGGCCCCCGATCCGGACCCCCTGCGCCCAGTCCGGCAGCGGCACCTCGGGCAGCGTGAACAGCTCGTGCTCGCCGGGGATCGGGGAGCCGAGCACGAGGGAGAAGACGACCCGCAGGCCGACCACGAACAGGCCCAGCTTCACGAACGCGCCGTACGAGCGGGCCCAGGGCGCGTCCGTGCGCCGGGCCGCCACCACGTATCCGGCCACGCCGACGAGCAGTCCGAGCAGCAGCGGGTTCGTGGTCCGGGAGGCGGCGACGGCGAGCCCGAGGGCCCACAGCCACCACGCGCCCGCGTGCAGGGCATTGGCCCGGCTCGCCGCGGGGGCCGTGAACACACTCCGGGCGGACGCGGACGCGGAGCCGCTCCGGGTCGACGTGGACCCGGACCCGGACCCGGAGCCGCTCCGGGCGGAGGCGGACCCCTCCCGGGCGGACGTCGACTCCCGGGCGGACGTCGACGCGCTCCGGCCCGACGCCGGGACTCCGCCGCCCCGTGCGTGGGACCCGCTGCGGACCGTACTCATCCGCGTCGGCGGGCCTTCCAGATCGCCGCCCCGCCGAGCGCCAGGACCGCGGCCCCGCCCGCGAGCACGCCGACGGACGGGCCGTCGCCCCCGCCGGAGTCCCGCGCGGCGGCCGGCGCCGGGGTCTTCGTCCCGGACCCTCCGGTGTCCCCGCCCGCCTCGACCTGCTCGCCGCAGCCCCGGGCCGGGTAGCCCGCGATCCCGCACAGCATCGCCGCGCTGTCGTACCGCAGCGGCTTCGCCACCGCGGCCAGTGCCTCCGCGCCGGTCGCGTCGTCGTGGACCTGCGCGCAGCCGGTCTCGACCCGCTTCTCCGGCGGGGTCTCCCCGGGCGGGGCGTCGGCCGGGCCGCCGAAGTCGACGACGACCGCGATCCGCTTGGAGCCGTCCTTCCGCTCCACGCCCGCGCAGATCCGCGCGAAGTCGGGTGCCGCGGAGGGCCGGGTCGAGTCGGCGGTGTCGTTGCTGATCGCGAAGCGGAAGCCGAGGGCGTCGCCGTCGGCGGGCCGGGCGGTCGCCGGTCCCTGCGTGGCGTACGCCCACGGCTTCCCGCCGTCGCTCTCCCAGAACGACCAGTAGCGGTAGCCGGCGGCCTGCGCCGGGGCCGCCGCGACGGCGGTCAGGGTGAGGAGCGCCCCGGCCGTCGCGACCGCGGCCCGCATCCGTCCGCTCACTTCCGGCGGCCGCTGACGAGGAAGCCGATGCCGACGCCGACGACCGTGCCGATGCCGATGATCCACCAGATGTCGAAGCCGGAGTCCTCGTCGTCGCTGGTGGAGGCGGCGGAGGTGTCCGGGGCCTTGGGCTCGGGGCCGGTGGCGTTGAGCTGCTCGACCAGGTCCACCGCGCCGAACTCGCGCGGGTCGGTCTCGGTCGCGCGGGCCGCCAGGATCAGCTGGGCGTAGGCGGCCGGGCCGCCCTCCTTCGCCCAGGCAGCGGAGTTCTTCTCCAGCCAGGCCAGGGCGGGCTCGGCCTCCTTCGTGGCGCCGGAGGCGGCGAGCGCGACGACGGCGTCGGCGGTGTTGCCGATGTCGGGCTGCGCGGTGGTGTCGGTGGCGCCGGGCATCGGCGGCAGGGTCAGGTGGCCGGTCTTCGCGAGGGCCTTCGCCAGGTAGGAGGCGCCGTTCAGGGCGGCCCGCTCGACGGTCGGCTTCGACAGGTCGGTGCAGACCGCCGGCTGGGCGGGGGAGGCCTTGGTGGCGACGACGCTCTTGCCGAGCCCGGCGAGGGTGGCCGCCGCGGTGGCGTCGGCGTTGGCGAGGAGCTTGCCGGTCTTGTCCGGCTGATAGGCGAAGGCGCCCGCGCCGTCCTTGTCCGAGCAGGGCAGGGCGAAGGAGAGGAGGGCGTCGTACGGTGTGCGGCCCTCGGAGGAGGTGAACGCGCCGGGCCGCACACCGATCGCGGCGAGCGCGCCGACGACGACCGAGGTGGAGTTGGCGTCGCTCGCGCCGCCGGCGCCGTAGCCCCAGCCGCCGTCCTTGTTCTGCACGGTCCGCAGCCAGCCGGAGCCCGCGTCGACGGCCTTGTCGATCGCCGCGGGGGAGGCGGCCTGGCGGCGCACGGCGCGCAGCGCCTGGACGGCGACGGCGGTGGCGTTGGTGTCGCGGATCGTCTTGGCGTCGCAGGGCTTCGACTCGTCCGCGCGGTACGAGGGGAAGGAGCCGTCGCCGCACTGCTGGCCCAGGAGCCACTCCACGGCCGTGTCGGCGGGCTGGTAGCCGGTGCTGCGCTGGGCGAGGAAGGCGAGCGACTGCCGCCAGACACCGTCGTACTGCGGGTCCTTCGTGCCGTACAGGCCGGACGGGAGCGAGCCGGTCGAGGGGGTCGGGGACGGCGCGGCGGCGGCCGGGACGGCTGCTGCGGTGCCGAGCACGACTGCGGCGGCGGCGGCGAGCGCGGCGGCGCCGCGGCGGACGGTGTTCATGGGGCCCTCTCCTGCGGCCGGGCACCGGCACGCCACAGGGGCACCAGGCTCCGGCTCCGTATTCCTCGACGGTGCCGGCGGTCACGTCCCGGACGGGGCATTCCGACTCGCCGCTCCTCGGGGGGTGCGGCTCACGGTTGCGGGTCAGTGCCGGATTTCCACCGGCTTCCCCCCGTACGGGCATGATGACGACGGGCCCACTCTACCGGCCCGTAGGGCGGGTGCCCCGGGGGTGCGAGGCGCCTCACACGAGGGCGCCGGGGGCCGGCCGCCGCCGCTCACACCGCCACGTACGTGACCGGGTCCGTGCCCGGCACCGGTTCGGCGCGGCCCAGCTTCACCAGGCGGCGCAGGTGGGCCTCGGCCTCGCTGACGGCGATGTTCCGGGAGCCGTGGGGGATCTGGTCCCAGGGGCGGTTCCACTCCATGCGCTCGGCGAGCTGCCACGGCGTGAGCGGGACGGCGAGGAGGCCGAGGAGGCCGGCGAGGCGCTCCTCGTGGTGGTCGAGGAGCTCGCGGACCCGGCCGGCGGCGTCGGTGAAGGCGTACTGGTGGGCGGGGAGGACCTCGGCGACGCCGAGGCGGCCGATCCGTTCGAGGGAGTCGAGGTAGTCGCCGAGCGGGTCGGCCCCGGTGGCGTCGTCGGGGTCCTCGTAGAGCCCGATGTGCGGGGAGATCCCGGGCAGCAGGTGGTCGCCGGAGAAGAGCCGGCCGCGGCCGGGCAGCCGGGAGGGGTGCTCCTCCTCCAGGTGCAGGCAGACGTGCCCGGGGGTGTGGCCGGGCGTCCAGACGGCGCGGAGCCGCCGGCCGGCCAGGTCGAGGAGCTCGCCGGGGACGATCTCGCGGTCGGGGAGGGCCGAGCCGAGCCCGGGCAGGGTCCGGATCCGGCCGGAGGCGCGGGCGGCGCGCAGCGGGGCGACGTGCTCCTCGGGGGCGCCGACGGCGGCCAGCTTGCGGGCGAGGTAGTCGAGCCAGGTGCCCGGCTCGGCCTCCCGGGTGCGGCGGACGACGGCGGTGTCGGCGGCGTGCATGGCGATCCAGGCACCGGACTCCTCGCGCACCCGGCCGGAGAGTCCGTGGTGGTCGGGGTGGTGGTGGGTGATGACGACCCCGTGGACCTCGCGGACGGAGAGGCCCAGGGCGGTGAGCCCGTCGGTGAGTTCGCTCCAGGAGGCGGGGTCGTCCCAGCCGGTGTCGACGAGGACCGGGCCGCGGCCGGTGTCGAGGACGTGGACCAGGGTGTGGCCGAGCGGGTTGTCCGGGATGGGCACCCGCAGGGACCAGACGCCTCCGCCGTGCTCGGTCACCTGGGTCATGAGCGTCCTCGTCTCTGTGTACCGGTACGACCATTGCCCACCATAACTAGAACTGGTATCAGTTCTGAAGCACCGTCAGGAAACATCGTCGGGAACATCCCCCGTCACGTTCATCTCCTCGGGAGGCAGCGGTCATGACCGAGCTTGTGGAGCACGGAAAGCTGTTCATCGGCGGGGAGTTGACCGACCCGCTCGGCGACGGGGTCATCGAGGTGATCTCCCCCCACACCGAGCGGGTCATCGGCCGCGTCCCGCACGCGGCCCCCGCCGACGTGGACCGGGCCGTGGCCGTCGCGCGCCGGGCCTTCGACGAGGGGCCCTGGCCCCGGATGGCGGTCGAGGAGCGGATCGCCGTCGTCAGCCGGATCAAGGACGCGATCGCCGTGCGGTACGAGGAGATCGCCCGCTCCATCAGCGCGCAGAACGGCTCCCCGTACTCCTGGTCCGTCCTTGCCCAGGCGCTCGGGGCGATGATGGTCTGGGACGCGGCGATCACCGTCGCCCGGGACTTCCGGTACGAGGAGCGGCGCGGCGGGGTGCTCGGCCCGCTGCTCGTGCGGCGCGAGCCGGTCGGCGTCGTCGCGGCCGTCGTCCCGTGGAACGTGCCGCAGTTCACCGCCGCCGCCAAGCTCGGGCCCGCGCTGCTCGCCGGATGCACGGTGATCCTCAAGCCCTCGCCGGAGTCGCCCCTCGACTCGTACATCCTCGGCGAGATCGCCGCGGAGGCCGGGCTCCCGGAGGGGGTCCTGTCGATCCTCCCGGCCGACCGGGAGGTCAGTGAGTACCTCGTCGGCCATCCCGGCGTCGACAAGGTCTCCTTCACCGGCTCGGTCGGCGCGGGCAAGCGGGTCATGGAGGTCGCCTCGCGCAACCTCACCCGGGTCACGCTCGAACTGGGCGGGAAGTCGGCCGCGGTGATCCTGCCGGACGCCGACCTGGAGGCCGCGGTCGCCGGGATCGTCCCGGCCGCCTGGATGAACAACGGCCAGGCGTGCGTGGCCCAGACCCGCATCCTCGCGCCGCGCTCGCGGTACGAGGAGATCGCCGAGGCCCTCGCGGCGGCGGCCGGCGCGCTCGTCGTCGGCGACCCGCTCGACCCGGCCACGCAGGTCGGGCCGCTCGTCGCCCGGCGCCAGCAGCGGCGCTCCCTCGACTACATCGGGATCGGTCAGGCGGAGGGGGCGAAGCTGCTGACCGGCGGCGGCCGCCCGGACGGTCTCGAACGGGGCTGGTACGTCGAGCCGACCCTCTTCGGCGACGTCGACAACTCCATGCGGATCGCCCGCGAGGAGATCTTCGGCCCGGTCATCTGCCTCCTGCCGTACGGGGACGAGGCCGAGGCCCTGCGGATCGCGAACGACTCCGACTTCGGGCTCAGCGGCAGCGTCTGGACCGGGGACGTGGAGCACGGCATCGACTTCGCCCGGGGCGTGCGCACCGGCACCTTCAACGTCAACACCTTCAGCCTCGACATGCTCGGCCCGTTCGGCGGCTACAAGAACTCAGGCCTGGGGCGGGAGTTCGGCCCCGAGGGCTTCGGCGAGTACCTGGAGCACAAGATGATCCACCTTCCCGGCGGCTACGAGGGCGGCGCGTGATGGGGGACCGCTGGCGGGTGGAGGTCGACCGGAGCGTCTGCATCGGCTCCGGCCTGTGCGTGAACCACGCCCCGGACGGCTTCCGCCTCGACACGGCCCGCCAGTCCCACCCGTCGGAGCCGGAGGCGGACGCGGGCGAGCGCCTCCTGGCGGCGGCGGAGGGCTGCCCGGTGGAGGCGATCCTGATCACCCTGGCGGACGGCGGGGAGCCGGTGTACCCGCCGGAGGAGTAGTGCGCCGGAGTCCTCGGCCCGGACGGCACCGTCCTGTCGTTCCCGCGTGCAAAACTGGGGCCCTCGGTCACGGGGGCGACGGGCTCTTGTGCGTGGGGAATCGGGAGTGTCGTGCGCAAGGGGATGTGGGTGGCCGCGGCCGCCGGTGCGGTACTGCTCGTGGCGGGCTGCGGGAGCGGCGGCGGTGCGGACAAGGGCGGTTCCTCCTCCGCCGGTTCGGCCGCGACGGGCGGTGCGGGCGCGGGCGGCTCCGGCGGGGAGAAGCTGGACGCCGCCGCCGTCACCAAGGAGTTGACGGAGGCGGCGACGGAGGCCGGCTTCACGCAGGACGCCTCCGGCGAGCGGGTTCCGGCCGAGCTGAAGGACTGCATGGTCTCCTGGACGGCCGACGCCGAGAAGGCCGCCGACCCGAAGAAGTCCTACGCGGGCACGGTCTCCACCCTGGCCGGCGGCGGCTGGACGGAGGAGCGGAGCTTCGAGCAGAGCGGCTCGCAGATCAAGACGCTCAAGAAGAGCGCCTGGAGGCTCCAGGCCAGCAACCACGCGGCGGGTCCGCTGAAGCTGGTCATGTTCCTCGCCACCGACACCGGACCGGGGTGCGCCGCGGTCATCGCCGAGAACAACGCGAAGAACAAGCCCTCGTCCTGACGCGGGGGGACCGCGCCCGCCCCGCCGTCCGGGCCGGGCGGGGGCGGTCCGCTCACTCCGCCGGCGCGGGCGCCGTCAGGTCGATGAGCCGGCAGACCGTCTCGATGTCGATCTTCACCTGTGCGATCGAGGCGCGTCCGGACAGCCAGGTGATCAGGGCCGAGTGCCAGGTGTGCTCGATGACCCGGACCGCCGAGAGCTGGCTCGGCGTCGGGTGCTCCGCGCCCATCGCGTCCAGGATGATCGCGGTCGTCAGCCGGGACACCGTGTCGACCTCGGGGCTCACGCTGCGGTCCGCGAAGGTCAGCGCGCGCACCATCGCGTCGGCCAGCTGCGGCTCCCGCTGGAGCGCCCGGAAGGCGCGCATCAGGGTCTCGGCGACCCGCTGCGCCGGGTCCGCTCCGGCGGGCGGCCGCTTCCGCAGCGTGGTGTGCATGTGCTGGAGCTGGTCCTGCATGGTCGCGACGAGCAGGTGGATCTTGGACGGGAAGTACCGGTACAGCGTGCCGAGGGCGACCCCGGCCGCCTCGGCGACCTCCCGCATCTGCACGGCGTCGAAGCCGCCCCTGGCCGCGAGCTGGGCGCTGGCGTTCAGGATGCGGCGGCGCCGCGCCTCCTGGCGCTCCGTGAGGGGCGGCGACGCGGGTCTGTGGTCCGCCCTGTTGTCTGCGGTCATGAGGTCCCGTTCCGTGCGGTGGGGAGCGACAGTATGGCGCTGCGGCCGCCGTGGCGCGAATCACCTGTTCCGGCTCTCACCACGGAGCTACCTGCCGGTAGATTCTGTGCTCCTTGAAGGATCAAGAACGATCAAGTCTGTAACTTGTTCTAGATTAGCGCGAGCGGTTACGCTCCGGCGAAACGCACGCTCGAAGGGGGTCGCGCATGACCGCTGAGGCCATAGAGGCAAGCCCCCGACAGGGCGTCACCGCTGCCGGTGACGGTCCGTTGCGGATCGCTCTCCTCACGTACAAGGGGAACCCGTTCTGCGGGGGCCAGGGCGTCTACGTCCGGCACCTCTCCCGCGAGCTCGCCCGGCTCGGCCACACCGTCGAGGTCATCGGCTCCCAGCCGTACCCCGTCCTCGACGAGGGCGAGGACCTCGCCGGGCTCCGGCTGACCGAGCTCGCCAGCCTCGACCTCTACCGCTCGCCGGA
Source organism: Streptomyces sp. NPDC002232 (assembly GCF_042890295.1). Lineage (NCBI taxonomy): Bacteria > Bacillati > Actinomycetota > Actinomycetes > Kitasatosporales > Streptomycetaceae > Streptomyces > Streptomyces sp. NPDC002232. Next base: position 606,694 of record NZ_JBIARV010000002.1, on the reverse strand, counting down.
CCCCTTCCGCACCCCGGGGCGCGACGAGTACCGGGACTGGATCGACGCCCTGGAGGTCGCCACCATGTGGACCGGCGGCTTCCCCGAGCCGCTCACCTTCTCCCTGCGGGCCCGGCGCATGCTGGCCGCCCGCCGGGGCGACTTCGACGTCGTCCACGACAACCAGACCCTCGGCTACGGACTCCTCGGCGGGCCCCGCGCGATCGGCGCGCCGCTCGTCACCACGATCCACCACCCCATCACCGTCGACCGGCAGCTCGAACTCGACGCCGCCGCCGACTGGAAGCGCCGTGCCTCCGTCCGCCGCTGGTACGCCTTCACCGGCATGCAGAAGAAGGTCGCCCGCCGGCTGCCGTCCGTCCTCACCGTCTCGGGCACCTCGCGCCAGGAGATCGTCGAGCACCTCGGCGTCCGCGAGGACCGCATCCGGGTCGTCCACATCGGTGCCGACACCGACCTCTGGTCCCCGGACCCGTCCGTCGCCGAGGTCCCCGGCCGGATCGTCACCACCTCCAGCGCCGACGTCCCCCTCAAGGGCCTCGTCCACCTGATCGAGGCGCTCGCCAAGCTCCGCACCGAGAACCCCGACGCCCACCTCGTCGTCGTCGGCAAGCGCGCCGAGGACGGGCCGGTCGCCGCCGCGATCGAGCGGTACGGGCTCGCCGGCGCCGTCGAGTTCGTCAAGGGCATCAGCGACACCGAGCTCGTCGACCTCGTGCGCTCCGCCCAGGTCTCCTGCGTGCCCTCGCTGTACGAGGGCTTCTCGCTGCCGGCCGCCGAGGCGATGGCCACCGGCACGGCGCTGGTCGCGACGACCGGCGGGGCGATCCCGGAGGTCGCGGGCGCCGACGGCGAGACGTGCCTCGCGGTGCCCCCGGGCGACGCCGGGGCGCTGGCCTCGGCGCTCGGACGGGTCCTGGGCGACGCCGAGCTGCGGGCACGGCTCGGTGCCGCCGGGCGCGCACGCGTCCTGGCCAACTTCACCTGGGCCAGGGCCGCGCGGGGGACGGCCGACCTCTACCGCGAGGCGGTCGCCCGGCAGGGAGCCGGAGTCCGACGGTGACGCTCCCGCCGGTGCGCCGGGTGCGGCCCGGCGGGTGGGCCGCACCCACCCGTTCCGCCCGCGCGGAACGACTGCCCACCACCCTCCTCAACCCCGAAAGCAGGCCGTCCCCGTGCTGACCGTCGACTTCACCCGCTTCCCGCTCGCCCCCGGTGATCGTGTGCTCGATCTGGGCTGTGGTGCGGGCCGGCACGCCTTCGAGTGCTACCGGCGCGGCGCCCAGGTCGTGGCCCTCGACCAGAACGGCGAGGAGATCCGCGAGGTCGCCACCTGGTTCGCCGCCATGAAGGAGGCCGGCGAGGCCCCCGCCGGCGCGACCGCCACCGCGATGGAGGGCGACGCCCTCAACCTGCCCTTCCCCGACGAGTCCTTCGACGTCGTGATCATCTCCGAGGTCATGGAGCACATCCCCGACGACAAGGGCGTGCTCGCCGAGATGGTCCGCGTCCTCAAGCCGGGCGGCCGGATCGCGATCACCGTGCCCCGGTACGGCCCCGAGAAGGTCTGCTGGGCGCTCTCCGACGCGTACCACGAGGTCGAGGGCGGCCACATCCGCATCTACAAGGCCGACGAGCTGCTCGGCAAGATCCGGCAGGCCGGCCTCAAGCCGTACGGCACCCACCACGCGCACGCGCTGCACTCGCCGTACTGGTGGCTGAAGTGCGCCTTCGGCGTCGACAACGACAAGGCGCTGCCGGTCCGCGCCTACCACAAGCTCCTGGTCTGGGACATCATGAAGAAGCCCGCCCTGACCCGGGTCGCCGAGCAGCTGCTCAACCCGGTCGTCGGCAAGAGCTTCGTGGCGTACGCGACCAAGCCCCACCTCCCGAAGGCCGTCACCGTGGACGCGGGCCAGTGACGTCGCCCGAGCGGATCGCCGAGCACCTCGTCCTGCCCGGGGTGCTGACCGCCGAGCAGGCCGCCCAGACCGTCGCCGGGATACGCGCCGTGCAGCGCGAGGACGGCGCGATCCCCTGGTTCCGGGGCCACCACCTGGACCCGTGGGACCACACCGAGGCCGCCATGGCCCTCGACGCGGCCGGTGACCACGAGGCCGCCGCCCGCGCCTACGCCTGGCTCGCCCGCCACCAGAACCCCGACGGTTCCTGGTACGCGGCCTACCACGACGGCGACCCGGAGCAGATCACCGACCGGAGCCGGGAGTCCAACTTCGTCGCCTACATAGCGGTCGGCGTCTGGCACCACTACCTCTCCACCGGCGACGACGCCTTCCTCGACCGGATGTGGCCCGTCGTGTACGCGGCGGTCGAGTTCGTCCTCGGGCTCCAGCAGCCCGGCGGACAGATCGGCTGGAAGCGGGAGTCCGACGGGACTCCGGTGAACGACGCCCTCCTGACCGGGAGTTCGTCGATCCACCAGGCGCTGCGCTGCGCCCTCGCCCTCGCCGAGGCCCGCGAGGAGGCACAGCCCGACTGGGAGCTCGCCACGGGCGCCCTGGGCCACGCCATCCGCCGGCATCCCGAGCGCTTCCTCGACAAGTCCCGCTACTCGATGGACTGGTACTACCCGGTCCTCGGCGGCGCGGTCACCGGAGCCGACGCCAAGGCCCGGATCGACGCCGACTGGGACCGCTTCGTGGTCCCCGGCCTCGGGGTGCGCTGCGTCGTCCCCAATCCGTGGGTCACCGGCGGCGAGAGCTGCGAGCTCGCCCTCGCGCTCTGGGCGACGGGGGAGTCCGACCGGGCCCTCACGATCCTCCAGGACATCGGGCACCTGCGCGCCGGGAACGGCATGTACTGGACGGGGTACGTCTTCGAGGGCGCCACGGAGGCCGACCGGGCCGTCTGGCCCGAGGAGCAGACCGCCTGGACCGCCGGGTCCCTGCTCCTCGCGGTGGCGGCCCTCGGCGGCGAGGAGGCGACCGTCGCCGTCTTCGGCGGCGAGCGCCTGCCGGCCGGCCTGGAGCCCGACTGCTGCGGCTGAACCCCCGTGCCTCCCGCGGTGCCACCGGCTCGCCCCTGACGCGCGGACTCGTACGGGAGGGAGGGCGGAACCCGTACGGAGCCACCCCGGTGGCGGGCCGGGCGGCCCCGGGTGAGGCTGGCGCCACAGCCATCAGGGAGGTCCCGTCTTGCCCAGAACCGTCTCGCGCGGAGTCGTGGCGCTGCTGCTGTCCTGCGCGCTGCTCCTGACCACCGCCGCCTGCAACGACGACGACAAGACGAGCGCGAGCTCCTCCGCGACCCCGACGGCCTCGGCGAGCTTCGAGCAGCAGAAGCTGGCGAAGACGCGGTTCGTGGCGAACGCCGGTCTCGCCGCGGGCGCCACCTACCAGTGGATCGTGAAGCCGTACCGCGCGGGCACGTTCAAGAAGGGCGCGGACGGCCGGACCTTCGCCCTGGTGAAGGCGGGCCTCGCGGGCGCCTTCACGTACAACCGGCTCAAGGCGGCGGTGAACAACGCCAAGGGCGACCCGCTGCTGTCGAAGGCGGTCGCGCCGCTCACCGCCGGGATCGACTCGCTCAAGGACCTGGGGACGAAGCTGCGCAAGGGCGAGGTCGGCGACGCGGACGTCGGCGCCTTCGAGAGCGTCATCAACAGCGTCAAGGAGGCGGGCAAGAGCGCCGGCGCCGAGGTCAAGGACCAGGTCCCCAGCACCTCACAGCTGGGCGGCTAGGCGTTCAGCTCCGCGAGGACGCGGAGCGTGGCGGGGTCCGGTGCCGTGACCAACAGGTCCGTCACCGGGCCCCGCCGCCATGCCGCGAGGCGCTCCGCGATCCGTTCCCGGGGGCCGACCAGCGCGATCTCGTCCGCGAAGGCGTCCGGCACGGCGCGCACCGCCTCCTCGCGGCGGCCCGCCGCGAACAGCTCCTGGATGCGCCGGGCCTCCTTCTCGTACCCCATGCGCCCCATCAGGTCGGCGTGGAAGTTCCGGGCCGCGTGCCCCATGCCGCCGATGTAGAAGCCGAGCATCGCCTTGACCGGCAGCAGCCCGGCCGGCACGTCCTCGCACAGCTGCGCCCGCACCATCGGGGCGACGAGGAAGCCCTCCGGGAGGGCGTCGGGGAGGGCGTAGACCTCGGCCCAGCGGTCGGGCGTCCAGTAGAGGGGGAGCCAGCCGTCGGCGATGGCGAGGGTCTGCGCGACGTTCTTCGGGCCCTCGGCGCCGAGCAGCACGGGGACGTCGGCGCGCAGCGGGTGCGTGATCGGCTTGAGGGCCTTGCCGAGTCCGGTGCCGTCGGGGCCGGTGTACGGGTGGGAGTGGTGCCGTCCGTCGAGCCGGACGGGGGCCTCGCGGCGCAGGACCTGCCGGATGACGTCGACGTACTCGCGGGTCGCCGTCAGCGGGGAGCGCGGGAAGGGGCGGCCGTACCAGCCCTCGACGACCTGCGGCCCGGACAGGCCGAGCCCGAGCATCATCCGTCCGCCGGAGAGGTGGTCGAGGGTGAGCGCGTGCATCGCGGTGGTGGTGGGGGCGCGGGCGGCCATCTGCGCGACGGCGGTGCCCAGCCGGATGCGACTGGTGTGGGCGGCGATCCAGGTCAGCGCGGTGAAGGCGTCGGAGCCCCAGGCCTCGGCGGTCCACACGGAGTCGTAGCCGAGCCGCTCGGCCTCGCGGGCGAGGTCGAGGTGGGCGGGGGAGGGGCCGCGGCCCCAGTAGCCGAGGGCGAGGCCGAGTCGCATGCCCCACCTCCTTTCTGACGCTCCGTCAGGTCCGATGCGGGGACTGTACGGCAACGGCCCCCCGCCCGGAAGGGATTCCGGGCGGGGGGCCGTCGGGTGGAGCGGGGGGATCAGCCGCGCTGGATGCCCGTGGTGTCCTGGAGGACGCCTCGGCGGCCGTCCTGCGTCTGGGCCACCAGGGCCTGGCCGCGCTGCTCGACCGCGAGGTACCAGGTGCCCGGGGCCAGCTCGGCGATCGGCGCCTGGGAGCCGTCCTCCCCGTACAGCGGACGCGCGACCGGGACCGCGAACCAGAACGGCGAGAAGTCCCCGGCCGGCTGCGGCGCCGGAGCGGCGGCCTGCGGCTCGGGCTGGTGCGGGGCCTGCGGCTGCGGGGCGGGAGCGGCGGCCTGCGCGCCGAACGGCTGGCCGGCGCCCTGCGACGGGTCCTGCTGACCGCCGTACGGCGGGTGCTGCGCGCCCGGGTAGCCGTAGCCGCCGGGGACGCCCGGCTGACCCGGCTGGCCGGGCTGCATGCCGTACGGCTGCGGGGTCTGCGGCTTCGGCGCGCCGACGAGCGGGGCCTTGAGCGCGGGCACCAGCGGACCGGCGACGGCGGCAGCGGCCAGGACCAGGGCGGCGATGAGGCCGAGGATCAGGCCCGCGCCGGCGTTGTCCACCTCGAAGATCCACATGAGCAGGGTCCAGGCGGCCGCGACGGTGAACGAGGCACCGACCTGGCCGAGCTCGAAACCGGCGACCTTGCGGGGCTCCGGCAGGGCGCGGGAGGCGACGACGAGGGCGGCGCCGGCGATGCCGAGGAAGAAGGTGCCCCAGCCGAGGTACGAGATCTCCCACGAGTTCGGGGTGTCGATCTTGCTGCAGATGTCGGAGCCGGCGTCACAGCCGGCGATGCCGAGGAACGAGGCGATGAACAGCACCACCGCTGCACCGATCAGCACGCCATCGCCTCGGGTGAGGGAGCGGATATTCACGTAAGAGTCCTTCGTCGGGTCGTCGGTCGTCGCGTCGTGCGGCGCTCAGGTCGTGGCGCTTGGTTCATGGCACGGGGGTGGGGGCCCCATCGTACGGAGGGAATCTATCGCCCGCCGGTCCTACCCCCCGAGGTAGGTGGCGATGCCGTCGGCCAGCCCCTGGGCGGCCTTCTGCCGCCACGTCGACGACGTGAGCAGCCGTGCGTCCTTCGGATCACGCATATTGCCGCATTCGACGAAGACCTTGGGCGCGGTCGACAGATTGAGGCCGCCGAGATCGCCCCGTACGTCCAACCCCGTACCGGAACCGATGTAGTTGGAGGGCGAGGTCCCGGTCGCGCGCGCGAACCGGTCCCGGATCCGCTCGCCGAGGGCGCGGGAGGGGGCGACGATGGCCGAGGTGTCGGCGGAGCCCGCCCGGACCTTCGCGGGGAGGATCACGTGGAAGCCGCGGTTGCCGACGGCCGAGCCGTCCGCGTGGACGGAGACGACGGCGTCGGCGCGGGCGGCGTTGCCGATCCGTGCCCGCTCGTCGATGCACGGGCCCCAGGGGCGGTCGGCGTCGTGGGTGAGGACCACCTTGGCGCCGCGTGCCTTCAGCAGGTCCCGCAGCCGGTGGGAGACGTCGAGGGTGAACGAGGCCTCGGTGTAGCCCGCGTCGGTGGAGGTGCCCGTGGTGTCGCACTCCTTGCGGGTCGTCCCGATGTTCACCTTCTTGTTGATTTCGGCGGTATGGCGAAAGTTGCCGGAGTTGTGACCGGGGTCGATCACGACGGTCTTCCCGGCCAGCGAGCGGCTCGCCTGCGGCGTGACCTGCGAGGGGGCGGGCCGGGGCGCGGAGGAGTCGGCGGCCGGCGGCCGGGACCGCGTCCCGCTCTCGCTTCCGGCGGCCAGGGAGTCGGCGGCGTTCGCGTGCGGCGAGGAGGCCTGTGAGGTCCCGCACCCCGCGAGCACGGCGCAGCAGCCCGTGGCGGCGAGCGCGAGGGCGAGGGAACGGCGGACGGTGTTCCGGTGGTCGTACGGCACCCCGCGACTTTAGGCCCTGAGGGGGGTGCCGCGCCGCCGGGATACGTCGCAGGTTGGTCACCGCCTTCACGGATCGGTGGACGCGTGTGAGCGAAGCGTGAAGGGTAGAGGCAAAGGGCGACGGTGGGGTGTCACCGCGCATGGACCCACGAGGGGGAACCGTGGTGGGGGAAGAACCGAACGACGCACGTCCCGAGCCGGCCGACAGACCGCCGGGAGGCGACGGCCCGGACCTGAGGAAGCGGACGGCGGAGCCGGAGCCCGGAGCACCGGCGGCCGGGGTGACGGGGAGACCGGAGCCCGGAGCATCGGGAGGCCCCGCGTCCGGAGTACCGGCCGGACCGGCGACCGGGGGATCGGGGGACCCGGGGGCCGGAGGATCGGGAGGCCCGCCGGGCGGCCCTGGGGCCGGAGGATCGGCGCCCGCCGGGCCGTCGGCGGGGGCGTCTCCCGGCGGGCAGCCGGCGGCGTCCGAGCCGCCCTGGGCCGCCCCGGCGGCCCCCGCCGCGAGCCCGCCCACCCTCGCCTTCGGCCCGCCGCCGGGCGCCCCGCCGGGCCCGCCGACCGGCGCGGGACCGGGGGCCGCGCCGCCCCCGGAGCGCCCGTCCGCACCTCCCGCGTCCGAGGCTCCCGCAGGGGGCGCCTCCACCCTCGCCTTCGGGGCGGCGTCCGGCGCGGGGTCCGAAGGCGCCCCGGCCGGTGCCGGGCACGCGGGCGGGGTTCCGGCCGGAGCCGCCGCCGGGCCCGCGCCCCAGGCCGGCTGGGCCGGATCCGGGACGGCGCCGCCGCCGCCCGGCGCCCCGCCCGGCTTCGGACCGCCGCCGGGGTACGGGCCGCCCGGCGGATACGGCCCGCCGCCCGCCCACGGCCCCCAGCCGCCCGCGCGGCCGCCCGGCGACGCGAACCCGGCCCAGGCCGCCGCGATCGCCCTGCTCAACCTCTCGGGCCTCGGCCTCGGCTACGTCCTCCTGCGGCAGTGGATCGGCGCCGCCGTCTGCTGGCTCGCCACCGCCGCCCTGCTCGTCGCCGCGCTCCCCGCCGACGTCGACGGCGTGCCCCGGGCCCTGCTCATCGGCTACGGCGTCGTGCTCCTCGCCGCCGCCGCCGACGGCGCCCGCCGCGGCCTGCGCGCCACCCTCCGGATCGGCGACTCCCTCCGGCGCCTGGCGCTGCCGCTCGCCCTCGTCCTGCTCGCCGTGCCCGCCGGCGGCTCCCTCGCGTACGGCTCCGCCCGCGACGAGGCGAAGGAGCAGGCGCTGCTCGAACAGCTCGCGGCGGCGGACAAGCTCGTGAAGTCCGCCGACGGCCTCTCCTTCGACAAGGCCGAGCCGATCTACCGCCAGGCGCTCACCGGCTACGAGGACCTCGGCACCCGGTACGCCGGCTCCCGGGCCGGGAAGCTCGTCCCCGACCGGCTCGACGCCTACTACAAGACGGTCTCCGCCCCGTACGGCGAGAAGAAGTACTGCGAGGCCATCGCGCCGCTCAAGCACCTGCGGGAGCTCCCGGCCACCGTGGACAAGGGGCTGCTCGGCTCCCGGCCCGCCAAGACCGACGAGCCGCTCGCCGAGTCGCTCTACCAGTGCGGCACGGCGGCCCTCGGCGTCCAGACCGCCAAGCCGACGGCCAGCGACAGCCTCAACACGCTCTACACCACCTTCCCGAAGGCCGAGCAGACGACCCGCGTCGAACCGGCCGTCCGGGAGGCGATCAAGACCCGGACGAGCGCCCTGGGCGGCTCGGAGCCCTGCGCCGCCACCACACAGCTGCGCGCGCTGGACTCCTCCCTCGGGAACATGACGGACCCGTCCCTCGCGAGCGCCGCGAAGGAGGCGAAGGCCGCGGTCCAGAAGGGCGACTTCGCCTGCGGCACCGACGAGTTCAAGGACAAGGAGTTCAGCTCCGCCGCCTCGACCATGACCGACTACGCCAAGACGTACCCGGACAGCCCGCAGGCCGCCCACGCCCGCTCCATCGCCATCGCCGCCGAGATCGCCGAGGAGGAGCCCGCCGCCGGCAAGGCCCTGCCGCCGGCCGACGTCCCCGGCGGCGCCCGGATGGTCATGGTGATCAGCAACGACGGCCCCGGCGAGGTCGAGGTGCTCTACACCGGCCCGATGACCGGCCGGGTCACCCTCAAGGCGTGCGGGACCTGCACGAAGTACCAGACCCCGCTGCTCGTGAACTCTCCGAAGATCAAGGCCTGCACGGGGCCGTCCTCGAAGTACCCGAAGGCGACCCTGCTGCTGCCCGCCGGTGACTACCACTTCCTCCAGAAGCGCGCGGCCACCGGCACCTCGACCGCCGGGGACACCAAGTCCAGCAAGACCAAGATCGAACCGGGCTACAGCTACACCAACTGCCTGTACGTGACCTCGCTCTTCTGAGGTCAGCGGCGGCGCAGGACCCGCAGCGAGTCGGTGACCGAGACCTCCTCGAAGTCGCCCGACTCCAGCGCCCGCAGATAGATGCGGTACGGGGCCTGCCCGCCGTCCTCCGGGTCCGGGAACACGTCGTGGATGACCAGCAGGCCCCCGGGGGCGACCTTGGGGGCCCAGCCCTCGTAGTCGTTGGTGGCGTGCTCGTCGGTGTGCCCGCCGTCCACGAACACCATCCCGAGCTGCCCGCCCCAGGCCTTCGCGACCAGCGGCGAACGCCCGACGACCGCGATCACGTGCTCCTCCAGACCCGCCCGGTGGAGCGTCCGGCGGAACGTCGGCAGCGTGTCCATGAGCCCCACCTCCGGGTCCACCACGGTCGTGTCGTGGTACTCCCAGCCCGGCTGCTGCTCCTCGCTGCCCCGGTGGTGGTCCACCGTCACCGCGACCGTCCCCGCCTGCCGGGCCACGTCCGCCAGCAGGATCGTCGACCGTCCGCAGTACGTCCCGACCTCAAGCAGCGGCAGCCCCAGCTTCGCCGCCTCGGCGGCCGCCGCGTACAGCGCGAGCCCCTCCCCGACGGGCATGAAGCCCTTGGCGGCCTCGAAGGCGGCGAGGATCTCGGGCGAGGGCTCGGACATGGGTCACTCCTACTGGCGGGTACGCGTCTACGGGCGCCCATGCTGCCCTATGCGTCGCACGCGAACCACACCGTCTTCCCGTCGGGCCGCTCCACCACCCCCCACCGGTCCGTCACGGCCTCCACCAGCATCAGCCCCCGGCCGTGCTCCTCCAGCGGACCGGCGGCCTTCGCAGCCAGCGGCCCGGGGACGCCGTCCGAAACCTCGACCCGGAGCCCCTCCGGCTCCCGCAGGATCAGCACGTGGCACCGCCGGCCGGGCACGTGCCGCACGACGTTGGCGACGAGCTCGGTGAGCGCGAGGGCCGCGGGGTCGGCGAGCCGGTCGAGTCCCCACCGTGTGAGGAACATGTGCAGGATGCGGCGCATGTGCCCGGCGGAGTGCTCACCGACGGTGAAGCCCATGCGGTAGCTGTGGGTGACATCCGCGGGGTAGAGGTCAGTTGCGTCATTCATGCCACCAGGCTGGAGTCGGTTCGTTACGCTCGGCTACGGACTGAACGCAACGCCTCACCGCGTGAGCTTGGGGGTGACCTCGCCGTGGTCAACATCCGGAACCTGGATCCGAGCGCCTCGCCGCTGGACTACTACGGTTCGGAACTTCGTCGCCTTCGGGAGGAGGCCGACCTCAACCAGCCGCAGCTGGGCAGGATCCTGTACTGCACGGGTTCGCTGATCGGCCAGATCGAGACGGCGAAGAAGGTCCCGACCCGGGAGTTCTCGGAGCGACTGGACGCGGCGCTGATGACGAGCGGCTCGTTCTCCCGCCTGGTGGGCCTGGTGCTGCGCAGCCAGTTGCCGACGTGGTTCCAGGCGTACGCGGAGATGGAGGCGCGGGCGACGTACCTCTCGACGTTCCAGGCGCAGCTGGTCTACGGGCTGTTGCAGACGGAGGAGTACGCGCGGGCGGTGCTGGGCGTCGAGAACCCGGACCGGCTGGACGAGATGGTGGCGGCCCGGATGGACCGCCAGCGGATCCTGGGGCGCGAGCATCCGCCGGTGCTGTGTGTGGTGCTGGACGAGGGCGTGTTGCACCGGCAGATCGGCAGTGCCGAGGTCATGCGAAACCAACTGGCCCACCTGTTGGGATTCCGGGACCACCCGTGGGTGCAGGTGCAGATGCTGCCGTTCACGGTCGGCCAGCACCCGGGACTGCTGGGCTCGTTCACCCTTCTGCGCTTCGACGAGGACCCGGATCTCTTCTACACCGAGAGCTACGACTCGGGCCGTATGACCGCCCATTCTCAAGTGATCAGGGAGCGGTCCGTCAGCTACGCTCGCTTGCAGGCCTCGGCCCTCTCCCGGGAGGAGTCGGCCGCACTGATCGGACGCGTGATGAGGGAGCGGTATGGACACGAGCCAGGACCTGCGGTGGCGTAAGTCGTCCTACAGCGGCCCCAATGGCGGCGAGTGCATCGAGTGCGCGCCGCTCGGATCCGCCGCCTGGCGCAAGTCCTCCCACAGTGGCCCCACCGGCGGCGACTGCGTCGAGATCGCCGACCTCACCGCCCACGTCGCCGTCCGGGACTCCAAGAACCCGGACGGGCCCGTCTTCCTCACCGATCCCGCCGCCTTCACGGCCTTCGTGAGCGCCGCCGCGCAGGGGCTCGTCGGCCGCTGACCGTGGCGACCCTCATAGGAATGGTGATCCTGGCCGTCGCCCTGCCGGCGTGGGCGGGGATCACCTACGTGGGGCTGCGGCGGGCCCGCCGGGAGAACGCCGGGCTGCCCCCGGCGCCCCGCCCCCGCCGTACCCCCGCCAAGAAGGCCGCCTGGGTCGCCGCGCTCGCCTTCGTCGCGGGCGGGGCGCTGCACCTGTACGGGCTGTCGTACATGCCGTTCCTCCAGCCGGAGGACGCGTGCTGGTTCAAGGCGGGGTACATGCACGTGCCCGACTCCAGCAGCGCGCTGCCGGTGAGCCTGGTGTGCGCGGGCGAGGAGATCGTCCCGTGGTGGGTCAACCCGGGACTGCTCGTCTTCGCCGTGACCGCCGTCGCCGCGACGGTCACGAGCGTGGTGCTCGCCGTGCGGCGCCGGATCGTGCGCCGCTGACGCGTCACGCCCCCGCGAGCACCGTCCTCAGCCTCCGTACGCCCGCCTTCCACTCCTCGCCGTCCGACTCCTCCCAGAGCTCCAGGAGTTCGGAGGGTTCGACCAGGATGCGGTCCAGGGCCTCGACCGCCGTCGGGCGGAGGTCCGCCGGGAGGGTGGGCAGGGGCTTCTTCGGGGCGTACGAGGTGGTGACCGGGGCGCCGCCGGGGCACTGCGCGGCGACCAGGGCCGCCGAGGCGATCGCCTCCACGGCGAAGTCCGCGTCGAGGTACTCCCCGCCCGTGCCCGTCACCTCGCGGAAGGCCGCGCGCAGGACCTCCGCGCGCTGCTCCTCCGGGGCCTCGTCCACCCGGTAAGAGAAGTCCGCGGCGGTGTCGTTGTCGAAGGGGCCGATGTCCCAGGTGCCCATGGCGTGCTCGCTCTCCCGTGTCGCGTCAGGTCTTCGGGAAGCGTGGCAGGCACCACTGACAATCAGTCGTCCGCGATCCCGAGGTCGGCCCGCATGGCCCCCTTCAGCCTCCCCAGGTACGGCCAGACGTCCGCGTGGAGCGCCGGTCCCAGCGCGGCCAGTTCGGCCGCGTGCGCGGCCGGGTCCGCCGTGTACTTCCGCAGCATCCCGTACGCCTCGTTCATGCGGTCCTTCGCGTCGCTGGACGCGCGCGCCACCGCGTTCGGGACGATCATCTGGGCCTCCGCGTAGCTGTCGCGGTAGGCCGCCCGGCAGTCCTCCAGGCGCTCCAGGGACGCGGTGGCGTCCTCGCCGCGCCGCAGGGCGTGGATGTGGTTGGTCATCGCCGTCACGAACTGCCGCGCGGCGGTGTTCAGGGCGATGTAGCAGGCGCGCCGGCGCTCCAGGCTCTCGCTCGCCCGCTGCCGGTCGAGCTCCGCCTGCCGCAGCCGCTCGGCGTGGTCGCGGTCCTCGCGCCGCTGGTCGGCGGCGGCCTGGAGCTCCATGCGCTTGGTGCGGTCCGCGCGGTTCTGCGTGAGCAGCGCCGCCCCCAGCGTGCCGGCCACGCCGACCACGGCGATCAGCAGTGCCGTCAGACTTGCGCCCACGATGTCCCCCCGTGTCGTTCGCTCCCCGCCTCGATGCTGCCACAGCGCCCAGGGTCAGGCGCCGGGGCCCCGGAGGTTCTCGATCATGCGCTCCAGGACGCGGACGGCGGTCCCGTACTCCTCCGGGCTGATGCCCTCGACGGAGCGGGCCCGGAACGCCCTCACGTGCTCCGTCACCTCGGCCAGGCGGGCGGTGCCGTCCGGGGTGAGGGCGAGCCGCCCGGGGGCCGGGCGGGACGTCCAGCCGTCGGTGAGGGTGGTCTCGACGGCGGCGGCCAGGGTCGGGGCGTCGGCGTTGTCCGCGAGGATCCGCAGCAGCTCGGCGTCGGCGATCCCGGCCTCCTTCCCGACCGTGTTCAGCACCTGCCAGGCGACGCGCGTGAGGCCGAACTCCCCGAGCGTGCCGTCCATCACGCGCGTGAGGGCCGCGTCGGTGCGGTTGAGCAGAAAGCCGATGGGGGGCGTGGTCCTGGGCTCCACGGGGACTCCTCGGGTCGTGGGGGATACGGGAAGCGGGCGTCCGTAGGGACGCCCCGATCCCGGTCCGGGTTCATTCCCGTTCCTGACCTTCCGTCAGAATGGAACGTGTTCTAGTCTGCGCCCCATGGGCATCGCCATCACGCACGAACAGCGGGAGCTCGCCCGATCCGTCCGGGGCTGGCTCACCCGCGCCGTACCCCCCGAGGAAGTCCGCAAGCACCTGGACGTCCCCGACACCGCCACCGGCCGACCCCCGTACTGGGACGCCGCCGCCGAGCAGGGTCTCCTCGGGCCGCACCTCCCCGAGGAGCACGGCGGCGGGGGCGGCGGCCTCGGGGACCTCGCCGTCGTCGTCGAGGAGGCCGCCCGCGCCCTGCTGCCCGGGCCCCACCTGCCCGCCGTCCTCGCCGCCGAGATCCTCCACCGCTGCGGGCACTACACGGCGGCGGGCGACCTCGCGCGCGGGGAGCGGATCGGCGCCGTCGCCCTCGGCGGCACCGGCACCCTCACCGCCGTCCGCACCGCGAGCGGCTGGCTCCTCGACGGCACCGCGCCCCCCGTCCTCGGCGGCGCCCAGGCCGACCTGGTGCTCCTGCGGGCCGCCACCGCCGACGGCTCCGTCTGGCTCGCCGCCGACACCGGAAGCCTCGCCGTCCGGCCCCACGAGAGCGCCGACCCGACCCGGCCCACCGCCGAGATCGCCGCCCGCGCCGTCCACGTACCGGCGGACCGCGAACTCACCCTCGCCGCCCACCCCGACGGGTCCGCCGCCGTCACCGCCCTCGTCCAGGACCGGGCCGCCGTCCTCTTCGCCGCCGACGCCTGCGGCACCGCCGCCCGCGCCGTCGACACCGCCGCCGAACACGCCCGCACCCGCGAACAGTTCGGCCGCCCCATCGGACAGTTCCAGGGCGTCAAACACCTCTGCGCCGACATGCTCGTCCGCCTCGAACAGGCCCGCGCCCTCACCTGGGACGCCGCCCGCGCCGGCCAGGACGGGCAGGAGGGCCAGGACGGCCTGGACGGCCTGGACGGAGTCCGCTCCCTCACCGCCGCCCTCGCCGCGGCCACCGCCCTCGACGCCGCCTACACCTGCGCCAAGGACTGCATCCAGATCCTCGGCGGCACCGGCTTCACCTGGGAGCACGACGCCCACCTGCTGCTGCGCCGCGCGCTCGTCGCCCGCCAGCTCCTCGGCACCGGCGACCAGCACCGGCTCGCCGCCCTGCGGCACGCCGTCACGGGGGTCCGCCGCGGCCTCCGCCTCGACCTGCCGCCCGAGGCCGACGCGTACCGCCGCGCCGCCCGCGAGGCCGTCGCCCCCGCCGCCGGACTCGACCCGGCCGCGGCACGGCGCGCCCTCGCCCCCACCGGCTACGCGGCCCCGCACCTCCCGGAGCCGTACGGCCTCGGCGCGGGCCCGCTCCAGCAGCTCGCCGTCCAGCGGGAGCTGGACGAGGCCGGGATCACCGTCGCGGGACTCGGCATCGCCACCTGGGTCGTCCCCTCGCTCCTCGCCCACGGCACCCCGGAGCAGCAGGCCGAGCACCTCGGCCCGACCCTGCGCGGCGAACGCCTCTGGTGCCAGCTCTTCTCCGAGCCCGGCGCCGGCTCCGACCTCGCATCGCTGCGCACCCGCGCCGAACGCACCGAGGACGGCCGCTGGCGGATCAACGGACAGAAGGTGTGGACGAGCGCCGCCCAGTGGGCGCACCACGGCATCCTGCTCGCCCGCACCGACCCCACCGCCCCCAAGCACCAGGGACTCACCTACTTCCTCGTCGACATGCGGGACACCCCCGGCATCGACATCCGGCCGCTGAAGGAGATCACCGGGGACTCCCTCTTCAACGAGGTCTGGTTCGACGACGCCCTCCTCCCCGCCGACGCCGTCGTCGGCGAGGTGAACGACGGCTGGCGGGTCGCCCGCAACACCCTCGGCAACGAACGCGTCCACATGGCCGACCAGGTCGCCTTCGACACCGGCCTCGAAGCCGTCATCGCGCGCGCGGACCAGGTCGACAGCTCCGTACGCGTACGGATCGGGGCGCTGCTCGCCGAGGCCCACGCGCTCGCGTGCATCGGTCTGCGCACCACCCTGCTCCAGGTGTCGGGCCTCGAACCCGGGGCGGGCGCCAGCGTCCGCAAACTCGTCCAGACGCTCCACCAGCAGAAGCTCGCCGAGCTCACCCTCGAACTGCGCGGCCCCGAGGGCGCCGTGCGCGAGGGCCCCGGCGAACGGGCCGTCCACGGCCTGCTGATGTCCCGCTGCCTCACCATCGCGGGCGGCACCACCCAGGTACAGCTCAACGTCGTCGCCGAGCGCCTGCTCGGCCTGCCCAGGGACTGAGGGGAAACGCGATGACCACCAAGGCGTACGTCGTCGGCGTCGGGATGACCCGGTTCGAGAAGCCGGAGACCCGGGACTGGCAGTACTGGGACATGGCGAAGGAGGCGGGCACCGCCGCCCTCGCCGACGCCGGCGTGCCCTACGCGCGCGTGGAGCAGGCCGCCGTCGGCTACTGCTTCCAGGCCTCCACCGCGGGGCAGCGCGCGGTCTACGAGCTCGGGCTGACCGGCATCCCCGTCTACAACCTCAACAACAACTGCGCGACCGGCTCCACCGCCCTCATGACCGCCCGGCAGTTCGTCGAGGGGGGCGTCGCCGACTGCGTCCTCGCCCTCGGCTTCGAGAAGATGGCCCGGGGCGCGCTCGGCGGAGGAGCGGGAGCCGGCGACTTCAAGACCTCGCCCGTCGCCCGGCACTACGGCATCATGGCCGCCGCCCACGGCTTCGAGATGTCCCCGCCCACCGCCCAGATCTTCGGCAACGCCGCCCGGGAGCACATGGAGCGGTACGGGACGACCGAGGTGCAGCTCGCCGCTGTCGGCGCCAAGAACCACCAGCACTCGGCGAACAACCCGAACGCCCAGTTCCAGGACGTCTACACGGTCGACGAGATCCTCGCCGCGAAGACCGTCCACCGGCCGCTCACCAAGCTCCAGTGCTCGCCCACCTCCGACGGGGCCGCCGCGGCCGTCGTCGTCTCCGAGCGCTTCGTCGACGAGCACGGGCTGCGGGGGAGGGCGGTGGAGATCGCCGGCCAGGCGATGACCACCGACACCGAGGACTCCTTCGCCTCCGGCTCGTGCATCGACGCCGTCGGCCGCCCCCTGTCCCGGGCCGCGGCCCGCCTCGCGTACGAGCGCTCCGGGCTCGGCATCGAGGACGTCGACGTCGTCGAGCTCCACGACTGCTTCTCCATCAACGAGCTGCTCACCTACGAGGCGCTCGGCATGTGCGAGGAGGGCGCCTCCGGTAAACTCGTCGAGTCCGGCGCGACGACGTACGGCGGGCGCTGGGTCGTGAACCCCTCCGGCGGCCTCATCTCCAAGGGCCACCCGCTCGGCGCGACGGGCCTCGCGCAGGCCGCCGAACTGGTCTGGCAGCTACGGGGCGAGGCAGGCCCCCGGCAGGTGGCGGGCGCGCGGGTCGGCCTGGCCCACAACATCGGCCTGGGCGGCGCGGCGGTGGTGACGCTCCTGCGGAGGGGGTGAGGGGCGGTGCTCCTCCGCTGGGCGTGACGGCGGGTCGCGCGGCTCGGGTGGGCGTGACGGCGGGTCGCGCGGCTCGGGTGGGCGTGACGGCGGGTCGCGCGGCTCGGGTGGGCGTGACGGCGGGTCGCACGGCTCGGGTGCGTATGACGGCATGGCGCACGGTTCCGGTAGGCGCGACAGCCGGTCGCGCTGCTCCCGAAGGCCTAGGACGGAATCCTTATGTACGGGGCGGACCCGGTCTGCGACCATGACACCCATGCCGCAGACCGACTCCGCCGCCACCACCGCCGTGCCCTCCGCCCCCCGACCGTCCCCCCGCCCCTGGGCGGTCGTCCTGACCGCCTGCGCGGGGCAGTTCCTCGTCGTCCTCGACGTCTCCGTCGTGAACGTCGCCCTTCCGTCGATGCGGGCCGACCTCGGGCTCTCGGCGGCCGGTCTTCAGTGGGTGATCAGCGCGTACGCGATCGCCTTCGCCGGGTTCATGCTGCTCGGCGGGCGGGCCGCCGACCTCTACGGGCGCAAGGCGATGTTCCTGCTGGGGCTCGGGCTCTTCACCGCCGCGTCCGTGGCGGGCGGACTCGCCCAGGAGGGCTGGCAGCTCGTCGCGGGCCGCGCGGTCCAGGGCCTCGGCGCGGCCGTCCTCTCCCCGGCCACGCTCACCCTCGTCACCGGAGCGGTCACGGCCGGGGCGGCCAGGACCCGGGCCATCGCGACCTGGACGGCGGTCGGCGCGGCCGGCGGCGCCGCGGGCGGCTTCGTCGGCGGGCTCCTCGTCGACCTGCTCTCCTGGCGCTGGGTCCTCCTCGTCAACGTGCCGATCGGCGTCCTGGTCCTGGCGGGCGCGCTGCTCTGGCTGCGCGAGGGCCGCACCGTCGCGGGCCGTCGTCTGGACCTGCCGGGCGCCGTCCTCGTCACGGCGGGCCTGGCCACCCTCGCGTACGGCATCGTGCAGACGGAGGAGGCCGGCTGGGGCGACCCGGCGACGCTCCTGACGCTCCTCGGCGGCCTGGCCCTGCTCGGGGTCTTCGTGGCGGTCGAGGCCCGCACGGCGGCCCCGCTGATGCCGCTGAAGCTGTTCCGTACGCGCGCGGTGTCGGCGGCCAACGTCGGGATCCTGCTGTGCGGTTCGAGCTCCTTCGGCATGTGGTTCTTCATGACGACGTACGCGCAGAGCGTCCTCGGCTACACCCCGCTCCAGGCCGGGCTCGCGCTCGTCCCCAGCTCGCTGAGCGTCGTCGTGGGCTCCAAGGTGGCGCCGCGCCTGATGCCGGCGGTCGGCGCCCGGAACCTCGCGGCGGCCGGTGCGCTCCTCGGGGCGGCGGGCTTCGCCTGGCAGTCCACGATGACCGCCGACGGCAGCTTCCTGACGACGATCCTCGGCCCCGGGATCCTGATGATGGGCGGCATCGGCCTGGCCACCACGCCCCTGGCCGCCCTCGCCACGTCCAGCGCCGCCCCGGGCGAGGCGGGCCTGGTCTCCGGCCTGGTCAACACCTCGCGCACGATGGGCGGCGCCCTCGGCCTCGCGACCCTCACGACGCTCGCGACCGCGGTCACCGGCCCGACCACGAACCCCGAGACCCTCACCTCCGGCTACGCGGCGGCCTTCCGCGTCTCGACGGCGATCCTGATCGGCGCGGCGGTGCTGATGCTGCTGTGGCTGCCGCGGCGGACCACCCCCACCGCCTTCTAGGGCGTGTCGTCACACTCCCGTCTGCCCCGCGACGCCTGGCACGCCCTAGAGCCACCCCTGCCGCCGAGCCGCCCGCACCGCCTCCATCCGGTTGCGCGTGCCCGTCTTGCCGATCGCGGACGAGAGGTAGTTGCGGACCGTCGACTCCGACAGGTGCAGGGCCGCCGCGATGTCCGCGATCGTCGCGCCGTCCACCGAGGCCGCCAGGGCGTCCCGTTCGCGGCCCGTCAGCGGGTTCGGGCCGGCGCTCAGGGCCGCCGCCGCGAGGGCCGGGTCGATGACCGTCTCGCCGCGCAGCACCCGCCGGACCGCCTCGGCCAGGTCCTCCACGGGACCGTCCTTCACCAGGAAGCCCGCCGCCCCCGCCTCCATCGCGCGCCGCAGATAGCCCGGCCGGCCGAAGGTGGTGAGGATGAGGACGCGGCACTCCGGCACCTCGTCCCGCAGCGCCGCCGCCGCGTCCAGGCCCGAGCGCCCCGGCAGTTCGATGTCGAGCAGGGCCACGTCCGGGCGCGCGAGGAGCGCCGCGTCGACGATCTCGTCGCCGCGGCCGACCTGGGCGACCACCTCGATGTCGTGCTCCATGCCGAGCAGCAGGGCCAGCGCCCCGCGCATCATGCCCTGGTCCTCGGCGAGCAGAAGTCTGATCATCGAGCGGGATCCCCCTCAAGCGGTACGGAGGCCTCCACGGGGAGTTCCGCGGTGACCCGGAACCCGCCCCGCGGAGCCGGTCCCGAGTCCAGGGTGCCGCCTGCCGCCGCGACCCGCTCGCGCAGGCCGCGCAGGCCGCTCCCCGGCGGGCCGTCCGCCGGGCCGCGGCCGTTGTCCGTGACGGTGAGCCGGACCCGGTCGGCGGAGCCGGTGAGGGCGATCTCGCAGCGGGACGCGCCGCTGTGCCGTACCGCGTTCGTCGCCGACTCCCGCACCACCCAGCTCAGCAGGGCCTCCGTCTGGGGCTCCAGGAGCGGGCCGGAGCGGCGTACGACCGGTTCGATCCCGGCGGTGGAGAGCGCGTCGCGCGCCCGGTCCAGCTCGGTGGCGAGGCTGCCCTCGCGATAGCCGGTCACCGCCTCCCTGATCTCGGTCAGCGCCTGACGGCCCACCGACTCGATGTCCGCGACCTGTGCGAGCGCCGCGTCCAGGTCGCGCGGGGCGAGCCGCCGTACGACCTCCGACTTCACCACGATCACCGACAGGGTGTGGCCGAGCAGGTCGTGCAGGTCCCGCGAGAACCGCAGCCGCTCCTTCTCGACGGCCGCCCTGGCCAGCTCCTCCCGGGTCTCCCGCAGCTCCCGGACCGTCTCGTCGAGCGCGAGGATCGCCGCCGTCACCATGACCGAGATGAAGGTGCCGTACACGATCCCGATGGAGTCCCAGCCGTCCCGCCAGAAGGTCACCGCCCCGACCGCGACGACCAGCGGGAAGGCGATCAGGGGGAGGAGCCGGCCGCGCCGGACCACCGCGCCGACCCCGAGGCCCAGGAGCGGGAAGAGCAGCAGCCACTCCCGGCCGTACCCGATGGCCAGGCCGAAGGTGAGCAGCCCGAGGGTGAGGAGGAGTCCCCAGGTGAGGGGCGTCTCCCGGCGGCGCCGGTCGAAGGCGCGGAACACGATCGCGATGTACAGCGTGTTGAAGGCGAGCAGACCCGCCGCGCCGATCCACGGGTTGGGCGCCTGGCCGCCGAGGAGGTGGGAGAGCGCCCCCAGGCCCATCAGGAGCCAGGGGAGGAGGCTCAGCCCGCTGGGCCCCCGGTCCTCGCGCTTGCGCGCCCGCTCTCCGCACCGCTTCCGGATCCTCATGCCCCGCTCCTCATGCCCCGCTCCTCACGCCGTCCTGGCCGAACGACGGTACGAGACCGCCGCGTACGTGCCGAACAGGGCCGCCCATACGGCGACGACCGCGAGCGCCGTCAGGCCGGGGGCGTGGCCGTCGGCGACCGAGAGGCCGAGCTCGGCGAAGCGGTTGGTCGGGGTGTACTCGGAGAGGGCGCGCAGCCAGCCGGGGAAGAGGCTCACCGGGAACCACAGGCCGCCGAGGACGGCGAGGCCCAGGTTGCAGGCGATGTTCACGACGCCCGTCGTCTGGGCGGTGAGCCGGTAGCCGTTGCCGATGCCGAGGAGGGTGAAGGGGAGCGAGCCGAGCCAGAGGGTGACGGCGACCAGGGCCCACTGCCAGGCCGCGAGGTGGACGCCGTTGACGAGGCCGCCGGCCAGCAGGACCCCGACGATGGCCGGGAGGACCACCACCGAGCCGGTGAGGGCGCGGCCGGTGACGACCTGGCGGGGGGTCATCGGAGTGATCCGCAGCTGCCGCAGCCAGCCGGACGCCTTGTCCTCGGCGACCCCGGGACCGATCGACAGGGCGGCGCCGAGCGCCCCGTAGGCCGCCATGCCGATCATGGAGGCGGTCTTCCAGTCGTCCCCGCTCTGGCCGCCGAGGTTGGTGAAGAGCAGGTACATCATCACCGGGACGGCGATGGCGCCGATGGCGAAGCCGGTGTCGCGCAGGGTGCGGCGGACTTCGAGGCGTACGTACGCGGTGATCATCGGGTCGTCTCCAGGGAGCGGGCGCGGGCGGCCGGGGCCTGCGCGGTGAGGGCGAGGAAGGCGTCGTTGAGGGAGACGGGGGCGACTTCGAGGCCCCGGATCGCGTCCCGGACGGCGAGCGCGCGGACGGTCGCGTCGGAGTCGTCGGTGTGGAGCCGGGCGCGGTCGCCGCGGATCTCGAAGGAGGTCACCCCGGGGAGCAGGTCGAGGCCCTCGCTGGGGGCGCCGGCCAGGTCGAAGGCGACGAGGCTGCCGCCGGCGGCCCGCTTCAGGTCCTCCGCGGTGCCGTCGGCGAGGACGCGTCCGGAGTCGATGACGACGATCCGGTCGGCGTGGGCGTCGGCCTCCTCCAGGTAGTGGGTGGAGAACAGGACGGTGTTGCCGCGCCGGGCGTAGCCGCGCATCGAGTCCCAGAAGGCCTCGCGGGCCTCGACGTCGAGGGCGGCGGTGGGCTCGTCGAGGACGATCAGTTCGGGGTTGCCCGCGAGGGCGACGGCGAAGCGGACGCGCTGGACCTGGCCGCCGGAGAGGCCGTCGACACGGCGGTCGGCGAGGTCGGTGAGGCCGGCGAGCGCGAGGGCCTCGGCGACCGGCAGCGGCTTCGGGTAGGTGCGGGCGACGAAGGCGACGAGCTCGCGGACGGTGACCCGGGGGAGGGGGCGGCCGTCCTGGAGCAGGGCGCCGGTCCGGCCGGCCGCGACGGCGCGGGCCGGGGTGTCGCCGAAGAGCCGCACCCGGCCGCCGTCGGGCTCGTCGAGGCCGAGGAGCAGGCCGATGGTGGTGGACTTGCCGGCGCCGTTGCGGCCGAGCAGGGCGACGGTCTCGCCGCGCCGGATCGTGAGGTCGATGCCGTCCACGGCGCGGACCGGTCCGAAGGACCGGGTGACTCCGGTGAAGGCGACCGCTGTCTCGTTCTTCATGGGGACGACGCTACGGATCGGGGGCCACCGCCCGGCAGGCGCGGATGTACGGACCTGGCCGTGACAAATGTCCTGGGTGCCGTGCTCCACAGCCTTTCTGACATGCCGTCAGGAGGGTTCACAACTCCCGCCCCCTCGGCTATACATGGGGTCCACCGACCTAGAACGCGTTCTAGAACGGGCGCGTACGGGACGGTCCCCGCACGGCCTCGGTGCGGCCGACGGTGTGGACGGCCGCGCCGAGGTCTTCACCACCACGAGGAGCAGCAGCCCGATGCCCATCGACCCCGTCAAGGCCGTCGCCGCGGAACCCCGCAGCGCCGAGATCTCCTGGGACCACAAGGACGTCCAGCTCTACCACCTGGGCCTGGGCGCCGGAACGCCCGCGACCGACCCCGACGAGCTCCGCTACACCCTGGAGTCCCGCCTCCACGTCCTGCCCAGCTTCGCCACCGTCGCGGGCGCCGGGATGGGCGTCGTCGGCGGACTCTCGGCCCCCGGCATCGACATCGACCTCGCCGCCGTCCTGCACGGCGGGCAGTCGATCACCCTCCACCGCCCGCTGCCCACCGGCGGCCGGGCCGTCTCCACCTCCCGCGTCGCCGCCGTGTACGACAAGGGCAAGGCCGCCGTCCTCGTCCTGCGGTCCGAGGCCGCCGACGAGGACGGGCCGCTGTGGACCAGCGACGCCTCGATCTTCGTACGGGGCGAGGGAGGCTGGGGCGGCGACCGGGGCCCCTCCGAGCGCCTCGCCGTCCCGGACCGGGAGCCCGACGCCACCGTGGAACGGCCCGTACGCGAGGAACAGGCCCTGCTCTACCGGCTCTCCGGCGACTGGAACCCGCTGCACGCCGACCCCGAGTTCGCCGAGCTCGCCGGCTTCGACCGGCCGATCCTGCACGGGCTCTGCTCGTACGGCATGACCCTCAAGGCGGTGGTGGACACGGTGCTCGGCGGCGACGTCACCCGCGTCCGCGCCTACCGCACCCGCTTCGCCGGGGTGGTCTTCCCCGGCGAGACCCTGCGCATCCGGATGTGGGCCGGGGACGGCCGCGTCCAGGTGACGGTGACGGCGGCGGAGCGCGACGACGCCCCCGTCCTCGCCGACACCCTCGTCGAACACTCCTGACCGCCTGATCCCTCGATTCGCCCGATCGCCCGATCGCCTGATGGGAGCCGCACCATGCGCGCAGCCGTACTGCACGAGATCGGCCAGGACAAACTCGAAGTCCTCGACGACGTCGAGGCGGTGGGCTTCGGCCCGGGCAAGGTGCGGATCCGGGTGCGGGCCACCGGCCTCTGCCACTCCGACGTCTCCGCCATGAGCGGCGTCCTGCCGCAGCCCGCCCCCTTCATCCCCGGGCACGAGGGCGCGGGCGAGATCCTCGACGTCGGCGACGGCGTCACCGGCCTCGGCCAGGGGCAGCGGGTCCTGCTCTGCTGGCTGCCCGCCTGCGGCAGCTGTCCGGCCTGCCGGCGCGGCCAGACCCAGCTGTGCCTGGCCGGCTTCATGAACGCCGGCATCCCCAACTTCAAGCGCCCCGGCGGCGACGTCTTCGGCTTCGCCGGCACCGGCACCTTCACCGAGGAGGTCGTCGTCGACGCCGGCTGCGCCGTCCCGATCCCCGACGACGTGCCCTTCGACATCGCCGCCCTCATCGGCTGCGGCGTCACCACCGGCCTCGGCGCCGCCCTCAACACCGCGAAGGTGGAGGCCGGTTCGTCGGTCGCCGTCATCGGCTGCGGCGGCGTCGGCATCTCCGCGATCCAGGGCGCCAAGCTCCTGGGCGCCGCCCAGATCGTCGCCGTCGACCCCGTCGAGTCCCGCCGCGAGGCCGCGCTCAGGTTCGGCGCCAGCGAGGCCGTCGCCCCGGACGCGCTCGCCGACGCCAAGCAGCGGATCACCGGCGGCGAGGGCTTCGACTACGTCTTCGAGGTCGTCGGCAAGTCCGCCACCGCCCGCACCGCGTACGAGACGACCCGGCGCGGCGGCACCCTCTGCGTCGTCGGCGCGGGCGCCCTCGACGACCACCTCCAGCTCAACATGTTCGAGCTGTTCTTCGACGAGAAGCGCATCCTGCCCTCCATGTACGGCGGCGGGGACGTGCTCCGGTCGTACGAGCGGGCCATCGCGCTCTGGCGGGCCGGCCGCATCGACCTGGAGTCGCTCATCACCCACCGGGTGCCGCTGGCGGGCGTCAACGAGGCCCTGGAGCAGATGCGGACCGGCGCCGCCCTCCGTACCTGCATCGAGATCTGAGAGGACCGACCGGAGATGTCACTCCCCCTGGAGGGCCTGAGCGCGATCGTCACCGGCGCCGGGCGCGGCCTCGGCCGCGCCGAGGCCCTGGAACTGGCCCGGCTCGGCGCCGCCGTCGTCGTGAACGACTACGGGCAGCCCGGCCGCGACGGCTCGGGCGCGGCCTCCGCCGCGCCCGCCGAGGAGGTCGCGGCGGAGATCCGCGCGGCCGGCGGCCGGGCGGTCGCGCACCTCGGCGACGTCTCCGACTTCGAGACGGCGCGGGCGCTGGTCGACCTGGCGGTGACCGAGTTCGGCAAGCTGGACGTCCTCGTGAACAACGCGGGCATCCTGCGCGACCGGATGGTCTTCTCGATGAGCGAGGACGAGTGGGACTCGGTCGTCCGGGTCCACCTCAAGGGACACTTCAACACCACCCACTTCGCGGCGGTGCACTGGCGGGGCCGCGCCAAGGCGGGCGAGGCCGGGGTCTACGGCCGCATCGTCAACACCTCGTCCGAGGCGTTCCTCGCGGGCTCGGCGGGCCAGCCCAACTACGCGGCGGCCAAGGGCGGCATCGTCGGCCTGACCACCTCCTCGGCGCTCGCGCTCGCCCGGTACGGCGTCACCGCGAACGCGATCTGCCCGCGCGCCAGGACCCGGATGACCGAGGACGTCTTCGCGGGCTTCGCCGAGCCCTCCGCCGAGGGCGAGCTCGACCCGCTGTCCCCCGACCACGTGGCGCCGCTCGTCGGCTACCTGGCCTCCCCGGCCGCGTCCGGGGTCAACGGGCAACTGCTCGTCGTGCACGGCGGGATGGTGGCGGTGGTGGAGCGGCCGAGGGTCTCGGCCAAGTTCGACACGGCCAAGGAGGCGTTCACGTACGAGGAGCTGGACGCCCTCCTGACCCCGCACTACGCGTCCCGCCCGGCGGGCGAGACCTTCGCCGCGACGGAGGTGCTGGGTCTGAAGAAGGACTGAGCCACAGGGGTGGTGGGGAAGGAGCAGGGCCCCGGGGGCGACCCCGGGGCCCTGCTCGTCCCACTCTCCTACTGCGCGCGGGCGTCGGCCTCGCGGCGGTGCCGGCCGTGCGGCGAGGACGTGGAGTCCTCCGCCGGCGAGGCCTCGCCGCGGTGCTTCCCGGAGCCGTTCGACTCCGTACCCTCCGTGCTTGCTTCCGACATGCTGGAACTCACCCCGTACGTCTTGCTCTTGTGGTGCGGCCGTGAGTCTAGCCAGCGGGCCTGCGGTCCGTCAGCGGAGCCTGTTGCAGAGGCACCGGACGGCACACCCGCGGCTCCTCGACGACCACCACCGGCTCCGGCTCCGGCGGCACCTCAAGACCGGCCAGCCCGCAGGGCGCCTCGGGCGTCGCGTACGGCAGCCGCAGCTCGCCCCCGGCCGTCCACAGGCCCGCCCCGGCCAGCCAGCCCCGGGGCGCCGCGAGCTGGGCCATCCGGCGGGACGAGGGGCGCCAGGCGCCCACCCAGCTGCCGCCCGCCGCGTCGATCCGCAGCGCCACCGCGCAGCTCTCCGGCATCAGCACCTGCCCCGGCTGCACCGCGAACGGCGTCACCGCCGCGTCGTCGAGCCGCAGGCACTCGGGGAACCGCACCGGCAGCAGACTCCCGAGCACGCCCCAGCCGAGCCGGTCGTGCCCCGGCGACGGCGCGTCGGAGTGGATCAGCAGCAGTCCGCTGTCCGGGTCCGCGAGCAGCAGCCGGTCGTCGCTCTCCTCGGTGATCTGGAGCAGCGGCGTCACCTCCCCGCCCCGCTCCAGGTCGACGGCCACCGCCTTCACCGGCCCGTCGTCGAGGCGCCGGTCGAGCGCGAGCATCCGGCCCGTGCGGTCGAGCCACACCCCGCCCGTGCAGCGGCCCCTGACCTCCGCCACCCGCTCCGGGCCGAAGGCCCCGCCCGCCACCAGCCAGAGCGTCGTCGTGTCGGGGCCGACGCCCATCGCGTACGCGCAGACGCCGTCCGGCGAGGGCGGGAGCAGCACCAGACGCCCGGAGCCGGGGCCCTCCACCGAGCCGAGCTGGAGCTCTCCGGTGGCCGGTCCCGTGGGGTAGAGCAGGGAGAAGGTGCTGCGCCGCCCGTCCACCCGGCGGGCCACGAGGACCCGGCCGTCGGCGAGGGGCAGCAGCTGGGCGTCGGGCTCCTCCGGCTGGCCGAGGGGGAGCGGGACGGCGTACGGCTCCGGGCCGTCGAGCGTCCACCTCTCCGCGTACAGGGCGTCACCGGCGCCCGCGAGCCTGGCCGCGTACGCGCCGTCGGCCGTGATCGTGAACCCCGTCGGCCAGGACGCACCGCGGTCGCGGTCGTCGTCCTCGGCCGTGGTCTCGATGGCACACGCTGTCATCGACTCGTCACCTCCGGCCACGAAGCTAGTTTTCGCACTTCCAGCCGAACAACACGAGCAGGTTCACTTCACACATAAGGGTGGCCCTGCGGCGGTTCTGCCGGGTCCGTGGGGGCGGCTGTGCTGGAGTGAACCGCGGTGAGTAAGGTAAGGCGAACCTAAGCGGAGGTTCCTCCTCCGTGTGTCCCCGCCAGGACGACCCGTACAGGAGCCTTCCCATGTCCCTCCGCCGTCGCGGAACCGCAGCCGCCGTCGCCCTCGCCGCCGCACTCTCACTCGCGGCCTGCGGAGGGGGCGACGGGTCCTCCGGCTCCGCCGAGCCGGGGGACGCGGGCAAGAAGAAGGACATCGCCACCGGCGGCAAGGACTTCGGCGACGCCGCCGCCAAGACCGCGGCCATGGGCACCGACGCGAAGCCCGGCCAGTTCCCCCGCACCCTCACCCACGCCCTCGGGACGACCGAGCTCAAGGCCGCCCCCAAGCGGGTCGTCGTCCTCGACGTCGGCGAGCTCGACAACGTCGTCTCCCTCGGCGTCAAGCCCGTCGGCTACGCCCCCTCCGAGGGCGACGAGGGCATCCCCGGCTACCTCGCCAAGGACGCCGGCGCCCCGAAGTCCGTCGGCACCATCAACAACCTCAACCTGGAGGCCATCGCCAACCTCCAGCCCGACCTCATCCTCGGCAGCCAGCTCCGCGCCGCCGACAAGTACGACGAGCTGTCGAAGATCGCGCCGACCGTCTTCTCCATCCGCCCGGGCTTCACCTGGAAGGAGAACTACCTCCTCAACGCCGCCGCGCTCGACCGGACCGCCCAGGCGAAGACCGCGCTCGCCACCTACGAGACCAAGGCGAAGAAGCTCGGCGAGGACATCGGCCCGGACAAGCCGACCGTCTCCATGGTCCGCTACCTCCCCGGCAAGATCCGCCTCTACGCCAAGGCCTCCTTCATCGGCACGATCCTGGAGGACACCGGCCTGCCCCGGCCGAAGAACCAGCAGATCGACGAGCTGGCGGCCGAGATCAGCCCCGAGAGGATCGACGAGGCCGACGCCGACTGGATCTTCACCGGCGTCTACGGCGACGCCAAGGCCACCAAGAAGGACAGCGCCCAGGCCAACCCGCTCTGGCGGAACCTCAAGGCCGTCAAGGCCGGCCACGCCAAGGACGTCCCGGACGAGACCTGGTACCTCGGCCTCGGCGTCACGGCCGCGAACAGCGTCCTCGACGACCTGCGCGCCGACCTCGTGAAGAAGTAGGGGCCCGGGCGGCGGTTGTCCACAGGCCAGGACGGCGGGGCACGCAGGGCAGGTAGCCTTTCCTCCGTGCCCCGTCTGTCTGAAGTCATCGCCGAGCTCGACGCCCTCTGGCCGCCCGAGCGGGCCGAGTCGTGGGACGCCGTCGGCACCGTCTGCGGCGACCCCGACGCCGAGGTCGGCCGCGTCCTCTTCGCCGTCGACCCCGTCCAGGAGATCGCCGACGAGGCGATCGCCCTCGGCGCCGACCTGATCGTCACCCACCACCCGCTCTACCTGCGCGGGACGACGACGGTCGCCGCCGGGCACTTCAAGGGCCGCGTCGTGCACACGCTCATCAAGCACGACATCGCCCTCCACGTCGCCCACACCAACGCCGACACCGCCGAGCCCGGCGTCTCCGACGCCCTCGCCGGCGCGCTCGACCTCCGGATCACCGGACCCCTGGTCCCCGAGAACAACCTCGGCCGGATCTGCGAGCTCGACCGCCCCGAGACCCTCGCCGAGTTCGCCGCCCGCGCCGCCGAGCGGCTGCCGGCCACCGCGCAGGGCATCCGCGTCGCCGGCGACCCCGGCATGCTCGTGCGCCGCGTCGCCGTCAGCGGCGGCTCCGGCGACAGCCTCTTCGACGCCGTACGGGCCGCGGGCGTCGACGCCTTCCTCACCTCCGACCTGCGCCACCACCCGGTCTCCGAGGCCACCCAGCACTCCCCGCTGGGCCTGGTCGACGCCGCCCACTGGGCCACCGAATGGCCCTGGTGCGAGCAGGCCGCCGCGCAGCTCGACGCGATCTCCGACCGTCACGGCTGGGACCTCCGCGTCCACGTCTCGAAGACGGTCACCGACCCCTGGTCCTCCCACCACACCTCTCCTGGAGCCCCCAACTGAACGCCGCGCCCGCCGACCAGATCCGCCTCCTCGACGTCCAGGCCCTGGACACCCGCCTCCAGCAGCTCGCCCACAAGCGCCGCTCGCTGCCCGAGCACGCCGAGATCGAGGCGCTCACCAAGGACCTCACCCAGCTGCGCGACCTGCTCGTCGCCGCGCAGACCGAGGAGAGCGACTGCGGCCGCGAGCAGACCAAGGCCGAGCAGGACGTCGACCAGGTCCGCCAGCGTGCCGCCCGCGACCAGCAGCGGCTCGACTCCGGCGCCGTGTCCTCCCCGAAGGACCTGGAGAACCTCCAGCGCGAGATCGTCTCCCTCGCCAAGCGCCAGGGCGACCTGGAGGAGATCGTCCTGGAGGTCATGGAGCGCCGCGAGTCCGCCCAGGAGCGCCTGGCCGAGCTGACCGAGCGGGTCTCCGCCGTGCAGGCCAAGACCGACGACGCCACCGCCCGCCGCGACGCCGCCCAGGCCGAGCTGGACACCGAGTCCGGCTCCGTCGCCAAGGAGCGCGAGCTCGTCGCCGGCTCCGTCCCGGCCGACCTGATCAAGCTGTACGAGAAGCTGCGCGAGCAGCAGGGCGGCGTGGGCGCGGCCCGCCTCTACCAGCGCAAGTGCGAGGGCTGCCACATCGAGCTCAACATCACCGAGCTCAACGAGGTCCGCGCCGCCGCCAAGGACACGGTCGTCCGGTGCGAGAACTGCCGCCGGATCCTCGTCCGCACCGCGGAGTCCGGCCTGTAATGCGCGAGGTCGTGGTCGAGGCGGACGGCGGCTCCCGGGGCAACCCGGGGCCCGCGGGCTACGGCGCGGTCGTTCTCGACCCGGCGACGGGGGAGACCCTCGCGGAGACCGCCGAGTTCATCGGCGTGGCCACGAACAACGTCGCCGAGTACAAGGGGCTGGTGGCGGGCCTGAAGGCGGCCCGGGAGCTCTTCCCGGACGCCACCGTCCACGTCCGCATGGACTCCAAGCTGGTCGTCGAGCAGATGTCCGGCCGCTGGAAGATCAAGCACCCCGACATGAAGCCGCTCGCGGCCGAGGCCGGACGGGTCTTCCCGTCCGGCCGGGTCCGCTACGAGTGGATCCCGCGCGAGCGGAACAAGCACGCGGACCGGCTCGCGAACGAGGCGATGGACGCGGGCAAGCGGGGCCGTCCGTGGGAGCCGTCCGGCTCCACGGCCGCCCTCGACGCCTCCGCCGCGCGCAACGCCGCGACCCCGCCCCCGTCGGGCCCGCCCGGCGACGCGACGGCCGGCGCGGCGAGGGCCCGCGCGGCACTGACCGCCTCCGCGACGACGGGCTCCGGCACGACGGCTTCCCCGCCGACGGCCTCCACGGGCGGCACGGGCGCCTGGCCGGGCGCCGTGACGCGCCCGACGGCACCCGGCACGGTCCAGGACGACGGCCTGTTCGCCCTGCCGGAGGGCGAGCGGGAGGACGACCTGTCGGGACTGCCGGGGAGCGGGCCGGGGGAGGGCCTGTCAGGCCTGTCTGAGGGCAGCCTGTCCGCTGCCGAGGAGGCGATCGCGGACTCGGTGGCCTCCGGCGACTTCGAGGCGGAGGCGGGCGCCCTGGCGCGAACGGGACACGCGGCGGGCTCCGCACCCGCTGGGCCCGCGCCCGCCGGGACCGTTGGGCCCGCGCCCGCCGGGACCGCTGGGCCCGCTGCCGTGCCCGACACCGCACCGCCCGCGCCCGCCACGGCTGCGGCCGCGCAGCCGCAGGCCCCCGCCGCGCCCCGGCAGGGGTGGACCGGGCCCGACATGGGCGCGCCCGCCACCTTCGTGCTGCTGCGGCACGGGGAGACCGCGCTCACGCCCGAGAAGCGGTTCTCCGGGAGCGGGGGGAGCGACCCCGAGCTGTCGGCCGCCGGGCTGCGCCAGGCCGAGGCCGTCGCCGAGGCGCTCGCCACGCGGGGCACGATCCAGGAGATCGTCAGCTCGCCCCTCACCCGCTGCCGCCAGACCGCCGGCGCCGTCGCCGCCCGCCTCGGCCTCGACGTCCGCGTCGAGCAGGGCCTGCGCGAGACGGACTTCGGTGCCTGGGAGGGGCTGACCTTCGGCGAGGTGCGGGAGCGCCACCCGGAGGACCTCGACGCCTGGCTCGCCTCGCCGAAGGCCGCGCCCACCGGTGGTGGGGAGAGCTTCGCGACCGTCGCCCGGCGCGTCGCCGCGACCCGGGACCGGCTGACCGCCGCGTACGCGGGCCGCACGGTCCTGCTCGTCACGCACGTCACGCCGATCAAGACCCTGGTCCGGCTCGCGCTCGGCGCCCCGCCGGAGTCCCTGTTCCGGATGGAGCTGTCGGCCGCCTCGATCTCGGCCGTGGCCTACTACGCCGACGGGAACGCCTCCGTACGCCTCCTCAACGACACCTCGCACCTGCGGTAGCGCACAAAGCGGTGGCGGCGGGCCCCGGGCCCGTACCACCATCTCCCGCATGACCTGGTCCTTCACCGACAGCCCCGCCGTCTTCCGGGCCGCCGCCGGCGGGCATCTCGCCGCCGAAGCCGCCCGCAACACCGCCGTCCTCACGCTCATGGACACGGCGGAGCGGCTCGGCTGGTGGACGGAGCCCGACGGGCGGGTCACCGGCGTCCTCGCGGTGCCGCCGTCCGGCGCGCCCTCGTTCGGGGCCGTCACGGAGGAGGCGGCGCGCGCGCTCGCTCCCGCGGGACTCCTCGGCGACGAGCGCCGGCCCGCCGTGGTGCGCGGTGAGACCGCCGCCGTCGAGGCGTACGCGGAGGCCACCGGCCGCCCCTGGGAGCCCACCACCCGGATGCGGCTCTTCCGGCTCGGCGAGCTGACCCCGCAGGACCCCGCGCCCGAGGGCCGCGCGAGGCTCGCCACCGAGGCGGACGTGCCGCTCCTCGCGGTCTGGACGGCGGCGTTCGTGGTGGCCATGGGGCACGAGCCCGCCGAGGACTACACCGGCCTCCTCACCGAGCGGATCTCCGGGCAGCGGCTCCGGCTCTGGGAGGCACCGGACGGCCGACCCGTCGCGATGGCCGCCCTGTCCCGCACGATCGAGGGCCAGGCCCGCGTCCACCTCGTCTTCACCCCGTCCGCCGAGCGCGGCCGGGGGTACGCGGCGGGTGTCACCGAGGCGGTCAGCCGGGCCGCGCGCGACGCCGGAGCGGCCCAGGTCCTGCTCTTCACCGACCTGTCCAACCCCACGAGCAACGCCCTCTACCAGCGCCTCGGCTACCGCCCGCTGACCGACCACCTCAGCGTGACGTTCAGCGGCTGAGGCCCTGCCCCAGAGCCGACGCCTCGCGCGCCAGCGCCTCCACCCGCGCCCAGTCGCGCGTCGCGAGCGCGTCCGGCGGGAGCATCCACGAGCCGCCGACACAGCCGACGTTCGGGAGGGCGAGGTAGGCGGGAGCGGAAGCGGGCGCGATGCCGCCGGTGGGGCAGAAGCGGGCCCGGGGCAGCGGGCCCGCGAGGGACCTCAGGTACGGGACGCCGCCCGCCGCCTCCGCCGGGAAGAACTTCATGTCCGTCACGTCCTCTTCGAGCAGGGCCACGACCTCCGAGGCGGTCGAGACCCCCGGCAGGAACGGCACGCCCGAGTCCCGCATCGCGCCGATCAGCCGCCCGGTCCACCCCGGGCTGACCAGGAACCGCGCCCCGGCGGCCACCGCGTCCGCCACCCCGGCCGCCGAGACGACGGTCCCGGCGCCGACGACGGCCTCCGGCACCTCGGCCGCGATCGCGCGGACGGCGTCCAGCGCGGCCGGGGTGCGCAGGGTGACCTCGATCAGCGGCAGCCCGCCGGCCACCAGGGCGCGCGCCAGGGGCACGGCGTCGGCGGCGTCCTCGATCACGAGGACAGGGACGACGGGGCCGTCCGGGGCAAGGTCGAAGACGCTCGTCATGGGCGTCATCCTGCCCAGGGCGAGCGTCACCCGCAACGAGCGTTGCGGAGAGTGCAACGGAGGCTAGTGGATCTCGTCCACCAGCACGTCGAGGGCGCCCGCCTTCCCGCCCTCCTCCACCACGTACCGCAGATCCCGCAGCGCCTCCGCCAGCTCGGCGGGAGAGCCCGGCTCCGCGCCCGCCTCCAGGAGGCTCCGCACGATCCGGCCCTTCGTCGCCTTGTTGAAGTGGCTGACCACCTTCCGGGTCGGCGCGTGCAGCACCCGTACCGTCGCCGTCCGGGCCGCGAGCTCCCCCTTCGGCTTCCACGCCGAGGCGTACGCCGACGAGCGCAGGTCCAGGACCAGGCCGTCCCCGGCCGCCTCCGGCATCACCGAGGCCATCGCGCCCCGCCAGTGCGCCCCCAGCGCCCCGAGCCCCGGCAGCTTCACGCCCATCGAGCAGCGGTAGGACGGGATCCGATCGGTCACCCGCACCGCGCCCCAGAGACCCGAGAACACCAGCAGCGAGCTCCCCGCCCGCTCACGGGCCGCCGCGTCGAGCGTGGCCAGACCGAGCGCGTCGTACAGCACGCCCGTGTAGATCTCCCCGGCCGGACGCGCGCCCGCCGTGCGCAGCTCGGTGTTCTTCGCGACCTCGCCGCGCAGTCCCTCGCTCAGTCCGAGCACCTCGCGGGCCTTGTCCTCGTCGGCCGCGCACAGCTCGACCAGCTCGTCCAGGACCGCGGCCCGCGCCTCGGCGAGCCCGGGCAGGGACAGCGACTCCGGCTTCAGCGGCGCCCCGCGCCCCGAGGAGGCCTTGCCTTCGGAGGGCGGCAACAGCACGAGCACGGTGGTTCTCCTTCGTCCGTACGGGGATGGGGGTGCGGCCCCGGCCGTCCAGCGTACGAGGTACCGACCCCCGCCCGTGCCGGGCGACCACCAGGCGCCCGCCCGCGCCCACCCCGGCCGCCGTCCCCGTGCCGGGCGACCACCGGGCGCCCGCCTCGACCGCCGTCCCCGTGCCGGGACACCACCAGCCGCCTCCACCCGCGACACCCCGCCGCCGTCCCCGTGCCGGGACACCACCAGGCACCCGGCCGCGCCCACCCCGCCTCCGCCCGCGACACCCCGCCGCCGTCCCCGTACCCCCGTCCCCTTCGACGTGCCCCGCCCCACCCCGCGTCCTACGCTCGGTCCATGCCCCGCCGCCACCTCCACGTGACCGGCGCAGCCGAGGCTCCGCTGCGGGCCGCCCTGCGCGCACTGCGTACCGAGCTCGCGATCCCCGAGGACTTCCCGCCCGCCGTCCTCGCCGAGGCCGAAGCCGCCGCGAAGGCGCCCCGCCTTCCCCCGCACGACGCCACCGACCTGCCGCTCTTCACGATCGACCCGCCCGGCTCCACCGACCTCGACCAGGCCATGCACCTGGCCCGGCGCGCCGACGGCGGCTACCGCGTCCACTACGCCATCGCCGACGTCGCCGCCTTCGTCACCCCCGGCGGCGCGATCGACACCGAGGCCCACCGGCGCGTCCTCACCCTCTACTTCCCCGACGGCAGGGTCCCCCTCCACCCGCCCGTCCTCTCCGAGGGCGCCGCCAGCCTCCTCCCCGGCGCACCCCGCCCGGCGCTGCTCTGGCGCATCGACCTCGACGCCGAGGGGCGCCGGGTCGCCACCGACGTCCGCCGCGCCCTGGTCCGCAGCCGCGCCCGGCTCGACTACGCGGGCGTGCAGCGGGAGATCGACGACGGGACGGCCGAGGAGCCGCTCGCCCTCCTCCGTGACATCGGCCGGCTCCGCGAGGCCCTCGAAGCCGAACGCGGCGGGATCTCGCTCAACGTGCCCGAACAGGAGATCGTCGAGACCGACCACACCTACTCGCTCGCCTACCGCGCCCCGCTCCCCGCCGACGCGTGGAACGCCCAGATCTCCCTGCTCACCGGCATGGCGGCCGCCGACCTCATGACCGCAGCGGGCACCGGCATCCTGCGGACCCTGCCCACCGCCCCCGACGGCGCCGTCGCCCGTCTGCGCCGCTCCGCCCACGCCCTCGGCGTCGCCTGGCCGCACCACGTCTCGTACGCGGACGTCGTCCGCTCCGCCGACCCCGCCGACCCGCGCCACGCCGCCTTCCTCCAGGAGTGCACCACCCTGCTGCGCGGCGCCGGATACACCGTCTTCACCGACGGGCACGTCCCCAGTCCGGCCGTGCACGCCGCCGTCGCCGACGAGTACACCCACTGCACCGCGCCGCTGCGCCGCCTCGTGGACCGGTACGCGGGCGAGCTCTGCGTGGCGGCGGTCGCCGGGGACGAGGCGCCCGCGTGGGTCCGGGACGCGCTGCCCGCCCTCCCCGACGAGATGGCCGCCGGCGCCCGCCGCGCCAACACCGTCGAGCGGGAGAGCGTCGACATCGTCGAGGCCGCGCTCCTGCGGGAACGGGTCGGCGAGATCTTCGACGCGTACGTCATCGACGTGAAGGAGCGCGAACCGACCGTCGGCACCGTCCACCTCGACGACCCGGCGGTCGTCGCCCGCATCGAGGGAGGGGAGGCGAAGCTGCCGCTGGGGGAGTGGCTCAGGGTCAGGCTGTCGGAAGCGGACCCGGGGACGGCGAAGGTGCTGTTCGCGCCCGCGTGACCTCGCGGACGAGCGCCCCCGGGTCGTCGGCGTGCAGCCGGATCAGCCGTACGGGGCGGGGCGCGCCCAGCAGCCGGGGCGCGTCGACCGGTTCCGTCAGCTCGATCGTCACGGAGGTCTGGGAGCCGACGGCGAGGTTCAGCTCGCCGTCGCGCTTCTCGTGCAAGAAGAGCGACTCGCGGCGGACGCTCGCGATCCGGTCGAGCGGGACGCGGACGTCGACGTGCGCGGCCTGCCGGACCCGGAGCGCGCCCCCGGCGAGCGTGTGCGGACGGGTGGCGGACGCGGCGTGCAGCCCGAGCACGAACAGCACGGTGTAGACGTCCAGGACGAGGACGACCGCGTGCGCGACGGGCCAGTCGGCGAGCAGGTACGACATGCCGACCGTCTCCACCACGCACACGAACGCGAAGCCGTACAGGAGCGCCGCCTGGTCCCGGGCGTGCGGGAACACGCCGTCCGCGCCCGCCACCCCGTGCGGCCGGCGCGCGACCCACCGCCCCAGGCCCGCCATGAGCCGCAGCTCGTGCCCGGCCAGGCGCGCCACCGCCTCGGGCACCAGCTCGGCCACGGCGTCCCGGAGCGGAAGACCGCGCCGCAGGAGGCGGAGGAGGACCACGACCTCGGTGACGAGGACCGCCGCCACGCACAGTTCCCCGACGAGGAGCACCGCCCCGGGGATCCGCACCCCGGCGACCAGACAGACGAGGAGGACGAGCTCGGCGGGGAGCACGGCGTACGCGACGGAGCGCAGGAGCCGTGGCACGCGACCGCGCGGGGTGTCCGTCACCGGTCCTCCTCCGCGCGCCGCGACCGCCGGGCCACCAGCTCCATCGCCCGCCGCACCGCCGCGGACTGGGCCGGGGCGAGGTCCGCGAAGAAGGTGTCGGCGAGGCCGCCGGCGCCCTCCGGGGGCAGCTCCACGGCGATCCCGTCGGGCAGGACGGCGGCGAGGGCGCGGGCGGCCCCGTCCACCCGGGGATCGTCGGGCGCCGCGTCGGCGAGCGCGTCGAGGAGCCCGTACAGCTCCCGCGCGCTGCCCGCCACGTCCCGCATCAGCTCCATCAGCCGGGCCCGCTCGGCCTCGGGGGCGACGGTGTCGAGCAGGGTCAGGATCTCCCGGTCCTTCGCCGCCATCGGCGACTCGGGAAGCTCGCCGAGACCGGTGAGGAGCGCGGCGAGTTCGGGGGATACGGGACCGTCGGCGGGCAGCCGCCCGGCGCGGGCCGCGTCGAGGAGGAGCGCGAGGCGCTCCCGGCGCTCCCGGATCACCGCCTCCTGCCGCGCCAGGTCGTCCGCCAGCTCCTCCAGCACCTCCACGAGCCCCCGCCCCTCGTCGTCCGCGAGCACGTCCCGCACCTCGTCGAGGCCGAGGCCCAGCTCGGTCAGCCGCCGGATCCGGGCGAGCAGGACGGCATCCCGGACCCCGTACTCCCGGTATCCGTTGGCCCGCCGCTCGGGCTCGGGCAGCAGCCCGGACTGGTGGTAGTGCCGCACGGCCCGGGGGGTGACCCCGACGAGCGCGGCGATCTCGCCGATACGCATGCGCTCAGTAGAAACCCTGACGCTGCGGCAAGGTCAAGCGCGTCCGCCCCGGCAGGTAGCATGGTCGGCACGGCAGACGAGCCGGGCGGACGGCCGCGTGGAGATCCTCGGATCTTCCCGAGGAACGTCCGGGCTCCACAGAGCAGGGTGGTGGCTAACGGCCACCCGGGGTGACCCGCGGGACAGTGCCACAGAAAACAGACCGCCGGGGACCTCGGTCCTCGGTAAGGGTGAAACGGTGGTGTAAGAGACCACCAGCGCCTGAGGTGACTCAGGCGGCTAGGTAAACCCCACTCGGAGCAAGGTCAAGAGGGGACACCCCGGTGTCCCTGCGCGGATGTTCGAGGGCTGCTCGCCCGAGTCCGCGGGTAGACCGCAGGAGGCCGGCGGCAACGCCGGTCCTAGATGGATGGCCGTCGCCCCGACGACCGCGAGGTCCCGGGGCACAGAACCCGGCGTACAGCCCGACTCGTCTGCCTCCCAAGGCCTCTGATCCGCGACATCGCAGATCAGGGGCCTTTGTGCGCCGTCGCGGAGGCCCGCCGTTCCCGCCCCGGAGTCAAGGCGCCGAAGGCCTCCGATGCCTGCCGGTCCCGGGCCCGAGCTTCGGCGACGCCTGAGGACTCGCGGCGACCTCGGCAGGGGGAAACAGGATGCGCCGTGCTTCCCCGAGGTTCGCCGCGAAGCCGTACGCCTCCCACAGGTGGCCGTTCCACCGCTGGATCGCGCGCGGCGCATCGGGGTTCAGATGCGACGCCCTCGGGCCGTCGCCTGCGACGAGGGGCACGGCGCGAAGATGCCCGATCTTCGCGTCGCGACGCTCGGCCCACTGGGAGAGCGATTCGTCGTCCATGCCGGGAGCGTAGTGGTTCGGGCGATCCGGTGTTCCCCGTGCGGAGAGGGCGCCCGGTCGATCACCCCCGAGGCGCAGACCGACTTGCCGACCGTCCCGGAACCCGCGCCCCCAGCTCGGAACGACGGCTCGGGTCGTCCGTCGGTCCGCGTGCGAACGCCCCCGGCCCGGTCTCCGTCCGGGCGGGGGCCGTCTCCGTGGGGGGTCAGGGGCGGCGGACCTCGAAGTGGAAGCAGCCGTACTCGACCGCCCGGACGTGGACCAGGGCGACGGACGGGTCCGTGAAGGCCTCCGTCAGGGCCTCGTCGAAGCCGGTCGCGGGGGTCTCCGGGAGTTCCAGGAGGCGGCCGCCGACGATCCGGCCCGACGCGTCGTAGCGGCGCAGCGTGCGGAGCGCTCCCGTGCGGGAGAAGGGGTACTCCTCCGAGGGCGCGGGGCCCCCGCAGTCGGCGGCGTGGATGAAGACCGGGCCCTGCTCGTCGTACGCACCGGGCTCGGCGCCCGTCTCCGCGGCCCAGCGGCGCAGCGGCGCGTACGCCGCGAGGGCGATCCGCTCGCCGGGCACGGACAGGCGCAGGCAGCAGCGGAGGGGGTCTCCGCCCTCGGTGACGGTGTAGGGCGCGCAGGCCCGGCCGGCGTCGTCCGTGACGCGGAGGCCGGCGAGGGCGGTGGGGGAGATCGGGCGCGGGGCGTAGGTGGTCATGCCGTCAGCGTCGCGCGCGGTGGGCCTCCGCCGCTGGCGCTATTCGGACGGAGCACTGGGAGCGGCGGCGCCGGTTCGCCGGGCGCGGCGGCACCGGCTTCGGTAGCGTCGCCTCGCCAGCCGCAGCCGCTACGAACGGAGCAGTCCGGATGAGCCGACGTTTCCAGGTCACCTTCGACGCCCACGACCCGAGGGCGCTCTCGTCCTTCTGGCGCGACGCGCTGAAGTACGTCCACCCCGGGCCGCCCGGTGTGGAGGTGCCCGAGGGGGTCGATCCGCTGGACGTCTGGGACGAGTTCCTCGCGCGGATCGGCGTGCCGGAGGACCAGCGCAACTCCCGGTCGGCCATCGAGGACCCGGAGGGCGAGGGCCCCCGCGTGTTCTTCCAGCAGGTGCCCGAGGACAAGGTCGCCAAGAACCGCGTCCACCTCGACGTCCGCGCCGCCCCCGGCCTCCAGGGCGAGGAGCGGATGGCCGCCCTGGAGGCCGAGTGCGACCGGCTCGTCGGGCTCGGGGCGAAGCGGGTGCGCCGCTTCGAGCCCGAGCCGCCGATGAGCGCAGGACACCTCGTGATGACGGACCCCGAGGGCAACGAGTTCTGCCTGGACTGACCTCGGCACCCCCTGGTCCCGGACGGTGAACGCGCAGGTCATACCCTGTGTGGCGCCGAGTCGTCGTCAGGGAGGGGCAGGGTCGGGTGGGTGAGGAGCCGGGGCGGGGGTCCGTTCGGGAGGAGCCGTGGTGGCGGCGGTCCGGGACCGTCGTCCTCTGTCTGGTCCTGATGCCCCCCTTGGGCGTCTTCCTGGCCTGGCGCTGCCGCTGGCCGGTGGGGCGCAAGGTGACCGCGACCGTGCTGTCCTGCGTCTGGTTCGTGGCCGTGGGCACCGGCGGCCCGTCGGCGGACGGGCCGGCGGCGGCCGATGCCGCGCCGAAGCCCCGCACGGTCCCGTCCTTCACCCCGTACGCTCCGCCGACCCCCACGCCCACGCCCCTGGTGCGGCGGGTGGTCGCCGACTACGGCGGGCAGAACCTGGAGGCGGCGTCGCGGGCCGCGTACGAGGCCGGGTTCCGGGCGCGTTCGCACGACGCCACCGAGGACGACAGGACGCAACTCGTCGACGGCAACTGGAAGGTGTGCTTCCAGGAGCCGGCCGCCGGGGCGACCGCCACGACCGAGGAGGGGCGGCGGGCCCGGATCGAGTTCGCCGTCGTCGAGAAGAGCAGCCCGTGCCCGCCGCGGGACGGTGACGCCGTGGTCTTTCCCAAGGTGCCGGACGTCGTCGGCAAGACGTTCGCGGCCGGTTCCGCGATCCTCCGGAAGGCGGGCCTCACCGCGATCCGGGGCGCCGTCGCGTACACGGACGTGGACCTGGCGGCCCGTCACGAGGAATGGCGGATCTGCTTCCAGGACCCGGAGGCCGGTGAGGACATCGAACGGCCCTCGTCCATGTCCGTACGGCTCTCCCTGACGCCTCCCGGCGTCTCCTGCCCGGGCGAGGACTACGCCCGGCTGCACCCCGACCCGGATCCGGACCCCGACCGCCACGGCTCTGGTTCCGGTTCCGGTTCCGGTGGTGGCGGACTCGCCTACTACAAGAACTGCGACGCCGTCCGCGCCGCGGGCAGGGCCCCGATCTACGCGGGCCAGCCCGGCTACCGGTCCGGCCTCGACCGCGACGGCGACGGCAAGGCCTGCGACTGGTCCTGACCGGCGCCTCGGCTAGGGTGCGCGGATGATATTCGGACGAGGACGATTCCCCGCCGCGGTGGCGGCCTTCGAGACGGCCGTACGGGGCCGGGACGTCGCCGCCGCCGAGAAGGCCTTCGAGCGGCTGACCGGTACGTTCGGGAAGGCCGGCGACAAGGAGCTCCACGCGGCGGGTCCCCGTCTCGCCGACCTCCTGGCGGAGGTCCCGCCCGGCCCCCGTGCCGTCGTCGCCGTGGTGATCGGGGCGTGCGTCGAGCGGGGAGCGGAGCCGACGGCCTGCGCGCCCGGGGTGCTCGCCGCCGCCCGCGAGGCGTTCGAGTCGGCCGCCGTGTTCTGCGAGCGCTGGGCGGCAGCCGGTCGCGGACCGCTGCCGGACCCGGAGGGGGACGGGCTCGGGGAGGCGGACGTCGAGCGGATCGGCTTCGAGCCGGTCATGGCCTGGCAGTCCGTCGCGCAGTTCGAGATGGCCTGCGTCGCGATGCTCAACTCGGCCTCCGTACGCCGCTCCACGCCGGGCCGGACGGAGCTGCGCGATGCCGTGACCCGGCTCCGGACGCTGACGGACGACCCGTTCAAGTGCCTCGCCTACGCCCTCGACGTCCTCGACGACGAACCGTTCGTCGCGATCGACCGCGCCACCGGCGCGGGCTTCGCGCTGCGCGGCACCGGCATCGGCGACAACTTCCAGCTGCACACCCTCCTCGCCGACGTCCTCGTCGGAGGCGGGCACCTGCCGGGCGAGGCGCCCTCCGCCGAGGCCGCCGCGATGTGCAGGAACATGCCGGGCCAGACGTCGACCACCGGTTCGTTCGACCTCGTCGGCGCCGACGGCGAGTGGATCTGGAACGAGGGCTGCCCCGCCGACGTTCCCGTGGTCGACGGGGTGCGCCTCGTCGTTCTCGATCCGCCCTCGTACCGGCGCAACTGGCCCGCCGGGCGGTTCTTCCCCGGCATGACCGCCGATCTGGTGCTCGAACGGGCCCTTCCGGCGGAGGAGACGGCCGCTCTGCTGGCCCAGGTGGCCGATCCCGTCCGCCGATAGGTGGCATCGGCGCGGCCCCGCTCCCCGGGGCGCGCGCCCGCCGGGTGTACGGGTGGGGCATGACCCTTCCAGTGAAGCAGCTCAGTGATCCGGTGGTACGTGCCTTCGTCACGGCCCTCAACGCCCACGACGAGCCCGGTCTCCTCGACGTCCTCACGCCGGACGTGACCATGTCCGACGACGGGTCCGACCGGGACGTGCGACCGTGGCTCGACCGGGAGGTCTTCGCCTCCCGGGGGCACATGGACGTGGTGAGCGAGGGCGGCGACGGGCGCGCCCTCGTCGCCGACTACCGCAACGACACCTGGGGCTCGATGCGGACCAAGTGGGCCTTCACCGTCGAGGACGGGAAGATCTCCCGCTTCGAGACCGGCCAGGCCTGACCCTCCGGCCGGGGACGGCTCCCGCCCCCGGCCGCAGCCCCGGTCCCGGGGCCGGCCTGAGCCCCGGTCCCGGGACCGGGGCTCAGCCCCGGCCGATGTACGGCATCGCCGTCGCCATCACCGTCGCGAACTGCACGTTCGCCTCCAGCGGCAGGGCCGCCATGTGCACCACCGTCGCCGCCACGTCCGCCGCGTCCATCACCGGCTCCGCCGCCAGGGCGCCGTTCGCCTGGAGGATGCCGGTCTGCATGCGGGCCGTCATCTCCGTCGCCGCGTTGCCGATGTCGAGCTGGCCGCA
Organism: Streptomyces sp. NPDC002232; assembly: GCF_042890295.1. Lineage (NCBI taxonomy): Bacteria > Bacillati > Actinomycetota > Actinomycetes > Kitasatosporales > Streptomycetaceae > Streptomyces > Streptomyces sp. NPDC002232. The sequence goes on along the minus strand of NZ_JBIARV010000002.1, from coordinate 564,891 downwards.
GGCGATCCGGTACGGGCGGCCGTCGAGCGACAGGGACTTCGTGAGGCCCGTCATCGCGTGCTTCGTCGCCGTGTACGCGATCGAGTGCGGGCGCGGCACGTGGGCCGAGATCGAGCCGTTGTTGATGATCCGGCCGCCCTGCGGCGCCTGGTCCTTCATCGTGCGGAAGGCCGCCTGGGCGCAGAGGAAGGCGCCCGTCAGATTGACGTCCACCACCGCGCGCCAGGTCTCCGGGGCGAGGTCCTCGACCGGCGTGCCGCCGCCCGCGAAGGTGCCCGCGTTGTTGAAGAGCAGGTCGACGCGGCCGTAGTGGTCCCGTACCGAGGCGAAGAGCGCGGCGACCGCCTCCTCGGACGTGACGTCCGTCGGGACGGACAGGAAGTCGCCGTCCGGCAGGGCCGCGGCCGTCTCCGCCAGGGCCTCGGCCCGCCGCCCCGCGAGGGCCACCGACCAGCCGGCCGCCGCGAGGGCCAGCGCCACGCTCCGGCCGATGCCCGAACCGGCTCCCGTCACCACTGCGATGCTCATGGGCGCGCAGCGTACGCGAGACGCATGCCCCATGAACTCATCCGTCCGACACGTGGATGTTCTGTACTCGACAAGGGGATGTCGTCCCGTCCCCCTCGAATGGCGGAAGCGCACCATCCGTCCGGGGAGGGGAACATGAACCACGTCCAGGACCACTCCGAAGAACTCCGCGCCGCCGCACGACACTTGGCCCGCCGACGGTTCCTGACCGTCACCGGCGCCGCCGCCGCGCTCGCCTTCGCCACCCAGCTGCCCGTGGCCGGCGCCGCGGCCGCCGCCGAGCTCGACGGCCGGGGCGTCACCGAGAACCCGTTCACGCTGGGCGTGGCGTCCGGTGACCCGCTGCCCGGCTCCGTGCTCCTGTGGACCCGGCTCGCGCCCCGCCCCTTCGAGCCCGGCGGCGGTCTGCCCGCGCGCCGCGTCGGAGTCCGCTGGGAGCTCGCCGACGACGAGCGCTTCACCCGGACCGTACGGCGCGGTCTGGCCGTCGCCCACCCCGAGTTCCGCCACGCCCTGCACGTCGAGGTCGAGCACCTCGCCCCGGGCCGCGTGTACTTCTACCGCTTCCGCGTCGGCGAGTGGACCAGCCCGGTCGGCCGGACCCGCACCGCACCGGCCCCCGACGCCCGCACCACCGGGCTGAAGCTCGCCGCCGTCTCCTGCCAGGCCTACCACGAGGGCTACTTCACGGCCTACGGGCACCTCGCGCGGGAGGACGTCGACGTCGTCTTCCACCTCGGCGACTACCTGTACGAGTACGCCGTGAACGCCACCGGCGGAGCCCGCGCCTACACCGACCGCCGCCTGCCCGGCGTCTTCGACCGCGAGACCCTGACACTGGAGGACTACCGGCTCCGGTACGGCCTCTACAAGTCGGACCCCGACCTGCGCGCCGCGCACGCCGCCCACCCCTTCGTCGTCACCTGGGACGACCACGAGACCGAGAACAACTACGCGGGCGACACCTCCGAGGACGACGTCCCGCCGGAGGAGTTCCTGCTCCGCCGGGCCGCCGCCTACCGGGCGTACTGGGAGCACCAGCCGCTGCGCCCCGCCCAGCGCCCGCAGGGTCCGGACATGCGGCTGTACCGACGGCTGCGCTTCGGGCGGCTCGCCCAGTTCGACATCCTCGACACCCGCCAGTACCGCTCCGACCAGGCGTACGGGGACGGCTGGCACGCTCCCGGGCCCGACACCGAGGACCCGGCGCGCACGCTGACCGGCGCCGCGCAGGAGCGCTGGCTGCTGGACGGCTGGCGCGCCTCCCGGGCCCGCTGGAACGTCCTGCCGCAGCAGGTCGTGTTCTCCGAGCGCCGTGACCGGCCGACCGCCGACTACACGGTCTCCATGGACGCCTGGGACGGGTACGCGGCCTCCCGGCGGCGGATCCTCGCGGGCGCCGAGTCCGCCGGCGTCGAGAACCTGATGGTGCTCACCGGCGACGTGCACGTCGGCATCGGCCTCGACATCAAGGCCGACTTCCGCGACCCGGCCTCCCGGACCCTCGGCACCGAGATCGTCACCACCTCGATCACGAGCGGCAGGAACGGCGCCGACCGCCCGTCCAACTACGACCGGATCATCGAGGCCAACCCGCACGTGAAGTTCTACAGCGGACGCCGCGGCTACGTGACGGTGGCGCTCGGCACGGAGAGCGCCCGCGCCGACTTCCGCACGGTCCCGTACGTCACGACGCCCGGCGCCCCCGTCGCCACCGCCGGTTCCTTCGTCACGGAGGCGGGCGACCCGGGGCTCAGGCCCGCGTGAGGCTCAAGCCCGGGTGAGGCTCAAGCCCGCGTGAGGCTCAAGCCCGCGTGAGACTCAGGCCCGGGTGAGACTCAGGCCCGCGTGAGGCTCAAACCCGGGTGAGACGCAGGCCCGCGTGAGACTCAGGCCCGCGTGAGCTCCTGCGGATAGCGGACGCCGACGCGGTCCCGGACCGCGTCGAGCGTCCGCATCACCGCGAGCGAACCGTCCAGGGGGACGAGCGGCGACTCCGTCGCGCCCGCCCGCAGACAGCGCGCCACCTCGGCGGCCTCGTGCCGCAGGGAGTGCGGGTCGTCCGCCGACGTGAACTCCTCCGGCTCCCGGCCGGGGCGGTGCAGGGTGAACCGCTCGGGGAAGAAGAAGCCGCGCGGGAGGTCGATCCGGCCCGCCGTGCCCGTCACCGAGGCCGTCAGCGGCGTGTCCGCCTCCAGCGAGCAGGACAGCAGCGCGGAGGCGCCCGAGTCCCAGCCCAGCAGCATGCCGGTGTTCAGGTCGACGCCCTCGGGGGAGAGCCGCGCGTGCGCGTGGACCGCGGACGGCTCGCCGAGCAGCAGGTGCGCGAACGACACCGGGTACACCCCCAGGTCGAGCAGGGCCCCGCCGCCCACGGCCGGGTCCCGCAGCCGGTGGCCCGGGTCGAAGGGGCCCGCGAGCCCGAAGTCGGCCTGGACCGTGCGGACCTCGCCGACCGCCCCGTCGCGGACCAGCTCCGCGATCCGGCGGATCAGCGGGTTGCAGTACATCCACATGGCCTCCATGAGGAAGAGGCCGCGACCGCGCGCGAGGGCCACCAGCTCCGCCGCCTCGGCGGCGTTCAGGGTGAGAGCCTTCTCGCAGAGCACCGCCTTGCCCGCCTCCAGGGCGAGGCCGGCGGCCGCGCGGTGGGCGTGGTGCGGAGTCGCCACGTACACCACGTCGACGTCGCCGTCGGCGAGGAGCCCGGCCCAGTCCCCGTACGCCCGGGGGATCCCGCACCGGTCCGCGAAGGCCTTCGCGGACGCCTCCGCGCGGGACGCGACCGCGACGACCTCGGCGCCGTCCAGGGTCCGCAGGTCCGCGGCGAACCGCTCCGCTGTGCCGCCGGTCGCCAGGATGCCCCAGCGCACTGTCCCGTTCGCGTCCATTTCCCACCCCACAGGTCCCGACCATGCCGGTCGAGCTGAGAGCATAGGCAAGGATTCAACGAGATGGAGCAGTCGATGCCGGAGAGCGGCCAGAAAACCACACAGGGACACATAACCGAACCCGCTCCGGCTGCCACCGCCGCCCGGCGGACCGGTCTCCTCGTCACCCTCGTCCTCGGCGGGCTCACCGCCCTCCCCCCGCTCTCCATGGACATGTACCTCCCGGCGCTGCCGGAGGTCACCGACGCGCTGCGGGCCCCCGCCGCGACCGTCCAGCTCACCCTCACCGCCTGCCTCGCCGGCATGGCCCTCGGCCAGCTCGTCGTCGGCCCGATGAGCGACCGGTGGGGACGCCGCCGCCCGCTGCTCGTCGGCATGATCGTGTACGTGCTGGCCACGGCCGTCTGCGCGCTGGCGCCCAGCGCCGAACTCCTCATCGGCTTCCGGCTGCTCCAGGGCCTCGCCGGAGCCGCCGGCATCGTCATCGCCCGCGCCGTCGTCCGCGACCTGTACGACGGCGTCGAGATGGCCCGCTTCTTCTCCACCCTGATGCTGATCTCCGGCGTCGCCCCGATCATCGCCCCGCTCATCGGCGGCCAGATCCTGCGGATCACCGACTGGCGGGGCGTCTTCCACGTCCTCACCGTGATCGGCGTCCTCCTCACCCTCGTCGTCTGGCGCTTCCTCCACGAGACGCTGCCCGCCGAGCGGCGGCACGAGGGCGGGGTCGGCCAGGCCCTGCGCACCATGCGGGGGCTCCTCGCCGACCGGGTCTTCACCGGCTACATGCTGACCGGCGGGCTCGCCTTCGCCGCCCTCTTCGCATACATCTCCGCGTCCCCGTTCGTGATCCAGGACCTGTACGGCGCGTCCCCGCAGACCTTCAGCCTGCTCTTCGGCCTCAACTCCGTCGGGCTGGTCGTCGTCGGCCAGATCAACGGCAAGCTCCTCGTCGGCCGCGTCAGCCTCGACAAGGCGCTCGGCTTCGGCCTCGGCATCCTCCTGCTCGCCGCCGTCGCGCTCACCCTCATGACCACCGGTGTCTTCGGCGAGACCGGCCTCGCGCCCGTCGCCGCCGGACTCTTCGTCCTGATGTCGGCGATGGGCCTGGCCATGCCCAACACCAACGCCCAGGCCCTGATGCGCACCCCGCACGCCGCCGGGTCCGCCTCCGCGCTGCTCGGCACCTCCTCCTTCCTGATCGGCGCCGTCGCCTCCCCGCTCGTCGGCATCGCCGGCGAGCACACGGCCGTCCCCATGGCGGTCGTGCAGCTGGGCTGCGCCGTCCTGGCCCTGGCCTGCTTCCTGGGCCTGTGCCGCCCCTGGCGCCCGACCGAGCCGCAGGCCGAGCCCGCCTAGAATGTCGCGGTGAACGCCGTCTCCCCCGCCTCCGCCGACTCCCTGCGCGCCGCCCTCGCCGCGCTCCTCGACGGGCTGCCGCCCAGCCGGGCGGCGCAGGCCGTCGAGCGGCTGATCGCCAACTACCGGGGCACCACCCCGACGGACGCCCCCGTGCTGCGCGACCGCTCCGACGTCGCCGCGTACGCCGCGTACCGGATGCCGGCGACCTTCGAGGCCGTACGCGGCGTCCTGGACGCCCTCCGGGCGGCCGTGCCCGACTGGGAGCCGCGGACCCACACCGACGTCGGCGGCGGCACGGGCGCGGCGAGCTGGGCCGTCGCCGAGGCCTGGGCGGAGCGGCCGCCCCGCACGACGGTCCTCGACTGGGCGGAGCCCGCGCTCGCGCTCGGCCGCGAGCTGGCGGCGGGCGTCCTCGACGCCGAGTGGCGGCGCGAGCGGATCGGCTCCGCGCTGAGCCTGCCCGAGAGCGACCTGGTGACCGTCTCGTACGTCCTCAAGGAGCTGACCGGGGCCGACCGGACGGCGCTGGTCACCGAGGCGGCCCGCGCCGCGCGGGCCGTCGTGATCGTCGAGCCGGGCACCCCCGACGGCTACGAGCGGATCATCGAGGCCCGCACCCGGCTGGTGGAGGCCGGCTTCACCGTCGCCGCGCCCTGCCCGCACAGCGGGGCCTGCCCGATCGTGCCCGGCGCGGACTGGTGCCACTTCTCCGCCCGGGTGAGCCGCTCCTCGCTGCACCGGAAGGTGAAGGGCGGTTCGCTGCCGTACGAGGACGAGAAGTACGCGTACGTCGCCGCCGTCCGCTTCCCGGTGACCCCGGCGCCCTCCCGTGTCGTCCGCAGGCCGCAGATCCGCAAGGGCCTGGTCCAGCTGGAGCTCTGCGGGCCCGACGGACTCGGCCGGGACGTGGTCACCAAGCGGCACGGGCCCCTGTACAAGCAGGCCCGTGACGCGGAGTGGGGCGACTCCTGGCCGCCGGAGGAGAGCGACTAGGACGCCTCCCGGCCCGGCGGGGCCGGAGTCCCGGCTAGGGCCGCAGCTCCTGGGTGCAGCACTTCACGCTGCCGCCGCCCTTGAGGAGCTCGCCGAGGTCCATGCCGACGGGCTCGAAGCCGCGGTCGCGGAGCGGGCCGAAGAGGCCCACCGCGGCCTGCGGCAGCAGGACGTTGCGCCCGTCGCTGACGGCGTTCAGGCCGAGGGCCGCCGCGTCCTCCGCGGTGGCGATCAGGGCGTCCGGGAAGAGCCGGGCGAGCACCGCGCGGCTGCCGGGGGAGAACGCGTCCGGGTAGTACATGACCTCGTCCCGGGCGTCGTCCAGGACGGACAGGGCCGTGTCCAGGTGGTAGTAGCGCGGGTCCACCAGCTCCAGGCCGATCACCGGGCGCCCGAAGAACTCCTGCGCCTCGTCGTGCGAGAGCGGACTGGAGCGGAAGCCCCGGCCGGCCAGGATCCAGGAGGCGGTGACGGCGAAGTCGCCCTCGCCCTCGTTGACGTGCTCGGGGACCCGCACGGCGTCGTCCGCCCAGCCGTTCCCGAGGAACCAGGCCCGATGGGCGTCGGCCTCGGCCGCGCGCTCCTGGTGGGCGAACCGCGCGCCGAGGACCCGGCCGTCGACCACGGTCGCGCCGTTCGCCGCGAAGACCATGTCGGGCAGGGCCGGGTCGGGACTCAGGAGCTCGACGGTGTGGCCGAGCGAGCGGTAGCGGTCGCGCAGGTCCTCCCACTGGGCGAGGGCGAGCGGCAGGTCGACCGGTTTCGCGGGGTCCATCCACGGGTTGATGCAGTACGTCACCGTGAAGTGCGTGGGTGGGCACATCAGATAACGGCGGGGCGAGGACGTGCGCGGAGTGGTGCGCAATGAGGCCTCCTCACGGAGAAGCGTGCGGTGATCGGTGGACCCCATGGTCCGCTCTCGACGGCCTCCGCGCTGTGGACCGTTCGGGTGGTTCGGGCCCGTTCGAATGGCGAGACGTCTCGTCTCGTCCGCTGCTAGATTGGGGGCATGTCCGACTCCAGACCCGCCAAGGCCGCCCCCGACGCCTCCCGCCGCAGCGAGCGCTCCCGCCGTGCCATCTTCGACGCCGCCCTCACGCTCGTCTCCGAGACCGGCTACGCGAAGACCACCATCGAGGGCATCGCCGCCCGCGCCGGCGTCGGCAAGCAGACCATCTACCGCTGGTGGCCCTCCAAGGCCGCCGTGCTCCTCGACGCCTTCCTCGACCTCGCCGCCCGGGCCAACGAGAGCCTCGGGGGCGCCGCCGACAGTGAGATCCCCGACACCGGCGACCTCGCCGCCGACCTCAAGCTCGTGCTCCGCGCCACCGTCGACGAGCTGACCGACCCCGCCTTCGACGGCCCCACCCGCGCGCTCGCCGCCGAGGGCGTCGTCGACCCCGAGCTCGGCGCCCGCTTCACCGAGGCCCTGCTCGAACCCCAGCTCCAGTACTACGTCCGCCGCGTCGAGGCCGCACAGAAGCGGGGCGACATCGACCCGGACGCGGACCCCCGCGTCGCCGTGGAACTCCTGGTCGGGCCCCTCCACCACCGCTGGATCCACCGCACCCGGCCGCTCACCCACGCCTACGCCGACACCCTCGTCGACCTCGCCCTGCGCGGCCTCGCCCCCCGCTCCTGACCGCTCATGGCACCCCGGTTCCGCACTCCGGTCACCCGGAGCGCAGGATGGTGGGACCATGGGCAGAGCCGAACGGGCGAGCATGAGGTGTGAGGGGATAGATGGGCGACGGTATCGGCCGCTACCGCGGCACGGAGAGCAAACTCGCACAGTGGCTGCGCAGGCGCCCCAAACGCACCGCGGCCGACGACGGGAACGACCGCGAGACGCTGCTCCTGGCCGTCGCCGCCGCCGGGCTGCCCCTCGCCCCCGCCGCGTACCCCGTCGGCTACAGCTGCTCCTGTGAGCGGATCGGCTGTCCCACCCCCGCCCGGCACCCCGTCTCCTTCGCCTGGCAGACGCAGTCGACCACCGACCGCGGCCAGATCGAGCGCTGGGCCCGCAACGAGCCCGCGGCGAACTTCATCACCGCCACCGGCATGGTCCACGACGTCCTCGACGTCCCGCTGGCCGCCGGCCGCGCCGCCCTGGAGCGCCTCCTCGCCGAGGGCGTCGAGGTCGGGCCCGTCGCCGAGTCCGCCGACGTCGACACGGTCGGCGGGCGGATGCTCTTCTTCACCGCCACCCGCGGCACCCCCGAGGACGAGGACGAGTGGTGGCCGTGCGAGCTGGACTGCCACCCCGAGACGATGGACGAGCACCCGGGGCTGCGCTGGCACTGCCGCGGCAGCTACGTCCTCGTACCGCCGGCCCGGCTCCCCGGTGACGAGGACGACCATCCGGTCGTCGCCTGGGTCCGCGGCCCCGAGCACCCGCTGCCCGACCCGCTGAACCTCCTGGAGACCCTCCAGGACGTCTGCGCCCGCCACGCGGCCGAGCGCGGGGCGGACGGGGACGACGGGCACCCGGCCCACGAGATCGCCTGGCCGCTGACCCGCTGACCCGCTGACCCGCTGACCCGACGGCCTTCGGACTCGCTGACCTGCTGATCCGCCGGCCCGATGGCCTTCGGACTCGCTGACCTGCTGATCCGCCGGTTTCCCGCCGGGGCGGCGCGGGGAGGGCTACGAGCCCGCCGCGCCCACCACGCCCTGGAGCCGGCCCGCGACCCTGACCCCGTTCCGGTCCGTGCCCGCCGGCTTCACCAGGACCGCCTGGCTGGACACCCACTCCCGGGTGACCGTGTTCTTGATCTCGCCCGTCAGCAGCGCCTTGGTGTCGGCGCCGACCTTCGGCCGGTAGCCCTTCGCCGCCGTCTGCCGCTCGAAGTACCGGGTCGCGAAGAAGACCAGAGCGCCGCCGTCCCGGGTCCGCAGCCCCAGGGGCGCGAAGTCCCCCTGGTTCGTGACGCGGTCGATGTACTGGGTGGCCATGCCCGGCCGCTTGGCGGCCTTCTGCCGCTGCGCCCGCCACTGACTGGTGTGCAGGCCCGGCGCGAACGGCCCCGCCGCCCCGTCCTTCAGATACGCCACGTACCGCTCGCCCAGGTTTTCCGGCGCCACCGCGAGCGCGTCGCTGTCCGCGGCGACCGGCACCGCGTACCCCTCCTCCTCCGCGAACTCGGGGACGTCGCCCCGGGGGAGGATCGAGAGGTAGGCGGCCTCCCACGGCTGGTCCGGGCCGTTGCGGAGGAAGGCCAGGAGCCAGCGCTCGTCGCCGGAGGCGCGGTTGGACGCGGTGTCCGCGACGAACCAGCGCGGCCAGCCCGCCTTCCGGGGCAGCACGAACCGGGCGTCCGTGAGGGCGAGGGGCTTGTGGTCGGGGTTGCCGTCGGGCGCGCTGATCGACCGCGCGCGCAGGCCCGCCTGGTTGATCGCCCCGAGCGGACCGGTGACCCGGTTCGCGTCGAGAGCCGGGTCGTAGGCCTTGTCGGCCCGGTTGTACGCCGCCGTGAAGTCGGCGAGGGCCTGCGCGGCCTCGGTCTTCGTCGCCGGCGGCAGCAGCGCCAGCTCGCCGTGCACGGTCACGCAGCCGCTCGCCGTCAGCGACAGGACGGCGGCCGCGGCCGTCGCCGCGAGGAGCCTCACCGGTCGGCGGCGGCCCCCCGGGAACGACACCCGCTCAAGCGGTCTTCTCGGCGCTCGCCCCAGCCTCAGCCTGCTCATCGGTCGCCTTCTGCTTCTTCACCCGCACGGACGGACCCGACCCTATCGGGGCCAGGAACAGCGCGAGCGTCGGGACCAGATACAGCGCCCACACCGCGACCTGAAGGACCGTCGGGTCCGGCTGGAAGTTGAACACGCCCTTGAGGAGCGTGCCGTACCAGCTGTCCGGCGGGATGGTCGCCGAGATGTCGAAGGCCTTGTCCGCGAGACCGCCGAGGAAGTCGGCCTCCTGGAGGTCGTGGACGCCGTACGCGAGCACGCCCGCCGCCACCACGACCAGCATGCCGCCGGTCCAGGTGAAGAACTTCGCCAGGTTGATCTTGAGGGCTCCCCGGTAGAACAGCCAGCCGAGGAAGACCGCCGTGACCAGACCGAGGAGCACTCCGACCAGCGGCGCGTGCGTGCCGTCGGAGGAGGCTCGCACGGACGCCCAGACGAAGAGCGCCGTCTCCAGGCCCTCGCGGCCCACCGCCAGGAAGGCGGTGGCGACCAGCGCGCCCGTGCCCATCTGGAGGGCCGCGTCCAGCTTGCCGTGGAGCTCGGACTTCAGGTGCCGGGCCGTGCGCCGCATCCAGAAGACCATCCAGGTCACCAGGACCACCGCGACGATCGACAGCGAACCGCCCAGCAGCTCCTGCGCCTCGAAGGTGAGCTCCTGGGAGCCGAACTCCAGGCCCGCGCCGAAGGCCAGGGCCACGCCGACGGCCACGCCGATGCCGATCCAGATCGGCCGCAGCGCGTCACGGCGTCCGGTCTTGACGAGGTAGGCGATGAGGATGCAGACGACGAGGCTGGCTTCGAGGCCTTCGCGCAGGCCGATCAGGTAGTTGCCGAACACGTCGGTGCCTTTCGTGAGTGGAGCGTCAGCGAGGGGGCTCCGGGCGTTGCCTCGGTCACGAGAACAGTGCCCGGCCCCACCAGTCGTCCTTGTCGCGGACGCCGGGCGGGATCGCGAACAGGGCCGAACCCACGTGCTGGATGTATTCGTTGAGGGCGTCGGAGGCCAGCGAGGTCTGGACGGGGATGAATCCGGTGCGGACGTCGCGCTGGTAGGCGAGGAAGAACAGACCGGCGTCCAGACGGCCCAGACCGTCGGTGCCGTCGGTGAAGGAGTAGCCGCGGCGCAGGAGGGTGGCGCCGTGGTTGCTGTCGGGGTGGGCGAGGCGGACGTGCGCGTCGGGCTTCATCGCCTTGAGGAACGGTTCGTCGTGTTCCTTGGGCTTGCCGGCGGGGGCGCCTTCGCGTTTGTCGCGGCCGAAGACGTCTTCCTGTTCGGCGAGCGGGGTGCGGTCCCAGGTCTCGACGTTCATGCGGATGCGGCGGGCGACGAGGTAGGAGCCGCCGTCCATCCAGGCCGCGCTGTCCTGGGCGTCCTTGCCGGAGACCCACACGTGCCGGGCGAGGCGGTCGGTCTCGGTGCCGGCGATGTTGCGGGTGCCGTCCTTGAAGCCGAAGAGGTTGCGCGGGGTCTGGGCGTCGGGGGTGGTGGAGGAGGTTTTGCCGAAGCCGAGCTGGGACCAGCGCACGGCGACCTTGCCGAAGCCGATGCGGGCGAGGTTGCGGATGGCGTGCACGGCGACCTGCGGATCGTCCGCGCAGGCCTGCACACACACATCGCCGCCGCTGCGGGCCGGGTCGAGGTTGTCGCCCGGGAACCTGGGCAGCTCCACCAGGGCCCCGGGCCGCCGGTCCTTCAGCCCGAACCGGCCGTCGAAGAGCGAGGGTCCGAAGCCGATCGTGAGGGTGAGACGGGACGGCTTGAGCCCGAGGGCCTCACCGGTGTCGTCCGGGGGTGCTTCGGGCAGGCCGCCGTAGGCGCCGTCACCGACCTCCGCGCCGGCCGTCATCCGCTCGGCGGCCCGCGTCCAGTCCTTGAGGAGCTGGATCAGCTCGTCGCGGTCCTTCGTCTTGACGTCGAAGGACGCGAAGTGCAGCCGGTCCTGGACCGCGGTGGCGATGCCGGCCTGGTGCGGTCCGTGGAAGGGCACCGCGCCGCCGCTGTCGCCGACCGGCACCGTGTCGTCGTGGCCGCGGGTCAGGGCGACGGCGCCGCCGGCCACGGCGGCACCCAGCGCCAGCCCGGCACCACCCCAGCCGATCACCGCACGACGCGACGGCACGCCCGCACCGGCCCCGGTCTGCTCCTGGATGTCCTCGGACATGTCCCTGGTCCTGTTCCTGCCGGTTCGGTGTTACTTGACGACGGCGGCGGCCAGCTTGGACAGCGGCTCCGCCAGCGCGTTCACACCGTCGGAGAGCTCCTTGCGCTGCTCCTTGCCGACCTTGTCGTAGGAGGTGAAGACGTAGCCGGTCTTGTCGTTGCGGTACTGGTCCAGGAGCGTGTTCAGCGCGGCGAACTGCTTGTCCAGCTCCGTGACGAGCTTGGGGTCGTTCTTCCGCGCGACCGGCTTCAGCAGCTCGAAGGACTTCTGCGCGCCCTCGACGTTCGCCTTGAAGTCGACCAGGTCGGTGTGGGAGTAACGCTCCTCCTCACCCGTCACCTTGCCGCTCGCGACCTCGTCCAGAAGCTCCTTGGCGCCGTTGGCCATCGAGGTCGGGGTGATCTCGGCCTTGCCGACCCGCTTCACCCAGTCCGCGAGATCCGTCTCCAGCAGCCCGGCCAGCTCCTTCTCCCGCGCGCCGATCTTCTTGTCCTGCCACAGCGCCTTCTCCAGACGGTGCCAGCCCGTCCAGTCCTTCGCCGGGTCCTGACCGTCCTCCAGCCCGTCCTCACGGACATCGACCTTCGGATCGATGTCACCGAACGACTCCGCCACCGGCTCCGTGCGCTCCCAGCCGATCCGCGACTCGGCATACGCCTTCTTCGCCGCCTCGACGTCACCGGCACGCACCGCGTCGGTGAAGACCTTCACCTTCGGCAGCGTCGCGTCCGCCTGCGCCTGCACGTACTGGCGGTAGGCGGCCACGGCCGCGTCCATCTCGGGGGAGCGCTTCGCGACCGCGGCGCCCTTGCCGGTGACCTTGACCTGCTGGCGGATGCCCTCGCCCTTCATGCCGGGCTTGCACACGACCGCGTAGTCACCCGCCTTGATCTCGGCCGTCAGCACGGCCTTGATGCCGGGGCCGATGTTCTCCCGCTCCGCCACGATCCGGTCGTCCGGGTACAGGACGTAGACCTCGGTCACCTTCGAACCCCGGTTCTCCACGTTCAGCTTCACGTGCCCGGCCGGGAAGTCCTTCTTCGACACCTCACAGGAATCGTCCTTGGCGACGACGGTGACGGCGTCGTCACTCGCCTTGGAGTCGCTTTTCTCGGCGCAGCCCGTGACGGCGGTCAGAGCGGCCGCGGTCGCGGCGGCGGTGACGACGGAGAGACGGACGGCTCGCATAGAGGACTCCAGGAACGCGGGGGGACGGTGCTGAGGCGGACCTAACTTAACCGAGGCTTACCTCAGCGATACCCGTCCGTCCAGTGATTCAGCTCTCAGGACGGGCGTATCGGACACGGCCCGATCACGAAGGCTCCATGGAGCCCTCATGGCTTGGTCAAGGACCGGTCAAGAGGGGTGGTTCGAGGGGGTTTCACCCCTCTGTGGGCCCGCGTCGGTACGACGAGGGGCACGCCGGTCCGCGGGTGCGGGAAGACGTCCACCGGCTGCCGGTACACCCGGCTGAGCAGCTCCTCCCCGAACACCTCCGACGGCGCGCCGTCCGCCGCGATCCGCCCGTCGTCGAGGACCGCGACCCGGTCCGCGTGGGCGGCCGCGAGCCCGAGGTCGTGCAGTACGACCACCACCGCGTCCCCGGCCTCGGCCCGCTCCCGGCAGACCCTCAGGACCAGTTCCTGGTGGCGCAGGTCCAGGGCCGCCGTCGGCTCGTCGAGCAGCAGCAGCCCGGTCCGCTGGGCGAGCACCCGGGCCAGCGCCACCCGGGCCCGTTCGCCGCCGGACAGCGCGGAGAACGGGCGCGTGGCGAAGGCCCCGGTCCGGGTGGCCGCCATGGCCGCCGCGACGGCCTCGTCGTCCTCGGCCTCCCGCGCGGTCCCGGCCCAGGGCGCGCGGCCCATCCGGACGACCTCGCCCGCCGGGAAGGGGAAGGAGAGCGCCGCGTCCTGCGGCAGCACCGCCCGCCGCAGAGCGAGTTCACCGGCCGGCCAGTCGCCCGCGGCCCGGCCCCCGACGCGGACCTCTCCGGCGTCCGGGGCGAGATCGGCGGCGAGCACGGCCAGGAGCGTCGACTTCCCGGCCCCGTTGGGCCCGACCAGGGCGAGCACCTCCCCGGCCCGCACCGCGACCCCGACCCCGTCGAGCACCGTCCGGGGCCCCCGCTCGACCCGCACCCCGACCGCCTCGGCGACGAGCTCGCCCGGGGTCGCCGGGGTGGGCAGCGCGCGGCCGCGCCGCCGGGGGAGCAGCCCCCCGAACCGTACCGATGTCATGCCCAACCACCTTGCTTGCGACGGGTCCTGCGCAGCAGCCAGAAGAAGAAGGGGCTGCCCAGGAGGGCGGTGAGGACGCCCAGGGGGAGTTCGGCCGGAGCCGCGGCCGTACGGGCCGCCAGATCGCCGGCCGTCAGGACGACCGCGCCGCCGAGCGCGCTGCCCGGCACCAGGAAGCGGTGCCCCGGGCCGTTCACCATCCGCAGCAGGTGCGGCACGAGCAGGCCGACGAAGGTGATGATCCCGGCGACCGCGACGGCCGCCGCGGTGAGCAGCGCCACCACCAGGATCAGGACGACGCGCAGCCGCTCCACGTCCACGCCCAGGTGCCGCGCGGGCCGCTCGCCGAGCGCGAGCAGGTCGAGCCGGCGGGAGTGGAAGGGGGCGACGGCGAGGCCGAGCAGCGCGCACGGCAGGACGGCGAGGACCTTGGGCCAGGTGGCCTGGGCGAGCGAGCCGAGCTGCCAGAAGGTGATCTGGGTGACCTGCGCGTTGTCGGCGAAGAAGAGGAAGAGCCCGATGAGCGCGCCCGCGAAGGCGTTCACCGCGATACCGGTGAGGATCAGCGTCACGACCTCCGTGCGGCCGCCCGAGCGGGACATCGCGTACACGAGCAGCACGGTCGCCAGGCCCGCCACGAACGCGCAGACCGTCACCGTCCAGTTGCCGAGGAAGGTGAGGCCGAGGGCGATCGCCCCGACCGCGCCGACGGCAGCGCCCGCCGAGATGCCGATGACGCCCGGCTCGGCCAGCGGATTGCCGAACACGCCCTGCATCAGGGCGCCCGCGCAGCCGAGCGAGGCGCCGACCAGGACGGCGAGGACGACCCGGGGGAGCCGGATGTTCCACAGGACGCTCTCCGCCGTGCGGTCGAGGGCGTGCCCCCCGAGCCCGATCCGGTGCTGGACGGAGGCGAGGACGTCGCCGAGCGGGATCTCGTACGCGCCGATCCCGGCGGAGAGGAGGGCGAGGAGGAGCAGGGCGGCGAGGAGGGACACGGTCAGGACGGTGGCCCTGCCGCGGCGGGCCGCCGCCGGGGCCTCCCCGGGGGCCGTCGGCACCGGGGCCGGCGTCCGCGGCGCGGTCGTCTCCGCGGTCGTCACTTCTGCTCCCCGTACAACTGGCCGATCAGGGACTTCAGGACCTGATCGGTGCGCGGTCCGTAGTTGAGGAGAACCCCGTCGTCGACCGTGACCACCCGGCGGGCCGCGCCGGCCGGGGTCTCGGCGACGCCCGGGATCCTCACGAGGCCGTCGACCCCGCCGACCGAGTCCAGCCCCTTGCTCATGACGAGGATCGCGTCGGGCGCGGCCTTCGCCAGTGCCTCGCTGGTGATCGGGGTGAAGTCCTTGGTCAGACCGGACTCCTTGCCCGCGTCGATCGCCCCGGCCGCCTCCAGCAGGGAGCTCGCCCCGGACTCGGCCCCGCCGAGCAGATAGACGGCGGCCGAGCCGCGCACGTACAGGAAGGCCACCCGCGGCTTCTCCTCGCGCGCCGGGATCGCCTTCCGCACGGCGCCGATCCGCTCCTCGGTGCGCTTCTCCAGCGTGCTGCCGGAGTCCGGCACGCCCAGGGCGGCGGCGACCGCCTCGATCCGGGAGCCGACGTCGGAGAGCGCCTTGGCGGGCTTCACGACGACCAGCGGGATGCCCGCGTCCCGGATCTGGGCGATCGCCTCGGCCGGTCCTGTGGTGCCCTCGGCGAGGACGAGGGTGGGCCGGAGGGAGAGGACGCTCTCGGCGGAGACGTCGTGGGCGCGGGTCACCACCGGGAGCTTCTCCGCCTGTTCGAAGGTGGCGGTGATGTCGCGGGCGACCACCCGGCCGCCGAGGCCGAGGGTGAAGACGATCTCGTTGAGGGAGCCGCTGAGCGGCACGATCCGCTCGGTGGAGGTGACGGTGACCGTGCGCCCGTCGGCCGAGGGGACGGTGACGGGCAGTCGGGGCGCGGCGGGGGCGAGCGGCTCGATCCGGTCGGCCGAGGCGGCCGACGTACCGGATGCGGATGCCTTTCCTCCGCTTCCGTTTCCGCCTCCGCCCCCGCATCCGGTCGCCCCGAGGGCGAGGGCGAGCACTGCTGTCAGCGCTCCCGCGAGGCGAGTTCTGCGCACCGGGCACCGTCCTGTCGTTCGTTCCGCTTCGTACCGCACATGGTTCTGATTCGTCGATTTCGCATCCGGGCGTTCCGGCTGAGCTCGACGTAGTTTAGGTTAGCCTTACCTTAGTCACCAGCCCTCGGAGGGGTTCCATGTCGCTGCCCAGACGCGCCCGCGCGCTCGCCGTGACCCTGTTCACGGCTCTGCTCGCCGCCCTCGTCCCGGCCGCCGCCGCCCACGCCGAGAGCCGCACGGTGCAGGGCGGCCGGCTCGACTGGGGCATCAAGTCCTCCTTCCAGAGCTATGTCACCGGGCCCATCGCCCAAGGCTCCTGGAACCTCACCGGCGGAGCCGCCACCGTCGGCGGCAGCCAGTTCCGCTTCCACTCCGCGCGGGGCTCGTACGACCCGGCGACCGGTGCCTTCGAGGCCGCCTTCTCCGGCGGCGTCCGCTTCACCGGCCACCGCAAGGCCGACGGCACCGACGAACTGGACCTCACCATCAGCCGCCCCCGGATCGTCGTCCAGGGCGGCCGCGGCACCCTCTACGCCGACATGGCGAGCAAGGCCAAGGGCAGCGGCCGCATGACCGTCAGCTCCCAGGTGCCGCTCGCCGCCCTCTCCCTCGGCGGCATCGACATGCGCGGCGGCGGCAGCCCGGTCTCCCTGTCCGGCGTGCCCGCCACGCTCACCTCGCAGGGCGCCGCGTCCTTCGCCGGGTACTACCCGGCCGGCACCGCCCTCGACCCGCTCAGTCTCACCGTCGACGTCGTGACACCGCGACGGACTCCGCCCGCCACCGCGCCCGCCGACCCGACCGCCCGGCCCACCTCCGAGGCCCCCACGCGCCCCGCCCCCACGGCGAGTTCCTCCCAGGGGGCCGCGGCCACCGGCGCCCTCAGGGCCGCCGCCGTCGACTGGGGCGTGCGCCGCACCTTCCGCGAGTACGTCACCGGCGCCATCTCCCAGGGGAAGTGGACCCTCGCCGACGGCGCCCAGGACGGCGGCGCGCTCTTCCGCTTCCCGCGGGGCACCGGCACCTACGACCCGAAGACGGGCACCCTCGACGCGGCCTTCGCGGGCAGCGTCCGCTTCACCGGCGCCCATCTGGACCTCACGCTCGGCAAGGTCGCCGTGAAGGTGAGCGGCGGCACCGGCACCCTCAGCGCCGACGTCACCAGCGAGGGCAGGACCGACCGGGCCGTCCCGCTCGTCACCTTCGGAGCCCGGGGCCTCACCCCGAGGAACGGCCTCGCCGTCCTCACCGAGGCCCCCACCACCCTCACCGAGGGCGGCGCCAAGGCCTTCGGCGGGATGTACCGGGCCGGAACCGCGATGGACCCCGTCTCCCTCGCCGTCACCGTCGACGCGAAGGCCCAGCTGCCCGCACTCCCCGACCTCGGCAGCGGGGCCACGGCCTCCGCCGCCCCGTCGAAGCGGGCCGCTCCCTCGGCCTCCGCCCCGGCACCCGCCGCCTCGTCCTCCTCGTCGTCCACCGGCACGTACCTCGCGATCGGCGCGGGCGTGCTGCTCGTCGCCGCGACGGCCGTCCTCACCGCCGTACGCCGTCGTCGTGCCGGTGACACCCCCTCGGCCTGATCCACCCTCACCCCGTCTTCCGCGCACCCCCCGAGCGCCCCGCGTCCCTAGGAGAAACCCGTCATGGCCATCCCCTTGCGCCGATCCGTCACCCTGGCGGCAGCCGTCGCCACGGCAGCCGCCCTGGGCACCGGCGCCGTCGTCCTCGCCCTGCCCGCCGCGGCCGAGGGCGCGCCGCCGATGACGCTGGTCGACGGCACGCTCGACTGGGGCATCAAGCAGTCCTTCCGCACCTACCTGGCCATGCCCTTCTCGCACGGGAAGATCACGGTCGAGGGCGGCGCCCGGCAGGCCGAGAACAACGGCGTCTTCACCTTCGTCGACGGCACCGGCACGTACGACATGAGCACCCACGGCACCGCCAACTCCTTCAAGGGCGGCGTCCACTTCGAGGCCCACGAGGGCGCGCTCGACATCCGGATCTCGGACGTCCGGCTGACGACGAAGGGCACGGCCGCGCCGACCGGCGAGATCACCGCCGACGTCGTCACCAAGGAGAAGGACGGCTCCGTCAGCACCCGCGAGGACATCCCCTTCGCCGCGCTGGACATGACCGGCATCCGGCCCGGTCAGGGCGCGGGCGGCGCGATGGTGTTCAAGGACATACCGGCGAAGCTGACGAAGGACGGCGCGGCCGCCTTCGCGGGCTTCTACAAGGAGGGCGACGCGCTCGACGCGGCCACCCTCACGGTGAAGGCGGGCAGCCGTCCGACGACCCCGCCGACGACTGAGCCTCCGACGGCTGAGCCTCCGACTACGGCTCCGCCGACGACCGAGCCTCCGACTACGGCTCCGCCGACGACCGAACCTCCGACTACGGCGCCGCCGACGACCGAGCCCCCGACGACGGCGCCGCCGACGACTGAGCCTCCGACGACGGCGCCGCCGACGACTGAGCCTCCGACGACGGCCCCGCCGACCACCGAGGCCCCGACCACGGCCCCGCCCACTACCGAGCCGCCCACAACGGCCCCGCCGACCACGGAGCCCCCGACGGCCCCGCCCACCACCGTCCCTCCGACCACGGCTCCGCCCTCCACCGAGCCCCCGACGACGGCCCCGCCCACCACCGTCCCTCCGACGACGGCCCCGCCCACCACCGAGCCCCCCACCACCGCCCCGCCCACCACGCAGCCGCCCACCACTGCCCCGGCCGGCGTCGTCAACGGCAGGCTGACCTGGGGTGTCAAGGAGAGCTGGCAGCGGTACGTCGGGCAGATGTGCGGCGGTACGGTCACCGCCTCCGGCGGCGCCGAGAAGAATGGCTCCGCCTATGACTTCGGTTTCGTCAAGGCCGACCTCGACGCCGACGCCCGCAAGCTGGACGCGGCCTTCTCCGGCAAGCTCGCCTTCGTCTGCTCCGCGCACGGCATCGACTGGACGATCAGCGACCTGAAGGTGAAGGCCTCCGGCACCACCGGCACCCTCACCGCCGATGTCACCAGCGCCCAGGGCGCCCGGAACGACGTGGCCCTCGCCTCCCTCGACCTGTCGAAGTCCGACTGGTCCGCCGACACGAAGGTCGTCACCCTCGCCGACGTCCCGGCGACACTCACGGAGGCCGGCTCCGCCACCTTCACCGCCCCGGGCGGCCAGGGCGGCTACCCGGCCGGCACCGAACTGGACGCGCTGACCGTGAGCTTCTCGCTCGACGCCGGCGCCACGCTGCCCCCGGCCACCGGCGGCACCGGGGATTCCGGCGGCTCCGGCTCGGGCGGCTCCGGCTCCGGCGGCTCGGGGACGTCCGGCGGCGACGGCTCGTCCAGCACGGGCGGCGGCGGGACCGTCGGCGGCGGAAGCGTCGGCGGCGGCACGGCGGGCGGCTCCGACGGCACGGCCGGCGGCGGCACCGCGGGCGGCTCGTCCTCGGTCGGCGGCTCCGGCTCCCTCGCGGCCACCGGTTCGGGCGTCCCGACGACCCTCCTCCTCGGCGCCACCGCCCTGACCGTGGCGGCCGGTGCCGGCATCGTCGTCGCCGCGCGCCGACGCACGACGGGCTCCTGACCCGACACCCCTCCGTGCAGGGCCGCACCCGATTTTCCCGGGTGCGGCCCTGCCGACGTGGCGTGTAATGGTTCAATCTCCGCCATGAACACGACGGCCACTGACATCGACGTCCTCCGGGTCTTCTGTGCGGGCGACGGCCGGCACGGCAACCGCCTCGGAGTCGTACGGGACGCCCGCACCCACCCCGACGAGTCCTCCCGGCAGGCGCTCGCCAAGGAACTCGGCTTCAGCGAGACGGTGTTCGTGGACGACCCGGAGCGCGGGATCGTCGACATCTACACCCCCGGCCTGCGGCTGCCCTTCGCCGGTCACCCGCTCGTCGGCGCGGCCTGGCTGCTCGACCTGGAGCTCGTCCACCCGCCGGCCGGAGAGGTGTGGGTGCGCGGCGACGGGGAGTTCACCTGGATCGAGGCGCGCGCCGAGTGGGCCCCGCCCCGCACCCTGCGCCAGTACGCCTCCGTCGCCGAGGTGGAGGCCCTGGAGGTGCCCGCGCCGGGGGAGTGGATCTACGCCTGGGCGTGGGAGGAGGAGGCCGCGGGCCGCGTCAGGGCGCGGGGCTTCCCGGGCCGCGGCGACGGCATCGACGAGGACGAGGCGACGGGCGCGGCCGCGCTGCTCCTCACGGCGGAGCTGGGACGGGCCCTGAACATCACGCAGGGCCGGGGTTCGCAGCTGCTCACTGCCCCCGGCCCTGACGGCATCGTGGAACTCGGCGGACGGGTCCGCCTGGACGGAACCCTCACGCGCTGAGCGGGTACTCCCCGCCCAGCTCGCGGAAGACCGCGCTGTTGAAGTCGAAGGCGCGCTTGCACTCGTCGACGATCCGCTGCTTCTCCAGGTCGTCGGCGTTCACCCCGTCGAGCAGCTCCCGGTAGGACCGCTTGAAGGCGGCGGGGTTGGAGATGGCGTCGAAGACGTAGAAGCGGACGCCGTCGCCCTTGCGGTCGAAGCCCCAGGTCCGCTCCGCCTTGTCGCGGATGATCTGGCCGCCCGACAGGTCGCCCAGGTAGCGCGTGTAGTGGTGGGCCACGTAACCGGCGGGCCAGTCACGGGCGCACTCGGCGACCCGCTCCGCGTACGCGACGGTGGCGGGCAGCGGGGAGACCCCGGCGCGCCAGTCCGGGCCGCGCAGATGGGCGAGGTCCTGCTCCAGGGCGGTGGTGCGGAACAGCTCGGGCTGTATGAACGGCCCGGCGACCGGGTCCTCCCGCAGCGCCTCCGCACCCTCCTCCAGGGCCCGGTACACGAACCAGAGCTGCTCCGTGTAGCGCGCGTAGGCGTCGACGGCCAGCCGGCCGCCGAGCAGGTCGCCCATGAAGGACGAGGTCTCCGCCTCCGTGTGCTGCTCGTGCGAGGCAGTGCGGATGAGCGTGGAGAAGGGCGTGTCCAAGGCGTGCCTCCGAGACCGATGGGACGGGAACCAGTGACGATCCTGCCAAGTTAGGCTTGCCTAAGTCAACTGGTTCCCGACGTCCTGTCGGTAAAAGCTACCCACTCCGGGGGTCAGGGCAACGTAAGAATGTCCGCCCCGGTCTCGGTCACCACGAGGGTGTGCTCGAACTGCGCGGTCCGCTTGCGGTCCTTGGTCACCACGGTCCAGCCGTCGTCCCACATGTCGTAGTCGTGGGTGCCGAGCGTCAGCATCGGCTCGATCGTGAAGGTCATGCCGACCTTGATCTCGGTGGTGTGGTGGGGCGAGTCGTAGTGCGGGACGATCAGGCCGGAGTGGAACGACGAGTTGATGCCGTGCCCGGTGAAGTCGCGCACGACGCCGTAGCCGAAGCGCTTGGCGTACGACTCGATGACCCGGCCGATGATGTTGATCTGCCGGCCCGGCCGCACCGCCTTGATCGCCCGGTTCAGGGACTCCCGGGTGCGCTCCACCAGCAGCCGCGACTCCTCGTCGACGTCGCCGCACAGGTAGGTGGCGTTGTTGTCGCCGTGGACGCCGTTGATGAAGGCGGTGACGTCCAGGTTCACGATGTCGCCGTCCCGCAGGACGGTGGAGTCGGGGATGCCGTGGCAGATGACCTCGTTGACCGAGGCGCACAGCGACTTCGGGAAGCCGCGGTAGCCCAGCGTGGACGGGTAGGCGCCGTGGTCGCACATGTACGTGTGCGCGACCCGGTCGAGCTCGTCGGTGGTGACGCCCGGAGCGATGTGCTTGGCGGCCTCCTCCATCGCCCGGGCGGCGATGCGGCCGGCGATCCGCATCCGTTCGATGGTGTCGGAATCCTGCACCTCGGGCCCGGTGTACGGGGCCGGTGCGGGCTTTCCGACGTACTCGGGGCGGCGGATGGAGCCCGGGACGGGGCGATGGGGGGAGAGCTCCCCCGGCACGAGAAGCGACTGGCCAGACATGCCAGCGAGTCTAACGACCGGGTCTTGGGGCAGCATGGTCACGAAGGAAGGAGCCGAAGACGATGGCCCTGTTCAAGAAGCGCACCGCCGGCAAGCCGGGTGAGTGGTACTACTGCCTGGAGCACAAGAAGGTCGAGGAAGGCCCCGACTGCCCGGCGAAGAACCGATTCGGCCCGTACGCCAGCCGTGAGGAGGCCTCGCACGCCATGGAGACCGCCCGCGAGCGGAACCTGGAGTGGGAGAACGACCCGCGCTGGCACGAGTCCTCCGGCAAGGACAAGACGCCGGAGGACTAGGGCGTGTCGTCACACTCCCGTCTGCCCCGAGGGCGACGACGGGAGTCCGACGACACGCCCCAGTGCGCGGGGTGCCCCCGTGGATCCGCCGGAGCCGCTCAGGCGGCCCCGGCGGACTCCCGCCTGGCGTCGGCGTCCCGCCGGGCCGCCTCCTGCTGGGCCTTGCGCCGCAGCGAGTCCTCGTCCGTGGCCGAGTCGTACGTCAGGAGCTTCGGCAGCGCGAGGCAGAGCAGGCCCACCGAGGCGACGCACGCCACACCGCCCGTCCAGACGGCCGCCCGCGTCCCGGTCCAGCTGGCCATCGCGCCCGCCCGGACCTGGCCCAGCTGCGGGCCCACGCTGTAGGACAGCACCTCGATGCCGGCGAGCCGGCCGCGCAGCTCCTCCGGGATGGTCTGGTTCCAGATCGTGGCCCGGCCCAGCCCGCTCAGCATGTCGCCCGCGCCCGCGAACGCGAGGCACACCAGCACCACCCAGACGTTCCCGAACCAGCCGGCCGCCGCGATCGCCAGGCCCCAGCCCGCCGCCCCGCCGGCCACGAGCAGCCCGTGCCGCCGCACCTTCGAGGTCCAGCCGCTCGTCAGACCCAGGACCAGCGAGCCGACCGAACCGGCCGCGTACATCAGACCGAGCGACCAGTCCGCGTCCAGCTCGTCCGCGAGGAACGGGAAGATCGTGTTCGGGAAGGCGAAGAACATCGCCGCCAGGTCGATCACGTACGTGCCGAGCAGCACCGGCCGCGACCAGGCGTACCGCGCCCCCTCCGCGATGCCCCGCAGCGAGGGCTTCTCCGCGTCGTGCGCGGGCGGCGCGGGGGAGAGACGGCGGCACATCAGGACCGAGACCGCGAAGCAGGCGATCGTCACCCCGTACGCGGGCGCGTGACCCGCGTACGCCACGACCAGACCCGCGACGGCCGGGCCCGCGATCGACCCGATCTGCCAGCGCAGCGAGTTCAGCGCGGCCGCCGCCGTCTGCTGGTCGTGCGGCACGATCCGGGCGAGCAGCGAGTCGAGCGCCGGGCGCTGGAGCCCCGCGAGCGCCGACACCCCGGCCGCGACCACGTACAGCGGCCAGAGCATCGGCTGCGGCAGCAGCGCGTTGAGCAGCAGCAGGACCGCGAGGAGCCCGAGCCCCGCCTCCGTCCCCAGGATCACCTTCCGCCGGTCCACCGCGTCCGCGAGCGCGCCGCCGTACAGGCCGAACACCACGAGCGGGACCAGCTCCACCGCGCCCATCGCGCCCACCGCGAGCGGCGAACCCGTCAGCTCCTTGATCTGGAGCGGCAGCGCGATCATCGCCATCGCGCTGCCGAAGTAGGTGACGAGTCCCTGGACCCACAGGAGCCGGAAGTCGGCCGAGGCGCGCCACGGCGAGAGATCGGGAAGCAGCGCCGAGAGCCTGGTCAGGAGCGAGGTGCGAGGGGAGGACACGAGAGGCCATGCTCCGGCCGCGGGAGCCCGCGGGCAACCGAATTAGCCCACCGGTCCTCCTACGGTTCGCGCCCGGCGGCTCCCGTACGGGTGGATCCTTCCCGATCGCCCCCGCGCGGGCCCCGCCTCGGGCAGGATGCGGCCCCATGGATGCCGTGAGGGTCGCCCTGCTGCGGGACGTGCTCGCCGGGACGGAGTGGCCCGGAGCGGCCCGCCGGTTCGCCGGTGCGCTCCGCTCCTCCGTCGCGCCGCACCGGGGCGGACTGCTCCTGGTGGGCACCGAGGAGTACGAGCCCTGGCACCTGGCCGCGCACCTCGTCGACGAGTCCGCCTGGTCGGGGCTCCCGGAGCTGGCCCCGACCCTCGTGCGGCACCGGGTGCGCCCGGGCGCACCGGCCCACCTGGCGGTCGGCCTCGGCCGCCTGGAGGCCGCCGGGCGCGGGGCGACGCTGCTCATGGTCGCGCCGGAGCGCCCGGACGCGGGGCTGCTCCAGCGGGTCCACGACGCCCGGCGCGCCGGGGCCACGGTGCTCTCGCTCGACGCGGGCGACGAGGAGCTGCGGGCCCTCGCCCACGAGACGCTCACCGTGGCCGGGGACGCCGGGGTCGACTTCGACACGGTGCAGCACCTGGTGAGCGCGGCGGCCGGGGAGAACAGCCTGCCGCCGGCCCGCGGGCGCCGCTACAGGGACCGCCTGTCCCGCCTGGCGGACCGGCTGACGGCCCCGCCCCCGGCACGCTGGTAGCGCCCGGAGGTTCCGCCCCGGCCACGCCGACCGGTCGGTAATGTCGGGCCATGACTACGACTGAGAGCAAGCCCGCGCCCAAGGACCCCTGGGACCTCCCCGACGTCTCCGGCCTCGTCGTCGGCGTCCTCGGCGGCACCGGCGACCAGGGCCGCGGCCTCGCCTACCGGCTCGCCAAGGCGGGCCAGAAGGTGATCATCGGATCCCGCGCCGCCGACCGCGCGCGGGACGTCGCCGCCGAGATCGGCCACGGCGTCGAGGGCGCCGACAACGCCGAGACCGCCCGCCGCAGCGACGTCGTCATCGTCGCCGTCCCCTGGGACGGCCACGCCAAGACCCTGGAGTCCCTGCGCGAGGAGCTCCGCGGCAAGCTCGTCGTCGACTGCGTCAACCCGCTCGGCTTCGACAAGCAGGGCGCCTACGCCCTCAAGCCGGAGGAGGGCTCCGCCGCCGAGCAGGCCGCCGCGCTCCTCCCGGACTCCCGGGTCGCCGCCGCCTTCCACCACCTCTCCGCGGTCCTCCTCAAGGACACCTCCCTCGAGGAGATCGACACGGACGTCATGGTCCTCGGCGAGGAGCGCGCCGACGTCGAGATCGTCCAGGCCCTCGCCGGCCGCATCGCCGGCATGCGCGGCGTCTTCGCCGGACGCCTGCGCAACGCCCACCAGGTCGAGTCGCTCGTCGCCAACCTGATCTCCGTCAACCGCCGCTACAAGGCGCACGCGGGACTCCGGGTCACGGACGTCTGAGCCGGTCCCGGCACGGACCGGGGCATGGGGGACACTGGACGGGCACGACATTTCGCCGTACCCCGACAGGAGCCGACCCCCATGCCCCGCCTCGCCCTCTACGCCCTCGTGGTCTGCGCCCTGGCCGTCGCCGCGGCCGTCGTCTCCTTCGTCGAGGGCAGCTTCCTCGGCGTCGTCTGGGTGCTCCTCGCGGGCCTCTCCTCGAACATGGCCTGGTACTACATCCGCCGCGCGAAGGTGGAGGCCCGCACCGAGGCCGCCGGGGGCGCCGAGGTCCAGGGCTAGACCCGGCAGAACTCCGGCGTCTCCTCCCAGAAGCGGAACAGCTGCGAGCCGCAGTACCGGCTCACCTCGGGCACCCCGAGGGAGCGCAGCAGGGCGTCGATCGCGTCGAAGAACGCCTCGTTGACCGCCGGCACGAACAGCAGGGCGATCACGATGAAGAAGCCGTACGGCGCGTACGGCTCGATCTGCCGCTTCACCTGGTACGACAGCCAGGGCTCCACCACCCCGTAGCCGTCGAGCCCCGGCACCGGCAGGAAGTTCAGGAGCGCGGCCGTCACCTGGAGGAACGCCAGGAACGCCAGCGCGAACTGGAACGTGTACGGCACGCCGTCGAGCGCGCCCAGCCAGAACGGCGCCGTGCAGACGATCGCGAACAGCACGTTCGTCAGGGGGCCCGCCGCCGAGATCAGGCTGTGCTTCCAGCGGCCCTTGATCCGGCCCTGCTCGATGAAGACCGCGCCGCCCGGCAGACCGATCCCGCCCAGGATCACGAACAGCACGGGCAGGACGACGCTCAGCACGGCGTGCGTGTACGCGAGCGGGTTCAGCGTCAGATAGCCCTTCGCCCCGACGGTGATGTCGCCGCCGTGCAGGGCGGTCCGGGCGTGCGCGTACTCGTGCAGGCAGAGCGACACGACCCAGGCCGAGGTCACGAAGAGGAAGACCGCGAGCCCCGGCGAGGCGGCGAAGTCGGTCCACACCGCCCAGCCGGTCACGGCCATGACGGCGAGGATCGCCAGGAAGACGGGGCTGATCCGCCGTTCGTGGCGCCGGGTGGTGGCCGTGGTCATCTCGGGGGCTCCCAGGGGACGGAGAACGGAACGTGCCCGCAAAACGTACCGATCCCCACCCGAAGTTCCACCCGGAGGCCCCGCCCATTGTGGGCGGAGCCCCCGCCGGCCCCGTTGGGGGCCTGCGCTCCGCCCGTTGCGGGCCGGCGCCCGCCCGTTGTGGGCAGGCGTTCCGCAAGGGGCGGAACGGGTGGGCACAACGGACCAGCGCCCTACCGGCGCCAGAGGCTCCTGTTCCTGACCCGCACCACCCGCGTGCCATCACAGGTGGTGCGGGCCAGGGCACAGGACGCGGAGGCGCCGCTAAGGGGCGCCGTCCCGTGTGCCCACCCGTCCCGCCCCAGCGGGACGATTGCCCACACGGGCGTGGGCGACGGCCCCACACGGGCGTGGGCGACAGGCCCACACGGGCGCGGGGTGGAGGCCCGCTCAGGCGGCGGGCGCACGCACGCGCACGCGGGGCGGACGCCCACGCGGGCGCGGGGCACGCGGGGCGGCGGGGTCGCCGCGGGCCGAAGGCCCACGAAGGCGGCGGGCCCGCCCACACGGGCCGCGGGGCGAGGGCCCGCTGGCGCGCCGGGCGCGCGCGGGGCGGACGCCCGCGCCGGCGCCGCGCGCGTGACCGGAGCCGCCGCGTGGGGTGGTGGGCGTCGCGCGCCCGGGCTCGCGGAGAATGGGGCGCGTGCGTTACTTCGTCCTGGGGCCGACCCTCGCCCGCACCCCCGACGGCGCCGACCGACCCGTCGGCGGCCCCCGGGTCCGTGCTCTGCTCACCGTCCTCGCCCTGCGGGCCGGCCGGACCGTCCCCGTGGCCGATCTCGTGGACGAGGTGTGGCACGGCGACGAGCCGCCCGCGGACGCGCCCGCCGCGCTCCAGGCGCTCGTCGGGCGGCTCCGCAGGGCCCTCGGCCGGGACCTGGTGGTGTCCTCCGACGGCGGCTACCGGCTCGACGCCCGCCCCGAGGACCTGGACGCCCGCCGCTTCGAGCGCCTCGCCGCCGAGGGCGTGGCCGCGCTCGGCGCCGGTGACCCCGCCCGCGCCGCCGCGCTCCTCGACGAGGCCCTCGGGCTGTGGCGCGGCCCGGCCCTCGCCGACCTGCCGGACCGGGACGCGGAGGCCGCCCGCTGGGAGGCCCGCCGCCTCGACGCCCGCCGCGCCCGGCTCGACGCGGCCCTCGCCCTCGGCGAGGCGGCGTCCGCCCTCCCCGAGCTCACCGCCCTGTGCGCCGCCCACCCGCTGGACGAACCGCTCCAGCTGCTCCGGATCCGGGCCCTGCGCGACACCGGCCGCGCGGCAGAGGCGCTCGACGCGTACGAGTCGGTCCGCCGCGCCCTCGCGAACCGCCTCGGCACGGACCCGTCCCCGGCCCTGCGCGCCCTCCACGCCGAGCTCCTGGCCCCGAAGCCGGCCCGGACGCCCCCGCGGGGCAATCTGCGCGCGCGGCTCACCAGCTTCGTCGGGCGCGACGACGAGATCGCCCTCGTCCGGGACGACCTGCGCGGCGCGCGGCTCGTGACGCTGCTCGGGCCGGGCGGCGCCGGGAAGACCCGGCTGTCGCAGGAGGCGGCCGAGCGGGGCACCGAGGACTGGCCGGACGGCGTGTGGGTGGCCGAGCTGGCGCCCGTACGGGATCCGGCGGCGGTCCCCGAGGCGGTCCTCGCGGCCGTCGGCGCCCGCGAGACCGTCCTGCGCGGCGCCGGAGCCGAGGAGCTGCGCGGCGGCGGCGACCCGCTCGGCCGGCTCGTCGAGCACTGCGCCGGGCGGCGCATGCTGCTCCTCCTCGACAACTGCGAGCACCTCGTCGCCGCCGCGGCCGAACTCGCCGAGACCCTCCTCGCGCGCTGCCCCGGGGTCCGGGTGCTCGCCACGAGCCGGGAGCCGCTCGGCGTCCCCGGCGAGGCGGTCCGGCCGCTCGGGCCGCTGCCCGAAGCGATGGCGCTGCGGCTGCTGGGGGAGCGGGGCGCGGCCGTCCGGCCGGGCTTCCGCGTCGCGGACGACCCGGTCGCCGCGGGGGAGATCGTGCGGCGCCTCGACGGCCTGCCGCTGGCCGTCGAACTGGCCGCGGCCCGGCTGCGGATGCTGACCCCGCGCCAGATCGCGGACCGGCTGGACGACCGCTTCCGGCTGCTGACCTCGGGCGCCCGGACCGTGCTGCCCCGGCAGCAGACCCTGCGGGCGGTCGTCGACTGGTCGTGGGACCTGCTGGACGCGACCGAGCGGGCGGCGCTGAGCGGTCTGTCGGTGTTCACCGGCGGCTGCGACCTGGACGCGGCGGAGGCGGTGTGCGCGGGACCGGCGGGCGCCGGCGTCCTGGACGTGCTCGGGGCGCTGGTGGACAAGTCCCTGGTCGTCGCCGTGCCGGGGGAGACCGGCATGCGCTACCGGCTCCTGGAGACCGTCGCGGAGTACGCCGGGGAGCGGCTCGACGAGGCCGGGGCGCGGGCCGCCGCCGAGCGCCGCCACCTCACGTACTACCGCGAGCTGGCCCGCCGCACCGATCCCGAGCTGCGCGGCCCCGGGCAGGGGGAGGCCGTCGCCCGGTTCGGCGCCGAGTACGGGAACATCCGCTCCGCGCTGGGCCGGGCGGTCGCCGCCCGCGACGAGGACGAGGCGCTGGTCCTCGTCCACTCGCTGCTCTGGTACTGGCAGATGCGGGACCTGCGCGGGGACGCCCTGCACTGGGCCGAGTCCGTGGTGGCGCTCGGGCCCGACCCGTTCGGGACGCCCGCCGCCCCCGTCGTACCGCTGCACGAGCCGTGCACCGCCGGGCCCCCGCCGCTCTCCGAGGACCAGCGCTGGGAGGCCCGGCGCGGGGTGCGGCTGATCGAGCTGCTCAACATGGACCACGAGACGGGCCGCTGGACGACGCCCGAGGGGGTCGCGCGGCTGCGGCGGATCAACGCGGTGTACGCGCCGGGGCTCCCGCAGACCTGCCGGCTGCCCGGCTCCTTCGCGGTCTTCGCCGTCCTCCTCATCGGCGAACCGGGCCGCATGGGCGAGGCCCTGGAGGCGCACGTCGCCGCCTGCCGGCGCTTCGGCTACGACTGGGAGCTCGCCAACGCCCTCCAGCTGCGCGCCAACCTCCTCGCCAACCGGTCCGACCTGGCCGCGCGGGCGGGTGCCGACGCCGAGGAGAGCCTGGAGATCTTCGAGCGCCTCGGTGACGCCTGGGGCGCGGCCGAGGCGCTGGCCTCGCGGGCCGAGGCCAGGGAGCGGCGGCTGGAGTTCGCGGGCGCGGCCCAGGACTACGCCGACGCCATCGCCTACGCGGAGCGGATCGGCGCCCAGTCCCAGATGGCGCTGCTGCGGGCGCGGTACGCCGACATGCTGATCGAGACGGGCCGCCGCGAGGAGGCGGAGCGGATCCTGCGCGAGGTGGTGGAGGGCGCGCACGGCCGGGGGCACGAGCCGATGCTCGCGGCCCGGATCTTCCTGGCGCTGCTGCTCGGCCGGACCGGGCGGACGGCCGAGGCCCGCGTCCATCTGGAGCTGCTGCTCGACGAGTTCAGCGCGGAGACCTTCTCCATCTTCGAGGGCTTCACACTCGGCAGCCTGGCCTGGGTGTCCAACCTGGAGGGGGAGTACGGCACGGCGTTCGAGCTGTCCCGGCAGGCGTACGAGCGTGCCCTCGGGGCCCTGTCGATGATGGTCGCCCCGCAGATGCCGGCGGTCCATCTGATCACCGCCGCGTGGGCGCTCGCCGGGCTCGGCGGCCCTTCGGCCCGTACCGCCGCCGTCCTGCTCGGCGCGTACGGCGGGCTGCTTCCGGCCGGTCATCTGTCGCCGCCCATGGAGCGGGAGAACCTGGCGCGGGCGACGGAGCTGGCCCGGGAGACGCTCGGCGCGGGAGAGTTCGGGACGGCGCACGCGGAGGGCGGCGGCCTCTCCCGTGAGGAGGCCGCCGCCCTGCTCGGTCGCGCCGCCGACGCGATCAGTGAGCGCGCCGAGTCATGATCCCCCGGTCGGGACTCAGGTCTTCTTGCGGAACTTGGCGACCGCGAGCGGCGCCGTGATCACCGTGATGGCCACCGACCAGCCGAGGGTCATCCACACCGAGTGGGCGACCGCGCCGCCGTTGATCAGGTTGCGGGCGGCGTCGGCGAGGTTGGACAGCGGGTTGTAGTCGGTGAAGGCCTCCAGCCAGCCGGGCATCGAGGTCGGCGGGGCGAAGATCGACGAGCCGAACTGGAGCGGCATCAGGACCAGCATGGCCATGCCCTGCACGGCCTGGGCCGTCTTCAGGGTCAGCCCGAGCAGGATGAAGATCCACATGAGGGACGCTCCGAAGACCACCGAGAGGCCGATGGCGGCGAAGAGGTGCAGGACCGAGGTGTGGATCTCCAGGCCGAGCAGGAAGGCCATGCCGAGCAGGATCGCGGTGGCGATCATCATGCGGCCGACCTCGACGACGATCTTCGCGATGAGGACGGAGGACCGGGCGATCGGCATCGTCCGGAACCGGTCCATGACCCCCTTCTTGAAGTCGTCGTTGACCCCGGTGCCGACCGCCATGGCGATGTTCATGCCCATCATCGCCATCAGGCCGGGGGCCACGTAGTTCACGTACTGGGCCTGGTTGCCCTTGCCGGCGATGGCGCCGCCGAAGACGTACACGAAGAGCAGGATGAAGATGATCGGCATCAGGACGGCGTCGAACATCGACTCCGGGTCCTGCTTGATCTGGAGCGCGTTGCGCCGGGCCAGGGCGCCGATGTGGCGCAGATTGGCCCGCAGGCCGATCCGGCCCTCCGCGACGGGCGCGGTGCGCGGGACGGCGGGGCCGGGACCCCGGGTGCCGGCGGGGGACTTGGTGACCGTGGTCGTGCTCACGCGGCGACCTCCTCGGTGATCGCGTCGGACAGTTCGGCATCGGCGGTCTTCTGGCCGGTGATCGCGAGGAACACCTCGTCCAGGCTGGGCAGGTGGGTGCCGATGTGCGCGATGCCGAAGCCGCGCGCGCCCAGCAGGGCCACGACGGCCGTCAGCTGCTCGTCGGCGAGGATCGGCACGTACAGCACGCCCTCGTCGGGGACGACGGTCGAGCCGGCGACCCCGTCGAGGCCGGTCTCGCGGAGCGCGGCTGCCATCACGGGCAGCTGGTCCGGGTCCACGGGGCGGACCTTCAGGGTCCGGCCGCCGACCTTGGCCTTGAGCTCGTCGACCCCGCCCCTGGCGATGACCCTGCCCCGGTCGATGACGGTCAGCTCGTTCGCCAGCTGCTCCGCCTCCTCCATGTACTGGGTGGTGAGGAGGACGGTCGCGCCCTCCGAGACCATCCGCTGCACCTCGTCCCACACCTCGTTGCGGGTGCGGGGGTCGAGGCCGGTGGTCGGCTCGTCCAGGTAGAGGACGGCGGGCTGTCCGATCATCGAGGCGGCGAGGTCGAGGCGGCGCCGCATGCCGCCGGAGTAGGTCATCGCCGGGCGCTTGGCGGCCTCGGTGAGGGAGAAGCGCTCCAGCATCTCGTCGGCGCGGCGGCGGGCGTCGGCGCGGGAGAGGTCGAGCAGCCGCCCGATCATGTAGAGGTTCTCCCAGCCGGACAGCTTCTCGTCGACCGAGGCGTACTGGCCGGTGAGACCTATGGTGCGGCGCAGCTGGCGGGGGTGCTTCACCACGTCGTACCCGGCGACGACGGCGGTCCCGGCGTCCGGGACGAGGAGGGTGGACAGGCAGCGGACGAGGGTGGTCTTCCCGGCGCCGTTGGGCCCGAGGACCCCGAGGACCGTGCCCTCCGGGACGTCCAGGTCGACCCCGTCGAGGGCCTTCGTCGCGCCGAAGTGCTTCACGAGGCCCCGGACCTCGACGGCGTTGGTGTGTGATCGCGTCATGTCCACCATGGAACACGGCGCCACCGACAATCCCCCGACAGACGACCGACAGCCCGCCGATGGGGGATGTCGGCGGGCTGTCGGGTGGTGCCGCTGTGGCTAGTGGAAGCTGTGCTCCTCGGCGGGGAACGCCCCGCCGCTGACGTCCTCGGCGAAGGCGCGGGCGGCGTCGCCGAGCGTCTCGCGGAGGTTGGCGTACTGCTTGGTGAAGCGCGGCACCTTGCCGCCGGTCAGACCGGCCATGTCGGTCCAGACGAGGACCTGCGCGTCGGTGCCGGCCCCGGCGCCGATGCCGATGGTCGGGATGTGCAGCGAGCGGGTGACCTCGGCGGCCAGCTCGGCCGGTACGAGCTCCAGGACGACGGCGAAGGCGCCCGCGTCCTGCGCCGCCTTGGCGTCGCTGAGCAGCCGGTGGGCGGCCTCGTCGGAGCGGCCCTGCACCCGGTAGCCCATGGTGTTGACGGACTGCGGGGTGAGGCCCAGGTGGGACATCACGGGGATGCCGGCCTGGACGAGCAGCTCGGTCTGGGCCAGCGAGCGCTCGCCGCCCTCCAGCTTGACCGCGTGGACGCCGGCGTCCTTGACGAGCCGGGTGGCGCTGCGCAGGGCCTGGACGGGCCCTTCCTGGTACGAGCCGAAGGGGAGGTCGCCGACGACGAGGGCACGCTTCGTGCCCCGGACGACGGCGGCGGAGAGCAGGGTCATCTCGTCCATCGTGACGGGCACGGTGGTGTCGTAGCCGAGGTGACAGTTGCCCATCGAGTCGCCGACGAGGATCACAGGGATGCCGGCCTCGTCGAAGACGGACGCGGTCATGGCGTCGTAGGCGGTGAGCATGGGCCACTTCTCGCCGCGCTCCTTGGCGGCGGCGATGTCGTGGACGGTGATGCGGCGCGTGCCCTTCCCGCCGTACAGCGCCTTGCTGCTGTCGGTGGGCTGTTTCGGGGCAGCCTGAAGCGTCATGGTGAACGGCTCCTCTTGTCATCTCGAGGCGCCCTGTGGCGTCCCCGGACCACGTCCATGGTGGCACTTCGCCGGGCGGGCGGGGAAGTGGGCCGGAGTGGTGCTCTTCACACCGCCGCAACGTAAAGCCTTCCTCAGTTTTTTCGATACGAGACGGTCTCGTATCGAAATGCCCCTAGGGTGGTGCTCATGTCACAACCGTCCACCGCACCCGCCGCACCCGCCGGGCCCCGCGTCCCCGAGGCCGTCCACCGGCGCCGCTGGGCCGTCCTCGGCGTCCTCATGCTCAGCCTGCTGATCGTCGTCCTCGACAACTCGATCCTGAACGTCGCCGTCAAGACGATCGCGGCGCCCGCGCCCATCGGCATCGGAGCCACCCAGAGCGAGCTGGAGTGGTCCATCAACTCCTACACGCTCGTCTTCGCCGGACTCCTCTTCACCTCCGGTCTCCTCGGCGACCGGCTCGGCCGCAAGAAGGTGCTGCTCTTCGGCATCACCGTCTTCGGCATCGGCTCCGCCCTCGCCGCCCTCTCCGGCTCCCCGGGCGAGCTCATCGCCTACCGGGCCGTCATGGGCCTCGGCGCCGCCTTCGTGATGCCCGCGACGCTCGCCGTCCTCATGAACGTCTTCGAGCGCGACGAGCAGCCCAAGGCCATCGGCATCTGGGCCGGCAGCGTCGGCCTCGCCATCGCGATCGGCCCCATCACCGGCGGCATCCTCCTGGAGCACTTCTGGTGGGGGTCGATCTTCCTGGTCAACGTGCCGGTGGTGCTCCTCGCCCTGGCCCTCATGATCTGGCTCGTGCCCGACTCCCGGGACCCGAACCCCGGCCGGGTCGACATACCCGGCGTGCTGCTCTCGGTCGTCGGACTCGTCCTCCTCGTGTACGGGATCATCCACGGCGGCGAGCTGGCCAGCTTCACCGACGTCACCGTCCTCGGCCCGGTCCTCGGCGGCCTCGCCGTCCTCGTCGGCTTCGTCCTGCACGAGCGGCGCAGCGACCACCCGGCCATCGACATGTCGTACTTCAGGAAGCCCGCGTTCTCGGCGGCCGTCGCCGCGATCGCGCTCGTCTTCTTCGCCCTCATGGGCGTCACCTTCTTCTCCGCCTTCTACCTCCAGAGCGTGCGCGGCTACAGCGCGCTGGAGTCCGGGCTGCTGATCCTGCCGCTCGCCGTCGCGCAGATGGTCTTCGCGCCCCGGGCGCGGCTCGTCGTCGAACGCTTCGGCGCGCGGGCCGTCTGCACCGTCGGCATGCTGCTCGTCGCCCTCGGCCTCGCGGCCTTCTCGCTCTTCGGCGCGACCACCCCGGTCTGGGTCCTGGAGGTCGTCTTCTTCCTCCAGGGCGCGGGCATGGCGCACATCATGCCGCCGGTCACCGTCGCGATCATGCAGGCGCTGCCGCGCGAGAAGGCGGGCTCCGGCTCCGCGATCAACAACACATTCCGGCAGGTCGGCGGCGCGCTCGGAGTGGCCGTCCTCGGCTCGGTGCTCTCCTCCACCTACCGGGGCGAGATCGAGGGCCACCTGGGCCAGGTCCCGGCGGCCCTGCGCGAGACGGCGGGCGAGTCCGTCGAGGCGACGCTCGCGATCGCGGAGAAGCTCGGCCCGGCGGGCAAGGGCCTGGTCGGCCCCGCGTACACGGCCTTCCTGGACGCGATGCACGTCACGGCGCTCGCCTCGGCGGGGATCGCGCTGGCGGGCGCGGCGGTGGTGGCGGCGTTCCTGCCGGGCCGAGCGGCCCCTGCGGGGCCCGGCGCGGCCCCTGCGCCGACGCCGACGGAGGCCCGCGCCTCGACGCCTACGCGCTAGCGCGTCCGCAGGGGGGGCGGGACGGCACCGGGAGCCCCGCGCCCTGGCGGGGCGGCGCCTCGACGGGGCGGTGTCGGGAGCCCTGCGCCCCGGGCGGGGCGGTGCGGCCACCGCGTGGGCCTGGCCCCTGCGGGCCCGCGCCGCTCGTTGCGGGCCTTCGCCCGCGTCCGCCGTGGGCCCATCGCCCCGCCCGGTGCGGGCCGCGCCCGCGTGGGCCCGAGCCCGGCGGGGCGCTCGCCCGCTGCCGTGTGGGCAATCGTCCCGCTGGGGCGGGACGGGTGGGCACACGGGACGGCGCCCCCTAGCGGCGCCTCCGCGTTCTGCGCCTGAACCCGCACTACGCGTGGCGGCACCCGGAAGGTGCGGGTCGGGGCGCAGAGGCCTCCCGCGCCGGCAAGGGCGCCGTTCCGTTGTGCCCACCCGTTCCGCCCCTTGCGGAACGCCTGCCCACAACGGCGGGGGCGCCGCCCACAACGGGCGGGGCGCGGGCCCACGACGGGGGCCGCGGGGGCACCACGCGCGGCGGGGCGCGGGCCCGCGCCCGGCGGGGCGGAGGGGGCCCGTGCGGGAGAATCGGGGGACGGCAACGCAACACGGACCAAGAGACGGAGCGCACGTGTCCCTCCCCGAACCCCAGGCCGACGCCCCCGCGCCGGAGGCGATCCGGCGGGGGCGGCCGCGCTCCGAGGCCGTCGAGCAGTCGATCTTCGACGCGGTCGTCGGCCTCCTGGAGGACGGCGTCCCGCTCGCCGACCTGTCCATCGAGCGGATCGCCCGCACCGCCGGGGTCGGCAAGGCCACCATCTACCGCCGCTGGCCCGGCAAGGAGGAGCTCTTCGTCGAGGTGCTCCGCTCCGTGGAGCCCTCGGACCCGGTGCTGCCCGGCACCTCCGTCCGGGAGGACATCGTCGTGCTCCTGGAGGCGCTGCGCCAGCGCGGCGTCGCCAAGCGGTCCTCCGCGCTGCTCCACAACGTGTACGCCCAGATGCAGCTCTACCCCAAGCTGTGGACCGCGTACCAGCGCACCGTCGTCGACCCCCGCCGCAACCTCGGCCTGGAGGCCGTACGGCGCGGCATGGAGCGCGGCGAGATCCGCGACGACCTCGACGTCGAGCTGGTGAACGACCTCTTCATCGGCCCCCTGCTGCTCCGTACCGTCATCCGGCCCGGATCCACCCTGGAACCGGGGCTCGCCGAGCAGGTCGTCGACACCCTCATGGAGGGCCTGCGCCCCCGTACCTGACGGAGACGCGCGCCGCGACCCGCCGCCCCGCACCCGGCGGAAGCGGGCGCCGCCGCCCCGACCCGTACGAATGTGCGCGTTCTGTCACAGCCTCCCCGCCCGTGCCACCTGCAGGAACCCGCCACGCGCCCGTGTCGTCCCTGGGGGAGTACGAGGGACCCGTCATCGCCTAGTGTCGATGTCGGGTCACCGAGCGGGACAGCGGTACGGCAAGGCAGCAAGGCAGCAGTGAGGACAGTGCGATGGCGCGGGTGGACATGACGGAGACCGACCACGGCGGCACGGGGGGCGGGCGCCCCGGGTCACGGTTCCGGACCGCGCTCGACGGACTCCGCCACGACCGGGGGATCTGGCGCCGGGGCATCCTGCTCGCCGCCACCGCCGTGGCGCTCACCCTGCTCATGGTCTTCCACTCCGACATCCCCAACCGGATCGGCAACCTGGGCAGCCTCACCGAGACGTTCCTGCCCTGGATCGGCCTCTTCGTGCCGCTCCTCCTCGTGCTCGCCCTCGTGCGGCGCTCCGCCACCGCGCTGATCGCCCTGGTGCTGCCGGCCGCGGTCTGGCTCAACCTCTTCGGCGGCCTCGTCGCCGACAAGTCCGCCCCGGGCGGCGACCTGACCGTCGCCACCCACAACGTGAACGCCGACAACCCCGACCCCGAGGGCACCGCCCGCTCCCTCGCGGCCTCCGGCGCCGACGTGCTCGCCCTGGAGGAGCTGAAGGGCGACATGGTCCCGGTCTACGAGAAAGGCCTCGCCGAGGCCTACCCGTACCACTCGGTCCAGGGCACGGTCGGGCTCTGGAGCAAGCTCCCGCTGCGCGCCGCGCAGCCCGTCGACATCCACATGGGCTGGACCCGCGCCATGCGCGCCTCCGTCGTCACCCCCCGGGGCGAGGTGGCCGTCTACGTCGCCCACCTGCCCTCCGTCCGGGTCAAGCTGAACGCGGGCTTCACCGCCGGCCAGCGCGACTCCAGCGCCGACGCCCTCGGCGAGGCCATCGCCGACGACCGCCACGAGCGGATCGTGCTGCTCGGCGACCTCAACGGCACCATGAACGACCGCGCGCTCAACGGCGTCACCTCGCAACTGCGCTCCACCCAGGGCGCGGCGGGCGACGGCTTCGGCTTCAGCTGGCCCGCGTCCTTCCCGATGGCCCGCATCGACCAGATCATGGTCAAGGGCGTCGAGCCGATGTCCTCCTGGGCGCTGCCGGAGACGGACAGCGACCACCTCCCGATCGCCGCCCGTGTGAAGCTCTGAAACCCGGCCGTCGCCTTCCGGAAGAAAACGTCTGAGACGATTTGTTTCGTCCAAGAACTAATCACCCCGGAAAGGCCCCCACCATGCCCCTGGCGCTGCTCGCGCTCGCCGTCTCCGCCTTCGGCATCGGCACCACCGAGTTCGTGATGATGGGCCTGCTCCCGCAGGTCGCCGACGACCTCGGCACCTCCGTCCCCACCGCCGGGTACCTCGTCTCCGCGTACGCGATCGGGGTGGTCGTCGGCGCCCCGCTGCTCACCGCCCTCGGCTCCCGGATCCCGCGCAAGCGGATGCTCCTCCTGCTGATGGCGCTCTTCACCGTCGGCAACCTCGCCTCCGCGCTCGCCCCCGGCTTCGGCTGGCTCGTCGCCGGCCGGGTCCTCGCCGGCCTCCCGCACGGCGCGTTCTTCGGCCTCGGCGCCGTCGTCGCCGCGCGGCTGGTGCGCGAGGACCGGCAGGCGCGGGCGGTCGCCACGATGTTCCTCGGCCTCACCGTCGCCAACATCCTCGGCGTACCGGCCGCGACGCTGCTCGGCCAGCACCTGGGCTGGCGGGCCACCTTCCTCGTGGTCTCCGTCATCGGCCTGCTCGCCGTCGCCGCGCTCGCCCGCCTCGTCCCGCACCTGCCCGTGGACGGACGGCAGGGCCTCGGCCGCGAGGTGCGCGCCCTCGGCCGCTCCCAGGTGCTGCTCGGCCTGCTCACGGCCGTCTTCGGCTTCGCGGGGGTCTTCGCGGTCTACTCGTACCTCGCCTCGATGACGACCGAGGTGATGGGCTTCGGCGACTCCACCGTCACGGTCGTCCTGGCCCTCTTCGGCCTCGGGATGACCGGCGGTGCGCTCGCCGCGGGCCCGCTGACCGACCGGGCGCTGCGCCCCACGCTCTACGGCTCGCTCGCGGCCCTCGTCCTCGCCCTGGTGGCCTTCCGCTTCACCGTCCACGTGCCCTGGCTCGCCCTGGTCACGGTCGTCGTGCTCGGCGCGGTCGGCTTCATGACGACCACCCCGCTCCAGATGCTGGTCATGAACAAGGCGAAGGACGCCCCGACGCTCGCCTCCGCCTCCAACCACTCCGCCTTCAACCTGGCCAACGCGGGCGGCGCCTGGGCCGGCGGGGCCGCCGTCGCGGCCGGCTGGGGCTGGACCTCACCGGCGCTGGTCGGCGCGGGCCTCACGGCGGTGGGCCTGGCGGTCGCCGCGGTGGCGGGGCTCCTCGACCGCGACCGGGGCGGGGCGGAGGGGGCCTCGCGCGTCGTCGCGGGAAGCCCCCTCGGCACCGACGTCAGCCCGACGGCGTCTCCCGCCAGCCGTTCGTGATCGGCAGCCGCCGGTCCTTGCCGAAGCCCTTCGCCGAGATCTTGGTGCCCGGCGGGTACTGGCGCCGCTTGTACTCCGCCCGGTCCACCATCCGCAGCGTCCGCGTCACCAGCTCCTCGTCGAACCCGGCCGCCACGATGGCGTCGAGGCCCTGGTCCCGGTCCACGTACAGCGCGAGGACCGCGTCCAGGACCTCGTAGTCGGGCAGCGAGTCCGTGTCGACCTGGCCCGGCCGCAGCTCGGCGCTGGGCGGCTTGCTGATCGAGCTCTCCGGGATCGGCGGGGTCTGGCCGCGCTCCTCGGCCGCCCGGTTGCGCCAGCGCGCGAGCCGGAAGACGTCCGACTTGTAGACGTCCTTGATGGGACCGAAGGCGCCGACGGAGTCGCCGTACAGCGTCGAGTACCCGACCGCGAGCTCCGACTTGTTGCCCGGCGCGAGGACGATGTGGCCCTCCTGGTTGGAGAGCGCCATCAGCGTCGTGCCGCGCAGCCGCGACTGGAGGTTCTCCTCGGCGAGCCCGGTGAGCCCGAGCGCCCCCATGTACGCGTCGAACATCGGCTCGATCGACACCGTCCGGAAGTGCAGCCCCGTCCGGCGGGCCAGTTCGGCCGCGTCGCCGCGCGAGTGGTCGGAGGAGTACTTGGAGGGCATCGACACGCCGTACACCTGGTCCGCGCCGAGCGCGTCGCAGGCGATCGACGCGACGAGCGCCGAGTCGATGCCGCCGGACAGGCCGATCAGGACCGAGCGGAAGCCGTTCTTCGCGACGTACGCCCGCAGCCCGATCACCAGCGCCGAGTACACCTCCTCGTCGTCGTCGAGCCGGTGCGCGTAGCCGCCCGCCAGCTCCGGCTCGTACGCGGGCAGCGGCTCCCCGGAGAGCACCACCCGGTCGATCCGCAGCCCGTCGTCCACCAGGCCCTCGGGCGCGTCCGCCGCGGCCGCCGGCAGCTCCAGGTCGAGGATCACGCTGCCCTCGACGAACTGCGGGGCCCGCGCGATCACTTCACCGGCCGCGTCCACGACGATCGAGTCGCCGTCGAAGACCAGCTCGTCCTGACCGCCCGTCATCGCCAGGTAGGCGGTGACGCACCCGGCCTCCTGGGCCCGCTTGCGGACCAGCTCCAGCCGGGTGTCGTCCTTCTCCCGCTCGTACGGCGAGGCGTTGACCGACAGCAGCAGCCCGGCCCCGGCGCTGCGCGCCGCCGGCACCCTGCCGCCGTCCTGCCAGAGGTCCTCGCAGATCGCCAGGGCCACGTCCACGCCGTGGACGCGGACCACCGGCAGGGTGTCGCCCGGCACGAAGTAGCGGTACTCGTCGAAGACGCCGTAGTTCGGCAGGTGGTGCTTGGCGAAGCGCAGCACCACCTCGCCGCCGTACAGCACGGCGGCGGCGTTCTCCGGCGAACCGGCGGGCCTGCCGAGCCTCGGCGCGGCCCGCTCGGAGCGGTCGAGGTAGCCGACCACGACCGGCAGTTCCCCGAACCCCTCGTCCGCGAGCCGCCGGGCGAGCCCGCGCAGGGCCGCCCGGGACGCCTCGACGAAGGAGGAGCGCAGCGCGAGGTCCTCGACGGGATATCCGGTCAGCGCCATCTCGGGGAACGCGACGAGATGCGCACCCTGCCCGGCGGCGTGCCGGGTCCAGTGCA
Organism: Streptomyces sp. NPDC002232; assembly: GCF_042890295.1. Taxonomy (NCBI): domain Bacteria; kingdom Bacillati; phylum Actinomycetota; class Actinomycetes; order Kitasatosporales; family Streptomycetaceae; genus Streptomyces; species Streptomyces sp. NPDC002232. The sequence goes on along the minus strand of NZ_JBIARV010000002.1, from coordinate 524,592 downwards.
CGATCGCCTCGGCGTTCCCGGCGACGTCTCCGACGGTCGAGTCGATCTGATTCAGGGCGAGGCGTAGTTGAGGCACCCGGCCAGTGTAATCGTCAGACCGACGCTATGTCCTGGGTTACCGCCACCTCGTGTCCCGGCCACCGGCAGGGGGGGCACCCGAGGCCCGTCGGTCACGGCCGCGATGACGGCCATGGGCGATGCGGCGGACCCGGCACGGCCCGCCGCGACCGGCACGGCGGCCCGGGAACCTTCCGCCGCGCCCTGACGTTCGAGCCGATATGTCCAGGAGTGTCACGCGTACGGCCGGAGTGCTGCTCGCGCTCGGCGCGCTCGCGTACACCGCCTGGCTGCTCGAAGTCCTCGTCGTGACCGGCCTCGACCCGGTCCGGACGTACGTCTCCGAGCTCGCCGCCGCCGACCAGCCCCTCGGCGGCCTCTTCCGGGCCACCGACCTCGCCGCCGGACTCCTGGTCCTCGCGGGCGCCCTGACGGGCCTCGCGGCCGGCCGCGAGGCCCGCCCACGGGGTCTCGGGGACCTCACGTCAGGCCACGAGGTCCGCCCACGGGGTCCTGGGACGGAGCCGGGTCCTCGGGCGCCGTCCCAGGACCGCCAGCCGGGGCCACGACGGCGCCCCTGGCTCCTCACCGGATGGGTCGCCCTCGCCGTCTTCGGGGCGGCCACCGCCGTCGACTCGCGGCTGCCGCTCAGCTGCGCCCCGACCGCCGACCCCGCGTGCGCGGCCCGCGAGACCGCCGGGCTCGTCCCCGCCACCCACACGGCCCACGCCGTCAGCTCCGGCCTCGCCATGACCGGCGCGCTCGTCGCCCTCGTCGCCCTGACCGTCGCCGCCCGCCGGTACGGACGGTGGCCGACGCTGGCCCGCACCGGCCCGGTCCTCGTCGCCCTGGAACTCGCCGCCACCGCCTGGACCCTGGCCGCCGTCGCCGCCTTCGAGGCCGGCCGGGGCATCTGGTCCCTCGGCGCCGGCCAGCGCCTCCAGGTCCTCCTGGTCGCCGTCTGGCTCGCCGTCCTGGCCGTCTCCCTGCTGAGGGAGGAACGGTGACCGCGTTCGTACGGATCGGGGGAGTGGCCCACCACGTGGCCGTCGACGGCTCGGGCCCCGTCTGCGTCCTGGCCGCCGGACTCGGCCTGAGCTGGTTCGACTGGGACCCGGTCGTCCCCCTCCTCGCCCCGCACCGCACGCTCGTCCGCTTCGACCGGCCCGGCCACGGCCTCTCCGCCCCGGCGGCCGAGGAGCCGACCGTCGCGGGCGAGGCCCACCGGATCGCGGCCCTCCTCGACGCGCTCGGGCTCCACGAGCCCGTCACCGTCGTCGGGCACTCGATCGCCGGGTTCCACGCCGAGGCCTTCGCCCGCCTCCACCCCGGCCGGACCGCCGCCCTGGTCCTCGTCGACTCCTCGGTGGAGGAGCGCCCCCGGCCCTCCCGTACGACCGCCGGATCCCGGGCGCTCGCCGCCGTCCTCGGGGCCGCCGGAGTGCCCGCCGCGCTCGGCCCCGCCGTCCGACGGCTGGCCGTCCGCCGCGACTCCACCCCCACCGCGCTGATCCGCCGCGTCTACGGCACCTCACGGGTGCTGCGCGGCGCCCTCCTGGAGAACGCCCGGTACGGCGCCGTCGCCGCCGGACTCCTCGCCCTGCGCGAGCGGCACCCCCTGCCGCCCGGCCTTCCCGTCACCGTCCTCGCCGCCCCCGACGGCTCCGCGCGCTGGGAGCGTCGCCAGCGCGCGCTGGCCCGGCGGCTCGGCGCCCGCTACGAGGCGGCCGGACCGTCGGGTCATCTGGTCATGCGCGACCGCCCGGACGCGGTGGCCCGGGCGGTCCTGCGGGCCGGTCAGGTGGCGGAGTAGACGCTCACGCAGAACGACTTGATCTGCTCGTCCGACAGGTGCTGGGCCAGATCGGCCTCGCTGATCATGCCGACGAGCCGCTTGTCCTCGATGACGGGGAGCCGCCGGATCTGATGCCCCTGCATCTCCTCCAGGACGGCGCCCACGTCCGCCTCCGACTCGACCCAGCGCGGGGTGCCCTGCGCCATCTCGCCGCAGGTGATCTTCGACGGGTCGTGGCCCATGGCCACACAGCCGACCACGATGTCGCGGTCCGTGAGGATCCCGCAGAGCCGTTCGTTCTCGTCGGCGATGGGCAGCGCGCCCACGTTCAGGTTGCGCATCAGCTGGGCGGCCCGGTCGAGCGTCTCGTGTGCCGGGATCCACTGGGCCCCGGGATGCATGATGTCCCTTGCCGTGGTCATGGGGTGCGTACCTTTCGTCGAGACGTCGTCGTACGAACTCCCCGAGCCCACCCATTGTCGGCGGACGGCACGGCCCCCGCGACCGCAGCGGTCACGGGGGCCGGGGGCCTCGTCCCGTCCGGCGGGTCAGCCCCCGCGCTTCTTCAGCAGGTCCGCCATCAGCGCCATCTCGGACGTCTGCGAGTCGACCATGCCCTGCGCGAGGTCCCGCTCGACGGCCACGCCGCACTTCTGGACGCAGCCCTCGGCCATGTGGACCCCGCCCCGGTGGTGCGCGGTCATGAGCTTCAGGTACAGGACCTCGGCCTTCCGCCCGCTGGCCCTCCTCAGCTCGTCCAGCTGCGCGTCCGTCGCCATGCCCGGCATCAGGGCCCCGTCCAGCGCGTCCGCGTCGGCCGACACGCCCATGCCCATCCAGGTCATCGGCTCGACACCGGACTCGTTCTTCGGCAGCCCCCACAGGTCGAGCCAGCCGAGCATCATGCCCCGCTGGTTGGCCTGCGTGTTGGCGATGTCGTACGCGAGCCGCCGGACCTCCTCGTCCTTCGTCCGGTCCCGGACGATGAACGACATCTCGACGGCCTGCTGGTGATGGACCGACATGTCCCGGGCGAAGCCGGCGTCCGCCGACGTGGAGGCCGGGCCGGCCGGGGCCTCGTCGCGGTCGGCGGAGGCGACGGTGACCGCGCCCCCGGCGAACAGCACCGCCAGCGCGACGGCGGTGACCGCCGCCCCCTGCGTACGGTTGAGCCTCACTGGCCCATCCCCGTACCGCCCTGCCCGTCCGCGCCGATGCCGCCGGTGCAGGCGGCACCCGGCTCCGGGGTCTGCGGGCCCTGCACGTACTTGGTGAAGAAGGCGTCGACGCGCGGGTCGTCCGCCCCGTCCACGGTCACCTGCTTGCCCCAGGCGGACAGCATGATCGCCCCGGACTGGTCGTCCATCGGGCTCATCAGCGAGTACTTCGTCTTGCCGACCTTGTCGGCGAGCTTCTTCACGTCGGCCTGGGACGCCTGCTTGTTGTACGTCACCCAGACGGCCCCGTGCTCCAGGGAGTGCACGGCGTTCATGTCGCCGATCTTCTTGTCGTAGACCACGCCGTCGCAGTTCATCCAGACCTGGTTGTGGTCACCGCCGACCGGCGGCTTCATGTCGTACTTCACGGCCGTGGTCACGTGGTTGCGGCCGAGCTTCTTCGCGTCCCACGACTTCTCGCCCGCGATCGGGGCCTTCGCGGCGGCCTCGGCCTTGTCCTTCTTGTCGGACTCCTTCATCAGGATGAAGGTGCCGAAGCCGACGAGACCGAGCACGACGACGGACGAGATGCCGATGGTGATCAGACGGTTCCGGCGCTCGCGTGCCTGCTCGGCGCGGCGCATCTCCTCTATTCGGGCGCGGCGTTCGGCGGTGGCGGAGCGGTTGGCGGCCATGGTGGTGTCGTCCTTCTTCGGGAGTGGGGTGGAGTTCGGGGGTGGACGTGCCGGGGTGGGGGCCCGCCTCGCGGCGGGACGCCCGGCGCCGTCACGTCCGGAGAACTTGAAGGACGTGCAGGTCCGGTGCGCGCGGCCGGGCGTCCGCGCGGAGCGCCGCCCCGTCACCGGAAGCGGGCGCGGGACGCGCCGACCCGCCCTCCGCGTGGAGCGGGGGGTCGAGCGGGGGCGCGCTGAGCACCGCGGGGGAGAGCGAGGGGTAGAGGGAGCAGCCGCCCCGGTCGTACGGGCAGATGTACTCGCCGACGGCGGTGACGGCCGCGACGGTGGCTCTGGCCTGGGCCTGGGCGGCGGGGGCCGCGCCCGTGGCCCGCTGAGCCGCCCCGTGATGGGCCCGTTCCCCGTCCGGCCCCGTCCCCAGACAGAGGAAGAGCGCGGCGAGGAGCGTCGCCGCGGCACTCACCAGTGCCATGGGACGCGCGTGCCGGGACAGGCGTTCGAGCCGTGGGGCCCCCATGGGCGCAGATCGTAGTGGGCCAGAGGCCCGTGTGGGCCGAACGGGGTACCACTCGCCACCGGCGGGCAGACATCGGAGGGGTGCGCCACCACCCCGATCCGGCCGTCCTCCCGTTACCTGAGTCACACCCGAGCAGGCAGTATGGGTGTGCAACGTGCGCGAAACCATGTGGTGGGATGCTCAGGTGCCCCCCGATGTACCGGAGGCGGTGGGAGCAGGCGGCCTGACCAGCGAGGATGGGTGTGGAAATGGACAAGCAGCAGGAATTCGTGCTCCGTACGCTCGAGGAGCGCGACATCCGCTTCGTACGTCTGTGGTTCACCGACGTGCTCGGCTTCCTGAAGTCGGTGGCCGTGGCCCCCGCGGAACTGGAGCAGGCCTTCGACGAGGGCATCGGCTTCGACGGCTCCGCGATCGAGGGCTTCGCCCGGGTGTACGAGTCGGACATGATCGCCAAGCCGGACCCGGGCACCTTCCAGATCCTGCCGTGGCGCGCCGAGGCCCCGGGCACGGCGCGGATGTTCTGCGACATCCTCATGCCCGACGGCTCGCCGTCCTTCGCGGACCCCCGGTACGTCCTCAAGCGGGCGCTGGCCAAGACCTCCGACCTCGGCTTCACCTTCTACACCCACCCCGAGATCGAGTTCTTCCTCCTGAAGGACAAGCCGCTCGACGGCACCCGGCCCACCCCCGCCGACAACTCGGGCTACTTCGACCACACCCCGCAGAACGTCGGCATGGACTTCCGCCGCCAGGCCATCACCATGCTCGAATCGATGGGCATCTCGGTGGAGTTCTCCCACCACGAGGGCGCGCCCGGCCAGCAGGAGATCGACCTGCGCTACGCGGACGCGCTGTCCACCGCGGACAACATCATGACCTTCCGCCTGGTCATGAAGCAGGTGGCGCTGGAGCAGGGCGTGCAGGCCACGTTCATGCCGAAGCCGTTCTCGGACTACCCGGGCTCGGGCATGCACACCCACCTGTCGCTCTTCGAGGGCGACCGGAACGCGTTCTACGAGTCCGGCGCGGAGTACCAGCTGTCGAAGGTGGGCCGCTCCTTCATCGCCGGCCTCCTGAAGCACGCGGGCGAGATCTCCGCCGTCACCAACCAGTGGGTCAACTCGTACAAGCGCATCTGGGGCGGCTCGTCCCGCACGGCGGGCTCGGGCGGCGAGGCCCCCTCCTACATCTGCTGGGGCCACAACAACCGCTCCGCCCTGATCCGCGTCCCCATGTACAAGCCGGGCAAGACGGGCTCCTCCCGCGTCGAGGTCCGCTCCATCGACTCGGGCGCCAACCCGTACCTGACGTACGCGGTCCTCCTCGCGGCGGGCCTCAAGGGCATCGAGGAGGGCTACGAGCTCCCGGCCGGCGCCGACGACGACGTCTGGGCCCTCTCCGACTCGGAGCGCCGCGCGATGGGCATCGAGCCGCTCCCGCAGAACCTGGGCGAGGCGATCGCCCTGATGGAGAAGAGCGAACTGGTCGCCGAGACGCTGGGCGAGCACGTCTTCGACTTCTTCCTGCGCAACAAGAAGCAGGAGTGGGAGGAGTACCGCTCCGAGGTCACCGCCTTCGAACTGCGGAAGAACCTGCCGGTGCTGTAATCGCAGGTCAGAGCGGGTAGAACCCGGTACTGACGATCAGGGCCGACGGTCGCGAACCGTCGGCCCTGAGTCGTCTCACTGCTGCTGGGCCGTCCCTGGGCCGTCGGGCGCCGAACCGGTGCCCTCGTAGAGCCCATCCACGGCCCGACGGGTCCGCCCGTCGCTGCTCGGCATGAGGTGCGTGTAGACCCGGAGCGTGAAGCCGGGGTCGCCGTGGCCCAGGTACGTGCTGAGCGCCTTGACGTTCTCGCCGGCGTCCAGGAGGACTGACGTGTAGAAGTGCCTCAGCGCGTGCATGCCGTGCTCGCGGGCCGCCTGGTGGCGCTCGCCCTCCTTCGGCTCTGGAATGACGCCGGCCTGGACGAGAGCGAACTTCCAGACGCGGGCGTTGAAGTCGGTCCGCCGCACGGCCCCGCCGCCCGTGAGAGAGAAGAACAGCCGCTTGGTGACGAGCGGCCCCTCGGGCTTCAACCACGGCAGGGATACGTCAACCGGCGGGAATTCCTTGGCATGCTCGCGGAGAACCCGAGCGACCTGTCGGGGGAGCGGCACGTCTCGCTCCTTTCCACGCTTTGGCGGGCCGAATACGAGGTGACCGTTGACGACCTTCACCTGATTGGCCACGTGCAGCCAGCCGGTGTCGAATCGGACGTGTTCCTCGGCGAGACCGAAGATCTCTCCCTGGCGGAGACCGCACCCGCCCCCGAGGTCAATCATCCGCGCACGGCGCGGGCGCGCGCCGCCTTTGCGGCGCGGCCTGCCTCCTGTCTGCGCCCCGGCTGGCGGCGCCCGGCGGCACACTGCGTGCATGCGGGACGTCACCCGCGGGCACAAGATGATGCCTCCGGCGGGGGATCGGCCGGCACCGGGATGGGGGGCGCCTTTCCCGGCTGCGGGCGCATGGGTGGCTAGGGTTGTGGGCTCCCACCCCGTCCACCGTCGACCCAGGCAGAGCCGAGCAGACGCGGTTCAGGGCGTCCAGGTCCTTCGCACAGTGGCGCGCTCCACCTGGACGCCCTGAACCGCGCCCGCTCCACGGTGTGTGGGTCGACGGCGGACGGGATGGCAGTTGGGGACGAGGTAGCTGCGGTGAGTTCGAACGGCTGGACCAGTGCGTGGGCGAAAAAACAGCCTGCCAGCCTCACGGGATGTAGCGACTAATCGACAAACGGGAATGCCCCGCCCACATTTTATCCGAGAGTGTGACTCAGCTTTTCTCCCGGCACGAACTTTTACCATCCAGGATCGCAGTGGCGATCAGCCCGAGCCCCTTGGCCATTCGTACTGGAACAGCATTCCCGATCTGCCGCTCAATTGATCCGTAATTACCGTGGAACTCGTAACTCACTGGAAAAGTCTGAAACGTAGCCGCCTCTCGAAGCGTCAACCCGCGGTTCTCGGAAGGGTGAATAAATGTTCCGCACGCAGGCGTTGTGCACCGAGTCGTCATAGTGGGAGCCGGATCATCCAACCTGACCCTGCCATACGAGGAGCTCGCGTTCCTCGAATTCAATCGCTTATGACAGTCCAACTGATGCTCTTCTGGAAGGTCGAATCGATTGCCGCCAACTGGGATAGCGGCAATACGTGCCTCAACGACAATCGAACTCTTCCGATGAACATTCAAAGGATCTCCCGCGCGAGAGTAACGCGCGAGATGTGCCAGTGCCTGCCCAGCTGTCTTCGGAGATTTTCGGAAACTAGGAGGCAACAATTCGAGAAGGTTCTTGACGGGCGCAAAGGGGACATCGTCCCTGACGGCAAAACAGATGAACCGCTTTCGACGCTGGGGAACCCCGAATGCGGCCGCGTCCAGTGTGCCCGTCTTGAGCTGGTACCCAGCCCCATCAAGCATCCGGTGCAGCTCCGGAAGGCGGCGGTCGCGAGCCAGTCCAGGGACGTTTTCGAGCAGAACAATCCTTGGCCTCATGGCCTCAACGAAGCGGTAGGTATCCAAGACCAGGTCGTTCCGCTGCTCATCAACCAGCCCCTTGGCCAGAGACGAGAACCCTTGGCATGGTGGGCACGCCTTGAGTAGATCGAGCTCCCCTGCCGCGACGCCCGACGCCGCAAGCAGCGCCCGAGGCTCTACAGTACGGACATCCTGGGCGAAGAGGGACACTTTGGGATGATTCCTGCGGTAGGTTTCGGCCGCTTCCAGGTCGTTTTCCACGGCGGCGAGCATCGCGAAGCCCGCATCCCTCAGGCCTCGCGTTGCGCCCCCCGCCCCAGCGAACAGATCCACAGCGCTGTACGTGGGCATGGCGCGATCTTAGCTCTTAAGGCCCCGGCGATGTCAGGGCGATCTTTTGACAACCCCTCAGCTGTGCTTAGCTGGCCGGACCTTGACACATCGGGGGTGGGTAAGTGACGAACGTAGGCCCAGAACAACCTGAGACCCAGGGGCTGTTCCCAGCGCTGCCGAGGCAGACGGACGGCCGCCACGACGCTCGGGCGAGGACCACGTCCGCTAGCAGCGGCAGCACCGGACCGTACCGCATGCGGATCAGCAGGCTGACGGTCGACAAGCTCGGCATCAAGCTGTACGACCGCGTTTCGGCGGTCCTCGCAGAGATCATCGCCAACGCCTACGACGCAGATGCTACGGAAGTCAATGTCCGCCTTCCGTTCGGCACTTGGCTCGCCGCGCAGCCCGGCAAGCCGGCAGTGGCGCAGTACGAAGTCACCGTCGAGGACAACGGCCATGGGATGACCTCTGAGGAGGTGAACACCCACTACTTGCTCGTTGGCTCCGACCGACGCGGACGGTTCGGTAAGGACACGTCTAAGGGCAAGGGCCGGCGAGTCATGGGGAGGAAGGGGATCGGGAAACTAGCTCCGTTCGGAATCTGCCGAACCGTGGAAGTGATCACCGCAGGAGGCGCACCGACCGAGCAGGGATACCGCGTTTCCCACATCAAGCTGCACCTTGATGCCATGATGTTCGACTCAGAGGATGATTATATTCCCGAGGTAGGACACCTCGACGGTACTTTTCGCGATGAGCACGGCACCAGCATCCGACTCAGCGATTTCAACCGCAAGCTGGTCCCCAAAGGGGAAGAACTGCATCGGCAACTCTGCGCCCGGTTTGGCATTAGGCGCGACGACTGGGATGTCGAGGTATTCAATACTCGCGAGAGCGACGCACTCCCAGGCCTTAAATCAGAGTCGTTCCGTCTTGGCGAGTTGAGTATTGACCTTCAGGAGGACACGAAGGTCACCTTCGATCGAACTCCAATTTCTCCAGAAGATTCGGATCCGCTTCCGGTTTCAGGCTGGCTAGCCTTCGCAAAGGATCCATATAAAGACGAGGTGATGGCCGGTGTCCGCATCTATGCTCGCGGAAAGATTGTCGCCACCACTCGGGACTTCGGGGCCACGTCCGGCTTCACTGGTGAGTGGAGTGTCAGGTCCTATTTGACGGGTGAGATTCATGTCGAGTGGTTGGACGAAGCCGAAGACCTAGTTCGCTCCGACCGACAAGACATCATCTGGACGTCCGACCTAGGCCAAGCCCTGCAGAGTTGGGGCTCGAAGCAGGTCAAGGATCTAGCCAAACGCGGAAGGTCCTCGGTCCAGCGGCGCACACGACAGGTCTTCGAGCAGGCTGCAGATCTCGATTCCCGACTGCTAGCAGAAGCTCCGGGTGATCCGCAGTACCGAAATTCGGTCAAGGAGGCGTTTCGCCTCCTTGTGGCTGACAGCGACCGTGAAGCGGCGTCGGATCCGCAGCGAGTCGAACGCTACCTGGAGCTATCGAAGAACATTGCACCACACAAACAACTCCTAGATACGCTGCACCAGGTATCCAAGGAGGTGGACAGCCCCCTGGATATCGTGCTGGCTCTATTCCAGAAGGCTAGAGTTGCCGAGTTCTATGCCCTTGGCCAGGTAGCCCAAGAGCGAGTAGAAGTTGTCACCAGACTCCGTCAGCTGATTTCGGATGGTACGACACTCGAACGCCCTCTCCAGGAACTCATCGAGAAGGCGCCGTGGCTGCTGGCCCCGGAATGGACTCCCCTGGGGATGAACGACGCACTCGACCGGGTTCGCAACAGCTTCGAGACGTGGTATTTTAAGAAGTCTAATCAACTCATCGCGACTAGCGCCATTCGCGACCCGGTAAAGCGTCCAGACTTCGTCCTGCTAAACGGGCCCCGCGGGACCATCTGGGTAGTCGAGATCAAGCGAATCGACTACTACTTGACGGACGACGAATTCACCAGGGCCGTCGACTATCTTGAGAGTTTGGAAGAGTTCCTCGACGATACTCCAGAGTTTGGGGCGTATTTCCCCATTCGAAGGCTCACTTTCATCGTCGACCACGTCGATCGACTAAGCCGGACTAATCGTAGGCTCCTCAAGGAGAGCCTCAACGTCGAACGCCGCAGCTGGTACGACCTACTGGAGCAGACAGACCAAGCTCATCAGGACTTCCTACGTAAAGTGGACCAGCTTCGACGCGATCCAGGGGCCCTCGACTCCTAGCCGAGAGGCGTCCAGGCCTCTTCCCTTGCCCCACGGAGCCACCGGGCCCATGGACCACCCGTGGACACAGCTCGGTGCATACGAGCCGCTTGGCCTCATGGCCTGCGAGTTTATCGGGACATGAAGCCCCTCCGGAGCCGCGTGCGTCGACGTCATCATGGTTCGTATGGAACCTGACTTCAGTGGTGCCCCGGCGCAGAGCACTCGCGTCGAGGCCGTGGCAGATGGGGCCGCGTTGGTTCACATGGGACGCAGACGCACGGATCGAGGTACGGAATCTCGGGGGAGAGGTCGTCATCGAGGCGAATACGGCGGGGCTCAAGACGCTGGCTGGGCACCTGCTGGTGTTGGCCGGTGAGGGCGTTCCTGATGGTGCGCACCTCCACCTTGAGGAGAGCAACGGGCTGGAGGATGGTTCCGTCGGATTGGTGCTGGAGCGCAACGACGAAGAGCAGTAGCGCTGTTGGAGCGGCTTACGGACAGCGGGAAGCCGGGCCGTCTCTGAGCCGTCCGGGGGCGGCCCAGGGGCACCGACACCCACCAACAATCACCGGACTTTGGGCGCTGCGAACTGGGACAACTGCAAGTGCCAGAGGCCGGCGGATAGGCTCGCCACTTCCTCCGCAACAAGAAGCAGGAGTGGGAGGAGTACCGCTCCGAGGTCACCGCCTTCGAACTGAGGAAGAACCTGCCGGTGCTGTGACGGGGAGCGCTCCGGACGCGCGCGGACGGGGTGCCCCGCCGCGCGGCCGGAGCGCTTGCCGTGCGCGGCCGGTGTGCGGGCCTCGCGACCGGGCCGCGCGTGCGGCTGATTCCGTTGCCCGGGGTCCGGGGGCCGCGGGAATTCGATTGCCCCGCGCACCGGCGCCGCCCCACACTGCGGCGGTGAAGATCGCATCCGTCGCCACCGCGCGGCTCCTGTTGCATCCGTTGAGCGTGGACGAGGCCGAGCGCGTCGTCGCCCGGGAGGCCGGGGCCGGGGACCGGTGGGGCGAGGGCTATCCCGCCGACGGGGACGTCCGGGCCAACACCGGGTTCCTGCGCGGGGTCGCCGAGCGCGGGGACCCGGGCCCCTACCGGACGTACGAGATACGGCTCGACGGCGTCGCCGTCGGCGGCATCGGCTTCCACGGGCCGCCGGACGGGATCGGGGTCGCGACCGTCGGCTACGGGCTCGTGCCCGGCGTCCGTGGCCGGGGGTACGCCTCCGAGGCGCTGCGGGCGCTCCTGGAGGTGGCCCGGCGGGCCGGCGCCGCCGGGGTGAAGGGCGACGCCGACCTGGACAACCCGGCCTCGCACCGGGTGATGGAGGCCGCCGGGATGCGGTGCGTCGCGGAGGACGACAAGCTCCGCCACTTCTACCTGGGTTTCTAGGGCGCGGCGTTCCGGCCCTGTCCGCCCCCTGCCGCGGGCACCGGACGCTGCGGGGCCGCCCTCCGGGCGACGGCGGGACCTCGACGTCACGCCTCGGCGGCGAACGGCCCCGGTCGCGCTAGCGTCGGGCCTCATGCCGGAGTCCGAGCCCCGTGTCTGGTACGCCGCCTACGGCGCCAACACCCATGTCGAGCGCCTGCGGTACTACCTGGAGGGCGGCCGCCCGCCGGAGGCCGTACGGACGTATCCCGGGTGCCGGGACCCCCGTCCGCCCGGGCGGTCCGTGCCCGTGGTGCTGCCCGGCCAGGTGTACTTCGCCACCGACTCGCCCGTGTGGGGCGGCGGGCGCGCCTTCTACGACCCGGCCGCGGACGGCACCGCGTGGGGCGTCGCCCACCTGCTGACGGCCGGCCAGTTCTCGGACGTCGCGGCCCAGGAGATGTACCGCGCGCCGGGCGCCGACCTCGACCTGAGCGGGGTCCTCGCCACCGGGCGCGGCACGCTGGGCCCCGGGCGGTACGAGACCCTCGTCTGCCCGGGACTCCTCGACGGGGTGCCCGTGCTGACGTTCACCGCCCCGTGGCCGATGCCGGGCGACGAGGGACTGCGGGCGCCGTCCGCCGCCTACCTGCGGCACCTGGCCGCGGGCCTCGGCCGGGCCGGAGCCTGGACGCACGCCGAGGTCGCCGCCCATCTCGCGGCCCGCCCCGGGGCCGCCGGGCACTGGACGGCCGGGGCGGTGGCCCGCCTCAGCGTTCCGACAGCTCCGACGGGGCCTCCTGCACCACCCAGCCGTTGCCGTCCGGATCCGCGAAGCTCATGAACGAGTTCCAGGTCCCGCCCTTGCCGTCCTCCCAGCCCGCCGCGCCGACGTGCATCACCGGCGAGACGCCGACACCCCGGGCGGCGAGCGCCTCCCGGGCCGCTTCGATGTCCGTGACGCAGAGCTGGAGCCCCTGTAGACCGCCCGGAGCCATCCCCTTCGTCCCGGGCATCTGCGGCATCCCGCTGATCATCGCGATCGAGCAGCGCGAGCCGGGAGGTGTCGCCTGGACGATGCGCACGCCGGGCGCCACCTCGCTGTCGAGGTCGATCCGGAAACCGCACTTCTCGCCGTAGAACTCCTTCGCCCGGTCCAGGTCGCTGACGGGGACCGTGACGACTTCCAGCGTGATGTCCATGGGGACCACGGTCCCGTACGGGACCGGGCCGCGCACGTGGACACGCGGTCAGCGGCCCGCCGGAGTCCAGTGCAGCCGGCCGTCGAGACCGATCGCCGCCACCCCGTCGGTCCCGGCGTCCGGGGCCCCGGAGAAGAGGAACCGCTCCAGCGACCACACCGGGCGGGTCCCCGCCCGGCCGTGCGGGGCCGTCGCCAGGAAGCCGGTGCGGGAGCGGACCGCGAGCGGGCCGTCGCCGCCGCTCACCGGGCCGAAGCCCGCGACCCCGGCACCGGACAGCTCCGTGACGGGGGAGACCGGGCCGGCCCCGGAGAAGTCGGCGCTGCGCAGGTCGCCGGAGGCCGGCTTGCGGAACCAGAGCCGCACGCCGTCGCCGTCCGGCGCCGCGCTCGCGCTCAGCGCGAGGGTCGTCGGCGGCAGCCCGGTCGGCGACGGCCCGGTCAGCGTCCTGGCCTGGCCGGGGACCCGCCCCGACCAGGCCAGGACGCTGACCGGGGTGCTGGCGAAGACGTAGCCCCGGCCGCTCGCGTCCGTCGCCGCCACCGGGTCGCCGTAGACCTCCGTGCCGCCCAGCGACCGCCACGGGCCCCAGGTGCCGTCGGAGAGCTGCTCGCGGGCCGTCAGCCGGTGCCGGCTGTCCCGCAGGACGACGGTGGCCCGGCCGTCGGGCGCCACCGTCACGGCGGGGGCGCTGATGTCCGAGGTCCCCTCGGCGTCGCTCCGCTCGGGCGTGCCGAGCGGGCGCCAGGCGCCGAACACTCCGCCCGGGGCGGCCTGGACGGTGGTGACGACCTCGCGGCGGTAGCCGGCCGCGCCGTCGCCGAGCACCGTCCGGGTGCCGAAGACGGCGATGCGGCCGTCCGGCAGGGTCACGGAGGTGACCCCGCTGTCGAGGCCCGCGCCGGGCAGCAGGTCCGGGCCGCGCCAGGTCACGGAGCCGGCCGCCTTCCGCCAGGTCGCGAGGTGCCCGTCGAGGACCGAGAAGGCGTACAGCCCGCCGTCGGGGCCGTGCTGGACCCAGGAGGTGGAGGTGCCCCGGGCGTAGCGGACGGTCTGTGTCCAGCCCCGCCCGCCGGGCCGCGCGGCCACCTTCAGGTCGCCGCAGCCCGCGACGGTCCCGCAGTCGCGGACCCCGTCCAGCCACGAGTAGGTCTCCAGGGTCTTCAGCTTCGCTCCGGCCGTCTCGGGGTCGAGGGTGTGCGGCAGGGCGCTGGTCGGGTAGCCGAGGTAGTTCTGCACGCCGACGTGCGGGTGCCCCGGCAGCCGCGCGTACCGGGCGAGCGCGGTCTGCGCGAACCGCGCCCCGAAGAGGTGGTCCTGGTGGTCCCGGAACGCCCCGCCGTCGGGGTACGTGCCGGGGCTCGGGTCCTGCATCCGTACGAAGGTCGGCCGGAACCGCTCCAGGATCCCGGTCAGCGTCGCGACGACCTGGTCCCTCGTGTAGGCGAAGTCCGCGGGGACCGGGGTGCCGGCGGAGCGCTGCGACTCCAGGGTGGTGACCCGGCCCGTCCAGAGGCCGTGGAGACTGTGCGGCCGGTCGCCGTTGATGGCGCCGGCCTCGCGTATCTGCAACCACATCAGCTTGACCTGCGGCTCGGCGCGCAGGGTGTCCAGCTCGGCCCACCCGCCGCCCGCCGTGGGTATCGCCTCCCGGTCCCAGGCGCTGGTCCGGCTGCCGGTCGCCATCTCCGCGTACGCCGCGCGTATGCCGTTCTGCCGCGCCTCGGCGTAGCCCGCCTTGTCGGTCGGGGCCGCGGCGGCGTCCCGGGGGCGCGCGTTGACGCCGTCGGACTCGCCCGCGGTGAGGTAGACCGAGGTGAGGGGGCTGCCGGAGCGCAGGGACTGGGACACGTCCGGGTTCATGAAGAACAGGTCGTCGTCCGGATGGGCCACGATCTGCACCACGGACGTGGGGGAGACCGCGGCCCGGACCGGGGCCCTCTTCGCGGGGGTCTCGGGTGCCGGCGGGGGAGCGGCCGGCGCCTTCGCCGTCGCCGCCGTCACCGAGAGGAGCCCGGCGAAGGTGCCGCCGACCAGGGCGGTCGCGACGGCCGCCGTGAGGATGCTGCGGCGGGAGGGACGGCGGGGGCGGACAGGCATGATCGGCGGCGCTTTCACTGACGGACGGGGCGGGGCGGTCCCCCGCGGAGGGGGCGCGGCGAGGGCCGCGCACAGGGAGACGGACCCTCCAGACTGAGGGTTCATCCGTCCGTAAAGCGATCTTTGTGCGGGATCTCACGTGTGACGCGGCGCGATCGGCGGGCGGGCAAGCCCCCGGCCCCCGCTCCCGATAGGCTCGACCCCTTGGGGCTGACCTGCTCGGAGGGAGCGGTGGAATGACGGTGCCGGGACGCAGGAGCAGTACGTTCTCACGTCTGCTGCGGCACGGGTTCACCGATCCCTCGGGGGCCGAACACCTGCTGGACGTGCCCGAGCTGTCCGCGCTGCGCGACGACTCCGTCCTGCTGGACGCCCTCGGCGCCACCGCCGACCCCGATCTCGCCCTGCGCGGCCTGGTGCGTCTCGTCGAGGCCCAGCCCGAGACGGAGCGGGGGACCCTCATCACCACGCTGCTCTCCGCGAAGCCGTTCCGGGACCGGCTCCTCGGGGTGCTCGGCGCCTCCGAGGCGCTCGCCGACCACCTGGCCCGGCACCCCCGCGACTGGGAGTCCCTCGTCCAGTACGAGGCGGCCGACCTGCACCCGGGGGTCGCCGAGTTCGAGCAGGGGCTCGCCGAGGCCACCGACCCGGTGTCGCTGCGGGTCGCCTACCGCCGCTGCCTCCTCGCCATAGCGGCCCGTGACGTGTGCGGCACCGCCGACCTCGCGCAGACCGCCGCCGAGCTCGCCGACCTGGCGACGGCGACCCTGCGCGCCGCGCTCGCCCTCGCCCGTACGGCCGAGCCCGCCGACGCCGCCCTGTGCCGGCTCGCGGTGATCGCGATGGGCAAGTGCGGCGGCCACGAGCTGAACTACGTCTCCGACGTGGACGTGATCTTCGTCGGCGAGCCGGCGGAGGGCGCCGACGAGGGCAAGGCGATCCAGGCCGCGACCCGGCTCGCCTCCCATCTGATGCGGATCTGCTCGGAGACCACCGTCGAGGGCACCATCTGGCCGGTCGACGCCAATCTGCGCCCCGAGGGACGCAACGGCCCCCTCGTCCGCACCCTCTCCTCCCACCTCGCCTACTACCAGCGGTGGGCGAAGACCTGGGAGTTCCAGGCGCTCCTGAAGGCGCGCCCGGTGGCGGGCGACCCGGAGCTCGGCGCCCAGTACGTCGACGCGGTCTCCCCGCTCGTCTGGCAGGCCGCCGAGCGGGAGAACTTCGTCCCCGACGTGCAGAAGATGCGCCGCCGCGTGGTCGACAACATCCCGGTGGCCCAGGTCGAGCGCGAGCTCAAGCTGGGACCCGGCGGACTCCGGGACGTGGAGTTCGCCGTCCAGCTCCTCCAGCTGGTGCACGGCCGCAGCGACGCCACGCTGCACAGCGGCACCACCCTCGACGCGCTCGCCGCCCTCGCCGCCGGCGGCTACGTCGGCCGCGCCGACGCCTCCCAGCTCGACGAGGCGTACCGCTTCCTGCGGGCCATGGAGCACCGCATCCAGCTGTACCGGCTGCGCCGCACCCACCTCGTCCCCGAGGACGAGGCCGACCTGCGCCGCCTCGGCCGCTCCCTCGGACTGCGCACCGACCCGGTTGCCGGGCTGAACAAGGAGTGGAAGCGGCACGCGGCCGTCGTCCGGCGCCTGCACGAGAAGCTCTTCTACCGGCCGCTGCTCGACGCGGTCGCCCAGCTCGCCCCCGGCGAGATCCGGCTCAGCCCGAAGGCCGCCGGGCAGCGCCTCGAAGCCCTCGGGTACGCCGACCCCGCCGCCGCCCTGCGCCACCTGGAGGCGCTGGCCTCCGGGGTGAGCCGGAAGGCCGCGATCCAGCGGACGCTGCTGCCGGTGCTGCTCGGCTGGTTCGCCGACTCGGCCGACCCGGACGCCGGGCTCCTCGGCTTCCGCAAGGTCTCCGACGCCCTCGGCAAGACCCCCTGGTACCTGCGGCTGCTCCGCGACGAGGGCGCCGCCGCCGAGAACCTCGCCCGGGTCCTGTCCGCCGGGCGGCTCGCCCCCGACCTGCTGCTGCGCGCCCCCGAGGCCGTCGCGATCCTCGGCGACCCGGAGGGGCTGCGGCCGCGCGGCCGGGACCACCTGGAGCAGGAGGTCCTGGCGGCGGTGGGCCGCGCGGACGACGCCGAGCAGGCGGTGGCGGCGGCCCGCGGGGTGCGCCGCCGGGAGCTGTTCCGCACGGCCGCGGCCGATCTCATCGGCTCGTACGGCACCGAGGACAACCCCCGCGAGCCCGACCCGGGCGCGCTCGTCGACCGGGTCGGGGAGGCCGTCACCGACCTCAACGCGGCGACGATCGCCGGCGCCCTGCGGGCCGCCGTCCGCGCCGAGTGGGGCGACGAGCTGCCGACCCGGTTCGCGGTCATCGGCATGGGCCGCTTCGGCGGCAACGAGCTCGGGTACGGCTCCGACGCCGACGTGCTGTTCGTGCACGAGCCGCGCGAGGGCGTCGACGAGCAGGAGGCGGCGCGGGCGGCGAACCGGGTGGTCGCCGAGATGCGGCGGCTCCTCCAGGTGCCCACCGCCGACCCGCCGCTGCTCATCGACGCGGACCTGCGCCCGGAGGGCAAGAGCGGCCCCCTGGTGCGCAGCCTGAAGTCGTACGAGGCCTACTACCGCCGCTGGTCGCTGGTCTGGGAGAGCCAGGCGCTGCTGCGCGCCGAACCCATGGCCGGGGACCGCGACCTGGGCGAGCGGTTCATCGAGCTCGTCGACCCGCTGCGCTACCCGGCCGAGGGGCTCGGTGAGGACGCCGTCCGCGAGATCCGCCGCCTCAAGGCCCGGATGGAGTCCGAGCGCCTGCCGCGCGGCGCCGATCCGACCCTGCACGCCAAGCTCGGGCGCGGCGGGCTCAGCGACGTCGAGTGGACGGTCCAGCTGCTCCAGATGCGGCACGGCTGGGCCGAGCCGGGCCTGCGGACGACCCGTACCCGCGAGGCCCTGGGCGCCGCGCACACGGCGGGCCTGATCCCGACGGAGGAGGCGCAGACCCTCGACGAGGCCTGGGTCCTCGCCACCCGGGTGCGCAACGCGGTGATGCTGGTCCGCGGCCGCCCGGGCGACACCTTCCCCTCGGATCCGCGGGAACTCGCGGCGGTCGCGCGGTACCTGGGGTACGAGCCGGGGCACGTCGGCGAGATGGTGGACGACTACCGGCGCGTCACCCGCCGCGCCCGCGCCGTCGTCGAGGAGCTCTTCTACGGGGCGTAGGGCCGTCCCCGGGGAGCTCTTCCCCGAGCCGCGGTCCTACGCCCGATCCTGGTCGAGCAGCGTCCGAACGTGCTCCAGGTAGCCGCTGAGGGCCAGCTCGAAGGCCTGGTCGGAGCGGGACTCCCGGGCCGCGCCGAGCGCGCGGGCCAGCTGGGGCGTCGCCGTCTCGTCGGCGAGCTCCCACATCGCGTCGGGGGCGGCCATGTCGAGCGCCGAGCCGAGGACGACGTTCTCCAGGGCGATGATCACCGGCATCACGTCCGGCAGGGCGAACCCCGCGTCGAGCAGGCGGTCGACCGCCCGCTCGTACTGGGCGAGGACCTTGGGCGCGCGCACCGGTGACGTGGTGAGCAGCGGGATCGTGCGCGGGTGGGCGGCGAAGGCGGCCCGGTAGGAGCGGGCCCAGGCGGCCATGGCGGCGTCCCAGGGCTCCCGGTCGAGGGTCGCGCCGTCGATGGCCGAGGCCACCCGCTCGCGCAGCAGCTCGACGATGCCGTCCCGGCCGTCGACGTGGTGGTAGACGGAGGCCGTCTGCACCCCGAGCCGTCTGGCGATCTGCGGGACGCTGAACTCGCCCTGCTCGTCGACGATCTCGAGCGCCGTGGTGGTGATCCGCTCCCGGTCGAGGAGGGGTCTGCGCGGCCGGCCCATGAATCGTCACTCCCTGTTCGGCTGCTGCCGTCTCGGATGTTCGTCGGGTCTTCCCGAACGGTCCAGGGCGAGGCTACATTGCGGAAACCGAAAGCCTTTAGGTTTCCTGTCGCGGAAAGGCTTCCCCCGCCATGCCCTCACCCACCCCCGACGAGCCCCCAGGGCTGAGAACCGGCAGCCTCGGCACCGCCGACATCTCGTTCTTCGTCGTCTCCGCAGCCGCCCCGCTCACCGTCATGGCCGGCGTCGCCCCCGTCGCCATCCTCCTCGGCGGCATCGGCGCCCCCGTCGGCTACCTCCTCGCCGGCCTCACCCTCACCGTCTTCGCCGTCGGCTTCACCACCATGAGCCGCCACGTCCGCAGCGCCGGCGCCTTCTACGCGTACATCGCCCGTGGCCTCGGCACCCCGGTCGGCATCGCGGCCGCCCTGGTCGCCATGCTCGGCTACAACGGCATGGAGATCGGCGTCTACGGACTCCTCGGCTCCGCCACGTCCGACACCGCCGCCGCCCTCGGCCACCACGTCCCCTGGCTCCCCGTCTCCCTCGCCGGGCTCCTGGTCATCTGGTACGGCGGCTACCGCTCCATCGACTTCGGCGCCAAGGTGCTCGGCGTGCTCCTCGTCGCCGAGACGGGCATCCTCGTCCTCCTCGCCGGGGGCGTGCTCCTCGACGGCGGAGCGGACGGCCTCTCCCTCGGGGGCCTCGCCCCCGCGCACGTCCTCACCGGAGGCACCGCCGCCGTCCTCGCCTTCGCCTTCGCCGCCTTCACCGGCTTCGAGTCCACCGTGATCTACCGGCGCGAGGCCAGGAACCCCGAGCGCACCATCCCCCGCGCCACCTACATCGCGGTCGCCTTCCTCGGCCTCTTCTACGCCTTCGTCGTCTGGACGGTCATCCAGGCCTTTGGCGAGGACAAGGTCGTCCAGGCCGCCGCCGACGACCCCGGCGGCCTCTTCTTCGCCGCCATCACCACCTACGTCGGAGCCTGGGCCGCCGACCTGATGCACCTGCTCATCATCACCAGCGTCCTCGCCTCCCTCCTCGCCTTCCACAACGCCATCAACCGCTACGCGCTCTCCCTCTCCGAGGAAGGCGTCCTGCCGAAGGCCCTCGGCCGGATCCACCCCCGCCACCGCTCCCCGTACGTGGCCGGAGCGGCCCAGACCGCGCTCGGCGCCCTCGTCGTCCTCGCCTTCGCGCTCGCCGGCGCCGACCCGTACCAGCAGCTCCTCCTCTGGGTGAACACCCCGGGGATGATCGGCCTGATGATCCTCCAGCTGCTCGCCGCGCTCGCCGTGCCCTGCTTCTTCCGGCGGATCGACCACCGCGAGGGCGTCCTGCGGACCGTCGTCGCCCCCGTGGCCGCCTTCGTCCTGCTCGCCGGGGCGATAGGCCTGGTCACCGCCCACGTCGACCTCTTCACCGGGGCCTCGACCACGGTCAACACCGTGCTCGTCTCCCTCGCCCCCGCCGTCTTCCTCCTCGGTCTCCTCCTCGCGCGCCGGCTCCGCCGCACCCGCCCCGAGACCTACGCCCGCTTCGCCGCAGAACCCGACCCCGAAGGAGCAGACCCCTCGTGTCCGCACCCGACCTCGTCCTCGTCAACGCCCGCGTCCGTGACCCCGAGCTCACCGGCGCCACCGCACTCGCCGTCCATGGCGGAGTGATCACCGCCGTCGGCACCGACGCGGAGGCCCGCGCCTGGGCCGGAGCCGGCACCGAGACGATCGACCTCGCCGGCGCCACCCTCACCCCCGGTCTCACCGACGCCCACAGCCACCCCGTCTGGGGCCTGGAGATGTTCACCGGCACCGACCTGTCCGGCGTCACCGACCTCGAAGGACTGCGCGCCGCCCTGCGCACCGCCGAGCGCCGCGACGGCTGGGTCGTCGGCTTCGGCCTCGACCACAACGCCTTCGGCGGCCGGCCCGTCCACCGCGAGCTCATCGAGGACGCCCTCGGCGGCAGCCCCGCCCTCCTGCGCCTCTACGACGGACACTCCGCCCTCGCCAGCGCCGCCGCGCTCCGGGCCGCCGGCATCGACGGACCCCGCGCCTTCGCCCAGCACTCCGAGATCGTCTGCGACGGCGACGGCCGCCCCACCGGACACCTCGTCGAGCACGCCGCCATGGACCTGATCACGCCGGTCCTGCCCACGCAGCCGTACGCCGAGCGCCGCGACCGGCTCGTCGGGCTCCTCGGCGCCATGGCCGCCACCGGTCTGACCGCCGCGCACGTCATGGACCTCGGCGGCCACGACGTCCCCGGCCTGCTCGCCGGCATCGAGGAGGACGGCGACCTGCCCGTCCGCCTCCGCCTCGCCCCCTGGTGCATGCCCGGCGCCACCGCCGAGGAGCTCGACGGATTCGTACGGCTCCAGGAGCGGGCGGGACGCCTCTGGGCGATCGGCGGCGTGAAGTTCTTCATGGACGGCACCGTCGAGGGCGGCACCGCCTGGCTGGAGCACGCCGACTGCCACGGCCAGGGCACCGACGCCTTCTGGCCCGACCCGGCCGCGTACTCCGCCGCCGTGCGCCACCTGCACCGGGCCGGGGTCGGCACCGCCACCCACGCCATCGGCGACGCCGCCGTCCGGCACGTCCTCGACACCGTGGAGGCCCTCGGCACCGGCGGCCCCCGCCACCGGATCGAGCACATCGAGACCGTCCCCGACGACCAGCTCGGCCGCTTCACCGCGCTCGGCGTCGTCGCCTCGATGCAGCCCCCGCACACGGCGTACACCCGCGCCGACCACACCGACGAGTGGTCGAAGCGGCTCGGTGACGAGCGGGCCGCCCGCGCCTGGCGCTGCCGCGACCTGCGGGACGCCGGCGCGCACCTCGCGCTCGGCTCGGACTGGCCCATCGCCCACTACGACGCCCGGCACGTCCTCGCCACGGCACGGGCCCCGCGCGGCGCGGCCTCGGCCCACCGCGGGCTGACCGGGCTGATGGCCCTGGAGGGGATGACCACGCACGCGGCGCTCGCGGCGGGGGAGGAGGCGGTCGCGGGCCGGATCGCGCCGGGCTTCCGGGCCGACCTCGCCGCCTTCGCCGTGGACCCGGTCGAGGCCCCGGCGGACGAGACCGCAGAGGCCCCGGTCCGGCTGACGGTCGCGGGAGGCCGGATCACGCACCGGAGCTGACCGGCGACAGGAGACAGGGTCACGCACCGGGGCCGACCGGCCGCTGGAGAGGCGGGGTCACGCACCGGAGCCGAACGGCGGCGGGAGGGGCCGGGTCACGCACCGGGGCCGACCGGCCGCGGGATCACCTGCCGGAGCGGACCTGCTCCTCGGCGTCCTGACGGGCGCGGTCCGTCCCCTTCGCCGGGGACGGGCCGCCCCGCTCGACGACGCCCACCGGCTCCACCGGCTCCACCAGCTTCGGCAGCCGGTGCGGCCGGGAGCCGTACCAGAAGTAGGAGACGGCGAAGCCGAAGGACAGGCAGACCATGCCGCCGACCGCGTCCATCCAGAAGTGGTTGGCGGTCGCGACGATGACGACGAGCGTCGCCGTCGGGTACAGCAGGCCGAGGATCCGCGCCCAGGGCGCCTTGGCCAGCAGGAAGATGGTCAGGCCGCACCACAGCGACCAGCCGATGTGCATCGACGGCATCGCCGCGTACTGGTTCGACACGTGTTTGAGGTTCCCCGAGGCCATCGAGCCCCAGGTGTGGTGGACGAGCACCGTGTCGATGAAGTCCTGGCCGTTCATGAGCCGGGGCGGCGCGAGCGGGTACAGGTAGTAGCCGACCAGCGCCACTCCGGTGGTGGCGAACAGGACCGTGCGGAACGCCGCGTAACGGCCCGGGTGCCATCGGTACAGCCACACCAGCACACCGATCGTCACGACGAAGTGCAGCGTGGCGTAGTAGTAGTTCATCGACACGATCAGCCATGTCACCGAGTTCACGGCATGGTTGACGGCGTGCTCGAAGGCGAGGCCGAGGGAGTTCTCGGTCTTCCAGATCCAGTCGGCGTTCCGGAGTGCCTCGGCCTTCTGCTCCGGCACCGCGTTCCGGATGAGCGAGTACGTCCAGTAACTCACCGCGATGAGCAGGATCTCGAACCAGATCGTGGGGCGCCGGGGCGTGTGCGCGCGCAGCCGCGCGAACCTGCCCTCGCCGTTCACGATGGGTGACGACGGGGTCGTCCGGCTGTCCAAGCTCTTCACGGTCGTTTCACCCATAGCGAGAGAGTCTGCCAGATCCCGTCCCCCCGACCGATCATCCCTCGGTCGGGTTCCGGGTGCACGCGGTCCACCTCAGGAAGGAGTCCGCGCGGGCGTCGGGGCGGATGCGGTGGAGCCGCGAACCACCAGCTCAGGCATGAAGACGAACTCGGAGTGCGGGGCCGGGGTGCCCCCCACCTCCTCCAGGAGGGCGCGGACCGCGGCCTGCCCCATCGCCTGCACCGGCTGCCGGATGGTGGTCAGCGGCGGATCGGTGAAGGCTATGAGCGGAGAGTCGTCGAAACCGACGACCGAGACGTCCCTGGGCACGTCGAGCCCCTGCTGCCGGGCCGCCCGGATCGCGCCGAGCGCCATCATGTCGCTCGCGCAGACGACCGCCGTGCAGCCCCGGGAGATCAGCGCCCCCGCCGCCGCCTGACCGCCCTCCAGCGTGTAGAGCGAGTGCTGGATCAGCGCCTCGGACTCCTCGGGGCCGAGCCCGAGCCGCTCCCGCATGCCCTGCTGGAAGCCCTCTATCTTGCGCAGCACCGGTACGAAGCGCTTCGGCCCCACGGCGAGCCCGATGCGGGTGTGCCCGAGCGCGGCCAGGTGCGTCACGGCCAGCAGCATCGCCGCCCGGTCGTCGGGCGACACGAAGGGCGCCTGGACCTTGGGGGAGAAGCCGTTGAGGAGGACGTACGGGACGCCCTTGCCGCGCAGCTGGTCGTAGCGCGTCATGTCGGCGGTGGTGTCGGCGTGCAGACCGGAGACGAAGATGATGCCGGCGACACCGCGCTCCACCAGCATGTCGGTGAGCTCGTCCTCGGTGGACCCGCCGGGCGTCTGGGTGGCCAGGACCGGCGTGTATCCCTGCCGGGTCAGGGCCTGCCCGATCACCTGGGCGAGGGCGGGGAAGATCGGATTGTCCAGCTCGGGGGTGATGAGGCCGACGAGCCCCGCGCTGCGCTGCCGCAGACGGACGGGCCGCTCGTAGCCGAGCACGTCGAGCGCGGCAAGGACGGACTCGCGGGTGGCGGCTGCCACGCCCGGCTTGCCGTTGAGCACGCGGCTGACTGTGGCCTCACTGACCCCCGCCTGGGCTGCGATGTCTGAGAGCCGCGCGGTCATGAAGGTGGACTGTACCGGTCACGGGGCGTATTGCCCACCGGTCCCGCACAGACCGTCACGGCAAGACGCTTCCGCAAGCTCTTGCAGACCTTGCGGGCGCCCGGTGGGGGGATTCGGGCCGTAAAGGCCGGTCGATCGCCCCTGTCAAGCGATCCTTCGGCAACCTTCGGGACACGTGGGTGTAACGATCGCCGGGTCTTGCAGAAAGTTCTCGCAAGGTCTTTCGGCGCGTTTTCATCCCTGTTACGTTCCTGGCAACCCGGAGCGCCGCGAGGGAGCGGTCGCATGAGGAAGGTTCCAGACCCTCGTTTCCCCGGGATCATCGAAGGAGTTCACATGCGGCGTGGCATAGCGGCCACCGCGCTGGTCGCGGCCCTCGGCGTGACCCTGGCGGCGTGCGGCGGAAGCGACAGTGGTTCCAACGGCGGCTCGAAGGGCTCGGGCGAGCTCTCCGGCACCGTGACGTGGTGGGACACCTCCACGGTCGGCTCCGAGGACAAGGTCTTCAAGCAGGTCGCCGAGGACTTCAAGAAGCAGCACCCGAAGGTCACCGTCAAGTACGTGAACGTGCCGTTCGGTGAGGCGCAGAACAAGTTCAAGAACGCCGCGCAGTCCGGCTCCGGCGCGCCCGACGTCATCCGCTCCGAGGTCGCCTGGACCCCCGAGTTCGCCGACCTCGGCTACCTCGCCCCGCTGGACGGCACCCCCGCCCTCAAGGACCAGGGCGACTTCCTGGAGCAGGCCGCAGCCTCCACGAAGTACAACGGCAAGACCTACGCCGTGCCGCAGGTCATCGACTCCATGGGCATCTTCTACAACAAGAAGATCTTCAAGGAGGCCGGCGTCGAGGTCCCCAAGACCGTCGACGAGCTGAAGTCCGTCTCCGCCAAGATCAAGCAGAAGACCGGCAAGACCGGCCTGTACCTGCGCGGCGACGACGCCTACTGGTTCCTCTCCTTCCTGTACGGCGAGGGCGGCGACCTCGTCGACGCCGAGAACAAGAAGATCACCGTCGACAACCCGGCCGGCGTGAAGGCCTTCAAGGTCGTCAAGGACCTGGTGGACTCCGGCGCGGCCAAGACCGACGCCACCGACGGCTGGAACAACATGCAGACCGCCTTCAAGGAAGGCAAGGTCGCCATGATGATCAACGGCCCGTGGGCCGTCGCCGACACCTTCGCGGGCAAGGAGTTCGCCGACAAGGCCAACCTGGGCATCGCCCCGGTCCCGGCCGGCTCGGGCGGCCAGGGCGCCCCGCAGGGCGGCCACAACCTCGCCGTCTACGCGGGCTCCAAGAACCTCGACGCCTCCTACGCCTTCGCCGAGTACATGACCTCGGCCGAGACCCAGGCGAAGATCTCGAAGGAGCTCAGCCTCCTCCCGACCCGCCAGTCCGTCTACATCAAGCCGGACGTCGCGACCAACGAGATGATCACCTTCTTCAAGCCGGTCGTCGACAAGGCCGTCGAGCGCCCCTGGATCCCGGAGACCGGCAGCCTCTTCGCGCCGCTCGTCACCGAGTACACCAAGGTCCTGACCGGCCAGACCACCCCGGAGACGGGAGCCAAGACGGTGGGCGACGGCTACCGCAAGCTCCTGAAGGACTGGAAGTAACAGGAAGGCAGGCCGGCTGATGGCTGTGGACACCCCCAGCCAGTCGGTGGCGAAGGCCGCGGGCGACGACGTCGCCCGCGGCCGGAGCCGCGGAACTGGCAAGCCCCGGGGCGCCGCGAAGCGCTCCCTCGCAACCCACTGGTACGCCTGGGCGATGGTCGCCCCGGTGACCGTGGTGATCGCCGTGATCATCGGCTACCCGCTGGTCCGCGGCATCTACCTGTCGCTGACCGACGCCAACGAGCGGAACGTCGCGCGGTCGATCGGTGTCAACCAGATCCCGGCCACCTACGAGTTCGTCGGTCTGGACAACTACACCGACGCGCTCACCGGCAGCCAGTTCCTCGGGACGCTCGGCTGGACGATCGTCTGGACCGTCTCCTGCGTGGCGCTGACCTTCGCCCTCGGCCTCGGCCTTGCCAACATCCTGAACCGGAGGATCGCCGGCCGCTCCTTCTACCGGCTCCTGCTGATCCTGCCCTGGGCCGTGCCCGGCTTCGTCTCCGTCTTCGCCTGGCGCTTCCTCTACAACCAGGACAACGGCCTGCTCAACAAGATCCTCGCGGGCGGCGGCATCGACGCCGTCCCGTGGCTCAACGACCCGACCTGGGCCAAGATCTCGGTCATCGCGACCAACGTCTGGCTCGGCGTCCCCTTCATGATGGTCGCCCTCCTGGGCGGACTCCAGTCCATCCCCGGCGAGCTGTACGAGGCCGCCGAGATGGACGGCGCGGGCGCCTGGCAGCGCTTCCGGCACATCACCCTGCCCGGACTGCGCTCGGTGTCCACGACGGTCGTCCTGCTCTCCACCATCTGGACCTTCAACATGTTCCCGGTGATCTTCCTGCTCACCCGGGGCGGGCCCGGCGAGGCCACCCAGATCCTCGTCACGCAGGCCTACAAGTTCTCCTTCGAGGTCAGCCCGCGCGACTTCGCCCAGTCCTCGACGTGGGGCGTGCTCATCCTGGTCCTCCTGATGGTCTTCGCCGCGTTCTACCAGCGCGTCCTCCGCAAGCAGGGAGAAGTCTGGTGACCACCACGACGCCCACCCCCCCGACCGTGAACACCCCGGTCCGCGGCCGCCGTTCGCCGCTCGCCTCGGTCGCCCTGCACCTCACGCTGATCACGGCGTCCGTGATCGCCGTCTTCCCGGTGCTGTGGGTGCTGCTGACCTCGCTGAAGCCGGCGAAGTTCGCGACCACCACGGACTTCTTCAAAGAGACGACGTTCGAGAACTACACGAACCTGCTGAACGACACCCCGTTCCTCACCTGGTTCGGGAACTCGCTGCTCGTCGCGGGCCTCACCACCGTCGTCGGCGTCTTCATCTCCGCCACCACGGGCTACGCCGTCAGCCGCTTCCGGTTCCCCGGCAAGCGCGGCCTGATGTGGACGCTGCTCATCACCCAGATGTTCCCGGTCGCCGTCCTGATCGTGCCGATCTACAACATCATGGCGTCGATGGGCCTGCTCAACCAGCCGGCCGGCCTGGTCATCACGTACCTGACCATCGCCGTCCCCTTCTGCGCCTGGATGATGAAGGGCTTCTTCGACACCATCCCGCGCGAGATCGACGAGTCCGGCTACGTCGACGGCCTCACCCCCTTCGGCACCTTCTGGCGGCTCATCCTGCCGCTCGCGAAGCCGGGCATCGCCGTCACCGCCTTCTACTCCTTCATCACCGCCTGGGGCGAGGTCGCCTACGCCTCCGCCTTCATGGTCGGCGACGAGAACCTCACGCTCGCCGGCGGACTACAGAAGTTCGTCAACCAGTACGGCGCCCAGTGGGGTCCGATGGCCGCGGCCTCCGTGCTCATCGCCGTCCCCGCCGCCCTGGTGTTCCTCTTCGCCCAGCGGCACCTGGTCACCGGCATGTCCGCCGGTGCCGTCAAGGGCTGAAGCGCACCCCTCCCCATGTCCTTACGAACCGAGGAAGACATGACCCAGCACCTCGCCACCCCCGCCGCCGCCCCGACCACCGGCACGCACACGGGCTGGTGGAGAGACGCGGTGATCTACCAGGTCTACCCGCGCTCCTTCGCCGACGGCAACGGCGACGGCATGGGTGACCTGGAAGGCGTCCGCAGCCGGCTGCCGTACCTGAAGGAGCTCGGCGTCGACGCCGTCTGGCTCTCCCCGTTCTACGCCTCGCCGCAGGCCGACGCGGGCTACGACGTCGCCGACTACCGGGCCATCGACCCCATGTTCGGCTCGCTCCACGACGCCGACGCGGTGATCCGCGAGGCCCACGGCCTCGGCCTGCGCGTCATCGTCGACCTCGTCCCCAACCACTCCTCCGACCAGCACGAGTGGTTCCAGCGCGCCCTGCGCGAGGGTCCCGGCTCGGTGCTCCGCGAGCGCTACCACTTCCGCCCCGGCAAGGGCGAGACCGGCGAACTCCCGCCCAACGACTGGGAGTCCATCTTCGGCGGCCCCGCCTGGACCCGGACGGAGAACCCGGACGGCACCCTGGGCGACTGGTACCTGCACCTCTTCGCGCCGGAGCAGCCCGACTTCAACTGGGAGCACCCCGCCGTCCGCGACGAGTTCCGCTCCATCCTGCGCTTCTGGCTCGACATGGGCGTCGACGGCTTCCGCGTCGACGTCGCCCACGGCCTGGTCAAGGCCGCCGGCCTGCCCGACATCGGCGCCCACGACCAGCTGAAGCTGCTCGGCAACGACGTCATGCCCTTCTTCGACCAGGACGGCGTCCACGAGATCTACCGCTCCTGGCGCCAGGTCCTCGCCGAGTACGACGGCGAGCGCGTCCTCGTCGCCGAGGCCTGGACGCCCACCGTCGACCGCACCGCGCACTACGTGCGTCCGGACGAGATGCACCAGGCCTTCAACTTCCAGTACCTGGGCACCCACTGGGACGCCGCCGAGCTCCGCACCGTGATCGACGCCTCCCTCGACGCGATGCGCCCGGTCGGCGCGCCCACCACCTGGGTGCTCTCCAACCACGACGTCACCCGGCACGCCACCCGCTTCGCCAACCCGGCGGGCCTCGGCACCCAGCTCCGCGAGGCCGGCGACCGCGCGCTCGGCCTGCGCCGCGCCCGCGCCGCCACCCTCCTCATGCTGGCCCTGCCCGGCTCCGCGTACGTCTACCAGGGCGAGGAGCTCGGCCTGCCGGACGTCACCGACCTGCCCGACGAGGTCCGCCAGGACCCGTCCTTCTGGCGGGCCAGCGGCCAGGACGGCTTCCGCGACGGCTGCCGCGTGCCGATCCCGTGGACCGTCGAGGGCTCCTCGTACGGCTTCGGCGACGGCGGCTCCTGGCTGCCGCAGCCCGCGGCCTGGGGCGCCCTGAGCGTCGAGGCGCAGACCGGCGACCCCGGCTCCACCCTGGAGCTGTACCGCAGCGCCCTCGCCGTCCGGCGGGCGCAGCCCGGACTCGGTGCGGGCGAGGCCGTCGAGTGGCTGGAGGCGCCCGAGGGCGTGCTCTCCTTCCGCCGCGACGGCTTCGTCTGCACCGCCAACACCACCGGCCGGGCCCTCACCGTCCCGCTGCCCGGCCGGTATCTCCTGTCCAACGAGGAGGTCACCCTCACCGCCGGTCAGGCGGAACTGCCCGCCGACACCACCGTCTGGTGGGCGGTGTGACGATCCCCCTGCCGCGGGGCGCCGGGAACGGCGCCCCGCGGCTCGCGGACATCGCCGCCCAGTCCGGGGTCAGCGAGGCCACCGTCAGCCGGGTCCTCAACGGCAAGGCGGGGGTGGCCGGAGCGACCCGGCACAAGGTGCTCGCGGCGCTCGACGTGCTCGGCTACGAGCGTCCCGTACGGCTCAGACGCCGCAGCGCGGGCCTCGTCGGGCTCGTCGTGCCCGAGCTGACCAACCCGATCTTCCCCGCCTTCGCGCAGGTCGTCGAACAGGTCCTCGCGGGGCACGGCTACACCCCGGTGCTCTGCACCCAGATGCCCGGCGGCGCCACCGAGGACGAACTCGTCGAGCAGCTCGTGGAGCGCGGGGTGGCCGGCATCGTCTTCCTCTCCGGGCTGCACGCGGACGCCTCCGCCGACCCCGCGCGCTACGCCCGGCTGTCGGCCCGGGGCGTCCCGTACGTCCTCATCAACGGCTACAACGAGCACATCGACGCCAACTTCGTCTCCCCGGACGACCGGGCGGCGGCCCGCATGGCCGTCCGCCACCTGGTCGAACTGGGCCACGAGCGGATCGGCCTGGCCATCGGCCCCACCCGCTACGTCCCCTCGCGCCGCAAGGCCGAGGGCTTCACCGCCGAGCTGTACGAGCTCCTCGGCGTCGAACGGGCCGACGCCGAACGGTTCATCCGGCCCACCCTCTTCGGCGTCGAGGGCGGACACGCGGCGGCCGAGATCCTGCTCCGCGAGGGCTGCACCGGCATCGTCTGCGGCTCCGACCTGATGGCCCTCGGCGTCATCCGCGCGGTCCGCGCCCGCGGCCTGGACGTGCCCGGCGACGTCTCCGTCGTCGGCTTCGACGACTCGCCCCTCATCGCCTTCACCAGCCCGCCGCTCTCCACCGTGCGCCAGCCCGTCCAGGCCATGGCGACGGCGGCCGTCGGCGCGCTCCTGGAGGAGATCGAGGGGAACCCGGTGCAGCGCACGGAGTTCGTCTTCCAGCCCGAGCTGGTGGTGCGCGGTTCCACGGCGCAGCCGCCGGGCCGGCATCCCCAACTCCTTTCGTAACAAGTCGCGTCGGGGTGTCCGGAGGGTTGACCGGGCGCCGGGGCACTCGTACGGTCACGGCTGAAAACAGTTGCTGAACCTTTCGGCAACTTCTTGCGACAGTGAAGTCAGCAGGAGGAGACATGGCCAGGAAGACCGTGGCCGCTGCACTCGCCCTCGTGGCGGGAGCCGCTGTGGCCGTCACGGGCAACGCCCCGGCGCAGGCCGCCCCGCCCGGCGAGAAGGACGTCACCGCGGTGATGTTCGAATGGAACTTCGCCTCGATCGCCCGGGAGTGCACCGACCGCCTCGGCCCCGCCGGATACGGATACGTCCAGGTCTCGCCGCCCCAGGAGCACCTCCGGGGCGGCCAGTGGTGGACCTCGTACCAGCCGGTCAGCTACAAGATCGCCGGACGCCTCGGCGACCGCGCCGCCTTCAAGAACATGATCGACACCTGCCACGCGGCGGGCGTCAAGGTCGTCGCCGACTCCGTCGTCAACCACATGGCGAACGGGTCGGGCACGGGAACGGGCGGGACCCCGTTCTCCAAGTACGACTACCCCGGCCTCTATTCGGGCGCCGACATGGACGACTGCCGGTCCTCCATCTCCAACTACCAGGACCGGGCCAACGTCCAGAACTGCGAACTGGTCCAGCTCCCCGACCTCGACACCGGCGAGGACTACGTCCGGGGCAAGATAGCCGGGTACCTCAACGACCTGCTGTCGCTGGGCGTCGACGGCTTCCGGATCGACGCCGCCAAGCACATGCCGGCCGCCGACCTCGCGAACATCAAGTCGCGGCTCACGAACCCGGGCGTCTTCTGGAAGCAGGAGGCCATCTACGGCGCCGGCGAGGCCGTCTCCCCGAGCGAGTACCTCGGCAACGGCGACGTCCAGGAGTTCCGCTACGCCCGCGACCTCAAGCGGGTCGTGCAGAGCGAGAAGCTCGCCTTCCTCAAGAACTTCGGCGAGGCCTGGGGCTACATGCCCTCCGGCCAGGCCGGGGTCTTCGTCGACAACCACGACACCGAGCGCGGCGGCGACACCCTCAGCTACAAGGACGGCGCGAACTACACCCTCGCCTCCGTCTTCATGCTGGCCTGGCCCTACGGCTCCCCGGACGTGCACTCCGGCTACGAGTGGACCGACAAGGACGCGGGCCCGCCGAACAACGGCCGGGTCGACGCCTGCTACAGCGACGGCTGGAAGTGCCAGCACGCCTGGCGCGAGATCTCCTCCATGGTCGCCTTCCGCAACACCTCCCGCGGACAGGCCGTCACGAACTGGTGGGACAACGGCGGCAACGCGATCGCGTTCGGCCGGGGCTCCAAGGCGTACGTGGCGATCAACCACGAGTCCTCGGCCCTCACCCGCACCTTCCAGACCTCCCTCGCCGCCGGCACCTACTGCGACGTGCAGTCGAACACCGCCGTCACGGTGAACTCCGCCGGCCAGTTCACGGCCACCCTCGCCGCGAACACCGCCGTCGCCCTGCACACCGGGGCCATGAGCTGCGGCACCCAGCAGGCCTCCGCCGGGGCCTCCTTCAACGTGAACGCCACCACGGTCACCGGCCAGAACATCTACGTCACCGGCAACCGCCCCGAGCTCGGCAACTGGGCCCCCGCCTCCGCCGTCAAGCTCGACCCGGCCGCGTACCCCGTCTGGAAGCTGACGGTGAACCTGCCCGCCGGAACGGCCTTCGAGTACAAGTACCTCCGCAAGGACGCCGCCGGGAACGTGACCTGGGAGTCCGGCGCCAACCGCACCGCGACGGTCCCGTCGACGGGCCGGACCGTCCTGAACGACACCTTCCGCAGCTGAGCCTCCGCCACCCCCAGGGCCGCCCCGCCGGGGCGGCCCTCTCTTCCCGTACCTCCAGGGAGCACCCCCGTGATACGCAAGAGAACGGCGGTCGCGCTGGCCGCCGCCCTGTGCGCCGCCCTCGTGCCCGCCGTCCCCGCGACGGCCGCACCCCGGCCGCCCGCCCCGCCCTCCGACCGAACCCTCGCCGCGCAGCCCGCCCGCCAGGACCTCACCCGCGAGCAGTTCTACTTCGTCCTGCCCGACCGCTTCGCCAACGGCGACCCCTCCAACGACCGCGGCGGACTCACCGGCAGCCGCACCCGGACCGGCTTCGACCCGGCCGACAAGGGCTTCTACCAGGGCGGCGACCTCAAGGGCCTCAGCCGGCGGCTCGACTACATCAAGGGCCTCGGCACCACCGCCATCTGGATGGCGCCGATCTTCAAGAACCGGCCCGTGCAGGGCACCGGCAAGGACGCCTCCGCCGGCTACCACGGCTACTGGATCACCGACTTCACCCAGGTCG
This sequence comes from Streptomyces sp. NPDC002232, assembly GCF_042890295.1. Classification (NCBI taxonomy): domain Bacteria; kingdom Bacillati; phylum Actinomycetota; class Actinomycetes; order Kitasatosporales; family Streptomycetaceae; genus Streptomyces; species Streptomyces sp. NPDC002232. The sequence continues at coordinate 491,834 of NZ_JBIARV010000002.1, read as the reverse complement.
ACCCGCACTTCGGGACCAACGAGGACCTGAGGCAGCTGATCGCCGCCGCCCACGCCAAGGGCATGAAGGTCTTCTTCGACGTCATCACCAACCACACCGCCGACACCGTCGACTACGCGGAGAAGAAGTACGGCTACCGCCCCAAGGGCGCCTACCCGTACCTCGACGCCTCCGGCCGCCCCTTCGACGACCGGACCGCGATCGGCACGGTCGACGCGGACTCCTTCCCGTACACGCCGACGACGACCGGCGGCAAGGTCCCCGCCTGGCTGAACGACCCCACGATGTACCACAACCGGGGCGACTCCACCTGGGTCGGGGAGTCCGCCGAGTACGGCGACTTCGTCGGCCTCGACGACCTGTGGACCGAGCGCCCCGAGGTCGTCGAGGGCATGAAGAGGATCTACGAGAAGTGGGTCCGCGACTTCCGGATCGACGGCTTCCGCATCGACACCGTCAAACACGTCGACCTGGACTTCTGGACCCAGTGGGCCACCGCCCTCGACGCCTACGCCGCGCAGCGGGGCCGCGAGGACTTCTTCATGTTCGGCGAGGTCTACTCCGCCGACCCCGCCGTCACCTCCCCGTACGTCACCCGGGGCCGGCTCGACGCCACCCTCGACTTCCCCTTCCAGGACGCCGCCCGCGCCTTCGCCTCCCAGGGCGCCGGAGCCGACCGCCTCGCCAAGGTCTTCGCCGAGGACTACCGGTACACCACCGACAAGGCCAACGCCTACGAGCAGGTGACCTTCCTCGGCAACCACGACATGGGCCGCATCGGCACCTTCCTGAAGCAGGACAACCCGAACGCCTCCGACGACGAACTCGTCCGCCGCGACCGGCTCGCCAACGAGCTGATGTTCCTCTCCCGGGGCAACCCGGTGATCTACTACGGCGACGAGCAGGGCTTCACCGGCCCCGGCGGCGACAAGGACGCCCGCCAGACGCTCTTCGCCTCCAGGACCGCCGACTACCTCGACGACGACCAGCTCGGCACCGACCGCACCCACGCCTCCGACGCGTACGACCCCACCCACCCGCTCTACCGGTCGATCGCCGCCCTGTCGAAGCTCACCCGCGAGAACCCGGCCCTCCGCGACGGCGTCCAGCGCGAGCGGTACGCCGAGGGCTCCGTCTACGCCTTCACCCGCACCGACCCGAAGCAGCGCACCGAATACCTCGTCGCCACCAACGGCGCCACCACGCCGAGGACCGTCACCGTCCCGGTCGACTCCGCGGCCTTCCGCACCCTGTACGGGGGCCAGGGCGCCGTCGCGGCGGCGAAGGGCGAGGTCACCGTCACCGTCCCGGCCCTCTCCACCCTGGTCCTCGAGGCCGACGCGCCGCTGCCCGCCCCGACGGCGAAGCCCACCGTGACGCTCCGGGCCCCGGCCGCCGGCTCCACCGGCACCGTCGAGCTCTCCGCCGACGTCGACGGCGGCGGCCTCAACCGGGTCGTCTTCGCCGCCCAGGTCGGCAACGGCCCCTGGCAGACCCTCGGCACCGCCGACCACGCCCCGTACAAGGTCACCCAGCACGTCACCGCCCCCGGCGGCACCGCCCTGCGCTACAAGGCCGTCGCCGTCGACACCGCCGGCCGCACCGCGAGCGCCCTCGCCGCCACCACGGCGGGCGCACCCCCGGCACCCGAGAAGCCCGTCGCCGTCGAGCGGACCCACGCCGTCGTCCACTACCGGCGCGAGGACGGGGACTACGACGGCTGGAAGCTGAAGTCCGCCGGCCAGGAGGCCGCCTTCACCGGACGCGACGCCCACGGCGCCTTCGCCTGGGTCAAGGTCCCCGAGGGCGCCGCCACCCTCCCGTACACCGTCGAGAAGGACGGCACCGCCGACGGCCCGCAGCGCACCATCGGCCTCGGCCGGACCGGCGAGGTCTGGATCACGCAGGGCTCCGAGGGCCAGTCCGACACCAACCCGGCCCCGACGACCCCCGACAGGACCAAGGCCGTCCTCCACTACCAGCGGGCCGACGGGAAGTACGACGGCTGGGGCCTGCACACCTGGACCGGCGCCGCCCAGCCCACCGACTGGTCCAAGCCCCTCATGCCCGCGCGCTTCGACGCGTACGGCGCCGTCTACGAGGTCCCGCTCACCGAGGGCGCGAGCTCCCTCTCGTACATCCTCCACAAGGGCGACGAGAAGGACCTGCCCACCGACCAGTCCCTCGACCTCGCCACCTACGGCCACGAGGTCTGGGCGCTCTCCGGACAGCCCGCCTACCTCCTGCCCACCGTCGGCGGCTCCCCGAACCTCGACCTCGGCAAGGCCGAGGCCCAGTGGATCGACCGGAACACCGTCGTCTGGAAGGTGAAGGCCACCGACGCCACCAGCCAGCAGCTGGTGTACGCGAAGGACGGCGGGATCACCGTCACCGACGGCGCCCTGAACACCGAGGGCCAGTGGCTCCGCCTCACCCCCGCCACGCTCACCGACGCCCAGAAGGCGAAGCACCCCCACCTCAAGGACTACCCGGCCTTCACCGTCGACCCGCGCGACACCGACCGGGCACGGGACTCCCTGCGCGGTCAGCTCATCGCCACCCAGCGCGCCGCCAACGGCGCCCTGCTCGCCGCCACCGGCGTCCAGACCGCCGGCGTCCTCGACGACCTCTACGCGGCGAAGGCCACGAAGGCGGACCTCGGGCCGACCTTCCGCAAGGGCGGCACCACCCTGTCCCTCTGGGCCCCCACCGCCCGGACCGTCGCCCTCGAACTCGACGGCAGGACCGTCCCCATGCGGCGCGACGACGCCTCCGGCGTCTGGTCCGTCACCGGCCCCCGCACCTGGACCGGCAAGCCCTACCGGTACGTCGTCGACGTCTGGGCCCCCACCGTCCAGAAGACCGTCCGGAACCGGGTCACGGACCCCTACTCCACCGCCCTCACCACCGACTCCGCCCGCAGCCTCGCCGTCGACCTCACCGACCCGAAGCTCGCCCCCACCGGCTGGATGAACCTGCGCAAGCCCGCCGCCGTACCGCTGCGCGACGCCCAGATCCAGGAACTCCACATCCGCGACTTCTCCGTCGCCGACCCCACCGCGAAGGCCGCCCACCGCGGCACCTACCTCGCCTTCACCGACCGGGACAGCAAGGGCTCACGGCACCTCAAGGCGCTCGCCGCCTCCGGCACGTCCTACGTCCACCTGCTCCCCGCCTTCGACCTCGGCACCGTCCCCGAGAAGAAGTCCGCGCAGACCACCCCCGCCTGCGACCTCAAGGTCTACGCCCCCGACTCCGAGGAGCAGCAGGCCTGCGTCACCGCCGCCGCGGCGAAGGACGCCTACAACTGGGGCTACGACCCCCTGCACTACACCGTCCCCGAGGGCTCCTACGCCACCGACCCCGAAGGGACCCGCCGCACGGTCGAGTTCCGGCAGATGGTCCAGGCCCTCAACGGCGACGGACTGCGCACCGTCATGGACGTCGTCTACAACCACACCGTCGCCGCCGGACAGTCCGACAAGTCCGTCCTCGACAGGATCGTGCCCGGCTACTACCAGCGCCTCCAGGCGGACGGCGCCGTCGCCACCTCCACCTGCTGCGCCAACACCGCGCCCGAGAACGCCATGATGGGCAGGCTCGTCGTCGACTCGGTCGTCACCTGGGCCAAGGAGTACAAGGTCGACGGCTTCCGCTTCGACCTCATGGGCCACCACCCCAAGGCCAACATCCTCGCCGTCCGCAAGGCCCTCGACGCGCTGACCGTCGCGAAGGACGGCGTCGACGGCAAGGCGATCGTCCTCTACGGCGAGGGCTGGAACTTCGGCGAGGTCGCCGACGACGCCCGCTTCGTCCAGGCCACCCAGAAGAACATGGCCGGCACCGGCATCGCGACCTTCTCCGACCGCGCCCGCGACGCCGTCCGCGGCGGCGGCCCCTTCGACGAGGACCCCGGCGTCCAGGGCTTCGCCTCCGGCCTCTACACCGACCCCAACACGTCGGCCGCCAACGGCACCCCCGAGCAGCAGAAGGCCCGCCTCCTGCACGACCAGGACCTCATCAAGGTCGGCCTCACCGGCAACCTCGCCGCGTACTCCTTCACCGACACCTCCGGGCGCACGGTCAAGGGCTCCGAGGTCGACTACAACGGCGCCCCCGCCGGGTACGCCGCCGCCCCCGGCGACGCCCTCGCCTACGCCGACGCCCACGACAACGAGTCCCTGTACGACGCGCTCGCCTTCAAGCTCCCGGCGGACACGTCCCCGGCCGACCGGGCCCGCATGCAGGTCCTCGCCCTGGCGACCGCCACCCTCTCGCAGGGCCCGGCGCTCTCCCAGGCCGGCTCGGACCTGCTGCGCTCCAAGTCCCTGGACCGCAACTCCTTCGACAGCGGCGACTGGTTCAACGCGATCCACTGGGACTGCCGCGACGGCAACGGCTTCGGCCGCGGCCTGCCGCCGGCCGCCGACAACAAGGCCAAGTGGTCCTACGGCAGGCCGCTGCTCACGAACCCGGCCCTGACCGTCGGCTGCGCGCAGATCGACGGCGCCTCCGCCGCCTACCGGGACCTCCAGAAGATCCGCACCACCGAGCCGGTCTTCTCCCTGGCCACTACGGAACGGGTCCAGGACGCCCTGTCCTTCCCGCTCTCCGGCCCCGACGAGACCCCGGGAGTGATCACCATGCGCCTCGGCGACCTGGTGGTCGTCCTCAACGCGACCCCCGGAAGCACCGCGCAGAAGGTGACCGGCCTCGCAGGGGCGGACTACCGCCTCCACCCGGTCCAGGCCGGCGGCTCCGACCCGGTCGTGAGGACGGCCGCGTACGACCCGGCGTCGGGCACCTTCACGGTCCCGGCGCGCACCGTCGCGGTCTTCCGGGCCGCGCACTGACCGGAGGCCCTGGCGCGGCACCCGTCACGCCAGGGCCTTCTCCAACAGCCGCACCGCGTAACGGCGGCCGTCCGCCCCCGTCTTCTCCAGGCGCGGGGCGGCGTCCGCGTACCCCGCCGCCTCGTAGTACGTCCCCAGGACCGGGTTGCGCGCCTCGCAGTCCAGCCGGGCCAGCGTCCGGCCCGAGGCCGCGATCCGCCCCTCCGCGTGCGCCAGCAGCGCCCGCCCCGCACCGGCCGGAGCCGCCTCCCGGTCGGTCATCAGCCGGTGCACGTATCCGGCCACCGGCGGCTGCGGCCCCCAGACCTCCGGGTCCTCCCACCACAGCTCGTACGCCCCCACCGTCCGTCCCCCGTGCGCGGCGAGCCACACCTCGCCCTCCGCGATCCGCGCGCGGAAGTGCCCGGGACCCCGGGCCCCCGGCTTCCACTGGTCGATCCCGCCGCGCACCATCCAGCGCGCCACCCCGTCGAACAACTCCACCAGCACGCCGAGATCGCGCTCGTCCGCCTGCCGGAAGGTCACCTGTGCCGTCATGGCGATCACCGTAGGGCTTCGCCCCGCTGTGCGAGTCCCGCCTACGGCAGGCGCGGGTCGGGCAGCACCGGCGAGGGCTGCGGGACCAGCGCGGCGAGCCGCGCCACCAGCTCCCCGAAGGGGCCGTCGGCGGGCTCGTCGGCGAGGATGCCGACCAGGATCTCCGCCATGTCCGCGTCGTACGCGGCGCTCACCGCGGCCAGCGCCGCGAAGTCGTGCACCAGCTGGCGCTCCAGCTCCGCGCGGGGGACCCGGCGGCCGTCCAGCCAGAGCAGCGCTGTCGACTCGGCGAGCGACACCCAGGAACGGACGACCAGTTCGAGCCGCGCGGAGGGCTCCCCGACCGACAGATGCGCCAGGATCTGCTCGTACGCGGCCTGCCGGACCTCGTCGATCATCGCGTTCGTCGTGGACGAGCCCACCGCCGGGCCGCCGCGCATCAGCGCCGCGAAGCCGGGCCCGTGGTCGTCCACGAAGTCGAAGAACCGGCCCATCACCCGCAGCAGCCGCGCCCCCAGCGGACCCTGGGGCGGCTCCACGAACCGGAGGGCGAGCTCGTCCGCCGCCCGCCGCAGCGCCGCCTCGTAGAGGCTCTGCTTGCCGGGGAAGTAGTGGTAGACCAGCGGCCGCGAGATGCCCGCCGCCGCGGCGATCTCGTCGATGGAGACCTCGTCGGGAGAGCGGTGGCTGAAGAGTTCGAGGGCCACCCCGATCAGCTGCTGCTTGCGCTCCTCGACGCCCATCCTGCGGCGCACCCCGGTCGTCATACGAACAGCCTAACCGCGTCCGTTACGCTCCTGCCCCATGAGCGCTTCCGACCAGGACACCCCGACGGCACCGGCACCGGAGGGCGAAGAGCCCCGGAAGACCCCCGAGGCCCCGGAGGCCGTCGAGCCGGGGACGACCGGAGGGCCCGAAGAACCCGAAGAATCCGAAGAACCCGAGAACGCGGAGAGGCCCGCGGCCGGTGCCGCGGCCGCCGGGGCGCCCCGGGAGGCCGAAGAGGCCCCGGAGACAGCCGAATCCCGCGCCCCGCTGGGTCCCGAGGGGGAGGAGGAGCCGCCGGAGCACGAGGCGTCCGACGGCGCGCTCACGCCCACGCAGGCGCGGCGGCTGCGGGTCGCCGCCGCGTCCGTGCTCCTGGTCGCGCTCGCCGTGGTGCTGGTCATCCGGCTCGCCAGCCGCACGTCCGTCCTGGTCGTCGGCGTGTACGGCCTCGCGATGATCCTCTGCGGCATCGTGATCGAGCTGTCCCGCAACGGCCGTACCCGGCTCGGCACCTGGCTCCTGGTGGGCGGCCTGCTCACCGCGCTGGCCCTGGACTGGCTGGTGCTGCCCTAGGGGGTGCCTCGCCGATCGGGCCGGGCTCGCGGGGCCTCCCCGGAGAGCCGCTACAGGTCGAGGACGAGCCGCTTCCCCGCGCAGCGCGAGACGCAGATCAGCATCGAGCCGTCCCGCTCCTCGTCGGTGAGCAGCTCGTCCCGGTGGTCGATCTCGCCCTCCAGGACCGACTGCCGGCAGGTTCCGCAGAAGCCCTGCCGGCAGGAGTACATGATCCCCGGCAGCTCCTCGCGGACCGCCTCGAGGACCGTCTGGTCGGCCGCCACCGTCACCGTGCGTCCGGAGCGGCGCAGTTCGACCTCGAAGGCGGTGCCGCCGTTCGGCGCGACGGCGCTGAAGCGCTCCAGGCGCGGCACCCGGCCCTCGGGCATCGCCGAGGCCACCGCCTCCATCAGGCCGTCGGGCCCACAGCAGTAGACGGCCGTCTCGGCGGGCAGCCGGCCGAGGAACCCCAGCTCCGGGAGGCCGGACGTGTCCTCCGCGACGACGGTGACCCGGTCGCCGCCCCCGAGCCGCTCGATCTCCTCCCGGTAGGGCATGGTGGCCCGGCTCCGTCCGCAGTACACGAGCCGCCAGTCGGCCCCGGCCGCCTCGGCGGCGCGGAGCATGGGCAGCACCGGGGTGATGCCGATGCCGCCCGCGACGAAGACGTACGCCGGGGCGCCGACGAGCGGGAAGCGGTTGCGGGGGCCCCTGATCTCGATCTCCACGCCCTCGTGGAGCCGCTCGTGGACCTCGCGCGAGCCGCCGCGCCCGTCCTCGATCAGACGGGTGGCGACGGTGTACGAGGACGGGTCGGCCGGGTCCCCGCAGAGCGAGTACTGCCGGACGAGCCCGGACGGCAGGACGAGGTCGATGTGGGCGCCCGGCTGCCAGGCGGGCAGTCCGGCGCCCTCCAGGCGCAGTTCGACGACCCCCTCGGCGGGGGCGGTGCGCCGGGTGACGGTGACCCTGCGCGGGACGGTGCTGCCCCGTCCGTATCCGGAGACGGGGGTGTCGAGGGCGGGCATCGGCCAGAGCGGGGCCGTGGACATGCGGCTGCGGACGGCGCGGCGGACGAGCAGCGCGGCGCCGGCGACGAGGGCGACCGTGGTGAACCGGGCCATCAGCGGCCTCCGTTGGCGCCGGGGGAGGAGGCGAGGTAGGCGACGGCCTGCGCGGTGTCGCCCTCCTGGGAGGGGTGGTAGGCGCGGCTCAGGTAGCGGGGTATGGAGCGCAGCATGGCCGGGGTGGAGGGCAGCAGGCCCTGCCGGCCCTTGCGGACGAAGTCCGCGAAGGAGGACCTGGGGTCGAGCAGCGCGGGGTCGTTCTCCATGAAGAACCGGATGCCCCGCTGCCAGAGGAAGACGAGCGCGGAGAAGGCGAGGGCCCAGGTGCGGGCGCGGCGCCGGTAGCCGCCGTCGAGGTGCATGAACAGCTCGAAGGCGACGGCGCGGTGCTCGACCTCCTCGGCGCCGTGCCAGCGCAGCAGGTCCAGCATGGTCGGGTCGGCGCCGGCCCGGTCGAGCGCGTCGGCGTTGAGGACCCAGTCGCCGAGGAAGGCGGTGTAGTGCTCGATGGCGGCGATCAGCGCGACCCGCTCCATCAGCCACCAGCGGCGCGGCCGGCCGGGCGGGAGGGTCCGGTCCCCGAGGAGCTTCTCGAAGAACCAGTCGACCTGCGCGGTGTACGGGGTGGGGTCGAGGCCCAGCTTCCTCAGGTGGGGGAGGACGTCGTCATGGGCTTGGGAGTGGATGGCCTCCTGGCCGATGAAGCCGATGACGTCCTCGCGCAGCCGGTCGTCGGTGATGTACGGCAGCGCCTGCTGGTAGACGTGGACGAACCAGCGCTCGCCGGCCGGCAGCAGGAGGTGCAGCACGTTGATCGTGTGCGTGGTGAAGGGATCGCCCGGGACCCAGTGGAGCGGTGTCTCCTGCCAGTCGAAGGAGACCTTGCGGGCCTTGAGCTCGATGTGCTCCGACGCCACCGGTGCAGGCTGCGTATTAGACATGCCGTCAATGTACTGAGGGGTAAGGGGTGAGAACAGGCCCCGGGCACGTCTTTTTCCACGACGGGCGCGGCATGATCCTCCCGGGTCGGGGCGGGCGGTCCGCCGGGGTCGGCGCGGCACCTTCCTCCGGGGTCAGCGCAGCGCGGCCACCCGGGTCCCGTTCCGCAGCGTGCCGTCCAGGTCGGCCCGCGCGCCCGCCGTCGCCCGCACCGCGAGCAGGGGCCCGTCGGAGCGGCCCCGCACCCCGCCGGAGGTCTCCAGGGACGCGAAGTCCCCGCCGCCCGCCGCCAGGACGAACCAGCCGCCGCCCGGCGCCCGCCACAGCACGCCCGCCAGGACCCGGGGGTCGCGCACCCCGCAGGCCGGCGAGCCCTCGGAGCGGGCCGCGAGCGCGGCCGGCACCCCGGGCGACGGGACCAGGAACTGGGCGAGGACCCTGCTGCCCGTGCCCCGCCAGGTCTCCGCGCGCGTGCACACCCAGGTGGCCCGTCCGGCCCCCTCCGGCAGCGGCTGCCGGGCGAAGGGCCAGGCGCTCACGGACCGCACCCCGTTCCCCCGCGCCACCGCCAGCTGGCACGCCGTCCGCGCCCAGGCCGCCCGGGCCTCCGTCCCCGTCGCGTCCACGGGCGAGGCGGGCGGCCCCCACAGCAGCCGGGCGGGCGCGAGCTCACCGAGGTCGGTCAGGAGCCGCACCCCCTCGCCGTCCCCCACCTGGAGGGTGTTCCACCGGGTGCAGCTCCCGGACCGCGCGGGCGTGGGCACGGGATCGGTCACCCCGGCGGAGTCCCGGGCCAGCGTCCCGGGCTCCTTCGCGGGCGCGAGGAGGTCCCGTACGGCCGTCTCCCGCACCCAGGGGGCCGTCAGATAGCGGACGTTGCCCCCCGCGCGGGAGACGACGAGCGCCGCGGCCGCGACGGCGTCGGCCGCGTCCGTCCGCGCGAAGTCCAGCGCGGCGCCCGCGGTCCCCTCGACCGGCTCCGCGTACCGCACGGCCCGCAGCCCGTCGTGGAAGAGCACCACGCGCATGGCGTCGACCCGGCCCGCGAACAGCAGTTGCGGAGGCCCCATCGGCGGCCCGACGGGCGTCCCCGGCGTCGCGGAGGACCGCACGGACTCCCCGGGCCTGGCCCAGACGGCGAGCGCCCGCCGCAGCAGCGCGCTGTCACCGGTCAGCCCACCGCGCGCCGGCCACACCGAGAAGTCCCGCCGGGTCGCACCCGGCCACACCGCCGGATCCACCCGCTTGACCGCGCCGGGGTCGAGGGCGGCCTCGGCGGCGGGGTTGCGGGCGTACGAGGGGGCCGCGGCGCCGTTCCTGCCCCAGCCGTCGCCGGGGAGCCCGAGCAGGGTCCCGCAGACGACGAGCGCCACGACCGCGACGAAGGCGGCCCGGACGTGCTGGCGCCGCCGCATGAGATCGGTGGGCCGCGCCTGGAGCGCGCAGGGATCGAACTCGTCGGACTCCAGGAGGGCACCGCCGCCCGGGTGCTCCGGCCCGCCGGTCCGCTCCCGGCCGCTCGCCCCGGCCGGGGCCTCGGTCACCGCCGGGTCCCTCCCGGGGTCCGTCTCCTCACCCGTCGCCTCCAGCGCGTCCGCCTCCGCCAGCGCCGCGCGCGGGTCCTCGACGCCCGCCGCCGCCAGGACGCGCAGGACCTCCGGATCGCCCTGCCGCTCCAGGCCGCGGAGCACGTAGGCGGCGCGGCCCGGGCCGGAGAGCCGGGACAGCCGCTGGTCCAGGGCCAGTTCGTCGGCGCCGCCGACCCGGGGGAAGAGCCGGAGCCCCCACACGTGCGGCAGCAGCGGCGGGAACTGCGCCCGGCGCGGCACCGCGAGCCGCCGCAGCGGCAGCCCGGCGATCAGCGCCTGGCGCAGCACCTCGCCCCGTACGTAGGCGTAGCCGGGATCCACTGCGTCCTCGGCCTGCCGGGGCCCGGGCACGACGGGCCCGGGGACCCGGCGGCGGGGCAGCGACCGCTGGACGAGGGCGTGCGCGGTCAGCACCCGGCGGTTGCGCCCGAGCGCGGGCGGCAGGACGAGATAGGCGATGCGGACGAGCCGCGGGTACCGCTCGACCAGCGCGGCCTCGGCCTGCTCGACGTCGACGGGGCCCACGGGCGAGGGAACGAGATCCTGGGTGCTCACGTTCAGCAGAACGAGCGATTCTTCCGATGGTCACCCCGGGGGCCCGCACTCCTGGGGCCCCGCCGCCGGGTCAGGCGGACGTGACCGTAAGCCGCTCGCGGATGAGGGCCGTCACCTCGTCCGGCACGCCCAGACCCTCCCGTACGTACGTCTCCATCGACCCGTGCCGGACGGCCACTTCGTCGAGCGCCGCCTCCAGGTACTCCGGCACGACCCCGATCAGGTCGAGCGCCAGCTCGGGATCGCCTCCCTGGGCCGTGAACCCCTCGATCATCGGCGCGAACGCCACCCGCACCGCCGGGTTCACCGCCAGGTACTCCGCCCGCACGGTCTCCTCGTCCGCGCCGAGCAGCGTCAGGACGACGGTCGCCGCCCACCCCGTGCGGTCCTTGCCCGCCGTGCAGTGGAAGAGCAGCGGACCCGCGCCGGGCGTGCCGAGCTCGGTGAGCAGGGAGCGGTAGGCGGCGCGGGCCGATTCTCCGGAGACGAAGGTCCGGTAGGTCCGGGCGAAGGCCGCCCGGACCCGGCCCCCGCCGAGGTGTTCCTCCGCGAGCGCGGGGTCGGTGAGCAGGGTCTTCAGGCGCGCGGCGGGCGGCAGTCCGCTGCCGGCCAGGTGGTCGGCGAGGACGTCGGCGACGACCGGCCGGGCCCCGGGCGGGAGCCGGTCCGGCCGGTCGGCGCGCTCGGTCTCCGTACGGAGGTCGACGACGGTACGGACGCCGAGGGCGGCCACGGCGGCCTCGTCCGGGTCGAGCCGGTCGAGCTGCGCGGACCGCAGCACGAGGCCGGGACGGACCGAGCGCCCGTCACCGAGGGGGAGGCCGCCGAGATCGCGGAGGTTGGCGACGGAGGCGGCGGGGATGGCGGGCATGGCGTCGGCTCCTCCGGTTCGTGCGCGGTCGAGTCGACGGTAAGGGATCGTCCGGTTCCGGGCAGATCCGCGGCGCGGCGACCCGGGGGCGTGTCCCGCCGGTCGGGCCGGGTGCGCGGCCCCACCGACAAGACACCCCTAGCCGATCGGGCCGAGTGCGCGGGCCCCACCGGCAAGACACCCCTTCTTGCTCGATCAGGCCGAATGCGCGGGCCCGCCCGGCAAGACACCCCTAGCCCTTCGCGAGCGCCGCCAGCACCTCCGCCTCCCGCTCCGGGGTGAGGCCGACTCCCGGCCGGTCCGGGCGCTGCGGCGCGACGCCGCCGAGGGACTCCAGCCACGCCCAGGTGTCCGCGGCCGTCTCGTCCACCGGGCGGCAGCGCAGCCCGGCCGCGACGGCGCGGGAGACGTCGGCCGTGTGCAGGGCGTCGTACATCTCGCCCGGCGGCAGCCACACCGGCAGCTCCGTCCAGGGCGCCACCCCCGCCGCGAGCAGCGCCTCCGGCTCCGTCCAGCGCAGTGCGGCGTCGCTCCCGGTGGCCCGGACGCAGGCGTCGAGCAGCTCGCCCATCGTCGTGTGCCCGGGCGGCGAGACCAGGTTGTACGGCCCCGAAAGGCCGGCCGCCACCGCGTCCAGGGTCCAGACGGCGAGGTCCCGCACGTCGACGTACTGGACCGGTGCCGTGCGCGGACCGGGCGCGAGGACCGGGCCGCCGCGCGCGATCCGGCCCAGCCACCACGGCAGCCGGCCCACGTTCTCGTACGGGCCGAGGATCAGGCCCGCGCGCACGAGCAGCGTCCGGTCGGGGCCGAACGCGGCGGTGGCCGCGAGCTCGCCGCCCCGCTTGGCCTCCGCGTACGGCACGTCCCCGTCGTCCGGCGAGCCCTCCACCAGCGGGCCGTCCTCCGCGAGCCCCGCCGCGGGCGGCCAGGCGTACACGGAGCGGCTCGACACGTACGCGTACCGCCCGACCCGGCCGGCCAGGAGCCCGGCCGCGTCCCGCACCGCCGACGGCGCGGCCGACCAGGTGTCCACGACGGCGTCCCAGGAGCCGGTGGCGAGGGCGGCGAGACCGTCGGGTGCGGTGCGGTCCCCGGTCAGCGACGCGACCCCGGCCGGAGCCGCGTGCCGCCCCCGGTGGAAGACCGTCACCTCCCAGCCCCGCGCGAGCGCCTCCTCGACGACCGCGCGGCCGACGAACTCCGTCCCTCCGAGCATCAGAAGTTTCATGATCCCGAGCCTGCACGCCGGTGGCGGCCGGTGTCAGGGCGTTCCGCTCCCGGAGGATTCCGCCAGGGGAGGAACGGCACCGGGAGGGGGTCTGTCCGGCCAAGTGGCCGGGATGGCACCATGGCGGCGATGACGGATGTCCGGTCGCCCCTGCGCGCCCTGCGAGCCGCGCTCTTCGCGGTCGTGTGCGTGACTTTGGCAGCCGTGGGGCATTCGTCCATGTCTGCCCATCAGCTTCCGGCGACCACGCTGTCCGGCGCGTTCGCCGTGACCGCGCTCGCCGCCTGGGCCGCGGCCGGCCGCCGCCGGGGCGCGCCCGCGATCACGGGCGCCATGGTGGTCCTCCAGGGCGCCCTCCACCTGCTGTTCGCGACGACGGGCCACGCCGCGCCGACGACGGACGGCACGCACCCGCACACGATGCCGGGCATGGACGGCATGGACGGCATGGACGGCATGGACGGCATGGACGGCATGGCGGGCATGGCCGGCATGCACGCGATGCACGGGACACACGCCGCGCACGCCGTGGACGGGGCGGACGCCATGGACGGCTTGGTCATGGCCGCCGCCGACCCCATGGGCACGACCTCCGGTGCCGGCATGCTCGCCGTGCACCTCCTCGCCGCCCTCCTCTGCGGCCTCTGGCTGGCGCGCGGCGAGGCCGCCTTCCTCGCCCTCGCCCGCGCCGCCCTCGCGTACGCCTTCACCCCGCTCCGGCTGCTCCGCGCCCTCGTCCGCGTCCCCGAGGCCCCGCGCCGCCCGGTCCGCCGCACCCGCGGGACCGCCCCGCGTCCGCACACCGTCGTCCTCGCGCACGCCCTCTCCCGGCGCGGCCCGCCCCGGCTGTCCGCACCCCGCGCCACGGCCCTCGGAGCACACGTCTGACCCGGGGGCCGCCTTCCCCTGTCGAGACACGACTCCAAGGACAGTCCCCCATGACCATCGACGATCTCGCGCGCCCGGAAACCCCCGGGTCCGAAGCGCCACCGTCGGCGAAGACCCCCATCCGGCCCGGCACGTGGAGCGCGCTGCGCCCCCTCGTCCTGCGCCTCCACTTCTACGCGGGCGTCCTCGTGGCCCCCTTCCTGCTCGTGGCCGCCGTCAGCGGCCTGCTCTACGCGCTCTCCTTCCCGGCGGAGAAGGTCGTGTACGCGCACGAACTGGAGGTCCCCGTCGGCGACACCGCCCTGCCGCTCTCCCGGCAGGTCGACATCGCCCGCGAGGCCAACCCGGACGGCACCGTCACCGCCGTCTGGCCCGGCGCCGAACCCGGCGCCACCACCCGGGTCCTGATGGCCGACCCCGGTGTCCCCGAGGACGCCTCGCTGGCCGTCTTCGTCGACCCGTACACCGGCGAGGTGCGCGGACAGCTGCCCAGCTACGGCAGCTCCGGCGCCCTGCCGCTGCGCACCTGGATCGACGGTCTCCACCGCGACCTGCACCTCGGCGACCTCGGCCGCAACTACAGCGAGCTCGCCGCGAGCTGGCTCTGGGTGATCGCGCTGGGCGGGGTGCTCCTCTGGGTCGGCCGCCGCCGGAGGAGCCGCCGCGCCCTCGTCCTGCCCGAGCGCGGACCGAAGTCCCGCCGCCGCACGCTCTCCTGGCACGGCTCGGTCGGCCTGTGGGCGGCGCTCGGCCTGGTCCTGCTCTCCGCGACCGGTCTGACCTGGTCGCGGTACGCGGGCGAGAACATCGGCACCGTCCAGGACGGTCTCGGCGGCGCGACGCCCACCCTCTCGGCCGGCGCGAACCCCGGCTCCGAGCACGAGGGCCACGGCGGCGCGCACTCCGGCTCCACGAAGACCGGAGGCACCGACATCGGCCTCGACCGTGCGGTCGGAGCGGCCCGCGCGGCGGGCATCGACAGCCCGCGGATCTCGGTCGCGCTGCCCTCCGAGGGCAAGGGGTACGTCGTCAAGGAGACCGACACCCAGTTCCCGGTCGAGCTGGACTCGGTGGCGCTGGACCCGGCGGACGGCACCGTCCTCGACCGGCTGCGCTTCGGTGACTATCCGCTGCTCGCGCAGCTCACCCGGATCGGGATCGACGCGCACACCGGGGTGTTCCTGGGCCTGTTCAACCAGCTGGCGCTCGCGGCGCTCGCGCTCGCCCTGGTCCTGCTGATCCTCTGGGGCTACCGCATGTGGTGGCTGCGCCGCCCGGGCCGCCCGGTGGCCCGCGGAGCCTGGCGGAAGGTCCCGGTGACGCTGCTGCTGCCGCTCGCGGCGGCGACGGCGCTCATCGGCTGGTTCGTCCCGCTGCTCGGTATGAGCCTGCTGCTGTTCCTGGCGGTCGACCTCACCCTCGCCCTGGTGGCGAAGGTGAGGCCGGGGTCCCGCACCACCGCCTGATCAGGGGGTGTACTTGTAGCCGACCCGCCGCACGGTCTGGATCGTGTGGCGGTGCTCGGCGCCCAGCTTGCGGCGCAGCCGGGCCACGTGCACGTCGACCGTCCGGCCGTCGCCCACGTGCCCGTACCCCCACACCGTGGTGACCAACTGGTCGCGGGTGTGCACCCGGTGGGGGTGTGCCACCAGATGGGCGAGCAGTTCGAACTCCAGGTATGTCAGGTCCAGCGCCTCCCCGTCGACCAGGGCGATCCGCTGGACGCCGTCGATGGTCACCGGACCCTGCTCCTCCGCCGCGACGGGCGCCGTGACGGGGACGGGGGCGACGGGCAGGTGCGGCTGCTGGTCGGCCGGGACGAGGACGAGGTACCCGACCATCGGCGGGCGGCCCGGCAGGGTCGGCAGCGTGTGCTGCGGCGCGGGCAGCAGGGTGGCGCCGGGCGGCAGGAAGTCCGCCACCTGGGAGAAGTCGACGACCTCGTTCGGATCGACGGCACGCAGTCGGTGCCGGCCGGGACGGACGGCCGTGAGGGAAGCGGTCTGGGTGTGGGCCATGGCAGGTCAGCTCTTTCGCGCGGGGAACGGACGGAGTGGTCTCGTACGTCGTGCGCGTGCGGCCGAAGGCCGGGATCGGACCGAACCGATCGAGGCGTTAGAGGGCCGACGCGTTCCTCACGCGTCGACAGCACCGGTCGAAGTCGTGGTGCTGCCGGGAAGGCCAGAACGGCTCGAGGTCGTGGCGACCCGTCGCGGTGTCGTTCTGCATGATGGCCATATCCCTATTGAAGCAGAAGGGAATGTCCCCGACGACCCTCCGGGCCCCAAAACCCGTGTCACGCATCCCACATGGCGAGAGGGGCGCCCACCGTGCGGAACGGTGGGCGCCCCTCGGGCGGTGGTGCGGGAAGCGCTGCGGATCAGACCTGGCCGGCCTTCTCCAGGGCCTCGCAGCAGGTGTCCACGATCAGGCGGGTCACCACGTACGGGTCCACGTTCGCGTTCGGGCGGCGGTCCTCGATGTAGCCCTTGCGGTCCTGCTCGACCTGCCACGGGATGCGGACCGAGGCGCCGCGGTCCGAGACGCCGTAGGAGTACTCGTCCCACGGGGCGGTCTCGTGCAGGCCCGTCAGGCGCTCGTCGATGCCGGCGCCGTAGTTCTTGACGTGGTCGAGCGGCTTCGAGCCCTGGCCGAGGGACTCGCACGCGGTGATGATCGCGTCGTAGCCCTCGCGCATGGCCTTCGTGGAGAAGTTGGTGTGCGCGCCCGCGCCGTTCCAGTCGCCCTTCACCGGCTTCGGGTCGAGCGTCGCCGTGACGTCGAAGTCCTCGGCCGTGCGGTAGAGCAGCCAGCGGGCGATCCACAGCTGGTCCGAGACCTCCAGCGGGGCCAGCGGGCCGACCTGGAACTCCCACTGGCCGGGCATGACCTCGGCGTTGATGCCGGAGATGCCGAGACCGGCCTTGAGGCAGTTCTCCAGGTGCGCCTCGACGATCGGGCGGCCGTGGATCTCGTCCGCGCCGACGCCGCAGTAGTAGCCGCCCTGCGGGGCCGGGAAGCCGTTGACCGGGAAGCCGAGCGGGCGGGTGCCCTCGAAGAAGGTGTACTCCTGCTCGATGCCGAAGATCGACTCCTGGGCGGCGTAGCGGGAGGAGACCTCGGCCAGCGCGGCACGCGTGTTGGACTCGTGCGGCGTCATGTCCGTGTTGAGGACCTCGCAGAGCACCAGGATGTCGGCGCCGCCGCGGATCGGGTCCGGGCAGACGAAGACCGGCTTGAGGACGCGGTCCGAGGCGTGGCCCTTGGCCTGGTTCGTGCTGGAGCCGTCGAAGCCCCAGATCGGCAGCTCGTCGAGGGCGAGGCCCTCACCGGCGATGATCTTCGTCTTGGAACGGAGCTTCGCGGTCGGCTCGGTGCCGTCGATCCAGATGTACTCAGCCTTGAAGGTCACGGGTCTCATCCTTTGGCGTGCTGCTGCGGAATTCCGCTGCGGCTCGCGGCACTGCGAGAAGCTGCGGTCTCTGCGCTGACTGCGCGGTGTGTGTTCGACCGCAGCTTGGCAACACGGGATTTCCCGACGGTTGCCCGTTTGTGAACCCCGTGTTACTCAGCTTTTCCGATCTTCGCGGGGCCGGGGCGGCGCGGCGCGAACCGCCGCCGGTCCTCCCCGCGCGCGCCCCGCGGGCACGGACGGGCCCGCCCGGCGCCCCGTGTCGTATACGGGGGACCGGGCGCACCGCCTCCGCCCGTCCGCCCGCCTCCGCCCGCGCAGGGGGGCCGTCCACGCTGTCGGTGGCGACCGGCAGACTGGGGGCATGGCGAAGACACCCGGCGTGAAGCCCCGTATCGGACTCCTCGGCACCGGCCCCTGGGCCGCCCGGACGCACGCGCCCGCGCTCGCCGGGCATCCCGGAGTCGAGTTCAGCGGCGTGTGGGGCCGCCGCCCCGAGGCGGCCGAGGCGCTCGCCGACGCGTCCGGCACGCGCGCGTACGAGGACGTGGACGACCTCTTCGCCGTGAGCGACGCCGTCGCCCTGGCCCTCCCGCCGGACGTCCAGGCCCCCCTCGCCGTCCGGGCCGCGGCCGCGGGCTGCCACGTCCTGCTCGACAAGCCGGTCGCCACGACCGTGGAGCTCGCCCGCGAGGTGACCGACGCGGTCGAGGCCGCCGGGGTCGCCTCGGTCGTCTTCTGCACCCTGCGGTTCGCGGAGCCGACGGCCCGCTGGGTCGACGAGCAGGCGGCCGCGGGCGGCTGGTTCCTGGGCGAGGCCCACTGGCTCGGCTCGCTCTACGGCCCCGGTTCCGCCAGCGCGTACGCGGCCTCCCCCTGGCGCCGGGAGAAGGGCGGCCTGTGGGACGTCGGCCCGCACGTCCTCTCCGTCCTCCTGCCGGTCCTCGGCGACGTCACCGCGATCACCGCCGCCGGCGGCCCGGACGACACCCACCACCTGGTGCTGCGGCACGCCTCGGGGGCGAGCAGCACGGCCACGCTGACCCTGAGCGCGCCCCCGGAGGCGGCGGAGGCGGCCCTCACGCTGTACGGCACCGGCGGCCGGTCCGACATGCCCCGCTGGGACGGCGCCGTGGGCGCGTTCGGCGCCGCCGTGGACGCCCTCGTCACCGCCGCCCGCACGGGCGAACCGCACGCCTGCGACGCCCGCTTCGGCCTGCGGCTCACGGAGATCCTCACGGAGGCGGAGCGCCGCGCGGCCGTCGCCTGACGGGGAAGCGGGTCAGGACGCGGGAGCGCGGCGGCGCGCCCCGAGGCCTTCCGCGAGCGCCGCGCACAGGGCGTCCAGGGCCGCCCCGTACAGCCGCTCCGGCGGTGTGGCGTAGCCGACGACCAGGCCGTCCGGACGGGTGGGGCCGAGGGCGTCGGGGTGGCGGTAGGCGGCCAGGCCCTCGGTGGCCACCCCGTGCCGGGAGGCCGCGGCGAGCACCGCGCGTTCCGTGCCCGGGGGCAGCTCCAGGACGGCGTGCAGACCGGCCGCGATCCCCGTCACCCGTACCCCCGGCACCCGTTCGGCGAGCACGGCCGCCAGCCGGTCGCGCCGCGCCCGGTGACGGCGGCGCATGCCGCGCACGTGCCGGTCGTACGCGCCGCAGGCGAGGAAGTCGGCGAGCGTGAGCTGCTCCGTGGCCGAGGCGTACGGCTCGCGCTCGCCCTTCGCGGCCACGATCCGGTCCACGAGGGACGCCGGCGGGCACAGCCAGCCGAGCCGCAGCGCGGGGGAGAGGCTCTTGCTGACGGAGCCGACGAGGACGGTCCGCTCGGGGTCGAGGCCCTGCACGGCGCCCACCGGCCGCCGGTCGTAGCGGAACTCCCCGTCGTAGTCGTCCTCCACCACGAGTCCGCCGGAGCTCCGCGCCCACTCCAGGACGCCGGTCCGGCGCTCGGGGTGCAGGGGGCCGCCGGTGGGGAACTGGTGGGCGGGCGTGAGCAGCACGGCCCCGGCCCCCGGCGGCAGCTCCGCGGGCCGGAGCCCGTCCCCGTCGACGTCCACCGGCACCGTGCGGACCCCGGCCTCGGCGAGCAGGCTCCGGTGGAAGGGCAGGCCGTACGCCTCGACGGCCCAGGGGCGCCCGGTGCCGACGGCCCGCGCGAGCAGCCGCAGGGCGTGTGCCGCGCCGGAGCAGACCACGATCCGGTCGGGCGAGGTGCGGACGCCCCGCACGCGCGCGAGGTACTCGGCGAGCGCCCGGCGCAGTTCGGCGCGCCCCTGCGGATCACGGGTCCCGAAGGCCTCGTGCGGCGCCTCGGTGAGGGCCCGCCGGGCGGAGGCGAGCCAGGGGCCGCGGGGGAAGGACCCGGGGTCGGGCCTGCCCTGGACGAGGTCGTACGGGAGGGGCGGCGGCGCGGCGGGCCGCAGGGGGCCGGGGGCGGGCGCGGCGACCCGGTCGGCGACCCGCGTGCCGGAGCCCTGGCGGGACGTCAGCCAGCCCTCGGCGACCAGCTCGGCGTACGCGTCGGCGACGGTGTTGCGGGCGATCCCGAGGTCGGCGGCGAGCGAGCGGTAGGGCGGCAGCCGGGTCCCGGGGGCGAGCCGCCCCTCGCGGACGGCCTCCCGCAGGGCGAGGACGAGCGCGGCCCGCCGGCCGCCCGCGGCCCCGAGCTCCAGGTGCAGGTCGCTCCCGGGCGCGCCGGTGGGGCTCACCGTCCCTCGCCGCCGTCCATGAGGTCCCGTACGCCGCCGAGGAATCGCCGCACGGCCGCGGTCTCCTCCTCGGTGAAGCCTTCGAGGAGCGCGACCGTCCCCTCGACGAGCGGTCCGAAGTGCGCGCGGCCCAGGTCCTTGGCGCGGTCCTCCACGCTCAACAGGACACGGCGGCGGTCCCGCGCGTCGCGCGTCCTGGCCACGTGCCCGAGACGTTCGAGCCGGTCGACGACGGAGGTGGTGCCGGCCGAGTTCAGGCCGAGCCGCTCGCCGAGCCACCCGGCGGTGGCGTCCGTGCCGGCGCGCTCGGCGTCGAGGAGGCAGATCAGGGCCCGCACGTCCGTCGGGTGCATGCCGTGGCGGGCGGCGAACTCGTTCTGGCGCAGGCCGTATTCGACGGTGACCTCGCGCAGCAGATGAAAGAGCCGCATCTCCGGTGACTCGGCCACCGCACCCCCCTATCATCTCGCCGAGCGAGATTATCGCCGAACGAGAGGACTCGTGCCATGCCCCGCGCCCACGAGACTGAGCTCACCGAGTTCACCGCCGCGTACGACGCGGTCCTCGCCCGGTGGCCCCGGCCCACCACCGCCTCGGAACTCCGCACCCCGCACGGCACCACCCACGTCCTCCGGCACGGCCCCGAGGACGCCCCGCCCGTCCTCCTCCTGCCCGGCGGCGGAAGCACCGCCGCCTCCTGGGGCGCCACGGCCGCCGCGCTCGGCGCCACGCACCGCGTCCACGCCGTCGACCTCGTCGGCGGCCCCGGACGCAGCCGCTCCGACGGCCGCCCGATCCGCACCGCCGCCGACCTCGTGACCTGGCTCGACGCGGTGCTCGACGGCCTCGGACTCACCTCCGCGGCCTTCCTCGGCCACTCGTACGGCGGATGGATCGCGCTCCGGTACGCCCTCACGGCCCCCGACCGCACCGACCGCCTGGTCCTGCTCGACCCCACCGGCTGCTTCGCCGGATTCAAGCCCGCCTACCTGCTGCGCGCCCTGCCCCTGCTGCTGCGCCCGAGCGCCGCACGGGCCGCGTCGCTGCTGGCCTGGGAGACCGGCGGCGCGGACCACGACCCCGCGGTGCGGCGCCTCGACGTCCTCGCGGCGGAACGGCCGACCCGGCGCCCGGTCACGGGACCCCGTCCGACACCCGCCGAACTGACCGCGCTGCGGCCCCCCGCGCTGCTGCTCCTCGCCGGGGGCAGCCGCGTCCACGACCCGGACCGGGTGGCCGCCCGGGCGCGCGCGACCGTCCCCGGCATCGTGACGGAGACCCACCCCGCCGCGACCCACCACACGCTCCCGGCGGACCTTCCGCCCGCGGCGCTGTCCGGGATCGCGGGCTTCCTGGCACGCTGACGTCAGCGGGACAGCGCGTCCCGCACGGCCTCCTCGGTGCGAGCGACGACGGCCGTGCCGTCCTCCGCCGTGATGATCGGCCGCTGGATCAGCTTCGGACGGGCCGAGAGGGCCTCGATCCAGCGCTCCCGGTGCGCCGCGTCCCGGGGCCAGTCCCGCAGGCCGAGCTCTTCGGCGGCGGTCTCCCCGGTCCGCGTGATGTCCCAGGGTTCGAGCCCGAGCCGGTCCAGCACCGTCCGGATCTCCGCGGGCTCCGGCACGTCCTCCAGGTAGCGCCGCACGGTGTAGTCGGCGCCCTCCGCGTCGAGGAGGGTGAGGGCGCTGCGGCACTTGGAACAGGCGGGATTGATCCAGATCTCCATGGCCCCCACGGTACCCCCCAGGGGCTGCTCCACCACCCCCCAAACCCTGTCTGGCCAGGGGCGATTGTCAGTGGGTGTCTCTAAAATGGGGGGTGAAGGTGAGGGTCCCGGGGAGGGCCCGCACCCCACCGTTCGCCAGGAGGTAGCCCATGGCTCTCGCCGTGATCCGGACGCCGTCCCTCGAACCCTGGAAGCCGCTCCAGAGGAAGCCGCTGCCCGCGGGCCGCCCCCGCGAGTGGTACGTCTCGCACAACCGCCGTCTGAAGGCGATGCGGCTCGCGATCGCCCTCCTCGACGCCGGCGTCTACGTCCCGTCGAAGGCGACGAACGCGACGATACGCACGACGGCCGAGAGCATCGGCATCCACCCGCCCTCGGACACCACCTGCCGGATGGTCCGCGCCCTGATCCGCTACGGGCGGTAGCCGCCACCCGTCCGCGGCCCGGAAGCGGCGAGGCCCGCCGCCCCCTCGAAGGGGACGGCGGGCCTCGGAAGAGCCTCGCTCGCGCGGTACGGCCTAGAGGTCGAAGTAGAGCTCGAACTCGTGCGGGTGCGGGCGCAGCTGGATCGGGGCGATCTCGTTCGTGCGCTTGTAGTCGATCCAGGTCTCGATCAGGTCGGACGTGAAGACGCCGCCCGCCTGGAGGTACTCGTTGTCGTCCTCCAGGGCGTGGAGCACGGCCTCCAGGTTGGTCGGGACCTGCTGGACGTTCGCGTGCTCCTCGGGAGCCAGCTCGTACAGGTCCTTGTCGATCGGCTCGGCCGGCTCGATCTTGTTCTTGATGCCGTCGAGGCCCGCGAGGAGCAGCGCCGAGAAGGCGAGGTACGGGTTCGAGGACGGGTCCGGCGCGCGGAACTCGACGCGCTTGGCCTTCGGGTTCGAGCCCGTGATCGGGATGCGCATGGCGGCGGAGCGGTTGCGCTGCGAGTACACCATGTTGACCGGGGCCTCGAAGCCCGGGACCAGGCGGTGGTACGAGTTCACCGTCGGGTTGGTGAAGGCGAGCAGCGACGGGGCGTGCTTGAGGATGCCGCCGATGTAGTAGCGGGCGGTGTCCGAGAGGCCCGCGTAGCCCGTCTCGTCGTAGAACAGCGGGTCGCCGTTCGCCCACAGCGACTGGTGGACGTGCATGCCCGAGCCGTTGTCGCCGAAGATCGGCTTCGGCATGAAGGTCGCGGTCTTGCCGTTGCGCCAGGCGACGTTCTTCACGATGTACTTGAAGAGCATCAGGTCGTCGGCCGCGGCGAGCAGCGTGTTGAACTTGTAGTTGATCTCGGCCTGGCCGGCGGTGCCGACCTCGTGGTGCTGGCGCTCGACCTGGAGGCCGACGTTCTCCAGCTCCAGGGAGATCTCGGAGCGCAGGTCGGCGAAGTGGTCGACCGGCGGGGCCGGGAAGTAGCCGCCCTTGTAGCGGACCTTGTAGCCGCGGTTGTTCTCCTCCGCACCGGTGTTCCAGGCGCCGGCCTCGGAGTCGATGTGGTAGAAGCCCTGGTTCGCCGAGGTCTCGAAGCGCACCGAGTCGAAGACGTAGAACTCGGCCTCGGGGCCGAAGTAGGCGGTGTCGGCGATGCCGGTCGAGGCGAGGTACGCCTCGGCCTTCTTCGCGATGTTCCGCGGGTCACGGCTGTACTGCTCGCCCGTGATCGGGTCGTGGATGAAGAAGTTGATGTTCAGCGTCTTGTCGCGGCGGAAGGGGTCCACGCGGGCCGTCGACAGGTCGGCGCGGAGCGCCATGTCGGACTCGTGGATGGCCTGGAAACCACGGATCGAGGAGCCGTCGAACGCGAGCTCCTCGGACGGGTCGAAGGCCGTGGCCGGGATCGAGAAGTGCTGCATCACACCGGGCAGGTCGCAGAACCGGACGTCGACCATCTTGACGTCGTTGTCCTTGATGAACTTGCTGACCTCGTCGGCGTTCTGGAACCCGTGCTTCTCGGACATCCAACTTCCTCCTACTCCCGGCCCGGGGAGGGGCGGGCTTGCAGCTCGGTCGTGCGGCCAGTGCGGTGGCACACGCTGGACCCGACCATAGGCAGACGGGATTTCTCAAGCATGACCCTATTGTTTCGTCCAAGTTAACCGGGCCGGGTGCTCTTCTGCCGTGTCGGAGCCGTTCGCCTACCCGGGCCGAACTGATCAAAAACGGGCGCAGTACCGTGGTCGGGTGGACAACAGGCAAGCACTCGGATCCTGGCTCTCCGGCCCCCGCGCGGCGGCCGAGGACGCCGGCGTCGACTTCGGCTACCGCGGCGAGCAGCTCGGGCTGCCCGAGGAGGGTCCCGGCTCGATCGCCCGCCCCGGGCGGCGCCTGGGCGCCCTCGCCGTCGACTGGGCCCTCTGCATCCTGATCGCATACGGCCTGATCACCGACGGCTACAACCAGGCGACGGGCAACTGGGCTCTGCTCATCCTGTTCGTCCTGAGCACCCTGACGGTCGGCACCGTCGGCTTCACGCCCGGCAAGCGGCTCTTCGGCCTGCGGGTCGTCTCCGCGAGCGGCGGCCGCCTCGGCCCGTTCCGGGTGGCCCTGCGCTCCCTGCTGGTCTGCCTGGCGATCCCGGCCCTCATCTGGGACCGCGACGGCCGCGGCCTCCACGACCGCCTCTCCGGCGCCGTGCAGGTGCGGATCTGAGCCCACGCCCCACTCCCGTGTACGAGGAAGGCCCCGGACCGCACGGTCCGGGGCCTTCCTCGTACACAGGGGGCCGGTCGTCAGCGCGTCTTTCCGCCGCGCGGCATCCGCATGCCCTTCGGCATGGGGCCCTTCGGCAGGGGCATGTTGCTCATCAGGTCGCCCATCGCCCGCAGCCGGTCGTTGGCCACGGTGACCTGCGGGCCGGTGAGCACGCGGGGCATCTTGAGCATGGTCGTACGGATCTTCTTGAGCGGCACCTGGCCCTCGCCGTCGCCGACGATGATGTCGTGCACCGGCACGTCCACCACGACGCGGTTCATCCGCTTCTTCTCGGCCGCGAGCAGGGTCTTGACCCGGTTCGGGTTGCCCTCCGCCACCAGCACGATGCCGGCCCGGCCGACCGCGCGGTGCACGACGTCCTGGCTGCGGTTCATCGCGACCGCGGGGGTCGTCGTCCAGCCGCGCCCGACGTTCTGGAGCACCGCCGCCGCCGCGCCCGGCTGGCCCTCCATCTGCCCGAAGGCAGCGCGCTCGGCACGTCGTCCGAAGACGATGGCCGCCGCCAGGAGTCCCAGGACCAGGCCCAGGATGCCCAGGTAGACCGGGTGACCGATGAGGAAGCCGATCCCGAGGAGGACACCGAGTACGACGATGCCCACGCCCGCGACGACCAGACCGACCTTCGGGTCCGCCTTCCGGGTCATCTGGTACGTGAGGGCGATCTGCTTCAGTCGCCCTGGATTCGCAGCGTCAGCGCTGCCCGTGTTTGCCTTCCTCGCCATGTCCTGAAGTTTACGTGGCCCGGGAAGTCCGGCCGGACGCGACCTCCATCACGTGCTGGGCCTCGACCCGGTCCTTGGCGCGGCGGCGGTCCTCCAGGACGGAATTCCAGGCGTTGCGCCGTGCGGTGCGCTGGCCGGCGCCCAGGAGCAGGGACTCCACGGCCTTCAGGGCGTCGGTGACGGACGGGATCGCGGTGACGCGGACGTGCGTCGATGCGGCCGGCATACGGGGGCCTCCCTCGATTGCGGGTGAGACGAGGTGGGGGTGTGAGCGGGTGGTGGCGGTGGGTGAAACCAGGCTCACAGATCGGTGTTACCAGGGCGTGACCCGGTGGTCAAACACTGATGAATCGTTGATGCGGCCGGTCGGGCGAGCCGGGAACGACGGCGCGGTCCGCACCTCCCCGCTGAGCTGCGGGGTCGTACGGACCGCACCGGATTCGGTCACTACTGGCCAGTAACTACTTGTGCTCGGATTCACACGACGGGCGCGTGACCCGGATCAGACCGCCTGGGCCTGGGTGGCGTCGTCCACCCGCGCGGATCAGACCGCCTGGGTGGCGTTGTCCACCGCCCCGCGCTTCTCGATGGCCTGCTGGTAGAGCCGTCCCGCGCGGTACGAGGAGCGGACCAGCGGGCCCGACATCACACCGGAGAAGCCGATCTCGTCGGCCTCCTCCTTGAGCTCCACGAACTCCTGGGGCTTCACCCAGCGCTCCACGGGGTGGTGCCGGACCGAGGGGCGCAGGTACTGCGTGATCGTGATGAGCTCGCAGCCGGCGTCGTGCAGCTGCTGGAGCGCCTCGCTGATCTCCTCGCGGGTCTCGCCCATGCCGAGGATCAGGTTCGACTTCGTGACCAGACCGTAGTCGCGGGCCTGGGTGATGACGTCCAGGGACCGCTCGTACCGGAAGCCCGGACGGATCCGCTTGAAGATCCGCGGGACGGTCTCGACGTTGTGCGCGAAGACCTCGGGGCGCGAGTCGAAGACCTCCTTGAGGAGCTCCGGCACCGCGTTGAAGTCGGGGGCGAGCAGCTCGACCTTGGTGCGGCCGTCGGCGCGCTCCGCCGTCTGCTGGTGGATCTGGCGCACGGTCTCCGCGTACAGCCAGGCGCCGCCGTCCTCCAGGTCGTCGCGCGCGACGCCCGTGATGGTGGCGTAGTTCAGGTCCATCGTGACGACCGACTCGCCCACGCGGCGCGGCTCGTCCCGGTCCAGCGCCTCCGGCTTGCCCGTGTCGATCTGGCAGAAGTCGCAGCGCCGGGTGCACTGGTCGCCGCCGATGAGGAAGGTCGCCTCGCGGTCCTCCCAGCATTCGAAGATGTTGGGACAGCCCGCCTCCTGGCAGACCGTGTGCAGCCCCTCGCTCTTCACGAGGCCCTGCATCTTCGTGTACTCGGGCCCCATCTTCGCGCGGGTCTTGATCCACTCGGGCTTGCGCTCGATGGGGGTCTGGGCGTTCCGGACCTCCAGGCGCAGCATCTTGCGTCCGTCGGGTGCGACTGCGGACACATCGGCTCCTGTAGCTTCGATTCTTCGGCGCACACCAGGGTACGCCCGTTGCTTCCATGCCTTGCCTACGCTTGGCCAACCCGTGGCCAGAGCCCGGCATTCCTCAGGCCGAGGCGGGCTCCGCGGCCCGCTCCTCCCCGCGTGCGCCCGCGTCCGCGCGCTCGATCTCCCGGGGCTTCGGCTCCGCGTTCTCCAGGACGTCCCGCAGGTGCCTCTCCACGACCGGCAGCACCTCCTCGACGGTGAGGTCCCGGCCCAGCTCGTTCGCGAGCGAGGTCACGCCCGCGTCGCGGATGCCGCACGGGATGATCCGGTCGAACCAGGCGTTGTCCGGGTTCACGTTGAACGAGAAGCCGTGCATCGTGACGCCCTTGGCGACCCGGATGCCGATGGCCGCGAGCTTCCGGTCCTCGCGGCGCTGGCCGGCGTTGGACGGGGCGTACTCGGGGCCGTTCAGCCGGGGGTCGAACTCCTCGTCGGTCAGCCTCGGGTCGAAGTCGAGGGAGAGCCCGCCGATCGCCGGGCGCCGCTCGACCGGGTCGCCGAGGACCCAGACCCCGCTGCGGCCCTCGACCCGCGTCGTCGCCACGCCGAACTCGGCGGCGGTGAGGATCAGGGCCTCCTCCAGCCGGCGCACGTGCGCGACGACGTCCACCGGGCGGGGCAGCTTCATGATCGGGTACCCGACCAGCTGGCCCGGGCCGTGCCAGGTGATCTTGCCGCCGCGGTCGACGTCCACCACCGGCGTCCCGTCGAGGGGCCGCTCGCTCTCCTGGGTGCGCCGTCCGGCCGTGTACACCGGAGGGTGCTCGAGGAGCAGACAGGTGTCGTCGATCTCGTCGGCGAACCGCGCGGCGTGCACTTCGCGCTGCTTGTCCCACGCCACCTGGTAGTCGACGGCTTCCGCGCCGAACCCAAGGCGGACGAATCGCAGCTCACTCACGGCCATGCCTCCTCCTGGGTGCCGGGAGCCGGGGACCGGGGATCATCCCGGGCCGGCGCGGCACCATGCGTCATTCGCGCCCATGCCACTGTACGGCGGCGCGGGGGGCACCCCTCCGGCAGGTGGACGGGGACGCCTCCGTCAGCGACGTCCTCAATCCTCACACGATCGGATGAATCTGGGGCGAAGGTGGCGGTACGGGCCGTGCGGACCGCTAAATTCACGCCGTTCCATGAGGGTCCGACGGGACTGCCGCCCGGACCCGGAAGGCAGGAGACCGCACAGCAGATGACGGAACGACCACCGCAGCGCATCCCGAACCGCCAGCTCGCCGCGCTCATCGCCGAAGCGGGGTTCTCCAACGCGGGGCTCGCCAGACGGGTCGACCAGCTCGGTCTGGAACACGGCCTCGACCTGCGGTACGACAAGACCTCCGTGACCCGCTGGCTCCGCGGCCAGCAGCCGCGCGGCACCACCCCCGCGCTCATCGCCGAGGTCTTCACCCGTCGCCTCGGCCGCCGCCTCTCCGCCCAGGACCTCGGCCTCGACGCCTGCGCGCCCGTCTACGCGGGCCTGGAGTTCGCCGCCACCCCCGAGGAGGCCGTCGACATCGTGAGCGGCCTGTGGCGCAAGGACTCCGGCAGCCACGCCGAGCTCCGCAAGATCGCCTTCACCCCCGCCGGGCTCGTCGTCCCCAGCCGCGACTGGCTGATCGGCCGCGCCGACGACCGGGTCGCCCGCGGCGAGCAGCACCCCGCGCCCCGCATCGCCGCACCCCCGCACGACCCCCGCGTCCCGCCCCAGAGCCGCGCCTCGGTGCCCCGCCAGCGCGGTACGGACCGGGGCCCCGGGCAGCGCGTCTCCGGCGGCGACATCGCCGCCCTCCGCTCGGTCGGCGAACTCTTCCGCACCCTCGACCACGCCTACGGCGGCGGCCACGCCCGGCAGGCCCTCGTCCGGTACCTGGAGCACGAGGCCGAGCCCATGCTGCGCGGCACGTACGGGGAGACCACCGGGCGCCGGCTCTTCGCCGCCGTCGCCGACCTCACCCGGCTCGCGGGCTGGACCTCGTACGACATCGCCGCCCACGGTCTCGCCCAGCGCTACTTCGTCCAGGCGCTGCGCCTCGCCCAGGCGGCCGGGGACCGCGCCTACGGCTCGTACGTGCTCCTCACCATGAGCTGCCAGGCCGTCTACCTCGGCCACGGACGGGAGGCCGTCCAGCTCGCCCGGGTCGCCCAGCAGGGCGTCGGGCCCGCCGCGCCGCCCGTCGTCCAGGCGATGCTGCACGCCGTCGAGGCGCGGGGGCACGCGGTGCTCGGCGAGGCGCGCGCGTGCAGCGCCGCGCTGGTCCGCGCCGAGCGGGCGCAGGAGGCGGCCCGGCCCGGCGACGAGGTCCCCCACTGGGCCCGCCACTTCGACGAGGCGCAGCTCTCCGACGAGCTCGGGCACTGCCACCGGGACCTCCAGCAGTACCGGCCGGCCGCGCAGTACGCGGAGCGCGCCCTCCAGCTCCGGGCGCCCGGCTTCGCCCGCAGCCGCCTCTTCTGCCGGGTGGTCCTCGCCACCTCCCGGCTGGCCCTCGGCGAACTCGACCAGGCGTGCGCGCTGGGCGCGGAGGCGGCGCAGCAGGCCTCGGAGATGCGGTCGGCGCGGGCGGTCGAGTACGTCCGGGACTTCGAGCGCCGCCTGGAGCCGTACCGCGACGCGGCGGCGGCCCGCACGTACCGCGACCGAGTGGCCACCTTCAGCTGACGCGCCGCCCCGCCACCCGAGCGGGGCGGCCCCGCCGCCCGCGAGTGACCGGACCCGCCGCTGGGTGCGGGCTCGCACCCGCTGCCCGCGCGGGCCCGGACCCGCCGCCCGCGCGGGCCCGGACCCGCCGCCCGCGTGGGTCCGGCCCCGCTGCCCGCGTGGGTTCGGACCCTCTGACGGGTGCGGGCTCGGACCCCGGCCTGCGTGGGCGCGCCCCGTGCGTCCGCGTAGGGGCAGCCCAGCTGCCACGTGGGCCGTCGCCCGCCTCCGGGCGCCCGCGCCCGTGTGGGCCTTCGCCCCGCCCCCGTGTGGGCGCTCGCCCGGTGCCCGTGTGGGCAATCGTCCCGCTGGGGCGGGACGGGTGGGCACACGGGACGGCGCGCTTAGCGGCGCCTCCGCGTTCTGCGCCGTGGCCCGCACCTTCCGGGTGCCGTCACCGGTGGTGCGGGTCGGGGCGCAGAAGCCTCTGGCGCCGGCAGGGCGCGGGTCCGTTGTGCCCACCCGTTCCGCCCCTTGCGGAACGCCTGCCCACAACGGCCCGGCGGGGGCGCCTGCCCATAACGCGCGGGCGCGACGGACCGGCGGGGCGCAGGCCCGCCACGTGCCGGGCGCGGGCCCACAGCGGGGCCGGGCGCGGGCCCCAGCGGGGTCGGGTGCGGGGTCCCGTCGGTGGGTGTCAGGCGGCGGCGTCCGTCGACGGCGCGCGGACGCCCAGGTCCTTCAGGAGGGCCCTCGTCGCGCGCGCCGCCGACGCCAGCGCCCCCTGCACCGTGGACGTGTCCCGGTGGTCGCCGCACGCGTAGAGCCCGGCCAGCAGCCGGACCGGTCGGTGCGCGTCGTGCGGCGGCGGCATCGCCGGGACCGCGTCCGGGGTGTGGTGGAGGGCCAGGAGCTCCCAGTCGTCCGTGGACGTGCCGTACAGCGTGGCCAGGTGCTTGCGGACCCGCCGCTCCGTGTCGTCCGGGGGCGTCCCGAGGACCGTGGACGTGACGAGGGTCCGCCCGGCCGGCGCCCGGGTCGGGTCGACCGCGCTCATCACCGCCGTGTGGGCGACCGGACCGCCCGCGTCGGACTCCAGGAGCAGCGTCGGGTCCGCCGTGGGCGCCGCGGGCGCCGTGTGGTGGAGGACCGTCACCGGGTGGAAGGCGGGCACCCGCAGCCCCGGCAGCAGTTCCGCCGCCGTGCGCGCCCCCGTGGCGAGCAGCACCGAGCGACAGCCGAACACGCCGTGCCCGGCGGTCCTGACCCGGGACACCGACACGTCCGTGACCCGGACGCCGGTGCGGACGGTGCCCGGCGGCAGTGCGGCGGCGAGCCGCTCGGGGAGCGCCGCCGCACCGCCCTCCGGGACCGCCGCCCGCCCCCGGGCGAAGGCCCGGAGCGCCAGGTCGGCCTGACGGCTCGACATGCCGAGGTCCGGGTCGGCGAGGAGCGCCGCGAGCAGGGGCCGCAGCACGCCCTGCACGGTCCGGGCGGGGAGCCGCGCGGTGAGGGCCTCCCGGGCGGTCCGGTCGGGCCGGACGAGCAGCCGCTGCGCCGGTGTCGCGGCGAGCCGCACGAGGGAGGCGCCGAGCCGCGCCTGGTCGAGCGAGGCGGCCGGATTCCGGGGGGCGCTCGCGAGGGCGCGCGCCATGTTGAACGCTCCCCCCACGCCCCGGTGGACCCCGGCGCCCCGGAGTCCGGCCGTCCGGCGCGGGTGCGGGACGCCCCACCGCGCGTACCGCCCGTCGCTGTGGACGAGTACCCCGGGCGTGAAGGGGCGGAGCTCCAGGCCGTCGAGGCCCGGCGTGGTCCGCAGCTCCTCGGGCGAGAGGGTGAGCAGCGGGCCGACCCGGTCGAGCAGGAAGCCGTCGACGAGGTCGGTGGCGAGCCGCCCGCCGACCCGCGGCTCGGCCTCCAGGACGGCGACGGCGAGCCCGGCGCGGGTCAGCCGGTGCGCGGCCGCGAGGCCCGCCGTACCGGCTCCCACGATGACGACGTCGACGGCCTCCACGACGTCCCTGTGCTGTGCGCTGGTTGCGGTACTGAGCACGTGCCCCTCCCCAGGTCGGCGCGCCGGTGGGAGGCATTGTGCCCCCAACGGGCCTCCGGAATGCCCGAGTTCGCGTTCGTATCGAACGCTGGGCATCGGACGGTGGGCATCGAGCCTAGGCAGCGCCCCCGGGGAAGTCGGCCGCGCGCGGCGGGGTGCACGCAGCACGGGGGCGCGCGGGCGCGCACGTCCGGGGACGGCCGGGGGCGCGGATCAGCGCAGCGCCGCCCGGATCGAGTCGTCGATCGTGGGGAAGGCGAAGTCGAAGCCGGTCTCCAACAGGCGTCCCGGCAGCACCCGCTGACTGCCCAGCACGTCCTGGGCGAAGTCGCCGAGGACGACCCGCAGGGCCGGCGCGGGGACGGTGAAGAGGGTCGGACGGTGCAGGACCCGGCCCATCGCTGCGGTCACCTCGCGGTTGGTGACCGGTTCGGGGGCCGTGAGGTTCACCGGACCGGACAGGCCGGGGGTGTCGACGAGGTGGCGCAGGGCGGCCACCTCGTCGTGGAGGGAGATGTACGACCAGTACTGCCGCCCGTCGCCCATCCGCCCGCCGACCCCGGCCCGGAAGACGGGGAAGAGGCGGCCCCAGGCGCCGCCCTCGCGGGCGACCACCAGGCCCGTGCGGGCGTACGTGACCCGGATGCCGGCCTCCTCGGCGGCGGCGGCCGCGGCCTCCCACTCGACGCAGACCGAGGGCAGGAAGCCCGTCCCGGCGGGGGCGCTCTCGTCCACCGCGCGGGTGCCCGTGTCGCCGTAGAAGCCGAGCGCCGTGCCGCAGACGAGCGCCTCCGGCGGGTCGGCGAGCGAGGCGAGCGCCTGCGCGACGGCCGTGGTGCCGAGGACCCGGCTGTCCCGGATCTCCTTCTTGTACGCCTCGTTCCAGCGGCGCTCGCCGACGCCCGCGCCCGCCAGGTGCACGACGGCGTCGACGCCGACGAGGCCGGCGGCGTCGACGTACAGCCGCTTCGGGTCCCATTCGACCTCGTCGGCCGTGCGGGCGGGGCGGCGGACGAGACGGAGGACGTCGTGGCCGTCGGCGCGCAGGGAGCGGACCAGGGCCGAGCCGATGAGCCCGGAGGCGCCGGTGACGGCGACACGCTTGCGGATCGCGGAACGCTGCATGGTCCCCATCCTGCCCTCCCCGGACCGGTCCGTGGCACAGTGACCGGCATGATCGTGCCGGAGACGCTGATACGGACCGCCGTGCAGGACGACGACGCCGCGCTCGCGGAGCTCGACCGGACCACCTGGTCGACGCTCCACGCGGTGCAGCCCCGGCCGGCGCCGGGCCGGCCCTTCCTCGACGCCCGCCATCTGCCCGGGGACTACCTGGTGGCGGTGCGCTCCGGGCAGCTCGTCGGCTTCGTGCGGGTGGTGCCGCCGACCCCGCTCGCGGCGACCGCCCACGTCCGTCAGATCCAGGGCCTGGCCGTGGCCGAGTCGGCCCGGGGCGGGGGAGTCGCCCGGGCGCTGCTGCGGGCCGCGATGGACCGGGCCCGGGCGGAGGGGGCGGTCCGGATCACGCTGCGGGTCCTCGGGCACAACGCCCCGGCCCGGGCGCTGTACGCCTCGGAGGGCTTCGCGGTGGAGGGCGTGCTGCCGGGGGAGCTGTTCCTCGACGGGGCGTACGTGGACGACGTCCTCATGGGCCGCTCGCTGCGCACCTGAGGGCTTCCGCCCCGGCCCGCGCGCCCGGAGGACGCCGCCGCACACCTGCGGGGGCCCGCGATCAGGCCGCACACCCGAGGGCCCCCGCCCAGGCCCCGCGGGTCACCCGACCGAGGCGCCGTCCCGCAGCAGCCGCATGCCGCCCATCAGTTCGCGCAGGCAGCGGACCGCCAGGGCGGCCGGGGCGCCCTCGCCGCGCTCCGGGGCGTCCGTCCCGGCCCAGCTCTCCAGGGCGATCCGGATGGCGTCGGTGGCCGCCGCCGCCGCGAGCCGCACCTCCAGCGGGTCGGCGTCCGGTCCGGCGAGCCCGGCGACGACGTCGCGCAGCCGTTCCTCGGACTCCTGGTTGACCCGGTACCAGACGGCCCGGAGGGCGGGGTCCTCGGCGGCGGCGCGGAGCAGCCCGCGGGTCCAGCGCAGGCCCTCCTCCTCGGCGGCGGACTCCGGGGTGAGGGAGGCGGCGATCGAGCGCTCCAGGGCCTCGGGCACGCCCGCGCCGGGCTCCGTCGCGGCGAGCCGCGCCCGCCAGCGGTCGGCGCCGCCCGCGAGGAGCGGGGCGACGGCGTCCTGCTTGGAGCGGAAGTAGCGGTAGAAGGTGCGCAGGGCGACGCCCGCCCGCTGGGCGATCTCCTCGGCCGTGGTGCCGTCGGGTCCGCGCTCGGTGAAGAGCTCGGCGGCGGCGCGGGCGATGTCCAGCTGGGTGGCGGCCTTGCGGCGTTCCGTCAGCGAGGGGGAGGGGGAGGGGGCCCCCTCGGGCTTCGTGCTCACCCGTGAAGCGTACGCCCGCGACTGCCTCATGTGCATGACGTGCAGGTGTGGCAAAACGTGCCATGCAGGCGTACGGTGGCACCAATCCCCGGAAAGCTTGACATCGAGAGGTTGTCGACATGAACCAGCTGACCCGTTATGAAGGACGCCGCGCCCTCATCACCGGCGGCGGCTCCGGCATCGGCCAGGCCACCGTCCTGCGCGTGCTCGCCGAGGGCGGCCGCGTCGTCGCCGCGGACATCAGCGAGGACGGCCTCAAGGACACCGTCGCCAAGGCCGGCGACGCCGCCGACCGCCTCACCACCGTCGTCGTGAACGTCGGCGACGAGGCCTCCGTACGGGCCGGCGTCGCCGCCGCCGTCGAGGCGCTCGGCGGCCTGGACGTCCTGGTCAACGCGGCCGGCATCCTGCGCTCCTCGCACACCCACGAGACGAGCCTCGACTCCTTCGAGCAGGTCATACGGATCAACCTCACCGGCACCTTCCTGATGATCCGCGAGGCGATCCCCGCCCTCCTGGAGGGCAACGGCTCCGCCGTCGTGAACTTCTCCTCCACCTCCGCGCTCTTCGCCCACCCCTACATGGCCGCCTACGCGGCCAGCAAGGGCGGCATCCAGTCGATGACCCACGCGCTCGCCGCCGAGTACGCCAAGCAGGGCATCCGCTTCACCGCCGTCCAGCCCGGCTCCATCTCCTCCGGCATGACGGACGGCACCGGCGCCAGCCGCCAGAGCGTCGGCCCCGGTCTCCCCGAGGACGCCGACTGGTCGCTCTTCACCAAGCTCGCCCCCGCCCTCGGCCAGGGCTTCGCCGGTCCCGAGACCGTCGCCGGCGTCGTCGCGATGCTCGCCTCCGAGGACGGCCGGTTCATCACCGGCACCGAGGTCCGCATCGACGGCGGCACCCACTTCTGACGTCCACCGCCCCCGCCCCCGGCGCCGCACCACCCGGGGGCGCGGAGCACCCGCGCCTCGCCCCCGCGCGTCACACCGTCCCGAAGCGCTCCCACAGCCGGGGGAACCTGGCCGCGAGCGCGTCGTCGTCCGCCAGGTCGAAGGGCGCGCCCAGCGGCTCCCCGCCCGGCATCGGGATGCCCAGGTCGGGGGTCTCCGCGCCGGTCAGCGCCTCGTACGCCTCGTCCGCCGCGAAACCGATCTCCTCGCCGTCCCCGTCGATCTCCACGTCGAAGTCGCCGAGCAGTTCCGCGAGCGCGTCCGGATCGTGCACACCGCCCTCGTACACCTCCCGGCCCTGGCCGATCAGCCAGCAGCGGAACGAGTCGAAGGTCTCCTCGCCCGCCCCGTCGAAGAGCACCGCCGCGGCGCCCCACAGGTCCCAGAGGTAGGCGCGGTTGAAACGGGCCTCGAAGTGGCGCGCGTAGTCGAGCACCGAGTCGGGGTCCAGCCGGGTCAGCCGCTCCACGAGCAGATCGGCCTGCTCCTCGGGGTCGCCCTCGGCTTCCTCGCGGGTGGCGTCGATCAGCTCCCAGAACTCGGTCTCGTCCATCACGGGACCAGCATCACGGCTCGCGAGGTCCGACGCACCCGGAAAGCCCGAAACGAATCCGGACAGAAGATGTCGTGCTTTCCTGCCAGCCTGGGGACCATGACGACAGAAACCACCCCCCTGCGCGGACGGATCTGCCTGGTCGCCGGTGCCACCCGGGGCGCCGGACGGGCCATCGCCGTCCAGCTCGGCGCCGCCGGAGCCACCGTCTACGTCACCGGACGCACCACCCGCGAGAAGCTCAGCGAGGTCGGCCGCGCCACGGAGACCATCGAGGAGACCGCCGAACTGGTGACGGCCGCGGGCGGCGAGGGCATCGCCGTCCCCACCGACCACCTGGAGCCCGAGCAGGTCCGCGCCCTCGTCGACCGGATCGACCGGGAGCGGGGCCGGCTCGACGTCCTCGTCAACGACGTGTGGGGCGGCGAGCACCTGCTCGTCTTCGGCAGGAAGACCTGGGAGAGCGACCTCGACGGCGGCCTCAGGATGCTCGAACTCGGAGTGAGGACCCGCGCCATCACCTCGCACCTCGCGCTCCCGCTGCTGATCCGCCACTCCGGCGGGCTCGTCGTCGAGGTCACCGACGGCACGGCCGAGTACAACGGGACCCGGTACCGCGAGAACCTGTACTACGACCTCACCAAGAACGCGCCCCTCCGGATGGCCTTCGGCCTCGCGAAGGAGCTGGCGGAGTTCGGCGGCACCGCCGTCGCCGTCACGCCCGGCTGGCTCAGGTCGGAGCAGATGCTCGCCGGCTTCGGCGTCACCGAGGAGAACTGGCGCGACGCCACCGCGAAGATCCCGGACTTCGCCGTCTCCGAGTCGCCGGTGTACGTCGGCCGGGCCGTCGCCGCCCTCGCCGCCGACCCCGACCGCCACCGCTGGACCGGGCAGTCGCTGTCCAGCGGCGGCCTCGCGAAGGAGTACGGGTTCACCGACGCGGACGGCTCCCGGCCGGACGCCTGGGGCTTCATCATCGCGGGCGAGACCGGCACACCGGACGTGGCGGACTACCGGTAGGGCCCGTACGGCCGACCACCGGTAGGGCCCGTACGGCCGACCACCGGTAGGGCTCGTACGGCCGGCCGCTAGCGCCGTACGGCCGACTAACGGTGGCGCTCGTTACGGCCCTGCCGGTGGCGCTCGTACGGCCTCCACGCCCCCGCCCCTGCCGGTGGCGCCCGCACGCCGCTACCCGTACAGCGCCGCCATCCCCCGGGCCGCCTCCGCGCACCTCGTGCGGAGCGTGTCCGGGGCCAGCACCTCCACCTCCGGGCCGAGTCCGAGCAACTGGCTGAAGGCGACGTCCTCGCTCTCCACCCGCAGGACCACCCGCAGCAGGCCGTCCTCGGCGGTCCCGGCCGCGAGCGCCGCCTCGGCCGCCGCGCGGTCCGTGACGTACGGCAGCCGCCGCGCGCCCGCCTCCGAGAGCCGTACCGTCACCTCCGCGCGGAGCAGGGAGCGGGCGAACTCGGCCGACCGCTCCTCCCAGAAGGCGGGCAGGTCGAAGTCAGGGTCCCGGTCGAAGCGGTCCTCGCCCACGGCCACCGCCGTGAAGCGGTCCACCCGGTACGTGCGGAAGGAGCGGCCCGAGCGCGCGCAGACGTACCAGACCCCCGCCTTCAGGACGAGGCCGTGCGGTTCGAGCTCCCGCTCCACCTCCGCGCCGTCCCCGCGCCGGTACCGGGCCGACACCCGCCGGTCGTCCCACACGGCCTCCGCCACCGGGGCGAGCAGCTCCGGGGTCTCGGGCTCCTGGTACCAGCCGGGCGCGTCCAGGTGGAAGCGCCGGGCCGCCGACTCGTGCGCGTCCCGCAGCGAGGGCAGCAGCGCCGCCGACACCTTCAGGCGGGCCGCCGAGGCCGCGTCCGCCAGCCCCATGTCCCGCAGCGCGCCCGGCAGCCCCGACAGGAACAGCGCCTCCGCCTCACCGCGCGCCAGCCCCGTGAGCCGCGTGCGGTAGCCGCCGACGAGCCGGTAGCCGCCGGCCCTGCCCCGGTCCGCGTACACCGGCACCCCGGCCTCGGAGAGGGCGAGCGCGTCCCGGGTGATGGTCCGCTCCGACACCTCCAGCTCCGCGGCCAGTTCGGCCGCCGTCATCGACGGACGCGACTGGAGGAGCAGGACCAACTTGATGAGGCGGGCGGCACGCATGACTCCATCATGCGTGCCGCCCGCCTCGGCGGAGCGGGGGCCCTTACAGGCCGTAGCGCTCGCGCGCCTCCTTCACGGCCGAGGCCGGGACCTCGCCGCGGCGGGCCAGCTGGGCCAGGGCCGCGACGACGATCGACTGGGCGTCGACGCCGAAGTGGCGGCGGGCCGCGTCGCGGGTGTCCGAGAGGCCGAAGCCGTCGGCGCCCAGCGAGGTGTAGTCCTGCTCGATCCACTGCGCGATCTGGTCCGGGACCTGGCGCATGTAGTCGGAGACCGCGAGGACCGGGGAGTCGA
The DNA here is from genome assembly GCF_042890295.1 of Streptomyces sp. NPDC002232. Taxonomy (NCBI): domain Bacteria; kingdom Bacillati; phylum Actinomycetota; class Actinomycetes; order Kitasatosporales; family Streptomycetaceae; genus Streptomyces; species Streptomyces sp. NPDC002232. The sequence continues at coordinate 454,084 of NZ_JBIARV010000002.1, read as the reverse complement.
CGCCCTCCAGGGCCTTGCGGACGTACGGCACCTGCTCCTCGCCGCGCAGGAGGGCCGCGTCGGCCTCCAGCGCGTCACGGCGCAGCTCGGTCCAGGAGGTCGCGGACCACACGTCGGCGCCCACGCCCCACTCGGCGGCGAGCAGCTTCTGCGCCTCCAGGGCCCAGTGGATGGCCGTGCCGGAGGACAGCAGCTGGATCCGCGAGGCGTTCGCGGGCAGGTCGAGACCGGCCGACTCCGCCGTGTTGAAGCGGTACAGGCCCTTGACGATGCCCTCGTCGATGCCGGACGGCTTGGCCGGCTGCGGCATCGGCTCGTTGTAGACCGTCAGGTAGTAGAAGACGTTCTGGTCCTCGCCCTCGGCGGCCTCGCCGTACATCCGGCGCAGACCCTCCTTGACGATGACCGCGACCTCGTAGGCGAACGCCGGGTCGTACGTCAGGGCGGCCGGGTTGGTGGCCGCGATCACCGGCGAGTGGCCGTCGGCGTGCTGGAGGCCCTCGCCCGTCAGGGTCGTGCGGCCGGCGGTCGCGCCGACGAGGAAGCCGCGGCCGAGCTGGTCGCCGAGCTGCCACATCTGGTCGGCGGTCCGCTGCCAGCCGAACATCGAGTAGAAGATGTAGAAGGGGATCATCGCCTCGCCGTGCGTGGAGTACGCGGTGGACGCGGCGATGAAGTCGGCCATCGAGCCGGCCTCGGTGATGCCCTCGTTCAGGATCTGGCCGTTGACGGCCTCCTTGTAGTACATCAGCTGGTCGCGGTCGACCGGCTCGTACGTCTGGCCCTTCGGCGAGTAGATGCCGAGCGACGGGAAGAGCGACTCCATGCCGAAGGTACGGGCCTCGTCCGGGACGATCGGGACCCAGCGCTTGCCGGTCTCCTTGTCGCGGATCAGGTCCTTGATCAGTCGCACGAACGCCATCGTGGTGGCCATCGACTGCGAGCCGGAGCCCTTGTCGAACGCGGCGAACGCCTTGTCGGCCGGGGCCGGCAGCGGGGCGAGCGGGTGCGTGCGGCGGGCCGGGGCCGGGCCGCCGAGGGCCGCGCGGCGCTCCTGGAGGTAGCGGACCTCGGGGGAGTCGGCGCCGGGGTGGCCGTAGGGCACCTGGCCGTCGGCGAACCGCTCGTCGGAGATGGGCAGCTCAAGAAGGTCACGCATGTTCTTGAACTCGTCCGTCGACAGCTTCTTCATCTGGTGGTTCGCGTTCTTCGACGCGAAGCCCTCACCCAGGGTGAAGCCCTTGACGGTCTGCGCGAGGATCACCGTCGGCGCGCCCTTGAACTCCAGGGCGGCCTTGTAGGCGGCGTACACCTTGCGCGGCTCGTGGCCACCGCGGGAGAGGTGGAAGCACTCGAGGATCTTGTCGTCGGACAGCAGCTGCGCCATCGCGACGAGCGCCGGGTCCTTGCCGAAGAAGTCCTGGCGGATGTAGGCGGCGTCGCGGGTCTGGTACGTCTGGACCTGCGCGTCCGGCACCTCGCGGAGGCGGCGGACGAGGGCGCCGGTGGTGTCGAGCGCGAACAGCTCGTCCCAGGCGTTGCCCCACAGCGACTTCACGACGTTCCAGCCGGCGCCGCGGAACTGGGCCTCCAGCTCCTGCACGATCTTGAAGTTGGCGCGGACCGGGCCGTCGAGGCGCTGAAGGTTGCAGTTGATGACGAAGGTCAGGTTGTCCAGACCCTCGCGGGCCGCCAGGGCGAGGGCCGCGGTCGACTCGGGCTCGTCCATCTCGCCGTCACCGAGGAACGCCCACACGTGCGAGGCGGAGACGTCCTTGATGGCGCGGTTGGTCAGGTAGCGGTTGAACCGCGCCTGGTAGATCGCCGAGAGCGGGCCCAGACCCATGGAGACGGTGGGGAACTCCCACAGCCAGGGGAGGCGGCGCGGGTGCGGGTAGGAGGGCAGGCCGTTGCCGCCGGACTCCTGCCGGAAGTTGTCGAGGTGGGACTCGTCCAGGCGTCCGTCGAGGAACGCGCGGGCGTAGATGCCGGGGGAGGCGTGGCCCTGGATGTAGAGCTGGTCGCCGGAACCGTCGGCTTCCTTGCCCTTGAAGAAGTGGTTGAAGCCGGTCTCGTAGAGCCAGGCCGCGGAGGCGAAGGTGGCGATGTGGCCGCCGACGCCGTGCTTGGAACCGCGGGAGACCATCGCGGCCGCGTTCCAGCGGTTCCACGCGGTGATCTTCCGCTCCATCTCCTCGTCGCCGCCGAACTCGGAGACCGAGGGCTCGGCGGAGGTGGGGATGGTGTTGACGTAATCGGTCTCCAGGAGCTTCGGCAGGGCCAGGCCCGCGCCCTCGGCGTGCTGGAGCGTACGGCGCATCAGGTAGGCGGCCCGGTGGGGGCCGGCGGCCTTGGTGACGGCGTCCAGGGAGGCCGCCCATTCGGCGGTCTCCTCGGTGTCACGGTCCGGGAGCTGGTCGAGCTCGCTCGGAATCTTGCCTACGGGATCGGTCATGATCGCCGCCTTCCGGACAGGTGGGGTGGAGATGGTGGCCTTGTCTGGCAGGACAGGGCGAAGGGCCGGGTGCGGCCCGCCGAAGACTCTAAACCGGCGATCGATGATCGATCAAAGGGTTGAAGGCGAAAACCTCTTCAGATCGAGAAAGTCGGCACAGGGTGCCAGGGCGGAGGGCACCCGGTGCCTCGGCCGGTGGCCTGTTTTCGCAGGTCGGAACGGCTGCCGAAGGGCTGTTCCGGGGCTGTGCGCGCACGAATGAGCGGGCCCGTCGACGAACGGGCCCGCTCACTGTGCGTAAAGTCATGGCTCAGGCGCGCGGTGCGCAGCCCAGAACGTGTGCCTTCACGAGCGCACCGATGTTCGGATCGCCCCGCCGGAAGGCCTCCACCAGCTCCTGGTGCTCCTCCGCGTACGACTTCTGGACCGTGCCCAGCCAGCGGATCGACAGGGCCGTGAACACCTCGATGCCCAGCGTCTCCCAGGTGTGCAGCAGGACGCCGTTCCCGGCCGCCTTCACCAGCTCCCGGTGGAAGGCCACCGTGTGCCGCACCTGCGCCGTCCCGTCGGAGGCCGCGTCCGCCTCGTACAGGGCCGCCACGTGCGGCTCCAGGGTCGAGCAGTCCGCCGCGAGCCGCCCGGCCGCCAGCTCGGCCGCGATCTGCTCCAGACCGGCCCGGACGGGGTAGCTCTCCTCCAGGTCGGCCGCCGTGAGGTTGCGGACCCGGACGCCCTTGTTCGGCGCCGACTCGATCAGCCGCAGCGACTCCAGCTCGCGCAGCGCCTCGCGGACGGGGGTCTGGGAGACCTCCAGCTCGGTCGCGATCCGGCGCTCCACGATGCGCTCGCCCGGCTTCCAGCGGCCGCTGACGATCCCCTCCACGATGTGCTCGCGGATCTGCTCGCGCAGCGAGTGGACGACGGGGACGGTCATGAAGCGGCTCCTCGGGGAGTGTTGACCCTTAGACAATACGGCGGCGCCCCCGTCCGGAAACACTTCCGGACGGGGGCGCCGCTGGTGAGGCTCGTTACGTTGCCTTTCGGCGACCGTGCCTCACAGGCCGAGGTCGACCTCGAACTCGCCGGCCTCCAGGATCGCCTTGACGGCGGTCAGGTAGCGGGCGGCGTCGGCGCCGTCCACCAGGCGGTGGTCGTACGACAGCGTCAGGTAGGTCATGTCGCGGACGCCGATGACGGTGCCCTCGGCGGTCTCGATGACGGCCGGACGCTTGACCGTGGCACCGATGCCCAGGATGGCGACCTGGTTCGGCGGCACGATGATCGTGTCGAACAGCGCACCGCGCGAGCCGGTGTTGCTGATGGTGAAGGTCGCGCCGGAGAGCTCGTCCGGCGTGATCTTGCTGGCGCGGACCTTGCCGGCCAGCTCGGCCGTGGCCTTGGAGATGCCGGCGATGTTCAGGTCGCCCGCACCCTTGATGACCGGCGTCATCAGACCCTTCTCGGAGTCCACGGCGATGCCGATGTTCTCCGAGTCGAAGTACGTGATGGTGCCCTCGTCCTCGTTGATCCGGGCGTTGATGACCGGGTGGGCCTTCAGCGCCTGGGCCGCCGCCTTCACGAAGAACGGCATCGGGGAGAGCTTGACGCCCTCACGGGCGGCGAACGCGTCCTTGGCGCGGCCGCGCAGCTTCATCAGCTTGGTGATGTCGACCTCGACGACCGAGGACAGCTGGGCCTGGCCGTGCAGCGCCTTCATCATGTTGTCGCCGATGACCTTGCGCATGCGGGTCATCTTGACCGTCTGGCCACGCAGCGGGGAGGCCTCCGCGGCGGCGGCCTTCGGCGCGGCGGCGGCCGGGGCGGCGGCGGGAGCGGCCGAGGCGGCCTTCTTGGCCTCGGCGGCCGCGAGGACGTCCTGCTTGCGGATGCGACCGCCGACGCCGGAGCCCTTGACGGACGCCAGGTCGACACCGTTCTCGGTGGCGAGCTTGCGCACGAGCGGGGTCACGTAGGCGCCGTCCTCCGCCGGGGCCGCCGGGGCGGCCGCGGGGGTGGCCGGGACCGGGGTGACCACGGCCGGGGCGATGGACGGGGCGGCGGCGGCCGGAGCCGGAGCCGCGGCGGCCGGAGCCGGAGCGGCCGGAGCCGCGGCGGGGGCAGCCGGAGCCGGAGCGGGGGCGGCCGGAGCCGGGGCAGCCGCGGCCGGGGCCGGAGCCGCCGGAGCCGGGGCGGCGGCCGGAGCCGGAGCCGCCGGAGCCGGGGCGGCGGCCGGAGCGGCACCCGCGGCGCCGATGACGGCCAGCTTGGCGCCGACCTCGGCGGTCTCGTCCTCGGCGACGACGATCTCCAGGAGAACGCCGGAGGCGGGGGCGGGGATCTCGGTGTCGACCTTGTCCGTGGAGACCTCGAGCAGCGGCTCGTCGGCCTCGACGGTCTCGCCGACCGACTTCAGCCAGCGGGTGACGGTGCCCTCGGTGACGGACTCGCCGAGCGCCGGCAGGACGACGTCGGTGCCCTCGGCGGAACCACCGCCGGAGGCCGCCTCGGCCGTCGGCGCGGGGGCCGGCTGCTCGGCCTCGGTGGACGGCTCGGCCTGCGGGGCCTCCTGCGCGGGGGCTTCCTGCGCGGGGGCTTCCTGCGCCGGGGCCTCGGCGGCCGGGGCCTCGGCGGCCGGGGCCTCGGCAGCGGCGGGGGCGCCGCTGCCGTCGTCGATGATGGCGAGCTCGGCGCCCACCTCGACCGTCTCGTCCTCGGCGACCTTGATGGAGGCCAGGATGCCCGAGGCGGGGGCGGGGATCTCGGTGTCGACCTTGTCGGTCGAGACCTCGAGCAGCGGCTCGTCGGCCTCGACGCGCTCGCCCTCGGCCTTGAGCCAGCGGGTGACGGTGCCCTCGGTGACGCTCTCGCCGAGCGCCGGCAGGGTTACGGAAACCGACATGGTTTCAGTTGCTCCTAACGAATTGCGGAAAGTGGTCGTCGCGCCCTGTGATGACGTGAGCGTCAGTCGTGGGAGTGCAGAGGCTTGCCGGCGAGGGCCAGGTGGGCCTCGCCGAGGGCCTCGTTCTGCGTCGGGTGGGCGTGGATGAGCTGCGCGACCTCGGCCGGCAGCGCCTCCCAGTTGTAGATCAGCTGAGCTTCGCCGACCTGCTCGCCCATGCGGTCACCGACCATGTGGACGCCGACCACGGCACCGTCCTTGACCTGGACGAGCTTGATCTCGCCCGCGGTCTTGAGGATCTTGCTCTTGCCGTTGCCCGCGAGGTTGTACTTCAGGGCGACGACCTTGTCCGCGCCGTAGATCTCCTTGGCCTTGGCCTCGGTGATGCCGACGGAGGCGACCTCGGGGTGGCAGTACGTCACCCGGGGCACACCGTCGTAGTCGATCGGGACGGTCTTCAGACCGGCCAGGCGCTCCGCGACGAGGATGCCCTCGGCGAAGCCGACGTGCGCGAGCTGGAGCGTCGGGACGAGGTCGCCCACGGCCGAGATCGTCGGCACGTTGGTGCGCATGTACTCGTCGGCCAGGACGTAGCCGCGGTCCATGGCGACGCCCTGCTCCTCGTAGCCGAGACCGGCGGAGACCGGGCCGCGGCCGATGGCGACCAGGAGGACCTCGGCCTCGAAGGTCTTGCCGTCGGCCAGGGTGACCTTGACGCCGCTGTCGGTGTACTCGGCGGACTGGAAGAAGGTGCCGAGGTTGAACTTGATGCCGCGCTTGCGGAACGCGCGCTCAAGAAGCTTGGAGCTGTTCTCGTCCTCGACCGGGACCAGGTGCTTCAGGCCCTCGATGACCGTGACGTCGGTGCCGAAGGACTTCCACGCCGAGGCGAACTCGACGCCGATGACGCCGCCGCCCAGGATGATCGCGGACTCCGGGACGCGGTCCAGGGTCAGCGCGTGGTCCGAGGAGATGATCCGGTTGCCGTCGATCTCCAGGCCGGGCAGGGACTTCGGCACGGAACCGGTGGCCAGGAGGACGTGACGACCCTCGACGCGACGGCCGTCCACGTCGACGGAGGTCGGGGAGGACAGGTGACCGGTGCCCTCGATGTACGTCACCTTGCGGGAGGCGACGAGACCCTGGAGACCCTTGTACAGGCCCGAGATCACGTCGTCCTTGTACTTGTGCACGGCCTTGATGTCGATGCCCTCGAAAGAGGCCTTGACACCGAACTGCTCCGCCTCGCGCGCCTGGTCGGCGACCTCGCCGGCGTGGAGCAGGGCCTTCGTCGGGATGCAGCCGTTGTGCAGGCAGGTGCCGCCGAGCTTGTTCTTCTCGATCAGTGCGACGTCCAGGCCCAGCTGCGCTCCGCGCAGCGCCGCGGCGTAACCGCCGCTACCGCCGCCGAGAATCACTAGGTCGAAAACGGTGCTGGCGTCGTTCGCCACGTCACGTCCTCCATGCATGTGCGCTCGTCGCCGGTCGTCGACGACCTGGCGGCGGCTGGTGTCCGGCCGCTTTATTTCGGCCCTGTGGTGGGGGCCCTGTCCTGCCGAGAACCCATCTTCGCACTTGTTGACGGACGACGGGACGCGGGGCCGTGCTCTGAGACGGCCGATCGTCCGTCCGGCGGGGTCACGGGAGCGGACGAACCTGCGGATTTCGTCGCGGGCGAACAGCCGGGGGCGCACCGGCGCGGGCCGGACGGGCGCGAGCGCACGGCGCCGGGCGCACCGGCGCGGGCCGCGCGCGGGAAGGCCCCGGAGCCGAAGCGGCCCGGGGCCTTCCGTCACGGACGCGCGGCTCAGACCTCGCCGGCCGCCGTGAGCTCGGCCAGCTTCACCAGGGTGCGGACCGAGGAGCCGGTGCCGCCCTTCGGGGTGTAGCCGTACGGAGCGCCCTCGTGGAAGGCCGGGCCGGCGATGTCCAGGTGGGCCCAGGTGATGCCCTCGCCCACGAACTCCTGGAGGAAGAGACCGGCGACCAGGCCGCCGCCCATCCGCTCGCCCATGTTGGCGATGTCGGCGGTGGGGGAGTCCATGCCCTTGCGCAGGTCCGCGGGGAGCGGCATCGGCCAGGACTGCTCGCCTACCTCGTCCGCGATCTCGTGGATCGCGGTCCGGTAGTCATCGTCGTTGGCCATGATGCCGAAGGTGCGGTTGCCCAGCGCCAGGACCATGGCGCCGGTCAGCGTCGCCACGTCGACGATCGCGTCCGGGTGCTCCTCGGAGGCGCGGGTCAGCGCGTCGGCGAGGACCAGCCGGCCCTCGGCGTCGGTGTTCAGGACCTCGACGGTCTTGCCGCTGTACATGCGCAGCACGTCACCCGGGCGGGTGGCGGAGCCGGACGGCATGTTCTCCGCGAGGGCGAGCCAGCCCGTGACGTTGACCTCCAGGCCGAGGCGGGCCGCGGCGACGACGGACGAGAAGACGGCGGCGGCGCCGCTCATGTCGCACTTCATCGTCTCGTTGTGGCCGGCCGGCTTCAGGGAGATGCCGCCCGAGTCGTAGGTGATGCCCTTGCCGACCAGGGCGAGGGTCTTCTCCGCCTTCGGGTGCGTGTAGGCGATGCGGACCAGGCGGGGCGGGTTCACGGAGCCGACGCCGACGCCGAGGATGCCGCCGTAGCCGCCCTTGGCGAGCGCCTTCTCGTCGAGGACCTGGACCTTGAGGCCGTGCTCCTTGCCGGCGGCCTGGGCGGCGGCGGCGAACGCGGCCGGGGTCAGGTCGTTCGGCGGCTGGTTGATCAGGTCGCGGGCGCGGTTGATCTCCTCCGCGACGGCCTGGGCGCGCTCGGCGGCGGCCTTGAAGGCCTTGTCGCGCGGCTTGGCGCCGAGCAGGGCGACCTCGGCGAGCGGCTTCTTCGCGCCGGCGGCGTCCTGGTACGCGGTGTAGGCGTACGCGCCGAGCAGGGCGCCCTCCGCGATGGCGGCGGCGTCCTCGGCGGCGAGGATGGGCAGCGCGAAGGCGGCCTTCTTCGAGCCGGTCAGGGTGCGGGCGGCGGTGCCGGCGGCGCGGCGCAGGGTCTCCGCGTCGAAGGACTCGCCGTCCTCGGGGGCCGCGCCGAGGCCGACGGCCAGGACGACGGGGGCCTTGAGACCGGCGGGGGAGGGCAGCTTCGTCGCCTCACCTTCGGCACCCGAGGCGCCCAGCGTCTCCAGGACGGCGGCGAGCCGGCCGTCGAAGGCCTTGTCGACGGCCTCGGCGCCCGGGGCGGCGACCAGCGTCTTCCCGGACTTCGCGACGCCGACGACGAGGACGTCGGCGCGCAGCGTCGCCGCGCCGGCAGTGCTGAGAGTGAGAGCAGTCACGGTGGTGAAATCTCGCTTCCATTGAGTTCTGTGGCGGTCGAGGGATGGGCCGACCGTGCCCGCCGCATCGTATTTCGGCCCGGAGAGCGCCGAGAACGAGCCTACGCTCGCTCACCCGGTTCGCTCACGGCGGCGCTGATTCACTCATCCGTGGTGTCTCTTTCATGTTTACCCTTCCGGCCCCGGCCGCCCCGCCACACTCGCCTCATTCACGCAAGGACGACACACCGTTCTTCGCCTCATCAGCGACATCTCCACGGGACCCGCCGGTTCGGCCGGCGCCCGTCGAGGGGGGACACCAGCCCATGGACTCCGGCCGAATCCGTACGCCCAGAACCGCGCCGCGCGCCACCGCCGACGGCGGCGGCGCGCCCCGTGCGGGCAAGATCGCCGCGCTCGCCGCCGCCGCGCTGCTCGCCACCGTGGTCCCGTCCGCGCAGGCGGTCGCCGCGACGGCGCCCCGCGTGGACCTCACCGTCCTCGTCGTCGACGACGGCGGCAGCGCGGTCGGGGCGATCACCGCCGAACTGAAGGGCTCCGGCGTCCCCTACCGCAGGGTCGACCTGAACGACCCGAACCGGCCGGTCCTCGACACCGCCTTCCTGAGCGACACCGTCGACGGGCGGCCCCGCGCCAAGTACCAGGGCGTCGTCCTGCCCCACGAGAGCGCCTTCGGTCCCGACTCCGCCGAGGCCACCGCCCTCCACACGTACGAGCGGACCTTCGGGATCCCGCAGGTCGACGCCTACACCTGGTCGCACCCCGGCGTCGGCCTCGACTACACCGACCAGGGCGGCTGGTCCGGCGTCCTCGACGGCGTCACCGCGGGCGTCACCACCGCCGGACGCGCGGGCCCCTTCCGGTACCTCGCCGGCGCGCTCACCTTCGAGGACAACGACCCGGCGATCGCCGAGAGCTACGGCTACGCGGGCCGCCCCCGCGCCGGCTACACCAGCTACCTCGACGTGCCCGCGGCCGGCGGCGGCCGGGCCAGCCTCGTCGGCGAGTACACCGCCGACGGGCGCCGCGAACTCGTCGTCACCTTCGCCTACAACCAGTACCAGCGGCAGTTCCGGGCCCTCGCGCGTGGCATCGTCGACTGGCTCACCCAGGGCGTCCACCTCGGCCAGAGCCGCAACTACCTCTCCGTCCACGTCGACGACGTCTTCGCCCCCGACGCCCGCTGGGACCCCGCGCTCGACTGCACCCCCGGCGACTTCGACTGCGTCGGCGACGACGGCGAGGGCGTCGACCCGATCCGCATGACGGCCGCCGACGCCCAGTACGCCGCCGCCTGGCAGAAGTCCTCCGGCTTCACCCTCGACATGGTCTACAACGGCGGCCAGGGCGAGCAGTGGAAGACCGAGCACGGCGGCACCGACGCGCTCACCGACCGGCTCGTCGCCGACCGCGCCCAGTACCGGTGGATCAACCACACCTACACCCACCCCTTCCTCGGCTGCGTCCAGGACAACAGCGTCGTTCCCTGGCAGTGCGCCAAGGACACCAGCGGCAACACCCTCTGGGTCAGCCGCGCCGAACTCTCCGCCCAGATCCGCGACAACCACAACTGGGCGGTGCGCAAGGGCATCTCCGTCGACCGCTCCGAACTCGTCACCGGCGAGCACTCCGGCCTGAGGACCCTGCCCCAGCAGCCCGTCGACAATCCGAACCTCGCCGGCGCCCTCGCCGACAACGGGGTGAAGTGGACCGCGAGCGACAACTCCCGCGAACCCCAGCAGCGGGCCGTCGGCACCGGCGCCGCGAAGACCGTGCCCCGCCACCCGATGAACGTGTACTACAACGTGGGCACCGCCGCCGAGATGACCGACGAGTACAACTGGATCTACACGTCCCGCGCCGACGGCGGCAGCGGCGTCTGCGAGTCCAACCCGGCCTCCACCTGCCTGCCCGCCCCGCTCCCCACGGCTACCGGCTACGCCGACCACATCGTGCCGCAGGAAGCCCGTACCGCCCTCTCCCACGTCCTGGGCAACGACCCCCGCCCGCACTACGTGCACCAGTCCAACCTCGCCGAGGAGCGGCTGCTCTACCCCGTCCTCGACCGCGTACTGGCCGACTACCGGGCCCTGTTCGCGGCGAACGCGCCCCTGGTGAACCCCGCCCAGCGGGACGTCGGCACCGAGCTGGACCGCCGCGCCGCCTGGGACCAGGCCGTCACCGCCGGAAAGGTCACCGCCTACCGCGTCGGCACCACGGTCACCGTCAAGGCGCCCTCCGGCGTCACCGTGCCCGTCACCGCCCCCGAGGGCACCCGCAAGAACCTCGTGCTCGGCACCGCCGCCTTCGGCACCGCCTACGCCGGCGCCCGCTCCGCCTGGACCGCGCCCGAAGCGCTCCAGACCACCGTCACGCTCACGCTCCCGACCACCTGACCTGCTCGTTCCGGGGGGAACACACTCATGCCGAGCAGTGGCCGTCACGTCACCATGCTCACCGAAGGCACCTATCCGCATGTCCACGGCGGCGTCAGCACCTGGTGCGACCAGCTCGTCCGAGGCATGCCCGAGGTCGACTTCGAGATCCTCGCCCTCACCGGCAGCGGCCGCGAACCCGTCACCTGGGAGCTGCCGTCCAACGTCACCCGCCACACCGCCTACCCCCTCTGGGGACCCCCGCAGGGCCCGGCCGTCCGCCGGCCCCTGCGGGGGCGCGAACGCCGCCGCTTCCTCGACGCGTACGAACGCGTCCTGCTCGCCCTCCTCGACCCCGACGCGGGCTGCGACTTCGGCAGCGGCCTCTACGAACTCGCCGGACTCGCCCGGCAGGGACGGCTGACCGCCGCGCTGCGCTCCGAGCCCGCGCTGCGCTCCCTGATGTGGATCTGGACCATGCCGCACCTGCCGACGCTCGCGGCCCGGCCCACCGTCCACGACGCGCTCACCGCCACCGACCTGCTGGAACACGCCCTGCGCCCGCTCGCCGCCCGGATATCCACCGGCGGTGTGGCGCACGCCGTCTCCAGCGGACTCGCCACCCTGCCGGCGCTCGCCGCCCAGCACTTCGAAGGGGTGCCCTTCCTGCTCACCGAACACGGCATCTACCTCCGCGAGCGCTACCTCGGCTACCGCACCGAGGCACAGCGCTGGCCCGTCAAGGCCCTGATGCTCGGCTTCTACCGCGAGCTCAACACCCTCGGCTACCGCAAGGCCGACCTCATCACCCCCTGCAACCAGTACAACCGGCGCTGGGAGGAGCGCGGCGGGGCCCCCGCCGACCGCATCCGCACCGTCTACAACGGCGTCGACCCGGCCCTCTTCCCCGAGGCCGGACCCGAGCCCGAGACGCCCACGCTCAGCTGGTGCGGACGCGTCGACCCCATCAAGGACCTGGAGACCCTGATCCGGGCGTACGCGATCTGCCGGGCCGAACTCCCCGCGCTCAGGCTCCGGTTGTTCGGGCCGGTGCCCGCCGGGAACGAGGACTACCTCACCCGCCTGGAGAAGCTCGCCGCCGAACTCGGCGTGACCGACGGCGTCTCCTTCGAGGGCCGGATCAGCGACGTCCCCGCGGCCTACGCGGCCGGCAGCGTCGTCATGCTCTCCTCCATCAGCGAGGGCTTCCCCTTCTCCCTCATCGAGGCGATGTCCTGCGGCCGCGCCACCGTCTCCACCGACGTCGGAGGCGTACGGGAGGCCGTCGGCGACACCGGGATCGTCGTCCCGCCCCGCGAGCCCGCCGTCATGGCCGCCGCCGTCTCCGCGCTCCTCCAGGACGGGGCCCGCCGGGCCGAACTCGGCCGCCGCGCCCGGCAACGGGTCATCGACGAGTTCACCCTGCACCGCTCGGTCGACGGCTTCCGGCGGATCTACCGCGAGCTGGCCGGCACCCCGGCCGACCCGGTCGCGCCGCCCCAGGAACCCCTCCGCCTCAGGATCCCGTCCCCCCGCCGCACCTCCCCGTCCCTCGTCACGGGAGGCACCCCGGCATGAGCGGCTCCCTCTGGCTGAAGCCCCCGAAGGCGGGCGCCCCGCTGCCGGCGATCCCGCGCCCGCGCCGGACCGGCCCCGCGGAACGCCCCGCACCCCCGCCCCCCGACGACGGCCTCGCCGCCGATCCCGTCGACGAACTCGCCCGGCGGCTCGACGGGTTCGTCGCCGTCGCCGTGCACCCCGACGAGATCGCCGCGATCCTCGAGTCCGACGGCATGAACGACGAGCACATCCGGCTCACCTACGGCCGCGCCGACTCCTTCTCCCTCGCCGAGGACCTCTACGCGCGCGTGGAGCGGCGCCACCCCGAACCGGCGGCCCCGCCCGCCGGCGCCTGGTACGGCGAGCTCGCCGGCTGCCTGCTGCGCGGACTCGTCTTCGCGCTCCCCGGCCTCGCCTACGTCCTCGCCGCACCCCTCCTCGCCGGCGCCCACGGCCGGTTCGGGCTCCCCGCCGGAACCGTCCCGCTGCTCGCCGGAGCCGTCACCGGCTGGGTGTGGAACCAGGCCCTCTCCCACCGCGCGTACACCTGGCTCGGGCTCGGCGACCGGCCCGCCGCCGCCCGCGCCCTGCTCACCGGCGCCCCGGCCGGGGCCCTCGCCGGGGCCGCCGTCGCCCTCGCGACCGCCGGGCCGGGCGAGACCCCGGCCGCCGTCCTCGCCGCCGGACAGTCGCTCTACCTCGCCGCCGCGACCGTCCTCCTGGTCCTCGGCCGCGAACGGGCCCTGCTCTGCGCCCTGCTGCCGCTCACCGGCGCCGTCCCCGCCTTCCGCTGGGACCTGCCGGACGCCCTGCGCGCGACCCTCCTCCTCACCTCCCTCGCCGCCTCCGTCGTCCTCGCCGCGCTCGTCCTGCGCCCGGGGGCCCGCCCGGGAGCGGCGGGCCGCGGCGGACCCCCGCGGGCCGCCTCCCTCCCGTACGGCCTCTTCGGCCTCGGCAGCGGCCTGCTCGTCCTCCGGGCCGGCGTGGGCGACACCACGGTGGGCGGGGCGGGCGCGGTCATCGCGCTCACCCTCTCCATGGGGCCCGCCGAATGGCTGCTCCACCGCTTCCGGGACGGCAGCCTGACCCGGCTGCGGACCCTCACCACCGCCCGCGAGTTCCGCCGTGCGGTCACCGGGACCCTCGTCCTCTGCCTCGGCGGCTACCTCACCGTGCTCCTCGGGCTGGCCCTCGCCGCCTCCCTGGCCTGGCCGGGCGCGCCGTGGCCGACGCTGCCGCGCCTGGTCACCCTGCTCCTGACCGGGACCGTGCTCTGGCTCGGGCTGCTGCTCCAGGCCTTCGGCGCGGTGCTCAGCGCCGCCACCGTCTGCCTCCTCGCGGCGGCCGCCCAGTCCGTGGAACCCGTGGCGGGCCCGGTGGCCGCCGGGGGAGCGGCGGTGGTGCTCGCCGCGCTGACCTGTGTCCTCCTGGTACGACCGACCGCCCACCGCGCCTAGGGGTGTCATGACCGTCCCTTCCCTCCTGGTCCCGTACTACGAGCACCCGGCCCAGCAGCCCGAGGCCTGGTCGGCGCTCATCGACGCGGCGCCCTCCCTGTACGGCGTCGTCCTCAACCCGGCGAGCGGCGCCGGCGCGGCGCCCGACCCGGCGTTCGCGGGGGCCGCCGGGCAGCTGCGGGCGGCCGGAGTGCGCGTCCTCGGCTACGTGGACACCGCCTACGGCCGCCGCCCGCACGCCGAGGTCGTCGCCGAACTGGTCCGCCACCGCGACTGGTACGGCGCCGACGGCGCCTTCCTGGACCAGGTGGCGACCGCGCCCGCCGCCCTCGCCCACTACCGCCGGATCGCGGTCGCCGCCCGGGCCGCCGGGGCCGCCACCCTCGTCTTCAACCACGGCGCCCACCCGGACCCCGGATACGAGGCCCAGGCCGACCTCCTCGTCACCTTCGAGGGCCCCTGGGACACGTACCGTACGCTCGACCTGCCGGTCGCCGCCCACTACTGCCACCTCGTCTACGCCGCCCCGCCCGGCGTCCGCCCGGTCACTCCGGTGCACTGCGCCGTCCCCGGCACCGGCGCCCATCCCTGGGGCACCCTCCCGCACCTCCTGGAGCCCGCCCGATGAGACGACCGCTGCCGCTCCTCGTGGTGCTGCTCCTGCTCGCCACGGCCTGCACGGCGGCCCCCGGCCCGGACCCGAAGACCACCGGGGACCGCTGGCGGCCGGCTCCCGGGATCGCCTGGCAGTGGCAGCTCAGCGGCCGGCTGGACCCGGCCGTCGACGTCCCGGTGTACGACATCGACGGCTTCGACCACCCCGCGTCGGCCGTCGCCGACCTCCACCGGCGCGGCCGCAAGGTCATCTGCTACCTGTCCACCGGCGCCTGGGAGGACTTCCGCCCCGACGCCGGCCGCTTCCCGAAGGCCCTCCTCGGCGAGGGCAACGGCTGGAAGGGCGAGCGCTGGCTCGACATCCGCCGCACCGACCTCCTCGGCCCGCTCATGGCGAAGCGCCTCGACATGTGCCGGGACAAGGGCTTCGACGCCGTCGAACCCGACAACATGGACGGCTACCGCAACCGCACCGGCTTCCCCCTCACCGCCGCCGACCAGCTCCGCTACAACCGGCTCATCGCCGGCCTGGCCCACGACCGGGGCCTCGCGGTCGGCCTCAAGAACGACCTGGACCAGATCCCGCAGCTGCTGCCGGACTTCGACTTCGCGGTCGACGAGCAGTGTGCCCAGTACGACGAGTGCGGCCGCCTCGCCCCGTTCACGGCGGCGGGCAAGGCGGTCTTCCACGTCGAGTACGAGCTGGCGACGGAGCGGTTCTGCCCGGAGGCCCGCAAGCTGGGCCTCAGCTCGATGCGGAAGCGGTACGAGCTGGACGCCTGGCGCCAGGCCTGCTGACCCGGCCGGTCCGGGCTCAGCCCAGGGTCAGCGCGACCAGCGCCACCGTCCCCGCCGTCTCCGCCACCGCGCCGAACACGTCGCCCGTCACCCCGCCGAACCGCCGCACGCACCGGCGCAGCAGCAGCGCCGCCGCGCCGAGCGCCGCGCCGGCCGCCAGGACGTTGCGGACGGCGTCGTACGAGGAGAGGAGGAGGCCTGCCCCGGCGCAGCCCACCAGGAACAGGGCGGTCGTCAGGGTCGCGGGCCGGGTCGGGACCGTCTCCGCGACGATCGCCCCGAGGCCCTCGGGGCGGGCCGCGGGGACGCCCTGCCGGGACGCGTGGGTGAGGGCGAGACGGGCCACGGTGGCGGCCAGCACGGCGGCGATCACACCGTGCGCCCAGCCCTCCTCGTACAGCCGGTACAAGGCCGCGACCTGCGCGAACAGGACGAGGACGAGGGTGATGACGCCGAACGGCCCGATGTCCGACTGCTTCATGATCCGCAGCGCGTCCTCGGCGGGCTTGGCGCTGCCGAGGCCGTCGGCGGTGTCCGCGAGGCCGTCGAGGTGGAGGCCCCGGGTGAGCAGCGCGGGGACGGCCGTCGTGGCGACGGCCGCCAGCAGCGGGCCCGAGCCGAGCAGCAGGAGCGAACCGCCGGCCGCCGCCGAGCAGACCCCGACGACCAGGCCCGCGAGCGGGGCCGAGAGCATGCCGGCGCGCGCCGCGTCCCGGTCCCAGCGGGTGATGCGGGCGGGGAACACGGTGAGGGTCCCGAAGGCGAAACGCAGGCCGTCCATCCGGGCAGGGTAATCGGCGCCCCCGAACGGTAGATTGCGCATACCGCGCAAATCGGATCGGGGTGGCATGGGTCACTGGTTCTCCCGGAACATCGTCGAGCCGGGCAAGCTCCCGATGCTGCTCGCTCTGACCTCCTTCGTCCTGACATTCCTGGTCACCCGCACCATCACCCGGCTCATCCGGGCGGGGAAGGGCCCCTTCAAGAACGTCTCCTCCGGGGGACTCCACATCCATCACGTCGTGCCCGGCGTCGTCCTCACCGTCATCGGCGGCTTCGGCGCCGTGGGCAGCGACCGGCACGGCTTCGGCGCCGGCCTCTTCGCGGTCGTCTTCGGGATCGGCGCGGGACTCGTCCTGGACGAGTTCGCGCTCATCCTGCACCTCGACGACGTGTACTGGTCGGACGACGGCCGCAAGAGCGTCGAGGTGGTGGTGCTCACCACGGCCCTCGTGGGACTGACGCTCAGCGGCTTCTCGCCGCTCGGCGTCGACGACATGAGCGCCGACGAGCGCCAGGACCGGGTCAACCTGATCCTCACGCTCGGGCTGAACTTCCTCCTCATCCTGGTGGCGCTGGTGAAGGGGAAGTTCCGGATGGCCGTGATCGGGACCCTCATCCCCTTCGTGGCGATCGTCGGCGCCGTCCGGCTCGCCCGCCCCGGCTCCTGGTGGTCCCGGAAGTTCTACCGGCGCCGCCACCGGGCCAGGGCCCGCTCCCGCATCCGCACCTACCGCCACGACAAGCGCTGGACCAAGGTCCGGCGCCGCTTTCAGGACCTGATCGGCGGCTTCCAGGAGCGCGTGCCGGGACGCGGCTCCACGCCGCCGTCCTGACGGCGCCCGCGCGCCGACTCGACCGCGATCAGGACGAGGACGGCGGCGATCGCCGCGAGGTGCTCCTTGCCCGCCAGGTTCGCCTTGATCATCACCTCGACGACCATCGCCACGACCACGAGCCCGCCCGTCCCGTACGCCCGGTAGCGCCAGCAGACGTAGACCGCGAGGCCCACCACGGCGGCCGAAGGGCCGGTGTCCACGATCTGGGCGTCGGAGGCCGGCAGCCCGAAGGGGCTGTCGGGGCCGAGCGCGATGCCCACGCGCGCGTAGAGCGTGCCGGCCAGGGTGGCCAGGTACGCGACGCCCAGCGTCCGCCACCGCCCGAGGCAGATCTCGGCGATCCCGAACACCAGCAGGACCTGCGCGAGGGCACCCCACACGGGCAGGTCGAGCGCGGGCACGAAGAGGGAGAGCGGGGTCCGCAGCAGCGCGAGCCACAACGGGTCCTCGGCCCGCACCGAGCCGATGTCCTGGACCGGCTGATAGCCCCAGTCCTGGTTCTGCACGAGCTGGAAGAGGGCGGTGAGGCAGACGGCGGCCAGCGTCATCGGGACCGCCCTCCACCGCAGGGTGACGAGGGCCGTCCGCAGGGCCGTGAGGAGCGGCCCCCACTCCCGGCGGGCGAACCGTCCGACGGCGTGTCTCAACGGCTGCTCTCCAGGTGTCTGCGGTGCAGCCACTTCGGCAGCCCCGGGGCCTCCAGGAAGCCCTCGGCCCGCCCGGCGGCGAGGCCGATGCGCAGCAGGTCCGCACTCTTCTCGAAGAGCATGAATCGGGGCTCCCAGATCGGTCGGTACTTGGCGTTGGCGCGGTACAGCGACTCGATCTGCCACCAGCGGGAGAAGAAGCTGAGCAGGGAACGCCACATGCGCAGCACGGGTCCCGCGCCGAGCTTCGAGCCACGCTCGAAGACGGACCGGAACATCGCGAAGTTGAGCGAGACCTGAGTGATCCCGATCTCCTTGGCGCGCTGGAGGAGTTCGATGACCATGAACTCCATCAGGCCGTTCTCCGAGTCCCGGTCGCGGCGCATCAGGTCCAGCGAGAGCCCCTTCGGCCCCCAGGGCACGAAGGACAGCACGGCGCGCAGCGCACCGCTCTCGTCCGTGCACTCCAGCATCACGCAGCGGCCGTCGCGGGGGTCGCCGAGCCGGCCGAGCGCCATCGAGAACCCGCGCTCGGTGGCCCCGTCCCGCCAGTCGTCCGCCTTGCGCAGCAGCTCCGCCATCTCCTCCGGCGGGATGTCCTCGTGGCGCCGGATCCGGACCTCGTACCCGGCCCGCTTCACCCGGTTGAAGGCCTGCCGGACCGTCCGCATCGCCCGGCCGTCCAGGGTGAACTCGTCGGTCTCCACGATCGCCTCGTCGCCCAGCTCCAGGGCGTCCAGACCGTGCCGGGCGTAGATGACCCCGGCCTCCTCGCTCGCGCCCATGACCGCGGGGATCCAGCCGTGCTCGCGCGCCTCCGCGAGCCAGGGTTCGATCGCGCCGGGCCAGGCCTCGGGGTCGCCGATCGGGTCGCCCGAGGCGAGCGAGACGCCGCCGACCACCCGGTAGGCGACGGCCGCCTTCTCGCTCGGCGACCACACCACGCTCTTCTCGCGCCGCAGCGCGAAGTAGCCCAGCGAGTCGCGGTCACCCTGCTTGTCGAGCAGGGCCCGCAGCCGCTCCTCGTCCTCCTCGGTCAGCGGGTCGACCGCCCGCCGGGAGCGGAAGGCGGCGAAGAGCACCGCGAAGAGCAGCAGCGTGGACAGCACGTTGATGGTGACGTCGACCCAGCCGGGGGTGCTGATCCCGGCGAACCGCGAGTCGTCCGAGGCCAGCGTGATCAGCCGCATCACGCCGTACCGCCAGCGCTCCAGGAAGGTGGAGGAGGTGGTGGAGGTGTTGGTGACGGTGACCAGGACGGCCGCGAGCAGCGAGGTGACGAGCAGTCCGCCGACCGCGACGATCGCGGCCAGCCACGGGTTGGAGCGGTCGCCCTTCGCGTAGAACTCCTTCCGGCCGAGGAGCAGGGCGAGCACGAACGCGGCGGTGAGCGCCAGCGAGATCCAGTTCTGGGTGTGCTGCCGGATCTCCGGGAAGAACATCACGAGCGCGAAGAGCAGCAGGAAGAGCCCGCCCAGCACCATGTTCAGGATCCACGCGGCCCGCTTGCGGCGCCGCATGGTGATCGCCAGGAAGAGGGTGAACACCCCCGAGGCGAAGCCCGCGGTGAGCAGGTACGGGGTGAAGTAGTTGTCCTCGTTGTGGCGGCGCAGGTCCTGCCCGAACGACACCCAGACGGCGCTCAGGAAGTTGATGAACGTGACGACGCGCAGGTACCAGACGGCGAACGCGGCGCTGCGCCGTGAACGGGCGGTGCTGCCCCGGGGGGCGGTGCTCCGGGGTGCTGCTTCGGCAGACAAGCGGACTTCTCCCATGAAAAGCGATCATATGGGGCGACGCTTGTCGTACGGAGACGCCGGAGACGGCCACGCGCGCGTCGCGCCCGGCCGTCCCCGGAGTCGTCCCCCTCCCCCTCCGCCCGCTCAGCCCTCCGAGCCGCCGTCGGCCTCCGGAGTGGTCGGATCCGGACGCTCGGGCAGCTCCGCGGCGAAGGCCGCGGCGGCCTGGACGAGGGGAAGCGCGAGCAGTGCCCCGGTTCCCTCACCCACATGGACGCCGTGGTCGAGCAGAGGGTTGAGCGCCATCCGGTCCAGCGCCTTCGCCTGCCCGGGCTCCCCGCTCACCTGACCCGCCAGCCACCAGTCCGGCGCCCGGAAGGCGGCCCGCTGCGCCACCAGCGCACAGGCCGCGCCCACCACACCGTCCAGGATCACCGGCATCCGCCGCACCGAGGCCTGGAGCAGGAACCCGGTCATCGCCGCCAGGTCCGCCCCGCCGACCGCCGCGAGCAGCTCCAGCTGGTCACCGAGCACCGGCCGGGCCCGCCGCAGCGCGTCCCGGATCGCCGCGCACTTGCGCATCCACGCCAGATCGTCGATCCCGGCACCGCCCCGCCCGGTCACCACCGAGGCGTCCGTCCCGCACAGCGCCGCGATCAGCGTGGACGCCGGCGTCGTGCCGCCGACGCTCAGGTCCCCGAGCACCACCAGATCCGTGCCCGAGTCCGCCTCCTCGTCGGCGATCGCGATCCCGAGCCGGACCGCCGCCTCGGCCTCCTCGGCCGTCAGCGCGTCCACCAGGTCGATCCGGCCGCTGCCGCGCCGCACCCGGTGCCGCGTCACCTCGGCCGGAAGCAGCTCCGGATCGCAGTCCAGACCGGCGTCCACGACCCGTACCGGCACCGCCATCGACCGGGCGAGCACCGCCACCGGGCTCGCCCCGTCGAGCACCGCGCGCACCAGCTCGTGCGCCGAGCCCGCCGCGCGGCCCGACACGTCGAGCGAGGCCACCCCGTGGTCGCCGGCGAACAGCACCACCTTCGGCTGCTCGATCGCCCGCACCTTCACCGAGGCCTGCGCCGCGGACAGCCACTCGCCCAGCTCGTCCAGCCGGCCCAGCGCCCCCGGCGGCACGGTCAGCCGCTCCCGGCGCTCCTCGGCATCACGCCGTATCCCGCCGTCGGGGCGCTCGATCAGATCGGAGAAGTCGTCCAGGTTCACGAGTACCGCCTAGTGACAAGTCAGCGAGGTCCATCAGCGATCGGAACCCTACCCGCGCAGCACCAGCGCCTGTCCCGCGACCACCAGGACGACCTCCTCGCACTCCTCCGCGAAGGCCGCGTTCAGCCGTCCCAGCTCGTCCCGGAAGCGCCGCCCCGCCGCCGTGGCCGGCACCACCCCCGACCCGACCTCGTTCGTCACCGCCACGACCGTCCGGCGCGTCGCCCGCACCGCGGCCACCAGCTCCCCGGTCCGCTCCCGCAGCGCCGCCTGCCCGCCGTCCCGCCACCGCTCGTCGTCCCAGGCCCCCACCCGGTCCATGGCGTCCGTCAGCCACAGCGACAGACAGTCGACGAGCAGCGCCGGGCCGTCCTCCGCGAGCAGCGGCGCGAGCTCGCACGTCTCCGCCGTACGCCACGAGGCCGGCCGCCGCTCCCGGTGCAGGCCCACCCGCTCGGCCCACTCCGGATCGCCCTCCCGCGCCCCGCCCGTCGCCACGTACAGCACCTCGGGGAAGGTCTCCAGGCGCCGCTCGGCCTCCACCGACTTCCCCGACCGGGCCCCGCCCGTCACCAGTGTCCGCCGGGGCACGTCCGGCACCTCGTGGTAGTCGCCGACGTACAGCGTCGTCCCGTCCGGCACCGCCCGCGCCCCCGCCGCCGCGAGCCGCCGGTCCAGCTCGGGGCCGGACGGCACGTCGTGGTCCAGGTGCACCGCGATCACCTCGGTCGCCGGGCCGACCGCACCCGTCGCCCGCAGCCGGGCGAGCCCGTCCGGCCGCCCCGTGACATCGGCGACGACCATGTCGTACGGCTCCAGACGCTCGTCCGCGATCCCGGCGGGCGCGCCGCCCGGCGGCAGATAGAGCAGCCGCTCGCCGTCGGCCGAGGTCACCTCGTACCCGGTCCCGGGGGAGTCCATCGGCACCGCCCGCACCCGGTGCCCGCTGATCAGCGTCAACTCCCGTCCGTCCGGCACCCGCCCCGCCGTCGGAAGCCCCGCGGGCACCTCCACGGCCGGCCCGTCGTGCGGATGCGTCAGCAGCACCTGACGCACCCCCACCAGCGAATGCCCCGACCGCGCGGCGGCCAGCGCGGCCCCCGGGGTCAGATCGAGCAGCAGGGCCCCGTCCACGAGCAGCGAGGTCGCCGCCCTCACCCGCTCCCCGCGGGACAGCGCGCACACGGCGCAGGGGCAGTCGGGGCGGGGGAGTCCGAGGGGTGCGCCGGTGCCGAGCAGTGTCAGTTCCACATCCAGATCCTCCCGCGCCACCGCGAGGCGTGCGCGCCCGGCTACGCTGCGGGCAGGAAACCGATCATCCGGCGAGCGCCAGGAGGCTTTCATGGCATGGACGTGGCGGTTCGAGAAGTCCGACGGCACGGAGGTCGAGCCGGTGGTGACCCCCGAGGAGTTCACCACCCAGGGCGACGCGGAGAGCTGGATCGGCGAGCACTGGCGCGACCTCCTCGGCGGCGGCGCGGACCAGGTGACGCTGTCGGAGGACGGCACGAAGATCTACGGCCCGATGCCCCTGAACGCGGAGGGCTAGAGCACCCGGCCGATCCGGGCGCCGAGCCTC
Source organism: Streptomyces sp. NPDC002232 (assembly GCF_042890295.1). Taxonomy (NCBI): domain Bacteria; kingdom Bacillati; phylum Actinomycetota; class Actinomycetes; order Kitasatosporales; family Streptomycetaceae; genus Streptomyces; species Streptomyces sp. NPDC002232. The sequence continues at coordinate 431,807 of NZ_JBIARV010000002.1, read as the reverse complement.
CGCCGCTCCCTCGCGGGCCCGCACCCGGCGCCCCCGTTGTAGGCCCGCGCCCCGCCGCGTTGTGGGCATGCGTTCCGCCGGGGCGGAACGGGTGGGCACAACGGACCCGCGCCCTGCCGGCGCCAGAGGCTCCTGTTCCTGACCCGCACCACCCGGGTGCAGCACATGGTGGTGCGGGCCGGGGGCGGAACGCGGAGGCGCCGCTAAGGGGCGCCGTCCCGTGTGCCCACCCGTCCCGCCCAGCGGGACGATTGCCCACACGGGCAGGGGGCGAGCGCCCACACGGGCGCGGGCGACGGGCCCACACGGGGCGGGGGCGGAGGCCCGCACGGCTACGGGCACGCCCCCACGGGTACGGGCACGGCGGCGCGGGCGCGCGGGCCCGTGGGGCTCTGGCTCAGGGCCACGCGGGCGCGGGCGCCCGGTCCGGTACCGCTCCGGCCCACGGCGGCGCGGGCTCGTACAGGCCGTGCAGTGGGCCCATCGGCCACGGCCACGGGCCACGGGCCCATCGGACACGGACACGGTCACGGGCCACGGGCCACGGGCCCGTCGGACACGGCCAAGGGCGCCGCAGGCTAGAGCTCGCCCAGTGTGACCCGGGCCTCGTGGGACGTCGTGCCGCGCACATACGTCACCGTCACCACCTCCCCCGGCTTCCTCGCCGCCAGCGCCTCCGCGAGGGACGTGATCGTCGTGATCTCCGTGTCGCCCAGCCGCGTGATGACGTCCCCCGGCCGAAGCCCCGCCCGCCCGGCCGCCCCGTCCGACGGCGCCTCGACGATCGCGACGCCCTCCGGCCGGTAGGCGTCGTCGAGGACCGTACGGCCGGTGATGTCCAGGGCCGCCCGCCCCGAGTCCGTCACCCGGCCGTCCTTGACGATCTGGCCCGCGATCGACCGCACCGTCGACGCGGGGATCGCGAAGCCGATGCCGGCCGCCGCGCCGCCGCCCAGCTCGGGGTCGGTCGCGGCGAGCGTCGGGATGCCGATGACCTCGCTGTCGAGGTTCACCAGCGCGCCCCCGCTGTTGCCGGGATTGATCGCCGCCGACGTCTGGACCATGTTCGCGATCGTCGCGCCCGTCCCGCCGTCGGTCCGGCCCTCGCTGACCGTCCGGCCGGTCGCCGAGACGATGCCCTGGGTGACGCTGCCGGACAGGCCCAGCGGGGAGCCCATCGCGAGCACGATCTGCCCCATGTCGACGGCGGACGAGTCGCCGAACCTCGCCGCCTTCAGCCCCTGCGGCACGCTGTCGAGCCGGATGACCGCGAGGTCCTGTTCGGGATACGAGGAGACCAGCCGCGCCGTCACGGGCTGCCCGCCGGTGGCGGCGGTGACCTTGAAGGTCTTCTCCTGGCCGATCACGTGCGCGTTGGTCACGACGTGCCCCCGGGTGTCGAAGGCGACCCCGGAGCCGAGGCTGTCGCCCGCCTCGATCTGCACGACGGAGGGGAGGACGTTCCTGATGACGGTGCGGTACTCGTCCTCCAGCTCATGGGTGGCGAGCGGCGCCGCCGCCTGGGTGGAGCGCTCCGGAGCGGCCGCGACCCGGCCGGGCGACGAGCAGCCGCCGGCCAGCGCGACGACGCAGCCCCCGACGGCGAGCGCGGCGAGGGCGGTGAGAGCGGGAGGGCGGTGGGCGCGACGGGCACGGGAGACGTCCATGCCCGGAGTATCCGGTTCCGTCCGGGTCCCGGCCCGGCGAGCGCACCCGATCAGGGGTGCGTGACCGCCGCCCGGGCCTCCGTCAGCCCCGTACGCCGCACAGGTGCAGGAGGGCCGCTATCCGCCGGTACGGCTCAGTGCGCCCGGCCCGGTCCTCGGCGGCGAGCAGCCGGTCCAGCTGCTCGGCGGCGGGTAGGCCCGCGTCGGCGGGGACGTCGTCGGTGAAGACCCGCACCCCGTACCAGGCGTGCAGCGGCGCCGCGATGCCCGCGAGCGTCGACGTGAGCGCGTCCAGCCGGTCGGCCCGCACCTTCATGCCGTTGTCGTCCGTGTAGACGTCCGAGTCGAAGGCGGCGAGCGCCCCCGACCAGTCCCCGGCGAGCCCGGGGCGCATGGACAGGGCCTCCGCGTTCCGTACGACCAGGGACAGCAGGCCGCCGGGGGCCAGCATCCGGGCCAGGCCCGCGAGGAGGGCGTCGGGCTCGTCGGCGTACATGAGCACGCCGTGGCAGAGGACCACGTCGAAACTGCCGGGCAGGAAGTGCACCCCGGTCTCGCGTCCGTCGCCCTCGATCATCCGGACCCGCTCGCGGATTCCGGCGGGCTCCTTCGCCAGCGACTCACGGGCCGCCTTCAGCAGGTCCGGGTCGGCCTCCAGGCCGGTCACGGTGTGCCCGGCCCGGGCGAGGCGCAGGGCCTGGATGCCCTGCCCCATGCCCGCGTCGAGGATCCGCAGCCGCTGGCCCACCGGGTAGCGGCCGGTTATCTGCTCGTCGAGCTGGCGGGCGACGAGCTCCTGCCGGATGGTGTCGCGGAGCCCGCCGGGACCGGCGGGCCAGTGGGCGACGGCGGGCAGCACCGGGGCGCCCCCGTCGAAGGCGCGCGCGCCCGACTCCGTACTGTCGGCGCTCAGGGCCGCTCTCCGCGCTTGACCTGCGGCTTCGGCAGACGCAGTCGGCGCATCTGAAGCGTGCGCATCAGGCCGTAGGCGATGGCGCCGCGCTTCGGTTCGTTCGGGAAGCGCTCGTTCAGCTGCTTCCGCAGACGGATCCAGATGCCGATCGAGTCGATGACGATCAGAATGATCACACCGAGCCACAGCAGCAGGGAGATGTTCTGAAGCCCGCGGTTGGCGTTGCCGAAGAGCGACAGCACGAGGATCACCACGGCCATCGGCAGGAAGAACTCGGCGATCACGAACCGCGAGTCGACGAAGTCGCGCACGAAGCGGCGGACCGGACCCTTGTCGCGGGCGGGCAGGTAACGCTCGTCACCATTGGCCAGCGCCTCGCGCTGCCGGGCCAGGTCCGTGCGGCGTGCCTCGCGCTGGCGCTTGGCGGCCTCCTTGCGGTCGGTCGGCACCGTCGCGGCGCGACGGCGCTGGGTCTGCGCCTCGCTCCGCTTCGGGGTCGGGCGGCCCTTGGGGGCCTCGGGGTCGCGGGGCTGCTTGGTGGAGAGGTCCGCCGTCACCTTGTCGGTGGGGGCCTTCTCGTCCTTCGAACGGCTACGGAACACAAAACCCAAGGGTACGGGGTGGTGGGCATGAACCCCATGCCGGGCGGGAACGATCCGCTAACGGACTGCGTCTTCGGGCGTACGTACGGAGGACGGGCGCGGTCTCCCCGGAGATCCATCTACTCCCTGCGCGGGAGGGAACACCGCGCGCGATCGTCCTTGGGGAGGAGCGCATCCCGCTCCGAACAGTGCGGTAATGGAGACAGGGCCCGTACTGTGGATCCTGTTGAAAGAGCTGGAGCCGAGTCCGTCAGAAGGGGGCGCGCGAAGCCCATGAGCGGTGTCATGAAGCGTATGGGGATGATCTTCCGCGCGAAGGCGAACAAGGCCCTTGACCGGGCCGAGGATCCGCGCGAGACGCTCGATTACTCCTACCAGAAGCAGCTGGAGCTGTTGCAGAAGGTGCGACGGGGCGTCGCCGACGTCGCCACCTCCCGCAAGCGGCTCGAACTCCAGCTGAACCAGTTGCAGGGCCAGTCCGCGAAGCTGGAGGACCAGGGCCGCAAGGCGCTGGCGCTCGGCCGCGAGGACCTGGCGCGCGAGGCGCTGTCCCGGCGGGCCGCGCTCCAGCAGCAGGTCAGCGACCTGGAGGTGCAGCACCAGACGTTGCAGGGCGAGGAGGAGAAGCTCACCCTCGCCGCCCAGCGTCTCCAGGCCAAGGTGGACGCCTTCCGCACCAAGAAGGAGACCATCAAGGCCACGTACACGGCGGCCCAGGCGCAGACCAGGATCGCCGAGTCCTTCTCCGGCATCTCGGAGGAGATGAGCGACGTCGGCCTCGCGATCCAGCGGGCCGAGGACAAGACCGCCCAGCTCCAGGCGCGCGCCGGCGCGATCGACGAGCTGCTCGCCTCGGGCGCCCTGGACGACCAGTCCGGGCTCGCGAAGGACGACATCCAGGCGGAGCTGGACCGGCTCTCCGGCGGCACGGACGTCGAGCTGGAGCTCCAGCGGATGAAGGCGGAGCTGGCCGGGGGCCCCTCGGCCCAGCAGCAGGCCATCGAGGGCGGTGGCGCGGCCGCGCCGCAGGACCGCACTCAGCAGGAGCAGTCCCACCCGCGCTTCGAGAAGTAGGCGACAGACAGGACGCGTCATGATCGTACGGATCATGGGGGAGGGCCAGTGGAAGCTGGCCGACAGCCACTTCGTCGAGCTGAACAGGCTGGACGACGAGCTGCTCGCGGAGATGGAGTCGGGGGACGGGGAAGGGTTCCGGCGCACGCTGAGCGCCGTGCTGGAGGCCGTCCGCCGGCTCGGCACGCCGCTGCCGGACGACGCGCTGGAGCCGTCGGAGCTGATCCTCCCGGCCGAGGACGCGAGCCTGGAGGAGGTCCGTGCGATGCTCTCGAACGACGGCCTGATCCCAGGCTGACCCCCGAGGCTCCCACCACGCCTGACGCGCCCGGGCGCGTCCGCTCCTGGGCCGGCGGGCCTCTCGGCCGCGCGGGACCCTAGCCGTCCCGGCGGTCCCTCCCGGGCCGGGCACGCACCTGCGCCCGGCCCGCACGAGTTCTGCCGCGGCCCGCCGCCCACGCCCGTGTGGGGCCTTCGCTCGCGCCCGTGCGGGCCCGCCGCCCGCGCCCGTGTGGGCCTTCGCCCACGCCCGTGTGGGCGCTCGCCCGCTGCCGTGTGGGCAATCGTCCCGCTGGGCGGGACGGGTGGGCACACGGGACGGCGCGCTCTCGCGGCGCCTCCGCGTCCTGCGCCTGGGCCCGCACCGCCCTGGTGCCGTCACCAAGGGTGCGGGTCGGGGTGCGGCAGCCTCTGGCGCCGGCAAGGGCGCCGTCCGTTGTGCCCACCCGTTCCGCCCCTTGCGGAACGCCTGCCCACAACGGGCGGGGCGCTGGCCACAACGGACCGGCGGGGGCGCGGCCCGCAACGGCGGGCGCGGGCCCACCACTGCGGGGGCGCCGCGCAGCGGACCGGTGGGCGCGGGCGCACAGGGCGCGGGCCCGCACCGGACCGGTCGGCTCTGGTTCCGCGTCGGCGCCGCCCGCCCCGCGTCGTACCGTTGTCCCCCGTGACCCCCACCGGCCCCGGCCCCGCCGCCGGCACGATCCCCAGCCGTCTCCGCGACTGGTTCCGCGCGCATCCGCTCGCCTTCGACGCCACCCTCGCCGCCGGCGCGCTCGTCTGCATGATCGCCGGGTCGTTCACCGATCCGCACGGCAGCCCGGAGGGGCCGACCTTCGGGGACCGCAGTCCCGGCCCCTGGAGCGTGCTGATCATGGTCCTGGGCGCCGCCGCACTCGTCCTGCGCCGCCGCCGCCCCTTCGCCGTGCTCGCCTTCGCCGTCACGATCAGCCTCGTCGAGCTGGTCAACGACAACCGCCCGGCCCCGATCGCGATGGCCGCCGTCGTCGCGCTCTTCACGGTGGCCGCGCGCACCGACCGGCCCACCACCTGGCGCGTCGGCCTGGCGACGATGGCGGTGCTGACCGCCGCCGCGATGGCCTTCGGGCCGACCCCCTGGTACGCCCAGGAGAACCTCGGCGTCTTCGCCTGGACCGGGATGGCGGCGGCCGCCGGGGACGCCGTCCGCAGCCGGCGGGCCTTCGTCGACGCGATCCGCGAGCGGGCCGAGCGCGCCGAGCGGACCCGGGAGGAGGAGGCCGGACGGCGGGTCGCCGAGGAACGGCTCCGGATCGCCCGCGACCTCCACGACGTCGTCGCCCACCACATCGCCCTGGTGAACGTGCAGGCCGGCGTCGCCGCCCATGTCATGGACAAGCGTCCCGACCAGGCCAAGGAGGCCCTCGCGCACGTCCGCGAGGCCAGCCGCTCCGCCCTGGGCGAGCTGCGCGCCACCGTCGGGCTGCTGCGCCAGTCCGGCGACCCGGAGGCCCCCACCGAGCCCGCGCCCGGCCTCGCCGTCCTCGACGGGCTGCTCGACAGCTTCCGCAAGGCCGGACTCCCGATCGCCCTCGCCCGTGCCGACGAGGGCCTGTCGCTCCCCGCGACTGTGGACCTCGCCGCGTACCGGATCGTGCAGGAGGCGCTGACCAACGTCCGCAAGCACGCGGGCCCGGACGTGAAGGCCGAGGTGAGCATCGTCCGGGTGGGCCGTACGGTCGAGATCACCGTCCTCGACGACGGCACGGCCGCGACGGACCCGCCCCGGTCCGCCGACCAGCCCCCGGTCGGCGGGCACGGGCTGCTCGGCATGCGCGAGCGGGTCGGCGCGCTCGGCGGCACCCTCACCGCCGCCCCCCGCTACGGCGGTGGCTTCCGCGTGCAGGCGATACTGCCGGTGACGTCCCGCACGGGGGAGGACCTCGCATGACCATCCGCGTACTGCTCGCCGACGACCAGGCCCTGCTCCGCAGCGCCTTCAAAGTGCTGGTGGACTCCGAGCCCGACATGGAGGTCGTGGGGGAGGCGCCCGACGGCGCCGAGGCGGTCGCGCTCGCCCGCGCCACCCGGCCCGACGTCGTCCTCATGGACATCCGCATGCCGGGCACCGACGGCCTCGCCGCCACCCGGACGATCACCGCCGATCCCGAGCTCGCCGACGTACGGATCGTCATGCTGACCACGTTCGAGGTCGACGAGTACGTCGTGCAGTCGCTGCGCGCCGGAGCCTCCGGCTTCCTCGGCAAGGGGGCCGAACCGGAGGAGCTCCTCGGCGCCATCAGGATCGCGCACGCCGGAGAGGCGCTGCTCTCCCCGGCCGCGACCAAGGGACTGATCGCCACCTTCCTCGCGCAGGGCCCCGCGTCGGACCCGGCGGCCGGGGGCGGCGACGCCCGCACCCAGCGGCTCGCGGCGCTCACCGCCCGGGAGCGCGAGGTGCTCGTCCTCGTCGCGGGCGGCCTCTCGAACGACGAGATCGCCGAGCGCCTCGACGTCAGCCCGCTGACCGTGAAGACGCACGTCAACCGGACCATGGCCAAGCTCGGCGCCCGCGACCGGGCCCAGCTGGTGGTCACGGCGTACGAGTCCGGTCTCGTACGCCCCCGGGTGGAGTGAGCGCGTACTCCAGACGCGGTATGCGCGGGATAAGGAAGTGGACCCGGGGGCCGAGGACTTCTCGGCGCGGATGGCTGATCGTGTAGGCGGGGGGTGCCGCGGTGTGCCCGCCCGCCGACGAGTACGCCACAGAAGAGAGACCCCATGTCCTGGCTGTCCAGATTCAGCCTCGCGCAACGGGCCCTGATCGGGCTGATGTCCATCGTCGCGATCGTGTTCGGCGCGATCGCGATCCCGCAGCTGAAGCAGCAGTTGTTCCCGTCGATCGAGCTGCCCATGGTCTCGGTCCTCGCCCCCTACCAGGGCGCCTCTCCCGATGTGGTCGAGAAGCAGGTCGTCGAGCCGCTGGAGGACAACCTGAAGGCCGTCGACGGCCTGAAGTCGGTCACCTCCACCGCCTCCGAGGGCATGGCCGTCGTCATGGCCTCCTTCGACTACGGCGACGAGTCGACGAAGCAGCTGGTCGCCGACGTCCAGCAGGCGGTGAACCGGGCCCGCGCCCAGCTGCCCGACTCCGTCGACCCGCAGGTGATCGCCGGCTCGACGGACGACATGCCGACCGTCGTCCTCGCCGCGGCCTCCGACAAGGACCCGCAGGCGCTCGCCGACCAGCTGGAGCGGACCGTCGTGCCCGCCCTCCAGGACATCGAGGGCGTCGGCCAGGTCACCGTCAGCGGCGTCCAGGACCTCCAGGTCTCCGTCACCCCGGACGAGCGCCGGCTCGCCGCGGCCGGACTGAACACCATGAAGCTCGCCGAGGCCCTCCGCTCCGGCGGCGCCACGATGCCGGCCGGCGCCTTCTCGGAGGCCGGCAAGTCCCGCACGATCCAGGTCGGCGGCGGCTACACCTCGCTGCGGCAGATCGAGGACCTGCGCATCCCGGCGGCCGTCCCCGGCAAGGGCAAGGCGGTCCGGCTCGGCGACGTCGCCACCGTGCGGCAGGAGGAGTCGCCGCGCACCTCCCTCACGCGGACGAACGGCAAGCCCAGCCTCGCCGTCTTCGCCACCATGGACAAGGACGGCAGCGCCGTCGCGATCTCCGACGCCGTCGAGGAGAAGCTGCCCGACCTGCGCCGCGACCTCGGCGCGGGCGCCGAGCTCACCGTGGTCTCCGACCAGGGCCCGGCCGTCGCCAAGGCCGTCTCCGGTCTGACCACGGAGGGCGCGCTCGGCCTCGTCATGGCCGTCCTGGTGATCCTGGTCTTCCTCGCGTCGGTCCGGTCGACCCTGGTCACCGCGGTCTCCATCCCGCTCTCGGTCGTCCTCGCGCTCATCGTGCTGTGGACCCGCGACCTCTCGCTCAACATGCTGACGCTCGGCGCGCTCACCATCGCCATCGGCCGGGTCGTCGACGACTCGATCGTGGTCCTGGAGAACATCAAGCGCCACCTGGGCTACGGCGAGGAGCGCCAGTCCGCGATCCTCACCGCGGTCCGCGAGGTGGCGGGCGCCGTCACGTCCTCGACGCTCACCACCGTCGCCGTCTTCCTGCCGATCGGTCTGACCGGCGGCATGATCGGCGAGCTGTTCGGCTCGTTCTCGCTGACGGTGACGGCGGCCCTGCTCGCCTCGCTGCTGGTCTCGCTGACCGTGGTCCCGGTGCTCTCGTACTGGTTCCTGCGCGCCCCCAAGGGCACCCCGGAGGACCTGGCGGAGGCCCGCAGGCTCGCCGAGGAGAAGGAGGAGCGGAGCCGCCTCCAGCGCCTGTACGTGCCGGTCCTGCGGTTCGCGACCCGGCGCCGGCTCACCAGCCTGGCGATCGCCGTCGTCGTCCTCGTCGCCACCTTCGGCATGGCCCCGCTCCTGAAGACGAACTTCTTCGACCAGGGCGAGCAGGAGGTCCTGAACATCCAGCAGGAGCTGGCGCCCGGCACCAGCCTGAGCGCCTCGGACGAGGCCGCGAAGAAGGTCGAGAAGGTCCTCGCGGAGACCGAGGGCGTCAAGGACTACCAGGTCACCGTGGGCTCCTCGGGCTTCATGGCGGCGTTCGGCGGCGGCACCGGCGCCAACCAGGCCTCGTACAAGGTGAGCCTGGACGACTCCGCCGCGTACGAGAGGACCCGGGACGCCATCGAGAAGGGCCTCGGCGCCCTCGACGGCATCGGCGACACCACGATCGCGGCGGGCGACGGCTTCGGCTCGGGCGACCTGAGCGTGGTCGTGAAGGCCGCGGACCCGGAGGTCCTGAAGAAGGCCTCCGAGCAGGTACGGGCCGCGATCGCCGGGCTCAAGGACGTCACCGACGTCCAGAGCGACCTGTCGCAGTCCGTGCCGCGGATCTCCGTGAAGGCGAACGCGAAGGCGGCCGACGCCGGCTTCGACACCGCCTCGCTCGGCGCGGTCGTCGCCCAGTCCGTCCGGGGCACCCCGGCGGCGAAGGCGATCCTCGACGACAGCGAGCGGGACGTCCTCATCACCTCGGCCCGCCCGGCCACCACCCTGGCCGCGCTCCGGGCGCTGCCGCTCGGCCCGGTGAAGCTCGGCGACATCGCGACGGTCGAGCTGGTCCCCGGCCCGGTCTCGATGACCCGGATCGACGGCGCGCGCGCCGCGACGATCACGGCCAAGCCGGTGGGCGACAACACCGGCGCGGTGAGCGCCTCCCTCCAGTCGAAGATCAACGCGCTCGACCTGCCGGAGGGCGCCACCGCGACCATCGGCGGCGTCTCCGAGGACCAGGACGAGGCCTTCCTCAACCTGTTCCTGGCGATGCTCGCGGCCGTCGCGATCGTCTTCATGCTGCTGGTGGCGACCTTCCGGTCGCTGATCCAGCCGCTGATCCTGCTGGTCTCGATCCCGTTCGCGGCGACCGGCGCCCTCGGCCTGCTGGTGATCACCGGCACCGCGATGGGCGTCCCGGCGATGATCGGCATGCTGATGCTCATCGGCATCGTCGTCACCAACGCGATCGTCCTGATCGACCTGATCAACCAGTACCGGGCGCAGGGCCTGGGCGTCGTCGAGGCGGTGATCGAGGGCGGCCGGCACCGGCTCCGCCCGATCCTGATGACCGCCCTGGCGACGATCTTCGCCCTGCTGCCGATGGCCCTCGGCATCACCGGCGAGGGCGGTTTCATCGCCCAGCCGCTGGCCGTGGTGGTGATCGGCGGTCTGATCACCTCGACGCTGCTGACCCTGCTGCTCGTCCCGACGCTCTACGCGATGGTGGAGCTCCGCAAGGAGCGCCGCGCGAAGAAGAAGGCGGCGAAGAAGGGCGGCGCGGAGATCCCGGAGCAGCCGACCGAGGCGAACACAGACACGGACACGGACCTGCTGGACGCCCTGGACGTCTAGCGGCCCCGCGCACGCCGAAGGGCGCCCCGCGTCGCGCGGGGCGCCCTTCGGGCGTATCCGGGGGAGAGAACCGTTACGGCAGCGCCAGCATCCGCTCCAGGGCGAGCTTGGCGAAGCTCTCGGTCTCCTGGTCCACCTGGATCTGGTTGACGAGGTTGCCCTCGGCCAGGGACTCCAGCGTCCACACCAGGTGGGGGAGGTCGATGCGGTTCATGGTCGAGCAGAAGCAGACCGTCTTGTCGAGGAAGACGATCTCCTTGTCCTGGTCGGCGAATCGGTTCGCCAGCCGCCGGACGAGGTTCAGCTCCGTGCCGATCGCCCACTTGGAACCGGCCGGGGCCGCCTCCAGGGTGTTGATGATGTACTCGGTCGAGCCCACGTAGTCCGCGGCGGCGACGACCTCGTGCCGGCACTCGGGGTGGACGAGCACGTTCACGCCGGGGATGCGCTCGCGGACGTCGTTCACCGAGTCCAGCGAGAAGCGGCCGTGCACCGAGCAGTGGCCCCGCCACAGGATCATCTTGGCGGCGCGCAGCTCCTCGACGGTGAGACCGCCGTTCGGCTTGTGCGGGTTGTAGAGCACGCAGTCGTCGAGGGACATGCCCATGTCGCGGACGGCGGTGTTGCGGCCCAGGTGCTGGTCCGGCAGGAAGAGCACCTTCTCGCCCTGCTCGAAGGCCCAGTCCAGGGCCCGCTCGGCGTTGGACGAGGTGCAGATCGTGCCCCCGTGCTTGCCGGTGAAGGCCTTGATGTCGGCCGAGGAGTTCATGTACGAGACGGGCACGACCTGCTCGGCGACGCCGGCCTCGGTCAGCACGTCCCAGCACTCGGCGACCTGCTCGGCGGTGGCCATGTCGGCCATCGAGCAGCCGGCCGCGAGGTCGGGCAGGACGACCTTCTGGTCGTCACCCGTGAGGATGTCGGCCGATTCGGCCATGAAGTGCACACCGCAGAAGACGATGTACTCCGCCTCGGGCTTGGCGGCGGCGTCGCGCGCGAGCTTGAAGGAGTCGCCGGTCACGTCGGCGAACTGGATGACCTCGTCGCGCTGGTAGTGGTGGCCGAGCACGAAGACCTTGTCACCGAGCTTCTCCTTCGCGGCGCGGGCGCGCTCCACGAGGTCCGGGTCGGAGGGCGACGGCAGGTCGCCGGGACACTCCACGCCGCGCTCGCTCTTGGGGTCGGCTTCGCGACCGAGCAGGAGCAGGGCGAGCGGCGAGGGCTGCACATCCAGGGGCTGGGCGGTGGTCACGTCACGCACCCTTTCTTCAGGGTCTTCGGGAAACGCTTTTCGTCGAAATGACGCTATCTATCATAACCGCTTCACGTCAGGATGACGATGGCCATAGTGTCGATGTGACGAATTCGCTGTCCGTGGTTCCTGGACAGGGTGTGCGAGCATGAAAGAGGGAAGACCCCACTCGGCCCGGAATGAATCCGGGGCACCGGCGGTTGGAACCGTCGGCAAGCAGTCTCCGTACACACCGGGAGAGAAGCAGATGTCCGTATCGGACGAGAAGACCACTGTCAGCGACGGCATCCTCCTGTCCGACGCCGCCGCGGCCAAGGTCAAGGCCCTCCTCGACCAGGAAGGCCGCGAGGACCTGGCCCTGCGCGTCGCCGTTCAGCCCGGTGGCTGCTCCGGCCTGCGTTACCAGCTGTTCTTCGACGAGCGCTCGCTCGACGGCGATGTCGTGAAGGACTTCGACGGCGTCAAGGTCGTCACCGACCGCATGAGCGCCCCGTACCTGGGCGGCGCGTCGATCGACTTCGTCGACACCATCGAGAAGCAGGGCTTCACCATCGACAACCCGAACGCCACGGGCTCCTGCGCCTGCGGCGACTCGTTCAGCTAAGCCTTAAGCACGTGAGGGCGGCGGCCCCGGGGAGATCCCGGGGCCGCCGCCCTCACGTGTGCCCCGGGGGGCTCAGCTCCGCGGCACGGCCTCCTCGCTCGCCGCGTCCACCACGGACCGGTCGCCCAGCGGACTCCGCAGCGTCACGCTCACCGTGATCTCCTTGGCGACCGCCACGCACATCCGCCCCGGGTCGGCCTTCTCGTCGATCCGCACGGTCACCTTCTCCGGGGTCTCCACGGCCTTGGCGGTGTACGTGCTGCACACCCCGCCCCAGAAGGTGACCGACAGCTTCCGGCCATCCTCGGCCGTCCGGTACGCGGTGATCTGACGGGCCGGCGCCGTGCCCTCGCCCGGCCCGGTGGGCTTCACCGGGGGAGCCAGGTGCTCCGGCGCCACCGCCGTCTCGATCACGGTGTACGGCGCCGCGTCCACCGGGTCCGCCGTGAACATCCAGGAGGGCACGAGCAGCCGCTCGCCCGCCACGTCCTGCGCGGTCAGACCGAACACCGCGGCCGTCACCGGGACCTCCTTCGGCGGCGCCGCGTCCGAGGCCGACCGGCAGGGCGCGGCCGGTTCGGTCCCGCCGCTCGCGTCGACGGGGGCCCTGCCGTTCCCCTCGACACCCGCCGCCGGCGGATCGGTCGCGCAGCCGCCGATGCCGACCCGGCCCGAGTTCTTCGCGTCCTCGTTCAGCTCCGCGAGCGCCTTCTCCGCCCCCACCACCGGGTACGTGTCGCCCTTCACCGGCTCCTTGAGCGTCCCGCTCCCGGCGACGGCCCGGCCGTCCGGGCCGATGTGCAGCCCCGTCGCCCAGCCGTAGGTCGGCAGCCCGCCGATCACCGGATCGGCGTTGACCACCCGTACCGAACCCTCCATCACCTGGGTCGCGGTCACCTTCGCGTCGTCCTGGCCGAGCGCCTTCAGGACCGGCGCGGCCGCCGCCTTCGCCGCGGCCTCGCTCACCGGTGAACCGCCGCTCGGGGGCTTCGCCTCACCGGGCGGCGGGCACGCCCTGCCCTTGAGGCAGGAATCGCCCACCGGGCCGCCGTCGTACCAGGAGTACGACCAGCTCCCCGGGGCCGCCTTCGCCACGTCCAGGCGCGGACCCCGGCCGTCCTTCTCCGGGTGGATCGTCCACACGTCGCCGACCAGCACCGGCCTGCCCTCGATCCCGAGCGCCTCGGCCAGCCTGGTCACCTCCGCCGAGGTGACCAGGCCCTCGGGCCGGTGGACCGCGGCCGAGGAGGGCCCTTGGGGGAGGGGACCCTTGGCTTCGTAGACCGTCCCGTGCGAGCCGCCGCTCGGGTCCGGTTCACCCGGCGCGATGCCGGGACCGCCCCCCGGGTCCGGCTCGCCCGGCGCGATGCCGGGGACGCCGCCGCCCTTCCCCAGTCGCAGGGGCGGGGGCGACGCCGTCGCGGCCTTCCCGTCACCCGCGGACGGTGTCGCCTCGCCGCCCGCCGTCGCCGCGACGGCGAGATACACGCCACCGCCCCCGGCGAGCAGCACACCCGCCGCCACCGAAACGGCCAGGACGTTCCGCCGCCTCCGTACGTTCTCCGTACCGCTCACCGCAACGCTCCTTCGTCTCGAACGGACGCCGATGGGACGGAGCGGAGGCGCGGACGGTTCCCCTCCGTCAGCCGCCGTACTCGGCGGTGGCGTCGATCAGCCGGGCCGAGGCCGCCGGGACGACCACCCCGTGGATCGACGCGGGAGAGACCGGAACGGGGGCCGGATCGGCCGGAGTCACCCAGTGGGGGGCCATCCGGGCACCGTCCCCGCGCAGCTGGGCGAGGCTGAACTCGGACTCGTGTCGCTCACGAGGAGCGGGGTAGATGCTCATGTGCGCACCGTAAGCACCGCACCGCTCCGGGGAAAAGACCTACTCTGGGGTAGTTTCCGCTGTTCGGCAGGGAGCGCCCCACCCGGTAGCGTGATCTGTCGCCCGCCTTCACCCTTCATCCGAGCGCCCCGCGCGCCCCGATCGAATTCGCAGGAGCACCCCGCCGTGCGTATCGCAGTCACCGGCTCCATCGCCACCGACCACCTCATGACCTTCCCCGGCCGGTTCGCCGACCAGCTCGTGGCCGACCAGCTCCACACGGTGTCCCTCTCCTTCCTCGTCGACAACCTGGACGTGCGCCGGGGCGGCGTCGGCCCGAACATCTGCTTCGGCATGGGCCAGCTCGGCGGCGCCCCGATCCTCGTCGGCGCGGCCGGCTACGACTTCGACGAGTACCGCGCCTGGCTCGACCGGCACGGCGTCGACACCGGCTCGGTGCGGATCTCCGAGGTCCTGCACACCGCGCGCTTCGTCTGCACCACCGACAAGGACCACAACCAGATCGGCTCCTTCTACACCGGTGCGATGAGCGAGGCCCGGCTGATCGAGCTCAAGGCCGTCGCCGACCGGGTGGGCGGCCTCGACCTGGTCCTCATCGGCGCCGACGACCCCGAGGCGATGCTCCGCCACACCGAGGAGTGCAAGGACCGCGGCATCCCCTTCGCCGCCGACTTCTCGCAGCAGATCGCGCGCATGGACGGCGACGAGATCCGCACGCTCCTCGACGGCGCCACCTACCTCTTCTCCAACGAGTACGAGAAGGGCCTCATCGAGTCCAAGACCGGCTGGACCGAGGCGGAGATCCTCTCCCGCGTCGGCCACCGCGTCACCACGCTCGGCTCGCGCGGCGTGCGCATCGAGAAGGTCGGCGAGACGCCCATCGAGGTCGGCTGCGCCGAGGAGACCGCCAAGGTCGACCCGACCGGCGTCGGCGACGCCTTCCGCGCGGGCTTCCTGACGGGCCTGTCCTGGGGCGTGGGCCTGGAGCGCGCGGCGCAGGTCGGCTGCATGCTGGCGACGCTGGTGATCGAGACGCTGGGGACGCAGGAGTACACGCTGCGGCGGGCGAACTTCATGGAGCGGTTCACGAAGGCGTACGGCGAGGACGCGGCGACGGAGGTCCAGTCCCACCTGCTCTGATCCCTTCCGGGCGGGGCCGCGCCTCGTGTGCCCGCGCCCGTTGTAGGCCTTCGCCCGCTGCCCGTGTGGGCAATCGTCCCGCTGGGCGGGACGGGTGGGCACACGGGACGGCGCCCTGAGCGGCGCCTCCGCGATCTGGGCCTGGACCCGCACCACCATGTGCTGCACCGGTCGGTGCGGGTCCAGGCACGACAGCCTCTGGCGCCGGCAGGGCGCTGCTCCGTTGTGCCCACCCGTTCCGCCCCTTGCGGAACGCCTGCCCACAACGGGGTCGGCGGAGGCACCGGCCCGCAACGGACCGGCGGGCGCGCCGCCCGCGACGGGGCCGCTGGGGCCGCAGGCCCACCACGGCGGCGTGCCGCCCACGGCGCGCGCCGCCCGTAACGGCGCCGCCCGGCGTCAGGACGTGCGGCGGACGACGTAGGCCGTGCCGCCCGCCGCGGACGTCTCCTCGCCCACGTACGCCTGGCCCCGCATCTCGCACCACGCCGGAATGTCCAGCCGCGCCGCCGCGTCGTCCGACAGGACCGTCACCGTCCCGCCCACCGGCACGTCCCCGATCACCTTCGCCAGCTCGATCACCGGGATCGGGCACCGCTTGCCCAGGGAGTCGACGACGAGGGAGCCCGAGGGGGCCGGCGCGGACACCACGGCGCCCGAGGCGCCCAGCCGCTCCCGTACCGTCGCGACCACCCCCGGCAGGACCGCGAGGAAGCGGTCCACGTCCTCCTCCGTGGTGCCGGACGGCAGGGACACCCGCACGTTCCCCTCGCTCAGGACGCCCATCGCGCGCAGCACATGGCTGGGCGTCAGTGTCGAACTCGTGCACGACGAACCGGACGAAACGGAGAAACCCTCCCGGTCGAGCTCCGACAGCAGCGTCTCGCCGTCCACGTAGAGACAGGAGAAGGTGACCAGGTGGGGCAGGCGCCGCACCGGATCGCCCACCACCTCCACGTCCGGCACCAGCTCGGGCACCCGGGCCCGGATCCGGTCCACCAGCCCCCGCAGCCGCGCCCCCTCGGCCGCCGCCTCGGCCCGGACCGCCCGCAGCGAGGCCGCCGCCGCCACGATGGCGGGCAGGTTCTCGAAGCCGGGCGCCCGCCCCGACTCCCGCTCGTCCGAGGGCCCTTGGGGCGCGAACCGGACGCCCTTGCGCACGGCGAGGAGACCGACGCCGGCCGGACCGCCCCACTTGTGCGCGCTCGCCGTGAGCAGCGACCAGCCCTCCGGCGCGGGGCCCCAGCCGAGGGACTGCGCCGCGTCCACGAGCAGCGGCACGGACGCCGCCCGGCAGGCCTCCGCGATCTCGGCCACCGGCTGCTCCGTCCCCACCTCGTGGTTGGCCGACTGGAGACAGGCCAGGGCCGTCCCCGCGACGGCGAGCGCGGCCGTGAAGGCGTCCGCGTCCACCGCGCCCGACCGTCCCACCGGTACCTCGGTCACCGTGCCGCCGACCGAGGCGAGCGCCTCACCCGCGTGGAGTACGGAGGAGTGTTCGACCGCCGAGACCACGAGCCGGTTCCCGACACGCCGACGCCCCGCGAGCGCCCCGGAGATTCCGGCGTGAACCGCGCGCGTCCCCGAAGGAGTGAACACGAGCTCGTCCGGACGGCACCCCACGGCCTCCGCCGCGGCCTCCCGGGCCGCGTCGAGCAGCAGCCGGGCCCGCCGCCCCTCCCGGTACAGCCGGGCGGGGTCGGCCCAGCCCTCGTCCAGGGAGGCGAGCAGCGCCTGGCGGGCTACGGGGTGCAGGGGAGCGGCGGACGCGGCGTCGAAGTACGGCATCCGCCCACCGTAGAGGCCGGGGATCCGGCGGCGGCGGAGCGGGGATCCGTCGCGGCCGGCGCCCCCGTGGCCGTCCGCCCGTGAGGCCTCGTCAGAAGGAGGGCGCGGTGCGTCGCCAGACGGCCGAACGGACCCCTCCGACCCCCCTCCGGAACCCCGGAGTCCACCCCTTCGGGGACTCGGACGGCGCGTTGGGCACCCTCCCCGCGCGACCCCAAATAGCGTCCAGTAGGGTTTGGTCCGCATAAACATCCAAACCCCTGCCCGCGGCCGGGGCGGCGACCGACCAGCGAGACGGACGGCCGTGGCCGACCACTGCGGGCCGAGACTCTCGGGAAGGCGCTACGTGAGTCCCAACGGCTCCGACCGCTCGTCGCGGCGCCCGATGCGGCGGAAGCTGCCGCAGGTGCTGACTGCGGGCCTGATCCTGGCGACAGCCACGGGCTGCTCGTACAACTGGGAAGACTTCCCCCGCCTTGGCATGCCCACCCCCGTCACGGAAGAGGCTCCCACGATCCTCTCCCTGTGGCAGGGGTCCTGGGCCGCCGCGCTCATCACCGGAATCCTGGTGTGGGGCCTGATCATCTGGTCCGTCATCTTCCACCGGCGGAGCAGGACCAAGGTCGAGGTTCCTCCGCAGACCCGTTACAACATGCCCATCGAGGCGCTGTACACGGTCACCCCGCTCATCATCGTCTCGGTGCTCTTCTACTTCACCGCGCGCGACGAGTCGAAGCTCCTCGAGCTCACCCCGAAGCCGGCGCACACGGTCAACGTGGTCGGCTACCAGTGGAGCTGGGGCTTCAACTACGTCGAGAACGTGCCCGGTGTGCAGGGCGACGCCAAGACGGACAAGAACCTCGCCGCGATCCCGGACAAGTTCCTCGAGGACTTCCCGGCGAACGCGGGCGGTGTCTACGACGCCGGCATCCCCGGCGACCGGAACCCGCAGACCGGCAACCCGGGCCCGACCCTGTGGCTGCCGAAGGGGGAGAAGGTCCGGTTCGTCCTGACCTCCCGTGACGTCATCCACTCGTTCTGGGTGGTCCCCTTCCTCATGAAGCAGGACGTCATCCCGGGTCACACCAACTCCTTCGAGGTGACTCCGACCCAGGAGGGCACCTTCCTCGGCAAGTGCGCCGAGCTCTGCGGTGTCGACCACTCTCGGATGCTCTTCAACGTGAAGGTGGTCTCTCCGGAGCGCTACCAGCAGCACCTGAAGGAGCTGGCGGAGAAGGGGCAGACCGGCTACATCCCGTCCGGCATCGAGCAGACGGACCCGGCTAGGAATGCGGAGAAGCACCAACTGTGAGCATCCACAACGAAACCCAGGGTGCCGCCGCAGCTGAGGACTCTTACGAGAACGAGCTGCCCGTACGGCGCAAGCAGCCCGGCAACGTGGTCATCAAGTGGCTCACCACCACCGACCACAAGACCATCGGTACGCTCTACCTGGTCACGTCGTTCGTCTTCTTCTGCATCGGCGGACTCATGGCGCTCTTCATGCGCGCCGAGCTGGCCCGTCCCGGCACGCAGATCATGTCGAACGAGCAGTTCAACCAGGCGTTCACGATGCACGGCACGATCATGCTGCTGATGTTCGCGACGCCGCTGTTCGCCGGATTCGCGAACTGGATCATGCCGCTTCAGATCGGCGCGCCCGACGTGGCGTTCCCGCGGCTGAACATGTTCGCCTACTGGCTCTACCTCTTCGGCTCGATCATCGCGGTGGCCGGCTTCCTCACCCCGCAGGGTGCGGCCGACTTCGGCTGGTTCGCCTACTCCCCGCTGTCGGACGCCGTCCGCTCGCCGGGTGTCGGCGCCGACATGTGGATCATGGGTCTGGCCTTCTCCGGCTTCGGCACGATCCTCGGTTCGGTCAACTTCATCACCACGATCATCTGCATGCGCGCCCCCGGCATGACGATGTTCCGCATGCCGATCTTCACCTGGAACGTGCTGCTGACCGGTGTCCTGGTCCTGCTCGCCTTCCCGGTCCTGGCGGCCGCGCTGTTCGCCCTGGAGGCGGACCGCAAGTTCGGTGCCCACGTCTTCGACGCCGCCAACGGCGGCGCCTTGCTGTGGCAACACCTCTTCTGGTTCTTCGGACACCCAGAGGTGTACATCATCGCCTTGCCCTTCTTCGGCATCGTCTCCGAGGTCATCCCGGTCTTCAGCCGCAAGCCGATGTTCGGCTACATCGGTCTGGTGGCCGCGACCATCGCGATCGCCGGTCTGTCCGTGACCGTGTGGGCCCACCACATGTACGTCACGGGTGGCGTGCTCCTCCCGTTCTTCTCCTTCATGACGTTCCTCATCGCCGTACCGACCGGCGTGAAGTTCTTCAACTGGATCGGAACGATGTGGAAGGGCTCGTTGTCCTTCGAGACACCGATGCTCTGGACGATCGGCTTCCTGGTCACCTTCACCTTCGGTGGTCTGACCGGCGTCATCCTGGCCTCGCCGCCGATGGACTTCCACGTCTCCGACTCGTACTTCGTCGTCGCGCACTTCCACTACGTCGTCTTCGGCACCGTGGTCTTCGCGATGTTCGCCGGCTTCCACTTCTGGTGGCCGAAGTTCACGGGCAAGATGCTGGACGAGCGCCTGGGCAAGATCACGTTCTGGACGCTGTTCATCGGCTTCCACGGGACCTTCCTCGTGCAGCACTGGCTCGGCGCCGAGGGCATGCCGCGTCGTTACGCGGACTACCTGAACGCCGACGGCTTCACCACGCTGAACACGATCTCGACGATCTCCTCCTTCCTGCTCGGTCTGTCGATCCTGCCGTTCCTCTACAACGTCTGGAAGACCGCCAAGTACGGCAAGAAGATCGAGGTCGACGACCCGTGGGGCTACGGCCGCTCGCTCGAATGGGCGACCTCCTGCCCGCCGCCGCGGCACAACTTCCTCACGCTGCCGCGGATCCGTTCGGAATCCCCGGCGTTCGACCTGCACCACCCTGAGATCGCTGCGGTCGACCAGCTCGAGAACAAGCCGCACGAGGCCGCGGCCCTCACGGGCAGCAAGGAGGCCGGCAAGTGAAGATCCAGGGCAAGATGTTCATCTGGCTGAGCGTCTTCATCCTTGCCATGGCGATCGTGTACGGCGTCTGGTCCAAGGAGCCGGTCGGCACGACGGCGCTCTTCCTGGCCTTCGGCCTGGCCATCATGATCGGCTACTACCTGGCCTTCACGGCCAAGCGTGTCGACGCGATGGCGCAGGACGACAAGGAGGCCGACGTCGCGGACGAGGCCGGTGAGGTGGGCTTCTTCGCCCCGCACAGCTGGCAGCCGCTCTCGCTGGCCGTCGGTGGCGCCCTCGCCTTCCTCTCCATCGCGATGGGCTGGTGGATCCTGTACTTCTCCTTCCCGCTGATCCTCGTCGGCCTGTTCGGCTGGGTCTTCGAGTTCTACCGGGGCGAGAACCAGAACCAGTAGCGGTACCCCGCTCCGCACCGGAGCACACCGAGGGGCCCGGACACTTCGTCAGCGAAGTGCCCGGGCCCCTCTTTTGCAGCACTCGGCGCGCTGGCTGCCGGGATTGTCCTTAGCGTGAAGTCATGAACGACACGCCGCGCATTCGGACTGTTCTGAGCTGCACCCTTCTGGCCGTCACCGTCCACGCGGGCGCCACCGCGTGCGCGGGCTCCGACGGCCACCCCCTGTCGGAGAAGGCCTACGACGCGGCCGAGCAGCT
The DNA here is from genome assembly GCF_042890295.1 of Streptomyces sp. NPDC002232. Classification (NCBI taxonomy): domain Bacteria; kingdom Bacillati; phylum Actinomycetota; class Actinomycetes; order Kitasatosporales; family Streptomycetaceae; genus Streptomyces; species Streptomyces sp. NPDC002232. The sequence goes on along the minus strand of NZ_JBIARV010000002.1, from coordinate 411,030 downwards.
CGCGGTCAACGCTCCCGCCGACGGCGCCAAGGCGGACCCCGAGAAGCCCCTGGAGATCACGGCCAAGGACGACGACGCCCGGATCACGGACGTCACCGCCGTCGACTCCTCGGGCCACCACCTCGCCGGCGAGCTCACCGCGGACGGGCAGCGCTGGCGCTCCACGGCCGCCCTGGCCGCCGGCGCCCGCTACACGGTCCAGGTGGCCACCGAGGACGAGGACGGCGCTCCAGGCGCCCGTACGTTCACCTTCGAGACGGCTCCGGCCAAACGGGCCCTGACCGTGGCCTTCGGGCCGGAGGCGGGCACGTACGGCGTCGGACAGCCCATCACGGCGGAGCTCAGCCTCCCGGTCAAGGACCGGTCGGCCCGCGCCGTCGTCGAACGGGCCCTCAAGGTCCGCTCCACGCCCTCCGTCGAGGGCTCCTGGTACTGGGTGGACGACAAGAAGCTGCACTTCCGCCCGAAGGAGTACTGGCCGGCCGGGGCGGTCGTCACGGTCACCGGCAACCTGGACGGCCTCAAGGTCGGCGACAAGCTCTACGGCGGCGCGTCCAAGCCGCTCAAGCTCACCATCGGGGACCGGATCGAGGCCGTCGCCGACGCCGAGTCGCACTACATGACGGTGAAGCGCAACGGAGAAGTGATCAACACCATTCCGGTGACCACCGGAAAACCGGGCTTCTCCACCCGTAACGGGATCAAAGTGGTGCTCGGCAAGGAGTACTACGTCCGGATGCGGGGCACCAGCATCGGCATCGCGGAAGGCAGCTCGGACTCCTACGACCTGCCCGTGTACTACGCCACCCGGGTGACGTGGAGCGGCGAGTACGTCCACGCCGCGCCGTGGTCCGTCGGCTCTCAGGGCGTCGAGAACGTCAGCCACGGCTGCGTCGGCATGTCGACGGGGAACGCGGCCTGGTTCTACGAGACCGTCCGCGCCGGAGACGTCGTCCGCGTCGTCAACAGCTACGGCGAGCAGATGGACACGTTCGGCAACGGCTTCGGCGACTGGAACCTGGAGTGGGACAAGTGGCGGCAGGGCAGCGCGCTGGTGGAGGCCGCCGGAAACCCCGTGGCCCCCACCGAGAAGGCCCGTCTGAGGCCGTCGATCTAGAGCGCGCCGTCACCCTCCCGTCCGCCCTCCGGGCGACGACGGGAGCTCGACGACACGCGGGCCCCGCCGCACGCGCCCCGGGCGGCTCAGGCGTCGATCGACAGGCGCGAGCGCAGCAGGGATGCCAGGGACGCCGCGAACTCGACCGGTTCCACCGGAAGGGTGACCGCGGCGTCCGCGCGGCTCCAGGTGGCCAGCCAGGCGTCCTGGGGCCGCCCGATCAGCAGCAGCACCGGCGGGCAGGCGAAGACCTCGTCCTTGATCTGCCGGCAGACACCCATGCCTCCGGCGGGCACCGCCTCGCCGTCGAGCACGCACACGTCGATCCCGCCCTCGTCCAGGCGCTTCAGCACCGCGGGCAGCGTGGCGCACTCCACGAACTCGACCGGGGGAACGTCGGTCGCGGGCCTGCGTCCGGCCGCGAGCCGCACCTGCGCGCGGGTGTTCGCGTCGTCGCTGTAGACCAGGACCGTGGCACTCGACTGCATCGTTCCTCCGTGGGGAAGTCCGTGGGAAGGTCGTCGACCGATGCGCCGGATGCTACTCCGGTCCACAGCCCGTCAACACCCGTTCAGCACCTGTTCGAACGGCGCTCAGGGGCCTCCGCACTGGGCCGTTCGGGCTGGACACGGCCCCCTGACACTCCGAACGGCACCCCCCGGAGTGAGGGCGGGATAAGCGACCGACATAATGTCGGTCGTGGCGACAGTAACGACAGTAGAAACAGGGCACGCGCACCCGTCGGTCAATCGACCGAACCTCACCAGCGTCGGAACCATCATCTGGTTGAGCTCCGAGCTGATGTTCTTCGCGGCCCTCTTCGCGATGTACTTCACCCTGCGATCGGTGACGGGTCCCGAGTTCTGGGCGGAAAAGGCCTCGGCCTTGAACTTCCCCTTCTCGGCGACCAACACCACCGTCCTGGTGCTCTCCTCCCTCACCTGCCAGCTCGGCGTCTTCGCCGCCGAGCGGGGCGATGTGAAGAAGCTCCGGACGTGGTTCATCATCACGTTCGTGATGGGTGCGATCTTCATCGGCGGACAGGTCTTCGAGTACACCGAGCTGGTCAAGAAGGACGGTCTCTCGCTGTCCTCGGACCCGTACGGCTCGGTGTTCTACCTGACCACCGGCTTCCACGGCCTGCACGTGACGGGCGGTCTCATCGCCTTCCTGCTGGTCCTCGGCCGGACGTACGCCGCCAAGAGGTTCACCCACGAGCAGGCAACCGCCGCCATCGTCGTGTCCTACTACTGGCACTTCGTCGATGTCGTCTGGATCGGCCTCTTCGCCACGATCTACATGATCAAGTAATCGGCTCCGCCTCCACGGCGGACCGAGACATCCAGCAAGCATCGACGCAGAAGATCCTGACACCGGGGTAATCCGTGAAAAAGCTCTCCGCACGACGACGCCATCCGCTGGCGGCGGTCGTCGTCCTACTTCTCGCGCTGGCGGCCACGGGGGGGCTGTACGCCGCGTTCGCGCCCGCGGGCACGGCGAAGGCCGATGAAACCGCCCAGTCCCTCGCCATCGAGGAGGGCAAGAAGCTCTACTCCGTCGGCTGCGCCAGCTGCCACGGAACCGGCGGTCAGGGCACCTCTGACGGCCCGTCCCTCGTGGGCGTCGGTTCGGCCGCGGTCGACTTCCAGGTCGGCACCGGCCGTATGCCGGCCCAGCAGCCGGGCGCCCAGGTCCCGAAGAAGAAGGTCATCTACTCGCAGGCTGAGATCGATCAGCTCGCGGCGTACGTCGCCTCTCTCGGTGCCGGCCCGATCACGCCGACCGAGGGCCAGTACAGCCCTGACGGTGCCGACGTCGCCAAGGGTGGCGAGCTGTTCCGCACCAACTGTGCCCAGTGCCACAACTTCACCGGCGAGGGCGGCGCGCTGACCTACGGCAAGTACGCCCCCAGCCTCGAAGGCGTGGACCCGAAGCACCTCTACGAGGCCATGCAGACCGGCCCGCAGAACATGCCCTCCTTCCCCGACACGACCATGCCGGAGAAGGCCAAGAAGGACATCATCGCGTACGTCCAGGCCGTCAACAGCGACAAGGCCGACAGCCCGGGCGGTCTCAGCCTCGGTGGCCTCGGCCCCGTCAGCGAAGGCCTGTTCGGCTGGGTCTTCGGCCTGGGCGCGCTGATCGCAGTTGCCATCTGGGTCGCGGCCCACACCGCTAAGGCCAAGAAGTCATGAGTAGCCAAGAGATTCCAGAAGAGAACCTGCCGGCAGGGCAGGACACCGCGCACGGCGCGGTGATGGTCGCCGACGACCCGTTCGCCGACCCGGGCCTCCCGCCCCACAAGCCCCGCATCCAGGACATCGACGAGCGGGCCGCCCGTCGGTCCGAGCGCGCGGTCGCCTTCATGTTCACGCTGTCGATGCTGGCCACCATCGGCTTCATCGCCTCGTACGTGATCTTCCCGGTCGACAAGATCGTGTACATCTGGCCGCTCGGCCGGGTGTCCGCGCTCAACTTCGCCCTGGGTCTGACCCTCGGCGCCGCCCTCTTCTTCATCGGCGCGGGCGCGGTCCACTGGGCCCGCACCCTGATGTCCGACGTCGAGGTCGCCGACGAGCGTCACCCGATGGCGGCGTCGCCCGAGGTCAAGGCCAAGGTCATGGCGGACTTCGCGGCCGGTGCCGCGGAGTCGGGCATGGGCCGCCGCAAGCTCATCCGCAACACGATGTTCGGCGCGCTGTCGCTCGTACCGCTCTCCGGCATCGTCCTGCTGCGCGACATGGGCCCGCTGCCCGAGAAGAAGCTCCGGACCACGCTGTGGACCAAGGGGCTCCAGCTCATCAACATGAACACGAACGAGCCGCTGCGTCCCGAGGACGTCGCGGTCGGCTCGCTGACCTTCGCGATGCCCGAGGGCCTCTCGGAGCACGACGAGCACTTCCAGACCGAGATCGCCAAGGCCGCCCTGATGATCGTCCGGATCCAGCCGGAGGACATCAAGGACAAGCGCGAGCTCGAATGGTCCCACCAGGGCATCGTCGCGTTCTCGAAGATCTGCACCCACGTGGGCTGCCCGATCTCCCTGTACGAGCAGCAGACGCACCACGTGCTCTGCCCGTGCCACCAGTCCACCTTCGACCTCTCCGACGGCGCCCGCGTCATCTTCGGCCCGGCCGGTCACGCCCTCCCGCAGCTGCGGATCGGCGTGAACGACAAGGGCTTCCTCGAGGCGCTCGGCGGCTTCGACGAGCCCGTCGGTCCTGCCTTCTGGGAGCGCGGATGAGCACCGTGACCGAAACGAAGAAAGCACCCGCCGGTGAGCGGGTCGCGGACTGGGCCGACGGCCGCCTGGGGATCTACACGCTGGCCAAGGCCAACATGCGGAAGATCTTCCCGGACCACTGGTCCTTCATGCTGGGCGAGGTCTGCCTCTACAGCTTCCTCATCATCATCCTGACGGGCGTCTATCTGACGATGTTCTTCCACCCGTCGATGAACGAGGTGGAGTACGTCGGACCGTACGTCCCGCTCCAGGGACAGCTCATGTCCGAGGCGTTCAACTCGACCATGCACATCTCCTTCGAGGTGCGCGGTGGTCTGCTGATCCGGCAGATCCACCACTGGGCGGCGCTGATCTTCCTCGCCGGCATGTTCGTGCACATGATGCGCGTGTTCTTCACCGGCGCGTTCCGCAAGCCGCGTGAGATCAACTGGCTGTTCGGCTTCCTGCTGTTCTTCCTGGGCATGTTCACCGGCTTCACCGGTTACTCGCTCCCGGACGACCTGCTCTCCGGCACCGGTGTCCGCTTCATGCAGGGCGCGATCCTGTCCGTGCCGGTCCTCGGCACGTACCTGTCGATGTTCCTGTTCGGCGGCGAGTTCCCCGGCGGCGACTTCGTCGCCCGGTTCTACTCGGCGCACGTGCTGCTGCTCCCCGGCATCATGCTGGGCCTCGTGGTCGCCCACCTCATCCTGGTGTTCGTCCACAAGCACACCCAGTTCGCCGGCCCCGGCCGCACGAACAACAACGTCGTCGGCATGCCGCTGCTGCCCGTGTACATGGCGAAGGCCGGAGGCTTCTTCTTCCTGGTCTTCGGCGTCATCGCGGTCATCGCGGCGATCGCCTCGATCAACCCGATCTGGGCCATCGGCCCGTACCGTCCGGACCAGGTGTCCACCGGCGCCCAGCCCGACTGGTACATGGGCTTCGCCGAGGGTCTGATCCGTGTCATGCCGGGCTGGGAGATCAACCTGTGGGGCCACACGCTGGTCCTCGGCGTGATGATCCCGCTGGCGATCTTCCCGGCGGTCCTCGCGGCCATCGGCGTCTACCCGTTCATCGAGTCGTGGATCACCGGCGACAAGCGCGAGCACCACATCGCGCAGCGCCCGCGCAACGCTCCGACGCGCACCGCCTTCGGTGTCGCCTGGATCACCGCGTACATGATCATGCTCGTGGGTGGTGGAAACGACCTCTGGGCGACCCACTTCCACCTGTCGCTGAACTCGATCACCTGGTTCGTGCGGATCTTCTTCTTCGTCGGCCCGGTCATCGCGTTCATCGCCACCAAGCGGATCTGCCTCGGCCTCCAGCGCCGCGACAAGGACAAGGTGCTGCACGGCCGCGAGTCGGGCATCATCAAGCGCCTGCCGCACGGTGAGTTCGTGGAGATCCACGAGCCGCTCAGCCAGGGCGAGCTGCACCGCCTCACGGCGCACGAGCAGTACGACGCCGCGCAGCTCCCGCCGGCCGTCGACGAGAACGGCGTCGAGCGCAAGATCGGCCCCATGGAGAAGCTGCGGGTCAAGCTCAACAAGGGCTACTACGGCGACGACAGCCAGGTCGCCAAGCCCACGGTCGAGGAGTACAAGGAGATCCAGAGCGGCCACGGCCACCACTGATCACCTGAACCCCTGACCTCCTGAAGGTCGCCACGGCGAGAGCCCCGTCCATTCGATGGACGGGGCTCTTTGCCGTCCCCGGAGGTCGATAGGGTGGGACCGTATCCGTCACGTGATCACCAGGAGCTGCCATGAGCGCTGCGACCCCCGCTGGAGGACCTACCACGGCGGGCCGCTCCTGGCCCGTCCTGCTGAACGGTCTGCTCGACGGCCGGGACCTCTCCGCCGACGACACCGCCTGGGCGATGGACCTGATCATGAGCGGCGAGGCGACCGACGCGCAGATCGCCGGCTTCATGGTGGCGCTGCGCGCCAAGGGCGAGACCGTGCAGGAGATCACCGGCCTCGTGCGGACCATGTACGCGCACGCGAACGTGATCGAGGTGCCCGGCCCCGCCGTCGACATCGTCGGCACCGGCGGCGACGGCGCCAAGACGGTGAACATCTCCACCATGGCCTCCATCGTGGTCGCCGGCACGGGCGCCAAGGTCGTCAAGCACGGCAACCGGGCCGCGTCCTCCGCCTCCGGCTCCTCGGACGTCCTGGAGAAGCTCGGCATCAACCTCGACCTGACCCCGCGCCGGGTCGCCGAGGTCGCCGAGGAGGCGGGCATCACCATGTGCTTCGCCGTCAGGTTCCACCCCTCGCTGCGGCACGTCGCCGCGGCCCGCGGGCAGCTCGGCATCCGGACCACCTTCAACGTCCTCGGGCCGCTGACCAACCCGGCCAAGGTGCGGGCCCAGGCCGTGGGCGTCGCCGATCCGCGCATGGCGCCGGTCGTCGCCGGGGTCTTCGCCGAGCGCGGCAACTCCGCCCTCGTCTTCCGCGGCGACGACGGTCTCGACGAGCTGACCACCACCTCCACCTCCCGCGTCTGGGTGGTCAGGGACGGCGGTGTCACCGAGGAGCGCTTCGACCCGAGGGACGTCGGCATCGAGCTCGTCACGCTGGAGGCGCTGCGCGGCGCCGACGCCTCGTACAACGCCGACGTGGCGCGCCGGCTGATCGCGGGGGAGACCGGCCCGGTCCGGGACGCGGTGCTGCTCAACGCCGCGGCGGCGCTCACCGCCCTGGAGCCCGGCGCGGGCACCCTGGTGGAGCAGCTCGCCGCGGGCATCGCGAAGGCGGCCGAGTCCATCGACTCCGGTGCCGCCCGCCGCACGCTGGAGCGGTGGATCGCGGCCAGCAACGCCTGAGCCGGTGTGAACGGCGTGTGTCGTCCCCGTCCCGGATGCCGGGACGGGGTTGCGGCCCCGTGATCGCCTGGCATAAGTTCTGGAACAGGTCATGAGTGACAGCTGCAAGGCCCCGGCCGGCTGTCCGGCAACCCTCCGTCCGTGGCGGGGTGCCCCGGGTGAAGACCAGGTCGTACGGCAGAAGCCTGCGGCAAGCGCGGACCCCTGCGCGTCACCCTGGGGTCCTTGGTCCTCTAGGGAGCGTTGTCTCGTGAGCAAGCGAATGCGTTAGGGCCCTTCCGGCCCCTCTTCCCCTCAACACCCGTATGTGGCGCCGCCCTTCGCGCGCTTCCGCCCTGCGGGCCCCTTCACGCCTTTTCGCGCCCCTTTTATGCCGGGAGATACCGCCATGTCCGCACGCCCGAACACCGCCACCGTCGACACCGCCGCCGCCGAGTCCGCCGACCCCTGCTGCGACGCCCCGCTGCCGGTCCTCGGCCGGGACGTCACCGTCCCGCTCGTCACCGGTGGCGAGGTCAGCTACGCGGCGCTCGACTACGCGGCCAGCGCGCCGGCCCTCCAGCGGGTCTGGGACGACGTGGCCGCGTACGCCCCCTACTACGGCAGCGTGCACCGGGGCGCCGGCTACCTCTCCCAGCTCTCCACCGACCTCTTCGAGAACAGCCGCGCCACCGTCGCCGAGTTCCTCGACTGCCGCGACGGCGACCAGGTCGTCTTCACCCGCTCCACCACCGACTCGCTGAACCTGCTCGCCGCCGCGATCCCGGCCGGCTGCCAGGTCTTCGTCTTCGAGACCGAGCACCACGCCTCGCTGCTGCCCTGGCGGGACGCCCGCGTCACCTACCTCAACGCGCCGCGCACCCCGGAGCAGGCCGTCGCGACCCTGGAGCGGGCCCTCGCCGACCGCGACCCGTACGGTCCGGCCCTGGTCTGCGTCACCGGCGCCTCCAACGTCACCGGTGAGCTGTGGCCGGTGAAGGAGCTCGCCGCCGCCGCGCACGCCCACGGCGCCCGGATCGTGCTCGACGCCGCCCAGCTCGCCCCCCACCACCCGGTCTCGGTGCGCGAGCTCGACGTGGACTGGGTCGCCTTCTCCGGGCACAAGCTGTACGCGCCCTTCGGCTCCGGCGTCCTCGCCGGCCGCGCCGACTGGCTCCAGGATTCCGAGCCCTACCTCGCGGGCGGCGGCGCCTCCCGCAAGGTGGCCCGCCGGGCCGACGGTGGTGTGGACGTGGAGTGGCACACCACCGCGGCCCGGCACGAGGCGGGTTCGCCGAACGTGATCGGCGTCTACTCGATCGCCTCCGCCTGCAAGGCGCTCACCGAGGCCGGCTTCGACTCCCTCGTCGCCCGCGAGCGGCACCTGATCGACACCGTCCGCGCGGGCCTGGCCGAGGTGCCCGAGGTGCGGGTGCTCTCGCTCTTCGGCGACGACGCGCCCCGCGTCGGCGTCATCTCCTTCGTCGTGGAGGGCTGGAACAGCTCCCACTTCGCCGCCGCGCTCTCCGCCGAGTACGGCATCGGGGTCCGCGACGGCCTCTTCTGCGCCCACCCGCTGGTCCGCACGCTGCTCGGCAGCGACCCGCAGGACCCGGGCGAGTGCGGCGCCCCGGAGGCCGCCCCGGGGGAGCGCTCGCTCAACGCCATCCGGGTGAGCTTCGGCGCCGGTACGCCGGACGAGCACGTGGAGCGTTTCGTCGGCGCCGTGAAGGAGCTCGTGCGGGACGGCGCGCAGTGGAAGTACCGCACCGAGGACGGCCGCTGCGTCCCGGACCGCGGCTGATCGGTCACTCGTACGGGTGAAGGGGGCCTCCCGGTCGGGAGGCCCCCTTCGGCCGTGCTCGGGTGCCCGGTGTCAGGACTCCAGGCCGATGGCGAAGGCCGCCTCCAGGTCGTGCTGGGAGTACGTCCGGAACGCGACGTGCGTGTCCGTGGCCTCGACGCCGGGGATCTTGCTGATGCGGCCGGGGATGACGTCGGCGAGGTCGTCGTGGCGCGGGACCCGGACCATGGCGATCAGGTCGTACGTACCGGTGACCGAGAAGACCTCGCTGACGCTGTCGAGCGCGGCGATCGACTCGGCGATCTCGGGGATGCGGTCCACGCTGGTCTTGATGAGCACGATCGCGGTGATCACGGCTGGCTTTCTCCCTCGGTCGCCGCGGCTGGGGCTTTCACTCTATCCCCACCGCGGAACCGCCCCCAGGCGTAGAGGAACCCGACGGAGAAGCCCACCACGTGGGCCAGATAGGCGACGCCCGGTCCGGCGCCCGCGGCCCGCGCGGCCATCCACTGGAGCGTGAACCAGAAGATCAGCACGATCCAGGCGGGGAAGCGCAGCGGCAGGAAGAACAGGAAGGGGAAGAGGCTGGTGACCCGGGAGCGCGGGAAGAGGAAGAGGAACGCCCCGAGCACCGCGGAGATCGCCCCCGAGGCGCCGACCAGGGTCTGCTCGCTGTCCGCGTGCGCCACCGCGTACCCGAGCAGGGCGATGTAGCCGGTCCCCAGGTAGAAGAGGCAGAACTCGACGGGCCCCATGCGCTCCTCGGCCATCGCGCCGAAGACGTACAGGAAGAGCATGTTTCCCAGCAGGTGGAGCCAGCTGCCGTGGACGAAGAGCGCGGTCAGCGGGGTGAGCAGGGCGCGCGGATCGCCGTTCATCAGCTCGGCGGGGACGACGCCCCAGCGGCGGAAGTAGTCGCTCTGGGCGGCGAGGAGCGTGTCACCGGTGCCGTATCCCGGGTTCATCCCGGAGACCGGGCTGATCACGAAGAGCAGGCAGCAGGCGGCGATCAGTGCGTACGTCACGGTGGGTCCGCCGCGGGTGCCCCGCCAGGCCCCGAGCGCCGCGCCTCGCCAGTCGATCATGGACAGATCATGGCGTACCGGGGCCGAAGTGGACAGAGTGCCTCGCCGTGCCCGGCCCTCCCCGTGAGGCCTTAGGGTTACGGGCACCACCGACCGCAGTTCGACGGCGCACCGCGGCTCCCGCACCTGGCACCACGCAACAGGAAGAAGGACGGCACCGATGACGACGGTTCCCCTGCCGACCGACGAGACCCGCTGGCGCTGCACGCTCTGCGGCAACCTGACCCGCTTCGACGTCACGCGCTCCTCCAAGGTCGTCGAGTACGTCCATCTGGACCTGGCCGGAGACCCGACGGTCGAGGAGCGGCAGGTGGTCAGTGAGACCATCGAGTCGGTCCGCTGTCGCTGGTGCAACGCGGTGGACCAGATCGAACTGGTGGACAGGCCGGGCGCCGCCTCCTGAGGGACGGCGCGGACGACATAGGGGTGACGGATCGTGGAGCAGCCCGCGCACGGTGGTGAGCCGGCCGGCGCGGCAGGTGACGCTGCCGAGACGCTCGACCACCCGCTGCCGGAAGGCGTACGGCGGCGGGTCGTCGCGCTGGTCGCGGACGCCTTCGGCGGGCTGACCGTCGCGGAGCTGCCCGCGCCCCTGCGGCAGTACGCCCGCTTCACCGCGAGCCGGCGGGCCAAGTTCGCCGGCAACGCGATGGCCGCCGCGCTGGAGAGCGACCCGCTCTTCCGGCAGCGGATCGGCGAACGGTTCAAGCAGGGCGAGCCCGAGCTGGCCGGTGCGGTGGAGACCGGCACCCCGCCCGCGGCCGCCGACCCCGTCGACGTGGCGGCGGCGGCCTACGTGCTGCGCCCGCCGGGCTGGGTCAAGCTGGTCGCCGCCGCCGGCGAGGAGGCGCAGCGCGCCGACGCCGAGCGCGCCGACGAGGCGGGCCGGCGCGAGCTGGAGCGGCTCCGGGAGGAGCTCGCCGCCGCCCAGGACCGTTCCCGGGGCGAGAGCGAGCAGCTCCGGCGCGATCTGGACGCCGCCCGCAAGGAAGCGGAATCGCTTCAGCGCAAGCTGCGCAGCGCCCAGAGCGACGTCAAGCGCGGCGAGGCGGCGCTGCGCAAGGTCCACGGCGAGATCGAGACCGCGCGCGCGGAGTCGGCGGCGCAGGTCTCGGCCGCCGAGAGCGAGTCCCGGCGGCTCAAGGCCCGGCTCGGCGAGGTCGAGGCGGCCCTGGAGGCCAGCCGCAGGACCGCCCGCGAGGGGCGCTCGGTGGAGGACATGCGGCTGCGGCTGCTGCTCGACACCGTCCTCGACGCGGCCCAGGGACTGCGGCGCGAACTCGCCCTGCCGCCCGTCTCGGTGCACCCGGCGGACACCGTGGACGCGGTGGAGCCGGGGCGGATGTCCCCGAAGGACATCGCGGCGCGGGCGCTCTCCGAGACGGACCCGGCGCTCCTCGACCAGCTGCTGGCGCTGCCCCAGGCGCATCTGGTGGTCGACGGCTACAACGTCACCAAGACCGGCTATCCGACGATGCCCCTGGAGAAGCAGCGGCTCCGGCTGCTCGGCGGGCTCTCGGGCCTGGCGGCCCGCTCGGGCGCCGAGGTCACCTGTGTCTTCGACGGGGCGGAGCTGGCGGCCCCGGTGCTGCTGGCGCCGCCGCGCGGGGTCCGGGTGCTGTTCTCCAAGCCGGGGGTCACGGCGGACGAGTTGATCCGGCAGCTGGTCAGGGCGGAGCCGCCGGGGCGGCCGGTCGTGGTCGTCTCGACCGACCGCGAGGTGGCCGACGGCGTCGCGAAGGCGGGGGCGCGGCCGGTGGCGTCCGCCTTGTTGCTGAAGCGGCTTTCGCGCCTCTCGTGACACATCGCAAGTCCTGGGCGTTATGCCCGGATTCTGGATGGCGCACCGTCAAGTGCCCATCACGGGCCGTGTGATGTGTGTAAATAAAGTGGTGTGTGGGCGAGATTTTTGCCAGTGGGATTTGAACTGATCACAACTTGGTCACTAGGGTCGGGCTTCGAACCTTCGCGCGGTTGATCACCCATCCGGGGTGGCGGCGGAGGAACCGCCTGCCCGTGACCGGTTGGGCGGCTCTGAGGAAGAAGGAGCTCGCCTTCGTGGCGTCCCACCGTCGTCCCAAGCAGCCGAGCCGAACCCGTGTGACCGTGTTCACCGCGGCCGCGGCCGCAGCAGTCGCTCTCTCCGCCCAGTCCGGTGCCCAGGCCGCTCCCGCGCAGCCGAAGATCGACGACGTCAAGTCGAAGGTCGACAAGCTGAACCACGAGGCCGAAGAGGCCACGGAGCAGTACAACCTCGCCGACGAGCGCCGCGGCAAGCTTCAGAAGGAGATCGGCCAGCTCCAGGACAAGGTGGCCCGCGGTCAGGAGGAGCTCAACACCCTCCGCGACCAGATCGGTTCGGTCGCCAGCGCCCAGTACCGCTCCGGCGGCATCGACCCGGCGCTCCAGCTCTTCCTCTCCGCCGACCCGGACACCTACCTCGACAAGGCGTCCGCGATCGACCAGCTCAGCGCCCAGCAGGCCGACGTGCTGACCTCGATCCAGGCCAAGCAGCGCACGCTCGCCCAGGAGCGGGCCGAGGCCACCGCGAAGCTGTCCGACCTCGAGGACGTCCGCAAGACGCTCGGCGAGAAGAAGAAGAAGTTCCAGGGCAAGCTCGCCGAGGCCCGCAAGCTCCTGAACACCCTGACCGCCGAGGAGCGCTCCAGGATCCAGGAGAAGGAGCAGCGCGCCAGCCGCGCGGCCGGCGAGCGCGTGAACCTGGGCAACGAGGTCCCGGCCTCGCAGCGCGGTGCCGCCGCCCTGGCCGCCGCCGCCACCCAGATCGGCAAGCCGTACGCCTCCGGCATGGAGGGCCCCAACTCGTACGACTGCTCGGGCCTGACCCAGTGGGCCTACGGCCAGGCGGGCGTCGACCTCACCCGCACCACGTACACCCAGCAGAACGACGGCGTGAAGATCGGCCGCAGCCAGCTCAAGCCGGGCGACCTGGTCTTCTTCAACAGCCTCCAGCACGTGGGCCTGTACGCGGGCAACAACACGGTCCTGCACGCCCCGTACCCGGGCGCCTACGTCCGCTACGAGTCGATGAACACCCTCGGCTCGTTCATGTTCGGCGTCCGCATCTGACGCACGCCGACCCGCTCCGCCCTGCCGCCCGAACGGGTGGTTCGCGGTGACACGCGCTGACCTGACGCCCCGCCGGTGACCTGTGTTCTCCGGCGGGGCGTCACTTTGTGTGCCCGGCGCCTTCGTTGGACGAGGAGTGATCAGCGGCTACTGTCTGCCGCGCCAGTCTGCGTCGAGCCGAACGGAGCGCGATCCGTGGCGTCCCACCGCCGACCCGCCCGGGTCACCGTCCTCACCGCCGCCGCCGCGGCCACCGCGGCGGCGTCCCTCGGCGCCGTCCCCGCGAGCGCCGACCCCGGGGCGACGCCCGCGTCCACCCGCGCCACCGTCGACCGCCTCTTCGAGGAGGCCGAGCAGGCCACCGAGGGCTACAACCGGGCGGACGAGAAGACGGACGCGCTGCGCCGGACGGTCTCCCAGGCGCAGGACAGCCTCGCCCGCGGCCAGGAGCGCATCAACCGCATGCGGGGCGCGCTTGGTTCGGTCGCCGGAGCCCAGTACCGCTCCGGCGGCATCGACCCCGCCCTCGCCCTGCTGCTCTCCTCCGACCCGGACAGCTATCTGGACCGGGCCACCGCCCTGGACCGGATCACCGCCCGCCAGACCGCCGAGCTCGGCGAACTGCGGCGCGCGCAGCGCGCCCTGGACCAGAAGCGGACCGAGGCCCGCACGGCCCTCGCCGAACTGGAGGCGAGCCGGGTGGAGGTCGCCCGACACAAGCGCACCGTGGAGCGGAAGCTCGCCGAGGCCCGCCGGGTGCTCGCCTCCCTCACCGTCGAGCAGCGCGCCGACTACGACCGCGCCTCCCGCACCGGCGAACGCGCGGGCGGGTCCGCCGCCGGGGGCCCCGCCGAGGAGCTGCCGCAGCTCGCCGCGCTCGGTCCGTCACGGGCCGCCGCCGCGGTGCTGGCCGCCCGCAGCGCCATCGGCAGGCCGTACGTGTGGGGGGCCACCGGCCCGTCCGCCTTCGACTGCTCGGGCCTGATGGTCTGGTCGTACCGCCAGGCCGGGATCAGCCTGCCGCGCACCTCCTCGGCGCAGCGCCACGCGGGCCGCCAGGTGCCGCTCTCGCAGGCGCAGCCGGGCGACCTCGTCACGTACCGCGGCGACGCCAGCCACGTGGCGATCTACGCCGGGAACGGCCAGGTCATCCACGCCCCCTACCCGGGCGCCCGGGTCCGCTACGACCCGGTGAACATGATGTCCCACGTCACCGTGACCCGGGTCTGACGCTTCCGCTTACGATCGGGGGCGTGGCTTTTCGACCGGGTGGAGCGGTGCGCGGCGCGGCGGCGGTGCTGCCGGCCGTGCTGCTCGTCCTCGGCGGATGCGCGGCCCCCGCCCCGGCCGGCCCGTCCTCCCAGGAGATCCAGGGCCTCCTCGACCGGCACGCCCGGGCGCTCCTCGCCCGCGACGAGCCCGGCTACCTCGCGGCCCTCGACCCCGCGCTCGCGCCGGCCGCGCGCACCGAGTTCGACCGGCTCGCGACGATCCCGCTGGGCGGCTGGTCCTACACCGTCACCGACGTCGACCGGACGGGGGAGGGCCGGGCCACCGCGCGGGCCGAGCTCGGCTACCGGATCAAGGGCTACGACTCCGGGTCCGCCACCACCGAGCGGGTCCTGGACCTCGCCGAGCGGGACGGCCGCTGGTACGTGACCGGGGACCGCGCCGCCGAGAGCGCCCCGCAGCAGCTGTGGCAGCAGGGCGAGGTCACGGCCGTGCCCGGCACGCACAGCCTCGTCCTCGGCGTGGGGCAGAGCCGGGACCGGCTGCGGGAGATCGCGGCGGCCGCGGACCGGGCGGTGCCCGCCGTGGGGGACGCCTGGCACGGGAAGTGGGCGGGCCGGGTCGTCGTCCTCGTGCCCGCCTCGATCGACGCCATGGGACGGCTCCTGGGCGGCCCGGCCGACTCCTACCGGGGCATGGCGGCCGTCACCACCGGCCGGGCGGGCGGCGGCCCCGCGGCGCCCGCGGACCGGGTGATCGTGAACCCCGACGCCTACGGGGTCCTCGGCGCGTTCGGCCGGCAGCTGGTCCTCACCCACGAGACCACCCATGTCGCGACCCGCGAACGGACGACTCCGTCCACCCCGGTCTGGCTCTCCGAGGGCTTCGCCGACTGGGTCGCCTACCGGGGGACCGGCCGCACCGCCGGCCAGGCCGCCCCCGAGCTGGGCCGCGCGGTCCGGGCGGGCGACCTTCCGGCCGTGCTCCCCGACGACGCCGCCTTCGCCTTCGGCGGCGACGCGGAGGCCCTGGCCCGGGCCTACGAGGGCGGCTGGCTGGCCTGCGAGCTGATCGCGGACCGCTGGGGCGAGGAGCGGCTGACGGCGTTCTACCGGGCGGTGGGCGCGTACCCGGCGCGCGACGGCGCGGTGGAGAAGGCGCTCCGGGAGGTCCTGGACACCACCCCGGAGGAGTTCACCGCCGACTGGCGGACCTATCTGGGGGAGCGGCTCGGCTAGGCCGTCCGGCCGGGCCGGGTCGGCGAGGCCCGGCGGTCCAGCTCGGCCAGGGCTTCCTTCAGCCAGGCCTTCTCCTCGGTGCCCGTCGCGCGGGCGATCCGCAGCATCCCCTGGCGGAAGAGGTCGGGCTCGCGCTCGACGGTGACCGGGGCGCCGCCCTCGTAGAAGAAGCTGGCGGGGGCGTCCAGGAACGCCTGGCGCCGGCGGAGGACGGCCGCCTGGTCCGCGGCGTCGGGGAGGTGCCGCAGGAAGGCGAGCAGGGTGAAGAAGCGCTGGCCGTCGGTGACCTCGGCGTCCTTGGGGGCGCTCAGCCGGGCGAGGAGCTCCCGGCGCCCCTCGGGGGTGAGCGAGAGCGTGCGGCGCGGGGCCGCGCTCGCGCCCGGCTCCGTACGGCTGTCGACCAGGCCGTTCTTCACGAGCCGGGTGATCGCGGGGTAGAGGGCGCCGTCGCTGACCGGGCGGACGTGGCCGCTCAGGCCGTGGATGCGCTCCTTCAGCTCGTAGCCGTGCAGCGGCTTCTCGTACAGGAAGCCCAGGATCGACAGTTCCAGCACCGGGGGAGCTCTCCTTCGTGCTTGTCGGCGGACCGTCCCCCATGCTACCTCTTTTCGAGGTGCCTCTTTTCGAGGTACATCGAAAAGAGGGGGTTCTTTCGCATGTCCGCGCACCGCCGCACGCTCGTCCGGCTCGCCCGCCCGGTCTACTTCGAGCTCCTCGCCGGCGTCGCCGCCGGGATCATCAACATGATCTGGGTCGCCCGGCTCGGCGGGGACGCCGTCGCGGCCGTCGCCGTCGCCACCAACGTCGAGAACCTGCTCCTCGGCGTCGTCCTCATGGCCGGCTCCGGCACCACCGTCCTCGTCGCCCGCGCCCGGGGCGCCGACGACCCCGGAGCCGTCCGCGCCGCCGTCCGGGGCGGCACCGCCCTCTGCGCCCTGCTCGTGCCGCCCGTGGCCCTCGGCGGATACGCGCTCCGCGACCCGCTCGCCGCCCTCCTGCTCGGCGGCTCCGGCCACCCCGCGCACGCCCTGGCCACCGCCTACTTCGCGATCTCGCTCCCCGGCACGGCCGTCTTCTTCGCCACGAACGTCCTCGACGGGATCCTCAAGGGCGCCGGCGACACCCGCACCCCGATGCGGCTCGCCTTCCTCGCGAACGGACTGATCCTCGTCCTCGACCCGCTGCTCATCCACGCGTACGGGGTGCCCGGCGCCGCCCTCGCCACCGTCACCGGCCGCACCGTCGCCCTCGCCGCCGGACTCCTCGCGCTGCGCCGCGACCCGCTCCTCAGGGCCGCGCGGGCCGCCCGCGCCGCCCTGCCCACGACCGCCGCGCTGCGCCGCACCGCCGCCACCGGACTGCCCATGGCCGTCGACTTCGCCGTCCGCATGGCCGGAGCCCTCGCGCTCGTCTCCGTCGTCGCCCGGCTCGGCGTCACCGAGATCGCCGCCTACGGCATCGCCACCAAGGCCATGTACATGGCCACCATGGCCTTCTACGCCGTCCGGCAGGCCGCCGCCATCCACAGCGCCCACCTCCTCGGCTCCGGCCGGGACGGGCGCCGGGCCGTCGGCCGCCAGGCGCTCCTGCTCGGCGCCGCCCTCGGCGCGGGAGCCGCCGCACTGCTGCTCGTCGGCGCCGGGCCGGTCATGACGGCCTTCGGAGCCGAGCCCGAGGTGGCCCATGCCGGCGCGCTCTTCCTGCGCTGCCTGGGCCCCTACCTGCTGCTCATGGCCGGGTACATCGCGCTCGCCGGAGTCTTCGAGGGCACCGGCGCCAGCCCGTACCTGGCCCGGATCACCGTCGCGGGCGTCCTCCTCCAGCTCCCGCTCGCCCTCGCTCTCTCAGGCGCCGGGCTCCCCGGGATCTGCCTGGCCATGGCCCTCGCCATGGCCGCCCAGTGCGCGGCCCTCGGCCTGCTGCACCGCCGCACGGTCCCGGCCGCCGGGCCCGCTCAGAACGAGCCGGACAGGGCCTTCTCGCGCTCCGGCTGAGTCGCCTGCGCGGGCACCTTCGCGGCCCCGGCGAGCCGCGGCTCCGTCACCGTGTGCCGCCACAGGATCCGGCACGCGAGGAGCGTCGCGGCGATCAGCAGGCCGTTCCGGGTGAACAGCACCGCGATGCCCAGCGGATCGCTCCGCGTCACGTGCGAGAACCACACCGGGAACTCGAACTGCGTCACCGCCGTCGCCCACAGCACCAGGTGCGCGGGCTTCCGCATCCGGCTCGACCGGTAGGCGAGGCACACCGCCGCCAGACCGACCAGCCACAGCATGTACTGCGGGGACAGCACCCGGCTCGTCGTCGTGAACAGCAGCACCGCGACGAAGGCCGCGTCCGCCACCGTCGACGAGACGAACCTCCGCGCCCGGATCCGCCACACCAGCAGCCAGCCGAAGGCGGCGAAGGTGAGCACCAGGGCGGCGGTCGACACCGCGGACACGTACGGGCCGAGGAACTCGATCGAGCCGTAGTTCATCCGCGCCTCGCCCTCCCAGCCGAAGTGCCGGACGACGTGGAAGACCATCGCGCCCAGCGACTCGACCTCGGTGCCCCGGTCGCGCTGGAAACCGAGGAAGGCCAGCGCCCCCGGCATCCACACCACGCAGAACGCCAGCACCGCGGCCGCCGCGCCCACCGCCGCCGGCCAGGAGCGGAACGTCGCCCGCCCCTTCGGGGACCCCGCGAGCAGCAGCACCGGCCACACCTTCAGGACCGCGCCGAAACCGGCCAGCGCGCCCAGCACCCGCGGGCTGCGGCCCGCCGCGAGCAGCGCCATGACCGCTACGGCGGTGACCATCACGTCGTACCGGGCGTACGCGGTCGGGCCGAGCAGCGGGATGCCCGCGAGCCAGAACCAGGCACCCCGCGGCGAGCGGCCCGCGCGGCGGCCCGTGTGGACGAGCAGCCCGAACACCACCGCGTCGCAGAGGAAGGCGAGGACGAAGAAGGCGGAGGGGTAGTCGAGGAACGGCAGCAGGCCCGGGGCGAGGATCGGGAGCGCCGCGGCGGGCGGATACTGCCAGGTGACGTCGTCCAGCGGGTACGTGCCGGTCCGCAGGACCTCGTACCAGCCCTGGTAGATGTCGGAGACGTCGAACGTGATGTCGGGGCCCGGGACCACCACGACCTTGAAGACGCACAGCAGCAGCAGGACCCGGGTGAGGGCCCAGAGACCGAGCGGAAGCCGCAGACCCGTGCGTGATCGATTCCCCACGGCACCCGTCGTCACTGTCGCGTCCCTGTCGTGTCGGCCCGCGGTGGCGGGGCGGTCGTGTTGCCGTGCGATGGATGCGATCGCGTACTGTCGGCCACGATGCACAAGACCCTGATCGTAACCAACGACTTCCCGCCGCGTCCCGGCGGAATCCAGGCCTTCCTGCACAACATGGCGCTCCGCCTGGACCCCGACCGGATCGTGGTCTACGCCTCCACCTGGAAGCGCAGCCGCGAGGGGATCGAGGCGACGGCCGCGTTCGACGCCGAACAGCCTTTCACGGTCGTGCGGGATCGCACCACCATGCTGCTGCCGACCCCCGGGGTCACCGCCCGCGCCACCGCGCTCCTGCGCGAGCACGACTGCGCCTCCGTGTGGTTCGGCGCCGCCGCGCCGCTCGGCCTGATGGCCCCCGCGCTGCGCCGGGCGGGCGCGAAGCGGCTCGTCGCCACCACCCACGGGCACGAGGCGGGCTGGGCCCAGCTCCCCGCCGCCCGGCAGCTCCTGCGCCGCATCGGCGAGGGCACGGACACGATCACCTACCTCGGCGAGTACACCCGCTCCCGGATCGCGACGGCCCTCACCCCGGCCGCCGCCGGCCGCATGGTCCAGCTCCCGCCCGGCGTCGACGAGAAGACCTTCCACCCCGGCTCCGGCGGCGACGAGGTCCGCGCCCGCCTCGGACTCAGCGACCGCCCCGTCGTCGTCTGCGTCTCCCGGCTCGTCCCGCGCAAGGGCCAGGACACCCTGATCAGGGCGCTGCCCCGGATCCTCCGCCGGGTCCCGGACGCCGTCCTCCTGATCGTCGGCGGCGGGCCCTACGAGAAGGACCTGCGCCGCCTCGCCGCCGAGACCGGCGTGGCCGGATCCGTACGGTTCACCGGCGCCGTCCCGTGGGCCGAGCTGCCCGCCCACTACGGCGCCGGCGACGTCTTCGCCATGCCGTGCCGCACCCGGCGCGGCGGCCTCGACGTCGAGGGACTCGGCATCGTCTACCTGGAGGCCTCCGCCACCGGCCTGCCCGTCGTCGCCGGCGACTCCGGCGGCGCGCCCGACGCCGTCCTGGACGGCGAGACCGGCTGGGTGGTCCGCGGCGAGTCCGCCGAGGAGACCGCCGACCGCGTCGCCACCCTCCTCCTCGACCCCGAGCTCCGCGCCCGCATGGGCGAGCGCGGCCGGGCCTGGGTCGAGGAGAAGTGGCGCTGGGACCTGCTCGCCGAGCGGCTGCGCGAGCTGCTCTAGGACAGCCAGGACACACGGAAGGGGCCCGGGACGCTCACGTCCCGGGCCCCTTCCGCGCGTCCACCGCTACACGGTGTAGATCGCCTCGATCTCGTCCGCGAACTCCTTCGCCACCACGTTCCGCTTCAGCTTCAGGGACGGGGTGATGTGGCCCGCCTCCTCGGTGAACTGGGCCGGCAGGATCCGGAACTTGCGGACCGACTCCGCCTTCGAGACCGCGGCGTTGCCGTCGTCGACCGCCCGCTGGACCTCCGCGATCAGGTCGGCGTCGTCGCGGAGGGCGGCCGCCGTCGCGCCGGCCGGCTTGCCGTGCTCGCTCGCCCAGCGCCCCAGGAACTCCTCGTCGATCGTGACCAGCGCGCCCACGAACGGACGCCCGTCGCCGACCACCATGCACTCCGCGACCAGGGCGTGCGCCCGGATCCGGTCCTCGATGACCGCGGGGGCGACGTTCTTGCCGCCCGCCGTCACCAGGATCTCCTTCTTGCGGCCGGTGATCGCGAGGTAGCCGTCCTCGTCGAGCGTGCCGATGTCACCCGTGTGGAACCAGCCGTCCGCGAGCGCCTCGGCCGTCGCCGCCTCGTTGTTCCAGTACCGCGAGAAGATGTGCTCGCCGTGCAGCAGCACCTCGCCGTCGTCGGCGATCCGCACCACCGAGCCCGGCAGCGGCTGCCCGACCGTGCCGATCTTCTGCCGGTCCCAGGGGTTGAACGCGGTCGCCGCGCACGACTCCGTCAGGCCGTACCCCTCCAGCACGGTGAAGCCGATGCCCCGGAAGAAGTGGCCGAGCCGCTCGCCCAGTGGCGCGCCGCCCGAGATCGCGTACTCGCCGCGCCCGCCGAGCACCGCCCGCAGCTTGCTGAAGACCAGCTTGTCGAAGACCTTGTGCTTCAGCCGCAGACCGAGGGACGGACCCTGCGGGGTGCCGAGCGCCCGGCTGTACGCGATGGCCGTGTGCGCGGCCTTGTCGAAGATCTTGCCCTTGCCGTCGGCCTGCGCCTTCGCCCGCGCCGAGTTGTAGACCTTCTCGAAGACGCGCGGCACGCCCAGGATCAGCGTCGGGCGGAAGGAGGACAGCTCGTCCGTGAGGTTCTTGATGTCCGGGACGCAGCCCAGCCGGATCGGCGCCATCACCGACGCGACCTCGACGAGCCGCCCGAAGACGTGCGCGGCCGGCAGGAACAGCAGCACCGAGCACTCGCCCGTGCGGAAGAGGGGCTTCAGCCGCTCCACCACGTTGCCGCACTCGGCGAAGAAGGCCCGGTGGGTCAGGACGCAGCCCTTGGGGCGGCCCGTCGTGCCCGAGGTGTAGACGATCGTCGCCGGGTCGTCGGCGTTCGCCGCCGACATGCGCGCGTCGAGCAGCTCGTCGGAGATGTCCGAGCCGGTCGCGGTGAGCTGGCGGACGGCGTCGTCCTCGATCTGCCAGACGCCCTTCAGCTCCGGGAGCTGCGTGCGCACGGACTCCACCGACTCCACGTGCGCCGCGCTCTCCACGAGCGCCAGCGTCGCGCCCGAGTCGCCGAGGATCCACTGGATCTGCTCCGCCGAGCTCGTCTCGTACACCGGCACGGTCACCCCGCCCGCGCTCCAGATCGCGAAGTCGAGGAGCACCCACTCGTAGCGCGTGCGGGACAGCAGCGCGACCCGGTCGCCCGGCTCCACGCCGGAGGCGATCAGACCCTTGGCGACCCCGCGGACCTCGGCGAGGAACTCCGTGGCCGTGACGTCCGTCCAGACGCCGTCGACCTTGCGCCCCATCACGGCGACGTCTGGATGCTGGGAGGCGTTGCGGCGGATGAGATCCGTCAGGTTGCCGTCCGTGGGGACCTCGTACAGGGCCGGAAGGCTGAACTCGCGCAAGACTGCTGCTCCTCATCGGGCGCCGGCGCCACGGCTCTGTGTGATGCACCGGTGAAGTCCAAGATCGGGCAGGTGCTCAGTGGGGGTGAGCACGACTGGACTGCCCGGACGTTACCCACCAGTACGGGGTTCCCGATAGGGGGTTCCGGCCAGATGTTCCGTGCGTCACACATGCGTGGCGGTGCTCTCCGCACAGTAATCCACCGGTTTCACGACTCCCAAGTAACCGCAGGTGACACCCCCTAAGGTGGGCTCATGCGAGTCCATGTGGTCAGTGACGTACACGGCAACGCCGGCGACCTCGCCCGGGCGGGGGAGGGCGCCGACGCCCTCATATGTCTCGGTGACCTGGTCCTCTTCCTCGACTACGCCGACCACAGCCGGGGCATCTTCCCCGACCTCTTCGGCACCGAGAACGCCGACCGGCTCGTCGAGCTCCGCACCGCGCGCCGCTTCGACGAGGCCCGTGACCTGGGCCGAAGCCTCTGGGCCGGCCTCGACGTCGACCGCGACACCGCCATCGAGGCCGCGGTCCGCCGCCAGTACGCCGAACTCTTCGCCGCCTTCCCCACCCCCACGTACGCCACCTACGGCAACGTCGACATCCCCCGGCTGTGGCCCGAATTCGCCGGTCCGGGGACGACCGTCCTGGACGGCGCGCGGATCGAGCTCGGCGGGCTCGTCTTCGGCTTCGTCGGCGGCGGCCTGCGCACCCCGATGCGCACGCCGTACGAGATCTCCGACGAGGAGTACGCGGCCAAGGTCGAGGCCCTCGGCGACGTCGACGTCCTCTGCTCCCACATCCCGCCGGACGTCCCCGAGCTGACGTACGACACGGTGGCCCGGCGCTTCGAGCGCGGCAGCCGGGCGCTGCTCGACGCCGTCCACCGGGTACGGCCCCGGTACGCCCTCTTCGGCCACGTCCACCAGCCGCTGGCACGCCGCATGCGCATCGGCGCGACCGAGTGCGTGAACGTCGGCCACTTCGCCTCGACCGGCAGGCCCTACGCCCTGGAGTGGTGACGGCGCGGCCACGGGGGCGCGATAGCCTTCCGTCGGCACGTCTGTGCCCCTTTGACTTCCGCCGGACCGCACAGTGGAGGAGCCACCACGATGGCCGAACACACCAGCTCGAGCATCACCATCGAGGCGGCAGCGGCCGACGTCATGGGCGTGATCGCCGACTTCGCCCGCTACCCGGAGTGGACGGGCGAGGTGAAGGAGGCCGAGGTGCTCTCGGCCGACGGGGCCGGCCGCGCGGAGAAGGTCCGGCTGCTGCTCGACGCGGGCGCGATCCGGGACGACCACACCCTCGCGTACACCTGGACCGGGGACAACGAGGTCAGCTGGACGCTGGTCAAGTCCCAGATGCTCCGCTCCCTCGACGGCTCGTACCTCCTCAAGGCCCTCGGCGACGACCGCACCGAGGTCACCTACCAGCTGACGGTGGACGTCAAGATCCCGATGCTCGGCATGATCAAGCGCAAGGCGGAGAAGGTCATCATCGACCGCGCCCTGGCGGGCCTGAAGCAGCGGGTGGAATCCCCGGAGTAGGACCCCGCCGGGTCCGTTGCGGGCGGCCGTGCTCCCGCCGTTGTGGGCCGCGCCCCGCCGTTGTGGGCAGGCGTTCCGCAAGGGGCGGAACGGGTGGGCACAACGGAACGGCGCCCTTGCCGGCGCCAGAGGCTCTTGTGCCCTGACCCGCACCCCGTGCACGGCTACTGGGCGGTGCGGGTCCAGGCCCAGAACGCGGAGGCGCCGCGAGAGGGCGCCGTCCCGTGTGCCCACCCGTCCCGCCCAGCGGGACGATTGCCCACACGGGCAGCGGGCGACGGCCCACACGGGCGCGGGCGACGGGCCCTGACGGACGCGGGCCCACGTGGGCCCGAGGGCGCAGGCCCAAGGGGCGGCCGGCCCCGCACGGGCACGCGCAGCCGGCGGGCACCGCCCCCGCCGCGTCGCCCGGTAACGTTCCCGCGCATGGGGATCATGCTTGTCACCGGACCCGGCGGCGCCGGCCGCACCACCCTCGCCGCCGCCACCGCCCTCTCCGAGGCGAGGGCCGGCCGCAGGGTCCTGCTCGTCTCCGAGGAGGAGGCGACCGTGAGCGACGGGAACCTCCGGTTCCTGCGCCCCCGGCCGGGAGGCGACTTCCGGCGGGAGTTCCTCGACCTCCAGGCACGTTCCTCCGCCGCCCTCGACCTCCTCGGCGCCGCCCCCTTCGAGGAGGCCGAGCTCACCGAGCTCCCCGGAAGCCGCCCGTTCGCCCTGCTGCGGGCCCTGCGCGACGCCGACGCCGGTGACCACGAGCTCGTCGTGGTCGACCTGCCCCCGCTGCCCGAGGCCCTCGCCCTGCTCGCCCTCCCCGGACAGCTGCGCCGCTACCTGCGCCGCCTGCTGCCCCCGGAGCGCCAGGCCGCCCGCGCCCTGCGCCCGATGCTGGCGCAGCTCGCCGGCGTGCCGATGCCCGCGCAGTGGCTGTACGGCACCGCCGCCCGCTGGGAGGACGAGCTCGCCGCCGTCCAGGCCGTGATCGAGGACCCCTCCACCACCGTCCGGCTCGTCCTCGAACCGGGGCCCGCCGCCGCCCGCGCCCTGCGCGACGCCCGGCTCGGCCTCGCCGTCCAGCGCCTCTCCCTCGACGCCGTCGTCGCCAACCGGATCCTCCCGGCGGGCTCCGGCGACCCCTGGCTCGCCGGGCTCGCCGCCGACCAGCACGAGCACCTCGCGGAGCTCCGTACCGCCGAGGTCGCGCTGCACGAGCTGCCCCACCTCGGCCGCGCCCCGCGCGGGGCCGAGGACCTGGTCCGCCTCGCGCCCGCCCGGACCGGCAACCCGGTCCCCGTACCGGAGTGGGCCGTGGAGGACCGGCGAGAACAGGACGGCGTCCTCGTCTGGCACATCCCGCTGCCGGGGGCCGTCAAGGAGGAGCTCTCCCTCGTCCGGAGGGGCGACGAACTGCTCCTGACCGTCGGCGCGTTCCGGCGCGGCGTCCCGCTGCCGGGAGCCCTGCGGCGCTGCACCGTCACCGGCGCGGGGCTCGTCGACGGGGACCTCAGGGTGCGGTTCACGCCCGACCCCGGGCTCTGGCCCCGCACCCCCTGAGGCGGCGTGTACCGTCGAAGTACGCAGCCACTGAGGAGTACGCCATGAGCGATTCGGACGCCTGGGCCAAGGCCTGTGCCGAGGACCTGGAGGCGGAGAGGGCCCGCCGCCGTGCGGGGCGCGCGACCGAGCCGGGCTCGCCCGCGGAGGAGTTCCGCAAGCTCTTCGAGGCCGTGGCCGACAAGGTCTCCGGCGGCCTCGGGACCCCGCTCCTCGGCGGTCAGGCCGCGCAGACCGTGCAGCAGCTCGTCAACCAGGCGAAGGCCGCCGTCGAGCCCGTCATCGAGCGCAACCCGCAGGTCTTCGACCACCTCGCCGCGGCCGGCAGCGAGCTGCTCGCCGCGTACCGCTCGGCCGTCGAGGGCCACGAGAGCCGGTGGACCCGGGGCGGCGCGGGCGGTGCCGTGCCCGACGCGGACGACCCGCGCCGGGACGCGGACGCGCCGCGGGCGGCCGACCGCGCGCCCGAGGACGACCGGCACGACCAGGACCGCAAGGACGACCGTGCGGAGGGCCGTACGGACGACCGCGAGGACGACCGCAAGGACGACGAAGGGCCTGGAACCGGCCAGCACATCGACCTCGACTGACCGGTCGGCCATCTCCCCTCGGGTACGGTGGGCCTTAGCGGGGCTCGACCGAAAACTGAGGGACACATGGGACTCACCATCGGCGTCGACATCGGCGGCACGAAGATCGCGGCCGGCGTGGTCGACGAGGAGGGCAACATCCTCGACACCCACACCGTGCCCACCCCGCCGACCCCCGAGGGCATCGTCGACGCGATCTGCGCCGCGGTCTCCGAGGCCGGCAAGGGGTACCAGATCGAGGCCGTCGGCATCGGTGCCGCGGGCTACGTCGACGACAAGCGCGCCACCGTCCTCTTCGCGCCGAACATCGACTGGCGGCACGAGCCGCTCAAGGACAAGGTCGAGCAGCGGGTCGGCCTGCCCGTCGTCGTCGAGAACGACGCCAACGCGGCCGCCTGGGGCGAGTACCGCTTCGGCGCGGGCCAGGGCCACGAGGACGTCATCTGCATCACCCTCGGCACCGGCCTCGGCGGCGGCATCATCATCGGCAACAAGCTGCGCCGCGGCCGCTTCGGCGTGGCGGCCGAGTTCGGCCACATCCGGGTCGTCCCGGACGGTCTGCTGTGCGGCTGCGGCAGCCAGGGCTGCTGGGAGCAGTACGCCTCCGGGCGCGCGCTCGTCCGGTACGCCCGGCAGCGCGCCAACGCCACCCCGGAGCGCGCGGAGATCCTCCTGGGTCTCGGGGACGGCACCCCGGAGGGCATCGAGGGCAAGCACGTCAGCCAGGCCGCCCGGGCCGGTGATCCGGTCGCCATCGACTCCTTCCGCGAGCTGGCCCGCTGGGCGGGCGCGGGCCTGGCCGACCTGGCCTCGCTCTTCGACCCCTCGGCGTTCATCGTCGGCGGCGGCGTCTCGGACGAGGGCGACCTCGTCCTCGACCCGATCCGCAAGTCCTTCCGGCGCTGGCTGATCGGCGGCCAGTGGCGTCCGCACGCGCAGGTCCTCGCCGCCCAGCTCGGCAACAAGGCCGGCCTGGTCGGAGCCGCGGACCTCGCCCGCCAGGGCTGAGTCCCACCGGCATGTGACGACCGCCCGCCGCGTCCTCTCGGACGCGGCGGGCGGTCGTCGTATGTTGGCCGTCATGGCGATCATTGAGCTGCCCAACTCCCGCACCGAGAACGACGGTTCGGCCGTCCTCCGGGTGCTGAGCTACAACGTCCGCTCGATGCGCGACGACGAGGACGCCCTCGCCCGGGTGATCCGCGCCTGCGCCCCGGACCTCGTCCTCGTCCAGGAGGCCCCGCGCTTCTTCCGCTGGCGCAAACACGCCGCCCGGCTCGCGGCCAAGAGCGAGCTCGTCGTCCTGAGCGGCGGCGCCACCGCGGCCGGGCCGCTGCTGCTCTGCTCCCTGCGGGCCACCGTGGAGCGGACCGAGGACGTGCTGCTGCCGCTCACCCCGGGCCTGCACCGGCGCGGCCTCGCGACCGCCGTCGTCCGCTTCGGCGGGGCCAGGCTCGGGCTCGTCAGCTGCCATCTGAGCCTGCGGAAGGACGAGCGGTACGCCCAGGCGGGGATGGTCCTCGACCGGGTCGCCGCCCTCGGCACCCCGCACGTGCTCGTCGCCGGCGACCTGAACGAGCGCCCCGGGGGCCCCGCCTTCAGCCGCCTCACGAAGGAGCTGCGGGACGGCTGGGAGGTCAGCCCCTGGGGCGGCGAGCACACCTCGACCCCCGCCGACCCGCACCAGCGCATCGACGCGATCCTGGCGACCCCGGGCATCGAGTTCCTCGGCTGCGGGGTCCCCACCGGCCTCGACCCGGCGGACCTCAGGGCCGCCACCGACCACCTTCCGGTGCTGGCGGCGATCCGGGTGCCCGCCGCCCGGACCACCGCCTCGTAGGGCTTCGACGGGGCCGGGGCGCGGGACCGCGAGGGCCTGGACGCCCGCCCCACGACCGGGGCGGGCGCGCCGCCCCGGTCGTGGGGCGGCGACGGCCTAGACGACCGCCCCGCGGCCCGGGTCGTCGAAGCCGTCGTCGTCCTCGTCGTCGTGCTTCATCCGGGCCACCAGGGTCGCGAAGCCGCCCAGGAAGCCGCCGACGCAGAGCGTGGTCAGCCACCAGGTCATGTCCCACTGGAGCAGGACCGCGAGCAGCATCAGGACCGGGCCGCCGACGACCCCGAGCCAGGCGAACTTGGCCGTCGCGTCCGCCTCGGGGAGCGGGGGCGGCTCCGGCGGGACGAAGTGGCCCTCGTCGGAGCCGCCCGGCGCGTCATCCGGCTCGGCCGGCGAGTAGTCCCGGGGGCCACCGGCCCGCACCCCGGGCGCGAACACGATCGAGCTGCCGAGCGCGGGCCGCTCGGGGCCCGCCTCCGGGGCCTCGCCCGACTCCGACTCCGGCTCCGACCCCGACTCCGGCACGGGCTCGGCCGGCTTGGGCCTCGGCTTCCAGGTCGTGCCCTTGACGGGCCGGACCTCCGCTCCGCCGCCGTCCTCGTCCGCGTCCTCGGGCTCCGGCAGCGACAGGTTCTCGACCGGCCGGAACGGCTTCGTCCCCGGAGGGTCCGCGGGCTCCTCGCCGTACCCGGCGACGATCGCGGCCCAGGCCGCCTCCTCGTCGATGGGCTGCGGCTCCCGCCCGTCGCCGTCCTGCTGCTCAGCCACCGCTCCTGCTCCCCTTCCCGTCGACCAGATCCGGGGCCAGACGCTCGACGAAGGCCAGGCTCTCGTCGAAGATCCGCTCCGCGTCATGGTCCAACGTCGCCACGTGGTAGCTCTGTTCCAGCAGGATCTCCCGGACGTCCGTCGAGGAGATGCGGGAGAGGATCCGGGCCGAGTCGACGGGCGGCACCACGTGGTCCTCGGGGCTGTGCAGCAGGACGACCGGCTGGGTGACCTGCGGGAGCTGCGCGTCCACCGTCCGGAAGAACTGCCGCAGGGAGTGCGCGGCGTGCAGCGGCACCCGGTCGTAGCCGATCTCGACCGAGCCCTCCTTGGCGATGTCGCTGGCGATGCCCTTGGTGGAGGGGACCAGGTGCCGCACGACGGGCAGCGCGTGCGAGGCGAGGCCGTGCACCTTGTTGCCCGGGTTGACGAGGACGATGCCCCGCACCGCGTCGCCGTGCTGGGCGGCGAGCCGCAGGGTCAGGGCCCCGCCCATGGAGAGGCCGAAGACGAAGACGGTCCGGCACCGCTCCCGCAGCTCGCGCAGCGCCCGGTCCACCTCCGCGTACCAGTCGTGCCAGGTGGTCAGCTGCATGTCCTGCCAGCGGGTGCCGTGGCCGGGCAGCAGCGGCAACGAGACCGACAGACCGCGCTCGGCCAGGTACTCGGCCCACGGGCGCAGCGACTGCGGGGAACCGGTGAATCCGTGACAGAGAAGGACGCCGACCTCTCCGCCCTCATGGCGGTACGGCTCGGCTCCGGGAGGGACCGGCACCGGGGTCTCCTGTTCGGTTGCGACTCCGGCGTCCTCGGGGTGCGCCGGAGCGACGGCGATGGGGAAGGACCTTCACGGTACGCGACCGGACCGACACCGACCAGGGCCGTAGCGGGGGCCGTACGCCGGTACGGGATAAAGTCGTGGCGACGGCACACGGAAGGCATGGCGAGTTGATCTACGGCGCAATGAAGTTCTCCATCGGCGGGTCCCTGAAGCTTGCCTTCCGGCCCTGGGTGGAGGGTCTGGAGAACATCCCCGCCGAGGGACCCGCGATCCTCGCCAGCAACCACCTGTCCTTCTCGGACTCCTTCTTCCTCCCCGCCGTCCTGGACCGCAAGGTCACCTTCATCGCCAAGGCCGAGTACTTCACCACCCCGGGGGTGAAGGGCAAGCTCACCGCGGCCTTCTTCAAGGGCGTCGGCCAGCTCCCGGTGGACCGCTCGGGCGCCCGGGGCGCGGGCGAGGCGGCCATCAAGGCCGGCATCGAGGTCATCGAGGGCGGCGGGCTCTTCGGGATCTACCCCGAGGGCACCCGCTCGCCCGACGGCCGCCTCTACCGGGGCAAGCCCGGCGGTCTGGCGCGCGTGGCCCTGGCCACCGGCGCGCCCGTGATCCCGGTGGCCATGATCGACACCGAGAAGATCCAGCCGCCCGGCAAGGTCGTCCCCAAGCTGATGCGCCCGGGGATCCGGATCGGCGAGCCGCTGGACTTCACCCGCTACCAGGGCATGGAGGGGGACCGCTTCATCCTCCGCTCGGTGACCGACGAGGTCATGTACGAGATCATGAAGCTGTCCGGCCAGGAGTACGTCGACATCTACGCGACCGCCGCCAAGCGGCAGATCGCGGACGCGGAGAAGGCGGCCAAGGAGGCCGTCAAGGCCGAGATCGCCGCGCGGGAAGAGTCCGGCGCGTAGGACCCCGCGAGGGGTCGTCCGGGGGGTGGGGGAGTTGGCCAAGCGCGAGCGTGTCGTGCGCATGTCGGTCGAGCAGCCGCTGTGGCGTGCGCTGACCGGCTACCGCGTCCTGACGATGGTCTACGCGGTCCTGCTGGTCGTCTTCGGCCGGGAGCGGTACGAGCGGCCCTGGATCGCCGTCGTCTACCTGGCGGTGCTCTGCTGCTGGACCCTCGCCACGCTGCCCAAGGTGGCGAACGCGGCCAGCTGCACCAAGCGCTTCCTCGGCGCCGACCTCACCGTCGCGCTCGTCGGCATCCTCCTCACCCCGCTCGCCGACGCCCAGGCCCAGTCGGTCGACGGCCCCACCCTGCCGTCGATATGGACGGCGGGCTCCGTCCTCGCGTTCGCGATCAAGGGCGGCTGGCGCTGGGCCGGCGTCGCCTCCTCGATCGTCGCCGTCGCCAACATCGTCGAGCGCGGGCACCCCAGCCGGGACACCCTGCACAACGTGCTCCTCGTCTGGGTCGCCTCCATCGCCATCGGCTACGTCGTCGAGGTCGCCCGTGCCTCCGAGCGCACCCTCGCCCGCGCCCTGGAGATCGAGGCGGCGACCCGGGAGCGGGAGCGGCTCGCCCGCGACATCCACGACAGCGTCCTCCAGGTCCTCGCGATGGTGCAGCGGCGCGGCACGGCCCTCGGCGGCGAGGCCGCCGAGCTCGGCCGGATGGCGGGGGAGCAGGAGGTGGCCCTCCGCACCCTCGTCGCGGGCGGGCTCACCCGGCCCAGCCTGGTCTCCGAGGACGAGTCCGAGGGCGCCTTCGTCCGGGTCGTCGAGGTGGACGACGAGGAGGACGACGCCACCCCCGTCGACCTCCGCGTGCTGCTCGCCCCGCGCGCCGGGTCCCTGGTCACCCTCTCCGAGCCGGGGGCCCCGGTCCTCATGCCGCCGCCCGCCGCGCGCGAGCTGGCCGGTGCCGTCGGCGCCGCCCTGGACAACGTCCGGGTGCACGCGGGCGAGGGCGCGCACGCGTGGATCCTGATCGAGGACTGGCCGGACGAGGTGATCGTCACCGTCCGGGACGACGGCCCCGGCATCCCCGAGGGCCGTCTCGCCGAGGCCTGGGGCGAGGGCCGGATGGGCGTCGCCCTGTCCATCCGGGGGAGACTGCGGGACCTGGGCGGTTCGGCCGAGCTGATCTCGGTCCCGGGCCAGGGCACGGAAGTCGAGTTGAAGGTCCCACGGGGGAAGGCAGGAGAGAAGTGAGCGAGCAGCGGATCAGGGTGATGGTCGTCGACGACCATCCGATGTGGCGGGACGCGGTCGCCCGCGACCTCGCCGAGGCGGGCCTCGAGGTGGTCGCCACCGCCGGCGACGGGGAGCAGGCCGTGCGCCGCGCGGCCGCGGCCGCGCCCGACGTCCTCGTCCTGGACCTGAACCTGCCGGTCAAGCCCGGCGTCCAGGTCTGCAAGGAGCTCGTCGGCGGCAGGCCCGAGCTGCGGGTCCTCGTCCTCTCGGCGAGCGGCGAGCACGCCGACGTCCTGGAGGCGGTGAAGTCCGGGGCCACCGGCTACCTCCTCAAGTCGGCCAGTACGGAGGAGCTGATCGACGCGGTGCGCCGGACGGCCGTCGGCGACCCCGTCTTCACCCCGGGCCTGGCCGGCCTGGTCCTCGGCGAGTACCGCAGGCTCGCCTCCGAGCCCGCCCCGGCGGCCGGCGCCGACGAGCCGAAGGCCCCGCAGCTCACCGAGCGCGAGACCGAGGTCCTGCGCCTCGTCGCCAAGGGCCTCAGCTACAAGCAGATCGCCGAGCGCCTGGTGATCTCGCACCGCACGGTGCAGAACCACGTCCAGAACACCCTGGGCAAGCTCCAGCTGCACAACCGCGTCGAGCTCGTCCGGTACGCCATCGAGCGGGGACTCGACGACGCCTGAGACGGCCGCGCGCCACGACGGGTCGTATATTCGCCGATATACGGCCCATCGTGACGTTGAGGGGAAACGCGTGGAAATCCTGGCATTCGGCGTACAGGCGGACGAGAAGCCCCTCATCGAGCAGGCCTTCGCGGGACACCACGACGTCCGCTGCGTGAGCGTCTTCCTCAGCGAGGACACCGCCCCCATCGCCGCCGGCTACGAGATCGTCTCCACCAGCGTCAACGCCCATCTGGACCACCGCGTCCTCCAGACCCTCGCGGCCGGCGGCACCCAGATGATCGCCCAGCGCTCCACGGGCTTCAACAACATCGACCTGGAGGTCGCCGAGCGCCTCGGCATCACCGTCGCCCGCGTCTCGTCCTACTCGCCGTACTCCGTCGCCGAGTTCGCCTGGACGCTCGCCCTGGCCGTCAACCGCCGGATCGTCCGCGCCTCCAACCGCACCCGAGACTTCGACTTCCGCCTCGACGGACTGATGGGCCGCGACCTGCGGGGCCGTACCGTCGGCGTCCTCGGCACCGGGAAGATCGGCGAGGCCTTCACCCGGATCGCCCAGGGCTTCGGCATGAACCTGCTCGGCTGGGACGTCGCCGAGAACCCCGTCTGCGCGGCACTCGGCATGGAGTACGTCGACAAGGAACGGCTCTTCGCCGAGGCCGACCTCATCAGCCTCCACGTGCCGCTCCTCCCCGCCACCCGGCACCTCGTCGACGCCGCCGCCCTCAAGACCATGAAGGACGACGCCATCCTGGTGAACTCCAGCCGAGGCGGGCTCATCGACACCGAGGCCCTCGTCACCGAGCTCCGGGCCGGCCGCTTCACCGGTGTCGGCCTGGACGTGTACGAGGCGGAGGCCGGGCTCTTCTTCCTCGACAAGTCCCTGGAGGTCGTCGAGGACGACACCCTGGCCCGCCTGGTCACCTTCCCGAACGTGGTGGTCACCTCCCACCAGGCGTACTACACCGCCGACGCGGTCGGCCAGATCATCGACACCACCCTCCAGAACGTCCTCGACCACATCGCCGGGCGCCGCAGCGAGAACGTCCTGGTCCCGAGGATCCGCTAGGGCGTGTCGTCACACTCCCGTCTGCCCCGCGGCGCCTGGCACGCGCTCTCGCCGCACCGGGCGAAAGCCGAGTACGTCCAGTACGCGTGCTTCCACCCGGCGCACCGAGAGCACGCACCAGACGCCGCGGGGCCGCCCTCCGGGCGACGACGGGAGTGTGACGACACGCCCTAGACCTCCCGGCGCGCCCTAGACCAGCACCCCCGCGAGCAGCGAGGCGGTGAGCGCGGCGCCGTCCAGGGTGAGCACCGACTCCGGGTGGAACTGCACCCCGGCGAAGCCCGGTCCGCGCAGGGCGTGCACCTCACCGGTCTCCGCGTCCCGGCTCACCTCGATGCGGTGCAGCGCCAGCTCCGTCGCCGCCCGGTCGTCGCAGCGGGCGGTGAAGCTGTTGTAGAAGCCGACCGTCCGCTCCTGACCGAAGAGGTCGATCCGCAGCTGCGCCCCCTGGAACGGCGTCCGCTTGCGGACGATGTCCAGGCCCAGTTCGGCCGCGATCAGCTCGTGCCCGAGGCAGACGCCCAGCAGGCCGTGGCGGTGCCCCCGGACGAGCTCCGCCGTCAGGCCGCGCAGGAAGCGCATCTTCGGGTCCCCGGCGTCCGAGGGGTTCCCCGGCCCCGGCCCGAGGACGACCGGCCCCTCGTGGGCGAGCGCCAGCTCCCGCAGCCCCGGCTCGTCGTAGCGCAGCACCGACACCTCGAGACCCGAGGAGCGCAGCACGTGCGCCAGCATGGCGGTGAAGGTGTCCTCGGCGTCGACCACGAGCGCGTGCCCCGCCAGCTCCGCCGAGCGGACCTGCATCTTCAGCCAGAACGGCGCGAGGTCCGCGCGGCGCGCGTCCAGCGCGGCCCGCACCCGGGGGTCGTCCGCGAGCCGCGCCGTCCCGGCGGCGTCCGCCGCCGGTGCCGGACGGCCCTCCCGCACTCCGAGCGCCGTCAGGACGCCCGCCGCCTTCGCGTGGGTCTCGGCGACCTCGCCCGCCGGGTCCGAGTGCCGCACCAGCGTCGCCCCGACCGGCACCCGCAGCCGGCCGTCGGACGCGATGTCGGCGGTGCGGATCAGGATGGGCGAGTCCAGCGTCTGCGCCCCGCTCGCGTCCGTGCCGAGCAGGGCGAGGGCGCCCGCGTAGTAGCCGCGCGCGACCCCGTCCGGCCCGAGGGGCTCGTGACGTTCGATCACCCGGCAGGCGTTCTGCACCGGGGACCCGGTCACGGTCGCCGCGAACATCGTCTCCCGGAGCACCTCCCGCACGTCCAGCGAGGAACGCCCGCGCAGCTCGTACTCCGTGTGCGCGAGATGGGCCATCTCCTTCAGCCGGGGCCCGACCACCACGCCGCCCATGTCGCCGACCGTGCACATCATCTTCAGCTCCTCGTCCACCACCATGGAGAGCTCCTCGGTCTCCTTGCGGTCGGCGAGGAAGGCGAGCAGGTCCTCCGCGGTGGGGGCGGCCCCGGCCGGGTAGCGGTACGTGCCGCTGATCGGGTTCATCACGACCGTCCCTCCCGACATCCGCACGTGCACCTCGGGGCTGGCGCCGACGAGCGTCCGGTCCCCGGTGTGCACCACGAACGTCCAGTACGCGCCCCGCTCGCCGGTGAGCAGCCGCCGGAACAGGGCCAGCGCGTCGGCCCGCCCGAAGCCCGGGATCTCACCCGTGTAGGTGCGCCGGATGACGAAGTTGGCGCCCTCGCCGGAGCCGATCTCCTCGTCGATGACCCGCCGCACGGTCTCCGCGTAGGCCTCGTCGGAGACGTCGAAGCCGCCGTCCTCCACGCGCACCTCGTGGGCGGGCAGCGCGGCGAGGGCCTCGTCGAGCGACAGCTCGTGGGTCTCGTCGGCGACGAGCACGGAGAGCGGGGTGCCGTCGTCCCGCACGTCGAAGCCGCGCTCGCGGATCTGCCGGAACGGCACGAGGGCGAGCGTGGGCCGCGGGCCCACGGGCAGTTCCGCGAGGCGCTCGGCCTCGTGGACCCGGCCGATCAGCACCTCGACGGTGTCGTGGTCGCGGCCGGGGGTGCGGCGGCGGAGCAGGGCGAAGTGCGGGCAGGAGGCGTCGAGGAGACGGGAGAGGTCCATGGGGCGGGTCGTTCCTTCCGGGGAGTACGGAGAGGAGGAACGGCCCGGGTACGAGAAAGGCCGCCCCTCGGGCGGCCTTCGCGAGTCAGTCGTACGCGCGATCAGTGGGCCGCCGGATGAGCGGTCCACCACCAGTTCTGGATCTGCGAGGCGTACGACATGCGAGCACTGTAACCCAGCCCGACGACGGAACGGGGCCCGTTCCGCACCGCGGACGGTGCCGAACGGGCCCCGGGGCCGGTGGATCCCCTGATCAGAAGATCAGGTTGTACCCCTGCCAGCCCGGACCGACCTGCACGCGCGCGGCGTACGGGGCGGTGGCGCTGCCGGTGCCCTGGTACAGCCAGAGCGCGCCGGCGCCGTCACGGGCCACGAAGTCGACCTTGCCGTCACCGGTGAGGTCGCTGGGGCCGGTGATGCTGTTGTAGATCTGCCAGCCGTTGCCCACCTTGACGCGGGCGGCGTACGGGGCGGTGGCGCTGCCGGTGCCCTTGTACAGCCACAGCGTGCCGGTGGAGTCGCGGCCGATCAGGTCCGCCTTGCCGTCCGAGGTGAGGTCGCCGGTGCTGACGATGTCGTTGTAGATCTGCCAGCCCGTGCCGATCTTCACCCGGGCCGCGAACGGCGTGGCCGGGGTGCCGGTGCCCTTGTACAGCCACAGGGCCCCCGACTTCTCGCGGGCGATCACGTCCGGCCGGCCGTCACCGGTGAGGTCGCGGACGCCGGTGATCCGGTCGTAGATCTGCCAGCCGCCGCCGGTCCGCAGGCGCGCCTTGAAGGGCGCGGACGGGTTGCCGCTGCCCTGGTAGTACCAGAGGACGCCGGAGGCGTCGCGGGCCACGGCGTCACCGGTGCCGTCGGCCCGGAGGGCCGTCAGCGGGGTGATGGCGTTGTAGACCTGCCAGCCGCCGCCGACCCGGTACCGCGCCAGGAACGGCGCGGCGCCGCTGCCGCTCCCCTGGTGCTGCCAGAGGACACCGGAGGCGTCGCGGGCGAGGAGGTTGTAGCGGTTGGTGGCGGTGACGGCGGGCTGGGTCGCGACCTCCTTGACGTCGCTCGCCTTCACCCACGCCATGCGGTGGTTGTAGCGGATCGGAACGAAGACGTTGGTCGTGCCGACGACCCGGATGCCGTCCTTGTCGTAGGCGCTGTAGTAGTAGTCGCCCGGGACGGCGTCACCCGCCTTCGCGTACAGCTGCCCGGCAGGGAGGCTGTACTTCGTCAGCGACGCGCTGTTGTTGCTCTGCACCGGGACCCCGGTGCCCGCGTAGGCGGCGTCCTCGGGGTAGGTGCGGCCGTAGACCGGGATCGAGGTGGCGCCGTCCTTGGCGGTGATCGCCGTCTTCACACCCACCGGGGCCGTGTACTGGCCGCCGGGGTTGTGGAACCAGGCCTTCTTGCCGCCGTACCAGATGGCGGTCCAGTCGGTGCGGGACTCGGCGACGACGTGGGTGCTGCCGGCCGTGACCTTGTTCGTCCAGTTCGCGCCCTCCTGCCAGTTCGCCGAGACGTACGGGTCGGTGAGCGCCTTCGCCTGGTCGGCCACCGGCTCCGAGTACAGGTAGCCGAAGTTCACCGGGAGGGGGACGGTCGTCTTGGTGACGTTCTGGTCGCCGACCTTCTCGGTGTACTTCATCGCCTGCTGGTTGGCCGACGTGAAGGGCGGGACGATCCGGACGAGCTGACCGGCCCGGAGGAGGCCGCCCGCGCCGTCGGAACCGGTGGGCGCGCCCACCAGGGTCATGAAGTGGTTCCAGTCCCAGAACGGGCCCGGGTCCCAGTGGTCCTGGACCGGGCTGTCCAGGATGCTCGGCACGTCGTCGTGGCCGATGATGTGCTCGCGGTCCAGCGGGATGGAGAACTTCGCGGCCAGGTACTTCACGAGGGCCGCGGAGGACTCGTACTCCGGTTCGGTGTACCAGCCGGCGTCGCCCTTGATGGCGTAGCCCTCGTGCTCGATGCCGATCGAGTGCATGTTGAGGGTCTTGTTGCCGGCGTGGTACGCCTCGTTCTTGGTCTCCACCATCTGCGTCACGCGGCCGTCGGCGCGGACGATGTAGTGGGCGCTCGCGTAGCTCAGCGGGTTCTGGAAGACCGCCACGGCGCCGTCGTGCGTGCCCTCGATGTCGTGGATGACGATCTGGCGCACGTCGAAGCCGCCCGTGCCGCGGCTCGCGATGTTGTAGTTGCCGTCGTTCTGCGAGTACGCGGCGGGGATGAACGTGCAGACGGGAGCGGTGGCTCCGGTCGGGCACTCGACCGCCGGGGTGTCGTTCGCCGCCGTGGCGCTCGCGGTCAGCGGCACGTTCGAGGGCTTGACCGGTTCCACCGACGGGTCCGCCGGCAGGACGACCTGCTCGCCGTCGGCGGTGACCTCCCGCTCACCCGTCCTGATGGACTCGAAGACGCGCTTGGCGAAGAGGTCCGCGCCCTTCCGGTCCGAGGACTGGCTGTAGCGCGCGACGGCCGGGTACCAGGCGCCCGGGTCGTCGGACAGCTCCGCGCCGGCCTGCTTCTGGTAGTCGGCGAGCAGGGCCGCGCCGGCCCGGATCGAGGCCTCGCTGTCGTTCTGGACGGTGTCGGTCGAGCCGTCGATCAGCTCGGCGCCCTTGTCCAGGGTGTGCAGCGCGGGGCTGGAGGTGTCGACCTTCTTCTCGGGAAGGGCCGCCAGGGCCTTCTTCCCGTCGAACCGCTTCTCGATCCGAGGATCGCCGCTGCGGTTCATCAGGTCGAGCAGCTGCTCGACCGTGTCCTGCTCGACGTCCTCCGGGTCGACCTTCGTCAGCCCCATGACGTTGTACGCGCCCGTGGTGCTGGGCTGCCCCTCGTGCGACTCCCACCGGGTCTGGCGGTACGACACCGCCATCAGCACGCTCTGCGGCACGTCGAACTCGCGCGCCGCGTTTGCGAACTGCTGCTGGAGGGAGGTGTCGGCCCCGGGTCTGCCGTTCCCCGTCGCGCCGAGCAGGCTCGGCGAGGCGACCGCGAGGGTGCCGATCGTGGCGGTGGCGACGACGGCCGCCCCCGCTCCGTACAAGAGTCGTTTCTTCTTGCGGTCCTTGCGGTGCCTCTGCGTCACGCCCCACCCCTGCGGATTCGACTTTGCTCTTGTTAAACGGGCCAGAGGTTAACACCACCCGATGGCGCGAAGATCCCCGTGTGACATTTCAGGCGCCCGTCTCAGCCACTGGGCAGACGGACAGGACCGGACGAAGAACCCCGTAATGTGGTCCATGTGACCGTGAACGCTGATACCCACGCCGTCGCCAAGGCGACCTGGCGAGACCTGCCCGCGGCGCAGCAGCCCGAGTACCCCGATGCCGAGGCTCTGCGCGATGTGATCGCGGACCTCGAGTCGTATCCTCCGCTCGTCTTCGCCGGCGAGTGCGACCAGCTGCGCGCCCGGATGGGAGCCGTCGCCCGTGGCGAGGCGTTCCTCCTCCAGGGCGGCGACTGCGCCGAGGCCTTCGACGCCGTGTCCGCCGACCACATCAGGGCCAAGCTCAAGACGCTGCTCCAGATGAGTGCCGTCCTCACCTACGCGGCCTCCGTGCCCGTCGTGAAGGTCGGCCGCATCGCCGGCCAGTACTCGAAGCCCCGCTCCAAGGGCACCGAGACCCGCGACGGCGTGACGCTGCCGACCTACCGGGGCGACTCGGTCAACGGCTTCGACTTCAACGAGAAGGCTCGGATCCCGGACCCCGAGCGCCTGAAGCGGATGTACAACGCGTCCGCCTCCACGCTCAACCTGGTCCGCGCCTTCACCACCGGCGGCTACGCCGACCTGCGCCAGGTGCACGCCTGGAACCAGGACTTCGTGAAGTCGTCGCCCTCGGGCCAGCGCTACGAGGCGCTCGCCCGCGAGATCGACAACGCCCTGAACTTCATGAAGGCCTGCGGCACCGACCCCGCCGAGTTCAAGGCCGTCGAGTTCTACGCCTCCCACGAGGCGCTGCTGCTCGACTACGAGGGCGCCCTGACCCGTACGGACTCGCGCACCGGCAAGCTGTACGACACCTCCGGCCACATGGTCTGGGTCGGTGAGCGCACCCGGCAGCTCGACCACGCCCACATCGAGTTCGCCGCGCAGATCGCGAACCCGATCGGCATCAAGCTGGGCCCGACCACCTCGGTGGACGAGGCGCTCACCTACATCGACCGTCTCGACCCGGACCGCGAGCCGGGCCGGCTGACCTTCATCGTCCGCATGGGCGCCGACAAGGTCCGCGACAAGCTCCCCGAGCTGGTCGAGAAGGTCACCGCCTCCGGTGCCGTCGTCGCCTGGGTCACCGACCCGATGCACGGCAACACCTTCGAGGCCGCCTCCGGCCACAAGACCCGCCGCTTCGACGACGTGCTCGACGAGGTCAAGGGCTTCTTCGAGGTACACAAGGCGCTCGGCACCCACCCGGGCGGCATCCACGTCGAGCTCACCGGTGACGACGTCACCGAGTGCGTGGGCGGCGGCCACGAGATCTTCGTCGACGACCTGCACCAGCGCTACGAGACGGCCTGCGACCCGCGGCTCAACCGCAGCCAGTCGCTCGACCTGGCGTTCCTGGTCGCGGAGATGTACCGCGATCAGTAA
Source organism: Streptomyces sp. NPDC002232 (assembly GCF_042890295.1). Lineage (NCBI taxonomy): Bacteria > Bacillati > Actinomycetota > Actinomycetes > Kitasatosporales > Streptomycetaceae > Streptomyces > Streptomyces sp. NPDC002232. The sequence continues at coordinate 371,461 of NZ_JBIARV010000002.1, read as the reverse complement.
GTAGGTTCCTACGGAGATGGGGCACGGATCGCTGTGATCCGTGCCCCATCGTCGTATCCGGGGCTTTTGGGGCTCCGGGCCGCCGGGTAAGGTTAGGTTAGCCTTATGGAACCCGGCAGGAGGTGAACCGCGTGTACGTCTGCTCATGCTTCGGTGTCACGGAGAAGCAGGTGAAGGAGCATGCGGACGCGGGCGCGTGCACGCCCCGCCAGATCGCCTCCGCCTGCAAGGCCGGCACGGACTGCGGTTCCTGCGTCCGTCGCATTCAAGCCATTCTCGGGCGCGGCAGCTGCCCGCGACGGGACCTCCTGGACCAGGGCGTGCCCGCCCTGACCTCGGAGACGGTCGTGGAGCTCGGAGAGGCCGCCTGACGCCTCGGGACGGGTCCTAGCTGGGCTGCTCGATGAGCGTCGAGGCGTACAGCGCCTCGCCCAGGGACTCGATCAGCTCCAGCTGCGTGTCCAGGTAGTCGATGTGGTGCTCCTCGTCGGCGAGGATCTCCTCGAAGAGGTTGGCGGACGTGATGTCGCCCTTGGCCCGCATGACCTCGATCCCGCGCTTGAGGCGGTCGATGGCCTCGACCTCGACCTGCCGGTCCGCCTGGAACATCTCGGTGATCGTCTGGCCGACCCGGACGTGGAAGAGCCGCTGGTAGTTGGGCAGGCCGTCGAGCATCAGGATGCGCTCGGTCAGCTTGTCCGCGTGCTTCATCTCGTCGATGGACTCTTCACGGGTGTACTTGGCGAGCTTCGTCCACCCCTTGTTGTCCTGGATGCGGTAATGCAGCCAGTACTGGTTGATGGCCGTCAGCTCGCCGGTCAGCTGCTCGTTGAGGAACTCGAGGACCTCGGGGTCGCCCTGCATCGCTTCAGGATCCTTCCACGTTACGTGTCCGTGCCGTCACTAGGCGGGATGGCCGCATCCTCGCACCCCGAATGGGGGGCGTCCAGTAAGTGCAGGCTTAGTCGGACTTGCCCGGATCCGGGTGTCCGGGGTGGTTGCCTGGTCATGACCACCCCTCGCCGTCTGTCACCATGGAGGACATGGGTCAGCCGGAGAGCGGAGCACACCGGGGAGCGGGTCAGCCGGATCGTTCGCCGAACCTTCCGCCGGATCTGCCGCCCGGACAGCGGCTCCAGCGCGGCTGGCCGGTCACCCATTACGGGCCCGTCCCGAAGTTCAAGCCCGACCGCTGGGAGTTCCGCGTCTTCGGCGCGACCGCCGACGGTGACAAGCGGTGCTGGAACCACGAGGAGTTCTCGGTCCTCCCGTTCTCCACGGTAGAGGCCGATCTCCACTGCGTCACGAAGTTCAGCATGCTCGGGTCCGAATGGGGGGGTGTGTCCGCCCGCAGGGTCCTGGAGCTCGCCCCGCCCGCTCCCCAGGTGACGCACGTGATGGTCTGGGCCGAGTACGGCTACAGCGCCAACATGCGGCTCGCCGACTTCGCCTCGGACGAGACGATCTTCGCCACGCACAAGGACGGGGAGCTGCTCACCGCCGAGCACGGCTTCCCGCTGCGGCTCGTCGTCCCCCACCTGTACGCCTGGAAGGGGCCGAAGTGGGTCCGGGGCGTGGAGTACATGGCGGCCGACCGCCGGGGCTTCTGGGAGGAGCGGGGCTATCACAACCTCGGCGACCCCTGGACGGAGCAGCGCTACTCGTACCAGGAGGAGCCGGGGGACGGCCCGGAGCTGTAGCGGCTCCGGACCGCCCGTCCCGCCCGCTCAGTGGTGGTACTGGTGGACCACCGCGTGGCCCTTGCCACGGCCGATCATCCACTTGTTGACCGGAGTGGTGACCACGAAGGCGACGGCCAGGGAGAGGGCCAGCACGATCCAGAAGAGCGGCTCGTCGAGGTGCGCGTCCATGGCGCCGGGCCAGAGCGCGATGACGCCGTTGTCGATGAGCTCCATGACGGCGATGGAGAGCGTGTCGGCGGCGAGCGCGACCTTGAAGGCCGTCCTGAAGTCGACGCCGGCGGCCAGGATGCCGCGCAGGGTGAGCGCGTAGCCGAAGAAGAAGGCCAGGACGATCGCGAGGACCATCGTCGGCACGTTGCCCCAGCCGAACGCGGTGCCGATGATCATGCCGAGGATCTCGCCGATGGCGCAGCCGGTGAGGCAGTGGAGCGTGGCCCGGGCGGCCATGGGCCAGGAGACCGGGCCACCGGGGGTGTGCTGGTGCCCGGCGTGGCCCTCGTGCCCCTGGTGGTCCCCGTGGTCGTGGTGACCCTGGTGGGCGGTGTGGTCCTGGTGGGTGGCGGTGTGGTCCGCGTGGCCCTCGTAGCCGGCGTGACCCTGACGGTGTTCGTGGTGTGCGTGCGCGTCGTGCTGCATGGCAGTGCCCCCAACCCCGAATGGCGTTCTGTCGTCGACGAGAACGCTATACCCCCCTGGGGTATTCCTCAACCGGAGGCGATCTTCAGTCGCGCCGCTCGCGGAGCTTCTTCAGGAGCTCGATGTCCGCGACGTGACCCTCCTTGCCGCCCGGGGTCTCGATGATCAGCGGTACGTTCTCGGTGGCGGGGTGCCGCAGCAGCCGGGCGAACGCCTCCTCGCCGATGTGCCCCGCGCCGATGTTCGCGTGCCGGTCCTTGTGGGCGCCGACCACGTCCTTCGAGTCGTTGGCGTGGATCAGCTTCAGGCGCCCCTCGCCGACCGTCTCCACCAGCAGGTCCAGGGTCTGGGTCGCGCCGTGCGGGCCCGCCAGGTCGTGTCCGGCGGCGAAGATGTGACAGGTGTCGAGGCAGACGCCCAGCTTCGGGTGGTGGTCCAGGGCGTCGAAGTAGGGGCCGAAGTCCCAGGTGCGCGAGCAGAGCGAGAAGCCCTGGCCCGCCGTCGACTCCAGGAGCAGATACGGATCGTCCTCGTGCGTCAGCTCGTCGAGCAGCGGCAGCATCCGCTCCCGCACCTGGGCGAGGGCCACCTCGCGCGGGCGCCCGCCCGTCGCCGAGCCGGTGTGCACCACCACGCCCCGGGCGCCGATCTCCCGGCCCCGGCGCAGCGAGTGCCGCAGCGACTCCACCGACTTCTCCACGGTGGCCTCGGTGTGCGAGCCGAAGTTGATCAGGTACGGGGCGTGCACCCAGGCCGAGATCGACCCGGCCTCGCACTCGGCCCTGAACCGCTCGTCCTGGGCCGGGCTGCCGGCCGGGGTCGCCCAGCCGCGCGGATTGGCGACGAAGACCTGCACGGTCTCGGCGCCGAGCTCGCGGGCGTAGCCGAGGCCGACCGTGGCGAGGCCACCGGCCACGGGGACATGGCCGCCGACGGGATTGCGCATGAGTCTCTAGAGTCCCTTGATCGTGAGGGTGATGGTGGAGCCCTCGGGCGCGGTCGCGCCGCCCTCCACGGACTGGCTCGCGACCGTGTCGCCGAGGTACGGGAAGGACTTCTTGACCTCCACCTCGAAGCCCGCGTCCTCCAGGGCCGTGCGCGAGTCCGCGGTCGACTCCCCGGTCACGTCGGGGACCTCGACCCGCTTCGGACCCTTGGAGACGGTGAGGGTGATGACGTCGCCCTCGGCGGCGCGGCTGCCGCCGGCGAGGGACTGGGCCGCGACGCTTCCGGCGTCCTCGGGGGAGTTGATCCGCTCCGGGGCGACCCGGACGGTGAGCCCTTCCTCCTGGAGGAGGGCGGTGGCGTCGGCGACGGTCTCGCCGCCGACGTCGGGCACGTCGACGGGGGAGCCCTTGCTGACGACCAGGGCGACGGCCGAGTCGGGCGCGCGGTCGGTGCCGGGCTCGGGGTCGGAGCCGATCACGGACCCCTTCGCGACGGAGTCGTCGAACGCGTGGGTGATCACCCCGGGGGCGAGGCCCTCCTCCCGCAGGAGGCGCCTGGCCTCGGCGAGCGGCTTGTTCTTGAGCTGCGGCACCTTCACGATCTGCGGCCCGCGGGAGAGCGTGAGGACGACGGTGGCGTTGCCGCGGACGCGTTCCCCGGGGGCGGGGTCGACGCCCATGACCGTGCCGCGCTCGTACACGTCGCTGAAGGCGCGCTTCGTGGTGCCGACGTCGAGACCGGCGTCGCCGAGGCGCTTCGTCGCGGCGGCCTCGCTCTGGCCCAGGACGGCGGGGACGCGGGTGAACTGGCCGGAATTGATGTACCAGACCCCGGCGCCCAGGCCGAGGGCGAGGAGGACGGCGACGACGATCAGGAGGGGGCCGCGCGGGGGGCGCCGCCTGCGGGTGGCGGGCGGCGCCTCGGGGGCGGACAGCCGGCTGGTGTGCTCGGTCACGGGAGGCACGGGGCGGGCGATCACGCTCGTCCGGTCCTCGCCGGTGTCCCGTGCCTCGGGCCGCGCCAGCGGCGGCTCGGCGTCCAGCTGTCCGTCGCCGAGCCCGGCGCGGGCCTCCCGGAGCAGGGCGAGCAGAGCGACCGCGTCGTGCGGGCGGAGCTCGGGGGCGCGGGCGGTGGCCGCGGCGACGAGGTCGTCCAGCTCCGGGGCGAGCCCGGGGACGGTCGCCGAGGGGGCGGGCACGTCGGTGTTCAGGTGCTGGTAGAGGACCTGGGCGGGGGTGTCGCCGGAGTGCGGCTTGCCGCCGGTCAGCATCTCGTACAGGACGACACCGCAGGCGTACACGTCCGCGCGGGTGTCGGCGGTGCCGTGCTCGATCTGCTCCGGCGCCAGGTACGAGACCGTGCCGAGGACCGAGCCGGTGGTGGCGGTCGCCGTGCCCACGGCCCGTACCAGACCGAAGTCCGCGACCTTCACCCGGCCGTCGTCCCCTATCAGGACGTTCTCCGGCTTCATGTCCCGGTGCACGAACCCGGCCCGGTGCGCGGCGCCGAGCGCGGCGAGGACCGGCTCCAGGATGTCCAGCGCGGCGCGGGGCGAGAGGGCGCCGCGCTCGCGCAGCACGTCGCGGAGGGTGCAGCCGGCGACGTACTCCATCGCCAAATAGACGTACGCGCCCTCGGCGCCCTGGTCGAAGACGCCGACGACGTTGGGGTGCGCGAGGCGCGCGACGGACTTCGCCTCGCGGATGAACCGCTCGACGAAGGCGGCGTCGGTGGCGAGGGCGGGGTGCATCACCTTGAGCGCGAGGATGCGGTCGAGGCGGGTGTCGACGGCCCGGTAGACCGTGGCCATCCCGCCGACGGCGATGCGCGCGTCGACGCGGTAGCGGCCGTCGAGCAGCCGCCCGACGAGGGGGTCCTGAAGGGTCGTGTCCACGGCGACGAGTCTACGAGGGCGGTGCGGGGTGCTCGCGCGGTCGCCCCCGACTGCAGCCCACCTGTGACGAGCCTCGCGCCGCACCGCGACCTGCGACGGTGCCGGGGGTGTGACCTCCGCCACGCTGGGGCCCGCGCCCCGAGCGGGGCCTGCGCCCCGAGCGGGGCCTGCGCCCCGAGCGGGGCCCGCGCCCGCTGCGCGTGGTCGTCGCCCCGCGCCTGTCGGTGCCCGCCGTCCGTGCGGGCCTGCGCCCGTCCGCGCCCGCCCTAGGTGCGGGCCTGCGCCCGCGCCCGTTCTTCGCTTGGGCCCGCGCCCGTCGTGGGCCTTCGCCCACGCCCGCTGTCTGCGGGACGGCACCCGCGCCCGTTTGGGCCCGTCGCCCGCTGCCGTGTGGGCAATCGTCCCGCTGGGCGGGACGGGTGGGCACACGGGACGGCGCCCTTTCGCGGCGCCTCCGCGTCCTGTGCCCTGGCCCGCACCACGTGTGACGGGCACGAATCGGTGCGGGTTCGGGCGCAGGAGCCTCTGGCGCCGGCAAGGGCGCCGTTCCGTTGTGCCCACCCGTTCCGCCCCTTGCGGAACGCCTGCCCACAACGGGCGGGGCGCCGCCCACAACGGCGCGGCGCGGGCCGCAACGGCGGGGCGCCGCCCGCAACAGCGGCGCGACGCCCGCAACCGGGTCAGAACGCCGGGCGTTCCGGGTCCAGGTGGGGGTGGCCCTTCGTCGGGGAGGACGCCTCGGCGAAGTGCCGGCGGGGGATCCGCCCCGCCCGCCACGCCAGCCGCCCCGCCTCCACCGCGTGCCGCATCGCCGAGGCCATCAGCACCGGCTCCTGCGCCCGGGTCACCGCCGACGCCAGCATCACCGCCGCGCAGCCCAGCTCCATCGCGAGCGCCGCGTCCGAGGCGGTTCCCGCGCCCGCGTCGAGGATCACCGGAACGCCGGCCCGCTCGACGATCAGCTGGAAGTTGTGCGGGTTGCGGATGCCGAGTCCGGAGCCGATGGGGGAGCCGAGCGGCATGATCGCCGCGCAGCCCACGTCCTCCAGCTTCCGGGCGAGGACCGGGTCGTCGTTGGTGTAGGGGAGGACGGTGAAGCCGTCGTCGACGAGGGTCTCGGCCGCGGCGAGGAGTTCCTCCCCGTCCGGAAGGAGGGTCCGCTCGTCCGCCACCACCTCCAGCTTGACCCAGTCGGTGCCCAGCGCCTCCCGTGCCAGGCGGGCCGTGAGGACGGCCTCGCCCGCCGTGTAGCAGCCGGCGGTGTTCGGCAGGACCCGGATGCCGAGCCGTTCCAGGACGGAGAGGACCGAACCCTGGACGGTGGGGTCGAGGCGCCGCATGGCGACCGTGGTCAGCTCCGTACCGCTGGCGACGAGGGAGCGCTCCAGGACGTCGAGGCTGGGCGCGCCGCCGGTGCCCATGATGAGCCGGGAGGAGAACTCCGTACCGCCGAGGGCGAACACGTCGTCGGACATCGCGCTCAGCCCCCCTGCACCGCGGTGAGGACCTCCACGCGGTCGCCGTCGCCGAGCAGCGTCGTCGTCCACTCGCCGCGCGGCACGACGGTCTCGTTGAGCGCGGCGGCGACCCCGGAGCGGGCCGAGGTCAGGGTCGCCACCAGGGCGTCCAGGGAGAGGGGGGCGGAGAGCTCGCGGGCCTCTCCGTTCACGGACACGTTCATGCGGGCTGCTCCTGACGTACGGGAGGGGCGGGGGAGAAACGGCGGGGGGTGAAGGGGCGCGCCTCGTCGGGGAGGGTGCCCGTGGTGAGGAGCTCCGCCATGACGTCGCCGGTGACGGGGGTGAGCAGCACCCCGTTGCGGTAGTGGCCGGTGGCCAGGTGCAGGCCGGGCAGGGCGGTGGGGCCGAGCAGCGGCGCGTTGTCGGGGGAGCCGGGGCGCAGACCGGCCAGGGTCTCGGTGAGCGGCAGTTCGGTGATGCCGGGGACGAGCTCGTGGGCGTCGCGCAGCAGCTCGTAGACCCCGCCCGCGGTCACCGTGGTGTCCCAGCCCAGTTCCTCGCTGGTGGCGCCGACGACGAGCTCGCCGTTCTCGCGGGGCACCAGGTAGACATGGCTGCCGCGGACGACGGCCCGCACGGTGCGGGAGAGGAAGGGGGCGTACGGTGCCGGCACGCGCAGGCGCAGGACCTGGCCCTTCACGGGGCGGACCCGCGGCAGCACCTCGTCCGGCACGCCCGCGAGCCGCCCGCTGAGGCTGCCCGCGGCGAGCACGACCTGGTCGGCCGTCAGCTCCTCGCCGTCGGCGAGGAGGACGCCGCGCGCCCGGTCGCCCGCGACCGTGAGCCGCTCCGCGAGCGTCCGGTGGAAGGAGACCCCGGCCCGCTCGCAGGCGCGCAGCAGTGCGGCGGCGAGCCGGCGGGGGTCGACCTGGTGGTCGCCGTCGACGCGCAGTCCGCCCCGGACGCCGGGCGCCAGCATCGGTTCGAGGCGGCGGCACTCGCGGCCGCTGAGCCACTCCGAGACGAGTCCGCAGCGGGTCTGAAGGGCGTGCAGTTCGCGCAGGTGGGCCCGGTCGTCGGCGTCGAGGGCCACGGCGAGGGTGCCGCAGGCCCGGTAGCCGACGTCCTGCCCGGCGGCCTCCTCCAGTTCGGCGGCGAAGGCCGGGTAGCGGGCCGCGGAGGCGAGGTTGAGCCCGAGCAGGGTCTCCTCGCCGTAGTGGAGTTCGGTGACGGCGGCGAGCATGCCGGCCGCGACCCGTGCGGCGCCGCCGCCCGGGTCCGGGTCGACGACGGCGGTGCGCAGTCCGCGCTGCGCGGCCCGCCAGGCCGTGACCAGGCCGATGATGCCGCCCCCGACCACGAGGACATCGGAAGAACGCATGGGCGTCCAGCCCCTCCCTTCGCCGGCATGACCCGGATCAGGTTCGTACGGTCGGAGGCCGTCCCAGCCTCCCTCTCAGCCCGGTGCGTCCGGGCTCCCGCGAGTGCTTTACGCCCGCCAGACTAGCCCGCGCCGATACCGGGCCACAGACCCCACCCTTCCTGACGGTTCGTCAGATGCGTAAGGTGGTCGGGTGAGCGAGCAGAAGCAGGCCCAGCAGCACGTCGTGATCGTCGGCGCCGGAATGGCGGGCGTCCAGACCGCCGTCGCCCTGCGCGAGCAGGGCTTCGCCGGCCCCGTGACCCTCATCGGGGCCGAACCCCACCAGCCCTACGACCGGCCCCCGCTCTCCAAGGCGATCCTGCTCGGCAAGGCCGAGGACTCCGCCTTCGAGATCGACTTCGAGGATCTCCGCATCGAGCTCCGGCTCGGCCTGGACGTCACGGGGCTGCGCGCCGCCGACCACGAGATCGACACCGAGTCCGGACCCGTCGCCTACGACGTCCTCGTCCTCGCCACCGGAGCCCATCCCGTCACCCTGCCCGGCACCGAGGGTGTCCCCGGGGTCCATCTGCTGCGCACCCTCGACGACGCCGTGCGGCTCGGGCCCGTCCTGGAGCGCCGCCACTCCGTCGTGGTCGTCGGCGCCGGCTGGATCGGCGCCGAGTTCGCCACCGCCGCGCGCGAGGCGGGCTGCGCCGTCACCGTCGTCGAGGCCGCCGACCGCCCCCTCGCCGCCGCCCTGCCCGCCGAGGTCACCGCCCCCATGGCCGACTGGTACGGGGCGAACGGCGCCGAACTCCTCACCCACGCGCGCGTGCACACCGTCGAGCCGGGTGGCCCCGGCGTGCCCGGCCGCGTCGTCCTCGCCGACGGCCGCGAACTGGCCGCCGACGCCGTCGTCGTCGGCATCGGCGCCCGCCCCGCCACCGGATGGCTCACCGGCTCCGGCATCGCCCTCGACCCGGGCGGCGCGGTCACCGCGGACGACCGGCTGCGCACCTCCCTGCCCGATGTGTACGCCGTCGGCGACTGCGCCTCCTTCCCCTCCGCCCGCTACGGCGAGCGGCTCCTCGTCCACCACTGGGACAACGCCCTCCAGGGGCCCCGCGCGGTCGCCTCGGCGATCACCGGGGCCGCCGACGCGCCCTACGACCCGGTGCCGTACTTCTGGTCCGAGCAGTTCGGACGCTTCGTCCAGTACGCGGGACACCACGCGGACGCCGACGCGCTGCTCTGGCGCGGCGACCCGGCCGACGACGCCTGGTCCGTGCTCTGGCTGCGCGCCGGGGTGCCGGTGGCCCTCCTCGCGGTCGGCCGCCCCCGCGACCTGGCCCAGGGCCGCAGGCTCATCGAGGCCGCCGTCCCCGTCGACCCGGAGCGCGCCGCGGACCCGTCCGTCCCCCTGAAGGCCGCGGTCCGGTAGGGCCCGACTACCGGCTGTCAGTCCGGGATGGCAGGCTTGTCCCGTGACCGAGATTGACGTAAAGATCGATGCGCTCGTCCCCGCCTGGCTCTACGTGCCCGACATCGCGGAGATGCTCGACATCGACGTGGTGCGCGTGCGACAGCTGATCAAGGAGGGCCAGCTCATCGCGGTGCGCCGCGGCGAGAACAACGCCCTGCAGATCCCCGCCGCCTTCATCCAGGGCGACAAGATCGTCAAGGGTCTCGTCGGGCTCCTGACGGTGCTGCGGGACGACGGCTTCACCAACGAGGAGATGCTGGAGTGGCTCTTCACTCCGGACGAGAGCCTGCCGGGCACGCCCGCGCAGGCGCTCAACGAGAACCGCGGCACGGAGGTGAAGCGCCGCGCCCAGGCGCTCGCCCTCTGAGGCGCGCCCGCACCGAAGACACCATCCGCGGGTGCCGCGGCGGCCGGCCCCTCATGGGCCGGCCGCCGCGGCACCGGCGACTCGAACGGGGGGAACCCATCCATGTCCACGTCTCGTGAGCGGCTCGCCGACGCCCGGCTCTACCTGTGCACCGACGCCCGGAAGCGCCAGGGCGACCTGCCGGACTTCCTCGACGCCGTGCTCTCCTCCGGCGTGGACATCGTGCAGCTCCGCGACAAGGGGATGGAGGCCGGTGAGGAGCTGGAGCACCTCGCCGTCTTCGCCGAGGCCGCCCGCCGGCACGGCAGGCTCCTCGCGGTGAACGACCGGGCCGACGTCGCCCACGCCATCGGCTCCGACGTCCTCCACCTCGGCCAGGGCGACCTGCCCGTGCCCGCCGCCCGCGCGATCCTCGGCGACGAGGTGCTGATCGGCCGCTCCTGCCACGCCGAGTCCGAGGCCGCGGCGGCGGCCGTCGAACCGGGCGTGGACTACTTCTGCACCGGCCCCTGCTGGCCCACCCCCACCAAGCCCGGACGGTACGCGCCGGGGCTCGACCTCGTGCGGTACGCGGCGGGCCTGGAGCAGGACCGGCCCTGGTTCGCCATCGGCGGCATCGACGAGACGAACCTGGACGAGGTCCTGGACGCGGGCGCCCGCCGGATCGTCGTCGTCCGCGCCATCACCGAGGCGGACGACCCGGCCGCCGCGACGGCCTCCCTGGCCAAGCGCGTCCGCGAGCGCGTCGGCGCCTGAGGCCCCGGCGGCCGCCGGACCGCACGGCCGCGCTCTCCGCCCCCGGCGCCACCCCCCTGCACCGACCGTCGGGTGGCTGTCCGAAAAGGTGTCCACCACTCGGACGGGGAGTACGCGGCGCCACGCCCCGCGTCTAACCTGCCGATATGGCCCTTGGTACCGCTTCCGTCCGCTCGGACCGCGCGCGCACCGTCCGAGAGATCCTCGCGGACGGCGGCACGTCGTACTCCTTCGAGTTCTACGCGCCCCGGACCGAGAAGGGCGAGCAGGTCCTCTGGAACGCCATGCGCCGCGTCGAGGCGGTCGGCCCCAGCTTCGTCTCCGTGACCTACGGCGCCGGCGGCTCCACCCGCGGCGGCACCGTCAAGGCGACCCAGAAGATCGCCTCCGACACCACGCTCACCCCCGTCGCCCACCTCACCGCCGTCGACCACTCCGTCGCCGAGCTGCGGAACATTCTCGGCCAATACGCCGACGCCGGGATCCGGAACATGCTCGCCGTGCGCGGCGACCCGCCGGGTGACCCGCTCGGTGAGTGGGTCGAGCACCCGGAGGGCGTGACGTACGCCGCCGACCTCGTCCGGCTGATCAAGGAGTCGGGAGACTTCTGCGTCGGCGTCGCCGCCTTCCCGGAGATGCACCCCCGGTCCACCGACTGGGACACGGACATCCGGCACTTCGTGGACAAGTGCCGCGCGGGCGCCGACTACGCGATCACCCAGATGTTCTTCGACCCGGAGAACTACCTGAGGCTCCGCGACAGCGCGGAGAAGGCGGGCTGCGAGACCCCGATCATCCCCGAGGTCATGCCCGTCGTGAACGTGAAGACCCTCGACCGGCTGCCCCAGCTGAGCAACGCCGCCTTCCCCGCGCATGTGAAAGAGCGCATCCTCGCCGTCAAGGACGATCCCGCCGCTGTACGCTCCATCGGTATCGAGTTCGCGACGGAGTTCTGCGCGCGTCTGCTCTCCGAGGGTGTCCCCGGACTGCACTTCATCACGCTCAACAGCTCCACCGCGACGCTCGAGATCTACGAGAATCTCGGACTGCACCAGCAGTCGTGACCGGTCGTACCCGCCCCGACCCGCGGCGGTGACCGTGGAGAGGGGCGGCGGGGCATGGGGTGGACGGTCCTCTACATCGCGTTCGGCGTGGTCGCGCTGTGGCTGCTGGGGGAGGTGCTCCTCCAGTACAAGGCGCGGCTGCGCTGGCGCCTGCTCGCCTTCGGCGGCTTCCTCTGCGTCGTCCTGGGCGTCCTGCTGCCCTCCGTCCTCGTCATCGTCGCGGGGGCCGTGGCCTTCGCCGTCGGCCAGGCGTACGTGACGCTCTCCTTCCGCCGGGGCTTCTCCACCGGCTGGGCCATCGGCGGCAACCCCGGCGCGAGCCGCCGCCGCAAGGCCACCGGTCCGGCCGCGGCCGGACCCACCCTGGAGGTCACCGAACTCTCGTACGACACCCCGCAGGCGGCGTACGGCACGGAGGACGGGCACGACCCGCACCCCGAGACCGAGGCCGAGAAGACCGCCGTCTACGAGCCGCAGCCGATGCCCGAGGACACCGGCCAGTACGGGGTCTACGACGCGGGCGCCCAGAGCGCCGCGTCAGCCGGGTACGGCACGGGATACGACCCCTACGCCTCCGGTTACCAGCAGACCGGGTACGAGCAGCCGGGCTACGGGCAGACCGGGTACGAACAGACCGGCTACGAGCAGCCGGCCCACCCGCAGCAGGCCTACGACTACGGCCAGGACGCCGGGCAGCAGCAGTACGCCGCGTACTCCGACCCGTACATCGGCCCCGGCACGGACGGCCAGCAGTACGGCTCCTACTACGCCGACCCCTACGCGCCCTCGTACACCTACGACACCCCGCCCGGCGGCGTCTGGGTCCCGCAGCAGCGCGACACCGAGCCGGAGCCGCAGCAGCCGCAGGCCCCCTACGGCTACGAGCAGCCGCACCCGGACGACCAGCAGCAGTACCGCTACTGACCCCGCCGCGAGGTCACCGGGAGCCGCGGAACTCCGCGCCCTCCACGATGAGCCCGGCGACCAGCGCGCCCGACATGCCCGCGTGGGCGAGCCCGCCGCCGGGGTGCGACCAGCCCCCGGCGAAGTACAGCCCGGGCACGGGGGAGAGGTTCGCCGCCGGGAGGTAGGTCCCCGCGGCGTCCGCGAGCGCCGGGCCCGGGATCTCGGCGGCCCCGGTGGCCGCCCGGACGTCCTCGGGTGTGCGGACCTCGCGCCAGAGCAGCCGCTCGGCGAGCCCCGGCACCGCCCGGCCGGCCGCCTCGACCGTCCGGTCGGCGAGCACGGCCATGTCCTCCTCGCGCTCCAGGTCCACCAGCGTCGAGACCGTCACCGACTCGTGCTCCGCGTCCGGCCGCAGCGCCGGGTCGCCGGGCCGCAGCACGGTCACTCCGGGCCGGTCCCCGTCGCCGTGGACGACCGTGCGGTGCGCGGCTCCGTCCTCGCGGCCCCCGCGCAGGGCCAGCAGCACCGTCAGACGGCCGGTGGACCCGTGCGCGAAGGGCGGCCGCTCGTCGGCGCGGTCCCACGGCAGGACCTGCTCGCGGTGGAGCGACGGCACCGGCGCGCCCGCCACCACGTGGTCCGCCCCGACGGTCTCGCCGGAGGCGAGCCGGACCCCGACGGCCCGGCCGTCCTCGGTCAGCAGCTCGTCCACAGCGGCGTCGAAGACGAACTCCACCCGCCGCTCCCGGCACCGCTCGTACACCGCGTCCGCGAGCGCCCGGATGCCGCCGGCCGTGTACCAGCTGCCGAAGGTCTGCTCCATGTACGGCAGGACGGCGGCCGAGGCCGGGGCGGCGGACGCCGGGAAGCCGTACGCCTCCGCATAGGAGTCGAGCAGCGCGATCAGGCGCGGATCGCGCAGCTCCCGCGCGCCCACCTGGGCGAGCGTCGTCGTCGGGCGGCGCAGGAAGCCCGGCTTCAGGGCCGGATACGGAGCGGAGGCGAGCGCCGTGCGGTCGGCCGGCTGCGGCTCCTCCAGGAGCGGGCGCCGGGTCCGGTCCCAGGCCTCGCGGGCCCGCGTCAGGAAGTCGCCCCAGCGCTCGCCCGTACCCGCGCCGAGGGCGGCCTCCAGCGCGGCGACCGTGCCGGCCCGGGAGGCGTTCGGCAGGTCGACACGGGTGCCGTCGGCGAAGACGTGACGGGCCGCCGGGTCGACCTGCGTCAGACCGACACACTCCTCCAGCGGCTTCTTGCCCGTCTTCACGAACAGGTCCCGGTAGACGGCCGGCAGGTGCAGCAGCCCGGGCCCGGTGTCGAAGGCGAAGCCGTCGCGCTCGAAGCGCCCGACCGCGCCGCCGTACGTCGACGTCCTCTCGTACACCGTCACCGCGTGCCCGGCGACCGCCAGCCGGGCCGCCGCCGCCATGGCGCCGAGTCCCGCGCCGATCACCACAATCCGTGCCATGTGGGCGAGCCTATCCGGCGCCCGGCACCGGCCGGAGCCCGGTGGGCGGGGGGTCAGAAGTGGTCGGACCCGTCGTCCGGCGGAGCCGGGGCGCGCGGGCGGGTGCCCACCGCCGCGAGCCGTTTCTCCTCCCGCCGCTGGGCCCAGCGGCGCCAGCCCCGGCGGATCTGCTTCGCGAGGAAGAACAGTATGGCCAGGCCCGCCACGAGCAGGACGGCCGCGATGACCGCCGCCGCCACCGGGTGGAAGACGGCGAAGGTGACGAGGGCCGCCACCCCGAGGTCCTCCGCCAGGCTCAGGCCGATGTTCGAGAACGGCTCGGGCGAGGTGTTGACCGCCAGCCGTGTCCCCGCCTTGACGAAGTGGCTGAGCAAGGCCGTCGAACCGCCGATCGCGCCCGCCGCCAGCTCCGGCAGCGAACCGCTCTGCCCGGCGAGCAGGGCACCGACCACGGCTCCCGCGACCGGCCGGATCACCGTGTGGACGGAGTCCCATATCGAGTCGACGTACGGGATCTTGTCCGCCACCGCCTCGCACAGGAACAGCACGGCGGCCGCGACGAGGACATCGGTGCGCTGGAGGGACTCGGGCACCTCGTCGGTGAGCCCGGTCGCGCCGAAGACGCCGAACAGCAGGACCACCGCGTACGCGTTGATCCCGCTCGCCCAGCCGCTGGTGAACACCAGGGGGAGTACCGACACGCCCGCGATCGTAACCAGGACTGAGTACCCGTACCTAGAGGGCGAGATGAGTAGGCGCGCGGATGGGGCCGGTCCTGCCCGGAGGAGAGAGTGGAACCCACGGAAGGGGCGCGGCTCCGGTACCGCCGGCACGGGGCTGCGGAACGGGGTCGTGCACCTGCCGGCACGGGGGTGCGAGGAAGGACGCCGGTGCGGCGAGGCTCGGGGGGATCGAGCTTCACCGCACCGGCGTTCCGCGTGTCCGGGTGTCCGGGTGTCCGGGTGTTCCGGCGTCCGTCGGCGTGTCCTGGCCTCCGTCTGCGTGTCCCGGCGTCCGTGAGTCCGTGTCAGCGGCCGCCGACGCGGCCGTGCAGCAGACGGGAGAGTGCCGCGTGCACGTCGTCGAGCGACCGCTCGCTCTGGAAGGCCTGCCAGTCGAGCGCCGCCACGAGCACCATCCCGACCAGCGCCGCGGCCGTCAGCTGGACGTCGATCTCCTCGCTCAGCTCACCGGCCCCGACGGCCTCGCGCAGCACGCCCTCGACCACCGCGACGGCCTCCTGGCGGACCACCAGGAGAGTGGAGTTCCAGGCCCGGTTGGTGCGCCAGAGCTCGGCCACGTACAGCTGCGTGAAGGCCGGGTAGCGGTCGATGAAGACCAGGCCCGCCCGGATCATCGCGTCCAGCGCGTCGACCCGGCTCCCGCCGCGCGCGGCGGTCTCCTCGGCCGCCGTGCGCAGCGAGGCGGTGAGCAGCGCCACCCCGTGGCGCAGCAGCTCCTCGAACAGCTCGGTCTTGCTCTTGAAGTTGTAGTAGACCGTGCCCTTGGCCACGCCGGCCCGCTCGGCGATCTCGTCGACCGTCGTCGCGGAGAAGCCCTGCTCCGCGATGAGGGTGACGGCCGCCTCGTAGAGCTTCGTGCGCGTGGCCTGGCGTCGGGTGCTGCTGCTGTCCATGGCGTCGATTCTCACAGGTTCAGAGCGACAGTTCGGGGTGGAGCCGGTCGAGCGTCCACACCTGCTTCCTGCGCGCCGAGACGGCGGTCAGGGCCAGGGCGCCGACGGTGAAGGCGACCAGGACCGCGCAGGCCTGCCAGACCGGTCCGATGCCGCCGCCCGTGATCAGCCGGCGCAGCGCCTCGACCACGTAGCTCATCGGCAGGAAGGGGTGCACGGCGTTGAAGAAGGCCGGACTGGTCTGGACGGGATAGGTGCCGCCCGCGGAGGTCAGCTGGACCATCAGGAGCGCGAGCACCAGGATCCGGCCCGCCGCGCCGAAGCGGGCGTTGAGCCACTGGATGATCGCGGCGAAGCAGCAGGTGACCAGGGCCAGGAAGCCGACCGTGCCGGCGGCCCGGGCCATCTGGAGGCCGAGGCCCCAGTGCAGGACCGACATCAGGGCCGCGACCTGGAGGACACCGATCGCCGCCACGGGGAGCCAGCCCGCCAGCGCGATCCGCCAGGCGGAACCGCCCGCGGCGAGGGCGCGCCGGTTCAGCGGCTGGATGATCATGTACGCGACCATCGCGCCGACCCAGAGGGAGAGCGGGATGAAGTACGGGGCGAAACCGGTGCCGTAGTTCGGCGCCTTGTGCAGGGACTGGGACGCCAGCTTCACCGGGTCGGCCATGACCTCCGTGCGCCGGTCGCGGTCCCGCTCGTCGTAGTCGGGGATCTGGTCGACCCCGTCCTTGAGACCGGTGGCGAGGCTGCCCGAGCCGTCGGCCAGCTTGAACAGGCCGCCGTCCAGGTCGCCAGCACCCTTCTTGAGCTTGCCGACGCCGGTGTCGAGGCTGACCGAGCCGGCCTTCGCCTCGGTGATGCCGGTGTGCAGCCGGTCCGCGCCCGCCGCGACCTTCCGGGCGCCCGCGTTGAGCTCGTTGATCTTCTTGATGGCGCCCTCGACGTCCTCGTCGAGGTGCGGGGCGCGGGCGGCGAGCTCGTCTGCCTGCTTCACGAGCTTGCCCAGCCGGGCGTCCAGGGTCTTCAGGTCGTCGGTCTGGCCCTTGGTCAGCTCGTGCACGTCGTCGGCGATGGTGGCCACGTCGTCGGCGGTGACGGACGCCTTCTTGAGCTTCTCGCAGATCTTCGGGTCGAGCGGCGGGACGGTGGCGGGGGCGTCCACGCAGACCTCCCGGTGGATCCGGCCGAGGTCCTCGTCCGCCTTGTGGGCGGCGCTGCGGACCAGCGGCGCGCGCTTCACCAGGTCGTCCAGGTTGTGCCGGGCGGCGGTGGCCGAGTCGGAGACCAGGCGGGCGGTGTCGCGGATCGACTTGCCGTTGTTCGCCAGGTACGGCCGTACCTTGTCGGCGGTGCCGTTGACCTTGTCGGCGAGGGTCTGGGTGCCGTTCGCGACCTTGCGGGAGCCGCTCTCCAGGTCCTTGGCGCCCTTGTCCAGCTTCTTCAGGCCGGCGGCCAGGTCGCCGCTGCCCGCCTTGGCGTCGCCCAGTCCCTGGGACAGGCTCTTGGAGCCCTTCTTCGCCTTGTCCACGCCCTGCTTGAGGTCGGCCGCGCCCTTGGCGGCCTTCGCGGTGGCGTCGTGGATGTCGGAGAACGAGATGAAGATCTTGTCGAGGAAGGTGCGCGAGGACTTCGTGGAGGCCGCGGTGCGCACCTCGGAGAAGACCGTCCGGGAGATCTGGCCGACGATGTAGTTGTTGGCGTCGTTCGTCCGGACCCGGAGCGCGCCGGTCTCGGGGGAGTCGCCGGAGCTGGAGGCGATGCGGCTGCTGAAGTCGCCGGGCATGGTCAGGGACAGGTAGTACGTCCCGTCCTCCACGCCCGCGCGGGCCTCGGCGTCGCTCACCTCGTGCCACTGGAAGGTCTCGCTCTTCAGGAGGCCCTCGGTGATGTCGGCGCCGGCGTGGATCCGCTTGCCGCCGGCGGTGGCGCCCCGGTCCTCGTTGACGAGGGCCACGGGGATCTTGTCGAGCCTGCCGTACGGGTCCCAGAACGAGTACAGGTACAGGGCGCCGTACAGCAGGGGCAGCAGCAGGATCGCGACGAGCGCGGCGCGCGGCAGCTTTCCCCTGCCGAAACGCTTCAGCTCAAGCGCGGCGAGTTTCGGCGAGCGCATCGGCCGCCCCCTCCTCGGTCGTGGCGTCAGTGGTGTTCGCGGGCGCCGTCTCCCCGGCGGTGCCGTCTTCCGTGGTGCTCTTGGCGGCGGTGCCGTCTTCGGCGGTGCTCTTGGCTGCGGCGTCCTCGGCGGTGCCGTCTGCCGCGGTGCTCTCGGCGGCGGCCTCGGAGGTGCTCTCGGCGTCTGCGTCGGCGTCGGCATCGGTGTCGTATTCGGCGCCGGCGGCCGTGGTGGCGCGCGGACCCGCGAGCGTCGTGACGCGCTGGGCGTCCTCGGGGGCCTCGCTACAGACGGCGAGGACCGTCGTCCCGGCGGCGGCCAGCGAGCGCAGCAGCGCCCAGGCCTCGGCGCGGTCGGCGTCCGAGAGCTTCAGGTCCGTGTCGTCCACGGCGAGCAGCCGCGGACGGCCGATCAGCGCGAGGGCGATCGAGAGCCGCAGCGCCTCCAGGCGCTCCAGGTCCCGTACGGAGGTCCGCTCGCCCTTCGGGAGGGAGTCGAGGTCCAGGCCGGCGGCCTCGACGGCCTCCTCGATCCGGGCCCGGGCGGTCGCCGCGCGTTCGGCCGGGCGTCGCAGCAGGGCCCGCACGGAGCCGTCGAAACGGCGCTGGAGCAGCACCCGCTCGCGCAGGTGCTCGGCGACCGTGAAGGCGGGGTCGAGCTCGCTGACGCCCGGGACCTGGCCGAGCGCGCTGATCCGGCGCACGGCGGCCATCCTGCGCGGCAGGGGGAGGCCTCCGACCTCGGCCCGGCCCTCCTTGGTCTTCATCCGGCCGGTGAGCGCGAGCAGCAGACAGGTGCGTCCCGAGCCCGAGGGGCCCTCGATCGCCACCAGCGCGCCGGGCTCCGCGCGGAAGGACACCTCCCGGAAGGCCCACCCGCGCGGGCCCTTCGTTCCGAAGCCGTCCGCGACGACGGCGGCGCCGTGCGGCCGCTCCTCGGTTTCCGTGTCCACGGACTCACCCCCCACTTCCCCTTTTTGAACTGACCAGTCAGTCTAAAAGTTACCAACGGGTTGGGTTTCAGGCAAAGCAGCAGGTCAGGGGGATTGTCAGTGGGGCGCGACAGGATGAACACATACGGCCACAGCGCCGTCACGCGACGACAGGAGGCTCGTCATGGCACGCCCACCCGCAGCAGCCACGCCCCGCCGCCGTCCCACCCCCGGGGAGGCGGGCCCCGGGTCCGACGTCCACCCCGTCCCGCGCCGCTCCTCGGCCCCGCCCGCGGCCCTCGACCTCCTCGCGAAGTCCCGCGCCGGACTCGCCGAGGCCGCCGTCCTCGACCGCCCCCACGAGCGGTACGCCACCGCCCACCTCGCCGCGCTGCGCGCCGCGGCCGCCGTGCTCGCCGCCCGCGCCAGGCCCGACACCCGACCCCGCCACCGGCAGCCGATACGGAGCACCTGGGACCTCCTGCCCGACCTCGCCCCCGAGCTGACCGAGTGGAGCGCGCTCTTCGCGGCCGGGGCGCAGCGCCGGGCCCGCGCCGAGGCGGGCATCACCAGTGCCGCCGGCCGACGCGACGCCGACGACCTGCTCCGGGATGCCGGGCACTTCCTGTCCCTGGTCGAGCGGCTGCTCGCCCTCCCGCAGACCCCGCCCGGCCGGCCCGGTGCCGACGAGTCCGGAGGATGATCCGAAAGCCCGGGGCGAGGCCATAGGGTGGGGAGCGCCCGTACCCGTCACCGAGGAGTCAACAGCCGTGCCGGACCCTTCCCCTGTCTTCGGTCGAGAGGCGTCGTCGCGTCCGTCGCGCGCCTCCCTGCGTACCGCCGTCGTCTGGGACGTCCTGAAAGACGCCCTGGACCGCCGGGTCGAGGCCACCGGGAAGGACAGCCTCGACGTCCTCGACACGGGCGGCGGCTCCGGCAACTTCGCGGTGCCGGTGGCCCGCCTCGGCCACCGGGTCACCGTCGTCGACCCCAGCCCCAACGCGCTCTTCGCGCTGGAGCGCCGGGCCGCCGAGGCCGGCGTCGCCGATCTCGTGACCGGTGTCCAGGGCGACATCCGCGGCCTCTTCGACGTCGTGGGACACGAGGAGTACGACGCGGTGCTGTGCCACGGCGTCCTGGAGTACGTCGACGACCCCGCCGAGGGCGTGCGGAACGCGGTCGCCGCGCTCCGCGCCGGCGGCAGCCTCAGCCTGCTCGCCGCCGGGGTCGGCGGCGCCGTCCTGGCCCGGGCGCTCGCCGGCCACTTCACCGAGGCCCGTCACGCGCTCGACGACCCGGCGGGCCGCTGGGGCGCGGGCGACCCGGTGCCCCGCCGCTTCACCGCCGAGCAGCTCACCGGGCTCGCCGACAAGGCCGGGCTCGCGGTCGGCGCCGTGCACGGAGTCCGGGTCTTCGCCGACCTGGTCCCCGGCGTGCTCGTCGACACCGAGCCGGGCGCCGCCGAGGCCCTGCTGAAGCTGGAGGCGGCCGCCGCGGAGCTCTCCGCGTTCCACGCCATCGCCACCCAGTTGCACGTCCTCGGCGAGAAGAGGGCCTGATCAGGAGGGTCACCCGTTCGGCGGTGCGGGCCGCGGTGTGCCATGGAGTACGCCACAGCCCGCCCGAGGAGGGGCTCCGCCCCGTATGATCGGGGGACACCATCCGGCATGACGGACGAGGGGCTGGGGAATCAACGCCTCAGCAACCGATCCGCATGGCGGCCCGGATTGGCTATTCGGCATTGAGGGCGGGTTTCACGGGGGCGATTCCCTGCCTATCCTGAAAGGGCCGCAAACCGGTCGCCCCCGCGACCGACGACTAGGAGGACTCCGTGCCGCTCTCGGAGCACGAGCAGCGAATGCTCGAGCAGATGGAGCGAGCGCTGTACGCCGAAGACCCCAAGTTCGCGACAGCGCTCGAGGGAAGCGGACTGCGTACGTACACCCGGCGACGGGTTTACCAGGCAGTCGCCGGCTTCCTGGTGGGTATCGCGCTCCTCATGGCCGGAATGGTCGCACAGCAGATCTGGATCAGCGTGGTGGGTTTCCTCGTCATGCTGGGCTGCGCGGTCCTGGCGGTCACCGGATGGCGCAAGGCGCCCAAGCCGGGCGAGCAGCAGGCCAGGGGCGGGACGGCGGCCGGTGGCCGTCAGACCCGGCAGCGACGCTCCATGATGAACCGGATCGAAGAGCGGTGGCAGCGCCGCCGCGACGAGCAGCAGGGTGGCGGCCGCTGACGGGCCCTGAGCGGTAGCCCCGCCGCCCCCGAAACCCTCCGAGCCCCGCAGAGCCCGCGCCCTCCCGGCGCGCCCTCTGCGGGGCTCGGCGCGCTACGCCTGCCCGGCGGGGGCCTGGCTGGCGGTCGGCGGGGACGGTGCGGCAGGTGCGGGCCCCTCACCCGGCCCGTGCGGGCCGCCGCGCGAGCCTGCGCCTGCGGCCGTCCGCACCCGCCCCTTCCGTGCGGGCCTGCGCGCGAGCCGCGCCCGTGTGGGCCTTCGGTCGGCGCCGCCGTGCGCGGGGCCGTCGCCCACGCCCGTGTGGGCAATCGTCCCGCTGGGGCGGGACGGGTGGGCACACGGGACGGCGCCCTTCGCGGCGCCTCCGCGTTCTGCGCCCTGGCCCGCACCACCTGTGACGGCACCCGGGTGGTGCGGGTCAGGTCCAGGAGCCTCTGGCGCCGGCAAGGCGCGGGTCCGTTGTGCCCACCCGTTCCGCCCCTTGCGGAACGCCTGCCCACAACGAGGCCGACGGGGGCGCCGCCCGCAACGGGCCGCGCGCGGGCCTCGCAACGCGCGGGCGCGGGCGGCCCCACAACGCGCGGGCGCGTGGGCCCGCAAGGTGTGGGCCCGCAGCCCGACGGGGCCCCGTCAGTTCGCGTCGCGTGGTGTGCGGTGGAGGCGGGTCGTCACCGTGTGGCGGCGTTCCGACCACCAGGACGTCGTCGCCGCCCAGCGGGCCGACGCCGCCCAGCGGAGGCGGACGGCCGAGCGGGGGGCCAGGAGCGCGCGGAGCCGGGTACGCCGGTCGGCGCCCGCGTGGAAGCCCGCACGGACCCGCCCCGCGTCCTCGGCGAGACCCGCGACCGGCTGCGGCCGGGGCGCGTACAGCACCTCCTCCACCGCCCGTGCCACCCGGTGCACCGCGTCGGCGGACTCGCCCCGCAGCTCGCCGAGGAGCACGATCCGCTCCGCCGACTTCCTCGGCGTCAGCGAGTCGTCCGGCTCGACCCCGTGGTCCCAGGCCGTGTCGTTGATCTCCTGCCAGACCGCGAGCGTCCGGGCCGCCGTCTCCGCCGGGCCCCGGACGCCGCCGGAGCCGAGCCGTCCGGCCCGCGCCCGGGTCCGCCAGAACAGGGGGAGGAGGGGCAGCACGAGGACGATCAGGGCCGCGAGCGACCACAGGAGCACCGTCGTCACATCGGGGCCCGAGCCGTCCGACGAGGCCCCGGCCACCGCCGCGTCCGGCCCGCAGTCACCGAGCCTGCGCATCTGCGGGGTGCAGCTCTCCGAGGCGCTCGGCGCGACGGACGGCTGCGCCGAGGCGCTCTGCTGCGGCTGGGCGGGCCCGGTGGCCGTGCCGGTCGGCGTGGTCTCCCGAGTCCAGGAGGGGGTGGAGCCCCGCGTGGGCGTCGGCTCGAACCGGGTCCACCCGGCGCCCTCGAAGTAGAGCTCGGGCCAGGCGTGCGCGTCCCGGATGCCGACGGAGACCGACCCGTCGGTCTGGGTGGTGCCCGGCATGAAGCCCACGGCCACCCGCGCGGGGATGCCGAGCGAGCGGGCCATCGCCGCCATGGAGAAGGAGAAGTGGACGCAGAAGCCCTCCTTGTCCTTCAGGAAGCGGGAGATCGCCTGTACGCCGGTGCCGGAATCGACGTCGACGTCGTAGCGGAAGCCGCCGTCCCGGGCGAACCAGTCCTGGAGCCGCACCGCCCGCTCGTAGTCGTTGCGCGCGCCCCTGGTGACGTCCAGGGCCGTCGTCCGCACGTCGGCGGGCAGGGTCGCGGGGATCTTGGTGTACTCGCGGCGCAGCTTCTCCGGGGCGGGCCCGGCGGCCGAGAGCTGCCCGGCCGTCGGCTGCACGTCCAGGCTGGAGACCTGGTAGCGGGCGCCCTTGGTGGTCTGCTTGTCGTCGCCGACGAGCATCCGGCCGGCGGGCTCGTACCGCCAGCGGCCGCCGATGTCGACCCGGCCGGCCGGGTACGGCATGGGCAGCCACTTCTGCTCGTACGCCTCGGAGGCGACGATGTTGCTGGTGATCTCGGTGGTCTTGACGCTCTGGGAGAGGCCTTCCGGCCAGGGCAGCTGCTCGGGTACGTCCTCGATCGGGCGGACCGAGGACTTCCAGGAGGTGCCGTCGAACTGGTCGAGCGCGACGAGCCGCAGATAGAGGCCGCTTGTGTCACGGGCGTTGGTCCGGTAGCGGAGGACCTCCCGGTCCTCCGGCTGGCGCAGGTTGTTCTGGAGCGAGACCAGCGGGTTCACGGCCGAGATCGTGCCGCCCTTGCCGGCGCCGCCGGTCCCCTCGCCGCCGCTGCCGAAGAGGCCGCCGGAGAAGCCGGGCAGCGCGAACGGCACCACCAGCGCGACGCCCATGGCGACGGCGCCGATCCGGCGGCCGGTGCGGGCCGGCGCGACGGCGGGGCCGCCGGCGACGGAGGAGCCGGGCCGGCCGGAGCGCTGGGCGCCGCCGAAGACCCGCCCCCACTGGGAGAGCCGGTCGCGGCCCTCGGAGAGCAGGAGCAGCAGATAGCCGGAGGCCGCCAGGAGGAACCAGAGCCAGCCGGCCCCGCCCCCGGAGAGCCCGGCGGCCACCGAGTACAGCGCGAGCAGCGGCAGTCCGGCCGGGGCCGCCTTGCGGAAGGTGACCGCGAGGGCGTCCACCAGGAGCCCGATCGCCACGACGCCGCCGACCAGCATGAGCCGGATGCCCTCGGTGTCGGGCGCGGGGATCGCGTACCGGCCGACGTCCTCGGCGCCCGCCCCGAACAGCTCGACGGCGTGGGTGACCGCCTCGGGCCCCGGGAAGAGCCACAGGAAGGCCTGCTCGCGGGCGAAGAACAGGGTGAGCGCGAGGAGCGCGGCGACGGTCTGCGCCAGCAGGGTCAGCGGCCGTGCCAGCGGGACCCGCCGGGTCAGCGTGCCCACCCCGCTCACCAGGGCCAGCACGAAGGCGGCCGTGAAGATCCAGGTCGCCGGCTTCACCAGGGGGAGCAGGGCCCCGGCGGCCATCAGGGTGGCGGCCCAGGAAGCGAGCGTCAGCCGGGTGCGGCCGCTCATGACCATCCTCCGTAGGTGTCGGCGGCCGCGGCGTCCGTGCGGAGACCGGCCGCCTGCTGCCACAGGTCGGCGAGCGAGGCGCCGGGCGGCACGGCGAGGGCCGTCCATCCCGCCTCCCGCAGCTGCCGGACCCGCTGGTCGACGGCGCCGGCGACCGAGCCGCCGGTGAGCCAGGTGCCCGAGTCCAGGACGAAGGCGACGGCCGCGCCGCTCCGCCCGCGCATCCGGGCGGTGAGGGCGGCCTGCTCCTCGTCGAGGTCGCCGAGGAAGGCGACGAGCAGCCCGTCGCCGCCGCCGCGTAGCACGTCGGAGGCGCGGGAGAGCCCGGCCCCCTCGGAGTGGTCGACGACCGCGAGGGTGTCCATCATCAGTCCGGCCGCCTCGGCCGAGTCCTGCGCCGAGCCCGCGAAGCCCTCGGCCCCCGCGCCGGGGACGGCGCTGCCGGTGTCGGTGAGCAGCCGGACCGCGTACCCGCGCTCCAGCATGTGGACGAGCGCGGACGCGGTGCCCGAGACGGCCCACTCGAAGGCCGAGTCGGGGCCCGCGCCCTGGTAGGCGATCCGGCGGGTGTCGAGGAGGACGGTGCAGCGGGCGCGCTGGGGCAGCTCCTCGCGGCGGACCATCAGTTCTCCGTAGCGGGCGGTGGAGCGCCAGTGCACCCGGCGCAGGTCGTCGCCGTGCCGGTAGGTGCGCGGGATGACGTCGTCGTCGCCGGCGAGCGCGAGGGAGCGGGACTGCCCGTCGCCGTACCCCGAGGCCTCGCCGAAGAGCTTCACGGGCGGGAGGGCCTCGGTCCGGGGGACGACGGTGAGGGTGTCGTACGCGCTGAAGGACCGGGTCAGCTCGCACATCCCGAAGGGGTCGTCGAGCCGCAGCTGGAGGGGGCCCAGCGGGAAGCGGCCGCGCAGGTCGGAGCGGACCCGGTAGGACACCTCGCGCCGCCCGCCGGCCTCGACCCGGTCGAGGACGAAGCGGGGGCGGGGGCCCAGCATGTACGGGACGTGGTCCTGGAGCATCAGGAGGCCGGTGGGCAGCTTGGAGACGTTCTCCATCCGCAGCTGGACGCGTGCCTCGTGGCCGGTCTCCACCCGCTGGGGGGTGAGGCGGCGGGAGGCGGCGACCCGGTAGCGGGTCCGGTGCAGCACGAGGACGCAGATCAGCGGCAGGGCGGCGAGCAGCAGCCCCACACGCAGCAGGTCGGCCTGGCCGAGGACGTACGCGCAGGCGGCGGCCGCCACCCCCGCGGCGAGGAAGGAACGGCCCCGGGTGGTGAGACCGCCGAGGGCGGCCCGCAGTCCGCCCCGGTCGTCCTCGTCGCCCCGCGGTCCGTCCGGAACGGCGGCGCCACTCATCACAGCCGCCGGGCGCCGGGCTGCTGCTGGCCGTAGAGCGGTCCGGCGGGCGGGGCCGCGGACGGGACGGGGGTGCGCTGGAGGATCTCCTGGACGACCTGCTCGGCGGTGCGGCGGTTCAGCTGGGCCTGCGCCGTCGGCAGCAGCCGGTGCGCGAGGACCGGTGCGGCGAGCGCCTGGAGGTCGTCGGGCAGGACGTAGTCGCGGCCGCTGAGCGCCGCGGAGGCCTTGGCGGCCCGCAGCAGGTGGAGCGTGGCGCGGGGGGAGGCGCCGAGGCGGAGGTCGGTGTGGGTGCGGGTCGCGGCGACGACGTCGACCGCGTACCGGCGGACGGCGTCGGCGACGTGGACCCCGCGCACCGCTTCGATCAGCTTGAGGACGTCGTGGGCGTGGGCGACCGGCTGGAGGTCGTCCAGCGGGGAGACCGAGCCGTGCACGTCGAGCATCTGGAGCTCGGCCTCGGCGCTCGGGTAGCCGATGGAGACCCGGGCCATGAAGCGGTCGCGCTGGGCCTCGGGCAGCGGGTAGGTGCCCTCCATCTCGACCGGGTTCTGGGTGGCGACGACCATGAACGGGCTGGGCAGCTCGTACGTCTGGCCGTCGACCGTGACCTGGCGCTCCTCCATCGACTCCAGGAGCGCGGACTGGGTCTTGGGCGAGGCGCGGTTGATCTCGTCGCCGATCACGATCTGGGCGAAGATCGCGCCGGGCTTGAACTCGAAGTCCCGGCGCTGCTGGTCGAAGATCGACACACCGGTGACGTCCGAGGGCAGCAGGTCGGGGGTGAACTGGATGCGGCGCACCGAGCAGTCGATGGACCGGGCCAGCGTCTTGGCCAGCATGGTCTTGCCGACACCGGGGACGTCCTCGATGAGGAGGTGCCCCTCGGCGAGCAGCACGGTCAGCGAAAGCCGTACGACCTCGGGCTTGCCCTCGATCACGCTCTCCACCGATCGGCGGACTCGCTCCACAGTGGTGGTCAGATCAGCGAGGCTCGCTCGATCGTCATAGGTCGTCACCCCGGCCCTCCTCGGCCTTTCGGAACTGTCGTCCGAGCATTGTTGTTGCCGTGGCCGGGCCTGTCACTTGCGTGCGGACAAGTGCAAGCGAATTGCCAGGGTTTGGCATGTTGTGCCGGGTCGATCTCGCGCGGCGGGCCCGGAATCACGGCGACGGTGAGACACCGGACGGCGTCGGCGCGGAGCGGGGACGCCGAGGTCCGGACGCGCCGCGCCGGCCGGGGCGGCCGGTGACCGCGGCGCCGGTGCGCGGGGCGTCGGCGGAGGGGTGCGCGGAGACCGTCATGGTTCCCACGGTAGGCGCCACACCCCTTTTCGGCCCGCCGCGAGAAGGGGCGGAGAAGGGCGGCGGACCGTACTGTGAGCTACGCCACTGGTGGTGCTCGCCGGGCCGCGCGGCGCGCCAGTCGGTTGATTGACCGGCGGGTCCCGTGGACTAAAGTGACGCGGAGTTCACGGAGACAACGAGCGATTTTCCGCGGTTTCTCCCCCGTGTGTGCGGCGGTACCTCCGGCTCGGCCCCATCCCGCGGTACGTGCCTCCGCGCCGGATCTGAGAGGGCGCTTTGAGCAACGACCGACACGTCCCGGTGATGCTCCAGCGGTGCCTGGACATGTTGGCCCCCGCCCTGCGGCGCCCCGGCGCGGTCGTCGTCGACTGCACCCTGGGCCTCGGCGGCCACAGCGAGGCACTCCTGCGGCAGTTCCCCGAGGTGCGGCTCGTCGCCCTCGACCGGGACAAGGAGGCCCTGCGGCTCTCCGGTGAGCGGCTCGCCCCGTACGGGGACCGCGCCACCCTCGTCCACGCCGTGTACGACGAGCTGCCCGAGGTCCTCGACCGGCTCGGCCTCCCCACCGTCGACGGCGTCCTCTTCGACCTGGGCGTCTCCTCCATGCAGCTGGACGAGGCCGACCGGGGCTTCGCCTACGCGCAGGACGCCCCGCTCGACATGCGCATGGACCAGACGACCGGCATCAGCGCCGCCGAGGTCCTCAACACCTACGCCCCCGGCGAGCTGGTCCGCATCCTCCGCGCGTACGGCGAGGAGAAGCAGGCCAAGCGGATCGTCTCGGCCATCGTCCGCGAGCGCGACAAGGAGCCGTTCAGCAACAGCGCCCGGCTCGTCGACCTCATCCGCGACGCCCTGCCCCAGGCCGCCAAGCGGACGGGCGGCAACCCGGCCAAGCGCACCTTCCAGGCCCTGCGCATCGAGGTCAACCGCGAGCTCGACAGCGTCGAGCAGGCGATTCCCGCGGCGGTGAAGGCCCTCTCCGTCGGCGGCCGGGTCGTCGTCCTCTCGTACCAGTCGCTGGAGGACCGGATCGTCAAGGGCGTCTTCGCGGCCGGAGCGGCGACCACCGCCCCGCCCGGCCTCCCGGTCGTCCCCGAGAAGTACCAGCCCCGCCTGAAGCTGCTCACCCGAGGCGCCGAACTGCCCACGGAGGAGGAGGTCGCCGAGAACCGGCGCGCCGCCCCCGCCCGGCTCCGGGGCGTCGAGCGCATCCGGGAAGACGTCCTGTGAGCACGACGAAGGGGCCCCTCAAAGGGCGGGCCGCGCGCCTCGGGCGGCTCATGCCGTCCGGACCCAGCTCGGCCGCCCGCACCCCCTTCGTCCTGCTCGTCTTCGTCCTGCTCGGCGGCGGCCTGATCGCGCTGCTCGTGCTGAACTCGGCCCTCAACCAGGGCTCCTTCCAGCTGAACGAGCTCAAGGACAGGACCACCGAACTCACCGACGAGGAGCAGGCGCTCCAGCGGGACGTCGACGACTACGCGGCCCCCGACGCCCTGGAGCGGCGGGCCCGCGAGCTCGGCATGGTCCCGGGCGGCAGCCCCGCCTTCCTCGCCCCGGAGGGCAAGGTCCTGGGCGAGCCCTCGGTCGCGGAAGCCCCGAAGCCGACCCCCTCGCCCCAGCCGAAGCCGGCCCGGAAGCCGGCGGCGGCGTCCTCGGCCACCCCCGCCACCCGGACCAGCGCCTCGACGGGCGTCCGGACGTTCGACGGCCCGTCCGGCACCGCCGAAGCGGCGGCCGGCACCGGCGCCGAGAGCTTCTCCACCGGCGGGACGCCCGCCCTCCCGGGTCCGGCCGACGCCGGCCCGGCACGGACGGAACAGGCCCCCGCCCCCACCGACCCCGGCCCGGCAGGGACGGAACAGGCCCCCACCGACCCCGGCCGGGCACGCACGGAGCCGGGGCCCGAGGTGAGCGACCCCGCGCAGGACCCCGTCCAGGACCCCGCACCCACACGATCCGGCAGGTGACCGCAGTGCCCCCCAAGGAGCCCCCGCGCCGCCGCGTCCCCGGACCCGCCCGGCCCGCGCGCCCCCGGCCCGTCGCCGCCGGAGCCCGCACCCCGGCCGCCCATCCGTCCCGCCCCGCCCCGCGCCCCGCCGCGAAGCGCCCCGCGCCGCCCCGGCCCCCGGCCCGGCAGCCCCGCACCATCCGGCTCGGCAGCCCCCGGCCCCGGCTGCGCCTGATCTCCCTGGGCCTGACGCTCGTCATGCTGGTCTTCGTGGTCCGGCTGCTCCAGGTGCAGGCCGTCGACGCCGGCGCGTACGCGGCCAAGGCCGACAAGTACCGCTTCCAGGAGTACACGCTCTCCGCCGAACGCGGCGAGATCACCGACCGCAACGGCATCGCGCTCGCCGCCAGCGTCGACGCGTACGACATCACCGCGGACCCCAAGCTCTTCACGCCCGAGGAGTCGAAGACCGCCGACGCCCCGGAGCAGGCGGCCGCGCTCCTCGCGCCGATCCTCGGCAAGGAGCCCGCCGAGCTGGCGAAGAAGCTCCGCACCCCCAAGTCCCGCTACACGCTGCTCGCCCGCAAGCAGACCCCGCAGGTCTGGAACCAGATCAAGGACCTCAAGAGGGTCTACGGCCAGAAGTCCCAGGCCGTCGGCGGCAACGGCGTGAACCTCCTCGGCGGCATCCTCAGCGAGCCCAGCACGAAGCGCGTGTACCCGAACGGCGGGCTCGCCGCCGGGATACTGGGCTACGTCAACGCCGAGGGCAAGGGCGCCGGCGGCGTGGAGTCCATGCTCGACCCGGAGCTCGCCGGCAAGGACGGCAAGATCCGCTTCACCCAGTCCGGCGGGCGCCAGGTGCCCACCGCGGGCTCCCAGGGCACCCCCGCCGTCCCCGGCACCGACATCGAGCTGACCATCGACCGGGACGTCCAGTGGGCCGCCCAGCAGGCCATCACCGAGCAGGTGAAGAAGTCCAGGGCCGACCGCGGCTACGTCGTCGTGCAGAACACCAGGACCGGCGAGGTCCTCGCCATGGCCAACGCCCCCGGCTTCGACCCCAACGACCTGTCGGCCGCCAACGCCGCCGCCATGGGCAACGCGGCCCTCCAGGACGCCTACGAGCCCGGCTCCACCAGCAAGGTCATGTCGATGGCCGCCGTCCTGGAGGAGGGCAAGGCGGCCCCGGACACCCACGTCACCGTCCCCAACCGGCTCCACCGCGGCGACCGGCTCTTCCAGGACGACATCGACCACATCACCTGGCACCTGACCCTCAACGGCGTCCTCGCCAAGTCCAGCAACATCGGCACCATCCTCGCCACCGGCCGGCTCGGCGACACCCAGGCGGAGGCCAACCGGGTCCTCCACTCCTACCTCCGCAAGTTCGGCATCGGGAGCCCCACCGGCCTGGACTTCCCCGGCGAGACCTCCGGCATCCTCGCCAAGCCCCAGGACTGGTCCACCTCGCAGCAGTACACGATCCCCTTCGGACAGGGCCTCTCCGTCAGCGCGATGCAGGCCGCCTCCGTCTACTCGACCATCGCCAACGGAGGCGTACGGATCGAGCCGACCCTCGTGCGCGGCACCAAGGGGCCGGACGGGCGCTTCGCCGCGGCCGCCGCGCCCAAGGAGTCCCGGGTGATCAGCGAGAAGACCGCCAAGACCCTCGCGCAGATGCTGGAGTCCGTCGTCAAGGACCGGGAGGGCACCGGCAACAAGGCCGCCATTCCCGGCTACCGCGTCGCGGGCAAGACCGGCACCGCCAACCGCGTCGACCCCGAACTCGGCCGCTACAAGGGCTACACCGCCTCCTTCGCGGGCTTCGCCCCCGCCGACGACCCGCAGATCACCGTCTACTGCGCGATCCAGAACCCGACGAAGGGCAGCTACTTCGGCGGCCAGATCTGCGGACCCATCTACAAGAAGGTCATGGAGTTCGCCCTCAAGACCCTCCACGTCGCGCCCACCGGCAGCGAGCCCGCCCGACTGCCGGTCACCTTCGAACCCACCCCGTGACACTCCGGGAGCACCAGTGACAACGATCACCCCCCATTCCGGGAACCGGAAATCGAACTCCGGCGAGGCCCCGGGCTCTTTTGGCCCCGCACAGGGTGGGCCCGGTACGCTCACCGCCGTGCCACACGCTGATCAGTACCGAAACGCCCCACCCCGGCCGGAGCAGGCCCGCCCGACACCCCTGGGCGACCTGGCCGCGCAGCTCGGGACCGACATCCCGCGGGCCGCCGAGATCTCGGGCATCACGCACGACTCGCGGGCCGTGCGCCCCGGGGACCTGTACGCGGCCCTGCCCGGCGCCCGCACCCACGGCGCCGACTTCGTCGCCCAGGCCGCGGGACTCGGCGCCGCCGCGATCCTCACCGACCCGACGGGGGCCGACCGCGCCGCGGAGACGGGCCTCCCCGTCCTCGTCGTGGAGAACCCGCGCGGCCGGATGGGCGAACTCGCGGCCAGGATCTACGGACGCCCCGGCGAGGACCTCCTCCAGATCGGCATCACCGGTACCTCCGGCAAGACCACCACGGCGTACCTCGTCGAGGGCGGACTGCGCGGCTCCGGACGGCGGACCGGCCTCGTCGGCACCGTCGAGATGCGGATCGGCGACGAGCGCATCAAGTCCGAGCGCACCACCCCCGAGGCCACCGACCTCCAGGCCCTCTTCGCCGTCATGCGCGAGCGGGGCGTCGAGGCCGTCGCCATGGAGGTGTCCAGCCACGCCCTCGTGCTCGGCCGGGTCGACGGCTGCGTCTTCGACGTCGCCGTCTTCAACAACCTCAGCCCGGAGCACATGGAGTTCCACTCCGACATGGAGGACTACTTCCAGGCCAAGGCCGGGCTCTTCACGCCCCGGCGCAGCCGCCTGGGCGTGGTGAACCTCGACGACGCGTACGGCCGCAGGCTCGTCACGGAGGCGACCGTCCCGGTCGTCACGTTCTCCGCCGAGGGCCGCGCCGAGGCCGACTGGCGCGCCGAGGACCTGGTCCTCGGCTCCCACGACTCGACCTTCACCGCCGTCGGCCCCGAGGGCGTGCGGGTCTCGGCCACCGCCCCGCTGCCCGGCCCGTTCAACGTCGCCAACACCCTCGCCGCGATCGCCACCCTGGCCGCCGCCGGCCTGGACCCGAAGGCCGCCGCCGAGGGCGTCGCGGCCGTCCCCGGCGTCCCCGGCCGCCTGGAGCGGGTCGACGCCGGCCAGCCGTACCTCGCGGTCGTCGACTACGCCCACAAGACGGACGCCGTCGAATCGGTGCTGCGCTCGCTGCGCGAGGTCACCGAGGGCCGGCTGCACGTCGTCATCGGCTGCGGAGGCGACCGGGACACCACCAAGCGCGGCCCGATGGGCGCCGCCGCCGCACGGCTCGCCGACACCGCCGTGCTGACCTCCGACAACCCCCGCTCCGAGGACCCGCTGGTGATCCTCAGCGCCCTGCTCGCGGGTGCCGCCGAGGTGCCGCAGGGGGAGCGCGGCGACGTCCTGGTCGAGCCCGACCGGGCCGCCGCGATCGCCGCGGCCGTCTCCCGTGCGCGGCCCGGCGACACCGTCCTGGTCGCCGGCAAGGGTCACGAACAGGGCCAGGAGATCGCCGGGGTCGTACGCCCCTTCGACGACCGTCAGGTCCTGCGCGAGGCGATTACCAGCCAGCAGAACCAGCAGGACGCACACCGTCACGAGAACAGTCAGGGATGAAGCAGTGATCGCCCTCTCCCTCGCCGAGATCGCCGAAATCGTCGGCGGGCAGGCGCACGACATACCGGATCCGGACGCCCGGATCACCGGGCCCGTCGTCATCGACTCCCGCGAGGTGCGGGCCGGAAGTCTCTTCGCGGCCTTCACCGGTGAGCACGTCGACGGCCACGACTACGCGGAACGCGCCGTCGAGGCGGGAGCGGTGGCGGTGCTCGCCGTCCGCCCCGTCGGCGTGCCCGCCCTCGTCGTCGACGACGTCCAGGCCGCGCTGGGGGCCCTCGCCCGCGCGGTCGTGGAACGGCTCGGCACCGATGTCGTCGCCCTCACCGGATCGGCCGGAAAGACCTCCACCAAGGACCTGATCGCCCAGGTCCTCGAACGGCACGCGCCCACCGTGTGGACGCCCGGCTCGCTCAACAACGAGATCGGCCTGCCGCTCACGGCGCTCCGCGCGAGCGACGAGACCCGGCACCTGGTCCTGGAGATGGGCGCCCGCGGCATCGGGCACATCCGCTACCTCACCGGACTGACCCCGCCGCGCATCGGCCTCGTCCTCAACGTGGGCAGCGCCCACATCGGCGAGTTCGGCGGCCGGGAGCAGATCGCGGTGGCGAAGGGCGAACTCGTCGAGGCCCTGCCGTCCGCGGAGGACGGCGGCATCGCGATCCTCAACGCCGACGATCCGCTCGTCCGCGCGATGGCGAGCCGCACCACGGCCCGCGTGACCCTGTTCGGCGAAGCGGACGAAGCGGCCGTACGGGCCGAGAACGTCCACCTCACAGCGAACGGACAGCCGTCTTTCAGGCTTCACACACCCACCGGGTGCAGTGACGTGACCTTGCGCCTGTACGGTGAGCACCACGTGTCGAACGCGCTCGCAGCGGCCGCCGTCGCGCACGAGCTGGGCATGCCTGTCGAAGAGATCGCCACCGCGCTCTCCGAGGCCGGCACCCTGTCGCGCTGGCGCATGGAGGTCACCGAGCGTCCGGACGGCGTGACGATCGTCAACGACGCCTACAACGCGAACCCCGAGTCCATGCGAGCCGCCCTGCGCGCGCTCGCGGCCATGGGCAGGGCCGCACAGGCCCGAGGGGCTCGTACGTGGGCGGTGCTCGGCAAGATGGCCGAGCTCGGTGACGCATCGCTCGTCGAGCACGACGCGGTCGGACGGCTCGCCGTCCGGCTCAACGTCAGCAAGCTCGTGGCGGTCGGGGAGAGGGAAGCTTCCTGGCTGCAACTGGGCGCATATAACGAGGGTTCGTGGGGTGAGGAGTCGGTGCACGTGTCCGACGCGCAGGCGGCTGTCGACCTGTTGCGCAGTGAGCTGCGCCCGGGGGATGTCGTCCTTGTGAAGGCTTCCAGGTCGGTCGGTCTCGAAAAGGTCGCGCTGGCGCTCCTCGACACCGAGGGCGAGGTCACCGGCCGATGAGGCAGATCCTCTTCGCGGGGGCCATCGGGCTCTTCCTGACCCTGATCGGCACACCGCTGCTGATCAAGCTCCTTGCGCGCAAGGGGTACGGGCAGTTCATCCGTGACGACGGCCCGCGCGGTCACGCCGGGAAGAAGGGCACGCCCACCATGGGCGGCATCTCCTTCATCCTGGCCACGCTCATCGCGTACGCGCTGGCCAAGGTCATCACCGGTGAGGACCCGACGTACTCGGGCGTCCTGGTGCTGTTCCTCATGGCGGGGATGGGCCTCGTCGGCTTCCTCGACGACTACATCAAGATCGTCAAGCAGCGTTCGCTCGGTCTGCGGGC
Source organism: Streptomyces sp. NPDC002232 (assembly GCF_042890295.1). Lineage (NCBI taxonomy): Bacteria > Bacillati > Actinomycetota > Actinomycetes > Kitasatosporales > Streptomycetaceae > Streptomyces > Streptomyces sp. NPDC002232. The sequence goes on along the minus strand of NZ_JBIARV010000002.1, from coordinate 337,369 downwards.
CAAGGCGAAGATGGCCGGCCAGCTCATCGTCGGCATCGCCTTCGCCGTGCTCTCGCTCCAGTTCGCGGACCTGCGCGGGCTCACCCCGGCGTCCACGAAGCTCTCCTTCATCACGGACTTCGGCTGGGCCATCGGCCCGGTGCTCTTCGTGGTCTGGGCGCTCTTCATGATCCTGGCCATGTCCAACGGCGTGAACCTGACGGACGGTCTGGACGGCCTGGCCACCGGCGCCTCCGTGATGGTCTTCGGCGCGTACACCTTCATCGGGCTCTGGCAGTTCCAGGAGTCCTGTGCCAACGCGGTGACGCTGACGAACCCCAACGCCTGCTTCGAGGTCCGCGATCCGCTCGACCTCGCGGTCGTGGCCTCCGCGCTGATGGGCGCCTGCTTCGGCTTCCTCTGGTGGAACACCTCGCCCGCCAAGATCTTCATGGGTGACACCGGCTCGCTCGCCCTCGGCGGCGCCCTCGCCGGTCTCGCCATCTGCTCCCGTACGGAGCTCCTGCTGGCCCTGCTCGGCGGCCTGTTCGTGCTGATCACGATGTCCGTGGTCATCCAGGTCGGCTCGTTCAAGATGACCGGCAAGCGCGTCTTCCGGATGGCACCCCTCCAGCACCACTTCGAACTCAAGGGGTGGTCCGAGGTCCTGGTCGTCGTCCGGTTCTGGATCATCCAGGGCATGTGCGTGATCGTGGGCCTGGGCCTCTTCTACGCGGGATGGGCAGCGGACAAGTGACAGAACAGCTCGACTGGAACGGCAGGCACGTCACCGTCGCGGGCCTCGGGGTCTCCGGGATCCCGGCCGCCCGCGTCCTGCACGCCCGCGGCGCGCTCGTGACCGTCGTCAACGACGGTGACGACGAGCGCTCCCGGGCCCAGGCCGCCGCACTGGAGGCGGAGGGCATCACCGTCCGCCTCGGCGACGGGGCGACCCTGCCGGCCGGCACCGAGCTGATCGTCACCACCCCCGGCTGGCGGCCCGACAAGCCCCTCTTCACGGCCGCCGCCGAGGCGGGCGTGGAGGTCTGGGGCGACGTCGAGCTGGCCTGGCGGCTCCGGGGCCCGGACGCCGCCCCCTGGCTCGCGGTCACCGGCACCAACGGCAAGACCACGACCGTGCGGATGCTCGCCTCGATCCTGGAGGCCGCCGGCCTGCGGACCGCCGCCGTCGGGAACATCGGCGTCTCGCTGCTCGACGCCGTCCTCGGCGACGAGCCGTACGACGTGCTCGCCGTCGAGCTCTCCAGCTACCAGCTGCACTGGGCGCCGTCGGTCCGCGCCCACTCGGCCGCCGTGCTCAACCTGGCGCCCGACCACCTCGACTGGCACGGCACCATGGAGGCGTACGCCGCCGACAAGGGCCGGATCTACGAGGGCAACCGGATCGCCTGCGTCTACAACGTCGCCGACCAGGCCACCGAGGACCTGGTGCGCGAGGCCGACGTCGAGGAGGGCTGCCGGGCCATCGGCTTCACCCTCGGCACCCCCGGCCCGTCCCAGCTCGGCGTCGTCGAGGGCATCCTCGTCGACCGGGCCTTCGTCGAGAACCGGCAGAAGAACGCCCAGGAGCTCGCCGAGGTCGCCGACGTCCAGCCCCCGGCCCCGCACAACATCGCCAACGCCCTCGCCGCCGCCGCCCTCGCGCGCGCCTTCGGCGTGGAGGCGAAGGCCGTACGGGACGGCCTCAAGGCCTTCCGGCCCGACCCGCACCGCATCGAACGGGTCGAGGAGGTCGGGGGGATCGCGTACGTCGACGACTCCAAGGCCACCAACACCCACGCCGCCGAGGCCTCGTTGGCCGCCTACGACCCGATCGTCTGGATCGCCGGCGGCCTCGCCAAGGGCGCGACCTTCGACGAGCTCGTGCAGAAGTCGGCCGGACGCCTGCGCGCAGCCGTCCTGATCGGCGCCGACCGCGCCCTGATCCGCGAAGCCCTGGCGCGACACGCCCCGGAGGTCCCGGTGGTGGACCTCGACCGGACCGACACTGGGGCGATGTCCGAGGCGGTCCGCGAGGCGGCCCGGCTCGCCCGCCCGGGGGACACGGTCCTGCTCGCCCCGGCCTGCGCCTCGATGGACATGTTCACCAACTACAACAAGCGGGGCGAGGCCTTCGCGGACGCGGTCCGCGCCCTCGCCGCCACCGGGGACGCCTGACCCGACCAGCGGGAGGGTCCGGCCGGACCGGGCACGACTGGAGGGGACAGCGACCATGCCGAGCAAGATCGCCGGGACACGCCGGCCCTCCGCCGCACGCGGCGGAGGGCGGGCACCCGCGACCCCGCGGCGGGCGCGCGGCGGAGGCGTCCGGGGCATGTACGAGCGCCTCCGCAAGGCCTGGGACAGGCCCCTCACGGCGTACTACGTCATCATCGGCGCGGGGCTGCTCATCACCACGCTCGGCCTCGTGATGGTCTACTCCGCCTCGATGATCACGGCGCTCCGCTACGACCTGGTGCCCTCGTACTTCTTCCGGAAGCAGTTCGTCGCCGCCCTGCTCGGCACCGGACTGCTCCTGGTCGCCTCCCGGATGCCGGTGAAACTGCACCGGGCGCTCGCCTACCCGATCCTGGTCGGCGCGGTGTTCCTGATGGTCCTCGTGCAGATCCCCGGGATAGGGCACGCGGTCAACGGCAACCAGAACTGGATCTCCCTCGGCGGCCCCTTCCAGCTCCAGCCCAGCGAGTTCGGCAAGCTGGCGCTGATCCTGTGGGGGGCCGACCTGCTCGCCCGCAAGCAGGACATGCGGCTGCTGACCCAGTGGAAGCACATGCTGGTGCCGCTGGTCCCGGGCGCCTTCATGCTGCTCGGACTGATCATGCTCGGCGGCGACATGGGCACCTCGATCATCCTGGCGGCCATCCTCTTCGGCCTGCTGTGGACGGCCGGCGCGCCCACCCGGCTCTTCGTCGGCGTGCTCACGGTGGCCGGCGCGATCGGCGTGCTGCTCATCAAGACGAGCGCGAACCGGATGAGGCGCTTCGACTGCATCGGCGCGACCGACCCCGGCGGCGAGGGAGCCCCCTGCCTACAGGCCGCGCACGGAATCTATGCTCTGGCCTCGGGCGGCTGGTTCGGTTCCGGACTCGGTGCGAGCGTCGAGAAATGGGGCCAACTGCCCGAGGCGCACACCGACTTCATCTTCGCGGTCACCGGTGAGGAACTGGGTCTCGCGGGGACGCTGTCGGTACTCGCCCTGTTCGCGGCTCTAGGCTATGCGGGTATCCGCGTGGCCGGAGGCACGGAGGACCCCTTCGTGAGGTTCGCCGCGGGAGGTGTGACCACCTGGATCACGGCTCAGGCCGTGATCAACATCGGTGCGGTGCTCGGCCTGCTGCCGATCGCCGGTGTCCCGCTCCCGCTGTTCTCCTACGGAGGGTCGGCCCTGCTGCCGACCATGTTCGCCGTCGGGCTCCTCATCGCCTTCGCGCGACAGGAACCCGCCGCGAAAGCGGCCCTGGCCATGCGCCGCCCCGGTTGGGGCAAGCGGGTCGGGAAGAGATGGAAGTCGATGCGACGGCGCGTCAAGAAGCGCCCGTCCGGAGAGCGGTGAATTTCGGTGCATGTCGTACTCGCCGGTGGGGGGACCGCCGGCCACATCGAGCCCGCGCTCGCCCTCGCGGACGCCCTGCGCAGGCAGGACCCCAGCGTGGGGATCACGGCGCTCGGCACGGAGAAGGGTCTGGAGACCCGTCTCGTGCCCGAGCGGGGCTACGAGTTGGCGCTCATCCCCGCCGTGCCGCTGCCCCGTAAGCCCACCCCCGAGCTGATCACCGTCCCCGGGCGGCTGCGCGGCACGATCAAGGCGGCCGAGCAGGTCCTGGAGCGCACCAAGGCGGACTGCGTGGTCGGCTTCGGCGGCTACGTGGCCCTGCCCGGCTACCTCGCGGCCAAGCGCCTCGGGGTGCCCATCGTGGTCCACGAGGCCAACGCGCGCCCCGGTCTGGCCAACAAGATCGGTTCGCGGTACGCGGCCGGGGTCGCGGTCGCCACCCCGGACAGCAAGCTCCGCAACGCCCGCTACATCGGCATCCCGCTGCGGTACACGATCGCGACCCTCGACCGGGCGCGCGTGCGGCCCGAGGCGCGCGCCGCCTTCGGTCTGGACCCGAACCTGCCGACCCTGCTCGTCTCGGGCGGCTCGCAGGGCGCCCGGCGGCTCAACGAGGTCGTCCAGCAGATCGCCCCGGTGCTCCAGCGCTCCGGGATCCAGATCCTGCACGCGGTGGGTCCGAAGAACGAGATGCCGCGTGTCGACAACATGCCCGGTATGCCGCCCTACGTGCCGGTACCGTACGTGGACCGGATGGATCTCGCGTACGCCGCGGCCGACATGATGCTCTGCCGCGCGGGCGCCATGACCGTCGCCGAACTCTCCGCCGTCGGGCTGCCCGCCGCCTACGTCCCGCTGCCCATCGGCAACGGCGAACAGCGGCTCAACGCCCAGCCGGTGGTGAAGGCCGGCGGCGGACTCCTCGTCGACGACGCGGAGCTGACGCCGCAGTGGGTGCAGGGCAACGTCCTGCCCGTACTGGCCGATCCGCACCGGTTGTACGAGATGTCCCGCGCCGCCGCCGAGTTCGGCCGCCGGGACGCCGACGACCTGCTCGTCGGCATGGTGTACGAGGCGATCGCCGCCCGCCGGCAGGCGTAGCGGCCCTGAGGCAGGAGGCGCCGGGTGGCAGCCGGACCGACGACCGCGGAGCAGCGCGGCACCAGAAGGCCGAAGGGGTCGTCGGAGCGGCCGTCCGGCGCCGACGGCCGGAACCGCCGGTTCCGGCTGCCGGGCCGGGTGCTCCTCGTGGCGCTCGGCCTCGTCGCGCTCGTCGCCGGCGGGGTCTGGGCGCTCTACGGCTCGGCCTGGTTCCGTGTGGAACGTGTGAAGACTTCGGGCACCGGGGTCCTCACCCCGGCCGAGGTCGAGGCCGTCGCCGCGGTCCCGGTCGGCGCCCCGCTCGTCACCGTCGACACCGACGCGATCGAGGCCCGGCTGCGGCAGCGGCTGCCGCGGATCGAGACGATCGACGTCGTGCGGTCATGGCCGCACGGAATCGGGCTGAAAGTGACGGAACGGCAGCCCGTCCTCCTGGTGGAGAAGGGCGGAAAGTTCACCGAAGTGGACGCGACCGGGCTGAGGTTCGCCACCGTCGACACCGCGCCCCGCGGCGTCCCGCTGCTGGTCCTCGACAGCGCCTCCTCGCCGAGCCTGCGCCGCTTCGGCGCGGACCGGCTGCTCCAGGAGGCGGTGCGCGTCAGGGGTGAACTCCCGGCGGAAATCGCCCGGGACACTCGTGTCGTGCGCATCACCTCGTACGACTCCGTCACTCTGGAGCTGACCCGGGGCCGGACGGTCTTCTGGGGCAGTGGTGAGCACGGCCCGGTCAAGGCCCGGGTGCTGACCGCCCTCATGAAGGCCACTCCCAAAGCGGGGCACTTCGACGTAAGTGCCCCCACGGCCCCCGCCTCGTCCGGAAGTTGACGGGCATCTCCGCTGGCCAGCACCCTGGTTGGCCAGCGCTACGGGTGATCACATAGGGTGAAAAGAAAAACGGGAGGTTCGGCGTGTTCGTTGAACGTGCGCCACTTGTCGACTTAGTGTCCTGTCCGGAAGAGTCCAGCGAACAGAGACACTGGTAACCCTAAACTTCAACGTTAGGGTTCGGGTCGGCGTTTCGGACCGTCCCAATCGGCATCCGTCGGAGCGGCGCGACCAACGCGCGGCGACGACACGTAACTCGAGGCGAGAGGCCTTCGACGTGGCAGCACCGCAGAACTACCTCGCAGTCATCAAGGTCATCGGTGTCGGCGGCGGTGGTGTCAATGCCATCAACCGAATGATCGAGGTCGGTCTCAAGGGCGTCGAGTTCATCGCGATCAACACCGACGCGCAAGCGCTGTTGATGAGCGACGCCGACGTCAAGCTCGACGTCGGCCGTGAACTCACCCGCGGCCTCGGGGCCGGGGCCAACCCGGCCGTCGGTCGCAAGGCGGCAGAGGACCACCGTGAGGAGATCGAGGAGGTCCTCAAGGGGGCCGACATGGTCTTCGTCACCGCCGGCGAAGGCGGCGGCACCGGCACCGGCGGCGCCCCCGTCGTCGCCAACATCGCGCGCTCGCTCGGCGCCCTGACGATCGGTGTGGTCACCAGGCCGTTCACCTTCGAGGGCCGGCGCCGCGCCAACCAGGCGGAGGACGGCATCGCCGAGCTCCGCGAAGAGGTCGACACCCTCATCGTCATCCCGAACGACCGGCTGCTGTCGATCTCGGACCGCCAGGTCTCGGTGCTCGACGCCTTCAAGTCGGCCGACCAGGTCCTCCTGAGCGGTGTCCAGGGCATCACCGACCTCATCACCACCCCGGGTCTGATCAACCTCGACTTCGCCGACGTCAAGTCGGTCATGTCCGAGGCCGGTTCGGCGCTCATGGGCATCGGCTCCGCCCGCGGCGACGACCGCGCGGTCGCGGCGGCCGAGATGGCGATCTCCTCGCCGCTCCTGGAGGCCTCGATCGACGGCGCCCGCGGCGTGCTGCTCTCCATCTCCGGCGGCAGCGACCTCGGTCTCTTCGAGATCAACGAGGCCGCTCAGCTGGTCAGCGAGGCGGCCCACCCCGAGGCCAACATCATCTTCGGCGCCGTCATCGACGACGCCCTCGGCGACGAGGTCCGGGTCACCGTCATCGCGGCCGGCTTCGACGGCGGCCAGCCGCCGGCCCGCCGGGACAACATCATCGGCTCGGTCTCGGCCAAGCGCGAGGAGCCGGCCCCGGCGCCCCGCGCCACCGAGAACCCCCGCCCGCTCGGCGGCCTCGGCACCGTCGCCCCGCGCGAGGAGCCGGTCTCCGCGCCGGTCGAGCCCGCCCCGGCCGTCAACGAGGCCCCGCTGACGCCCGCTCCGCCGGTCGTCCCGCCGGCCCGTCCGTACGCGGACAGCCAGGCCGAGGAGCTGGACGTCCCGGACTTCCTGAAGTGATAGGACCCCGCTTCGACGCGAACGGCGCCCACTTCGCCTTCACCGACCGGTGGGGCGGGGTGAGCGCCGTTCCGTACGAGCAGCTCAACCTCGGCGGAGCGGTCGGCGACGACCCCGCGGCGGTCCTCGCCAACCGGGCCGCCGCCGCCGGAGCCCTCGGGCTCGACCCGGCGCGGGTGGTCTGGATGAACCAGGTCCACGGCGCCGGCGTCGCCGAGGTCGACGGACCGTGGGGGGACGGGGAGATCCCGTCCGTCGACGCCCTCGTCACCGCCCGGCCCGGACTCGCGCTCGCCGTCCTCACCGCGGACTGCGTCCCCGTCCTCCTCGCCGACCCGGTCGCCGGAGTCGTCTCGGCCGCCCACGCGGGACGGCCCGGGATGGTCGCCGGAGTCGTCCCCGCCGCGGTCGCGGCGATGGTGCGGCTCGGCGCCGACCCCGCCCGGATCACCGCCCGCACCGGCCCCGCCGTCTGCGGCCGGTGCTACGAGGTGCCGGAGGCGATGCGCGCCGAGGTCGCGGCCGTCGAACCGGCCGCGCACGCCGAGACCTCCTGGGGCACCCCCGCCGTCGACGTCGCCGCCGGAGTGCGCGCGCAGTTGGAGCGGCTCGGGGTCCGGGACATCGTGGACGCCGGGGTCTGCACCCTGGAGTCGCGCGACCACTACTCGTACCGCCGCGATCGCACCACGGGGCGACTCGCGGGATATGTCTGGTTGGCAGGGAAGAGCTGATGACGGACCGCAAGTCGGAACTCGCCGCGAACCTCGCCCGGGTGGAGGAGCGCATCGCCGCCGCGTGCGCCGCCGCCGGGCGCGAGCGGGACGAGGTGACCCTGATCGTGGTCACCAAGACCTATCCCGCGAGCGACGTCAGGCTCCTGCACGAGCTCGGGGTGCGGCACGTCGCCGAGAACCGGGACCAGGACGCCGCCCCCAAGGCCGCCGCCTGTGCCGACCTCGATCTGACCTGGCACTTCGTGGGCCAGTTGCAGACCAACAAGGTCAGGTCCGTGGTGGGTTATGCCGATGTGGTGCAGTCCGTCGACCGCTCGAAGCTCGTTTCCGCCCTGTCCGCGGCCGCCGAGAAGGAGGGCCGCGAGCTCGGCTGTCTGATCCAGGTCGCGCTCGACGCCGAGTCGGGCGAGCGGGGCGACCGGGGCGGTGTGGCGCCGGACGGGATCGAGGAGTTGGCCGCCGCGGTGGCGGCCGCGCCCGGACTGCGGATCGACGGACTGATGACCGTCGCCCCGCTCGCGGGGGAGTACGCGGGGCGGCAACGGGCCGCCTTCGACCGGTTGATGGATTTGTCGACTGCCCTGCGCGCGACCCGTCCTGCTGCGAACATGGTGTCCGCAGGGATGAGTGCGGACCTCGAGGAGGCCGTCGCTGCCGGGGCGACACACGTACGCGTCGGTACGGCGGTACTCGGAGTGCGCCCGAAGCTCGGGTAACGTCGCGAAGCAAGTCGGACCACAGCAGAAAATATGGTCATTCCGCAGAACCGCGGGGTGCCCCGTGGATCGCCGGCACTTGGTGACAAGGCCGATCCACCACAGAGCGGAGGACTCAGAGCATGGCCGGCGCGATGCGCAAGATGGCGGTCTACCTCGGCCTCGTGGAGGACGATGGGTACGACGGCCGGGGCTTCGACCCCGACGACGACTTCGAACCCGAGCTGGAGCCCGAACCCGAGCGCGAGCGGCGCCACACCCCCCCGCGCCAGGTGGAGCGCGAGGAGCCGGTACGCGTGGCGCAGCCCCCGGCACCCCGGGAGCCCATCGCCCATCCTGTCCCGGTACTCGCCGAAAGCGGACGTCCGGCCCGAATTGCCCCCGTGGCATCCATCACACCCGAACGCCCGAGCCTGGAGAAGAACGCACCGGTGATCATGCCCAAGGTCGTGTCCGAGCGGGAGCCGTACCGCATCACCACGCTGCACCCCCGGACCTACAACGAGGCCCGTACCATCGGGGAACACTTCCGTGAGGGCACTCCCGTGATCATGAACCTCACGGAGATGGACGACACGGACGCGAAGCGACTTGTCGACTTTGCCGCCGGACTCGTCTTCGGGCTCCATGGCAGCATTGAGCGCGTGACGCAGAAGGTGTTCCTGTTGTCGCCTGCTAACGTCGATGTCACGGCGGAGGACAAGGCCCGGATCGCAGAGGGCGGATTCTTCAACCAGAGCTGAGAACACGAGAACCGGACGGACCGGTCGCGAGGCGACCGGACAAGCGAGAGCACGTAAGTCAGGGGAGAGGGAAACGCGGGATGGGCGTCGCACTACAGGTGGTCTACATCGTGCTGATGTGCTTCCTCGTCCTCCTGATCGTCCGGCTTGTCATGGACTACGTCTTCCAGTTCGCCCGTTCATGGCAACCCGGTAAGGCGATGGTGGTCGTCCTTGAGGCCACCTACACTGTCACCGATCCACCGCTCAAGCTTCTGCGGCGACTCATCCCGCCGCTGCGTCTCGGGGGCGTGGCACTCGACCTGTCCTTCTTCGTTCTGATGATCATCGTCTACATCCTGATCAACATCGTGAGCAGCTTCGCGAGGTGATGGTGGAGCATCAAGTGGACGATACGGTCTTGCCGACTGCCGACGACTACGTAGAGGTGAAGAAGAGATGCCGCTGACCCCCGAGGACGTGCGGAACAAGCAGTTCACGACCGTCCGCCTCCGAGAAGGCTATGACGAGGACGAGGTCGATGCCTTCCTCGACGAGGTCGAAGCCGAACTGACCCGCCTGCTCCGCGAGAACGAGGACCTGCGCGCCAAGCTGGCCGCCGCGACGCGTGCCGCCGCGCAGAACCAGCAGCAGGGCATGCGCAAGCCCCCGGAGCCGCAGGATCGTCCCGTCGGTCCCGGCGCGCCCGTGCCCGCCGCCATATCCGGTCCGCCGGCCCAGCAGCAGCAGCCGCAGATGGGTCCGCCGCAGCTGCCGTCCGGTGCCCCCGCGCTTCCCCCCGGCCCCATGCAGGGCGGCCCCATGCAGGGCGGGCCCATGGGCCCCGGCCCGATGCAGGGCGGTCCCATGCAGGGCGGTCCGATGGGTCCCGGCCCGATGCAGGGCGGCCCCATGGGTCACCCCCAGCAGCAGATGCAGCAGCAGATGCAGCCGCAGCAGCCGCAGCAGGGCCCCGGCGGCGACAGTGCCGCGCGTGTCCTCTCGCTCGCCCAGCAGACCGCCGACCAGGCGATCGCCGAGGCGCGCTCCGAGGCCAACAAGATCGTCGGCGAGGCGCGTTCGCGTGCCGAGGGCCTGGAGCGGGACGCCCGCGCCAAGGCGGACGCTCTTGAGCGGGACGCGCAGGAGAAGCACCGCGTCGCGATGGGCTCCCTGGAGTCCGCCCGCGCCACGCTGGAGCGCAAGGTCGAGGACCTGCGCGGCTTCGAGCGCGAGTACCGCACGCGTCTGAAGTCCTACCTGGAGTCCCAGCTGCGTCAGCTGGAGACCCAGGCGGACGACTCGCTGGCTCCGCCGCGCACCCCGGCCGCGGCCTCGCTGCCGCCGGCCCCGTCGATGGCCTCGGCGGGCGCGGGCGCGCCGTCCTACGGCGGCAACGGCGCGATGGGTGGTGCCCCGTCCATGGGCGGTGCCCCGTCCTACGGCGGCCAGCAGCAGATGTCCCCGGCGATGACCCAGCCGATGGCTCCGGTCCGTCCGCAGGCACCGCAGCCGATGCAGCAGGCGCCGGCGCCGATGCGGGGCTTCCTGATCGACGAGGACGACAACTGACGCGGCGGGTCTACGCGTGCTGAGCGCGTAGCCGTCGGCAGTCGTGAAGGGCCGGTTCCCCTCGGGGAACCGGCCCTTCGACGTACCTGGCGATGGGGCCGCGCCGAGTGGTGCGGTGCCCCGTGCCGGTGGTGGGCCTTCGTCTCGCGCCCGTTGTGGGCCCGTCACCCGCTGCCCGTGTGGGCAATCGTCCCGCTGGGGCGGGACGGGTGGGCACACGGGACGGCGCGCTCTCGCGGCGCCTCCGCGTTCCGTGCCCTGGCCCGCACCGAGCAGTGACCGTGCACGGGGATGCGGGTCGGGGCGCAGGAGCCTCTGGCGCCGGCAGGGGCGCCGTCCGTTGTGCCCACCCGTTCCGCCCCTCGCGGAACGCCTGCCCACAACGCGGCGGGGGCGGGGGCCTGATGGAACGGTGAAGGGCCCGGCGGTGGGTGCCGGGCCCTTCTGAGGGGGGTTACGCCTTGCGGAGGTGGAAGGTGAGGGCGAGCGGCTCGTCCTCGAAGGCCGCGCCGAACGTGTCGTCGGCCCCGCCCTCCGCGTAGTCCGTGGACAGGACCTCGTCCGCGATCAGGCCCGCGTGGGCCGTCAGCGCGTCCGTCGTCTCCGGGGACGTGGACGTCCACCGCAGCGCGATCCGGTCCGCCACGTCGAGGCCGCTGTTCTTGCGGGCCTCCTGGATCAGGCGGATCGCGTCACGGGCCAGGCCCGCGCGCCGGAGCTCCGGGGTGATCTCCAGGTCCAGGGCGACCGTCGCGCCCGCGTCGGAGGCGACCGACCAGCCCTCGCGGGGGGTCTCCGTGATGATGATCTCCTCCGGGGTGACGGTGATCTCCTCGCCGTTCACCGTGAGGGCCGCCTCGCCCGAGCGGAGGGCCAGCGACAGCGCCGCGGCGTCGGCCGCGGCCACCGCCTTCGCCACGTCCTGGACGCCCTTGCCGAAGCGCTTGCCCAGGGCCCGGAAGTTCGCCTTCGCGGTGGTGTCGACGAGCGAGCCGCCCACCTCGGACAGCGAGGCCAGGGACGAGACGTTCAGCTCCTCCGTGATCTGCGCCCGGAGCTCCGGCGACAGGGCCGCGAAGCCCGTCGCCGCGACCAGCGCGCGGGAGAGCGGCTGACGGGTCTTCACGCCCGACTCGGCCCGCGTCGCGCGGCCCAGCTCGACCAGGCGGCGCACCAGCAGCATCTGCTCGGAGAGCGTGCCGTCGATCAGCGAGGCGTCGGCCTCCGGCCAGGTGGCGAGGTGGACCGACTCCGGGGCGTCCGGCGTCACGGGCACCACCAGGTCCTGCCAGACCCGCTCGGTGATGAACGGGGTCAGCGGGGCCATCAGGCGGGTGACCGTCTCGACGACGTCGTGGAGCGTGCGCAGCGCGGAGGCGTCGCCCTGCCAGAAGCGGCGGCGCGAGCGGCGCACGTACCAGTTGGAGAGGTCGTCGACGAAGGCCGAGACGAGCTTGCCGGTGCGCTGGGTGTCGTACGCCTCCATCGCCTCGGTCGTCTCGGCGACCAGGGTGTTCAGCTCGGACAGCAGCCAGCGGTCCAGGACCGTGCGGTCGGCCGGCGCCGGGTCCGCCGCGGACGGCGCCCAGCCGGACGTACGGGCGTACAGCGCCTGGAAGGCGACCGTGTTCCAGTACGTGAGGAGCGTCTTGCGCACGACCTCCTGGATGGTGCCGTGGCCCACGCGGCGAGCCGCCCACGGCGAGCCGCCGGCCGCCATGAACCAGCGGACGGCGTCGGCGCCGTGCTGGTCCATCAGCGGGATCGGCTGGAGGATGTTGCCCAGGTGCTTGGACATCTTGCGGCCGTCCTCGGCGAGGATGTGGCCGAGGCAGACCACGTTCTCGTAGGACGACTTGTCGAAGACCAGGGTGCCGACGGCCATCAGCGTGTAGAACCAGCCGCGGGTCTGGTCGATGGCCTCGCTGATGAACTGCGCCGGGTAGCGCGACTCGAACAGTTCCTTGTTCTGGTACGGGTATCCGTACTGCGCGAACGGCATCGAGCCCGAGTCGTACCAGGCGTCGATGACCTCCGGCACGCGCGTGGCGGTCTTCGCGCAGGTCGGGCACGGGAAGGTGACCGCGTCGATGAAGGGGCGGTGCGGGTCGAGCTCCGACTGGTCGGTGCCGGTGAGCTCGGTGAGCTCCGCGCGCGAGCCCACGCAGGTCAGGTGGTCGTCCTCGCAGCGCCAGATCGGCAGCGGGGTGCCCCAGTAGCGGTTCCGGGAGAGCGCCCAGTCGACGTTGTTCGTCAGCCAGTCGCCGAAGCGGCCGTGCTTGACCGACTCGGGGAACCAGTTCGTCCGCTCGTTCTCCGCGAGCATGCGGTCCTTGACCGCGGTCGTGCGGATGTACCAGGACGGCTGCGCGTAGTAGAGCAGGGCCGTGTGGCAGCGCCAGCAGTGCGGGTAGCTGTGCTCGTACGCGATGTGCTTGAAGAGCAGGCCGCGCGCGTCCAGGTCGGCGGTGAGCGCCTCGTCGGCCTTCTTGAAGAAGACGCCGCCGACCAGCGGGACCTCCTCCTCGAAGGTGCCGTCGGGGCGGACCGGGTTCACGACCGGCAGGCCGTACGCCTTGCAGACCTTGAGGTCGTCCTCACCGAAGGCGGGGGACTGGTGGACCAGACCCGTGCCGTCCTCGGTCGTGACGTACTCGGCGTTGACGACGTAGTGCGCCTCGGCCGGGAAGTCGATGAGCTCGAAGGGGCGCTGGTAGGTCCAGCGCTCCATCTCGGCGCCCGTGAAGGACTCGCCCGTGGTGACCCAGCCCTCGCCGAGCGCCTTCTCCACCAGCGGCTGGGCGACGACGACGCGCTCGTCGCCGTCGGTGGCGACCACGTAGGTCACCTCGGGGTGGGCGGCGACCGCGGTGTTGGACACCAGGGTCCAGGGGGTCGTCGTCCAGACGAGGAGCGCCGCCTTGCCCGCGAGCGGGCCGGAGGTCAGCGGGAAGCGCACGTACACCGAGGGGTCGACGACCGTCTCGTAGCCCTGCGCGAGCTCGTGGTCGGAGAGGCCGGTGCCGCAGCGCGGGCACCAGGGGGCGACCCGGTGGTCCTGGACCAGGAGGTCCTTGTCGAAGATCTGCTTCAGGGACCACCAGACCGACTCGATGTACGAGGGGTCCATGGTCCGGTAGGCGTCGTCGAGGTCGACCCAGTAGCCCATGCGGGTCGTGAGCTCGGCGAAGGCGTCGGTGTGCCGGGTCACGGACTCGCGGCACTTCTCGTTGAACTCGGCGATGCCGTACGCCTCGATGTCCTTCTTGCCGGAGAAGCCGAGCTCCTTCTCGACGGCGAGCTCGACCGGCAGGCCGTGGCAGTCCCAGCCGGCCTTGCGGGCGACGTGGTAGCCGCGCATGGTCCGGAAGCGGGGGAACACGTCCTTGAAGACGCGGGCCTCGATGTGGTGGGCGCCCGGCATGCCGTTGGCGGTGGGCGGGCCCTCGTAGAACACCCACTCGGGGCGTCCCTCGGACTGCTCCAGGGTCTTGGCGAAGACCTTGTTGTCGCGCCAGAAGTCGAGCACGGCGTGCTCGAGCGCGGACAGGTCTACCTGGGCGGGTACCTGGCGGTACTGCGAAGACATCGATCTTCCTCCGGCGGATGTGCCTCGTTCCGTCCGGAGGGACGAGAGCCGTGCTCCCGCGGTACCACCCTCCTTGGCCCCGGGCACGCACGCCCTGAGCCCCCTCATTGGGGTCGCGACGCCGGTTCTAGTCGCCGCGCTCTCGTGCGGCTTTCTTCCGACGGCTCCGGGGTGATGCTTCACATCGGGCTCGCCCCCGGGCTCTCACCGTCCCCGGGTCGCTCATGGCTGCTTGCGACGCTACTCGTCCCCATCCAAGCCTTTCGCTCCCGCCAGTGTACGGGCCGCCGGCGGCGGCGGCCGACCGGTTTTCGCGTGACCCGAATGGCCACACGGGCCGTGCCCGACTTCCGGTGCGGCCATGTGGGGGAGGTACGGGGCGGATAACCGGGCGGGGAGCGGGGCACAACGCAGGCAGGCCCGCCCCGAGGGGAGCGGGGACGGGTGGGAACGGCGGCGTGCCCCGTTGCCGCGGGCCCTGGGCCGATTTATCGTCCCAGCACGATTCGCGAGCAAGATCACAAAATGTGAAGGGGCCGCGACATGGTGGCGAAGAAGACCGCCGCGAAGAAGCCCTCGGTCGCCGGTTCCGCCGGTCCCGCCGAGGGCGCCAAGGACGTGTCCGGCAAGAAGTCGGCGGTCGACGGGAAGCCGGTCGCGGCCGCCGGGGAGACCGCCGCGCAGAAGACCGCCGGGAAGAGGCCGGCGGCGAAGCGGACGGCCGCGAGGAAGACGGCCGCGAAGAAGGCGGCTGCCGTGAAGGAGGCGCCCGCCGGGGAGGGCGCCGCCCGCGCGGCGGACGCCGGGGACGCGGCGGAGGCCGGCGCGGCCTCCGCCCCGAGGACGCCGGCCAAGAAGGCCGTCGCGAAGAAGGCGGCCGCCAGGAAGGCGCCCGCCGCGAAGAAGCAGACAGGAGCCAGGACGGTGGCAGCGAAGAAGACCGCGGGTGGTGTCACGACCGTCGGGGACGGGGCGGCGGTTCCTCCCGCGCGCGCCGGTGAGCTGGCGGTGCGTCCCGGCGAGGACCCGTGGACGCCGGAGGAGGTCGCCGAGGCCCGCAGCGGGCTCCAGGCGGAGGTGCTGCGGCTGCGCAGCGAGCTGGTCCACTCCCAGGAGGAGCTGACCGGTCTGATGCGGGACTCCGGCGACGGCGCCGGGGACGACCAGGCGGACACCGGCTCGAAGAACATCACGCGCGAGCACGAGCTGGCCCTCGCGGCGAACGCGCAGGAGATGCTGGAGCAGAGCGAGCACGCCCTGGAGCGGCTCGACGCGGGCACGTACGGCCTCTGCGAGGTGTGCGGCAAGCCCATCGGCAAGGCGAGGATGCAGGCCTTCCCGCGGGCCACGCTCTGCGTCGAGGACAAACAGCGGCAGGAGCGGCGCGGCTGACGGTCTCGGCTGCCGGTCCCGCACGCCTGTGCCGTACCCTCGGTGCACGGTCAGGCATCGAGGTCGAGGGACTCACTCACGTGGCAGAGGCGGAGCGCATCATCGGTACGCCGGATTCAGCAGGGGCCGACGAGACGGCCGCCCCCGACGACGGCACGACCACCCCCGACGGCACGGCCGCTCCCGACGGCACGGCCACCTCCGACGACGCGGCCGCTCCCGAGGAGCGGCCCAGGGGCAGGCGCCGGATCGTCGCCCTCTTCGTCGTGGCCGTGCTCGCCTACCTGCTCGACCTGGGCAGCAAGATGCTCGTGGTCGCCAAGCTGGAGGGACACGAGCCGATCGACCTCGTCGGGGACCTGCTGCGGCTCGACGCCATCCGGAACCCGGGCGCCGCCTTCGGCATGGGCGAGGCCTTCACCATCATCTTCACCTGCATCGCGGCCGCCGTGATCGTCGTGATCATCCGGCTGGCCCGGAAGCTCTACAGCCTGCCCTGGGCCATCGCGCTCGGTCTGCTGCTCGGCGGCGCGCTGGGCAACCTCACGGACCGGATCTTCCGGTCCCCGGGCGTCTTCGAGGGCGCGGTCGTGGACTTCATCGCCCCCGCGCACTTCGCCGTCTTCAACCTCGCCGACTCGGCGATCGTCTGCGGCGGCATCCTGATCGTCCTGCTGTCCTTCCGCGGCCTCGACCCCGACGGCACCGTCCACAAGGACTGAGCACCCAGGACCGAGCACTCCCGGCACAAGGCATACTCGACGGGTGAGCACGAGTCCCGAGATCCGCACCCTGCCCGTTCCCGATGGCCTGGAGGGCGAGCGCGTCGACGCCGCCATCGCCCGTATGTTCGGGTTCTCCCGTACGAAGGCGGCCGAGCTGGCCGCCGCCGGGAAGGTCCAGGTCGACGGCTCCGTCGTCGGCAAGTCCGAGCGGGTCAGCGGCGGCGCGTGGCTCGAGGTCGAGATGCCCGGGGCACCCGCGCCCGTCCAGATCGTCGCCGAGCCCGTCGAGGGCATGGAGATCGTCCACGACGACGACGACATCGTCGTGATCATGAAGCCGGTCGGCGTCGCCGCGCACCCCAGTCCCGGCTGGACCGGCACCACGGTCATCGGCGGCCTCGCCGCCGCCGGGTACCGCATCTCCACCTCCGGCGCCGCCGAGCGCCAGGGCATCGTGCACCGCCTCGACGTCGGCACCTCCGGCCTGATGGTCGTCGCCAAGTCCGAGTACGCGTACACCTCGCTCAAGCGCCAGTTCAAGGAGCGCACGGTCGACAAGCGCTACCACGCGCTGGTCCAGGGCCACCCGGACCCGATGAGCGGCACCATCGACGCGCCGATCGGCCGGCACCCGAACCACGACTACAAGTGGGCCGTCACCGCCGAGGGCAAGCCCTCCGTCACGCACTACGACCTGATCGAGGCGTACCGCTCGGCCTCCCTGCTCGACATCAAGCTGGAGACGGGCCGCACGCACCAGATCCGGGTGCACATGTCCGCCCACCGCCACCCCTGCGTCGGCGACCTCACCTACGGCGCCGACCCGACGCTCGCCAAGCGCCTCGGCCTGACCCGGCAGTGGCTGCACGCCGTCCGCCTCGGCTTCGAGCACCCGGGCGACGGGTCCTGGGTCGAATTCGCCAGCACCTACCCCGAGGACCTGCGGAAGGCCCTCGACCGGATCGCCTCGGAGAGCCAGTGACCGGCACGTACAGCGTCCGCGAGGCCGTCGCGGAGGGGGACCGGGAGGCGTGCTTCGCGGTGCGCCGGGAGGTCTTCGTCGAGGAGCAGGGCGTCCCGCAGGAGCTGGAGTACGACCCGTACGACGCGACCGCGGTGCACGTGCTCGCGGTCCGCGCGGACGGGGAGCCGCTGGGCACCGGACGCCTGCTGCACGGCGCGGACGCGACCGGCCGGACCGGCGCCGACGCCTCCGTGGGCTCGCTCGGCCGGCTCGCGGTCGCGAAGGCGGCCCGCGGTCTCGGGATCGGCGCGGCGCTGGTCCGGGGCATCGAGGACGCGGCGCGGGCGCGCGGCCTGAGCGCCGTCGACCTGCACGCGCAGACCCACGCGCTGGGCTTCTACGAGCGCCTCGGGTACGTGGCGTACGGCCCCGAGTTCCCGGACGCGGGGATGCCGCACCGGGCCATGCGGCGCACGCTCTAAAGCCCCCAGTGGGGGCGATTGCTTCCAAAACGGACGCACGTGACAGGGTGGGGCCGTGGATCAATTGGCCCTGCTCTTCCTGCTCCTCCTCGGCGCCCTGCTCACCGTGCCGCTCGGCGACCGGCTGGGACTGCCCGCGCCCGTCCTGATGACGCTCATCGGGATCGCGCTGGCCTTCCTGCCCTTCGTGCCGAACGTCGACATCCCGCCGGAGTTCATCCTCCCGCTGGTGCTGCCGCCGCTGCTGTACGCCTCCGTGCAGCGCACCTCGTGGCGGCAGTTCGCGGCCAACCGGCGGCCCATCTTCCTGCTCGCGGTGGCCCTGGTCTTCGTCACCACCGCCGCCGTCGGCGCGGTCGCGCACTCCCTCGTACCGGGGCTCCCGCTCGCCGCCGCGCTGGCGCTCGGCGCCCTCGTCGCGCCGCCGGACCCGGTCGCCGCGACCGCCGTGGCCGGCTCGCTCGGCCTGCCCCGCCGGCTCGTGTCGATCCTGGAGGGCGAGGGGCTCTTCAACGACGTCACCGCGATCGTGCTCTACCACGTCGCGATCGCGGCCGTCGTCAGCGGCTCCTTCTCCTGGCCCCAGGCGCTCGGCGAGTTCGTGCTGTCCGCGGTGGTCGCCGTGGTCGTCGGCCTGGCGCTCGGCTGGCTCTGCCACAAGCTCATCGGCCTCCTCGGCGACGTCACCCTGCAGACCGGCCTCACCCTCCTCGTCCCCTTCGTGAGCTACGTGCTCGCCGAGGAGCTGCACGGCTCCGGCGTCCTCGCCGTCCTGGTCACCGCCCTGTTCCTGGCCGAGCACGCGGCCGACGCCGACGACGTCATGGGCCGGCTCGCCGGACAGACCTTCTGGCAGATCGTCGACACCCTCGTCACCGGCATCGCCTTCGGCCTCATCGGCCTGGAGCTCATCCACGTCTTCGGCGTGGCCGAGGGCCGCGGCTGGCGGATGCTCGGCTGGGGCGCCGCCGTGGTCGGCGTCGTCGTCGGCGTGCGGCTCCTCTGGCTGCTCCCCGCCACCTGGCTGGCGAAGAGGCTGCACACGCTCCGGGACGTCGACGAGGAGATCCCGATGAGCTGGCGGGAGACGGTCGTCATGTGGTGGGCGGGGATGCGCGGGGTGGCCTCGGTCGCGCTGGCGCTCGCCATCCCGCTGCGCACCGACGACGGCGCGCCCTTCCCCGGCCGCGACGAGATCGTCTTCATCGCCTTCTGCGTGATCATCGCCACCCTGGTCGTCCAGGGCCTCACCCTGCCCTGGCTGGTCAAGCGCCTCGGGGTGCGGGCCGACGCGGACGCCGAGCGCGCCCTGGAGCGGGAGCTCGCGATCCGGGCCGCGAAGGCGGCCAAGCGCCGGCTGAAGGAGATCGAGGAGGTGGAGGAGCTGCCCGAGGAGGTCCAGGAGCGGCTGCTGCGCGGGGCGTACGACATCGGGGCGCGGATCAGCCCCGACATGGTGGACGACGAGCGGCGGGCCGCCTTCCTGGAGCGGACCCAGCGGTTCAAGGCGGTGCAGCGGATCCAGCGGGAGCTGATGTCGGCCGCCCGGCACGAGGTCCTCGCGGCGCGCAGCGAACCGGGCGCCGACCCCGAGGTGGTGGACCGGGTGCTGCGCCAGCTGGACGTGCGCAGCCTGCGCTGACGGCCGGGGTCCCGGTGGCGGGTGGCAGGATGGGACGCATGGACATCATGCTCTTCCACTCGGCCTACGGGCTGACCCCTTCCGTCGAGGCGGCCGCCGAGCGGCTGCGGGCCGCCGGCCACCAGGTCTGGACGCCGGACCTCTACGAGGGCCGGACGGTCGGGACCGTCGAGGAGGGCGTGGTGCTGCGGGACGAGATCGGCAAGGACGAGCTGCTGAAGCGGGCGGTCCTCGCCGCCGCGCCGTACTCCGAGCGGGGACTGGTCTACATGGGCCTCTCGCTCGGCGCCTCGATCGCGCAGACCCTGGCGCTCGGCGACGAGAAGGCGCGCGGGCTGCTGCTCCTGCACGGCACCTCGGACCTCGCGGAGTCCGCCTCGGTCGACGAGCTGCCGGTCCAGCTGCACGTGGCCGAGCCCGACCCGTTCGAGACGGACGACTGGCTGTCCTCCTGGTACCTCCAGATGCGGAAGGCCGGTGCGGACGTGGAGGTCTACCGCTACCGGGGCGCGGGGCACGTGTACACGGACCCGGAGCTGCCCGACTGGGACGAGGAGGCGGCGGAGCGGACCTGGGCGGTGGCCCTGTCCTTCCTGGGCAGCCTGTAGGACGTACGGAGAAGGGGCGTGGCCCCGGGGAGCCTCCCCGGGGCCACGCCCTCTTCCGTCGCGGGTGCCGCGTCAGGCGCGGTACGCCGTCCAGGAGTCGTTCATGCGGGTCACCTGGCCCGCGGTGAACTGGTACATGCAGGAGTCGTACGTGTAGTCCATGAAGTTGTGGATCGGGTCCACACCGGTCTTGTTGGTGCAGGAGTCACGGCCGGTGGGGCACTCGAACGCGGCGCTCTTCTCGGCCGGGGTGTCGGAGACGTAGTCGCCGTTGCCCGAGCAGCCGCCCTGGAAGGTGTGGTAGAGCCCCATCCAGTGGCCGACCTCGTGGGTGGCGGTGTCGCCCTGGTTGTAGTTGGCCGCCGAGCCGCCCGGGAGCGAGGCGTCGAGGATGACGACGCCGTCCATCTTCGGGGCGGAGGTGTACGAGGACGGGAAGGTCGCCCAGCCGAGGAGGCCGCCGCCGAGGTTGGCGGTGTAGACGTTCAGCGCGTTCTTGCCGCCCTTGCGCAGGGCGTTCTTCATGTCCTTCTCGGCCTGGGTGCCGTCGGAGACGTTGTACCAGGTGGCGTTGTCCGTGTAGTCGGTCCCGGCGAGGGTGAACGTGAAGTTGGTGTTCACGTTGCCGGTGCCCTGGCCGCCGTAGGCCGCGTTCAGGACCGCCATCTGGTTGTTGATCGCGGTGGCGCTGAGCTTGCCTGTCGCGCCGCTGTGGATCACGTGGAAGTAGACGGGGACGGTGGCGCCGGCGGCGGCCTTGGCGGCGCCGACCCGGCCGGACGCGCGGGCCGCGGAGACCTTCTTTCTGAGGTCGTCGTCCATGGCCTTGGCCTTGGCGGCCGAGACCTCGTTGGGCTCGGCGGCGTGGTCCGCGGCGCCGCGCGCCTTGCGGGCGCCGGAGAGCGCCGCCGTACCGTCCGCGCACTCCTCGGCGGAGGCCAGGGTGGATCCGGTGGGGGCGGCCACGGGGGCGGAGAGGGGAGCGATGGCCAGGGTTCCGGCCAGGACGGCGGTGCCCATCAGACGACGTGTCATACGCGGCGATATACGGACAAGAGCACGCACGGTGACTCCTTGTGGGGGGTGCGTGGAGAGGGACTTCCTCGCCACGGCCCGGAGATTACGCGTCCCTGTCAGAGGTCGTTGAGGATTGATCAGGCCCAATCATTCGTGCGGCAATTCGGGGCATCGGGAAGAAAAACTTGCGCCGCTCGCCGGGTTTGAGACACGTGCGTAACAAGCCACGTGGCGGAGGCGGGTGGTGTGTCCGGATTCGATCGCCGGAACTCACCACCCGCCGTAGCGATGTGATCTCCCGTTAACACGGGTGATCATGGCCGAAAAATCACCTACAGAGCGGCGGTCACAGCACCGGCTGGTACACCCGCTCGACACGCTGCGTTCCGCTCAGCGTCCGGTAGGAGCGCGCCCAGGCCGTCGTCGCGGCCGGGTCCGCCTTGTCGGAGACCGTGTAGTAGTCCATCTGCGAGCGCGCGGCGGTCACGTCGAGCACGCCGTAGCCGTGGTGGTCCATGTCCACCCACTTCACATGGCGGTTGGCCGCCTTCACGGCGCCCGCGGCCACCACCGAGAGCGTGCCCGGGGCCACGTGGAGCAGGTCGTCCAGGTTGTCCGAGGTCACCGAGGTGACCACGAACTCGGTCGCCGCCGAGGCCGAGAGCGGGTACGTCGCGGCCTTCACCGGCACGTCGTTGGCCCAGGCCATGTGGATGTCGCCGGTCAGGAAGACCGTGTTGCGGATCGACCGGGCGGTCAGGTGCCCGAGCAGCTCCTTGCGGTCGTCCGTGTAGCCGTCCCACTGGTCGACGTTGACCGCGATCCCCTCCTTCGGCAGGCCGAGCAGCCCGGCGAGCGGCTCCAGGAGGTGGGCCGGCAGGGCGCCGAAGGCGACCGGCGAGATCATCACCGAGGTGCCGACCAGCTGCCAGGCCGCGTCCGAACCGGCGAGCCCCGCCTTCAGCCAGTCCAGCTGCGCGCGGCCGGTGATGCTGCGCTCCGGGTCGTCGACCGTGCCGCTGCCCGTCTTCGCGGGCGCGGAGCGGAAGGACCGCAGGTCCAGCAGATGGAGATCGGCCAGCCGGCCGAAGCGCAGGCGCCGGAAGACCGTGCCCTCCGTGGAGGCGCGCACCGGCATCCACTCGAAGTACGCCTGCTTGGCGGCGGCGACCCGGGCCGCCCACTCGCCCTCGGCGCCGGGCGTGTGGTTCTCGGCCCCGCCGGACCAGGCGTCGTTGGCGAACTCGTGGTCGTCCCAGATCGCGATCACCGGGTGCGCCGCGTGCAGCGCCTGGAGGTCGGCGTCCGTCTTGTACTTCCCGTGCCGGGTCCGGTAGTCGGCGAGCGAGACGATCTCGTGGCGCGGCTCGTGCTGCCGGACGACGTACTTCGCCTCGGGGTAGGCGCCGGTGGCGTACTCGTACACGTAGTCGCCGAGGTGCAGGACGGCGTCCAGGTCGCCGCGGGCCGCGAGGTGGCGGTACGCGGAGAAGTACCCGGACTCCCAGTTCGCGCAGGACACCACGCCGAAGCGGACCCCCGGGGCGGCGGCGTCGGCGGCCGGCGCGGTGCGGGTGCGGGCTGCCGGGGAGGCGGCCGTGCCCGAGGTGAAGCGGAACCAGTAGGCGGTGGCCGGGCGCAGGCCCCGGACGTCGGCCTTCACGGTGTGGTCGGAGGCGGCGCTCGCCGTGGTGGTGCCGGAGGCGACGACCCGGGCGAAGGAGCGGTCCTCGGCGAGCTCCCAGCCGACCTGGACGTCGGGGCCGAGCCCGGATCCGGGCACGGCCTCGGGGGTGGGGGTGACGCGCGTCCAGAGCAGGACGCCGTCGGGCAGCGGATCGCCGGAGGCGACGCCGTGGAGGAAGGCGGGCGCCCCGGTGTCCGCGAGCGCCGGGGAGGCCGCGCCGAGGAGGACGGGCGCGACGGCGGCGGTGGCGGCGGCGGCCTTGACGACCGAGCGCCGGGTGGGGGCGGGGGATATGAAACGACTGGTCACGGGCAGTCAGATTACTGACGAGTACGTCGGAGGGGCAGGCGAATTCCGGAAGTTCGCCGACTCGTCGCCCCGAGGACGCCCGGGCCGGACTTCCCCGGGGACGGACGCGCCTCGGCCCGGGTGGAACGGCCCCGGCCCCGGACGCACATGGGCCCGGGTGGGTACGGCCCCGGCCCCGGACGCACATGGGCCCGGGTGGTACGGCCCAGGACCCGGACGCACCTCGGCCCCGGACCGGTCCGGTCCGGGGCCGAGCGGAGGGGGAGGGGCGTCAGCCCTTGAGGGCCGCGGTGATCGCCGTGTCGAACTCGGCCACCGTCATCGGCGGGTTCTGCGTGCCCGCGACCGTGACCGGCTTGCCGTCCATCTTCAGCGTCGGCGTGCCCTGCACCCCGCTCGCGTCGAAGGCCTTCGACATCTTCATCGCCCACGCGTCGAAGGTGCCGTCCTCGACGTTCTTCTTGAACTCGGCGTTGCCCTTGAGGGCCGGGACCGTGTCCGCCACCTCGACGAGGTAGGCGTCCTTGGCGAACTTGTCCTGCTTCTCGTCCGGGTGGAACTGGGTGGAGTAGAGGGCGGCCTTGTACTTCAGGAAGGCCTCCGGGCTCACGTTCAGCGCGGCGCCGAGCGCGGACAGGGCGTTCTTCGAGCCCTCGCCCGGGATGCCGTTGTCGATGAAGGTCGCGCCGACGTACTTGATCTTGTACTTGCCGGCCTCGACGTCCTTCTCGACCGTCGAGCCCACGGTCTGCTCGAAGGTCGCGCAGACGGGGCAGCGCGAGTCCTCGTAGACCTCCAGCGTCTTCTTCGCGGAGTCCTTGCCGATGACGACGGTGGTGCCGTCGGTCCCCGCGGTGTTCTTCGGGGCCGTCACGCTCTTCGCGTCCGCCGCCGCCTCCCAGTGGGAGGGCTTGTTCGACTGGACGACCGCGTAGCCGATGCCGCCCGCGGCGGCCAGGACGGCCACGGCCGAGACGCCGACGACCAGCTGCCGGCGGGCCCGGTCCTTCTTCGCCTGGCGCTCGCGCTCCTCGCGCAGGCGCTCGCGGGCCGCGGCCTTGTTGGCGTGGCTGTTGCGTGCACTCATGATGGTGATCTCCGTGAAAGGTGGGGAAGGCAGGGGGCGCGTGGGGCCCGCTCAGACGAGAGCGAGCACCGGACGCGGCGGCCCCCGCCGCCCGACGGAGTGCACCAGGAGCCGGGTGCGGGAGGACCGCGGCCGCGCCGCGGACCGTCCGGCCCGCAGCGGCGCCGGACCCGCGCCCCGGAAGAAGGCCGCCACCAGGAGCAGCGGCCGGAACGCGAAGGCCTCCACCGCGCGCAGCAGCCGGGCCAGCGCCCGCTCCCCGCCGCGCAGCCAGCACGCCGCCGAGAGCCCCACGCCCACATGGGCCAGGAGCAGCAGCCACGGCAGCGCCGGGTCGGGGGAGTCGAGCAGTGCGGCGGCGTCGCCCCCGCCCTGCGGGGTCACCACGCCGGGCAGCGGGGTGCCCACGGCGCCGCCGCAGAACACCTCCACGCCCACCGCGCGCAGCGAGCCGGCGACCGGGCCGCCCGCGGGGCCGTAACAGACCGCCTGACCGCTGGTGAAGAGGGTGTCGGCGGCCAGCTCCAGCGGGACCAGGAGCCCGGCGATCGGGCCGAGGCCGCGCTCCCGGCCGGCCAGCGCGTACGCCACGGCGAAGACGCCGACCGCCACCGGGACGAGCGTCCCCAGAGGCAGCGGCACGCGGGAGAGCAGCACGTGGGACGCCACGGACAGCGTCACGACCAAGGCCGTGAAGAACGCCGCCCGCAGCGCCCTCAGCTGCGTACCCGCCATGATGTCCATCGTCGTGGAGTGTCCCATGCCGGCCCGTAAGACGTCCTTAAAGGAAGTCTGTGGAGGGCCGCACGGGCCCCTACAGTCCCGGGATCCGCCCGTTGCGGAAGAGGTCCACGAAGATCTGGTGGTCCGCCCGCGCCCGCGCTCCGTACGTGTGGGCGAAGTCGACGAGGAGCGCGGCGAAGCCCTCCTCATCGGCGGCGATCGCCGCGTCGATGGCCCGCTCCGTCGAGAAGGGCACCAGCGAGTGCCCGCTCTCGTCGTCCGCCGCCGCGTGCATCGTGGCCGTCGCCCGCCCCAGGTCGGCGACGGTGGCCGCGATCTCGTCCGGGTCGTCGATGTCCGACCAGTCCAGGTCCACCGCGTACGGCGACACCTCGGCGACCAGCTGGCCGGCCCCGTCCAGCTCGGTCCAGCCCAGCCACGGGTCCGCGTGGGCCTGGAGCGCCCGCTGCGAGATCACGGTGCGGTGACCCTCGTGCTGGAAGTAGCCCCGTACCGCCGCGTCCGTGACGTGCCGCGAGACCGCGGGGGTCTGCGCCTGCTTCACGTAGATCACGACGTCGTTCTCCAGGGCGTCGCTGTTGCCCTCCAGGAGGATGTTGTACGAGGGGAGACCGGCCGAGCCGATGCCGATCCCGCGGCGGCCGACGACGTCCTTCACCCGGTACGAGTCGGGGCGGGCGAGGGAGGACTCCGGCAGGGTCTCCAGATAGCCGTCGAAGGCCGCGAGGACCTTGTACCGGGTGGCCGCGTCCAGCTCGATCGCGCCGCCGCCCGCGGAGAAGCGCCGCTCGAAGTCGCGGATCTCGGTCATCGAGTCCAGCAGCCCGAAGCGGGTCAGCGCCCGGGCCTCGCGCAGGGCGCCGAGCAGCGCCCCGTCGGCGGTCTCCAGGGTGAAGGCGGGGACCTCGTCGCCCTTGGCGCCGGTGGCGAGCGCGTGGATCCGCTCCCGGTAGGCCGCGGCGTAGACCCGGACCAGGTGGGTGATCTGCTCGTCGCCGAGCGCCTTGGCGTAGCCGACCAGGGCGAGCGAGGCGGCGAGCCGCTTCAGGTCCCAGGTGAAGGGCCCGACGTAGGCCTCGTCGAAGTCGTTGACGTTGAACACGAGCCGGCCGTTGGCGTCCATGTACGTGCCGAAGTTCTCGGCGTGGAGATCACCGTGGATCCAGACCCGGCCGGTCCGCTCGTCCAGGTAGGGGCCGCCGTGGACCTCCCGCTCCAGGTCCGAGTAGAAGAGGCACGCGGTGCCCCGGTAGAAGGCGAAGGCGGAGCCGGCCATCTTCCGGAACTTGACGCGGAAGGCCGCCGGGTCGGCGGCGAGGAGCTCGCCGAA
Organism: Streptomyces sp. NPDC002232; assembly: GCF_042890295.1. Classification (NCBI taxonomy): domain Bacteria; kingdom Bacillati; phylum Actinomycetota; class Actinomycetes; order Kitasatosporales; family Streptomycetaceae; genus Streptomyces; species Streptomyces sp. NPDC002232. Next base: position 311,075 of record NZ_JBIARV010000002.1, on the reverse strand, counting down.
GGCGGTGTCGAAGACGGCGAGGATGTGCTCACCGCGCTCGGCTGCGGTGGGCTGCGGAACCGACATCGAGTGTGCCTCCTGGTGCAGGGCTGCTCATGACAAATGGGACAGGTGTTCCCGGTCCTCCAACGCGCGACCGTACCCCCGAGTGCCCGCCCGTTGTCACTCGGCCGACGTAGACTTCCACGCTGTCCCCCCAGAAATTCAGTCGGAGGCCTCCCCCGTGACCAAGCCGCCCTTCACGCACCTCCACGTCCACACCCAGTACTCGCTGCTGGACGGTGCCGCGCGGCTCAAGGACATGTTCGACGCGTGCAACGAGATGGGCATGACCCACATCGCCATGTCCGACCACGGCAACCTGCACGGGGCCTACGACTTCTTCCACACGGCGAAGAAGGCCGGGGTCACGCCGATCATCGGCATCGAGGCGTACGTCGCCCCCGAGTCCCGGCGCAACAAGCGGAAGATCCAGTGGGGTCAGCCGCACCAGAAGCGGGACGACGTCTCCGGCTCCGGCGGCTACACCCACAAGACGATCTGGGCGGCGAACGCCACCGGGCTGCACAACCTCTTCAAGCTCTCCTCCGACGCGTACGCCGAGGGCTGGCTCCAGAAGTGGCCCCGGATGGACAAGGAGACCATCTCCCAGTGGTCCGAGGGCCTGATCGCCTCCACCGGCTGCCCCTCCGGCGAGCTCCAGACCCGGCTGCGCCTCGGCCAGTTCGACGAGGCCCTGAAGGCCGCCTCCGAGTACCAGGACATCTTCGGCAAGGACCGGTACTTCCTGGAGCTGATGGACCACGGCATCGAGATCGAGCACCGGGTCCGCGACGGGCTCCTGGAGATCGGCAAGAAGCTCGGCATCCCGCCGCTGGTGACGAACGACTCGCACTACACGTACGCGCACGAGGCCGTCGCGCACGACGCCCTGCTCTGCATCCAGACCGGCAAGAACCTCTCGGACCCGGACCGCTTCAAGTTCGACGGCACCGGCTACTACCTGAAGTCCACGGACGAGATGTACGCCGTCGACTCCTCGGACGCCTGGCAGGAGGGCTGCCGCAACACCCTCCTCGTCGCGGAGCAGATCGACACCACGGGCATGTTCGAGGCCAAGAACCTCATGCCGCGGTTCGACATCCCCGAGGGCTACACCGAGGTCACCTGGTTCCGCGAGGAGACCCTGCGCGGCATGCACCGCCGCTTCCCCGGGGGCATCCCCGAGGACCGCATGAAGCAGGCCGAGTACGAGATGGACACCATCATCTCGATGGGCTTCCCCGGCTACTTCCTCGTCGTCGCCGACTTCATCATGTGGGCGAAGAAGCAGGGCATCGCCGTGGGCCCCGGCCGAGGCTCCGCGGCCGGTTCGATCGTCGCGTACGCCATGGGCATCACCGACCTCGACCCGATCCCGCACGGTCTGATCTTCGAGCGCTTCCTCAACCCCGAGCGCATCTCGATGCCCGACGTCGACATCGACTTCGACGAGCGCCGGCGCGTCGAGGTGATCCGGTACGTGACCGAGAAGTACGGCGCCGACAAGGTCGCCATGATCGGCACGTACGGAAAGATCAAGGCGAAGAACGCCATCAAGGACTCCGCGCGCGTCCTCGGCTACCCGTACGCCATGGGCGACCGCCTCACCAAGGCCATGCCCGCCGACGTCCTCGGCAAGGGCATCGACCTCAACGGCATCACCGACCCCTCGCACCCGCGCTACAGCGAGGCCGGCGAGATCCGCGCGATGTACGAGAACGAGCCGGACGTCAAGAAGGTCATCGACACCGCCCGGGGCGTCGAGGGCCTGGTCCGCCAGATGGGCGTGCACGCCGCCGGCGTCATCATGTCCAGCGAGCCGATCGTCGACCACGCGCCGATCTGGGTGCGGCACACCGACGGCGTCACCATCACGCAGTGGGACTACCCGCAGTGCGAGTCGCTCGGCCTGCTGAAGATGGACTTCCTCGGCCTGCGCAACCTGACGATCATGGACGACGCCGTCAAGATGGTGAAGTCCAACAAGGGGATCGACATCGATCTCCTGGCGCTGCCGCTCGACGACCAGAAGACCTTCGAACTGCTCCAGCGCGGTGACACCCTCGGCGTCTTCCAGTTCGACGGCGGGCCCATGCGCTCGCTCCTCCGGCTGATGAAGCCCGACAACTTTGAAGACATCTCCGCCGTGTCCGCCCTCTACCGGCCGGGCCCGATGGGCATGAACTCGCACACGAACTACGCCCTCCGCAAGAACGGCCAGCAGGAGATCACCCCGATCCACCCCGAGCTGGAGAAGCCGCTCGAAGAGGTGCTCGCGGTCACCTACGGCCTCATCGTGTACCAGGAGCAGGTGCAGAAGGCCGCCCAGATCATCGCCGGCTACTCGCTCGGCGAGGCCGACATCCTCCGCCGCGTCATGGGCAAGAAGAAGCCCGAGGAGCTGGCGAAGAACTTCGTGATCTTCGAGGCCGGAGCCAAGAAGAAGGGCTTCAGCGACGCGGCGATCAAGGCGCTCTGGGACGTCCTGGTCCCCTTCGCCGGCTACGCCTTCAACAAGGCGCACTCCGCCGCGTACGGCCTGGTCTCCTACTGGACCGCCTACCTCAAGGCCAACCACCCCGCCGAGTACATGGCGGGACTCCTCACCTCGGTCAAGGACGACAAGGACAAGTCCGCGGTCTACCTGAACGAGTGCCGCCGCATGGGCATCAAGGTCCTCCCGCCCAACGTGAACGAGTCCCAGTCGAACTTCGCCGCCCAGGGCGACGACGTGATCCTCTTCGGCCTCTCCGCCATCCGGAACGTCGGCACCAACGTCGTCGAGTCGATCATCAAGTCGCGCAAGGCCAAGGGGAAGTACTCGACCTTCCCCGACTTCCTCGACAAGGTCGAGGCCGTCGTCTGCAACAAGCGGACCGTCGAGTCGCTGATCAAGGCCGGCGCCTTCGACGAGATGGGCCACACCCGCAAGGGCCTGGTCGCCCACCACGAACCCATGATCGACAACGTGGTCGCGGTCAAGCGCAAGGAGGCCGAGGGGCAGTTCGACCTCTTCGGCGGCATGGGCGACGCGGCGACCGACGAGCCCGGCTTCGGACTCGACGTCGTCTTCTCCGACGTCGAGTGGGAGAAGTCGTACCTGCTCGCCCAGGAGCGCGAGATGCTCGGCCTCTACGTCTCCGACCACCCGCTCTTCGGCATCGAGCACGTCCTCTCCGACAAGACGGACGCGGCGATCTCCCAGCTCACCGGCGGCGAGCACTCCGACGGCGCGGTCGTCACCATCGGCGGCATCATCTCCGGCCTCCAGCGCAAGATGACCAAGCAGGGCAACGCCTGGGCGATCGCGACCGTCGAGGACCTGGCCGGCTCCATCGAGTGCATGTTCTTCCCGGCCACCTACCAGCTCGTCTCCACCCAGCTGGTCGAGGACACGGTCGTCTTCGTGAAGGGACGCCTCGACAAGCGCGAGGACGTGCCCCGTCTCGTCGCGATGGAGCTGATGGTCCCCGACCTGTCGAACGCCGGGACCAACGCGCCGGTGATCCTCACCATCCCGACGGTGAAGGTGACCCCGCCGATGGTCAGCAGGCTCGGCGAGATCCTCAAGCACCACAAGGGCAACACCGAGGTGCGGATCAAGCTCCAGGGCCCCCGGACCACCACCGTCCTGCGGCTCGACCGGCACCGGGTGACCGCCGACCCGGCGCTCTTCGGCGACCTGAAGGTGCTGCTCGGCCCGTCCTGCCTGGCGGGCTGACCGGCACCGGCACCGGCGCCTTCGCCTCCCGCCTGGCCGGCTGATCGGCACCGGTGCCTCCGTCTCCCGCTTGGCGGGCTGACACCGGCACCGGCACCGGCGCCTCCGTCACGCGCACGGGGGCGCGCGGGCGGGGTTCCGCGCACGCGCAAGGGGCGCGCCCGTCGTCACGGGCGCGCCCCTTTGCCGTCGAGCAGCGTCAGTTGTGGCCGAAACGCTTCTGGCGACCCTTGCGTGCCATGTCACCCGGTGTGACCTGGCTCGCGCGCTGCTCGGCCTGCGATTCCAGCGCGGACTGCTGAGCCTGCTGCTGGCCGCGCTCGGCCTGCGACGGCTGCTTCTGACTGCGGTTCTGGTTGCGGTTCTTGGCCATGGGGTTTCCTCCTCAAAGGGACCTGGGGGCCAGGGCCGCTGTCAGACTCACATACCGGGGAAAACGCCGCATTTTGGATCATTACGGAGGGTAGTGGCCTGTGGGGCGTGATACTCGCCACGCCGATGATCCAGTTCCGGACGTCAAGCACCGGGCCGTCGGGCAGACTCGAAGGAACCCGAAGCACCCTTTCGAACCCGAGGCTCCCGAAAGAGGGTGGAACACGTGGACCGCTGCGTCGTCCTGGTGGACGCCGGCTACCTGCTGGGCGCCGCCGCCAGTCTCCTCGCCGGGGAACCGTCCCGCTCCCGGATCACCGTCGACCACGCCGGGCTGATCCAGCAGCTGCGCCAGCGCGCCGAGGCCGAGACCGACCTGCCCCTCCTGCGGATCTACTGGTTCGACGGCGCCCCCGACCGGGTGCCCCAGCCCGAGCACCGCAGGCTCCGCGTGATGCCCCGGGTCACCGTCCGGCTGGGCGCCCTGACCCGGAGCGACGGGCGCTGGGCGCAGAAGGGCGTCGACGCGGCCATGCACACCGAGCTCACCGAGCTCGCCCGGAACAGGGCCTGCTCCGACATCGTGCTCGTGACCGGCGACGGCGATCTGCTGCCGGGCCTCATGTCCGCCAAGGAGCACGGCGTCGCCGTCCACCTGTGGGCCGTCCAGGCGGCCGACGGCGACTACAACCAGTCCGAGGACCTCGTGGCCGAGGCCGACGAGCGGCGGGTCCTCGACCGGACCTGGATCACCCGCGCCGTCCGCGCCAAGGACCTCACCGGCATGTGCTCGCCGCCGCCCGCCCCGCGCCCGGAGATCGCGGCCATCCTCTCCGCGCCGCTGCCCGAGGCGGCCCTCGCCGCCTCCGCCGAGCGGGCCGCGGAGGCCGCGGCCGCCCGGAACGGCTCGGCCGCCCCCACCGGCGCCAACGGCGACGGCGCCCCCGGGCACCTGCGCGACGGCGGCCACGTCAACGGGCAGGTCGACGCCGACGGCCGTCTCGACGCCGACGGGCGCGTCGACGCGGACGGCGCGCCCGCCCCGGCCACCCCCGGCAGGGGCGTCCCCACGCCCAAGGACCTGGCGGGACTGCGCGGCCCCGCCGCCGGGACCCCCGGCCCCGCGCCCGTCCCGGTCCCGCAGGGCGCCAGCGCGCTCCGCTGGTCCTCCGACCGGGGCTGGGTCGAGCGCCCCGCCCCCTCCCTGGGCGAGCCCGCGGAGACCGCCACCCTGCCCACCCTCGCCTCGCTCACCAGCGCCGAGCAGCGCTGGGCCGACCGCGAGGAGGACATCACCACCGTCGGCGGCGACCCGTTCGAGGTCGGACAGGTGTTCGCCCGCCGGTGGATGGAGCGGCTCCCCGAGCAGAGCCACGTCCAGAAGCTCTCCACCCTCTACCCGCGGATCCCGCACCGCATCGACGGCGAACTCCTCCGGTACGCCGCCCGTTTCGGACTTCTCGCCCACAAGGACGACCAGATCGACGAGCACGACCGGTACGCCATCCGGGCCGGGTTCTGGCGGGAGATCGACGTCCGCGCCGCCGCCGAGAACGCCCCCGCGCCCGGAGCGGGCCCGGCGACCCCGTAGGCTCTTCCCCCGTGAGTACGGTGTGCGTGGTGCGGGATCTGGTCAAGACGTACCCCGCCACGCGCGGCAGACGCGGCGCGCCCGCGACCCCGGAGGTGCGGGCCACCGACGGGATCAGCCTCGACGTGCGCGGCGGCGAGATCTTCGGCCTGCTCGGGCCCAACGGCGCCGGCAAGTCCACCCTCGTGCGCCAGCTCACCGGACTCATGCGCCCCGACTCCGGCACCGTCGAACTCCTCGGCCACGACCTCGTGCGCCACCCCGAGCGGGCGGCCCGCCTCCTCGCCTACCTCGGCCAGGAGTCCACCGCCCTCGACGAGCTGACCGTCTCCCTGGCCGCCGAGACCACCGGGCGGCTCCGCGGACTCACCGCCCGCGACGCCCGCGCCGAGCGCGACGCCGTCCTGGCGGAGCTCGGCCTCGGCGAGCTCGCCGCGCGCCCCCTCAAGAAGCTCTCCGGCGGACAGCGGCGGCTCGCCTGCTTCGCCGCCGCCCTCGTCGGCAGCCGGCCCGTCCTCGTCCTGGACGAACCCACCACCGGCATGGACCCGGTCGCCCGGCGCGCCGTCTGGGCCGCCGTCGACCGGCGCCGCGCCGAGCACGGCACCACGGTGCTCCTCGTCACCCACAACGTCATCGAGGCCGAGACCGTCCTGGACCGGGTCGCCGTCCTCGACCGGGGCCGGGTCATCGCCTGCGACACCCCCGCCGGTCTCAAGGAGCGGGTCGCCGGCGAGGTCCGCGTCGAGCTGGTCTGGCGCGACGCGCCGCCGCTCGACCTGCCCGAGATCGCCGCCCTGCGCGCGCTCGCCCAGGAGACCGGCCGCCGCTGGCACCTCCGGCTCGCCCCCGACGAGGCCCGCGCGGCCGTCGCGACCGTCACCGGCGGGCCCGCGTTCGCCGCGCTCGACGACTTCACCCTGGCCACGCCGAGCCTGGAGGACGTGTACCTCGCCCTGGGCGGCGCGACCGAGGGGCTGGTGAAGGCATGACCGGCGACACCCAGGACCGACCGCACGCCACCCCCAGGAGCTGTACGCAGTGAGCACCCTGCCCGCCGAGGTCCTACAGCCCGGCACGCTCCCCGCCACGGGCCGGGACGCGGACGACGGCGCCGCGCCCCTGGCCCCGCGCGCCCGGCTCCTGCCGGCCCTGGCCGCCGTCTACCGCGCCCAGCTCTCCCGCGCCCGCGTCGCCCGCATCCCGCTGCTCTTCGTCGCCACCTTCCAGTCGATCGGGATCATGGTCCTGATGCGCGGGGTCGTCGACGGAGGCTCCGAGGCGCGCGCCGTCGTCGCCGGCTCCACCGTCCTCGTCGTCGCCTTCGTCGCGCTCAACCTGCTCGCCCAGTACTTCGGCCAGCTGCGGGCCGGCGGCGGCCTCGACCACTACGCCACCCTGCCCGTGCCGCCCGCCGCCGTCGTCCTCGGCGCCGCCGGGGCGTACGCCTCCTTCACCGTCCCGGGGACCGTCGTCACCGCCGTCGCCGGTTCGGTGCTCTTCGGGCTGCCCCTCGGCCATCTGTGGATCCTGGCCGCCGTCGTCCCGCTCTCCGGCGCGGCCCTCGCCGGGCTCGGCGCGGCCCTCGGGCTCCTCGCGCCCCGCCAGGAGCTGGCGACCCTCCTCGGCCAGCTCGGCATGTCGGCGGCCCTGCTCCTCGGGGTCCTGCCGGCCGAGCGGCTGCCCGGACCGATCGGCTGGGCGCGGGACCTGCTGCCCTCGACGTACGGCGTGGAGGCGCTGGCCCGCACCTTCGACCCGCACCCCGACTGGGCGGCCGTCGCCGTCGACCTCGCCGTGTGCGGGGCGGTCGGCCTCGTCTCGCTGTCCCTCGCCACCTGGGCCTACCGGCGGGCCGCCGTCCGCTGAGGCGGGCCACAGCGACACCTGGCACGATGGCGGGGTGACCGCACCTCTGACTCCGCCTCACCAGCCGCCGCACGATCCCGACTGGCCCCCGCCGCCTCCGCCGCTGGACGGCCCGGCCGGAGACCCGATCACGGCGGCCGAGGTCGTGCAGGGCCTGCTGGTGACCCTCGCCTCCGCGCTCGGGGGCGCGCTGCTCGGGGTGCTGTGGCTGAACCTGGCCCCGCGCGTCCTGCTCATCTCGGACGGCAAGGGCGTCTACCTGCGGAATTCGGAGGGGGAGCAGGCGATCGGCGCCGACGGCACCTTCGTGCTCCTCGCGCTCGCCTTCGGCGCGGTCGCCGCGCTCGTCGTCTTCCTGCTGCGCCGCAAGGGCGGCGTCCCGCTCGTCATCGGCCTCGCGCTCGGCGGCGGCCTGGGCTCGCTCCTCGCCTGGTGGATCGGGACGAGCTTCGGCCCCACCTCCGACGTGGTCGCCCACGCGAAGGCGGTCGGCCCGAACGTCACCTTCGAGGCGCCCCTCGAACTGAACCTGGCGGCCGCCGCGATGCTGGCCTGGCCGCTCGCCGCGATGATCGTCCACCTGGCCCTCACGGCCGTCTTCGGCCCCCGCGACCCGGAGCCCGAGGCCTGGGACCGGCCCAAGCCGTACACGCAGGGCCCGGGCTCGCACTGACGGACCCGGGGGAGGCCGCGCCTCGCGTCAGGCGCGGCCGATCGGGGCCACCACCGCCGAGGTGAGGGCGGCCAGGTCCGCGGGGGAGAGCTCCACCTCCAGGCCGCGCCGGCCCGCCGAGACGCAGACGGTCGCGTGGTCCGAGGCCGAGGAGTCGAGGACGGTACGGAGCCGCTTGCGCTGGCCCAGCGGGGAGATGCCGCCCCGGACGTAGCCCGTCGTGCGCTCCGCCGCCGCCGGGTCGGCCATCGCGGCCCGCTTCCCGCCGACCGCCGTGGCCAGGGCCTTCAGGTCCAGCTGGCCGGCCACCGGGACCACGGCGACCGTCAGCTCGCCGTCGACGTCCGCGACCAGCGTCTTGAAGACCCGGTCGGGGGAGACGCCGAGGGCCTCCGCCGCCTCCTCGCCGTACGAGGCCGAGGCCGGGTCGTGCTCGTACGCGTGCACCGTGAACGCGGTGCCGGCCGCCGTCAGGGCCACCGTCGCCGGAGTGCCGCCGCTGTTCTTCTTCTGCTTCTTCGCCACGCGCTCTTCCTCGGCTCGGTCGCTCCGGCGGGGCCGGGTCAGTTCGGGTACGTCGGGGTCTGCGTCAGGTCCACCACCGGCAGCGACGGCAGGTGCCGCAGCACCGCGGTCTCCGCACGCAGCAGCGTCAGCTCCTCGCGCAGCCGGGTCGCCGTGTCCGGCGCCTGGAGCAGCCGCTGCTTCGACGGCGTGTCGAGCACCGCGGCCGCCGCGACCAGGTACGACACCACGGAGGGCTCGTCCGGCAGCTCACTCGTGGTCAGCGAACGCTCCCGGGCGCCCGCGAGGCGCTTCTGATAGCTCCGGAAGGCCCGCAGCACCCCCTCGGCTAGGGGGCCCGCCTCCTCGCCCTGCTCCTCGGGGATCTCCTCGACCTCGGCGGTCAGGAAGGGTCCGCTCGCGTCGACGGAGAGCAGCTTGACCCGGGTCGTGCCGGTCGCCATCACCTCGAAGCTGCCGTCGGCGCGCTCCCGGATCGACGCCGCGTCGGCGACGCAGCCGACCCGGTGGAAGGACTGGATGGGATCGGAGCCGAAGCCCGCCGCGGGGCCCTTCTCCGGCAGCGCCGTCTGGTCCGGCATGCCGGGAGCCGTCGGCGCGACCTCGCGGCCGTCGCGGATGGCGACGACGGCGAAGCGCCGGGGCTCGGAGTCGTCGACGGTGAGCAGTTCGCGCATCATGGCGCGATAACGCTCCTCGAAGACGTTCAGCGGCAGCACGAGGCCGGGGAACAGCACCGCGTTGAGGGGGAAGAGTGGCAGGCGAGCGGAGGTCACAGCCGCCAAGCCTAATGGCCGCCGGGCCCGCCCCGTCCGGCCGTTCCGGGACCCGGTCCCCTCAGCGGGGTCCGGCGGGCCAGTTCGCCCCGCACCCGGTCCCGCGCGGCCAGGAAGCGGAGCAGGGGATCCTCCGGTGCGGAGTCCCGCGCGGCACTCCAGGGGAAGGAGGTCGCGTACGGGCCGATCCGTCCGAACTCCTCCCAGGCCTCCGCCCAGTGCTCCCGCTCGACCAGCACGTGCGCGAGCAGGTTCCGGACCTCCGCCGGCCACGGGTCGCCCGGCGGGAAGGACGCCGACAGCGCCAGGGCGCGCACCACCGCACGGTCGACCCGGCCGGCCGGCACGGACCCTTCCGGGCCCGGCGGCATGCGGAGCCCGTCATGGGCCGCCCGCACCGGCAGCGCCCGGACGAGCGAGTCCGGAGCCGCGTCGTCGGCGGCCTGCTCGGCGAAGTCGAAGGCGGCGCGGTGCGAGCCGTACCACTGCGCCGAGAGGTACTTCAGGGCGGCCACATGGCAGCCGTAGTGGTGCGGGGAGCGGCGCACGGCCTGCTCCCACAGCGACTCGAAGACCGCGGGCCCCGCGTGCGCCCCGCGCGCGTGGTCCAGGGCCAGCCGCCACGGCACCGGGTCGTGCGGGGCCTCCCCGGCGAGGTCCTGGACCAGCGGGGCGAGCTCGCGCAGCCGCTCGGCCCGGGCCGGGGACTCCCAGGCCCGGCGGACGGAGAGCTGCGCCGTGACGAGGAGGGCGTCGGGATCGCCCGGGGCGTCGGAGAGCCACCGGGTGAGCCAGTCGCCCCGGTGCTGGGCGAAGGCGGCGAGCCGGATGACGTACCGGTCGCGGTCCTCCCACTCGCCGGCGTCCCGGGTGGTGGCGAGCAGCTTCGCGGCGGGCTCCTGGTCGCCGAGGGCGGCGGCGACCAGAGCGGGCGCCAGCCGCCCGTCCGGGGCGTCGAGCAGCACGTCGTCGTCCGGCACGAGCCCCGCGGCGAGCCGCGGGGCGTGCCGGGCCGAGCGGAGGGTGCCGACCAGGGCGCGGAGCAAGGACATCGTGCTGCGCATTCTCCCCCGGCCGGGCCCGCCGCTGCAGCCGCATCACCGGGTCCCGACAGCACCCTCACCGCACCACGACACCACCCTCACCCCCTGCGCAGCAGCCGGGTCGCGCCCGCCGCCACCGTCGTCGCGAGGATCCAGCCGAGCAGGATCAGCGCCGTCGCCACCCACTGCCACAGTCCTTCGAGCCGCCAGTAGCCGTCCTGGCCGAGGTTGATCACGGGGAGCAGCAGGTCCAGGGCGTACAGCGTGCCGTTCCACTCGGGCGCCTCGTCCGGCTTCAGCGCCGTCGGGCGGTAGTGGGTGAAGGCGACCGTGCCCGCCGCCCACAGCACGGCCATCCACAGCGCCGCCCGGCCCGGCCGGTAGCCGTACGCCACCGTCCAGTCCTGAAGGTACCCCCACAGCTTCCCCGCGATCGGCAGAGTCTCGCGTCTGCGGCGCTGCTTGGCGAGGAGCACCTCGCGGGCGTCCGCGTCCTCGCCGCTGCCGCGCAGGACCGCCGCGAGGCGCTCGTACGGCTCGGGGGCGTACTCCGGGGTGGCCGCCGCCACCCACTCCAGCCGCCGGGCCAGCGGGAAGTGCCCGTACGGCACGAGGTTCTCGTAGGCGAAGCCGCCCATGGCCAGTCCGCCGGGCCCCGGCCAGCTGGTCGACAGGTCGATGAGGGTGACGACCTTCGCGCCGTTCAGCACGACCCGCCCCTCCTCCGGCCGCTCCCCGTTGAACCGGAGCTCGGGGGTCACGATCCGGCGGAGCGACAGCTCCTCCCGGCGGGCGCCGTCCAGCAGGAAGCGCGCGTGGTGGAGGTCCACCGCGTCACCGAACCGCCCGTCGTCGAGCCGCACCCCGCCGTGGCACTCCACCGGCTTGCGCCGGGCGCCCTGGGCGGGCGTCACCCCGTACGGCGGGGTGGCCGTGGAGCTGCCCGCCGAGCCCGAGCTGCCCGACTCCTCGTACACCCAGGCCGCGTTCAGATAGAGCGAGCGCTCCACCGTCAGCTGCGGCGCGTTCAGCGCGCGGCGGCCCTGCGCCCCGCGCAGCACGCTGCCCCGCAGGCTGAGCGAGACGCCCACCTTCGCCCCGCGCAGGCTCAGCTCGCCGTGGGCCTCGACCAGCTCGGCCTGGAGGTCCTGGGCGACGACGAGCCCGTCCGCCGTGATGGCCCGCCCCCGCCGGTCCGGCCACACCTCGATCTGGTTGATCAGCAGGTCCGTGCCGATCTGGGCGTCCGTCAGGCGGATGCCCCGCAGCACCCGGCAGCGCGGCAGGTGCAGGTCCCCCTCCGTGTGCAGCCGGGCCGCCTCCAGACGGGGCAGCAGGCACTCGACCATCCGCAGGGTGCCGAACCGGGCCTCCGGCAGCACCACCTCGCCGTCGAACCGGCAGCCGTGCAGCTCCACGTACGGCCCTATCGTCCCGCCCGCCAGGTTCAGCACGCCCGTGATCCTGACCCCGCGCAGCTTCAGCGCGGCCACCCGCCCCGACCGCGCCGGCGGCCCGTCGAGCAGCAGCAGCGCCACCACGTCGGCCCGGACGCTCCGCTCCTCCCCCCACTCCCGCCCCCCGAAAGGGTCGTCCCGCTCCGCGATCCCCTCGGTCAGATCACAGGTCCTGCCGATCCGGAAGGCCCGCCACACGGCCCGCTCGGACCCCGTGAGACCGTCCGGCATGCCGTCCTCGTGCGGCTCGGTCACTGCCGCCCCCTCGCTCTCCCCGATGCGCTCCCACGATTCCGCTTTCCGTGATTCGTGGATTCGTACAGTCGTTCTTCCCGTGCTGTGACGGGCTGAACGCTAACGGTCAGGAGTGGCGAGGAGACGCCACCGTGGCGCGTATCAGCCAGTGATACGGGCGTCCGGCGCTCTGGGCCGTCTGAGAGAATTGACCCGTGATCTCTCGAATCGATCTGCGCGGCGACACCCTCCCCGAGGGTTCCGCCCTGCGTGACCTGCTGCCCCGTGCCGAGTTCGACGTGGAAGCCGCCCTGGAGAAGGTGCGGCCCATCTGCGAGGACGTCCGGCATCATGGCGCGGCCGCGGTGATCGACTACGGGGAGAAATTCGACGGCGTCCGCGTCCCGAGCCTGCGCGTCCCGGCCGAGGAGCTCACCCGCGCCCTCGACGAGCTCGACCCCGCCGTCCGCGCCGCGCTGGAGGAGTCCATCCGGCGCGCCCGCCTCGTCCACCGCGAGCAGCGGCGGACCACCCACACGACCCAGGTCGTCCCCGGCGGCACCGTCACCGAGAAGTGGATCCCCGTCGAGCGCGTCGGCCTGTACGTGCCGGGCGGCCGCTCCGTCTACCCGTCCTCCGTCGTGATGAACGTCGTCCCGGCCCAGGAGGCCGGCGTCGAGGGCGTGGCCATCGCCTCTCCCCCGCAGAAGGAGTTCGGCGGCCTCCCGCACCCGACGATCCTCGCCGCCTGCGCCCTCCTCGGCGTGGACGAGGTCTACGCGGCCGGCGGCGCCCAGGCCGTCGCCATGTTCGCGTACGGCACGGAGGGGCCGGCCGGAGAGCCCGGCTGCGCCCCCGTCAACCTGGTCACCGGCCCCGGCAACATCTACGTGGCCGCCGCCAAGCGCCTCCTCAAGGGCCGCATCGGCATCGACGCCGAGGCCGGCCCCACGGAGATCGCGATCCTCGCGGACTCCACCGCCGACCCCGTGCACGTCGCCGCCGACCTCATCAGCCAGGCCGAGCACGACCCGATGGCCGCCTCCGTCCTCGTCACCGACTCGGACGAGCTCGCCGCCGCCACCGAGGCCGAGCTGAAGACCCAGGTCGCCGCCTCCAAGCACGTCGACGACCGGATCGTCCCGGCCCTCGCCGGCCGCCAGTCCGCGATCGTCCTCGTCCGCGACCTCGCCGACGGCCTCAAGGTCGTCGACGCGTACGGCGCCGAGCACCTGGAGATCCAGACCGCCGACGCCGCCGCCGTCGCCGACCGCGTCCGCAACGCCGGCGCGATCTTCGTCGGCCCCTGGGCGCCGGTCTCGCTCGGCGACTACTGCGCCGGCTCCAACCACGTCCTGCCCACCGGCGGCTGCGCCTGCCACTCCTCGGGCCTCTCCGTGCAGTCCTTCCTGCGCGGCGTGCACATCGTGGACTACACGCGCGACGCCCTCGCCGACGTCGCCCACCACGTCGTCACGCTCGCCGAGGCCGAGGACCTGCCCGCCCACGGCGCGGCGGTCAAGGCCCGGTTCGGATGGAAGGTGCCGCAGCGGTGACCGGCATCGACGACCTGCCCGTCCGGGACGAGCTGCGCGGCAAGTCCCCCTACGGCGCGCCCCAGCTCGACGTCCCCGTCCAGCTGAACACCAACGAGAACCCCTACCCGCTGCCCGAGCCGCTGGTGGCCCGGATCGCGGAGCGGGTCGCCGAGGCCGCCCGCGGCCTCAACCGCTACCCCGACCGCGACGCGATCGAGCTCCGCACCGAGCTCGCCGCCTACCTCACCCGCACCGGCAAGCACCCGGTCGCCGTCGAGAACGTCTGGGCGGCCAACGGCTCCAACGAGGTCCTCCAGCAGCTCCTCCAGACCTTCGGAGGCCCCGGCCGCACCGCGATCGGCTTCGAGCCCTCGTACTCGATGCACGCCCTCATCGCCCGCGGCACCGGCACCGGCTGGATCTCCGGCCCGCGCAACGAGGACTTCACCATCGACGTGGCGGCGGCCGTCCAGGCCATCGCGGAGCACGTGCCGGACGTCGTCTTCATCACCTCGCCCAACAACCCCACCGGCACCGCCGTCGGGGCCGACACCGTCCTCGCCCTGTACGAGGCCGCCCAGGCGGCCGGGCCCTCGATGGTCGTCGTGGACGAGGCATACGTGGAGTTCAGCCACCGCGACTCGCTGCTGCCGCTCCTGGAGGGCCGCCCGCACCTGGTGGTCTCCCGGACGATGTCCAAGGCCTTCGGCGCCGCCGGGCTCCGCCTCGGCTACCTCGCCGCCCACCCGGCCGTGGTCGACGCCGTCCAGCTGGTCCGCCTGCCGTACCACCTCTCGGCCGTCACCCAGGCCACCGCGCTCGCCGCCCTGGAGCACACCGACACCCTCCTCGGGTACGTCGAGCAGCTCAAGGCCGAGCGCGACCGGCTCGTCACCGAGCTGCGTGCCCTCGGCTGCGAGGTCACCGACTCCGACGCCAACTTCGTGCAGTTCGGGAAGTTCCCCGACGCGCACGCGGCCTGGCGGTCGATCCTCGACCGGGGCGTCCTGGTCCGGGACAACGGAGTACCGGGATGGCTGCGGGTCACCGCCGGCACCCCCGAAGAGAACGACGCGTTCCTCGACGCGGTCCGTGAATTGATGAAGGAGCAGGAACGATGAGCCGCGTAGGCCGCGTTGAGCGCACCACCAAGGAGACCTCCGTCGTCGTCGAGATCGACCTCGACGGCACCGGAAAGGTCGACGTGTCGACCGGGGTCGGCTTCTACGACCACATGCTCGACCAGCTCGGCCGGCACGGGCTCTTCGACCTCACGGTCAAGACCGACGGCGACCTGCACATCGACTCGCACCACACCATCGAGGACACCGCCCTCGCCCTCGGCGCCGCGTTCAAGCAGGCCCTCGGCGACAAGGTCGGCATCTACCGCTTCGGCAACTGCACGGTCCCGCTGGACGAGTCGCTCGCCCAGGTCACCGTGGACCTCTCCGGCCGCCCGTACCTCGTGCACACCGAGCCCGAGAACATGGCGCCGATGATCGGCTCCTACGACACGACGATGACCCGGCACATCATGGAGTCCTTCGTCGCCCAGGCCCAGATCGCGCTGCACGTCCACGTGCCCTACGGGCGCAACGCCCACCACATCGTGGAGTGCCAGTTCAAGGCCCTCGCCCGCGCGCTCCGCTACGCCTCCGAGCGCGACCCGCGCGCCGCCGGAATCCTCCCCTCCACGAAGGGCGCGCTCTAGTCGTGAACGGCCTCTCCACTGTCCTGATCCTCGTCGGGCTCTTCCTGCTCGGCGGGATCTACTCCTTCGTCAAGCAGAAGATGCCCAAGGGCCTCATCGTGGTCCTCGCCTTCGGCGCCGTGATGTGCCTCTCCGCCGGCGTCCTGCGTCTGGACGTGTGGTCATGAGCACGGCCTCCCCGAAGAAGGTCGTCGTCTTCGACTACGGCTTCGGCAACGTGCGCTCCGCCGAGCGCGCGCTCGCCCGTGTCGGCGCCGAGGTCGAGATCACCCGCGACTACGACACCGCCATGAACGCCGACGGGCTCCTCGTCCCCGGCGTCGGTGCCTTCTCCGCCTGCATGCGGGGCCTCAAGGAGGCCCGCGGCGACTGGATCGTCGGCCGCAGGCTCGCCGGCGGCCGCCCGGTCATGGGCATCTGCGTCGGCATGCAGATCCTCTTCGCCCAGGGCATCGAGCACGGCGTGGAGACCGAGGGCCTCGACGAGTGGCCCGGTACGGTCGGACCGCTGAACGCCCCCGTCGTCCCCCACATGGGCTGGAACACCGTCGACGCGCCCGCCGACACCCAGCTCTTCGCGGGGCTCGACGCCGACGAGCGGTACTACTTCGTGCACTCCTACGCGGTGCGCGAGTGGACCCTGGAGGTCGGCAACAAGAACATGCGCGCCCCCAAGGTCAGCTGGGCCACCCACGGCGAGCCCTTCGTCGCGGCGGTGGAGAACGGCGCCCTGTGGGCGACGCAGTTCCACCCCGAGAAGTCCGGCGACGCCGGAGCCCAGCTCCTCACCAACTGGATCGGAACCCTGTGAGCACTCTCGAACTCCTCCCCGCCGTCGACGTCCGCGACGGCCAGGCCGTCCGGCTCGTCCACGGCGAGTCCGGCAGCGAGACCTCCTACGGCTCCCCGCTGGAGGCCGCCCTGGCCTGGCAGCGCGCGGGCGCCGAGTGGCTCCACCTGGTCGACCTGGACGCCGCCTTCGGCACCGGCGACAACCGCGACCTGGTCCGCCAGGTCGCCGAAGCCATGGACATCAAGGTGGAGCTCTCCGGAGGCATCCGCGACGACGCCACGCTCGCCGCCGCCCTCGCCACCGGCTGCACCCGCGTCAACCTGGGCACCGCCGCCCTGGAGACCCCCGAGTGGGTCGCCAAGGTCATCGCCGAGCACGGCGACAAGATCGCCGTCGGCCTCGACGTGCGCGGCACGACCCTGCGCGGCCGCGGCTGGACCCGCGACGGCGGCGACCTGTACGAGACGCTGGCCCGCCTCGACTCCGAGGGCTGCGCCCGCTACGTCGTCACGGACATCGCCAAGGACGGCACCCTCCAGGGCCCCAACCTGGAGCTCCTGCGGAACGTCTGCGCGGCCACCGACAAGCCCGTCGTCGCCTCCGGCGGCGTGTCCTCCCTGGACGACCTGCGGGCCCTGTCCGGCCTGGTGCCGCTGGGCGTCGAGGGCGCGATCGTCGGCAAGGCGCTCTACGCCGAGGCGTTCACCCTCGAAGAGGCGCTCGCGGCGGTGAAGCAGTGACCTCCGAGGTCCGCAAGGTCGTCACCGGCGCTCCCTGGGAGGAGCAGTTCGGCTACTCGCGCGCGGTCGAACTCCCGAACGGCACCGTCCTGGTCTCCGGATGCACGTCGGTGGTGGGCGGGCAGATCGCCGGGGGAGGCCCCCACGAGCAGACCGTCAACTCCTTCCAGGTGGCCTTCGACGCGCTCAAGCAGCTGGGCCTGGGCCCGGAGCACGTCGTCCGCACCCGGATGTACCTCACGCACGCCCGGGACGTGGACGAGGTCGGCCGCGCCCACAAGGAACTGTTCGACGGCGTCCGCCCGGCCGCGTCGATGATCATCGTCTCCGGTTTCGTCGACCCGAGCCTGGTCGTCGAGGTCGAGGTCGAGGCGTACCGGGGAGGAGCGGCATGAGTCTCGCCGTACGCGTGATCCCCTGCCTGGACGTGGACAACGGCCGGGTCGTCAAGGGCGTCAACTTCCAGAACCTGCGCGACGCAGGTGACCCCGTCGAGATGGCCAAGCTGTACGACGCCGAGGGCGCCGACGAGCTGACCTTCCTCGACATCACCGCCTCCTCCGGGAACCGGGAGACCACCTACGACGTGGTGCGCCGAACCGCCGAGCAGGTCTTCATCCCGCTCACGGTCGGCGGCGGCGTGCGGTCGGCCGAGGACGTCGACAAGCTGCTGCGGGCCGGTGCCGACAAGGTCGGCGTCAACACCGCCGCCATCACGCGCCCCGAGCTGATCCAGGAGATCGCGGAGCGCTTCGGCCGGCAGGTGCTCGTGCTGTCCGTGGACGCGCGCCGCACCGCCTCGGGCTCCTTCGAGGTGACGACGCACGGCGGGCGCCAGGGCACCGGCATCGACGCCGTCGAGTGGGCGCACCGGGCCGCCGAGCTGGGCGCGGGAGAGATCCTGCTCAACTCGATGGACGCCGACGGCACGAAGGACGGCTACGACACCGAGATGATCGCGGCCGTGCGCAAGCACGTGACGGTCCCGGTGATCGCCTCGGGCGGCGCCGGCAGGCTCGCCGACTTCCCGCCGGCCGTGGCGGCGGGCGCGGACGCGGTGCTCGCGGCCTCCGTCTTCCACTTCGGCGACCTGCGGATCGCGCAGGTCAAGGACACGCTGCGGGAGGCGGGCCACCCGGTCCGCTGACCCGGACCGGGGGAGCGGGCCACCCGGTCCGCCGCCCCGAGCTGTGAGTGCGGGCCGCTCGGCCCGCCGTGAGAAGGGCTCCCTCGGGGGCCCTTCTCTCTTCACCGGACCCGCGGGGCTCTCCCCACCGGACCCGCCGACGGGTTGTGCAATTTTCATTGCGCAATTTTTCCTTCGCATCTAGTGTCCTTGTCATGACCTCGTCGGAAACCCGCCGGATCGCCGACCTCGGCGCCCTCAGAGCCATCGCCCACCCGCTGCGGATGCGCCTCTACCGCGCCCTCTTCGTGGCCCGCACGGCCACCGCCTCCCAGCTCGCCGACCAGGTCGACGAGGCCGTCTCGCTCGTCAGCTACCACCTGCGCAAGCTGGCCGAGCACGGCCTCGTCGAGGCGGCCGAGCCCCAGTCGGAGGACGGCCGCGAGCGCTGGTGGCAGCCCAGCTCGTACGGCTTCAGCATCCACGACGAGGACCTCCGCGACGCCCCCGAGCTCGCCGCCGCGAGCGCCGCCTTCGGCCGTACGATCGACGCGCAGCGCAGAGACATCTACGCCCGCTTCCTCGACGAGCGGCACACCTGGTCCGAGGAGTGGCGCGCCGCCTCCGTCAGCTCGGAGTGGCTGCCACGCCTCACCGCCGCCGAACTCGCCTCCCTCGGCGACGAGCTCGACGCGCTCCTCAGGAAGTACGACCAGCTGGCCCGCACCGCCGAGGCCGCCGGCGACACCGAGGGCCGCGAGAACGTCGCCGTCCACCTCCACGGCTTCCCCTACCGGACCGCGGGATGACCGCCCTCGCACCCCCCGCCCCCACCGAGAACGCCCCCGCCCACCGCAACCCCCAGGTCCTGCGGTGGCTCGGCGCCTACACCGCCTCCACCCTGGGCGACAGCGTCTTCTACCTCGCCCTCTCCTGGACCGCCGTGAGCGGCGGCACCCCCGCCCAGGCCGGTCTCGTCACGGCCGTCTCCGCCGTGCCCCGCGCCCTGCTCCTGCTCGCCGGCGGAGCGATCGCCGACCGCCTCGGCCCGCGCCGGGTCGTCATCGCCTCCGACACCGTCCGCTGCCTGGTCGTCCTCGGCCTCGCCGCGACCCTCTTCCTCGCCTCGCCCGGCCTCTGGGCGCTCGCCGCCGTCGCCCTCGTCTTCGGCGTCGTCGACGCCGTCTTCCTCCCCGCGGTCGGCGCCCTGCCGCCGCGCGTCGCCGCCCGCGACCAGCTCGCCCGCGTCCAGGGCATGCGCGGCCTCGCCTCCCGCCTCGGCGCCGTCCTCGGCGCCCCGCTGGGCGGCCTCGCCGTCGCCCTCGGCGGCTCCGCCACCGCCTTCGGCATCGCCGGGATCCTCTTCGCGCTCTCCCTGCCGCTGCTCGGCGCGCTCCGGCTCGGCCCCCTGCCGAGGGAGGAGGGCGCGCGCGACGGCACCGCCCTGCGCGACCTGGCCGACGGCCTGCGCTACCTCCGCGGCCACCGGTCGCTCGGCCCGCTGATGGTCGTCGTCCTCCTCGCCGACCTCGGCTTCGCCGGCCCTCTCAACGTCGGCCTCGCGATCCTCTCCGACCAGCGCGGCTGGGGCGCCACCGGCATCGGCTGGGTCCTCGCCGGCTTCGGCACCGGGGCCGGCGGCGCCTCCCTGCTGCTGACCGTCAAGGGTCGCGTACCCCGGGCCGGTGCCGTCATGGGCTGGACCATGCTGCTCGGAGCCGTCTCGATCGGCGCCCTCGCCCAGCTCCCCCAGCTGCCCCTCGCCGCCCTGGTGGCGGTCTCCATCGGACTGCTGGCCGGACTCTCCGGCGCCCTGTGCAACGCCCTCGTCCAGACCGAGTGCGACCCCGCCTACCTCGGCCGGGTGAGCGCCGTCTCCAGTCTCGGCAGCCTCGGCATCGCCCCGCTGAGCTTCCCGCTCACCGGGGCGGCCATCGGCCTCTGGGGCACCGGCCCGGTCTTCGCCGTCAGCGCGGCGGTCTGCGCCCTGTCCGGCGCGTACGCCCTCGCGGTCCCGGTCCTCCGCCGCGCCGAACTGCCCGGGTAGCCCCTCAGAACCCCAGCTGCTTCGTCTCCCGCAGCCGCTCGATCGCGTCGGGCTCGCCCTCCAGGGCCACCTTCGCCGTGTCCTGGCGGCCGTACAGGTACATCACCAGCTCACCCGGCTCCCCGGAGGCCGTCACCACCGGAGTGCCGCGGTGGGCCACCGCCGTCTGGCCGTTCGGACGGCGCAGCACCAGACCCACCGGCGCCTTGCGCCCCAGCAGCCGGGCCATCCGCTCCAGGCGGGACCAGAGGGCGTCCGCGAAGACCGGGTCGAGCTCGCGCGCCGACCAGTCGGGCTGGGCCCGCCGGACGTCCTCCGCGTGCACGTAGAACTCGACGACGTTCGCCCCCTCGTCCACCTGCTTGATGGTGAAGGGCGAGAAGCGGGGCGGGCCCGTCCGGATGAGCTGGATCAGCTCCTCGTACGGCTTGGCGGCGAACTCCGCCTGCACCCGGTCCTGCCGCTCCTTCAGCACCGGTACGACGGAACCCGCCGCCGCGTCCGGACGCCGCTCCCGCACCACCACATGGGCCGCGAGGTCCCGCGTCCGCCAGCCCTCGCAGAGCGTCGGCGCGTCGGGACCCGCCGCCTCCAACAGATCGGCGAGCAGAAGCCGTTCACGTTTCGCATGGGTCGACATGCCCGCCAGCGTACGGCCGGGGCCCGCGGTCCGCCCAGTGGACGCCCCGCCGGACACCACCCCCGCGCGCGGCACAATGGCCCCATGAGCAGCACGCCCCGGACCCCCAGCGACCTCGACCCGGCCATCGCCGCACGCCTCAAGCGCAGCCCCGACGGCCTCGTCCCCGCCATCGCCCAGCAGTACGACACCGGCGAGGTGCTGATGCTCGGCTGGATGGACGACGAGGCGCTCCACCGCACCCTCACCACCGGCCGCTGCACCTACTGGTCCCGCAGCCGGAACGAGTACTGGGTCAAGGGCGACACCTCCGGGCACGTCCAGCACGTCAGGTCCGTCGCCCTCGACTGCGACGCCGACACCCTCCTCGTCAAGGTCGACCAGGTCGGAGCCGCCTGCCACACCGGCGCCCGCACCTGCTTCGACGCCGACGTGCTCCCCCTCTCCCAGTAAGGTCCCGTGCCATGGATCTCGAGACCTTCCGCAAGCTGGCGGCCGACCGCCGCGTCATCCCCGTCAGCCGCAGGCTCCTCGCGGACGGCGACACCCCGGTCGGGCTCTACCGCAAGCTCGCCGCCGAACGCCCCGGCACCTTCCTCCTCGAATCCGCGGAGAACGGCCGCAGCTGGTCCCGGTACTCCTTCGTCGGAGTCCGCAGCGACGCCACCCTGACGGTGAGGGACGGACAGGCCCACTGGCTCGGCACCCCGCCCGTCGGCGTCCCCGTCGACGGCGACCCGCTCGCCGCCCTGCGCGCCACCGTCGAGACCCTCCACACCCCGCGCGACCTCGCGTCGGGCATGCCCCCGTTCACCGGCGGCATGGTCGGCTACCTCGGCTACGACATCGTCCGCCGCCTGGAGAAGATCGGCGAGCACACCTCCGACGACCTGCGGCTCCCCGAGCTGACCATGCTCCTCACCAGCGACCTCGCGGTCCTCGACCACTGGGACGGCTCGGTCCTGCTGATCGCCAACGCGATCAACCACAACGACCTGGAGACCGGCGTCGACGAGGCGTACGCGCACGCCGTCGCCCGCCTCGACGCCATGGAGGCCGACCTGGCCCGCCCGGTCGAGACCGCCCCCGCCGCCCTGCCGCCCTCCGCGCTCCCCGAGTTCTCCGCCCTCTGGGGCGGCAAGGCCTACCAGGACGCCGTCGAGGACATCAAGGAGCGCATCCGCGCCGGCGAGGCCTTCCAGGTCGTACCCTCGCAGCGCTTCGAGACCCCCTGCACCGCGAGCGCGCTCGACGTGTACCGGGTCCTGCGGGCCACCAACCCGTCCCCGTACATGTACCTCTTCCGCTTCGAGAACGGCTTCGACGTCGTCGGCTCCTCACCCGAGGCCCTCGTCAAGGTCGAGGACGGCCGGGCCATGGTCCACCCCATCGCCGGCACCCGGCACCGCGGCGCCACCCCGCAGGAGGACCACGACCTCGCCGAGGAACTGCTCGCCGACCCCAAGGAGCGCGCCGAGCACCTCATGCTCGTCGACCTCGGCCGCAACGACCTCGGCCGGGTCTGTGCCCCGGGCTCGGTGGAGGTCGTCGACTTCATGTCGATCGAGCGCTACTCCCACGTCATGCACATCGTCTCCACCGTCACCGGCCAGGTCGCCGAGGGCCGCACCGCCTTCGACGTCCTCACCGCCTGCTTCCCCGCGGGGACGCTCTCCGGCGCGCCCAAGCCCCGCGCCATGCAGATCATCGAGGAGCTCGAACCCTCCCGCCGCGGCCTCTACGGCGGGTGTGTCGGTTATCTCGATTTCGCCGGGGACGCCGACACCGCCATCGCCATCCGCACCGCCCTGCTCCGCGACGGGACGGCGTACGTGCAGGCCGGAGCGGGTGTCGTGGCCGACTCCGACCCGGTCGGCGAGGACAACGAGTGCCGCAACAAGGCCGCCGCGGTGCTCCGCGCCGTCCACACCGCCAACCGGATGAACGCCGGCTGAGCCCGTAGGGGATAGTGGGGTACGTGAGTGCCGTACCCGTACCCCAGCCCCGGGCCGCCCGCGTGGCCGTCCCCACCGGCGGCCGCCGCAGCCTGGCCGCGGCCCTCCTCCTCGGTGCCCTCGGCGCCACCGTCGTCCTGCTCTCCGCGGGCCAGATCTGGGCGGAGGGCACCGCGTCCGTCGGCGGCGGCACCGTCCCCGTCCGGGCCGACGGCGGCACCGTCACCGGCGTACCGACCGCCCTCGCGATCGTCGGGCTCGCGGCGCTCTTCGCCGTCTTCGCCGTCCGCCGCACCGGCCGCACCCTCGTCTCCGCGCTCCTCGCGCTCAGCGGCGCGGGCGCCGCGCTCGCCGCGGTACTCGGCGCCTCCGACCGCTCCGCGCTCGACGACGAGGCGGCCAGGATCAGCGGCGACACCGCCGCCGCGGTCGCCGGCCTCACCCACACGGCCTGGCCCTACGTGACCGCCGCCGGCGCCGTCCTCATCCTGCTCGCCGGGCTCCTCGCCCTCCGGTTCGGCCGGAACTGGCCCGCGATGGGCGGCCGCTACGAGCGCTCCGGCGCGCCGCGCGCCGCGCGCAAGGCCCCCACGACCGACCCGGACCGGCCCGAGGACCTCTGGAAGGCCCTCGACCGGGGCGAGGACCCGACCCGGGGAGCCTGAGCGGGGGAGCCGACCGCGACGCGTGATCGTCCCGGTACCCCCGATTCATCCTCGCGGGCCCGCGTGCGGGACAATGAGCGCCGAGTGTCCGCGCACGCGAGACCTCACCATCGAGCAACTGCAACGAGGAGCAACTCATGGCGGGCAGCGCCCACGGACACACCCCGGCCGCCTGGACCGGTGTCATCATCTCCTTCATCGGCTTCTGCATCGCCGGCGTCTTCATGGTGGCCGCGAACGTGCCCGCCTTCTGGGCCGGCGTGGGCGTCATCGTCCTCGGCGGCATCGTCGGCGGCGCGATGAAGGCGGCCGGCCTCGGCATGCCGAAGGAGTCGGCGGACGTCACCGCCGCCCGCGAGACCGCGACCGCGACCGCCCGGGCCCGCGCCTGACGCGACACGACGCATCCGAGGGCGCAGTCCGGCGGTGCCGGGCTGCGCCCTCGCGCGTCAGGGGCGAGAATCACCGCGTGGACCCGCAGCCGACGGCCGGAGCCGTGACCGATTCCCCCACCCAGCCGGGTGACCCCGCGCACCCGAACGCCACGGCACCGGAGCCCGCCGCTTCGGCGAACGGCCCGTCCGGCGGCCCCTCCGGCCCGTCCAGCGGCCCCTCCGGGCCTTCCGGCGGTCCCGGTGATGCGCGGGACGGAGCGCCCGGCGACCCCGACGCGCCGTACGCGGCTCCCGGCCACCCCGATGCGTCCCACGGCCCGGTCCTGGCGGCCCCGGGGTCCGGCGGACCCGTGCCGCAGGGTTACGTTCCCGGTGGCCCCTCCTGGTCCGGTCCGTACGTGCCCGCGCCGCCGCCCCCGGCCCGCTCGCTCGCACGGCGGCTGCTCGCGCCCGCCGGGACCCTCGCCGGGGTCGCCGCCGCCTTCGCCTACGTCGGGACCGTCGACCCCAACGAACCCGGCCACTACCCCGTCTGCCCGCTCCTCCGCTTCACCGGCCTCTACTGCCCCGGCTGCGGCGGGCTCCGCAGCGCCCACGCCTTCGTCCACGGCGACCTCCCGGCCGCCCTCGGCTCCAACGCCCTCGCCGTCGTCGGCTACGGGATCTTCGCGGTCGTCATGGGCGTGTGGCTGGTTCGCGCCGTCCGCGGAGCACCCATGCGCCTCGCGGTCTCCCCGTACCTGTGGTGGGGGATCGGGGCCGTCCTCGCCCTCTTCACGCTGGTCAGGAACCTGCCCTTCGGCTCCGCGCTGGCCCCCTGAGAGCCTCCCGAGGGCGCGCCCGGACCACGTCCGGAGTCCCAGCAGATGGGACACCACTCCGGCCGATGCGGGTCCGGGGCCGTCCTGCGGATAGGATCGAAGTGGCTGAACCTCGTTCATCATCACCGTCCCGGAAGGGGGCCCCTCGCGTGAGTGTGCTCGACGAGATCATCGACGGCGTGCGCGCCGACCTCGCAGAGCGGCAGGCGCGGGTCACCCTCGACGAGCTCAAGGAGCGTGCCGCCAAGGCGCCGCAGGCCAAGGACGGCGTCGCCGCACTGCGCGGCGAGGGCGTCAAGGTGATCTGCGAGGTCAAGCGCTCCAGCCCGTCCAAGGGCGCGCTCGCCGCGATCGCCGACCCGGCCGGTCTCGCCGCCGACTACGAGGCCGGTGGCGCCGCCGTCATCTCCGTCCTCACCGAGCAGCGCCGCTTCGGCGGCTCGCTCGCCGACCTGGAGGCCGTCCGCGCCAAGGTCGACATCCCCGTGCTGCGCAAGGACTTCATCGTCACCGCGTACCAGCTCTGGGAAGCGCGGGCGTACGGAGCGGACCTCGCGCTCCTCATCGTCGCCGCCCTGGAGCAGGAGGCCCTGGTCTCCCTCATCGAGCGCGCCGAGTCCATCGGGCTGACCCCGCTGGTCGAGGTCCACGACGAGGAGGAGGTCGAGCGGGCCGTCGACGCGGGCGCCCGCATCATCGGCGTCAACGCGCGCAACCTCAAGACCCTCAAGGTCGACCGCTCCACCTTCGAGCGGGTCGCCCCGGAGATCCCGTCGCACATCGTCAAGATCGCCGAGTCCGGCGTCCGCGGCCCGCACGACCTCATCGCCTACGCCAACGCGGGCGCCGACGCGGTCCTCGTCGGCGAGTCCCTCGTCACCGGCCGCGACCCGAAGGCCGCCGTCGCCGACCTCGTCGCCGCCGGCGCCCACCCGGCCCTGCGCCACGGCCGGAGCTGACCGCGCCATGACCCCCCGCCACGACACGCCGACACCCCCGGGCAGCGCCCGGGGGACGCTCGGCGCGTCGTCGGCGACCCCCGTGGGACGCCGCCGCCTGCTCCGTACGGCCGCGTCCGTCCCCGCCCACGCCCCCCTGGCCCGGGGCTGCCGTCCGCGCGGCTGCCGCGCGCCCGCCCGCCGTGTCCACGGCCGCCGGGTGCGCTACGTCATCGGCTCCGAGCCCGGCCAGGTCAACGGCATGCGATGGCGCGCGCGCCTCGCGCGCGTTCTCACGTACGACGTCTGAGCACTCCGCTGCCCGTGTGGGCAATCGTCCCGCTGGGGCGGGACGGGTGGGCACACGGGACGGCGCCCCCGGCGGCGCATCGAGCCCCTGCGCCCGGACCCGCGCCCCGGTGCGGCCCCGCACGGGTGCGGGTCCAGGCTCGTAGGCCTCCGGCGCCGGCAAGGGCGCCGTCCGTTGTGCCCACCCGTTCCGCCCCGGCGGAACGCATGCCCACAACGGCGGTGCTGCCGCTCCGGAATCCCTCGCGCGCATACCGTGACCCCCAACCCCACGTATCCCGGGGCACCCGCCCCGCGAGGAGCATCCGCATGTCCAGCGAGTTCTTCCTTCCCGACCTGGACGGTCAGGTCCCCAATCCCGAGGGCTACTTCGGTGACTTCGGCGGCAAGTTCATCCCGGAGGCGCTCGTCGCCGCCGTCGACGAGGTCGCCGTCGAGTACGACAAGGCCAAGGCCGACCCCGAGTTCGCCCGCGAGCTCAACGACCTGATGGTCAACTACACCGGCCGCCCGAGCGCCCTCACCGAGGTGCCCCGGTTCGCCGAGCACGCCGGCGGCGCCCGGATCTTCCTCAAGCGCGAGGACCTCAACCACACCGGCTCGCACAAGATCAACAACGTGCTCGGGCAGGCCCTCCTGACCAAGCGCATGGGCAAGACGCGGGTCATCGCCGAGACCGGCGCAGGCCAGCACGGCGTGGCCACCGCCACCGCCTGCGCCCTCTTCGGCCTCGAATGCACCATCTACATGGGCGAGGTCGACACCCAGCGCCAGGCCCTCAACGTGGCCCGGATGCGGATGCTCGGCGCCGAGGTCGTCGCCGTGACGTCCGGCAGCCGGACCCTCAAGGACGCCATCAACGAGGCCTTCCGCGACTGGGTCGCCAACGTGGACCGGACGCACTACCTCTTCGGCACCGTCGCGGGACCGCACCCCTTCCCCGCCATGGTCCGCGACTTCCACCGGGTCATCGGCGTCGAGGCCCGCCGCCAGCTCCTGGAGCGCGCCGGGCGCCTGCCCGACGCGGCCATCGCCTGCGTCGGCGGCGGCTCCAACGCCATCGGGCTCTTCCACGCCTTCGTGACGGACGCGGACGTGCGCCTGATCGGCTGCGAGCCGGCCGGCCACGGCGTCGAGACCGGCGAGCACGCGGCCACCCTCACCGCGGGCGAGCCCGGCATCCTCCACGGCTCCCGTTCCTACGTCCTCCAGGACGAGGAGGGGCAGATCACCGAGCCGTACTCGATCTCCGCCGGACTCGACTACCCCGGCATCGGCCCGGAGCACGCCTACCTCAAGGACAGCGGCCGCGGCGAGTACCGCGCCGTCACCGACGACGCCGCCATGCAGGCGCTGCGGCTGCTCTCCCGCACGGAGGGCATCATCCCGGCCATCGAGTCGGCGCACGCCCTCGCCGGGGCCCTGGAGGTCGGCAAGGAGCTCGGCAAGGACGCCCTGCTGCTGGTCAACCTCTCGGGGCGCGGCGACAAGGACATGGACACGGCCGCCCGCTACTTCGGGCTGTACGACGGGGAGGGCTCCAAGTGACGACCGGAAACATCCAGCTGCTGAGCGACACCCTCGCCAAGGCGAAGGCCGACAACCGGGCCGCGCTCATCGCGTACCTCCCGGCCGGCTTCCCCACGGTCGACGGCGGCATCGCCGCGATCAAGGCCGTCTTCGACGGGGGCGCCGACATCGTCGAGGTCGGGCTCCCGCACAGCGACCCGGTCCTCGACGGCCCGGTCATCCAGACCGCCGACGACATCGCCCTGCGCGGCGGCGTGAAGATCGCCGACGTCATGCGGACGGTCCGTGAGGCCCACGCGGCCACCGGCAAGCCCGTCCTGGTCATGACGTACTGGAACCCGATCGACCGGTACGGCGTCGAGCGCTTCACCGAGGAGCTCGCCGAGGCCGGCGGCGCGGGCTGCATCCTGCCCGACCTGCCCGTCCAGGAGTCCGCCGTCTGGCGCGAGCACGCCGACAAGCACGGTCTGGCGACCGTCTTCGTCGTCGCGCCCAGCAGCAAGGACGCGCGCCTCGCCACCATCACCGCCGCCGGCTCCGGCTTCGTCTACGCCGCCTCCCTCATGGGCGTGACCGGCACCCGGGAATCGGTCGGCGAGTCCGCGGCGGACCTGGTCCGCCGCACCCGCGCCACCTCCGAGATCCCCGTCTGCGTGGGACTCGGCGTCTCCAACGCCGCCCAGGCGCGTGAGGTCGCGGCCTTCGCCGACGGCGTCATCGTCGGCTCCGCCTTCGTGAAGCGGATCCTCGACGCCGACGGCGACGAGGCGGCCGGACTCACCGCCGTAAGGGAACTGGCGGCCGAACTCGCCGAGGGCGTCCGCCGCGCGTCGTAGCCCGTTCGGGTGGACATCGGGCCGGGGAGGCGCGCATGTGCCTCCCCGGTTCGTTGCCTGGGGCGTGAGCGAGAAGAACAGCGGTGACGGTAACCGGAGCGCGCGGGAGCGCCTCCAGCAGCAGCGCGAGCGCGACAAGGCCCGCGAGAAGCAGCGGCGCGTCCTGATCGTGTCGGCGGCGGTGGTCGGCGTCCTCGGCCTGGCCGCGATCGTCGGCGTGATCGCCGCCGGCGGGAACGACGACGGCGGCTCCGACAAGGCGAGCCCGGTGGTCGCGCCGACCGGGGCGACCGACGAGGACGCCAAGCCCGCCATCCCCACAGGCAAGGCGGACGCCCCCTCGACGCTCACGATCTGGGAGGACTTCCGCTGCCCGGCGTGCGCCCAGTTCGAGAACGTCATGCGGGACTCCATCCACGAGCTCGAGGCCTCCGGCGCCCTCAAGGTCGACTACCACCTCGCCACCCTCATCGACGGGAACATGAGCGGCAGCGGCTCGCTGCGCGCGGCCAACGCCGCCGCGTGCGCCCAGGACGCGGGGAAGTTCACCGCGTACCACGACACGCTCTACATCAACCAGCCGCCCGAGACGGACGACGCCTACGCGAAGAACGACAAGCTGATCGAGCTGGCGGCGAAGGTGCCGGGCCTCGACACCCCGGCCTTCCGCAGCTGTGTGAACGACGGCACCCACGACAGCTGGGTGAAGAAGTCGAACGAGGCCTTCCAGAACGGCGGCTTCCGCGGCACCCCCACGGTCCTCCTCAACGGCGAGTCGATCTTCCCGACCAAGGGGAACGAGCAGATCTCACCGGAGAACCTGAAGAAGTGGGTCGCCGAGGCCAACAAGGGCCGGAAGCCGGGCACCGCCTCCCCGTCGGCGGGCTAGGACCGGCCGGTCCGGACGATTGGTTATCCAGAAGTTGCCGGGTGGGCTGCCGTCCCGCCCGCCCGGCAGGGTAGCGTCGGACCTGCCATGGACCTTGCCTACATTCCCAGCCCCTCGACCGGCGTGATCCACCTCGGACCGATCCCGCTGCGCGGCTATGCCTTCTGCATCATCATCGGTGTCTTCGTCGCCGTCTGGCTCGGCAACAAGCGCTGGATCGCCCGGGGCGGCACCGCCGGCACCGTGGCCGACATCGCCGTCTGGGCGGTGCCCTTCGGCCTCGTCGGCGGACGCCTCTACCACGTGATCACCGACTACCAGCTGTACTTCAGCGAGGGTGAGAACTGGGTCGACGCCTTCAAGATCTGGGAGGGCGGCCTCGGCATCTGGGGCGCCATCGCGCTCGGCGCGGTGGGTGCCTGGATCGGCTGCCGCCGCCGGGGCATCCCGCTCCCGGCCTACGCCGACACCATCGCCCCCGGCATCGCCTTCGCCCAGGCCATCGGCCGCTGGGGCAACTGGTTCAACCAGGAGCTCTACGGCAAGCCGACCGACCTGCCCTGGGCCCTGAAGATCAGCGCGGGCGCGAACCGCGAGGCCGGGCTCTACCACCCGACCTTCCTGTACGAGTCGCTCTGGTGCGTCGGCGTCGGCTTCCTCGTCATCTGGGCCGACCGCCGCTTCAAGCTCGGCCACGGCCGCGCCTTCGCCCTCTACGTCGCCGCCTACTGCGCCGGCCGCGTCTGGACCGAGTACCTGCGCGTCGACGAGGCCCACCACGTGCTCGGCCTCCGCCTGAACGTGTGGACGGCGATCATCGTCCTCCTGCTCGCGGTGGTCTACCTGGTGCTCTCGGCGCGGCTGCGCCCCGGCCGCGAGGAGATCGTGGAGCCGAAGAGGGACGAGGCGGACAGGAAGAACGCGAAGAGCGGGAAGGCCGTCGGCGCCGAGGACGCGGAGCCGAAGGACGCCGCCGAGGACCCGGACACGGACGGTGCCACGGACCCCGAGCCGTCCGCGGACTCCGGGGAACCCGAGACGGAGAAGTCGGGCAACGGGGCCGGATCGGCCGCCACGAGCTGAGCCACCCCGGTCGGAGGGCCGTCGGGACCGAGAGGTCCCGGCGGCCCTCTGCCGTGCGTCACCCGGCCCGACCCGCGAGGGCGAGGACCCGGCGGGCGCCCTCCACCACCGCCGCGTCGACGAACCGGCCGTCGGGCAGGGCGAGGGCCCCCCGCCCGGTCGCGGCCGCCTCCACGACCTCACGGGCCGCGTCGACCTCCTGCGGGGTGGGGAGGTAGGCGCGCTCGATCACCGGGAGCTGGCGGGGGTGGATGGCCGCACGCCCGAGGAAGCCCATGGCACGGCCCCGGGAGCACCCGGCGGCCAGCGCGTCCAGGTCGCCGACGTCCGGGTGGACCGACTGGACGGGCGGCGGGAGGGCGGCGGCCCGGGCCGCGACCACCACGCGCCCACGCGGCCAGTCGAGGCCGCTGTCCTCCCGCACCCCCAGGTCGGCGCGGAGGTCCGCCTCGCCGAGGGAGATGCCGCGGACGTCGGGGTGCGCGGTGGCGATGGCGTAGGCGTGCTCCACGGCGAGGGCGTTCTCCAGGAGCGGGTAGAGGGGCAGCCCCGGGGCGAGGGCCGCGATCCGGTGGATGTCAGTGGCGTGTGTCACCTTGGGTACACGGATGCCGCGGAGGCCGGGGAGGGGGGCCAGGGTGGGGATGTCGTGCGGGGTGTGGACGCGGACGTGCACCGGGACGGGGTGCTCGTCGGCGAGGAGATCGGCCGTGGCGTCGAGGGCGTACGCCTTGCGGTGCGGGGCGACCGCGTCCTCCAGATCGACGATCACGACGTCGGCGCCGGAGGCCAGGGCCTTGCGGACCACGTCGGGCCGGTCACCGGGGGCGTACAGCCAGGTGAGGGGCGCGCGCGTCCGTTCGACGGCTCTTGTCCGGCGGCCCGTGGCCGGCCGCTCGTCGGCGCCCGTCCGTTCGCCCGCGTCCGTCCGTTCGCCCGTGATCGGCCGTTCGTCGTCGGCGGGGCCGTTGAGGGGGCTCATACCGCTCCCTGCTCGCGGAGGGCGTCGATCTGGGCGGGGCCGAGACCGAGTTCGGTGAGGACGGCGGTGGTGTCCGCGCCGTGCGGGCGGCCGGACCAGCGGATGGCTCCGGGCGTCTCGGAGAGCCGGAAGAGGACGTTCTGCATCCTGATCGGGCCGAGCTCCGGGTCGTCCACCTCGGTCACGGTGCGGAGCGCCTGGTACTGGGGGTCGGCGACGACGTCCCGGATGTCGTAGACGGGGGCGATGGCGGCCTCCGCCTTCTCGAACGCCGCCATCGCCTCGTCACGGGTGTGGCGGGCGATCCAGGAGCCGACCGCCTCGTCCAGGACGTCCGTGTGCGCGGCCCGGCCCGACCCGTCGGCGAACCAGGGCTCGTCGATCAGCTCCGGGCGGCCGACGAGCCGCAGCACCCGCTCGGCGATCGACTGGGCGGAGGTGGAGACGGCGACCCAGGAGCCGTCCGCCGTCCGGTAGGTGTTGCGCGGGGCGTTGTTGCGGGAGCGGTTGCCGGTCCGGGGCTGGACGTATCCGAGCTGGTCGTACCAGAGGGAGTGGGGTCCGATGACGGAGAGCATCGGTTCGATGATCGCCATGTCGACGACCTGGCCGTGGCCGGTCGCCGTCCTGGCGGTGAGCGCGGTCATCACCGCGTACGCGGTGGCGAGGGCGGCGACGGAGTCGGCGAGGCCGAAGGGGGGAAGGGTCGGCGGGCCGTCCGGCTCGCCGGTGATCGCGGCGAAGCCGCTCATCGCCTCGGCGAGGGTGCCGAAGCCGGGGCGGTGGGCGTACGGCCCGAACTGGCCGAAGCCGGTGACCCGGGCCAGCACCAGACGCGGGTTGACGGCGGAGAGCTCCTCCCAGCCCAGACCCCAGCGCTCCAGGGTGCCGGGGCGGAAGTTCTCCACGATGACGTCCGCGTCGGCGGCGAGCGCCAGCAGCGTGTCGCGGCCACCGGGCGAGGAGAGGTCGAGGGTGATCGTCCGCTTGTTCCGGCCGAGGACCTTCCACCACAGGCCGATGCCGTCCTTGGCGGGGCCGTGGCCCCGGGAGGGGTCCGGCTTGCGGGGGTGCTCGACCTTGACGACGTCGGCGCCGAAGTCGCCCAGCATCATGGCCGCGAGGGGGCCGGCGAACAGCGTCGCCAGATCCAGGACGCGCAGCCCCCGCAGGGGCCCGGTGGGCTCTTCCGGCGCGGCGGCCGGGGCGGGGGAGGTCATACGGCGTCCGCCTCCAGGATGTGGGGGGAGCGGAAGGCGCCCTCGATCTCGACGCGGTACGGCATCGAGGTCGACGCGCCCTCGCGCTGGACGGAGAGCGCGGCGGCCGTCTGCGCCCAGGCGAGCGCCTCCGGGGCGGGACGGCCTTCCCCGAGGGCGACCGCGAGGGCGCCGACGAAGGTGTCGCCCGCCCCCGTGGTGTCCACGGCCCGGACCCGGGGCGCGGGCACGGCGAGCGGTTCGGCGCCGCGCGCCGCGTACAGGCTGCCGGCCGCGCCCAGCGTGACGACCACCTCGGGGACGTCCCGCAGCAGGGCCTGGGCGGCGGCGCGCGGGTCGGTGAGCCCGGTGAGCGCGGCGGCCTCGTGCTCGTTGGGGACCAGCAGGTCGGTGGCGGCCAGGAGTTCCGGCGGCAGGGGCTGCGCGGGGGCGGGGGTGAGGACGGTGCGGACGCCGAGCCGCCGGGCGGTGACGGCGCCCTCGACGACGACGGACAGGGGGAGTTCGAGCTGGAGGAGCAGGGCGTCGGCGGTGCCGATGAGGGCCTCGTCGCCGTGCGAGAGGGAGGTGACGGTGCCGTTGGCGCCGGGGACGACGACGATCGCGTTGCCGCCGTCGTCGTCGACCACGACGTGGGCGGTGCCGGAGGAGCCCTCGGCGGTGCGCAGCAGGTCGGTGTCCACCGCGCAGTGCTCCAGGGTGGCGCGGAGCCGTACCCCGAAGTCGTCGGTGCCGACCGCCCCGATCATCGCCACCTCGGCGCCCGCGCGGGCGGCGGCGACGGCCTGGTTGGCGCCCTTGCCGCCGGGGATCGTACGGAAGGAGCGGCCGGTCACCGTCTCCCCGAGGGCGGGGGCCCGCGGCACATAGGTGACGAGGTCCATGTTCGCGCTGCCGAGCACGACGATGCTGGTCATGGGCGTACTGCCTCCGTGTGTGTCAGTTCGGCCAGGCTGTCGAAGCCGATGCCGTCGAAGGACGGCACCGAGGTCGACAGCCGGTTCTTGAGGGGGGAGGTCCAGCGCTCGGGCAGCCGGTCCGGGTGGCCGGCGAGCAGCCCGGCGACCGAACCGGCCGTGGCGCCGTTGGAGTCGGTGTCCCAGCCGCCCGAGACCGCCGCGCAGACGGAGCGGGAGAAGTCGCCGTCGGCGTGCGTGAGGGCGGCGGCGAGCAGCGCGGCGTTGGGGACGGCATGCACCCAGTGGTACCCGCCGAGTTCGGTGTGCAGGCGGTCGACGACGGTCTCGAAGTCGGCCGTGGCCCGGGCCGTGGTGATGCCCAGCCGGACGGCCTCGGCCAGGCGGGAGCGCGGTGGGACCACGCCGAGGCCGGCCGCGAGCGACCGGTGGACGTCGGCGGTGCCGGTCGCGGCGGCGGCGAGGGTGCCGGCGACGAACATCGCGCCGTAGACGCCGTTGCCGGTGTGGGTGAGCACCGCGTCCCGGTGCGCCTGGGCGGCGGCGGCCGCCGGGTCGCCGGGGTGGGTCCAGCCGTGGACGTCGGCCCGGATCTGGGCGCCGATCCACTCCCGGAAGGGGTTGCGGCGGACGGCGGACAGCGGGGGTTCCACGCCGTCCAGGAGGTTGCGGTAGGCGACGCGCTCGGCCGTGAAGGTGCGGCCGGCGGGAAGTTCGTCGAGCCAGAGCCGGGCGACGTCGGCGGTGGTGAAGCCGCGGCCGTACCGCTTCAGGAGCAGCAGGTTGAGGAGGGGGTAGTTGAGGTCGTCGTCCTCGGGCATGCCGTCGATGTTCTCGGCGAGTGAGGTGAAGGAGGAGCGGCGGTTCCAGGGGTGGGCGGCGAGCAGCTCCGGCGGGACGCCCCGGGCGGTGAACCAGGTGGTGAGGGGCCAGTTGCCGGCGGCGCGGGCGAGGGCGCGGAGGCCGGCGAGGGGCAGCTTCTCGACGGGCTTGCCGAGCAGGCACCCGACGGCCCGTCCGAGCCAGGCGGCGTGGAGCCGGTCGCGGAGGGCGCCGTCCGTGCCCGCTGTGGGCCGGCGTTGCCCCGGGGCGAAGCGGGCGGTCGCGGCCTCCTCGGCGCCGCCCGTATGGTGCCGGTCCGGAGGCGCGAGCCCGGGCGCGGCCGGGGGCGCCGTCGCGGGACGCCCGTCCCCACGGGGGTGCGCCGCCAGGGCCTGGATCGCGGGGAGCGCCGTGGGCTCGTCGGCCGCCAGGGGGGACGGGAGGGACACCAGGGCGTCGAGGAGTTCCTCCGCCAGGGCGCGGAGCTCCGGGCGCGGGGTCCCGGAGGCGCCTGCCGAGGCGGGCGCCGGGGGCCCGCCCGCCTTCGACCAGCGGGCCGCGAGGGCCCGGGCGTCGCGGCCGTCCTCCGCCGCCTGGCGGAGCTCGTGGCCGACCAGGTCCTCCGGCTGGACCCAGGTCAGGCGCAGGGTCACCGGTCGGCGCTCGTCAGCGTCGCGAAGGCCGACTCGTGGGCCCGGCGGGCGTCCGTGTCCCGGGCGAAGACCTCCCGGGCCACGGCCGCAAGCGCCCGCGCCGGGGCGTGCAGGTCCAGCCGGCTCGCCTCCGCCACCTGCTTTGCCCACGCGGCGGGCACCGCAGACTCGCCGTGCAGGGCGCCCACGATCGCGCCCGCCATCGTGGCGATGGAGTCGCAGTCGCGGCCGTAGTTGACCGCGCCCAGGACCGTGCGCCGGAAGTCGCCGCCGCCGACGAGCAGCATCCCGAGGGCGATCGGGAGTTCCTCGATCGCGTGCAGCCGGGAGGGCCTGCGGGCGCCGAGGGAGGGGGCGCGGTAGTCGGGCCCGACCGTGTCGAAGGGGGCCACCGCCCTGCGCAGCGGGATGAGCGCGGTCTCGAAGTCCGTGTGGTCGGCGGCGACTTCGACGACCGCCCCGATCGCCTCGCGCGTGCCGTCCTTCGCCAGCGACAGCGCCGCGGCGACCACCGACGCCGGTGTCGCGCCCGGGGCGCAGGCCGCCGCGACGGCCGCCGCGAAGACCCCCGCCGCCTCCCGGCCGTACGAGGACTGGTGCGCTCCCGTCAGGTCGATCGCCTCGGCGTACGCGGCCGCCGGGTGGGCGGCGTTGACCAGGCCGACCGGCGCCATGTACATCGCTGCGCCGCAGTTGACGACGTTGCCGTGGCCGGCCTCGCGGGGGTCCGCGTGGCCGTAGTGGAGCCGGGTCACGATCCACTTCTCGGCGAGGAAGATCCGCTGGAGGGGGAGCGCCTCGGCCTCCAGCTCCGGGATCCAGACGGGGGAGCCCATGAGTTCGGGGACGAGGTGGTCGGCGACCGCGTACGCGTCGAGGTGGTAGCGGACCTTCTCGTACACCCGGATCAGCGCGTGGGTCATCAGGGTGTCGTCGGTGACGTGTCCGTCGCCCTTGTGGTACGGCGCGATGGGCCGGGCGGTGCGCCACTCGCCGCCGTTCCAGGGGCCGACGATCCCGGTGACGCGGCCGCCGTGCCGCTCCAGGATCTGGTCGGGGGTGTAGCCCTCCACGGGGCCGCCGAGCGCGTCGCCGACGGCGGCCCCGAGGAGACTGCCGGTGATCCGGTCATCCAGGGTGGGCACATCCGGTGTGGGTGTCATGCCGGAATTGTCCACCTGGGGCGGCCGGTTCCGTGGCTCCCAGCTGCCCGGCGAGTTCCACCAGGTCCGTCCCCGCGAGCCGGGGGAGCGCGCAGCCCGCGAGCGTCCTGCACGCCTCCCGCCAGCTCGCCGGGACCGAACGGCCGCCGCCCAGCGCGCCGGTGAGCGCGCCCGCGAGCGCCGGGGCCGAGTCGGCGACCCGGGAGAGGCAGGCGGCGGCCGGCACCGCCGCCGTCATCTCCCCCCGGGCGGCGGTGGCGAGGGCCAGGGCGACCGGGACGGTCTCGGCGGCGGCGATGCCGTAGCTGTAGACGTGGTCCACGATCTGGTGCTCCAGGACGGGGACCAGTTCGAACGCCGAGCCGGCGGCCCGGGCGAGGGTGACGGCGTACCGGGCGTTGCGCCCGATCTCGGTCGCGGGCGGGAGTTCGGCCAGCGCCGCCTCCACGGCCTCGTCGACCGTCGCCCCGCCGAGGGCCGCGGCGACGGCGGCCGCCGTGGCGCGGGCGCCGTGGACGCCGTCGCCGTCCTGGGTGTACCGCGCGTCGAACTCGGCGAGCGCGGCGGCCGCGCGGGGATCGCCGGGGTGGACGACGGCGAGGACCGCGGCCCGGACGCAGGCCGCGTCGTCGAAGAAGTGCGGGTTGTCGTGGCCGGTGGCCGGTGGGCGCAGCCCGGTGGCGAGATTGCCGAGGCCCGCCCGGACCGAGATCCGGGCCCGGAGGGGGAGCACGGCCGACTCCACCTCGGGGGCGCGGGCCGCGGCGGCGGCGACCTGTCCCGCGAGGGCGTTCCAGGCCAGGTCGACGGCGGCGCGGAGCCGGCGGTCCCGTGGGAGGCCCGCGAAGACCGGGCCCGCGGCGGCGAGGACCGCCTCGGCGGTGAAGGCCGCCCACTCGGCGTCGTCGGAGGGGCCGAGTCGGAGGGGCTCCGGGGGCTGGTTGAGGGCGATGGGGACGGGGAGGGTGGTCGTGGCGTTCTGCTCGGCGAAGGTGTCCAGTTCACGGGTGAGGCGGCGGGTCCATTCGGGCATGCGGGCGGCACGGTGCCGGGCGGCGGGCCAGCCGGCGGCGTCGCCCGCGGCGATCCCGAGGAGGAGCCCCTCGGCCCTGTCGCGGGTCGGCCTCGGCGGGGCATCGGGGTGCGGGTCCGTCCGGACACCGCCCCAGGAACCGGTCCCACGGACGGGACCGGGGCCGTGGACATGGCCGTGGCCGGGTGGGGCCGGGTGGGCGAGGCCGGGGTCCCGCGTCGGGACGGGCGCGGCCAGGTCGAGCACGTAAGAGTCCGGCGCCGGAGTGGGGTCGTGCGGGAATGTTTCCAGCAGCTCAGCCGCCAGCGTCCTGCTGTCCGGGGCCGTACCGAGCAGCTCGGCGTCCCGCGTCCGGGCGGACGGGGCCAGGTCCAGCACATGCGCGTCTCGCGTCGGGGCGGCGTCGGGCGGTCCCGGGGGGCCGCCCGCGGTGGTGGTCACGTCGGCGCTCATGCCGCCTCCTCCGGGGTGAGCAGGTCCGCGATGTCCAGGACGTGGTAGCCGCGCATCGAGGGGAGGCAGCTGCCCGTCACCGGGGCGATCGCCGCGGCCCAGTCCCTCGGGATCGCGTCCACGCCGCCCGCCGCGCCGGCCAGGGCGCCCGCCACCGCCGCCGTCGTGTCGGCGTCGCGGCCCATGTTGACCGCCGTGAGCACCGCCGTACGGAAGTCGCCCCGGGCCGCCGCGAAGGCGCCGAACGCCAGCCCGACCGCCTCCGGGGCCAGGTCGGTCCAGGGGTAGCCGCCGATGACCACCGCGGAGCGGACCTGGCGTTCCCGGGTGAGCGGGTCCGGCTGGACGCGCTGGGCCGCGACGACCGCGCGGCGCAGCGAGCGGGCCGTCCAGGAGTCCATCGGGACGACCGAGAGGGCCGCCGCGATCACGGACGTGACGCTCGCTCCCGCCATCGCCGCCGCCACCCCCGCGGCCACCGCCTGGCCGCCGTAGATGCCCTCGCCGTCGTGGCTGACGCTGCCGTCGATCGCGACGAGCCGGGCCGCCTCCGCGGGGCGGCCCGCCGCGAACACCCCGAAGGGTGCCGCGCGCATCGCGAGGCCGTCGCTCCACGCGTGGCGGTGCTGGGCCGAGATGGGGGCCGCAAGACCCCGGCGCAGGTTCTCCAGGGTGCCGCGCTCGGAGAAGCCCGCGCCGCGGAACGGGCCCTCGTCGAGGTCGGCGATCCAGTGGTGCCAGGCCCGCTCCACGTGCTGGACGGTGAGGGCGGAGCCGTGCCGGGCGAGGAGCAGCGCCGAGAAGATCGCGTACTCGGTGTCGTCGGTGCCCGCGGGGCTGTCCGTCACGAAGCCCTCGATGCGGCCCCAGCGGCGGCGGATCTCGGAGGGCCGCATGTTCTCGGCGGGGGCGCCGAGCGCGTCGCCGACGGCGAGGCCGAGGAGTGCCCCTCTCGCCCGTTCACGCGTGTCGCAGGCCGTGCTATTCACCATCTCGCGCCCCTTCCTCGGTGGGGGCGCCGACAGCGGCGCCCCGATGCTGCAT
This sequence comes from Streptomyces sp. NPDC002232, assembly GCF_042890295.1. Taxonomy (NCBI): domain Bacteria; kingdom Bacillati; phylum Actinomycetota; class Actinomycetes; order Kitasatosporales; family Streptomycetaceae; genus Streptomyces; species Streptomyces sp. NPDC002232. The sequence goes on along the minus strand of NZ_JBIARV010000002.1, from coordinate 272,469 downwards.
CTGTGCCACCCCGGGCCGCGAACTCGCCGAAGAAACGTCTCTGTCACCCGGCTGACACCTCGCCAGATAGGGGTGACCTCAGTGAGGCGGGCCTTAGTAAGTACGGCCTGGCTTGCTGGCGGGACCCTTACATCGCGCGTACTTTCGAGGGTGTTGGGGGCGGCGGGTGCAACCCGGCCCGCCGGAACGAGGGGAGAGTCATGTCCATCATCGAAGCTCAGGCACCACTGCACGAGGCCCACCGCGACAACCACACGCACCGTGACGTGAACGGCGGTTGGCTCCGTCCGGCGGTCTTCGGCGCGATGGACGGACTGGTCTCCAACCTCGCCCTGATGACCGGTGTCGCCGGTGGCTCGGTCTCCTCGCAGACCGTCGTCATCACCGGTCTCGCGGGCCTCGCGGCCGGCGCCTTCTCCATGGCGGCCGGCGAGTACACCTCCGTCGCCTCGCAGCGCGAGCTGGTCCAGGCGGAACTGGACGTCGAGCGGCGTCAGTTGCGCAAGCACCCCGTCGACGAGATGGAAGAGCTCGCCGCGCTCTACGTCTCCCGGGGCGTCGAGCCCAAGCTCGCCCGCGAGGTCGCGATGCAGCTATCCAAGGACCCCGAGCAGGCGCTGGAGATCCACGCCCGCGAGGAGCTCGGCATCGACCCGGACGACCTGCCGTCGCCGACGGTCGCGGCCGTCTCCTCCTTCGGCTCCTTCGCGCTCGGCGCGCTCCTCCCCGTCCTGCCCTATCTGCTCGGGGCGACCGCGCTCTGGCCGGCCGTCCTGCTCGCCCTCGTCGGGCTCTTCGCCTGCGGCGCGCTGGTGGCCCGCGTGACCGCCCGCGGCTGGCTCTTCAGCGGCATGCGCCAGCTCGTCCTGGGCGGCGCCGCCGCGGCCGTCACGTACGGGCTCGGCATGCTCTTCGGAGCCGCGTTGTAGCCCGCTCCGCGGAGCTGCGGATTCCGTACCCCGCAGAAGACCGAGAGGCCCCGGAAAGGGACCTCTCGGTCTTTTCGTACCGCCATTCCGGTACGTACCACCCATAAGGGCTGTGACGTATCTCCCTGGTCCGATCCGCCGCCGCGATGAGACACTATGCGGGACGCCACATAAGTAGCCGGTTACTCGGCGGTTTCGAATCCGTGACCAGCGGGAATGAGGCCTGAGCGTCATCGGGCAACGAAGCCCACCCCCAGTGACGGGTCGCCGGAGGCCCCAAGGCCTTCCGGACCCCCGATCCGTCCCCCGCGGGACAGTCTCTGTCGCCGCAAACCCACAGGTGAACCACACCTCCGCTCCGTATCGGCGGTGTCCGCATGCTGGAATGAGCTATCCACTTCGCGAGAAGCCAGCCATCATGTAACCTGCACGAAATTTCGCGGAGGGCCAACGTCGTCCCTCGGCAGTTGCATATGCCACGACGACGACGGGAGAGCCGATGCGTTCCGACGCCTGGTCGCCCATGGACGGTCGCCCCGCTCCGCAGGGGATGTACGACCCCCGTAACGAACACGACGCCTGTGGTGTCGGGTTCGTGGCCACCCTCACCGGTGTAGCCAGCCACGCGCTGGTCGAGCAGGCGCTGACCGTACTGCGCAACCTCGAGCACCGCGGCGCCACCGGCTCCGAGCCCGACTCCGGTGACGGCGCCGGCATCCTGCTCCAGGTCCCGGACGCCTTCCTCCGCGAGGTCGCCGGATGCGAGCTCCCCGAGGCCGGCGCCTACGCCGTCGGCATCGCCTTCCTCCCCGAGGACGGCACCGACGAGACCGTCGCGAAGATCGAGACCATCGCCGCCGAAGAGGGCCTCACCGTCCTCGGCTGGCGCGAGGTCCCCGTCGCCCCCGAGCTGCTCGGCGCCTCCGCCCGCGCCACCATGCCGGTCTTCCGCCAGCTCTTCGTCTCCGACGGCGAGCACACGGGCATCGCGCTGGACCGCAAGGCCTTCGTCCTGCGCAAGCGCGCCGAGCGCGAGGCCGCGACGTACTTCCCGTCGCTCTCCGCCCGCACCATCGTCTACAAGGGCATGCTGACCACCGGCCAGCTGGAGCCCTTCTTCCCGGACCTGTCGGACCGCCGCTGTGCCACCGCCGTGGCCCTGGTCCACTCCCGGTTCTCCACCAACACCTTCCCGAGCTGGCCGCTGGCCCACCCGTACCGCTTCGTCGCCCACAACGGTGAGATCAACACCGTCAAGGGCAACCGGAACTGGATGACCGCCCGCGAGGCGCAGCTCGACTCCACCGTCTTCGGCGAGGGCTCCCTGGAGCGGATCTTCCCGATCTGCACCCCGGACGCCTCCGACTCGGCCTCCTTCGACGAGGTCCTGGAGCTCCTCCACCTCGGCGGCCGCTCCCTGCCGCACGCGGTCCTGATGATGGTCCCGGAGGCGTGGGAGAACCACGAGACCATGGACCCGGCCCGCCGCGCCTTCTACCAGTACCACTCCACGATGATGGAGCCCTGGGACGGCCCGGCCTGCGTCACCTTCACCGACGGCGTCCAGGTCGGCGCGGTCCTCGACCGCAACGGTCTGCGCCCCGGCCGCTACTGGGTCACCGACGAGGGCCTCGTCGTCCTCTCCTCCGAGGTCGGCGTCCTCGACATCGACCCCGCCAAGGTCGTCCGCAAGGGCCGCCTCCAGCCCGGCAAGATGTTCCTCGTCGACACCGCGGAGCACCGCATCGTCGAGGACGACGAGATCAAGGCCGGACTCGCCGCCGAGCACCCCTACGAGGAGTGGCTGGAGACCGGCGAGATCGAGCTCTCCGACCTCCCCGAGCGCGAGCACATCGTGCACACCCACGCCTCGGTCACCCGCCGCCAGCAGACCTTCGGCTACACCGAGGAAGAGCTCCGCGTCATCCTCGCGCCGATGGCCCGCACCGCCGGCGAGCCGCTCGGCTCCATGGGCACGGACTCGCCCATCGCGGCCCTCTCCTCCCGCCCGCGGCTGCTCTTCGACTACTTCACGCAGCTGTTCGCGCAGGTCACGAACCCGCCGCTGGACGCCATCCGCGAGGAGCTCGTCACCTCGCTGCGCTCCTCCCTCGGCCCCGGCAGCAACCTGCTGGAGCCCACCGCCGGCTCCTGTCGCAGCGTCACCCTGCCCTTCCCGGTGATCGACAACGACGAGCTGGCCAAGCTCATCCACATCAACGCCGACGGCGACATGCCCGGCATGAAGGCCGTGACCCTCTCCGGCCTCTACCGCGTCTCCGGCGGAGGCGAGTCCCTCGCCGCCCGCATCGAGGCCATCTGCGCCGAGGCCGACACCGCCATCGAGGGCGGCGCCCGCCTGATCGTGCTCTCCGACCGGCACTCCGACGCCGAGCACGCGCCGATCCCCTCGCTGCTGCTCACCGCGGCCGTCCACCACCACCTCATCCGCACCAAGCAGCGCACCAAGGTGGGCCTGCTGGTCGAGGCCGGCGACGTCCGCGAGGTCCACCACGTCGCCCTGCTCATCGGCTACGGCGCCGCGGCGGTCAACCCGTACCTGGCGATGGAGTCCGTCGAGGACCTGGTCCGCGACGGCACCTTCATCGAGGGCCTGGAGCCCGAGCAGGCCATCCGGAACCTGATCTACGCGCTCGGCAAGGGCGTCCTGAAGGTCATGTCCAAGATGGGCATCTCCACCGTCGCCTCCTACCGCGGCGCCCAGGTCTTCGAGGCCGTCGGCCTGGACGAGACCTTCGTCGCCACGTACTTCAACGGCACGGCCACCAAGATCGGCGGCGCCGGCCTCGACGTCGTCGCCAAGGAGGTCGCCGCCCGCCACGCCAAGGCGTACCCCGTCTCCGGCGTCGCCTCGGCGCACCGCGCCCTGGAGATCGGCGGCGAGTACCAGTGGCGCCGCGAGGGCGAGCCGCACCTGTTCGACCCGGAGACCGTCTTCCGCCTCCAGCACGCCACGCGCAACAAGCGGTACGACATCTTCAAGAAGTACACCGAGCGGGTGAACGAGCAGTCCGAGCGCCTCATGACGCTCCGCGGCCTCTTCGGTCTCACCTCCGACCGCCCGTCGATCCCGATCGACGAGGTCGAGCCCGTCTCGGAGATCGTCAAGCGGTTCTCCACCGGCGCGATGTCGTACGGCTCCATCTCCCGCGAGGCGCACGAGACGCTCGCCGTCGCCATGAACCAGCTGGGCGCCAAGTCCAACACCGGTGAGGGCGGCGAGGACCCGGACCGCCTCTACGACCCGGCGCGTCGCTCCGCGATCAAGCAGGTCGCCTCCGGCCGCTTCGGCGTCACCAGCGAGTACCTGGTCAACGCGGACGACATCCAGATCAAGATGGCCCAGGGCGCCAAGCCCGGCGAGGGCGGCCAGCTGCCCGGCCACAAGGTCTACCCGTGGGTCGCCAAGACGCGTCACTCGACGCCCGGCGTCGGCCTCATCTCGCCGCCGCCGCACCACGACATCTACTCCATCGAGGATCTCGCCCAGCTGATCCACGACCTCAAGAACGCCAACCCGGTCGCCCGCATCCACGTGAAGCTGGTCTCCGAGGTCGGCGTCGGCACGGTCGCCGCCGGTGTCTCCAAGGCCCACGCGGACGTCGTCCTCATCTCCGGCCACGACGGCGGCACGGGCGCCTCCCCGCTCACCTCCCTGAAGCACGCGGGCGGCCCCTGGGAGCTCGGCCTCGCCGAGACCCAGCAGACGCTGCTGCTCAACGGCCTGCGCGACCGGATCGTCGTCCAGACCGACGGCCAGCTCAAGACCGGCCGCGACGTGGTCATCGCCGCGCTGCTCGGCGCCGAGGAGTTCGGTTTCGCGACCGCGCCGCTCGTCGTCTCCGGCTGCGTCATGATGCGGGTCTGCCACCTGGACACCTGCCCGGTCGGCATCGCCACCCAGAACCCGGTCCTGCGCGACCGCTTCTCCGGCAAGGCCGAGTTCGTCGTCAACTTCTTCGAGTTCATCGCCGAGGAGGTCCGCGAGCTCCTCGCCGAGCTGGGCTTCCGCACCATCGAGGAGGCCGTCGGCCACGCCGAGCTCCTCGACACCAGCCGCGCGGTCACGCACTGGAAGGCGCAGGGTCTCGACCTGGAGCCGCTCTTCTACGTGCCGGAGCTGCCCGAGGGCGCGGTCCGCCACGCCCGGATCGAGCAGGACCACGGCCTGGAGAAGGCCCTCGACAACGAGCTGATCCAGCTCGCCGCCGAGGCCCTGAACGCCGCCTCCGCCGAGGAGGCCCAGCCGGTCCGCGCCCAGGTCGCGATCCGCAACATCAACCGCACGGTCGGCACCATGCTCGGCCACCAGGTGACGAAGAAGTTCGGCGGCGCGGGGCTCCCGGCCGACACCGTCGACATCACCTTCACCGGCTCCGCCGGCCAGTCCTTCGGCGCCTTCCTGCCGTCCGGCGTCACGCTCCGCCTGGAGGGCGACGCCAACGACTACGTCGGCAAGGGCCTCTCCGGCGGCCGTGTGATCGTCCGCCCGGACCGGGGCGCCGACCACCTGGCCGAGTACTCGACCATCGCGGGCAACACCATCGGCTACGGCGCCACCGGCGGCGAGCTGTTCCTCCGCGGCCGCACCGGCGAGCGCTTCTGCGTCCGCAACTCGGGCGCCCTGGTCGTCTCGGAGGGCGTGGGCGACCACGGCTGCGAGTACATGACCGGTGGCACGGCGGTCGTCCTCGGCGAGACCGGCCGCAACTTCGCGGCCGGCATGTCGGGCGGTGTCGCCTACGTCGTCGACCTCGACCGGGACAACGTCAACTCCGGGAACCTGGAGGCGATCGAAGCCCCGTCGGACACCGACAAGGCCTGGCTGCACGAGGTCGTGCGCCGCCACTTCGAGGAGACCGGCTCGACCGTCGCCGAGAAGCTCCTCGCCGACTGGGACGCCGCCGCGGCCCGGTTCAGCAAGATCATCCCCACCACGTACAAGGCCGTGCTCGCCGCCAAGGACGCCGCTGAGCTCGCCGGTCTCTCCGAGACCGAGACCACCGAGAAGATGATGGAGGCTGCGTCCCATGGCTGACCCCAAGGGCTTCCTGACCACCGGGCGCGAAGTCGCCCAGACCCGGCCGGTGGGCGAGCGCGTCAGGGACTGGAACGAGGTCTACGTCCCCGGCTCCCTGCTCCCGATCATCAGCAAGCAGGCCGGCCGCTGCATGGACTGCGGCATCCCGTTCTGCCACAACGGCTGTCCCCTCGGGAACCTCATCCCCGAGTGGAACGACTACGCCTACCGCGAGGACTGGGCGGCGGCGTCGGAGCGGCTGCACGCCACGAACAACTTCCCGGAGTTCACCGGCCGCCTGTGCCCGGCTCCCTGCGAGTCGGCGTGCGTGCTCGGCATCAACCAGCCGGCCGTCACCATCAAGAACGTCGAAGTCTCCATCATCGACAAGGCCTGGGACGCGAACGACGTCACGCCGCAGGTCCCCGAGCGCCTCTCCGGCAAGACCGCCGCCGTCATCGGCTCGGGCCCCGCGGGTCTCGCCGCCGCCCAGCAGCTGACCCGGGCCGGCCACACCGTGGTCGTGTACGAGCGCGCCGACCGCATCGGCGGCCTGCTGCGCTACGGCATCCCCGAGTTCAAGATGGAGAAGCGGCACATCAACCGCCGCATCGAGCAGATGCGCGCGGAGGGCACCAAGTTCCGCACCGGCATCGAGATCGGCCGCGACCTGACCTCGACGGACCTGCGCAAGCGGTTCGACGCCGTGGTCGTCGCCGCCGGTGCCACCACCGCCCGCGACCTGCCCGTCCCGGGCCGGGAACTGAACGGCATCCACCAGGCGATGGAGTACCTGCCGCTCGCCAACAAGGTCGTCGAGGGCGACTTCGTGGCCCCGCCGATCACCGCCGAGGGCAAGCACGTCGTCGTCATCGGCGGCGGCGACACCGGCGCCGACTGCGTCGGTACGGCACACCGCCAGGGCGCGGCCTCGGTCACGCAGCTGGAGATCATGCCGAAGCCGGGCGAGGACCGGAACGCCGGCCAGCCCTGGCCGACCTTCCCCATGCTCTACAAGGTCACCTCGGCGCACGAGGAGGGCGGCGAGCGGGTCTACTCCGTCTCCACCACCCACTTCGAGGGCGACGAGGACGGCAACGTCCAGTCCCTCCACCTCATCGAGGTCGAGTTCGTCGACGGCAAGCTGACCCAGAAGCCGGGCACGGAGCGCAGCATCCCCGCCCAGCTCGTCACGCTCGCGATGGGCTTCACCGGCACGGACGTGGAGAACGGCCTGGTCGCCCAGTTCGGCCTGGCCCTGGACGAGCGGGGCAACATCGCCCGTGACGCGGACTTCGCCACCAACGTCGAGGGCGTGTACGTCGCCGGTGACGCCGGCCGCGGCCAGTCGCTCATCGTCTGGGCCATCGCCGAGGGCCGCTCGGCCGCCCGCGGCGTGGACCGCTACCTGACCGGCGCCAGCTCCCTGCCGGCCCCGATCCGTCCGACGGACCGTTCGCTGATGGTCTGATCCCACCGGATCACCCCGAGAACGTCCCGTACAACGACGTGCGGAACTGAGCGCAGCGCCCCCAGAAGGTCCCCGACCGGACGACGTGGGGGCGCTGCGGCGCGTGGTCAGGCGGCGCGGAACCGCGGGATGACCTCCGTGCCCCACTGCCGGATCGTCTCCAGGCAGACGTCCTGCGAGACCGTGCCCATCTGGATCAGGCACATCACCTCGTCGACGCCGATCTCCCGGAGCCGCTCCACGTAGGCGACCGCCGTCTCCGCGTCCCCGTAGGCGTGGTCGGTGTGGTACGTGCCCGTGTCGACCGGGCGGGCCGGGATGTCCGCCTGGTGCAGGCGGGCGATCAGCTTCCGGCGCTGCTCGTCCAGGGCCCCCGTGTGGTCCTCGTCCTCCGCGTAGCCCGTGGGGGCGGGCGCGCCGCCGTACCAGTGGGCGATCGACTCGGCGAAGAAGCGCTGGCCCCGGGTGCCGAGCCGCAGGGCGCGGGCGGCGTCGTCCAGGACGATCGTCGGGCAGAGCGCCGAGAAGTGGTCGTTGACCTCGGTGGAGACGAACCGGGAGCCGTCCCTGGCGGCGATGGCCTCGTCGTACACCGCCCGCATCGCGCGGACGTCCTCGGCGCCCGCGAAGCCCATCACCAGCGCCCCGATGCCGAGTTCGGCCGCCTGCCGGAGGGAGTCGTGCTGGGAGCAGGCCATGAAGAGCGGCGGGTGCGGCGTCTGCACGGGGCGGGGCAGGACCGCGCCGGGGCCGATGTCCAGCGTGCCGTGCCACTCCAGCTCCGGCTCCCGCCAGGCGGCGGCGAAGATCCGCAGGGCCTCCTCGGTCTGCGGGCGGGTGTCCTCCTGACGGACCCCGAACATCCGGGTCTCCTGGCGGGTCGCGCCCCGGCCCGCGCCCATGTCGACCCGGCCGCCGGAGAGCACGTCGAGCATGGCGGCGCGCTCGGCTACCCGGACCGGATGCTGGTAGCCGAAGGGCATGGTGACCACGCCGTGGCCGACGCGCAGGGTCCGGGTGCGGGCGGCGACCCAGGTCAGGAAGATCTCGGACGCGCTCATGTGCGCGTACTGGGTGAGGGAGTGGTGCTCGACCGCCCAGATCCGGTCGAAGCCCATCTCCTCGGCGAACACGGCCTGTTCGACGCAGTCGTGGAGGACCTGGCGCTCACGGTCGGGGGTCGGGTCGACGAGCTGTGCTTCGAAGATCATGGAGAACTTCACGGGACGCTCCTCCCGGTAGGCCTTATATGCCTAATCGAAATACTTCTAGCAGGCATAGTGAAGGGAGGGAAGGGTCGTAGACTGCCGTCCGTGGTGGACCGAGAGAACGTGCCAGGGCTTCCCGCGACCGGCTGGGCGGTGCTCGGACTGCTGTCCCACGGGCGGGAGTTGTCCGGCTACGACGTCAAGAAGTGGTCCGACCGGTCCCTCGGCCTCTTCTACTGGAGCCCCTCCTTCAGCCAGATCTACAGCGAGCTGAAGCGGCTGGAGCACGCCGGTTACGCCACCTCGCGGCTCGTCGCCCCCGAAGCCGGCACGCGCGACAAACGCGTCTACCGCATCACCGGCGAGGGACTCGACGCCGTCCGCACCTGGGCCCGCACCGCCCCCCTCGACCCGCCCGTCCTCAAGCACGGACCGATGCTGCGGCTCTGGCTCGGCCACCTCCTCGAACCCGAACGGATGCGCGAGATCCTGGCCGCGCACCGGGAGTACGCCGAGGGCATGCGCCGGCGCGCGGAGGCCGACGTGGCGGACGCCGGAGCGGACGAGGCCTGGGCCTACCCCCGGCTCACCCTGACCTGGGCCGAGCGGTACTACGCGGCCGAACGCGACCTGGCCGACGCCATGCTCGCGGACATCGAGGAGTTGGAGGGGGACCAGTCATGCCACTGAGCCTGCGGAAGGTCGAGGAGACGGCACCCGCGCTCGTGAGCCTCTACAAGGAGGCCGGAGCCTCACTGGAGCGGCACGGCGTCAGCGGACAGCGCGTCGCCGTCTACCTCGTCGTCGACTACTCGGGCTCCATGAAACCGTACTACGCGAACGGCTCCGTGCAGGCCCTCGCCGACCGGGTCCTCGGGCTCTCGGCGCACCTCGACGACGACGGACGGGTCCCGGTCGTCTTCTTCTCCACCGACATCGACGCCGAGACCGACATCCGCCTCGACGACCACGTCGGCAGGATCGACCGGATCGTCGCCGGTCTCGGCCACATGGGGAAGACCAGTTACCACCTGGCCATGGACGCCGTCATCGACCACTACCTGGACAGCGGCTCCACCGCGCCCGCGCTCGTCGTCTTCCAGACCGACGGAGGACCGATCAACAAGCTCGCCGCCGAGCGGTACGTCTGCAAGGCGGCCCGGCTGCCGATCTTCTGGCAGTTCATCGGCTTCGGCGACCCCGGCAGCCGCCAGTTCGAGTTCCTGCGCCGGCTCGACGAGCTCGACGTGCCGGCGAAACGGCCCCTCGACAACGCCGGCTTCTTCCACGCCGGACAGGACCCGGGCCGGGTCCCGGACGCGGAGCTCTACGACCGGCTCGTCGCCGAGTTCCCCGCGTGGCTCGCCGCGGCCCGCGCCCAGGGCGTCGTCCGGTCATGAGACCGCCCGCGCGGTACGCGGCCGGCGCGGGCCCGGCCCGGCCCGCCGCCGCGGAGGGGCGGAGCGGCCGGGCGCGCGGAATCCGGTGGAACCGCTCGCGGCCGGAGGCGATCATGGGGCCATGAGCTCTCTCGTGCGACACGTGACCATCGACTGCGCCGACGCCTACGCCCTGGCGACCTTCTGGGCGAAGGTCCTCGACTCCAAGGTCTCCGACGACGACGAGCCCGGGGACGAGGAGGCGCTCGTCGAGTCGGCCGGCGCGGGCCTCCTCTTCATCCAGGTCCCCGAGCCCAAGGCGACGAAGAACCGCGTCCACCTCGACCTCCAGCCGCAGGACCGCACCCGCGACGAGGAGGTCGAGCGGCTGCTCGGCCTCGGCGCCACGCTCCTCGACGACCGCCGGAACGCGGACGGCACCGGCTGGGCCACCCTGGCGGATCCGGAGGGCAACGAGTTCTGCGTGGAGCGCAGCGCGGCGGAGCGCACGGCCACCTCCTGACGGCCCGGCCCGGCCCGGCGCAGCGGCGCGAGCCGGTGCCGGTGCGCCGGCCTGTGCCCCGCCCCTGCCCGCCCCTGTGCCCGTAACCGGCCCGGCGGCGCGCGGCGCTGTCCGGCGTCATCCGGACAGAGGCTGTCGGGTATCCGGTGTTTCCTGGATCCATGGGAGACACCGGAACCACCTGGCCCGCCTTCGAGGCCGCCGAACCCGACTTCGCCGCGACCGTGCGGGAGCGCTTCGGCTCGTACACCCACCACGCCCTCGCCACCCTCCGCAAGGACGGCTCGCCGCGTCTCAGCGGCATCGAGGCCGACTTCCGCGACGGCGAGCTCTGGCTCGGCATGATGCCCGGCTCCCGCAAGGCCCTCGACCTGCGCCGCGACCCCCGGTTCTCGCTGCTCGCCAACCCCGGACCCGGCACCGATATGGGCGGCGGCGACGTCCGGATCTCCGGGCGGGCCGTCGAGATCACCGACCCGGCGGCGCTGGACCGGTACGCGGCCGAGGCGGGCGCGCCCCAGCCGTTCCACCTGTTCCGGGTGGAGCCGACCGAGGTCGTGCGGACCTGGGTGGACGGCGAGGAGATCGTCTTCCGGAGCTGGACGCCGGGACGCCCGCCGCGGACGATCCGGCGCGGCAACGACGACAGCCCGCCCCGCGAGGACGCCTGACCGCCGACCGGCCCGAAGCGGAGGGGACCACAATGGGCACGTGCCGAACACAGCAAGCAAGAAGAAGACCCAGATGGGCGGGGGGCCCGAGCGGCGCCGTGAGCTCCTGGACACGGCGGCCGAGGTCTTCGCCGCCCAGGGGTACAACGCCACCACCGTCCGCAAGATCGCGGACGCCGCCGGGATGCTCGCCGGCAGCCTCTACTACCACTTCGACTCCAAGGAGTCGATGCTCGACGAGATCCTCGCCACCTTCCTGAACGAGCTGTGGGAGGGGTACGACGCCGTCCTCGACGCCGGGCTCGGTCCGCGCGAGACGATCGAGGCCCTGGTCACCGAGTCCTTCCGGGAGATCGACCGGCACCGCGCCGCCGTCGCCATCTACCAGAAGGAGTCCCTGCACCTCGTCGACCTGCCCCGGTTCGGCTACCTGACCGAATCGCAGCGCAGGTTCGAGAAGGCCTGGCTGGGCACCCTGGAGCGCGGGGTCGCCGCCGGGGTCTTCCGCGCCGACCTCGACGTACGCCTCACCTACCGCTTCGTCCGCGACACCGTCTGGGTCGCCGCGTCCTGGTACCGGCCGGGCGGACACCACAGCCCCGAGGAGATCGCCCGCCAGTACCTGTCCATGGTCCTGGACGGGATCGCCGTACGCGCTCCGGAGGCGTCCGGGGCGTCCGGGGATCGGGGGGCCGGGGCGGGAAGGTCCTGAGGCGCACTATTGTTCCGGTAGAGACATCCGGGATCCGTATCGCGTTTTCCGGGAGACAGCCGGGGCCGCACAGCGCGCTCCGGCCGAGACAGCCGGGGCCCGTTTCTCGTGTTCCGGGTAGAACAGCCGGGGCCCGCACCGCGCAGGTGCGGGCCCCCGCTGTGCCGAGCACCGGCCAGGAAGGCACGAATGACCCGCTCCGAACGTTCCCAGAGGCGAGGCCCCCGCACCGCCCAGGCGAAGTCCACGTCCCAGCCGAAGGGCCCCCGCGGCGGCCGTCGTCCCGCCGCGCCCCCGCCGCCGCAGGAGTTCACTCCGCCGGAGACGGTGACGCCCGCGCTGCCGCCCGTGGCCTCCTTCGAGGACCTGGACATGCCGGCCGCGCTGCTGCGGACGCTCACCGAGCAGGGCGTCACCGAGCCCTTCCCGATCCAGGCCGCGACCCTGCCGAACTCGATCGCCGGGCGCGACGTCCTCGGCCGGGGGCGCACCGGCTCCGGCAAGACCCTCGCCTTCGGGCTCGCGCTCCTCGCCCGCACCGCCGGGCGCCGCGCCGAGCCGACCGCGCCCCTCGCGCTGGTCCTGGTGCCGACCCGCGAGCTCGCCCAGCAGGTGACCGACGCCCTCACGCCGTACGCCTCCGGGCTGCGGCTGCGGATCACCACGGTCGTCGGCGGCATGTCGATCTCCCGCCAGTCCTCGTCCCTGCGGCGCGGCGCCGAGGTCCTCATCGCCACGCCGGGCCGCCTCCACGACCTCATCGAGCGCGGTGACTGCCGTCTGGACCAGGTCGCCGTCACGGTCCTCGACGAGGCCGACCAGATGGCCGACATGGGCTTCCTGCCGCAGGTCACGAAGCTGCTCAAGCAGGTCGAGCCGGGCGGGCAGCGACTGCTGTTCTCCGCGACCCTGGACCGGAACATCGACCGGCTGGTCAAGATGTTCCTCGACGACCCGGTCGTGCACTCGGTCGACCCCTCGGCCGGCGCGGTGACCACGATGGAGCACCACCTGCTCTACGTGGCCGACGAGACCGACAAGAAGGCCGTCACGCTGCGGATCGCGGCCCGTGACGGCCGCACGATCCTCTTCATGGACACCAAGCGGTCCGTGGACCGGATGGTCAAGCGGCTCCTCGCCAACGGCGTCCGGGCCTCCGGGCTGCACGGCGGCCGCTCGCAGCCGCAGCGCAACCGGACCCTGGACCAGTTCAAGACGGGCCAGGTCACCGCGCTCGTCGCGACGAACGTGGCGGCCCGGGGCATCCACGTCGACGACCTCGACATGGTCGTGAACGTCGACCCGCCGATCGACCACAAGGACTACCTGCACCGGGGCGGCCGCACGGCCCGCGCCGGCGAGTCCGGCAGCGTCTTCACCCTGGTCCTGCCCGAGCAGAAGCGGGACATGGGCCGGCTGATGTCGAACGCGGGCATCAGCCCCCGCACGGCGCAGATCAAGTCCAGCGACGAGGAGCTCGCCGAGCTCACCGGCGCCCGGGAGCCCTCGGGCGTCCCGGTCGTCATCGAGACGCCGCAGCCGACCCCGCCGCGCAAGGCGGCGGCCTCGGCCGGCGGCGCCGCGGGCGGCGGCCGTCGCCGTCGCCGTCCGGCCGGATCCGGAGCCGGAAGCGGCGGTACGGGCACGGCGGCGACGGGCGCGGCCCGGGGCTCGGGCGTGTCCGCGGGCCGGGGGTCCGCCGCGTCCGGCGGCCGTGGCTCCGGTGCCGCCGCCGGTTCGGGCCGGGGCTCCGGTGCCGGACGGGGCGCCGGCACCGGTGCGGGTGCCGGCCGCGGTGCGGCGGCCGGCGGCGGCAGGGGCGGCCGTCAGGCGCCCGGCACGAGCCGTACGCGGAGCGCCGCGAGCTCCCGCGGCTCCAGGCCGAGGCCGACCGACACGTAACGGAAGAGGCTCCCGTAGGAGGTGCGGACCTGGCCGAGGGCGGTGTCCAGGTACTCGGTCCGCACCTCCTGGAGCGGCACGATCAGCTCCGGGTTCCGCATCAGTCCGCCCTGCTTCAGGCCCTCCCGCACCCGGGCGTCGTACGCGGCCCGGAAGGCGTTGGAGGCCAGGTAGTCCGCGCGGGCGGAGCTCTCCGGCACCCCGAGCAGGGTGAGCAGGAGGTAGCTCGTCCATCCGGTGCGGTCCTTGCCGGAGGTGCAGTGCAGGAGCAGCGGCCCCCGGCGGCGGTCGGCCAGGTCCCGCAGGGTGGCCGCGAGGGCGGCGCGGTTCGCCGCGTCGGTGACGAAGGTCCGGTACACCTCGCGCATGAAGGCGGCGGCCCGCCCGCCGCCCAGCATCTCCTCCTGCCGGACCGGGTCGCGGGAGCCGATCGCGGCCATGAGCTGCCCGAAGAGACCGTTGTCGGTGACGGGCCGGGCGACGCGGACCGGGCCGGCGGGCAGCCGGTCGGCGCCGTCGTTCTGGACCTCCAGCGGGATCCGCAGGTCGACCACCGTGCCGAGGCCGAGCCCGGCGAGGGTGGTGAGGTCGGCGTCGGTCAGCTTGGCGAGGTGGTCGCTCCGGTAGGCGAGGCCGTGCCGGACCCGGGCGCCGTCGTAGGTGACGTAGCCGCCGAGGTCGCGGACGTTGACCGCGCCCTGGAGCGGGATCTGCCGGATGGCGTCCGGGACGCGGGGGCGGGCGCTCGCCTCCGCGGGCAGGGCCGAGAGCAGGGCGGCGGCACCGGTGGTGGTGAGCAGTGCGCGGCGGGACAGGGGCATGGCTGGACTCCCTTACGGACTGACGGACGTACGGCGCACAGGGCCGTACGGCAGACGGACTCGGGTGGGACAGCCGTGGGCGGACGGGCCCGCGGAACGCGCGGCCACTTTTCCATCAAACGTTAGTTAGGTGACCTGGCGGCAAGGAACGTAGCAGCCGGACGGGCCGAAAGGGAGGGGTGTGCGGCACTCGGCCGCGCCGACCGCCCTGGGGCCGGGCGTTCGGCGGTGCGCGTCCGGACCCACGCCGCCGGGTGGCCGCGAGGCGCCACGCCCGCTCCGGCCTTCCGGCGGCGCCCGTCCGGGCCCACGCCGCCGGGTGACCGGGAGGCCCCACGCCCGCTCCGGCCTCCCGGCGCGCGGGGGGACCGCCCCGGCACGCCGTCCACCGTCCCTCCCCGCCCGTGGCCGCGACGGCACCGATCGTCGACGTCCTCTCCGCACGCGTGGACGAACGGAGGGGTGGTGCGGACGCCCCGTGAGAGACGGTGAACGTCCGGCGAATTGAAGGCGATCGGGCTTCCGGGGCCACGTCTACGCGCGTCAGCATCTCCGTATGCGAATCCCCCCTCGATTCACCCTCGCCGGCGGTGTCGCCACCGCCCTCCTCTCCTCCCTCCTCCTCGCCGCGCCGGTCACCGCCGCCCCGGCCCCCGCGCCCGCGTCCGTCGTGTCCCCGCGCGCGGCGACCGCGTCCGTCGGCGACATCTGCTACTCGGCCCTGCCCAGCCAGGCGCACGACACCCTGCGGCTGATCGACGCGGGCGGCCCCTTCCCGTACAGCCAGGACGGCGTCGTCTTCCAGAACCGGGAGGGCGTCCTGCCCGCCCACGCGTCCGGCTACTACCACGAGTACACCGTCACGACCCCGGGCGTCCCCACCCGCGGCGCCCGCCGGATCGTGACCGGCGGCGCGACGGACGAGGACTACTACACCTCCGACCACTACGCCACGTTCGACCTCGTCGACCACGGCTGCTGACCGGCGGCGGCGCGGGCGTCAGCCCCGGCGCGGGGTCGTCCACTCCAGGCGGGTCCTGACCCGCGGGTCGCGGACGTGCTCCAGGGCGGCGAGCGCCGTCTCCCGCGCCGCGCCGTCCGCCTCCCCGTCCGCCAGGATCGACGCCAGCGCGTCCACGGCGCGCGGATCCTGACGGATCGCCAGGCCGCGCGCCGCCTCGGCCGCGGTCTCCGGGTCGGTGTCGCCGAGCCGCTCCGCGAGCCCCTCCCGTACGAGAGGGGTGTCGTCGGGCAGCTCGGCGAGCGCCAGCGTCGCCCAGTCCCGCACCCGCGCGTCGCCGTCCCGGCTCAGCGCGAGCAGCACCCCGAGCGCCTCGACGTGCCCGGCCGGCACGATCCCGGCGAGCGCCGACGCGACCGCCCGGCGCACCACCGCGTCCGGATGCCCCGCCACCGCGAGCAGTTCGGGCACCGCCGACGCGTCCCCGCACTCCCCGAGCGCCAGGACCGCCGAGAGCAGCGGCTCCCGGGCCGGGGGCACGGCCTCCGCCACCAGCCGTCGCAGCACCGGGACCGCGCCCGGTCCGAAGCCCGGCAGCGCCCCGAGCACCCGCGCCCCGAGCGCCCGGCGCAGCGGATCCCGGTAGGCGCACCAGCCGGCTGCCGCCACGAAGGTCTCCTCGTCGGCCCGGCCCGCCAGCTCCGCCACCGCCGTCGTCCAGTCGTCGAGCTCGGGGTCGCCGCAGCGCAGCGCCCGCGCCGCGAGCTCCTCGGGATCGGTCCGCAGCCCGAGCGAGGCCTCCAGGAGCGTGGAGATCGCCGCGTGGCCGGTCTGCCGGTCGTCACCCCGCCCGGGCGCCCCGTCCTCGCGCAGCAGCTCGACGACGACCGTGACGCCGCCGTCCTCCCGGACCCGCCGCACGGCCGCCTCGTAGGTCTGCCCGCCCTCGTTCCCGGCGACGAGCCCGCGCCGCAGTTCGGCCGCGATGTCGGCGCCGATCCACCGCCGGGCCTCCCGCAGCGCCGCCTCCCCGGCCCGCGCCCCGTGGTCGAGGAGCGCCCGCACGGAGCCGGTCGAGCCGCGCCGGGCGGCGGCGACGAGCGGGACCAGCCCGTCGGGTCCCGGCCGGTCCGGGTCGGCGCCGTGCTCCAGGAGGACCCGGGCCGTGTCGGCGTGGCCGAGGCGCAGGGCCCAGGCGAGCGCGGTGAAGCCGTAGGCCTCCTCCTGGTCGGCCCGCGCGCCCGAGGCGAGCAGTGCCCGCACCACCTCGGTGTGCCCGCCGCAGGCGGCCCCGCACAGCGGCAGGTCCCCGCCGTCCTCGCCGCTGCCCCGGGCGGGGTCGGCGCCGGCGGCGAGCAGCACCCGCACGATCCCGGCCTCGTCGCCGACGGCGGCCCGGTACAGCGCGGTCTCCCCGTCCTCCCGCCCCTCGGGGTCCGCCCCGCCCCGCAGGACGCGCACGGCCCCGTCCTCGTCCCCGTCCCGGATGGCGTCGAACAGCGTGCTCATGCCCCGACCCTGACGCGCCGTCGGCACATGGCGCAAATCGATGCGCGCCCCGAGGCTCAGGAGGCGCACTCCAGGACCGACCCGCAGACCCCGCAGCGGGCCCGCAGGGACCGCCCGGCGGGGACCCTCAGGCGCTGGAGGCAGGTCGGGCAGGGGAAGGAGACGCCGGTGGCCGGGGCCCCGCCCTCGAAGGCGTACGGGGCGTCCCGGGCGGCCCTGCCCCGGCGCCGCTCCCAGCCGTAGCGGCGGCGCTCGGCCCAGGCCGCCGCCGCCAGCGGGGGAGCGGTCCGCTCGCGCGCGGCCTCCGCCCGGCCCCGTACCCACGCCTCGTAGGCCACGGCGCTGGTGAACCAGGGCGAGGGGTCCTCGCCGAAGACCTCGGCCCGTTTGGCGAGGACGTAGCCGAACTCCTCCGGCGTCAGGTAGCCGAGCTTCTGGCTCTCCACGCCGTCCCGCCGGTAGGCGTCGAGGAGCAGCCAGCCGGCGCCCAGATAGGCCGTGGTGACGTCGGTGAGGACCTCGTTCTCGGCGGTGGAGGGGAGGCCGAGGCCGAGCCGGTGCAGCAGCACATGGGTGATCTCGTGGGCGAGCGCGGCGCCGATGTCCCGGCGGCGGGTCCGGAAGCGGTCGTTCAGCTCCACGAAGTACTCGGGGCCGGCCGTGAGCTCGACGGCCGCCGCGTACTCCATCGGCCGGAAGCTCACCACGACGCGCGCCTCGGGCAGCCGCAGGTGCCGGACGAGGGCGCGGGCCACCCGCTGGGTGCCCAGGTGGAGGTCCTCGTCGTCGCCGAGCGCCACGTCGTCGGCGGTCACGCTGGACGGGTAGCGGTGTACTCCGTCGGGGGAGAGGCGGCGGTAGATCGCGGTGAGCGAGGCCCGCACCGTGGCGCGGTGCGGGAAGCCGTGGATGACACGGTCGGCCTCATGACGGTTCGGCATGCCGGATCCCCCCTCGGTTCCACTGTACGGTCCCACCACCGGATCTGGCCGAAAAGGCTTTCTTGTGGCGGCAGTTGAGCGCTGTCCATAATCCGGACATGCCTTGACGAGCGCATGTCATTGCGGTGGGTCCCCGCCCGCCCGGCACCGCCCGTCGAGACCGACCCCCCACGAGAGAAGGAAGACACGTGAAGCAGAACCGCATGGTCCGTGCCCTCCAGAAGCTGGCCGCCGCCGGCGCCGTCGTCCTGGCGGCCGTCAGCCTCCAGCCCACCACCACCGCCTCCGCCGCCCCCGCCCCCGTCGTCGGAGGCACCCGCGCCGCCCAGGGCGAGTTCCCCTGGATGGTCAGGCTCTCCATGGGCTGTGGCGGCTCCCTGATCAAGCCCCAGGTCGTCCTCACCGCCGCGCACTGTGTGAGCGGCTCCGGCAACAACACCAGCATCACCGCCACCGCCGGAGTCGTGGACCTCCAGTCGAGCAGCGCCATCAAGGTCAAGTCGACCAAGGTCCTCCAGGCCCCCGGCTACAACGGCCAGGGCAAGGACTGGGCCCTCATCAAGCTCGCCAGCCCCATCACCTCGCTGCCCAACCTGAAGATCGCCGACACCACCGCCTACAACAACGGCACCTTCACCATCGCCGGCTGGGGCGCGGCCCGCGAGGGCGGGGCGCAGCAGCGCTACCAGCTCAAGGCCAACGTCCCCTTCGTCTCGGACGCCTCCTGCCAGGCCTCCTACGGCAGCGACCTCGTCCCGGCCGAGGAGATCTGCGCCGGCTACAGCCAGGGCGGGGTCGACACCTGCCAGGGCGACTCCGGCGGCCCGATGTTCCGCAAGGACAACAACAACGCCTGGATCCAGGTCGGCATCGTGAGCTGGGGCGAGGGCTGCGCCCGCGCCGGCTACCCCGGCGTCTACACGGAGGTCTCCACCTTCGCCGCCGCGATCAACTCCGCCGCCGCCACGCTGTAGCCGCGGAGCGATGAACCGGTGCTCCGGAGCGGCCTCGGCTCCGGAGCACCTTCACGCGCCTGATACCGGTCATGCGTCGTGAAGCACCCACGCGCCTGATCCGGTCATGCGTCGTGAAGCACCTCCAGCTCCACCGACGACGGCGCCCCGCCCTCCAGCTCCAGGACCCACACCTCGTTCGCGCCCTCCCGCAGCACCGGACCCGGCACGAACAGCGCCTCCTGCGGGCCCGCCGCCCAGTAGCGCCCCAGACAGAAGCCGTTCACCCACACGAAGCCCCGCGTCCCGCCCGGCAGCCGCAGCCACGCGTCGCCCGCCCCGGTCACGTCGAGCACCCCCCGGCACAGGCCCGGGCCGCCCGGGACCGGACCGAA
Source organism: Streptomyces sp. NPDC002232 (assembly GCF_042890295.1). Lineage (NCBI taxonomy): Bacteria > Bacillati > Actinomycetota > Actinomycetes > Kitasatosporales > Streptomycetaceae > Streptomyces > Streptomyces sp. NPDC002232. The sequence continues at coordinate 253,053 of NZ_JBIARV010000002.1, read as the reverse complement.
CGGCACCTTGCCGACCGCCGCCGCCTCGAAGGCGTCAAGACGCAGCCCCCGGGCCCGTACCCCGTGCAGGTACTGCCGCTCGTGCCGCACCCCGCCCGTGATCCCCTTCGGCTCCGCGAGCCTCGGCCCGTAGTTGACCCGGCCCAGCGACTCCACCCAGAGGTCCACCCGCGCCGGACCCGCCACCGGCCCGGGAAGCACGACGTCCTCCCCGTCCGACGTGTCCAGCACCCCCGCGGCCCGCCCGTCGACCCACACCACCGCCCGGTCCCGCAGCCCCGTCACGCCCAGCGGATACGGCTGCCGGGGCCCCGGCACCGCCACCCGGTAGCGGACCACGCCCCGGTCCACGCCCAGCTCCTCGAAGGTCGGCGGCACCGCCGCCACCACCTCCTCCCCGCCGAGCACCTCGACCACCTCGTCCAGGGACGCGAAGCCGTCGAGCACACCGGACACCGGCGCCGCCAGCCGGACCGGCGGCTCCGGGACCTCCGGCAGCGGCCCCTCCGCGTACGCCGCGAGCACCTCGCGGAAGGCCCGGAACTTCTCCGTCGGCCGCCCCGCCTCGTCCACCGGCGCGTCGTAGTCGTACGAGGTCACCGTCGCCCGCAGCGGACCGTCGTGCAGCTCGCCGTCCCGGTTCGCCCCCGCCCAGCCGCCGAAGTTCGACCCGCCGTGCGCCATGTACACATTCACCGACGCCCCGCACTCCAGGATCTCCCGCAGCGCCCCGGCCGCGTCCCGCGCATCCCGCACCGCGTGCTCCGTGCCCCAGTGGTCGAACCAGCCGCACCAGAACTCCATGCACATCAGCGGCCCCGACGGCCGGTGCCGCCGCAGCGTCGCGAAACCCTCCCGCGCCCCCGAACCGAAGTTCGCCGTCGCGAGCACCCCCGGCACCGAACCGCCCGTCAGCATGTGGTCCTCGGGCCCGTCCGAGGTGAACAGCGGCACGCCCACCCCGCAGCTCCGCAGCAGCCCCGCCAGCCACTCCAGATACGCCAGGTCGCTCCCGTAACTCCCGTACTCGTTCTCCACCTGCACCAGGACCACCGGACCGCCCCGGTCCACCTGCCGCTCCACCACCTGGGGCAGCAGCCGCCGGAACCACGCCTCCACCGGCCCCAGGAACGCCGGATCCAGGGTCCGCACCCGCCGCCCCAGCGGCCCCGTCAGCCAGTGCGGAAGCCCGCCGTTCTCCCACTCGGCGCAGATGTACGGCCCCGGGCGCACGATCGCCCGCATCCCGGCCCGCCCCACCGCGTCCAGGAACCGGCCGAGCGCCTCCACGTCCGCGTACCGCCCCGGCTCCGGCTCGTGCAGGTTCCACGGGACGTACGTCTCGACACAGTCGAGGCCCATCGCGCGCAGCATCCCGAGCCGGTGCTCCCAGTGCCCCTCGTGCACCCGGAAGTAGTGCAGCGCCCCCGACAGCAGGCGCACCGGCCGCCCGTCCAGCAGAAAGTCCTCGTCACCCACAGCGAACGTGCTCATGGCCTCACCCTGACCCCCTGGCGGAGGGACGGTCCATGGACAAAGATCGTCGCAGTTTGGACGTTACGGAGAGGCCCGGCGATGTACCACACCTGGATGCGCTACTTCACGCCCAGCCCCGTCCACCACCGCCTCGGCCTCGTCTGCCTCGGCGTCGGACTCCAGCACGGCACCCTGCCCACCGTCGGCCCGCGCACCCTCGACCACCACGTCGCCGTCGTCGTCTCCGCCGGCACCGGCTGGTACCGGGGCGCCGACGGACGCCGCACCACCGTCACCGCCCCCGCCCTCATCTGGCTCACCCCCGGCACCCCCCACCACTACTCCGCCGACCCCGGCACCGGCTGGGACGAGGCCTTCGTCGACTTCACCGGCCCCGCCACCGCCACCTACACCGAACTCGGCTGCATCGAGCCCGACCGGCCCGTCGTCCCGCTCTCCGACGCCGCCCCCGCCCGCGCCGCCATCAGCCGCATCGCCCGCGCCGCCCGCCCCGGCAACCCCCTCCTGGAGGTCGAGACCGGCGCCGCCGTCCACGAGCTGCTCGTCGCCCTGCGCCGCGCCCGCGCCGACACCAACGCCGACGGCGACCCCGTCCTCGCCGCCCTCGCCCGGGACGCCTTCCAGCCGCTCTCCGTCGCCGAGCACGCCACCCGCCACGGCATGACCGCCGCCGAGCTGCGCAGCGCCGTCCGCCGCGCCGCCGGGTGCAGCCCCAAGGACTACCTGCTGACCGTCCGCCTCGGCCGCGCCAAGGAACTCCTCGCCGCCACCGAACTGCCCGTCGCCGCCGTCGCCCGCCGCGTCGGCTACGACGACCCCGCCTACTTCTCCCGCCTCTTCACCCGCCGCGTCGGCATCGCGCCCGTCCGATTCCGCGAGCAGCAGGGGCGGACCGTGCACGGCGGCTGGAGCGACAGCGTTCCGGATCCCGAACACCCGCCCACGATCCCCGCGAGATCCGTCTAAGCTCGCAGATCATGAGCGACACCAGTGCCATCGACCCGAACGTCACCGCCGAGCTGACCCGGCTGCGCGAGAGCATCGACAACATCGACGCGGCGGTCGTACACATGCTCGCCGAGCGCTTCAAGTGCACCCAGCAGGTCGGCTTCCTCAAGGCCGAGCACCAGCTCCCGCCCGCCGACCCCGCCCGCGAAGCCCGCCAGATCGCCCGGCTGCGGGAACTCGCCGAGAGCGCGAAACTGGACCCGGCCTTCGCGGAGAAGCTCCTCAACTTCATCATCGCGGAGGTCATCCGGCACCACGAGACGATTGCGGACGGAGCACGCTGATGGGCCGCGTCACGGTCTTCACCCTCGGAGGCACCATCTCCGCACGAGGCGGTGACGCGGCCCGCATGACCGGCCAGGAGGTCCTCGCGGGCCTCGGCGCCCCCGCCGACGTCGCCCTGCGGGACTTCCGGCGCGTCCCCAGCTCCACCCTCTCCTTCGAAGACCTCGCGGCCCTCGCCGACGAGGTCCGCGAGGCCGTCGCCGACGGCTCCGGCGTCGTCGTCGTCCAGGGCACCGACACCCTGGAGGAGACCGCCTTCCTCCTCGACCTGCTCTGCACCACCGAACAGCCCATCGCCGTCACCGGCGCCATGCGCCGCCCCGACCTGCCCGGCGCCGACGGCCCCGCCAACCTCGCCGCCGCCCTCGCCGTCGCCGCCGACCCCGCCTGCCGCAACCTCGGCGTCCTCGTCGTCCTCGCCGACGAGATCCACGCCGCCCGCCTCGCCCGCAAGACCCACACCACCTCCGTCGCCACCTTCGCCTCACCCGGCGCGGGCCCCCTCGGCGCCGTCGTCGAGGGCGAACCCCGCATCCTGCTCCGCCCCGCCGTCCCCACCAGGCTCTGCTCCCTGAAGCTCGACCCGTCCGTACGCGTCGCCCTCGTGACCCTCTCCCTCGGCGACCGCGGCGAACTCCTCGACGCCGTCGACGACCGATTCCAGGGCCTCGTCGTCGCCGCCCTCGGCGGCGGACACGCCCCCGCACCGCTCGTCGAACCCCTCGCCGACCTCGCCCGGCGCATCCCCGTCGTCCTCGCCTCCCGCACCGGCGGCGGCGCGACCCTCACCGACACCTACCGCAGCCCCGGCTCCGAGCACGACCTGCTGCACCACGGACTGATCCCGGCCGGCCCGCTCGACCCCGCCAAGGCCCGGATCCTGCTCCACACCCTGATCTCCAGCGGCGCCGCCGCACCCACCGGCTACGACCGCCCCCGCATCACCGCGGCCTTCGCCCACCTGAACGGATCCGGCCTGGCCTGACCGCCCCCCGGGTACGCCCCACCCCCTGCCCCGGGACCCGGCGATCGGGCAGCATAGGGCCCATGTCCGTACTGACGCGCGACGAAGCGCAGACCCGTGCCCAGCTCATCGACGTCCACCACTACCGCGTGGACCTCGACCTCACCACCGGCGACGAGACCTTCGGGTCACACAGCCTCATCCGCTTCACGGCCCGCGCCGCGGGGGACACCTTCGTCGAGCTCAAGCCCGAGACGCTCCGCTCCGCCCGCCTCGACGACACGCCGCTCGACCTCAGCACCCTCGACGGCAACCGGCTCCCGCTGAGCCTCACCGAGGGCGAGCACACCCTCCGCATCAGCACCACCATGCGGTACTCCCGCACCGGCGAGGGCATGCACCGCTTCACCGACCCCACCGACGGCGAGTCGTACGTCTACACCCAGCTCTTCATGGAAGACGTCCAGCGCGTCTTCGCCGCCTTCGACCAGCCCGACCTCAAGGCCGTCTTCGAGCTGAGCGTCAAGGCACCCGAGGGCTGGACCGTCCTCGCCAACGGCATCACCGAACAGCAGCCCGACGGACGCTGGCAGGCCGCACCCACCCCACTGCTCTCCACCTACTTCGTCTGCGTCGCCGCCGGCCCCTGGCACACCGTCCGCACCGAGCACGCCGGCCTGCCCTTCGGCATCCACTGCCGCCGCTCCCTCGCCGCCCACCTCGACGCCGACGCCGACGAGATCCTCGCCGTCACCAAGGCCTGCTACGACCGGTACCACGAGAAGTTCGACGAGCCCTACCCCTTCGACTCCTACGACCAGGCCTTCGTCCCCGAGTTCAACGCCGGCGCCATGGAGAACCCCGGCCTCGTCACCTTCCGCGACGAGTTCGTCTTCCGCTCCGCCGTCACCGTCACCGAGCGCCAGACCCGCGCCATGGTCATCGCCCACGAGATGGCCCACATGTGGTTCGGCGACCTCGTCACCCTCCGCTGGTGGGACGACATCTGGCTGAACGAGTCCTTCGCCGAGTACATGGGCTTCCAGACCGTCAACGAAGCCTGCTCCGACCTCTTCCCCGACACCTGGATCGACTTCGGCGTCACCCGCAAGTCCTGGGGATACGAGGCCGACCAGCGCCCCTCCACCCACCCCGTCGCCCCCGACCCGGAAGCCGTCCCCGACACCGCCTCCGCCCTCCTCAACTTCGACGGCATCTCCTACGCCAAGGGCGCCTCCGCCCTGCGCCAGCTCGTCGCCTGGCTCGGCGAGGACGACTTCCTCGCCGGCATCAACATCCACTTCAAGCGCCACAAGTTCGGCAACGCCACCCTCGCCGACTTCATCGACAACCTCGCCGCCGCCACCGACCGCGACGTCCACGCCTGGGCCGAGCGGTGGCTGCGCACCACCGGAGTCGACACCCTCACCCCCCGCCTCGAAGGCGACGGCACCCAGTGGCGCCTCCACGTCGACCGCGACGGCAGCCGCCCCCACCGCATCCGCGCCGGAATCTACGACCGGCAGCCCGACGGCGAACTCGCCCTGCGCGAGCGCCTCGACCTCGACGTGTCCCAGCAGGCACCCGCCGAACTGACCGGCCCCCGCCCCGCCCTCGTCGTCCTCAACGACGGCGACCTCACCTACGCCAAGCTCCGCTTCGACGAGGTCTCCGAGGAGACCGCCCTGCGCGGCCTCTCCCGCATCCCCGACCCCCTCACCCGGGCCGTCGTCTGGAACGCCCTGCGCGACATGGTCCGCGACGGCGAACTCGCCCCCGCCGACTACCTCGAAGTCGCCCTCGCCCACCTGCCCGACGAGACCGAACTCGCCCTCGTCCAAGGCGTCCTCGGGTTCGCCCGCACCCAGATCGCCGACCGCTACACCTCCCAGGAGGAGCGCCCCGCCGCCCTCGCCACCATCGGCGAGATCGCCCGCGCCCTGCTGCGCCGCACCGAGGACGGCGAAGCCCCCGGCCTCCGCCTCACCGCCGTCCGCGCCTGCGTCGACAGCGCCACCACCCCCGACAAGATCGCCTCCTGGCTGGACGAGGGCACCGTCCACGGCGGCCCCGAGCTCGACCCCGAGCTGCGCTGGCGGATCCTCGCCCGCCTCGCCGTCCTCGGCGCCACCGACGAGACCGTGATCGCCGCCGAGGCCGAACGCGACCCGAGCGCCACCGGCCAGGAGGGCGCGGCCCGCTGCCGCGCCTCCCTCCCCGACCCCGACGCGAAGGCCGCCGCCTGGTCCGCCCTCTTCGACTCCGACGAGCTCTCCAACTACCTCTTCACCGCCACCGCCCAGGGGTTCTGGCAGCCCGAACAGGCCGCGCTGGTACGGGAGTACGTGCCGCGCTTCTACGAGGCGGCCGTCGCGCTCGGCGACCGGCGCGGGCCCGCCATGGCCGAGGCCGCCGGGCGCTACGCCTTCCCCGCGTACGCGATCGACGCGGAGTCGCTGGCGCTGGGCGAGTCCCACCTCAAGTCCGGCACGATGATCCCGGCGCTCCACCGCAAGCTCGTCGACCAACTCGACGACCTGACCCGAGCCCTGAACATCCGCACGACCTGACGTGTGCGGGGGCGGCGCCCCGCGGGCCCGTCGTGGGCCCCGCCCCTTGCGGGCCCGCGCCCGCCGTTGTGGGCAGGCGTTCCGCAAGGGGCGGAACGGGTGGGCACAACGGACCCGCGCCCTGCCGGCGCCAGAGGCTGTAGCGCCTGATCCCGCACCACCAGGTGCAGCACCCGGTGGTGCGGGCCAGGGCACGGAACGCGGAGGCGCCGCGCGAGGGCGCCGTCCCGTGTGCCCACCCGTCCCGCCCCAGCGGGACGATTGCCCACACGGGCAGCGGGCGACGGCCCCACCGAAGCGGGCGCGGGCGACGGGCGTGGGCGACGGGCCCACACGGGCGCGGGCGCGGGCGCGGCCCGCACGACAGAGGGGCGAGGTGCTACGCGGGCGTAGGCGACGGGCCCACACGGCCGTGGGCGACGGACCCACACGGGGCGCGGGCGCGGGCCCGCATGGCAGAGGGGCGAGGTGCCTACGCGGGCGCGGCCCGCACGACAGAGGGGCGAGGTGCTGCGCGGGCGTGGGCGACGGGACCACGCGCGCGGGATCACATCGGCGCGGCTCCAACCAGGGACCGTAGAGCCGCCCCCCGTCGTCCCCCATTCGGGTCACAACCCCCCACTCGCCGGACAGCACCCCCCGCCGCCCGTCACCCTGTCGTCCATGCGTGCCGCACCCCCGCCCCTCGCCGCCGACCCCCACGCCCTGCACCGCCACCTGGGCACCGTCCTCGACGCCCTCCGGGAGGGCGCCCAGGCCAGGGGCGGGCCGCTGCCCGCAGGGGGGCCCGAGGCCGTGGCCCGGCGGATCGCGGGGCTCGGAGCCGTACTCCCCGAGACCGGCGCCGGCCCCGACGAGGCCCTCCGCACCCTCGTCCAGGCCCTCGCCGAAGGCGCCGCCGACCCCGCCCACCCCCTCTGCGCCGCGCACCTCCACACCCCGCCCCTCGCCCTCGCCGCCGCCGCCGATCTGGCCGCCTCCGCCCTCAACCCCTCCATGGACTCCTGGGACCAGGCACCCGCCGCCTCCGCCCTGGAGGCCGAGGTCACGGCCGCCCTGGCCGCCGAGGTCTTCCCCGGCGCGGAGCACCCCGACGCCCTCGTCACCACCGGCGGCACCGAGTCCAACCAACTGGCCCTCCTCCTCGCCCGCGAGCGGCACGGCCCGGGACTGCGCACCGTCGTCGGCGCCAACGCCCACCACTCCATCCGCCGCGCCGCCTGGCTCCTCGGCCTGCCCGACCCCGTCACCGTCCCCACCCCGGACGGCACCCTCACCCCGGCGGCCCTCACCGACGCCCTCGCCCGCACCGAAGGCCCCGTCCTCGTCGCCGCCACCGCCGGCACCACCGACGAGGGCCTCATCGACCCGCTCCCCGCACTCGCCGACGTCTGCGCCGCCCACGGCGCGGAACTGCACGTGGACGCCGCGTACGGCGGACCCGTCCTCCTCAGCCCGACCCACCGCCACCTCCTCGACGGCCTCGACCGCGCCCGTACCGTCACCGTCGACCTCCACAAGCTCGGCTGGCAGCCGGCCGCCGCCGGACTCCTCGCCGCACGCGACGCCACCGACCTCGCCGCCCTCGGCCACACCGCCGACTACCTCAACGCCGACGACGACACCGAAGCCGGCCTGCCCGACCTCCTCGGCCGCTCCCTGCGCACCACCCGCAGACCCGACGTCCTCAAGACCGCCGTCACCCTCCGCGCCCTCGGCCGCACCGGCCTCGGCGCCCTCGTCGACACCTGCATGGACCTCGCCCAGGACCTCGCCGACCTGGTCGAGAAGGCCCCCGGCCTCGACCTCAGGGCACGGCCCACCCTCACCACCGTCCTCTTCCGGCCGTCCGGCGCCGACGACCGGACCGTCGCGGCGATCCGCCGCACCCTCCTCGCCCAGGGCCGCGCCGTCCTCGGCCGCGCCCCGGCCGACGGCCTCCTCTGGCTCAAGGCCACCCTCCTCAACCCCCACGCCACCCCCGCCGACCTGGCCCAGATCCTCACCCTCGTGACCCTCGCGGAAGGCAGCACGCACCGATGACCGGCAGCACCCCCCAGCAGGACCTCGATCAGCCCCACGACCTGGTGGGCGTCGGCATCGGCCCCTTCAACCTCTCCCTCGCCGCCCTCGCCCACGGCATCCCCGGCGACTTCGCCGCCACCTTCTACGAGCAGCGGCCGGCCTTCCACTGGCACCCCGGACTCCTCCTCGACGGCGCCACGCTCCAGGTGCCCTTCCTCGCCGACCTGGTGACCCTCGCCGACCCCGCGAGCCCCTGGACCTTCCTCAACTACCTGAAGACCCGCGAGCGCCTCTTCCCCTTCTACTTCGCCGAGAAGTTCCACATCCAGCGCGCCGAGTACGACGCCTACTGCCGCTGGGTCAGCGAGCGGCTGCCCGGCCTCCACTTCGGCCACCAGGTCGACTCCGTCCGCTGGAACCCCGAACGCCGCCTGTTCGAAGTCGACTTCACCCAGCTCGACCCGGAGGGCGAGGCCGAGGCCCTGGGCCGCGCCTACACCCGCAACGTCGTCCTGGGCGTCGGCACCGAACCGTACGTCCCCGATCCGCTCCGGCCCCTCGCCGACGCCCCCGGCGTCCCGGTGATCCACTCCGCCGACTACCTCACCCACCGCGAGACCCTCCTGCGGGCCGGACACGTCACCGTCATCGGCTCCGGGCAGTCCGGCGCCGAGGTCTTCCTCGACCTGCTCCGGGCCCGCCCCGCCGGAGCCGAGCGGATCCACTGGCTGGCCCGCACCGAGGCCTTCGCCCCCATGGAGTACTCCAAGCTCGGCCTGGAACACTTCACCCCGGACTACACCCGCTACTTCCACGCCCTGCCCGAGCCCGTCCGCGGCGAACTCATGCCCCGCCAGTGGCAGCTGCACAAGGGCATCGACGCGGACACCATCGCCGCCATCCACGACGAGCTCTACCGCCGCACCCTCCACGGCGGCTGGCCCGACGCCGTCCTCACCCCCGGCGTCCGGGTCCGCACCGCCGGACGCGTCGCCACCACCCAGGTCGAACTCCACCTGGAGCACGTGCAGCAGGGCAGCCGCTCCCGCCTCACCACCGACGCCGTCGTCCTCGCCACCGGCTACCGCGAACGCCCGGTGGGCCGGATGCTCGCCGGCCTCGACCCGTACCTCCGGCACGACTCCGCCGGGCGCCCCCGCATCGACGAGCACTACCGCCTCGTCCTCGACCCCTCCGTCACCGGCTCCGTCCACGTCCAGAACGCCGAACGGCACACCCACGGCGTCGGCGCCCCCGACCTCGGCCTGGCCGCCTGGCGCAGCGCGACCATCCTCAACTCCGTCACCGGCGCGGAGCCCTACCCGCTGCCGCGCCGCACCGCCTTCACCCGCTTCGGCCTGGAGACGCGAGAGGCGCCGGCCATCCCGTCCCAGGACCGGAAGCTGACGCCCCTCGTACAGCACTGACCGCTAGAAGACCGGCACGCCGTCCCGGGTCAGCTTCCAGTCCACCGACGCGAAGGTGCCCGAGTCGACCGTCCCCCTGGCCTTCACCCACTGGATGATGGTGTTGCGGATCTCGTCCGAGTTCGCCCACAGCTGCTGCGCGCCCGCGACGTGCGGGAACGCGCCGCCACCGCTCGCCCGGTAGTTGTTCACCGCCAGGACGAACTTCGCCGCCGGGTCGAGCGGCCTGCCCTCGAAGGACAGACCCGTGATCCGCTGCCCCACCGGCTTCGCGATGTCGATGTCGTACGTCAGACCCGACACGGCGTCGTAGTTGTAGTCCGGCGTGCCGTCCGCGTTCGTGAGCTTCGACGTGTCGACGGGCGCGCCCGCCGGAGTCCGGACGTAGTACCGCGCCGAGAACTCCAGGTAGTCCTTCAGCTGGGCGCCCGTCAGCAGACGCGCCTCCAGCGTGTTCTCGAAGGGGTAGAGACCCGCGGCGTCCTTGATGCTGATCGCACCGGCCGGGATCCGCGCCGTGCGCGAGAAGCAGGAGGCCTGCGACAGCACCGGCAGGGCGGCGTACGCGCCGCCCGCGAGCGCCGCCTTCACCGTCTCGGCCTGGACGACGTTGATCAGGTCGATGATCGGCTCGTCCTTCCACGGCGCGTCGGCCGTGGTCATGACCGCCGTGGAGCTGCCGATGACCTGGTTGACGTACGCCACGACCTTCTTGTGCTCGTCCGCGAGCAGACCGGTGATCTCCGGGTCCTCCGCGACGGTGTTCGAGTTGAGGACCTGCGCGCCGGCCTTCTCGACCACCCAGCGGCCCTTCTCCCACACCAGGTCGAAGTCGAAGAGCGTGAGGCGCTGACCCCACTTCAGCGGCTCGGACAGCACGACGTCCTTGCCCGTCTCCTTGTTCCGCACCCGGTACTCAGGGATCTCGGTGTGCGCGTGCCCGACCAGGATCGCGTCGATGCCCGGCACCTGCTCGGCGACCAGCCCGGCCGCGTTCTCCACGTACGGGAGCTGGTCACCGTACGACGACGTGCCGCTGGAACCGGAGTGCGCCGACACGATCACGACGTCGGCGCCCATCGACCGCAGCCTCGGCACCCACTTCGCGGCCTGCTCCTCCAGACCGGGGAAGACCATCTTCCCGGACACGTTCGCCTTGTCCCAGATGGCGATGCCCGGGTTGGTCAGACCCAGGACCGCGACCCTGACGTCCTTGCCGTGCGGGGTGCGCAGCCGGTGCATGCTGTACGGGGCGAAGGCCGGGCGCAGGGTCTTCGCGTCGAGCGCGTTGGCGCCGAGCAGCGGGAAGTCGCACTGCTCCTCGAACTTCCGCAGCACCGGAATGCCGTAGTTGAACTCGTGATTGCCGAGCGCGGCGGCGTCGTAACCGATGGCGTTCATCGCCTGGGCCATGGGGTGGACGGGGCCGCGCCGGGCGGTGATCGGGTCGACCTTGGCGTAGTAGTACGACAGCTGGGTGCCCTGGATGGTGTCACCGGCGTCGATCAGCAGCGTGTTCCGGCGACCCTTCGCCGCCCGGACCTGGTCGACCAGCGTGGAGATCTTGGCGAGGCCGACGTCGTTGTGCGCCTTGTCGTCGAACTCCTTGTCCGTGAAGTAGTCCCAGTTGAAGACGTTCCCGTGCAGGTCGGTGGTGCCCATCACGGTGAACGAGTACCGCTTCCGCGGACGCGGACGGCCGTGGCCGCCGTGGGCCTCGGCGGGAACGGCGACGGCCCCGGCGACGGCCACTCCGGCCCCGGCGGCGGCCGAGCGCTCCAGGAACGTCCTGCGGTTCAGCGGCATGTGACTTCTCCCCTTTGGTTCTGTGGCGCGGGCGCCGACCGTGGCGCACAACGCGCGTAGATTCTGGCTCAGACCACACGTCGGCAACAGACCTTTCGGGTTACGGAGTGGGAAAGTGTTCGGAAGCACGATCGCTGCCGAACACGGAGGACTCAGACGTGACCTACGCACACGGGACCCCGGACGCGCCCCAGGTGACGGTCCGCGGCGAAGGACGCCTGGAGGCCGAGCCGGAGCTCGCCCGGATCTGGGTCACCGTCTCCGCGCGCGGCACCGACCGCACCGAGACGATCACCGACCTCACCCGCCGCAACGCCCACGTGCTCGACCTGATCAAGGCACTCGGCGACGCGGTCGACCACGTCGAGACCGGAAGCCTCTCCCTCACCCCGGAACTGACCAGGAAGGGACGCGGCGAACGCGTGCACGCCTACACCGGCCGGGTGCGCGTGACGGCCGAACTCACCGACTTCACCGCGCTCGGCGAGCTCGTGACCCGCCTCGCCGACCTGGAGATGACCAGCGTCGACGGCCCGTCCTGGGAACTGCGCCCCGCCTCGCCCGTCTACGCGGAGGCCCGCCGCCTCGCGGTCGAGGAAGCCGTCCAGCGGGCCCGCGCCTACGCCGCCGCGCTCGGCACCTCCCTCTCCTCACTCCTCGAACTGTCGGACGCGGGACTCGACCGGGGACCCATGCCGAGGCGCGCCGCGTTCGGCACGGCGGCCGTGGCCTTCTCGGCGGAGGCGGGCGGCGAGGCACCGCCGCTCGACCTGGAGCCGCAGCGGCAGACGGTGACGGCCGAGGTGGTGGCCCGGTTCACCATGGAGCCGCCCGCACTCTGAGACGGGAGCGTGGGGGGGCGCGAAAATCGCTCATCGGAGCACCCCGGCGCACAGATTCAAGACTTGTCAACAACCCTTCATGGAAAGGTTGTTGAGTAGTCATGCCCAGCCAATTTCCTACTGGCCGGTAAGGCCTAGGCTCGACTCATGCGCCGAGCGAAAATCGTTTGCACCCTTGGGCCCGCCACCGAAACATACGGCCAGATCAAGGCATTGATCGAGGCCGGAATGGACGTGGCCCGCTTCAACCTCAGCCACGGCAGCTACGCCGAACACGAGAAGCGCTACCAGCACGTGCGCGAGGCCGCCGACGAAACCGGCCGCAGCGTCGGCATCCTCGCCGACCTTCAAGGCCCGAAGATCCGCCTCGGCCGCTTCCGCGAAGGCCCCGTACTCCTTGAACGCGGCGACGAGTTCACCATCACCGTCGAACCCACCGAAGGCGACCGCCACACCTGCGGCACCACCTACTCCGGCCTCGCCCAGGACGTCACAGCCGGTGAACGCATCCTCGTCGACGACGGCCGCGTCACCCTCGAAGTCACCTCCGTCGACGGCCCCCGCGTCCACACCCGGGTCATCGAGGGCGGCATGGTCTCCGACCACAAGGGCCTCAACCTCCCCGGCGTCGCCGTCTCCGTCCCCGCCCTCTCCGAGAAGGACATCGAGGACCTGCGCTGGGCGCTGCGCATCGGCGCCGACGTCGTCGCCCTCTCCTTCGTCCGCAACGCCCGCGACATCGACGACGTCCACCGGATCATGGACGAGGAAGGCCGCCGGCTCCCCGTCATCGCCAAGATCGAGAAGCCCCAGGCCGTCGACAACATCGAGGAGATCGTCGCCGCCTTCGACGGCATCATGGTCGCCCGCGGCGACCTCGGCGTCGAGATGCCCCTGGAACAGGTGCCGATCGTCCAGAAGCGCGCGGTCAAACTCGCCAAGCGGAACGCCAAGCCGGTCATCGTCGCCACCCAGATGCTCGACTCGATGATCGAGAACTCCCGCCCCACCCGCGCCGAGGCCAGCGACGTCGCCAACGCCGTCATCGACGGCACCGACGCCGTGATGCTCTCCGGCGAGACCAGCGTCGGCCGCCACCCCATCGAGACCGTCCGCACCATGAGCCGGATCGTCGAGGCCGCCGAGGAGGACGTCCTCGCCAAGGGCCTCCCGCCGCTCACCGACCGGAACAAGCCCCGCACCCAGGGCGGCGCCGTCGCCCGCGCGGCCGCCGAGATGGGCGACTTCCTCGGAGCCCGGTTCCTGGTCGCCTTCACCCAGTCCGGCGACACCGTCAAGCGGCTCTCCCGCTACCGCTCGCCCATCCCGCTGCTCGCCTTCACCCCGGACCCGGCGACCCGCTCGCAGCTCAACCTCACCTGGGGCGTCGAGACCTTCCTCGGCCCGCACGTCGACTCCACGGACGCGATGGTGGCCCAGGTCGACGAGGAGCTCCTGCGGATCGGCCGCTGCCGGCCGGGCGACATCGTGGTCATCACGGCGGGCTCCCCGCCGGGCGTCGCGGGCTCCACGAACCTGGTCCGCGTGCACCACATCGGCGAGTCGCTGACGTAGGGGCTCAGTGCTTGGGCCCCACGTGCGCGTCCATGAGAGCGACGGAGGCTTTGCGGGCGACGGAGATGTTGTACGGCTTTCCGTGGCGGGTGCATGAGGTCCATTGGACGCCCAGGGTGTCGAGGGTGTCGGTGTAGAGCTGCCGGATGTCATCAGAGACGTTGGTGAACCAGTACCGCGGATACTCGTAGCGTTTGTGTTCCCCGTTCACGACGCGAGTGGTCCAGTTCACGGTCCGGCAGCCGTCCGAATGGATCAGTCCGCGAATGAAGTCCCAGGGCTGCGCATCGACGATCTTCTGCTGCCAGGGCTCCAGCCTGATCTCGCGTTCGTGCTTCTTGCCGGGACCGTGCTGGGGGAACATGCATGTCCAGTGCTTGGTGAAGGACTTCACCTCGGCGCACCCCTGCCTGAACCGTCGTCGAACACTGGGCATCGGCATGACCCGTCGCATGGCGTCCTCGGCCGCGTCGATCAACGCCGGCCAAGACGCGGTGCAGAAGATCGACAGGTGGTGCTGCTTCGCCCTGGAGACGATATGACCGTCCCCGAGATAGAGCCCCAGGAGGTAGGCGTAGGCCGATGCGTCACATGTTCTGCCGGTGCACCTGGGGCAATCCGTGGGCCGCTGGTACCGGACGCCGCGTCGCCGCCGATCCTCCGAGAGCCACCAACCGACTGTGCCGCGCGGCACGTTGAGCCGCTCGGCGACCGCCTTGTTGCTCAGGCCCCGGCCGAGCAGTGCGAGCGCTTCTTCGCGCATCGAAGGAGTGTGCTGTCCCATGGGGGCAGAGTGGACCGGCGGCGGTCCGCATGTGCCGAATCGAAGAGGTGTTCACCGTGGCGAGTGAAGATCGCCAACGGGAGAGCTTCCTTGGATTTGAAGGTAAAGTGCCCCGGGTGGGATTCGAACCCACGCTAAATGGTGTTTGAGACCATCGCCTCTGCCTCTGGGCTACCGGGGCCCCTTCGAAACGAAGGTGAGTGGCAACCTGCTGTGTCTCAAACATACAGGACCTAGGTAGGCTCAGGTAGCAGTACCTGCCCCGCAACGAGGAGCCCCCGTGACCGCCCCCGAGTCGCCCCAGCCCGCCGACGACGCCGAGGCGTCGCACGTTCCGCCGCTGACGACCCGCGTCGTCATCGCCGAGGACGAGGCCCTCATCCGCCTCGACCTCAAAGAGATGCTGGAAGAAGAGGGCTACACGGTCGTCGGCGAGGCCGGAGACGGAGCCACGGCCGTGGAACTCGCCCGCGAGCACCGCCCCGACCTCGTCATCCTCGACGTGAAGATGCCCGTCCTCGACGGCATCTCCGCCGCCGAGAAGATCGCCGGCGAGTCCATCGCCCCGGTCCTCATGCTGACCGCCTTCTCGCAGCGCGAGCTCGTCGAGCGGGCCCGGGACGCCGGCGCCATGGCGTACCTCGTGAAGCCCTTCAGCAAGAGCGACGTCGTGCCGGCCATCGAGATGGCCGTCTCCCGCTTCGCCGAGCTCCGCGCGCTGGAGAAGGAGGTCGCCGACCTCTCCCAGCGCCTGGAGACCCGCAAGCTCGTGGACCGCGCCAAGTCGATCCTCCAGACCCAGTACGGCCTGACGGAGCCGGCGGCGTTCCGCTGGATCCAGAAGACCTCGATGGACCGCCGCCTGTCGATGCAGCAGGTCGCCGAGGCCGTCATCGAGGACGCCGAGGAGAAGAAGGCGGCCAAGGGGCAGTAACCGCCGCCCGCCCCGTACGACGAGAAGGCCCGCCCCACGGCTCTGTGGGGCGGGCCTTCGGTTCGTGGTGCTAGTCCTCGCCGAGGTACGCCTTGCGGACGGACTCGTCGTGGAGCAGGTTCTGCCCCGTGCCGGAGAGCACGATCTTGCCGATCTCCATCACGTGACCCTGGTCCGCCAGGGCGAGCGCGGCCTGGGCGTTCTGCTCGACGAGCAGGATCGTGGTGCCCTGGGCCTTCAGCTCGGCGATCGTCGCCATGATCTTCTGCATCATGATCGGCGAGAGGCCCATGGAGGGCTCGTCGAGCATGAGCAGCTTCGGCTGCGACATCAGGGCGCGGCCCATCGCGAGCATCTGCTGCTCACCGCCGGAGAGGGTGCCGGCGGCCTGCTTGCGACGCTCTCCCAGGATCGGGAAGAGGTCGTAGGCGCGCTGGACGTCCTTGGCGATGCCGGGGGCGTCCTTCCGCAGGAAGGCGCCGAGGAGGAGGTTCTCCTCGATCGACATGCGGGGGAAGATGTGCCGGCCCTCGGGGGAGTGGGCGAGCCCCAGCGAGACGATCTTGTGCGCGGGGATCTTGCGGAGGGACTTGCCCTCGAACTTGATCTGTCCGCCGACCGGCTTGAGGAGGCCCGAGAGGGTCCGCAGGGTGGTGGTCTTCCCGGCGCCGTTGGTGCCGATGAGGGTGACGACCTCACCGGCGTCGACGGAGAAGGAGATGCCCTTGACGGCCTCGATCTTTCCGTAGGCGACGCGCAGGTCCTCGACTTCGAGCAGTGCGGTCATGCGTCGTTCTCCTTGCCCGAAGCAGGGTCGTGCTTGGTGTCCGCCGAGGGCGTCTCGTCGGCGGGGGTCCCGCCGGCGGGAGCGGCGGCGTCCGAGGGGGCGTCGTCGGCGGGGGTCGCCTCCTCGGGATCGGCCTCGGGGGCCGCGTCGGCCGCGGGGATCTCCGCGGCCTCCTCGGTCTCCGTGGCTTCCTCGACGGCCTCGACGGTCTCGACGGTCTCGACCGCCGCGGCCGCCTCGGTCTCCGGAGCCACCGCGGCGGCTTCCTCCGGCGTGACCGGCTCGCCGAGGTACGCGGCGATGACGCGCTCGTCGCCCTGGACGGTGGTGCTGTCGCCCTCGATCAGCTTCTGGCCCTGGACCAGTACGGCGACCCGGTCGCAGAGGTTGAAGATGAAGCGCATGTCGTGCTCGATGACGAGCACGGCGACGCCTATGTCCCGGATCTTGAAGATGAGTTCCTCCGCCGCCCGCGTCTCCTGCGGGTTCATGCCGGCGGTGGGCTCGTCGAGGAGGATCAGGCCGGGGTCGCTCGCGAGGGCGCGGGCGATCTCCAGCTTGCGCTGCTCTCCGTAGGGGAGGTTCTTGGCGAGGTGCTGTGCCTTGTCCTGGAGGCCGATGAACTCCAGGAGTTCCATGGCGCGCTGTTCGGCCTCGGCCTCGGTCTTCTTGAAGCCGGGGAGGCGGAGCAGTGCGGCCCAGAGGCCCTGCTTCATCCGGGTGTGGCGTCCGACGAGGACGTTCTCCAGGACGGTCATGTTGTGGAAGAGGCGGATGTTCTGGAAGGTGCGGGCGATGCCCGCGTCGGTGACCTTGAAGGAGGTCGGGGGCAGGACCTTGCCCTTGTAGCGGACCTCGCCCTCGGTGGGGATGTAGAGGCCGGTGAGGCAGTTGAAGAAGGTCGTCTTTCCGGCGCCGTTGGGGCCGATGAGGCCGACGATCTCGCCGCTGTTGACGGTGAGGTTCACGTCGCGCACGGCGGTGAGGCCGCCGAAGCGCATGGTGACCCCGCGTGCGTCGAGCACGGGTGTGCCGGCGGCGGTCTCCGTGGTGGTGTCTGCCTGGTTGGTGGTGGTCGTCATGGTTCAGGCACCTGCCTTGGCGAGCGTGGCGGGCGTCTCGTCCTTCTCGTGGAACTCCAGCTGGTTGCGCCGGTTGGCGATGATGCCCTCCGGGCGGAAGCGCATGAGCAGGATGAGTGCGACGCCGAAGGCGAAGAGCTGGTACTCGCCCATGAACTGGAGCTTGTTCGGGATGAGGAAGAGCAGGGACGCGCCGACCAGGGGGCCGCTCATGGTGCCCATGCCGCCGAGGACGACGGCGGCGAGCAGGAAGGCGGAGTTGGGCGGGATGGGGCCGGCGAAGAGGTACTGCTCGGGGGTCACGGTGTAGGTGACGTGGGCCTGGACGGTGCCGGCGAGGCCGGCGAGGGAGGCGCCCAGGGCGAAGGCGATGAGCTTGACCCGGAAGCCGTTGATGCCCATGGCGAGTGCCGCGGTCTCGTCCTCGCGGATGGCGACCCAGGCGCGGCCGATGCGGGAGTTGCCGCTGCGGCGGAAGACGAGGACGACGACCGCCATGATCAGCAGCATCAGGAAGAAGTAGTTCGCGAAGCGGCCGATGGTGAATCCGGCGATGGTGTGCTCGGCGCCGAAGTCGAATCCGAACATGCTGAGGTTCGGGATGGACGCGATGCCGTTGGAGCCGTTGGTGATGTCGGGGCCGGAGGTGCCGTCGGTGTTCATCACCGCGATGCGGAAGATCTCACCGAAGCCGAGCGTGACGATGGCGAGGTAGTCGCCGCGCAGGCGGAGGGTCGGGGCGCCGATGAGGACGCCGAAGACCAGGGAGGCTCCGGCGCCGACCAGGATGGCGGCCCAGAAGGGGAAGTGGACGCCGAAGGGGGAGGTCGGGGCGCCCGAGACGAGGGCCGCCGCGTAGGCGCCGACGCCGAGGAAGGCGACGTAGCCGAGGTCGAGGAGGCCGGCGAGGCCGACGACGATGTTGAGGCCCAGGGCGACGGTGGCGAAGATCAGGATGTAGACGCCGAGCGTCGCGTACTGGTCGTCGGTCTGGGTGAAGGGGAAGAGCGCCGCGGCGGTGAACGCGCCCGCGATGGACAGGTTCTGGTGCTTGCCGGTGAGCTGTGTGGCCTGGGCCATGAGGCCGGACTTGCTGACGGCGGCGAAGCCGAGGCCGGCGGTGATGAGGAAGCCGAGGAACAGTTCGTCGTACTCGGTGCCGACGCCGTAGGTGAAGACGCCGAGGGCCACGGCGAGGACGCCCGCGATGATGAGGATCTCGAGGGAGGAGTGCATCGTGGGCAGCTTGCGCACCGGGCCGGTGGCGAAGGCCGCCTTGAAGGTGGCCCAGTTGTTGCCCATGTCGTGCTTGAACTGGTCCCAGCCGGTGTCCTCGGGGTCCACGGGCAGCAGCTTCGGCCGCTCGAAGGGGAGGGCGAGGGCGCCGAGCAGGGCGACCAGGGTGGCGAGTGCGACGACCGCGCCGCCCGGCTCCAGGTTGACCGGGCCGCCGAGCTCGATGCTGATGGCGACGACGGTGAACCAGGCGGTGCCGAAGGAGGCGAGTGCGGCGAGCTTGAGGGCCGCGTCGCCGCCGGCCGGGGTCAGCCAGCGGGTGCCCTTGACGCCGTAGGTGGAGAGGGCGAAGAGGACGGTGAGCAGGCCGAGGACGAGGACCTGCATCTGGAGGCCGGCGGGGGAGCCGTAGTAGGTGAGGTCGCCCGGGAAGGTGGGCGTCCACGTCCAGGAGAGGAAGCAGCTCGCGATGGTGAGGAGGCCGCCGCCCAGGGTGAGGGCGCGGGCGATCCTGGCCGGTATGAAGCCGATGAGGCCGGTGGACTCTTCCGGCTCGGGCGCGGTGGGCGCCGTCGTGTTCTCGGAGATGGTGGTCATGGTGCTCACGCCCTGTCCGCGACGCGCTCGCCGAGGAGGCCTTGGGGCCGGGCGAGGAGTACGACGATGAGGAGTACGAAGGCCCAGACGTCGGCCCAGGACTGGCCGCCGAGCTGATCCATACCGGGGATGTGGCTGATGTAGGCCGTGGCCATGGTCTCGGCGATGCCGAGGACCACTCCGCCGATCATGGCTCCGTAGATGTTGCCGATGCCGCCGAGGACGGCGGCCGTGAAGGCCTTGAGTCCGAGGAGGAAGCCCATCTTGTAGTCGACGACGCCGTACTTGAGGCCGTAGGCGACGGCGCCGACGGCGGCCATGGCGGCGCCGAGGGCGAACGCGATCACGATGATGCGGTCGGTGTTGACGCCCATGAGCTTGGCGGTGTCCGGGTCCTGCGCGGTGGCCTGCATGCCGCGTCCGACGCGGGTCCGCATGACGAAGAAGGCGAGGACGGCCATGCAGATCGGGGCGGCGATGAGAAGGAAGACGTCGCCGGTCTGGATGGTCACCGGGCCGAGTTCGATCGGGCCGCCGGGGATCTGCGGGAAGGTCCGGGCGGACTTCGCCTCGGGGTACCACACCCACACCGCGTACTGCAGGGCGAGGGAGAGACCGATGGCCGTGATGAGCGGGGCGAGGCGGGGGCCGCCGCGCAGCGGGCGGTAGGCGAACCGTTCCGCCCCGATGGCTATGGTGGTCGCGACGAGCACGGCACCGATGAGCATGACGGGCAGCGCGACCCACATGCTGGTGCCGCCGGGCAGGATGAGCCAGACCGTGAGCGCCCCGAAGCCGCCGGTCATGAAGATCTCGCCGTGGGCGAAGTTGATGAGCTGGACGATGCCGTAGACCATCGTGTAGCCGACGGCGACGAGCCCGTACATGGATCCCAGTAGCAGGCCGTTGACCAGCTGCTGCGGCAGTTCGTTCACCGCATTGTCCTCCGAGACTTTCGACGGATGTGACACCGCGCGGGGCGCCTGGTGCGGCCCCCCGCGCGGTGAAAGTGGTGCTGAGTGGTGCTGGGTGGTGCTGGGTTTTCGGTGACGGGTGCTGAGGGTCAGCCGCCGAAGGTGCCGGACTTGACCGGCTTGTAGGCGCCGCCCGTGACCTTGTAGACGGTCAGCTGCTTGTTGGTGGTGTCACCGAACTCGTCGAACGCGACCTTGCCGGTCACGCCCTCGAAGGAGACGGTCTGCATGGCCTCGACGACCTTGGCGCGCTCCGGGACCTTGCCGCCGTTGCCCTCGGTGGCCTTCTTGACGGCCTCGATGATGGCCCAGGTGGAGTCGTACGCGTAGCCGCCGTAGGCCTCGTAGGCCTCCTTGTAGCCCTTGGCCTTGTAGTTGGCCAGGAAGTCCTTGGCGGACGGGAGGGACTCGATCGGCGAGCCGACGGAGGTGGCGATGTCGCCCTCGGCGGCCGGGGCGCCCGCGAGCTTGACGTACTCGGGGCTGAAGATCGCGTCACCGCCGACGACGGTGACCTTCGCGCCGGCCTCCTTGATCTGCTTGGCCAGCGGGCCGGCGGCCGGGTACTCGCCACCGTAGTAGACGACGTCGGCGCCGGAGCTCTTCACCTTGGTCGCGACCGCGGAGAAGTCCTTGGTGTCGGGGTTGATGTGCTCGGTGCCGAGGACCTTGCCGCCGAGCTTCTCGAACTCGCCCTTGAAGGTGCCCGCGAGGCCGGCGCCGTAGGTCTTCTTGTCGTCGATGATGAAGGCCTTGGTCTTCTTGGCCTCCTTGACGACGTACTGCGCGGCGAACGGGCCCTGGATGGCGTCCGTGGTCGCGGTGCGGAAGTAGGCCTTGTAGCCGCGCTTCTTGTCACCGGTGGCCCAGTTGGCGCCCTGGCTGAGCGACGGGTTGGTGTTGGCCGGGGAGACCTGCACCAGGTTGGCGTCGTCGAAGACCTTCTGCATCGACTCGGACACCGAGGAGTTCAGCGGGCCGACGACGCCGAGGACGGCCTTGTCGGCGACGAACTTGGTGGCGTTCTGCTGGCCGGCGGAGGGCTGCGCCTGGTCGTCCAGGGACTCCAGCTTGAAGGTCACGCCCTTGACGTAGGCCTTCTCGTTGGCCGTCTTGACCGCGAGGTCGGCCGAGTTCTTGATGCCGAGGCCGAGGGCGGACAGCTCACCCGTGAGCGGGGCGTCGAGACCGATGGTCACGGTGACGTTGCCGCTGTCGCCGTTCTGGGCGCCGCCCTTGTCGTCACGCGAACCACAGGCGGTGAGCGTGAGCGCTCCCGCGGTGACCGCGGTGGTGAGTATGAGCAACGAACGGTTTCGCACGAAGGGTCCTTTCCCTGGCGCGGCCCCCTCGGAATGAGGCGGTGCCGTGAAGCTGCGGAGCGAGGGGTGCCGTTTTGGTACGCCGGGCCGTACTGGGTTGGTACAGGGCCGTGCAGTAGGACGCGCCCGGCGGCGCGGTGACTGGCGGTGACTCTAAGCGCAGGTGGGGAGGGTCGGGGAGCGGCGAGGTCAGGATGTGACTGTCTTGTTATGCCGACGGGGAAAGAGTGTGCGCGCCGACTGGGAAAACCGGGACATAGGGGTCGGTAATGCGGTGTTCACATACTGAGAACGCGCAGTTCCGCTAAGGGGCTTGAGCGAATCTTGGTCCTGTCGCGCCGCTCGCGTGACTCTCCGGATATCGGACAGTGGCAGAAAGCTGAGCGGACGGAACGGCTCAGGTCCTTTCCCCTTTTCCACATCGTGCGAAGATCACGGAGAGTGATGGACGGGCGGGATGCGGTACGGGTGCGGCGGGGCGCTGCGGGGGGGGGCGTCGAAGGGGCGGTGCGCGTGCGGCGGGAATGCCGAAGGGACGGTGCGCGTGCGGCGGGGAACGCCGAAGGGGCGGCCCGTACGGCCGGGGACGCCGAAGGGGCGGCACCCGTGGGTGCCGCCCCTTCGTGGTCCGTCCGTCGCGCGTCAGGCGCCCGCGGTCGCCCCCGGCTCCGGGAGGCTCCCGGCGTCCTTGGCGGTGACGTCGCGCAGCAGGCAGGTGAGCCGCGCCGAGCAGACCCGCCGGTCCTGCTCGTCGCTGATCACGATCTCGTACGTGGCGGTGCTGCGCCCGCGGTGCACCGGCGTCGCCACGCCGGTCACCAGGCCGTTGCGCACCCCGCGGTGGTGGGTGCAGTTGAGGTCGACGCCGACGGCGATCTTCGAGGCCCCGCCGTGCAGCATCGACCCGATGGAGCCGAGCGTCTCGGCGAGCACCGCGGAGGCGCCGCCGTGCAGCAGCCCGTACGGCTGGGTGTTGCCCTCCACCGGCATCGAGCCGACGACCCGGTCGGCCGAGGCCTCCAGGATCTGGACGCCCATCCGGTTCCCGAGGTGTCCGGCCGAGAAGAGCGCCGGGAGGTCGACGCCCAGCGCCGCGTACTCGTCGAGGATCTCCTGCGGGAACTTCACGTGCTGCTGCTCACCCATGGGCCCGGCTCCGTTCGAGTTCGTTCGGCTGTGTGTCGCGTCCGGCGCTTGTCGCGTCGCCACCGCCTGAGCGAACGCTTAGGCGGACTGCGATTGTTCCAGACGCACGATCACGGACTTGCTCGCGGGGGTGTTGCTGACGTCCGCCGTGGACTCCAGTGGAACGAGCACGTTCGTCTCCGGGTAGTAGGCCGCCGCGCACCCCCGGGAGGTCGGGTAGTGCACCACCCGGAAGCCGGGCGCCCGCCGCTCGGTGCCGTCCGTCCACTCGCTCACCAGATCCGCGTACGCCCCGTCCTCCAGGCCGGACGCCGCCGCGTCCTCGGGGTGCACCAGCACCACCCTGCGGCCGCCCCTGATGCCCCGGTAGCGGTCGTCCAGGCCGTAGATCGTGGTGTTGTACTGGTCGTGCGAGCGCAGCGTCTGCAACAGCAGCCGGCCCTCGGGCACCTTCGGGTACTCGACGGGCGCGGCGGTGAAGTTGGCCTTGCCGGTCTTCGTGGGGAAGCGCCGCTCGTCGCGCGGGGCGTGCGGCAGCGCGAAGCCGCCCGGGTTCGCCGCGAGGCGGGCGTTGAAGTCCTGGAAACCGGGCACCACGCGCGCGATGCGGTCCCGGATCGTGGCGTAGTCCGCCTCGAACTCCTCCCAGGGCGTGGCCGATCCGCCGCCGAGGACGGCGCGGGCCATCCGGGCCACGATCGCCGGCTCGGACAGCAGGTGCGGGCTGGCCGGCGGCAGGTTGCCGCGGGAGGCGTGCACCAGGCTCATGGAGTCCTCGACCGTCACCACCTGCCGGCCGCTCCGCTGCACGTCCTTGTCGGTGCGGCCGAGCGTCGGCAGGATCAGCGCGCGGGTGCCCGTCACGGCGTGCGAACGGTTCAGCTTCGTCGAGACGTGCACGGTCAGGCGCGCGTTCCGCATGGCCGCCTCCGTCACCTCCGTGTCCGGCGTGGCCCCCACGAAGTTGCCGCCCATCGCGAAGAACACCTTCGCCTCGCCGTCCCGCAGGGCCTGGATGGAGCGGACGACGTCGAAGCCGTGGTGGCGCGGCGAGACGATCCCGAACTCCTTGTCCAGGGCGTCGAGGAAGGCCGGCGCGGGACGCTCGAAGATCCCCATCGTGCGGTCGCCCTGCACGTTCGAGTGGCCGCGCACCGGGCACACGCCCGCCCCGGGCCGCCCGATGTTCCCGCGCAGGAGCAGGAGGTTGACCACCTCGCGGATGGTCGGCACGGAGTGCTTGTGCTGGGTCAGGCCCATCGCCCAGCAGACGATCGTCCGCTCCGAGGCGAGGACCATCTCCAGGGCCCGCTCGATCTCGGCCCGCCCGAGCCCGGTCGCGGTCAGCGTCTCGTCCCAGTCGGCCGCCTTCGCGGCCGCCGCGAACTCCTCGTAGCCGTGCGTGTGCGCGCGTACGAACTCCTCGTCGACCGCCCCGGCCGTCTCCACGACCAGCTTGTTCAGGAGACGGAAGAGGGCCTGGTCGCCGCCGATCCGGATCTGGAGGAACAGGTCCGTGAGCGCCGCGCCCTTGATCATGCCCTGCGGGGTCTGCGGGTTCTTGAAGCGCTCCAGGCCCGCCTCCGGCAGCGGGTTCACGGAGATGATCCTCGCGCCGGAGGCCTTCGCCTTCTCCAGGGCGGACAGCATGCGCGGGTGGTTCGTCCCCGGGTTCTGTCCGGCCACGATGATCAGGTCCGCGCGGTGCAGGTCCTCCAGGGAGACGCTGCCCTTGCCTATGCCGATCGTCTCCGTCAGCGCCGAGCCCGAGGACTCGTGGCACATGTTGGAGCAGTCCGGCAGGTTGTTCGTGCCGAACTCGCGGGCGAAGAGCTGGAGCAGGAACGCCGCCTCGTTGCTCGTGCGCCCCGAGGTGTAGAAGAGCGCCTCGTCGGGGGAGGACAGGGCGCGCAGCTCCTCCGCGATGATCGCGAAGGCCCGCTCCCAGGTCACCGGCTCGTACCGCTCGCCGCCCTCGTCGAGGAGCATCGGCCGCGTGATGCGGCCCTGCTGCCCCAGCCAGTAGCCGCTGCGGGTCGCCAGGTCGGCCACCGGGTGCGCGGCGAAGAACTCCGGGGTCACCCGGCGCAGCGTCGCCTCCTCGGCGACCGCCTTCGCGCCGTTCTCGCAGAACTCCGCCACGTGCCGTTTGTCGCCCTCCGGCCAGGCGCAGCCGGGACAGTCGAAGCCGTCCTTCTGGTTGACCTTGAGCAGGGTCCGCGCGGTCCGCGCCAGGCCCATCTGCTCCTGCGCGATCCGCAGGGTGTGCCCGATGGCGGGCAGGCCGGCGGCGGCGTGCTGCGGCTCCGTGACCTGCGGCGCGTCCTGGACCGGGTCACCGGCGGGCGGCTTGCTGACCATCGCGCTCTCCCTTGAGCGGTAATCCTGCGGCGTACGTCTCCGATCCTGTCACGCGGCACCGCCGGACCGGCACCCCGACCGGTGTGGACGGGATTGTCAGCGGGCCGTGGCAGGATCGTCGTGTGGCCGAGACAGCATCGAAGAACCCCGCAGACACCCGCCCCCGCCTGCTCCTCATGGACGGGCACTCGCTCGCGTACCGGGCGTTCTTCGCGCTGCCCGCGGAGAACTTCACCACCGCGACGGGACAGCCGACGAACGCGATCTACGGGTTCGCCTCGATGCTGGCGAACACGCTGCGCGACGAGGCGCCCACGCACTTCGCGGTGGCGTTCGACGTCTCCCGCAAGACCTGGCGGTCCGAGGAGTTCCCGGAGTACAAGGCGAACCGCTCCAAGACCCCCGACGAGTTCAAGGGGCAGGTCGAGCTGATCGGCGAGGTCCTCGACGCGATGCGCGTGCCGCGCTTCGCCGTCGACGGCTTCGAGGCGGACGACATCATCGCCACCCTCACCACCCAGGCCGAGGCCGCGGGCTTCGACGTCTCGATCTTCACCGGCGACCGGGACTCCTTCCAGCTGGTCTCCGACCGGACCACCGTGATCTACCCGATCAAGGGCGTCTCCGAGGTGACCCACTACACCCCGGAGAAGGTCCAGGAGAAGTACGGTCTGAGCCCCTCGCAGTACCCCGACTTCGCCGCCCTGCGCGGCGACCCGTCCGACAACCTGCCGAGCATCCCCGGCGTCGGCGAGAAGACCGCCGCCAAGTGGATCAACCAGTTCGGCTCCTTCGCCGAGCTCGTCGAGCGCGCGGACGAGGTCAAGGGCAAGGCCGGCCAGAACCTCCGCGACCACCTGGAGTCGGTGAAGCTCAACCGCCGCCTGACCGAGATGGTCCGGGACGTCGAGCTGCCGAAGACCGTCGCCGACCTCGCCCGCGAGCCGTACGACCGCACGGCGCTCGCCCTCGTCCTCGACACCCTGGAGATCCGCAACCCGTCGCTGCGCGAGCGGCTCCTCGCCGTCGACCCGGGCGCCGCCGAGGAGGCCCCGCCCGCCCCCGCCGCGGGTGTCGAGCTCGACTTCACCGTCCTCGGCGCCGGCGAGCTGGCGCCCTGGCTCGCCGAGCACGGCACCGAGCCCCTCGGTATCGCGACCGTCGACAGCTGGGCCCTCGGCACGGGGAACGTCAGCGAGGTCGCCCTCGCCGCCGCCGGGGGAGCCGCCGCCTGGTTCGAGCCGAGCGCCCTCGACGAGGCCGACGAGCGGGCCTGGGCCGCGTGGATCTCGGACGCCGGCCGGCCGAAGGTCATGCACAACGCCAAGGGCGCCATGCGGGTCTTCCCCGAGCACGGCTGGAGCATCGCGGGCGTCACCATGGACACCGCCCTCGCCGCCTACCTGGTCAAGCCCGGCCGCCGCTCCTTCGCCCTCGACGCGCTCACCGTCGAGTACCTCCACCGCGAGCTCGCCCCGGCGTCCGCCGCCGACGGCCAGCTCGCCTTCGGCGCCGACGACACCGCCGAGGCCGAGGCCCTCATGAGCCAGGCGCGGGCCGTCCTCGACCTCGGCGAGGCCTTCGAGGAGCGGCTCGGCGAGGTCGGCGCCCGCGAGCTGCTCCACGAGGTCGAGCTCCCCACCTCCGCCCTCCTCGCCCGCCTGGAGCGGCACGGCATCGCCGCCGACCGCGACCACCTGGAGGCCATGGAGCAGCAGTTCGCCGGTGCGGTGCAGCAGGCGGTGAAGGAGGCCCACTCCTCCGTCGGCCACGAGTTCAACCTCGGCTCGCCCAAGCAGCTCCAGGAGGTCTTCTTCGGCGAGCTGAACCTGCCGAAGACCAAGAAGACCAAGACCGGGTACACCACGGACGCCGACGCGCTCGCCTGGCTGGCCGGCCAGACCGAGCACGAGCTCCCGGTGATCATGCTCCGGCACCGCGAGCAGGCTCGGCTGCGCTCCACGGTCGAGGGGCTCATCAAGACCGTCGCCGCCGACGGCCGCATCCACACCACCTTCAGCCAGACGGTCGCCGCGACCGGCCGCCTCTCCTCGACCGACCCGAACCTGCAGAACGTGCCGGTGCGGACGGACGAGGGCCGCGCCATCCGGCACGGTTTCGTCGTCGGGGAGGGCTTCGAGGCCCTCATGACCGCCGACTACAGCCAGATCGAGCTGCGCGTCATGGCGCACCTCTCCGAGGACGAGGGCCTCATCGAGGCCTTCACCTCCGGCGAGGACCTGCACACCACCGTCGCCTCCCAGGTCTTCGGCGTCGAGCGGTCCGCCGTCGACGCGGAGATGCGCCGCAAGATCAAGGCCATGTCGTACGGCCTGGCGTACGGCCTCTCGGCGTTCGGCCTCTCGCAGCAGCTGAACATCGACCCGGGCGAGGCCCGCGGCCTGATGGACACCTACTTCGAGCGCTTCGGCGGGGTGCGGGACTACCTGCGCCGCGTCGTCGACGAGGCCCGCGCCACCGGGTACACCGAGACGATGCTCGGCCGCCGCCGCTACCTCCCGGACCTCAACAGCGACAACCGGCAGCGCCGCGAGGCCGCGGAGCGCATGGCGCTCAACGCCCCCATCCAGGGCACCGCCGCCGACATCGTCAAGGTCGCCATGCTGAACGTCGACCGGGCGCTGACCGGTGCGGGCCTCGCCTCCCGGATGCTCCTCCAGGTCCACGACGAAATCGTGCTCGAACTCGCCCCGGGCGAGCGCGAGCAGGTCGAGGCCCTCCTCCGCGAGCAGATGTCGGCCGCCGCCGACCTCCGTGCCCCGCTGGACGTCTCGGTGGGCGTCGGCCCGAACTGGGACTCGGCCGCGCACTGAACCGGCCCGTCGTGGGCAGCCGTTCCGCACCGGGGGACGGCTGCCCGCCCGGGGACGGTGTCCCCGGAGCGGGCCGCCCTCCCCGAGCGCCGTGGGGCAGGCGGGTGCGCCCGCATCCCTCCGGAGCGGATCAGCGGGATCCCTGAGGGGAGCGCTCCGACAGCGCGTCCCGGTCCGGGCCGGCGCCGGGGACTCCGGGACGTTCCCGCCTCACCGGCGCCGCCGGAGACTCCGTCCGGAGCCTCGGTCCCAGGAGCCGCGCCCCCGTTCCGTACAGCACGAGCCCGACGGCGAGCCCCGCGCCGGCGCCGAAGCAGGCCGTCGGGACGACGTCGAGGGGCGTCTCGATCCGGTCCCAGCCCCAGTACGCGGCCCAGCGCAGCACCCGGTGCGCGATACCCGCCAGCACGCAGCCGCCGATCAGCGCCGCGGCGACGAGCCGCCCGCGCCGGCCCGGCACCGCGAACCCGGACGGCGGCTCCGCCCCGGCGGCGGGGGAGCGCAGGGCCCGCGCCGTGCACCAGCCCAGCAGGCCGAGGGCCAGCGCCGAACTCCCGTACTGCGCGTAGAGGTAGACGGGGAACCCGGCCACGACATCGCCCAGGAACGGGATCGCGTGCGTGCCCCAGCGGTCGAGATGGGTGAAGGAGTCCCACACCACGTGGGTCGTGGCCCCGAGCATGGCCGAGAGACAGAACCACCCGGCGAGCGCGGCCGGACGCCGCTCACGCCAGGGCCGCCCGCGGACGAGCCGGTGGACCCTGCCGCGCCACCGGGTGGGCAGCAGCACGACGAGCGGCTCGCGCACGACCAGCCACAGGGCCAGCAGCGCGGCGGTGATCAGCACGTCGGCCGTGACGATCCCGAGGGGGGAGTGGGTGACGTCCCCGAACGTCATCGCGTCGGGGAACGCGGTCGCGGCGAAGTAGGTCATGTCGGGCGAGAAGGACCCGGCGACGAGCGCGGACGCGACCAGCGGTCCGCGTGCGGTCCCGTCCCGCCGCAGTGCGGGCAGCACGGCGGCGGCATGGCTCAGCGTGAACGGCAACGGGAGTTCCCCCAGGGGTGCGGTGACGGCGGCGGCCGGAGTGCAAGAGTGCCTTGACGCTCCGGTCGGTTCCCGACCCCACTCGGTCGGCAGGCGTCCAAGAGTGGCGAAACCGTGAAACACGGTCAGGGGCCGGTACTCACCGGTCCGGAGTTGGCATAGGGTCGCCTGAGGTTTCACGCGGGGAGTATGGGGCCGCGTCGACGGGGAGGGGACGACGGACATGGCAGCGCACATCGGCCACCGGCTGCGCAAGGGGGCCACCAGCGGTGTGGTGATGGCAGCGGCGGTCGCCGCGCTGGCCGCCTCGCAGGCACCGGAGGCGATCCCGCCCGCCGCGGACAACACCGGCGGGGACCGCGCCATCGGCGCCGGCGAGACCGTGCCGCCGGCGGTGGACCACTCCGCGACGGGCGACACCCCGTACTACCTGGACCTGCCGCCGCTGAACTCGCCGAAGCAGCCCGGAATCAGCACCGGTCTGCCGATCGTCGCGGGACCCGCCGAGGCCGGCATACCCGCGTCCGTCTACTCCGCCTACAAGCGCGCCGAGCTGTCCATACGCTCGACCGACCCCGGCTGCAACCTGCCCTGGCAGCTGCTCGCCGGCATCGGCAAGGTCGAGTCCGGCCAGGCCAACGGCGGCCGGGTCGACGCCAACGGAACGGCGTCGCCCGCGATCCTCGGTCCCGCCCTCAACGGCAACGGCTTCGCCAACATCACCGACACCGACGGCGGCGCCTACGACGGCGACAAGGTCCACGACCGGGCCGTCGGCCCCATGCAGTTCATCCCGTCCACCTGGGCCATCTGGGGCCAGGACGCCAACAGCGACGGGAAGAAGGACCCGAACAACGTCTACGACGCGGCCCAGGCCGCCGGCGCCTACCTCTGCGCCAATAACCGGAACCTGGCCCTCAAGGCCGACCTCGACGCGGCGATCCTCAGCTACAACCATTCCCGGGAGTACCTGAACACGGTGCTGTCCTGGGTCGCCTACTACGAGCGCGGCACCCACCAGGTCCCGGACGGCACGGGCGTCCTGCCCGTGGGCCGGGGCGGCGGCGGCCGGGGCGACCGCCCCTTCACCCCGCTCCCGACCGTCCCCACGACGCCGACCCCGTCGCCCAAGCCGGTCACGCCGACTCCGAAGCCCTCGGAGACCCGCCCCGGCACGACCAAGCCCCCGACGGTCCCCACCAAGCCCCCGGTCACCCCGCCGGTGACGCCGCCCAGCGTCCCGCCGGCGGCCAGGGTCGCGCAGCTCGCGGTCGTCGCCAACCAGAAGCTGACCGCCACCACCGGCAGCGCCTTCACCGGAGCGCCGCGCGTCGCGGCGCTCGACGCGGCGGGCAAGCCCGTCGCCGGGGTGAAGGTCCGCTTCGAGATCACCGGGACCACCGACACCCGCTTCGCCGCCGGAGGCACCACCGCCACCGTCACCACCGGGGCGACCGGCCTCGCCTCCTCGCCCGCCCTCCGGGCCGGAGACAAGACCGGATCCTTCACCGTGCGCGCCACCGTCGTGGGCCGCACCCTGACCGCGGCCGACTTCGCCGCGACCGTCACCGAGCGCCAGGCGGACACCCTCACCCGGGTCGACGGCGACGCCCTCTCGGCCACGACCGGCACCTCCTTCACGCAGCAGGTCCAGGTGAAGGCCACCGACAAGGGCGCCCTCGCCCCCGGCGTCCTCGTCACCGCGGTGATCGTCGCCGCCAAGGCGGACTCCGCCGCGGCCACCGAAGGCCCGTCCTTCAAGGGCGCCGACGGCGCGCCCGTCCGCACCGTCACCCTCCGGACGGGGACGAACGGCCTCCTCACCTTCGCCTCGGGCGACCTCCTCGCGGGCGCCAAGGCGGGCGCGTTCTTCCTCCGGCTCACCGCGCCCGGCGGCGGCACCACCTACGTCGACCTCACCGTCACCGCGGCCGCGACGCCGGACCCGGGCGCGACCCCCGAGCCCACGCCCACCGGCAGCGGCACGCCCGAGTCCACCCCCACGCCCGGCTCCTCCGCCTCGGCCAGCTCTTCCGCCTCGCCCAGCTCCTCCCCTTCGGCCTGACCCACTCGCGCCCGGTCACCGGTGAGGCACCGGCGACCGGGCCCGCCGCGCCACGCAGTACCGCGTTCCTCCGCGCCGCCTCCCCGTCCGCACCGGACGGGGAGGCGGCGCTTCGCTGTTCGCGCCGGACGGGAGGCGGGGCGCGTTTCGCCGTTCGCGCCGGATGGAGAGGCGGCGCTTCGCTGTTCGTACGGGGACCGGGAGGCGGCGCTTCGCCGTTCGCACGGGGACGGGGAAGCGGCGCGCTTCGCCGTCCGGTGCGAACGGGCGGGCGGCCCTTCGCGTCACCCGGGTGCAACGTGTTCTCATCTCGCCGTCGCGTTGCTACGGTGCCCCCGCCCTGACGACCTATCAGATCGCATCCCGGGAGGCCGACCATGCGCGCCCTCGTCGCCGCCGCCATCGGACTCGCCCCAGTCCTCCTCTTCGTCCTGCTCCTCGCCGTGGTCGATCTGCCGCCCGACGGGCCCACCTCGCCCAAGCCCCTGCTGACCGCCGATCCCGGCCCCCGGAAGTAGGGGGCGGACCGTGCGCCGCCGAGCCAGCCTCGTCCTCCTCGCCCTCGCCGTCTTCTGCGCCGCCATGGCCCCGACCCTGCGCTGGTACGCCTTCCCCCGCCTCGCGAAGATCCCGGCGAACCAGTACCAGGACACCGTGCTGGAAGCACGGCCCGCGACCCTCCTCAACTACGCGACCCTCAAGGCCGAGAAGGTCGACAAGATCACGATCATCCAGACGCTCAAGGGCAACGTGGAGGAGTCGCGGCGCATCGAGCGCGACGCCGGGCGGGACGTCGTCGTCTGGGACGCCCTCGCCTACGTCACCGGACCCGACGGAAAAATGGTCTCCCAGGTCCCGGAGCGGTACATCTTCGACGCCCACACCCAGGACCCCGTCCACGCCACCGGCGAATCCGTCGACGGCGACCCGGTCCGGCGCGAGGGCATCGAGTTCAAGTTCCCCTTTCTCACCGAGAAACGGGACTACCAGTACTTCGACGCCCAGACCCGCACCGCGGCCCCCATCCACTACAAGGGCACCCGCACCTTCCGCGGCATGGAGGTCTACTACTTCGAGCAGACCGTCCCCTGGACCAAGGTCCCCCTGCCCAAGACCATGCCGGTCAAGGGCATCACCCCCGAGATCCTCGCCGACTCGGGCCTCACCCGCTGGTACACGACCAAGCGCATGTTCTGGATCGAGCCCGTCACCGGAGCCCCCGTCAACGGCGAGGAGATCCACGAGGAGGAGCTCCGCAACGCCAAGAAGCTGATGGGACAGGACACCCTCACCGTCTTCGCGGGCCACGTGAAGATGCGCGAGGACTATCTGGAGAGCGTCGGCGAACTGGTCTCCTCCAACCGCCTCATGGTCCTCATGCTCGTCTCCTACATCCCCTGGAGCCTCACCGCCCTCGCCCTCGTCCTCCTCGCTCTCGCCCTCTGGCTGGAGGCCCGCTCGCGCCGCCCCCGGCCCGAACCGCCCGCCGCCCCCGCGCCCGTCCCCGTCAGCGCTCCCCTCTGAGCCGGGCGCTGGTGTGCCGGGTCGGCACCGCCGCCGACGGATCCTCCGGCCACGGGTGCTTCGGATAGCGCCCCCGCAGCTCCGCCCGCACCGCCCGGTAGCCGTCCCGCCAGAACGACGCCAGATCGGCCGTCACCGCCGCCGGACGGCCGGCGGGGGAGAGGAGGTGGACGAGCACCGGGACCCCCGCCACCCGGGGCG
This sequence comes from Streptomyces sp. NPDC002232, assembly GCF_042890295.1. NCBI lineage: Bacteria > Bacillati > Actinomycetota > Actinomycetes > Kitasatosporales > Streptomycetaceae > Streptomyces > Streptomyces sp. NPDC002232. Next base: position 220,159 of record NZ_JBIARV010000002.1, on the reverse strand, counting down.
TCTCGGCCAGCCCGAACATCTCCTGGAGCTTCACCGCCAGCACCGGCCGCCCATCCCCGTACTCGACCCGGATCCGGGAGCCGCTCGGCACCTCGATCCGCTCCGGCGCCAGCTCGTCCAGCCGCACCGCCTCGCCCGACGCCCACGGCAGCAGCCGCCGCAGGCACTCCCCGGCGTCGATCCGCCCGAGACCGGCCCGCCGCGCCGCCCGGGACAGTTCCGGCTCCAGCCACTCGTCCGCCCGGTCGACCAGCGCCCCCTCCGACACGTCCGGCCACGGCTCACCGAGCTCCCGGTGCAGGAACGCCAGCCGCGCGCGCAGCTCCTCCGCCTCCCGGCGCCACCGCAGCAGCCCGAGCCCCTCGCGCCGCAGGCCGTCCAGCAGCGCCTCCCGCACGAGATCCGGCGCCGCCCCGGACCCCAGGGGGCGGACGGTCAGCTCGACCGCGCCGAGCCGGTCCACGGAGCGGGCCACCACGTCCCCGTCCTCCCAGCGGACCTCCTCGCCCCCGCTGCGCAGATGCCCGGCCGCCCGGCACGCCACGGCCTCGTCCACCACGGCCGCGAGCCGCACCCGCGCCGTGGCGTCCCGGGCGGTGCGGTCGGCCACCGCCACCGCGAGCCACGGGCTGGACCGCAGCCGGGAACCGTCGGCGAGCCGCGCCCCGCTCCCCGACACCATGAGATAGCCGCCCTGCTCGCGGGCCCTGGCCACCCGCTCCGGGAACGCCAGCGCCGTCACCAGACCCGCCACGGCGTCATCACCGCCCCCCTCCCCGTCGCCCCCGTCGCCGCCCCGCTCCCCGGCGCCACCGCGCCCGTCCCCGCCCAGGGCCTCGGCGGCCGACCGCTCCAGGCGGCGCGCCTCCGTCCGCCACCGGGCGCCGTACCCGTCGGAGCCCTGCCGCGCCGCACGCCAGGCACCCACCAGGTCGTCCCCGTAGTCGCGCGGCGGCTCCTCGCCGATCAGCGCCACGACCTCCGCCGCACGCCGCACCCCGACCTCGGTCGCCCCGTCCAGGAGCGCGCGCCCCAGCCGGGGGTGCAGCCCCAGCCGGGACATCCGGACGCCCCGCTCCGTGGTCCGGCCGTCCCCGTCGACGGCCCCGATCGACCCCAGCACCGCGCGGGCCGCCGCCATCGCCCCGGCCGGCGGCGGGTCGAGCAGCGCGAGCCCCTCCGCCGTCGGATCGCCCCAGCAGGAGACCCGCAGGGCGAAGTCCGCCAGGTCGGCGACCTTGATCTCCGGCGACGGGAACCGCGGCCTGCCGCCGTCGCCCGCCTCCGCCCAGCAGCGGTACACGAACCCGAAGGCCTCGCGGCCCGCCCGGCCGAGCCGCTGGGTCGCCGTCGCCTCGGAGACCGTCACCGTCGCCAGCGAACCCAGCCCTCGGGCGTGGTCCATGCGCGGCTCCCTGGCGAGGCCCGAGTCCACGACGATCCGTACCCCCGGCACCGTCAGACTGGACTCCGCCACCGAGGTGGCCAGCACCACCCTGCGCCGCCCGCCGGGCTCGGCGCCGCGCAGCACCGCGTCCTGCACCGCCGCCGGGGCGCGACCGTGCAGCTGGAGCACCTCCGCGTCGACGCCGGCCAGCATCCCCGCCGTCCGCGCGATCTCCCCCGTGCCGGGCAGGAAACAGAGGACGTCGCCCTCGTGGCGCTCCATCGCGAGCCGGACCGTCGCGGCGACGTGCCGCAGCAGCGCCGGATCCACCCAGGTGCCGTGCGCGGGCCGGATGCCCGGCGGCGGCTCCGCGAAGAGGACCCGGCAGCCGTGGCCCTCCCCCTTGCTCCACACCACCGGCGCGGGCCCGCTGCCGTCCAGGACCGTGAGGAGGTCCGCCCAGGCCGCCGCGTCGCTCGTCGCCGACGCGGCGATCAGCTTCAGCTCCGGCCGCAGCGCGGCCCGCACGTCCACCAGGAAGGCCATCGCCGTGTCGGCGTCGAGATGCCGCTCGTGGCACTCGTCGAGCAGCACCACGTCCACGCCGGCCAGCTCCGGATCGCGCTGGAGCCGCTGGAGCAGGATGCCCGTGGTCACCACCTCGACCCGGGTCGCGGGACCGGCCCGCCGCTCGCCCCGCACCGAGAACCCGACCGTGCCGCCGACCTCCTCGCCGAGCAGCCAGGCCATCCGCCGGGCGGCCGCCCGCGCCGCCATCCGCCGCGGCTCGGCCACGAGCACCCGGCGCCGAGGTCCGTCCCCTATGAGCCCCGCGAGCGCCAGCGGCACCAGCGTCGTCTTGCCGGTGCCGGGAGGAGCGGACAGCACCGCCGTGCCGCGCTCCGCGAGCGCGGTGAGCAGCTCGGGGACGGCATGGCGGACGGGCAGACGGTCGAGAGCGTCGTTTCGGATCACGCACTCAGTCTCGTACGCGCGGAGAAGACGGAGGGCCCCGTTGTCCACAGGGCCCTCCATAAGTACGACAAGCGGTCGGTGGCCGGTCGTCCCGTACGACAGGCGAGCGGGGCTAGGCGTCCCGCTCGCAGACGAAGATCGCCGTCCCGGGGATCAGGTTCCCCCGCAGTGGGGACCAGCCGCCCCACTCCTGGCTGTTCCAGGCGGGCCACTCCGGCTCGACCAGGTCCACCAGGCGGAAGCCGCCGGCCACCACGTCGCGCACCCGGTCCCCGACGGTCCGGTGGTGCTCCACGTACACCGCCCGTCCGCGCTCGTCCTGCTCGACGTACGGTGTGCGGTCGAAGTACGAGGCGGCGACCGAGAGGCCCTCGGGCCCCGGCTCGTCCGGGAATGCCCAGCGGATCGGGTGCGTCACGGAGAAGACCCAGCGGCCGCCCGGCCGCAGAACCCGCCGCACCTCGCGGAAGACCCGGACCGGATCGGCCACGAACGGCACCGCGCCGTAGGCCGAGCACGCCAGGTCGAACGACCCGTCCCGGAAGGGCAGCGCCCCCGCGTCCGCCTCCACCAGCGGGACCTCCCCGCCGATCCGCAGCGCGTGCTGGAGCTGCCGGTGCGAGAGGTCCAGGGCCACCGGGCGCGCCCCCCGAGCGGCCAGCCAGCGCGAGCACTGTGCCGCGCCCGCGCCGATCTCCAGGACGTCGAGGCCCTTCAGTGCGGCGGCCGGCCCGAGGAGCTCGGCGTCGGCCTCGTCCAGCCCTTCGGGACCCCACACGAAGCGGTCGTCGCCGAGGAAGGAACCGTGCTCGCTCTGGTACTCGTCGGCGTTCCGGTCCCACCAGCCGCGGCTCGCCCGGCTGCTCTCCGCGTCCCCCGCGTCACGGCGGGTCGCCTCGCTCTCGTCGGCGTCCCCGTCGACCGCGTCTTCGTGTCCGTACTCTTGGTTCATCTCGCCCGCCGATGTAGTTTGCGCTCAGTGCCGCCGTGCGGCGGACCACCGCTGTGGTGGGGCAAGAGCCATGACTTCTGCCGGAATTGGGCAGATCTCCCCAGGGTGCGCGCTTCGCGCATTGACCCTGTCCGGCCGCCCCCGTATGCTAAAGGTTGCGCTGCGGGCCTGCGCGCCTCAGACGGAGCAGGCCGCGCTCGTACCTGTTGTATGTCCCCTCGGTTTTCGAGGTTCCCTCCCGTTCGCGGAAGGGGACTTCATTGCTGTCCGGCTTCTTGGTGCGATACGGGCTCTCGGCGTAGCAGTACCTACGACTTTCTGTCCGTAACCGGAGCCCTTTCCCACATGACGAGCAGCACCGAGACCACCGCCACCAGCACCACCCCGCAGGTTGCGGTCAACGACATCGGTAACGAGGAAGCCTTCCTCGCCGCGATCGACGAGACGATCAAGTACTTCAACGACGGCGACATCGTCGACGGCGTCATCGTGAAGGTCGACCGGGACGAGGTCCTGCTCGACATCGGTTACAAGACCGAAGGTGTCATCCCGAGCCGCGAGCTCTCGATCAAGCACGACGTCGACCCGAACGAGGTCGTCAAGGTCGGCGACGAGATCGAGGCCCTGGTTCTCCAGAAGGAGGACAAGGAAGGCCGCCTGATCCTCTCGAAGAAGCGTGCCCAGTACGAGCGCGCCTGGGGCACCATCGAGAAGATCAAGGAAGAGGACGGCATCGTCACCGGTACCGTCATCGAGGTCGTCAAGGGTGGTCTCATCCTCGACATCGGCCTCCGTGGCTTCCTGCCGGCCTCCCTCGTCGAGATGCGTCGCGTCCGCGACCTCCAGCCCTACGTGGGCAAGGAGCTCGAGGCGAAGATCATCGAGCTGGACAAGAACCGCAACAACGTGGTCCTGTCCCGCCGCGCCTGGCTGGAGCAGACCCAGTCCGAGGTTCGCCAGACCTTCCTCACGACCCTCCAGAAGGGTCAGGTCCGCTCCGGCGTCGTGTCCTCGATCGTCAACTTCGGTGCCTTCGTGGACCTGGGTGGCGTCGACGGCCTCGTGCACGTCTCCGAGCTGTCCTGGAAGCACATCGACCACCCCTCCGAGGTTGTCGAGGTCGGCCAGGAGGTCACCGTCGAGGTTCTCGACGTCGACATGGACCGCGAGCGTGTCTCCCTGTCGCTGAAGGCGACGCAGGAGGACCCGTGGCAGCAGTTCGCCCGGACCCACCAGATCGGTCAGGTCGTCCCGGGTAAGGTCACCAAGCTGGTTCCGTTCGGTGCGTTCGTCCGCGTGGACGAGGGCATCGAGGGTCTGGTCCACATCTCCGAGCTGGCCGAGCGCCACGTGGAGATCCCGGAGCAGGTCGTCCAGGTCAACGACGAGATCTTCGTCAAGGTCATCGACATCGACCTCGAGCGCCGTCGCATCAGCCTCTCGCTGAAGCAGGCCAACGAGTCCTTCGGTGCCGACCCGGCCTCGGTCGAGTTCGACCCGACCCTGTACGGCATGGCCGCGTCCTACGACGACCAGGGCAACTACATCTACCCCGAGGGCTTCGACCCCGAGACCAACGACTGGCTCGAGGGCTTCGAGACCCAGCGCGAGGCCTGGGAGACCCAGTACGCCGAGGCGCAGGCTCGTTTCGAGCAGCACCAGGCTCAGGTCATCAAGTCCCGCGAGGCCGACGAGGCCGCCGCTGCCGAGGGCGCTGCCGCCCCGGCCGCCGGTGGCAACGCCGGTGCGGGCATCTCGGGTGGTTCGTACTCCTCGGAGTCGGACGACAACTCCGGCGCCCTGGCGTCGGACGAGGCGCTCGCCGCCCTCCGCGAGAAGCTCGCCGGCGGCCAGAGCTGAACAGGCTCTCCGCTGAGCGCTAGCCGCTAGCGAACCGAGGCCCGCTTCCCTTCGGGGAAGCGGGCCTCGGTCGTTTCCGGGGATGGCCCGCGGCCGTCCAGGGACCGCGCCCTTCAGGGACGGCGCTCGTTCAGGTACCGCACCTGTTCAGGGAGTGACGGCGATGTTCGTCAGGCCGTTCCCGCCGGTCACCGTGTTCGAGGCGTAGACCGTCGTCGCGCAGCCGCCGCTCTGGTTCGTGACGTTGATCGCGAGCCGCTGGGCCCCGGTCGCGCCGGTCAGGTCCGAGCGGTTGCCCCGGAAGACCGTCCCGCAGCCCCAGCCGCTCTGCTGGGTGTGGGTCTCGAAGCCGTTGTTCGTCGTGTTCACGCCGGTGTTGTCCGCCACCAGGACGCCGTTGCCCTTCACGTCGACCCAGGAGTCGTCGTAGTTGGCGCCGGTCAGCCCGCGCCCGTCGAAGGTGTTGCCGACGATCCTGGCCCCGGTCGTGCCCTCCTTGATGTCCACGCTCTCGCCGCCGACGTCCGGTCCGATCACGTTGTTCAGGATCTGCGCGCCGTCGCTCCGGTCGGAGAGGTTGCCGGCCGTGCCGACGTACACGCCCTCGCCCATGCCCCGGCCGTCGTTCCCGGTGTCGTAGATCCGCGAGTTCCTGAGGATCCCGTTCCTGCTGGAATTGCGGAAGTGCACGCCCTCCATGTCCAGGCCGTGCACGGTCACCCCGTCGATCACCACGCCGTCCGCGGCGTCCGCCATGATCCCCTTCTGGCCGCCGGTCACGGTGATCCCCTCCACCGTCCAGTACGAGGCGCCGTTCAGGTGCAGCCCGTAGCCGCCGCCCGTCGTGAGCACCGCGCGCGGGGAGCCGGTCAGAGTGATGCGGGCCGAGGAGGTGCCCGGGACGGTGGCCTTGAAGTTCCCGGTGTACGTGCCGTCCGCGAGGTGGATCGTGTCGCCGGGCCGGGCGTTGGCGAGTGCCGTCTTGAGCTGGGACGCGGTGGAGACCTCGACGGTCGCCGCGGCGGCCGGGACGGTGGCGAGGGGGACGGCGAGGAGCGCCGGGAGCAGGGGGAGGAGCAGCGTTCGGGTGCGCATGGGATGCCTTCCGGGCGGCGGACAGAGGAGTGTTCCTGTATGTGCACGGTGATCGAGGTGCTGAACGCGACGCTGTCCCGAGACGGTAGGGAGAGCCCATGGGCATGTCAAGGTCTGGACCAATGTTCGCCGCCGGTCCGCGCGGCTCCCGCCCCGGAAGACCGCCCGACCCGGGAATGGTCGTGCCGTGCCCCGCGTTCTCAGAGAGAACACGAGGAGGAGCGGTAATCGTGCTTGATCCCCAGGATTTGTACGAATGGGACCCGAAGGGCGTGGCCGTCGTCGACCTGGCCCTGGCGCAGGAGTCGGCGGGGCTGGTCATGCTCTACCACTTCGACGGCTACATCGACGCGGGGGAGACCGGCGAGCAGATCGTCGAGGGACTGCTCGACACCCTCCCGCACCAGCTGGTGGCCCGCTTCGACCACGACCGGCTCGTGGACTACCGTGCCCGCCGCCCGCTGCTGACCTTCCGGCGCGACCGCTGGACCGCGTACGAGACGCCGTCCATCGAGGTCCGTCTCGTGCAGGACGCCACCGGCGCCCCCTTCCTGGTCCTCTCCGGTCCCGAGCCGGACGTGGAGTGGGAGCGCTTCGCCGTCGCCGTCCGCCAGATCGTCGAGCGCCTCGGCGTGCGCCTCTCCGTCAACTTCCACGGCATCCCCATGGGCGTGCCGCACACCCGTCCGGTGGGCCTGACCCCGCACGGCAGCCGCACCGACCTGATGCCCGGCCACCGCAGCCCGTTCGACGAGGCCCAGGTGCCCGGCAGCGCCGAGGCCCTCATCGAGTACCGGCTCTCCGAGGCCGGCCACGACACCCTCGGTGTCGCGGCGCACGTCCCGCACTACGTGGCCCGGTCCTCGTACCCGGACGCGGCGCTGACCGCCCTGGAGGCCGTCACCGCCGCCACCGGGCTCGTCCTGCCCGGTGTCGCGCACGCGCTGCGGACCGAGGCCCGCCGCACCCAGACCGAGATCGACCGCCAGATCGGCGAGGGCGACGAGGAGCTCGTCGCGCTCGTGCAGGGCCTGGAGCACCAGTACGACGCCGCGGCCGGAGCCGAGACCCGCGGCAGCCTGGTGGCCGAGCCGGTCGACCTGCCGTCGGCCGACGAGCTGGGCCGTGAGTTCGAGCGCTTCCTCGCGGAGCGGGAGGGCGACTCCTAGCCCCGCCGGGGCAGGCCCTAAGCTGCCGCTCATGCTGAAGGTGGGCCTGACCGGCGGGATCGGCGCCGGCAAGAGCGAAGTGTCCAAGCTGCTCGTCTCCTACGGAGCGGTGCTGATCGACGCGGACCGGATCGCGCGCGAGGTCGTCGAGCCCGGGACCCCGGGGCTCGCGGCCGTCGTCGGCGCCTTCGGGGACGGCGTCCTCACCGCCGAGGGGACGCTCGACCGGCCGAAACTCGGTTCCATCGTCTTCGCCGACGCCGAGCGCCTGGCCACCCTCAACGCCCTCGTCCACCCGCTGGTCGGGGCACGGTCGGCGGAGCTGGAGGCCCGCGCGGGCGCCGGAGACGTCGTCGTCCACGACGTGCCCCTGCTCGCCGAGAACGGCCTGGCGCCGCTGTACGACCTGGTCGTGGTCGTGGACGCGTCCCCGGAGACCCAGCTCGACCGTCTCGTACGGCTGCGGGGGATGGCCGCGTCCGAGGCCGAGGCCCGGATGGCGGCCCAGGCCTCGCGCGCCCAGCGGCTGGCCGTCGCGGACCTCGTCATCGACAACGACGGGCCGCTCGACGCGCTCGAACCGCAGGTGCGGAAGGTCTGGGACGAGCTGGCGCGCCGCGCCGAGGCCGCGGCCGGGGAGGGCTAGAGCGTGTCGTCGGGCGCCGCGGGGCTGCTCTCCGGGCGACGACGGGAGTGGCACGACGGGCCCTGGGACCGCCCTCCGGCGGAATGCGCCTGCCCGGTCCGGTGTTCAACCACCGGATCGAGGGGAAGGATTCCATCGTGGCCGACAGGAACCCGGAAACGCACGTCATCGACTTCCGCGCCGCCGAGCACCTGCTGGCCGCGCGGGACCCTCGCGGGGCCGTGAAGCTGCTGGACTCGGTGATCGCCGCCCATCCCGAGAACACCGCGGCGCGCCTGCTGCGGGCCCGTGCCTTCTTCGCCGCCGCGCAGCTGCGACCCGCGCAGCTGGAGTTCGAGCTGGTCCTGGAGCGCGAGCCGGACAACGCCTTCGCGCACTTCGCGCTGGCCAGGACCTTCGAGCGGTCCGGCCTGACGGCCCAGGCCACGCGCCACTTCAGGCTCGCTGCCGCACTCGACCCGAAGCCGGAGTACCTCCAGGCCGCGGGCTTCGACACCCGGAACTGAGACGTCCGGAAGAGCCGGCCTCAGCGTCGCCCACCGCCGTGATCCGGTTCGTACGGAGGGATGCCCCGGCCCGGCTGCCAGTGCGCTCCCCGGTGCAGGTGGTGCGCCACCACCGCCAGGTCGACCAGGGCCACCAGGAACAGCACCCCGCAGGCCGCCGCCCAGCCCGGACGGTCCAGCAGGGAGAACACGGTCGTGCCGAAGGCGGCCCAGAGCAGCCCCCACAAGCTCAGCCAGAACCGCAGACGCAGCGCGCTCCGCGCGTTCGCCGGCTCGTTCCCGGTCCGCATGACGGTCGCACCTCCCCACGAAGCCCCGGGGCCACTTCCAGCATGGACCCGGGGCGGAGGAAACGGAACGGCTGCCGTCAGGCCGCTCAGTGCACGACGCTGTAGCTGCGCCAGGGCAGGGTGTTCGGGGCGATCCGGTTCGCGGAGTTGGTGGGGACGTAGATCGAGTTCGGACCGTCGCAGTTGCGGGTCCGGTACATGATGATGTCGGTCAGGGCGTTGTTCTCGATCCTGGTCACGCCCGAGGGCGGCAGGCGGTGGCAGCCCCTCACCAGGGGACTCGTCACGGTCACCACGAACCTGTGCTGCGTCTCGGACTTGATCGTGCCCACGGCGGTACGGCCGAGGCCCGAGCAGCCGGCGACGGCGAGAGTGAGCAGCACGGCCCCGGTGGCGGTCGTGAGACGCCGGCGAACGGACATGGCGGATCCTCTTCTGTCGGGTCGTTTCAGGCCACCATCCCGCCCGCCACGACCGCTGTCATCCGCTGTTGGGCCGCCCGGGGGAACCGTCCGGCGCCCGTTGTCAGACCCCACCCGTAAGGTCGGAGGTCCAGTCGGGAAACGACGGACGACGGACAGCGGAAGGAGGGCGGAGCCGTGGCACACACCTGGACGACCAGCGCCGCCGTCTTCCTGCCGGCCGCCCTCCCCCGTGACGGCAGGATCGCCTTCTGGGCCCCCGACGGCGGTGCGCTCCCGGACCCCGGAGCCGACGCGGAGCGGATCGAGCTGACCGTGGCCCGGCGGCACGGCAGCGGCGCCCGGAGCCGCGCCGTCCCCGCCGTGACGCTGCCCGTCGCGGCGGCCCTGCCGCATCTCGTCGCGGCCCGCTACCACCCGGCCGCGCACCCCGCCACCGCCGGCTGGGGCGCCGCCGCCCTGCACGCCCTGCACCTCGCCGCGCGGGGGAGGCTGCTCCCGGGACTGACCGCCGACGACCTGGACGCCTGGCGGGCCGGACCCCTGGACGCCGAGGACATCGCCCACCTGCGGGCCGTCGCCGCCGCCCTGCCCCACGAGGGATACGCCGTGCCCGTGCCCGGCCGGGGGCCGCTGCGGCTCCCCGAGCCGGAGGCGCTGGTCCGCGCGTTCCTCGACGCGGTCGCCGACGTCCTGCCCCGCACCCCGGCCGCGGCGCACGCGGCCGGCGCGCCGTTCGCGGCGCGCGAGCCGCAGCACCTGCCCCGGGCACGCGCCTGGGCCGCCGAGGCCGCGGCCGGGATGGACGCGGGGGTGCGGGTCTCGCTCCGTCTCGACCTGTCGCCGTACGAACTCTTCGACAGCCCCGACAGCCCCGACAGCCCCGACAGCCCCGACGCCACGGAGCGCGGGCCCGGGGGCGGGGCGCTCGCCGGAGAGCGTCACGCCGCCGCCGCGCTGCTCCAGATCCACAGCCTGGCCGACCCGACCCTCGTCATCGACGCGGCGGAGCTGTGGGCGGGCGACGGCGAGCACTTCGGGCCCCGCGCCCGGATCGACGCCGTCCTCGCCCTGCGCCGGGCCGCCCGGGTCTGGCCCCCGCTCACCCGGCTCCTGGAGCGGGACGTGCCCGACGTCCTCGCCGTCACCGAGGACGAGCTGTACGAGCTGCTCGGCCCGGCCGCCGCCCGGCTCGCCGACGCCGGGGTCGCCCTCCACTGGCCGCGGGAGCTCGCCCGCTCGCTCAGCGCCTCCGCGGTCGTCCGGCCGGCTCAGGCCGCGCCCGGCTCGGCCACCGACGGCACCTCCTTCTTCGACAGCGAGGAGCTCCTGCGCTTCAACTGGCAGCTGGCCCTCGACGGCGATCCGCTCACCGAGCGCGAGATGGACCTGCTGGCCGAGGCCCACCGGCCGATCGTGCGCCTCCGCGACCAGTGGGTCGTCGTCGATCCCGCCCTCGTCCGCAAGGCCCGCAAGCGGGAACTCGGCCTGCTCGAACCGGTCGACGCCCTCGCCGCCGCCCTCACCGGCACCGCCGAGGTGGACGGCGAGTCCGTGCCCGCCGTCCCCGTCGGGGCCCTCGCCGCCCTCCGCGACCGGCTCCTGGCCGGCCCCGAGGACGTGCAGGCCCCACCCGGCCTCACCGCCACCCTGCGCGACTACCAGCTGCGCGGCCTGGCCTGGCTGGACCTGATGACCTCGCTCGGCCTCGGCGGCTGCCTCGCCGACGACATGGGGCTCGGCAAGACCGTCACCCTCATCGCCCTCCACCTCCGCCGCGCCCGCCGGGCCCCCACCCTCGTCGTCTGCCCCGCCTCCCTCCTCGGCAACTGGCAGCGCGAGGTGCGGAAGTTCGCCCCCGACGTGCCCGTCCGCCGCTTCCACGGCACCGACCGGGACCTCGACGGTACGGAGGGCGGCTTCGTCCTCACCACCTACGGCACCCTGCGCACCAGCGCCGCGCGACTGGCCGAGCGGGAGTGGGGGATGGTCGTCGCGGACGAGGCGCAGCACGTCAAGAACCCGTTCTCCGCCACCGCCAAGGCGCTCCGGGAGATCCCCGCACCCGCCAGGGTCGCCCTCACCGGCACCCCCGTGGAGAACAACCTCTCCGAGCTCTGGGCGCTCCTCGACTGGACCACCCCCGGCCTCCTCGGCCCGCTCAAGGCCTTCCGCTCCCGCCACGCCCGTGCCGTCGAGAACAACGAGGAGATCGAGCACGCGGAGGCCGTCGAGCGGCTCGCCCGGCTCGTCCGGCCCTTCCTGCTGCGCCGCCGCAAGTCCGACCCCGGCATCGTCCCCGAGCTCCCGCCCAAGACCGAGTCCGACCACCCCGTCGCCCTCACCCGGGAGCAGGCCTCGCTCTACGAGGCGGTCGTCCGCGAGACCATGACGCGCATCGAGGGCGCCGAGGGCATGGCCCGCCGGGGCCTCGTCATGGGCCTGCTGACCTCCCTCAAGCAGATCTGCAACCATCCCGCGCAGTACCTCAAGGAGCAGGCGCCGCGCGGCAGCGGCACCGCACGGCTGGCCGGACGCTCGGGGAAGCTCGCCCTGCTCGACGAGCTGCTCGACACGATCCTCTCCGAGGACGGGTCCGTCCTCGTCTTCACCCAGTACGTGTCGATGGCGCGGCTCCTCGCGGACCACCTGGCCGCCCGCGGCATCCCGGCCCAACTCCTGCACGGCGGCACCCCGGTGGCCGAGCGGGAGCGGATGGTCGACCGCTTCCAGGCCGGCGAGGTTCCCGTCTTCCTGCTCTCCCTCAAGGCCGCGGGCACCGGGCTCAACCTCACCCGGGCCGGCCACGTCGTCCACTACGACCGCTGGTGGAACCCGGCCGTGGAGGAGCAGGCCACCGACCGGGCCTACCGGATCGGGCAGACCCAGCCGGTCCAGGTCCACCGGCTCATCGCCGAGGGGACCGTCGAGGACCGCATCGCCGAGATGCTCCGCGCCAAGCGGGCCCTGGCCGACGCCGTGCTCGGCTCCGGCGAGGCCGCCCTCACCGAGCTCACCGACCGGGAGCTCGCCGACCTGGTGTCCCTGAGGAGGCCCTCGTGAACCGTCCTCGGGGCCCTCGCGCCGCACGGGGCGCCGCCCCCCGCCACGACGACCGCCGCCGCAGCTTCCCGCAGGTCGCGCCCCGCACGGCTCCCGACGGCCGGTTCGCCTCCTCCTGGTGGGGGAACGCCTGGGTCGCCGCCCTGGAGGCCACCGCCCTCGACCAGGCCAGGCTCGCGCGCGGCAAGGCCTATGCGGGGCGCGGCCACGTCGACGCGATCACGGTCACGCCCGGCCGGGTCGTCGCTTACGTCCACGGCAGCAGGCCCCGCCCGTACCGCACCGAGATCAGGATGCGGACCCTCGGCGACGACGGCTGGGAGCGGTTCCTCGACGAGGCGACCGCCCGCCCCGACCACATCGCGGCCCTCCTCGACAAGGACGTGCCGCACGCCCTGGAGGCCGTCACCGGACTGCTGCCCGCGCCGGGCGACCTCGTGCCCGACTGCACCTGCCCGGACGACGGCTGGCCCTGCAAGCACGCCGCCGCCCTCTGCTACCAGGCCGCCCGCCTCCTCGACGAGGACCCGTTCGTCCTCTTCCTGATGCGCGGGCGCGGGGAGCAGGAGCTCCTGGCCGAACTCACCCGCCGCAATGCCGCCCGCGGCGCCGTGGAGGCGGCCGCCGCCCCGCCGATGCCGACCGTCCCCGCCCGGATCGCGGTCGGCGCGGCCACCGGCGCCGGGCTCCCGCCGCTGCCTCCCGAGCTGCCGGTCCCGGACCGGCCCGGCCGCCCCCCGGTCTTCCCGCCGGATCCGCACGCCCCCGATCCGCTCGCGCTCGACCTCCTGGCCACGGAGGCCGCCGCCCGCGCCCACGCCTTCCTCGCCACCGGGCGTGACCCGGTGGCCGCGCTCACCCCCTGGCAGGACGCGGTCCGACTGGCCGCCGCGCACCCCGGCTCGGGGCTGACCGCGTCCTCCCGCGCGCTCTACCGCGACCTGGCGTACGCCCTCGACCGCACCCCCACGGACCTCGCCCGCGCCGTCGCCGCCTGGCGGCAGGGCGGCGCGGCGGGCCTCTCGGTCCTCGAAGAGCCCTGGGACCCGCCCGCCGGACCGTTCGACCGGGCCAGACCCGCCCTGCTCGCCGCCGACTTCCCGGCGTTCCGGCCCTGGCGCAACCACCTCTCCGGGGACACCCTCCAGCTCCGGCTCGGCCGGGACGGCCTCTGGTACGGGTACGAGTCGGACGCCGGCCGCGAGGACTGGTGGCCGCGCGGCGCACCCGACCCCGACCCGGTCGGCGCGCTCACCGATCTCCTGGGCCGCTGACGGGAGTCGAGGCGCCGGGGGGCCTCCCCGGTGCGGGAAAGCGTCGACGGACGTTGACCCGACACTCGAACGGAGTCCCACTCGATGGAGTGAAACCCGTCAACGGGCGGATCCGGCACGCACGTTTGACGCGTTGATTCCGGTACGGGCGCTTGCCCGTGTATACCTCCGGAAGGCAGGAAGCCATGAGGCAGATTCGCCGAAGTGGTCTGGCCACACTGTTGGTCACGGGCGGAGCACTCGCCCTCTCGGCGGGCGCCGCGCACGCCGACGCCGGTGCGCAGGGCGCCGCGGTCGGTTCGCCGGGAGTCGGTTCCGGCAACACGCTTCAGCTGCCGGTGCACGTGCCGGTCAACGTCTGCGGGAACACGGTCAACGTGGTCGGGCTGCTCAACCCGGCTGCGGGCAACAGCTGCGCCAACCGCTCGGCCACGCACGAGAACGGGGGCTACGGCGACGAGGGCGGCGGCCGCATCCACAAGGACCAGCCCGGCACCCCGCGCGGCGGCGAGCAGGCCGGCGGTTCCCACGGCGGCTCCTCGCACGGCGGTTCCTCCAACGGGGGCGGGTCCACCGCCGAGACCCACGCCCAGGGCTCCCCGGGCGTCCTCTCCGGGAACGGCCTCCAGCTGCCCATCGACCTCCCGGTGAACGTCGTCGGGAACTCGGTCAACGTGGTCGGCATCGGCAACCCGGCCATCGGGAACACCGGGGTGAACGGCCCGGCCAAGCCCCAGCAGCCGATCGAGAAGCCGACGCCCCGCCCGCAGCCCCCGGTGAAGCACGTGCCGGTGCCGCAGGCCGAGACCGTGACCCCGCCCGCCCCGGCCCCCGCGCCGCAGGGTGAGAGGAGCACGGCCTCGCTGGCCCACACGGGCTCGGACGCCATGGGCTTCGCCGCGGCCGGAAGCGCCGCGCTGCTCCTCGGCGGCGCCGTGCTGTACCGCCGGGGACGCCGCGCCGGCGACCAGGCCTGAGGGGCCCCTCCGCGGGGCCGGGCCTGAGGATCCGCCCCCGTGCCGGTCAAGCCTGAGGGTTCGCCCCCGCGCGACCCGGCCTGAGGATCCGCCCGGCCAGGTCCGAGGGTCCGCCTCCGCGCGACCCGGCCGGCACGGCTGACGCCCGAGCCGTCAGCCGTGCGTCAGGCCGCCGCGCGGCCCGCCGCCCGGCCCGTCGTCCCCGCGCCAGGTCCGGAGGACCGCCTCGACGGCGGGCCCGATCCTGGTCCGGGCCTGGTGCCGGGGCACGCCCTGCATCAGCAGCGTGTCGTACGGCGTGTCCACGTGCCGCACGGAGGCTCGTACCGCGGCGGTGACCGCGCCGCGGTCCAGCGAGCGCCCCGCCGCGGTCCGGCCCACCCGGCCCGTGCCCTTCGCCGAGGCGTGGACGGCGATCTCCGTGGCCCGGTCCGCCGGGCAGGACGGGAAGAGCCGGAGGATCTCGGTCCGCAGGACCTCGGTGATCGCGGCGTCGAGGGCCGCGCGCCGCACCGCGTCCCGGGCCCGCCGGGCGGCCCGCGCGTCCGCGTCCGCCAGGCAGGCCCGTTCCGCGTCGGCGAGGGCCGCCTCCTCGACGAGCAGGCCCTGGCGCTCGTACCGGGTGCGCCGCCGGTTGTGCCGTACCACCACGGCCCAGAGCGTGCTGGCCTCCCGGGCGCGGCGGGTGAGCGCCGTGTCGCCCCGGCGCAGGAAGACCAGATGGCCGAGGTCGGCGCAGTCCAGGCAGACCGGCGCG
Source organism: Streptomyces sp. NPDC002232 (assembly GCF_042890295.1). Classification (NCBI taxonomy): domain Bacteria; kingdom Bacillati; phylum Actinomycetota; class Actinomycetes; order Kitasatosporales; family Streptomycetaceae; genus Streptomyces; species Streptomyces sp. NPDC002232. The sequence continues at coordinate 204,786 of NZ_JBIARV010000002.1, read as the reverse complement.
TTGAACTCGACGATCATCCGCTCCAAGGGCCCCCGGTGGCATTCCGAGCAGCGGCGGCGCCTCAGCGGTTCGACGACGACGGGGGCGACGAGGTCCACGGCCGCTCCCCGCTCAGCGGACGCCGGGCGCGGCGGCGGCGATGAACACGGCGAGCGCCTCCTTGGCCTGCGCGGAGCGGCGGGCGCGGTCCGCCTCGTCGACGGCCTCGTGCATGCAGTGGGAGTCCACGAAGGCCTCCTCGGCGAGTCGTCGGACCTCCGGGTCGTCGCACACCAGCTGGACGCGGAAGAGCGCCTGCCGGGCGGCGGTGCGCTGCCGGTAGGAGGCGTGCCGGGACTCCTCCGCCTCCTCCGAGCCGGGCTGCCGGAGCGCCCGGAACCAGCGGTCGTTCTGGCTGTGCCGGTAGTCGACGACGGCGCCGGCGAAGGCGCTGTAGGTCGCGATCCGCTCCTGCCGGAGTTGTTCGGTGCGGGCGAGGGCGGCCGTGCGCTCGGTGGCCCGCCCCTGGAACCAGTGCGTGAAGACGACGCCCAACAGGGTTCCCGCCACGGCTATCAGCGCCGCATCCATGACCGGCCGCCCTCCCGTTTCCCTCGGCCCTCCAGATCCGTAGATCATGACAGGAGAGGGGGGCGGACGTCACTGCCGGTAGCTGCTCAGGAAGCGGCCGATGCGGCTGATCGCGGCGTCGAGGTCGTCGGCGTGGGGCAGCGTGAGGATGCGGAAGTGGTCGGGGCGCGGCCAGTTGAAGCCGGTGCCCTGCACGACCTGGATCTTCTCCCGCAGCAGCAGGTCGAGGACGAACTTCTCGTCGTCGTGGATCCGGTGCACGGCGGGGTCCAGGCGCGGGAAGGCGTACAGGGCGCCCTTCGGCTTCACGCAGGAGACGCCCGGGATCTCGTTGAGCTTCTCCCAGGCCCGGTCGCGCTGTTCGCGCAGCCGGCCGCCCGGGGCGGTCAGCTCGTGGATGGACTGCCGGCCGCCGAGCGCGGCCTGGATGGCGTACTGGGCGGGGGCGTTGGGGCAGAGCCGCATGGAGGCCAGCATGGTGAGGCCCTCCAGGTAGTTCTTCGCGTGCTGCTTCGGCCCGGTGACGACCAGCCAGCCGGAGCGGAAGCCCGCGACCCGGTAGGTCTTGGAGAGTCCGCCGAAGGTGAGGACGACCAGGTCCTGGGCGAGGGAGGCGGCCGGGTGGTGCACGACGTCGTCGTACACGATCTGGTCGTAGATCTCGTCGGCGAGGACCATCAGGCCGTGGCGGCGGGCGAGTTCGAAGATGCCCTCCAGGACCTCCTTCGGATACACGGCACCGGTGGGGTTGTTCGGGTTGATGACGACGACGGCCTTGGTCCGCTCGGTGATCTTGGACGCCATGTCGTCGAGGTCCGGGTACCAGTCGGCCGCCTCGTCGCACAGGTAGTGCACCGGCCTGCCGCCCGCGAGGGTGACCACCGCCGTCCACAGCGGGTAGTCGGGGGCGGGGACGAGCACCTCGTCGCCGTCCTCCAGGAGGGCCTGGACGGCCATCGAGATCAGCTCGGACACGCCGTTGCCGAGGTAGATGTCGTCGACGTCCACGTCCGGCAGGCCCATGGACTGGTAGCGCTGGGCGACCGCGCGGCGGGCGGAGAGGATGCCGCGCGAGTCGGTGTAGCCGTGGGCCCTGGGGAGCATCCGGATCATGTCCTGGACGATCTCCTCGGGCGCCTCGAAGCCGAAGAGCGCCGGGTTGCCGGTGTTGAGGCGCAGGACGCTGTGGCCGGCCTCCTCCAGCGCGTTGGCGTGCTCGATCACCGGGCCGCGGATCTCGTAGCAGACCTCGCTCAGCTTGCTCGACTGCCGGAACTCCATGTCCGACCTCCCCAGGTCCCCGGAATCAGTGATGCGTGGTGTTGCTTGGTTTTACCAAGTTTGAGCTTGGAAAGTCCAACAACATGTCTAGACTGCGTCGCATGCCACGTCAGCCACGCCGCCGCAGCTACGACCAGCACTGCGCCGCCGCGCGCGCCCTCGACCTCGTCGGCGACCGCTGGACCCTGCTCGTCGTCCGTGAACTCCTCGCCGGGCCGCGCCGCTACACCGACCTCCACGCCGATCTGCCGGGTGTCAGCACCGACATGCTCGCCGGGCGGCTCAAGGACATGGAGGGCGCCGAGCTCGTCACCCGGCGCCGGCTGCCCCCGCCCGCCTCGGCCTCCGTGTACGAACTCACCGCGCGCGGACGCGACCTGCTGCCCGTCCTGCGCGCCCTGGCCGTCTGGGGCGCCCCCGACCTCGGGGAGCCGCGGCCCACCGACGCCGTCCGCGCCCACTGGTACGCGATCCCGCTGCTCGGCGCGCTCGCCGAACTCGGCGCGGGCCTCGTCCAGGTGACCGTCGACGAGGGGGAGTTCCACGTACGCATCGGGGCCGACGGCGGCGCGGCCTACGGAGACGGAGAAGTGGCCGACCCGGACGTCCGGCTGCGGACCGACACGGCGACCTGCCGGGCCCTGGCCTCCGGGGAGCTGTCGCTGGGCGAGGCCGTCGCGGCCGGCCGCGCCGCGCTCGAACGCCCCGCTCCGGCGGGCGCGCCGGCCTGAACCACGCCCCGCGCGGCCAGGGCGCGCGCCAGCCGGTCGCGGGCCGCCGTCTGCGCGGCGATGCGCGCGTCGATCACGGCGAGCCGGTCCCGGGCGATCTCCAGCGCGCGGGCGGACGGCGGCACCGCGGAGACGTCCCCGTCCAGGCAGGTCCGGAACGCGGACACGTCGTCCAGGGTGAACCCCGAGTCCAGCAGGTACCGGATGTTCGACACCCGCACCACCGCGACCTCCTCGTACACCCGGTACCCGTTGGCCGCGCGGACCGACGAGATCAGCCCCGCCCGCTCGTAGTGCCGCAGCGCGCGGGCCGACACCCCGGTCCGCCGGGCCAGTTCACCGATGCGCAAGGACGCCACCTCCGCGCGCAGTCGTATCACGCGACCAGCGCACCGCCGTCGACGGGCAGGACGGTTCCGGTCAGGAAGGCCGCGTCCGGGGCGGCGAGCGCGGTGACGGCCCAGGCGACCTCCTCGGGCCGGCCGATCCGCCCCAGCGGGGTGTGCGCGATCTGCCACGCCCGCAGCGCCTTCCGCCGCTCGGGGGAGAGGGCGGTGTGGTCCGCGATCGGCGTCTCGATCGCGCCGGGCGCGACCGCCACGACCCGGACGCCGGACGGTGCGAGCTCCACCGCCCAGCAGCGGGTCAGGGTCTCCAGGGCGCTCTTGGTGGCCGGATAGACGGAGTTGGCGGGCCAGCCGCGCTGACCGATCGTCGTCGTCACGTTCACGACGACGCCCCGGGACGCGCGCAGCGCTGGGACGGCCGCCTGCGTGAGCAGGACCGGGGCGACGAGGTTGGTCTCCAGGAGCGGGGCGATCACGGAGCGGTCGAGTGTGCCGAGCGGGCCGCCGGTGGCGATCCCGGCGTTGTTGACGAGCACGTCGAGACGCCCGTGCGCCGCCAGCACGGACCCGACGATCTCCTCGGCCGCGCCGTCCGCCGTGACGTCGGCGGTGAACGGGTGGATGCCCGGGTGCCCCTCGGCGGTCTCCCGCAGCGGCTGCTCCCGGCGGCCGACGGCGACGACCGTCGCCCCCTGCCCGGCGAAGAAGCGCGCGGTGGCCCGGCCGATGCCGGTGCCCGCGCCGGTGACGACGACGACCCTGGTGGGTGTGGTGGTGTCCATGGACCGATGGTCGGACCGTGACGCCAGTGACAAGGTCAAGCCGGGAGGCGGATCAGTGTGCGGGGCTGAGGAACTCGAGCCGGTTCCCGTGGCAGTCCGCGACGTAGAACCGCCGGTGGCCCGGGAAGTCGTCGTCCCACGTCACCGCGGTCCCCCGGCCGGTCAGCCGCTCCGCCAGGCCGTCGAGATCGCCGACCAGGATGCCCGGGTGCCCCTTCCGGGACGGCCGGAAGTCGTCCTCGACGCCCAGGTGGATCTCCAGTGCGTCCGAGCGCACCCAGAGGCCGCCGCGCGCCGCGAGGACCGGCGGCTTCCGGATCTCGGTCATGCCGAGCACGTCCACGTAGAAGCGGCGGCACACCTCCTCCTCGCCCGGCGGCAGGGAGAGCTGCACGTGGTGCAGCCCGAGGCCGAAGGGCGTCGTCGTCTCCGTGGTGTCGTAGGGCAGCGCTTCCTGACGCGGGCTCATGCGGACCTCTCCGGCCGGGGTGCCGTACGGTCGCACGGCCAGGTCACCGTAATGCGGTGGACGGCAGCCGGTACACGTCAGGGGAGCGACGGGCAGGATGAGCGGGATGCGATACGAGGCGATCACCTGGGACCGGCTGGCGGAGGCACTCGCCGGCCACCTCGACGCGTCCCCCGCGGCGGCGGGCGACGCCTGGCTGAAGGTGGGCGTCGACGGGCCGCCCGCCGCGCCCGGGGACCGGCTCGCCGGCCTCCTCGCGGAGGAGCTGCGCACCCGGGGGCGCGCGGTCCACGTCGTCGGCACGGGCGGCTTCCTGCGGCCCGCCTCCCTCCGGTACGAGTACGGCAAGCGGGACCCCGACGCCTACTACAGCGGGTGGACCGACACCGGGGCCCTCTGGCGGGAGGTCTTCGGCCCGCTGGACCCGGGCGGCACCGGGCGGGTCCTGCCCGACCTGTGGGACCCGGCCACGGACCGCGCGACCCGCAGCCCCTACGTCACACTGCCGCCGCGCGGGGTGCTCGTCCTGCACGGGCCCTTCCTGCTCGGTCACTGGTTCCCCTTCGACCTCACCGTGCACCTGCGCCTGTCGCCCGCCGCGCTCGCCCGGCGCACGGAGGAGCCCTGGACGCTGCCCGCCTTCGCCCGGTACGAGGAGGAGGTCGGCCCCGAGGAGACGGCCGACGCCGTCGTGCGCGCCGACGACCCGCGCCACCCCGCCTGGACGGGCCTCCGGTCGTAGCGCGGGCCGGCCGGGGAAGGCCCGGAACGTCACCGCGTCACGGCGTCAGCCGGTCACGCGTCACTCCGTCACCCCGTCAGCCGGGCGGCGCGTCACCGCGTCCCCCCCCCGTCACCCCGTCGGCCGGTCACCGCGTCAGTCGTCACGCGGTCCCGACGGGGGTCGGCCGCCCACCGTGGCGACCGCCTCCGCGCCCGCCCGGCAGCCCGCCCCGGCGGCCTCCGCCGCGTCCGCGCCGGCCAGCCGCGCCGCCAGGAACGCTCCGGTGAAGGCGTCGCCCGCGCCCGTCGAGTCCACCGGCCGCGCCCGGGGCGCCGCCACCCGCGCGGTCACCGCGCCGCCCTCGGCGACCAGGGCGCCCGCCGCCCCGAGGGTGACCACGACCAGCGGGAAGCGCCGGCTCAACTCCGCCGCCGCCGCGCCCGGTTCCGCCCGCCCGGTGAGGGAGGCGGCCTCGTCGGCGTTGGGCAGCAGCGTCTCGGCGCCCTCCGCCGCCGCCAGGAACCGGTCCGCCCCCAGCTCCGCCAGGAACCCCGCGGACGCCGGGTCCACGCTGACCGCGACGCCCGCCTCGCGGGCGTCCCGCAGCGCCCGGCGGGCCGTCTCGCGGCTGGTCGCGGCGAAGAACAGGTACCCCGAGAGGTGCAGCCGGGCCACGCCGTCGAGAAGGGCGGGCGACCAGTCGGCGGGGGAGAGGCGCAGCGTCGCCCCGCTGTCCGTCAGGAAGGTGCGCTCCGCCGAGCCGTCCACGAGCGCGATCACGGTGGCCGTCGCCGCCTCCGGGTCCGGGACGAGCAGGGGGCGCACGCCCGCCCTCCGCAGCGCCCGGTCGTGCCACGCGGCCGCGTCCGTGCCCACCCGGCCGAGCATCCGCACCTCGGGGCCGCCCGCCCGCGCCGCCCAGCAGGCCGCGTTGGCCCCGGCGCCGCCGGGGAGGGTCCGGATGTCCGCCGCCGTGTCGGTGGCGGGCGCGAGCGGGGTCCGGTGCCGGGCGACGACGTCGGTGACGACGTCCCCGACGACGAGCAGCGCGCCCCCGGTCCGGGTCACCGTCCGCCGGCGCCGGGCGCCGCCCCCGAGGCGTACGCGCCCGCGATGTCCGCCGCGAGCCGCACGTTCCCGCGGACCGCCGCGAGGTTGGCCTCCAGGGACGCCCCCTCGGTGTGCACCATCAGGTACTCCAGGAGGAACGGCGTCACCGCCTGTCCGGTGATCCCCTTCTCCCGCGCCGCCGCGAGGCCCCGCGCGAGCACCCGGTCGTGCAGGGCGGGGTCCAGCTGCTCGGCCACCGGCACCGGGTTCGCCACGACGAGCGCCGCCCGCGGCCCGCCGAGACGGTCCTGCGCGCGTATCACCCCGGCCACCTCCGCCGGGGTGCGCAGGGTCCAGTCGACCGGCTCGCCCGAGGACGAGAGGTAGAAGCCGGGGAAGTGCTCCGTGCCGTATCCGACGACCGTCACCCCCAGCGTCTCCAGGCGCTGGAGCGTCGCGGGCACGTCGAGGATCGACTTGACCCCGGCGCACACCACGGTGATCCCGACGCGGGCGAGCAGCCGCAGGTCGGCGGACTCGTCCTGGGTCTCGCTCCACTCGCGGTGCACGCCGCCGAGCCCGCCCGTGGCGAACACCCGGACGCCCGCCGCCTCCGCCAGCCAGGCGGTCGCCGAGACCGTCGTCGCCCCGGTCGCCCCGGTCGCGAGGGCCGGGGCCAGGTCGCGGTGGCCCAGCTTCCGCAACGCCGGGTCCTCGGCGATCCGGGTCAGGGCCGCCCCGTCGAGGCCGACCCTGGCCGTGCCGTCGACGACGGCGATGGTGGCCGGGACGGCGCCCGCGGCCCGTACCGACTCCTCCAGCTCCGCCGCCACGGCGAGATTGCGCGGGCGCGGCAGACCGTGGGCGATGAGCGTCGATTCCAGCGCGACGACGGGCCGGCCCTCGTGGAGCGCTTCTCGTACCTCTTCGGACACCAGTGTGGACATGTCCCATTCCTTGGCGCGCCCACCCGCCCCGCAAACCTCGTCGGCGACCTCCCGCCACGCACCGGAAGGCCGCCGCGGAATCCGTGACGGACCGCCGGACCGCGGCGACCGGGAGGGGCCCGAGGCCCTTGGCGCGCCCTGCCGGAGGGCCGGTGCGGATTTCGTCGCCGGGGCCGGTCCTCGGCATCGCGCCTGGTGGGAGCCGAAACGGAGGCGATTCCTCCAGGTGGTCCCGGCCTCGGGACCCCTCCGGAGTCCGGCTACAGTCACCGGCCATGACGACTCATGACCTGCCTTCCTTCGCCGTGCACATCCCCGACGCGGAGCTGGAGGCCGAGCCCCTCGACCCCGACCAGATCGTCTCCGGCACGCCCGAGGTGACGGGCAAGGTGCTGTGGGAGTCGGCCGACGGCAAGCAGCTGCGCGGCATCTGGCAGATCACGCCCGGCGTCGTCACCGACACCGAGGCCAACGAGCTCTTCGTGGTGGTGTCCGGGCGCGCGACCGTCGCCGTCGAGGGCGGCGCCACCCTGGAGATCGGACCCGGTGACGCGTGCGTGCTCCGGGAGGGCGACCGGACGACCTGGACCGTGCACGAGACCCTGCGCAAGGCGTACCACATCAGCCTCTGAGCCCCGCCCGTGCCGCGTGAACTCCGCCGGGGGGAGCGGGAGTCGAGGGTCTGGTAGGAAACCTTCCTGTCCGCTACTCTCCCCGTCAGCGGCTCGGCGCGGCGCCCCACCCGAGGGGCGTGACGCGCTCAGCGAGAGCTCTGACCCGGCCGCCGAGCACCGCTCCACCGCGTGGCGCCCGAATCGCCACCCGGCCGGTCGCCCGTGCCCGCACCGCGCGGCACGGGCGACCCGGTCCGTGCCGTCCGGCGCGCGGCCGAGGTGCCCCGCACCGGTGTCCAGCTCTCGCCGCCCCCAGGCCAGGGAGCCCAGGTATGCGCCTGTTCGCCTCCGCCCCACCACGCCGCACCACCGACCGTCCGCACCTCGTCCTCGCCGCCGTGCTGCTGCTCGTCGGCGGACTCCTGCTCGCCCTCCCGGACCGCGCCGGGGCCGCCGCCGACACCCTGATCTCGCAGGGCAGGCCGGCCACCTCCTCCTCCGTCGAGGACAGCACCTTCGGCCCCGAGAAAGCCTTCGACGGCAACGCCACCACCCGCTGGGCCAGCGCCGAGGGGTCCGACCCCCAGTGGATCCGCGTCGACCTCGGCGCCTCCGCCACCGTCTCCCGCGTCAAGCTCGTCTGGGAGGCCGCCTACGCCAAGGCCTACCGCGTCGAGATCTCCGCCGACGGCACCACCTGGACCCGGCTCGCCACCGAGACCGCAGGCAACGGCGGCACGGACGACTGGACCGGACTCACCGGGACCGGCCGCCACCTGCGCGTGTACGGCACCGCCCGAGGCACCTCGTACGGCTACTCGCTCCACACCGTCGAGGTCTACGGCACCACCTCCACCACGCCCCCGCCCACCGGCGCCTTCACCGTCGTCGCGGCCGGTGACATCGCCGCCCAGTGCACCGCCTCCAGCAGCTCCTGCGCCCACCCGAAGACGGCCGCGCTCGCCCAGCGGATCGCGCCGTCCTTCTACCTGACGATGGGCGACAACCAGTACGACGACGCCCGTCTGACGGACTTCCGGAACTACTACGACAAGACCTGGGGCGCCTTCAAGGCGCAGACCCGGCCCGTGCCCGGCAACCACGAGTCCTACGACCCGGCCGGAGCCTTCGCCGGCTACAAGTCGTACTTCGGCGCGATCGCCTACCCGCAGGGCAAGCCGTACTACAGCTACGACAAGGGCAACTGGCACTTCGTCGCCCTCGACTCCAACACCTTCGACGACGCCGCGCAGATCCAGTGGCTCAAGGACGACCTCGCGCGGAACACCAAGGGCTGCGTCGCCGCCTACTTCCACCACCCGCTCTACTCCTCCGGCGGCCACGGCAACGACCCCGTCTCCCAGCCCGTCTGGCAGATCCTCCACGGAGCCGGAGCCGACCTCGTCCTCAACGGACACGACCACCACTACGAGCGCTTCGCCCCGCAGGACCCGAACGGGCGGGCCACCGCCGACGGCATCGTCGAGATCGTCGGCGGCATGGGCGGCGCCGAGCCCTACCCCATCGAGACCGTCCAGCCGAACAGCCAGAAGCGGATCAGCGGACCGTACGGCGTCCTGAAGCTGGACCTCACCGACACCACCTACACCTGGCAGTACGTCGGCACCGACGACCAGGTCAAGGACTCCGGCCCGACCTACACCTGCCACTGATGTACCTCGCGACCACCGGTCGCCGCGACGCGCCGCCCCGTCCCCACGGGACCCGGCGGCGCGTCCCCGGCGCCGTCCTCTCCCTCGGCACGGTCAGCCTCGTCACCGACGTCTCCTCGGAGATGGTGACCGCCGTCCTGCCCCTCTACCTCGTCCTCGGACTCGGCCTCTCCCCGCTCCAGTTCGGGCTCCTCGACGGCCTCTCCACCGGCGCCACCGCGCTGGTGCGGCTGCTCGGCGGCGCCACCGCCGACCGGGGCGGCCACCACAAGCGGATCGGCGGACTCGGCTACGCCCTCTCCGCCTGCTCCCGGCTCGGCCTCCTCCTCGCCGGCGGGGCGACCGGCTGGATCGCCGGGGCGCTCGCCGCCGACAAGCTGGGCAAGGGCGTCCGCACCGCCCCGCGCGACGCGCTCATCACCCTGCACAGCCCGCCCGAGGACCTGGGCCGCGCCTTCGGGGTCCACCGTGCCATGGACACCACCGGCGCCCTCCTCGGACCGCTCGCGGCCTTCGCGCTGCTGTGGGCCACGGCCGAGACGTACGAGGCGGTCTTCGCCGTCAGCTTCTGCGCCGGCGCCTTCGGCGTGCTGCTGTGGCTGCTCCTCGTCCCCGGACGCACGCCGAGCCCGCCGTCGGGCGAGAAGGCCGCGCCACGCGCGCGGGGCGCACTCCTCGCCGGGCTCCGGCACGCGCCCGCGTACCGCCGGATCGTGCTCTGCGCCGCCCTCCTCGGCGCCGCCACGGTCGGCGACTCCTTCCTCTACCTGCTGCTCCAGCGGCGCCTGGCCCTCGACCCGACCTGGTTCCCCTTCCTGCCGCTCGGCGCGGCCGGGGTCTATCTGCTGCTCGCCGTCCCGGCGGGCCGGCTCGCCGACCGCCTCGGGCGCCGCGGGCCGTTCCTGTACGGGCATGGGGCCCTGCTCCTCGCCTACGGGCTCCTCCTGGCCCCCGTACCCGGCGCGGTGGCCCTGGTGGGCGTCCTCGTGCTCCTCGGCGTCTTCTACGCCACCACCGACGGGGTCCTCATGGCCCTCACCGGACCCTTCCTCGCCGAGGAGCGGCCGGCGGGCGGCCTCGCCGTCGTCCAGACCGCGCAGGCCCTCGCCCGGCTCGGTGCCGCCGTCGCCTTCGGCGCCGTCTGGACGGCGAGCGGACCGGAGACGGCCCTCGTGGCGGCGCTCCTCGCCCTCACGGCCGCCCTGTGCGCCGCCGCCCGGCTGCTGCCGAAGGGGGCCGGGGACGGGCCGACCAGGGGAGGGGGCGGGTGATCCGGCGCCGCTGTGGTCACCGTCGTCGCAGTCGCAGTCGCAGTCGCAGTCGCAGTCGCAGTCGCAGTCGCAGTCGCAGTCATCGTCGTCGTCCGGGCCGTCCGTCAGGTCGTCGTCGTCCGGGCCGTTGGTCAGGCCGTCGCCGTCCGGGCCGCATCCCGAAGGGACCCCGACATGAACGTTCCCGCCTCCACGCGCGCGCGTGCGGCGATCCTCGTCCTCGCCCTCCTGCTGCTCGGCGGCGGGGCCACCGCCTACACCCTGCGGGCCGCCTCCGGGCGGGCCGCCGCCGCCGGGACCGCCGACCCCGGCTTCGGCCTGGACGCCGGTCCCGGCGCGCTCTACGTCCGGGACACCGCGAGCGGGCGGGTCGCCCGCGTGGACCCCGCCGCGCCCGGCGGACGGGTGGCCGGAGGCCCCTCCTGCGACCGCTTCCACGCCGCCGGGGGCACCGCCCTCTGCCTCCGGCGGCGGCCGGGCGTCCCGGCCCGCTCGTACGTCCTGGTGCTCGACCGGCGGCTCCGCGAGGTGCGCCGCATCGGCCTGCCGGGCATCCCGAGCCGGGCCCGGGTCTCCGCCTCGGGGCGCGTGCTGTCCTGGACGATGTTCGCCACCGGCGACTCGTACGCGCGCTCGGCCTTCTCCACCCGCACTTCGATCCTCGACCTGCGCACCGGCTATCTGGTCAAGAACATCGAGCAGATCCCGCTCACCCTCGACGGCCGTCGCCACCACGCCCCCGACGTCAACTACTGGGGCGTCAGCTTCGCCTCCGACGACAACCGCTTCTACGCCACCGTCTCGACGGGCGGCCGGACCCGGCTGGTCGAGGGGGACCTGCGGAACTGGTCCGCCCGGGCCCTGCGGGAGAACGTCGAATGCCCCTCGCTCTCCCCGGACGGAAGCCGCGTCGCCTTCAAGAAGCGGGTGTCCGACGGCCCGCGCGAGCCCTGGCGGCTCTACGTGTACGACCTGCGCACCGGACGCGAGCACGCCGTCGCCGAGCGGCGCGGCATCGACGACCAGGCGCTGTGGACGGACGCGCGGACCCTCGCGTACGGATACGGAGGCGCCGTCTGGTCGGTGCCCGCCGACGGCACGGGCGCCCCGCGGCGGCTGGCCGACGGGGCCTCGTCCCCGGCGGCGCCGCGGTGAGGGGCCGGACCCGGTCAGGCCTTGCGGACCGCGCCCCGCAGCGCGAGCGCCGCCATCGGCAGGAGCAGACAGGCGGCGATCGCGTTCAGCGGACCGTAGCCCGCCTTCGCGACGATCAGGCCCGCCGCGAGGCCGCCGAGCCCGGCGGCCGTGTTCATCACGAAGTCGGAGAGCCCCTGGACCGCGGCCCGCGCCGCCTGCGGCACCGAGTCGGTGAGCAGGGCCGATCCCGACACGAGCCCCGCCGACCAGCCCAGGCCGAGGATGAACAGGCCCAGGGCGGTGCGGCCGTGCGACGCTCCCGCCGTGCCCGCGACGAGCGCCGCCGTGCCGATCAGCCCGACCGCGAGTCCGATGACCGCTAGGCGGCCCAGCCGGTCGGACAGCCAGCCCATCAGCGGCGAGAAGGCGTACATCCCGGTGATGTGCCCGCTGATGACGAGTCCGACCAGCTGGATGCCGGCGCCGTGATGCGTGAGCGCCACCGGCGTCATCGACATGATCGACACCATGGCGGTGTGCGCGCCCGCGATGGTGACCAGCGCGATCCGGGCCCGAGGGGACCTCCGGACCGCCTCCATCCCGGCCCGCAGGGAGCGCCCCTCCGGCGCCCCGCCCGCCCCGGCGTCCAGGGCGCGGGCGGTGAGCAGCGGGTCCGGGCGCAGCAGCACGGCCACCACGGCGGCGGCGAGCACGAAGACGCCGGCGGCCCAGACGAACGGGCCCGCGGCGGCCGGTATGCCCAGGCCCGAGACGCTCTTCCCGGCGGGCGCGGCGACGTTCGGGCCGAGCACCGCGCCGATCGTGGTCGCCCACACCACCGTGGAGATGGCCCGGGCCCTGCGGTCCGGCTCGGCCAGGTCGGCGGCGGCGAAGCGGGCCGCCAGATTCGCCGAGGACCCCGCCCCGAAGCCGACGAGCCCGGCCAGCAGCAGGGGGAAGTTCCCGAGGACGGCCCCCAGCACCACCACACCGGCGCCCACCGCCGCGAGGAGATAGGCCAGGACGAGCCCCGCCCGGCGGCCCCGCCGGGTCATCAGCGTGGCCAGCGGCATGGCGACCAGCGCGGACCCGGCGACCGACGCCGTCGACGCCAGACCGGACAGCGCCTCGGTGCCGCTCACGTCCCGCGCCAGCACGGCGGCGAGCGCGAAGCCGATCGCGATGCCGAGGCCGCCCAGGATCTGGGTGGCGATCAGTCCGGCCTGGACCCGCCGTCGGAGCGCGGGCAGCGCGTCAGGGGTGACGGGGAAGGATCTGTGGCCGGGCGCGACGGAGTCAGGGGCACTGGGGGTATGTGTCACTTACGTGAGTGTGCCAGCCGTCCCACAGGATGGGAACGCCGCCTCTGTCCGCCCCCTGCCCGGAGGGCCAGAGGGTCGCCTCCGCCCGCTTTTCTGTCGGAAGGCCAGAAGCACCGCCTCCGCCCGCTCCCCCTGTCCGGAAGGTCAGAAGAGCGGGGCGGGCAGCACGCCCTCCAGGGCCAGCAGCTGTCTCTTCGTCTCCAGGCCGCCCCCGAAGCCCCCGAGACCGCCGTCGCTCTCCACCACCCGGTGGCAGGGCACCACCAGCGGCAGCGGATTGGCGCCCATCGCCGCGCCGACCGCCTGCGCCGCGCCCGGCTGCCCCACGCGCCTCGCCAGCTCCCCGTACCCGACGACCGTGCCGTACGGGACGCCCGTCGCCAGCTCGCGCAGCACCTGCCGGTGGAAGCCGGTCGTCAGGGTCCAGTCCAGCGGCAGGTCGAGGGCGTCCCGCTCGCCCGCGAAGTACCGGTCGAGCCGCCGCACCGCCTCCGCGAGCCGTCCCGACGCGCACTCCACCGGCTCCGCGCCGAGCTGCCCCGCCAGCCGGTCGAGCATCCGCTCGCGCCGCGCCGGGTCGGCGTGGAAACCGACCTGCACGAGCCCCCGCCCGGTCGCGGCGAGGAGGAGCGGCCCGATGGCGCTCTCCACGACCGTCCACTCCACCGTGCCGGCCCGCTCCGGGCCCGCCGCCTCCGTGTCGATGTCCATGCCGCCCACGGTACGGCCCGCCACCGACAACCCCCGGCCGTCGGCCAGAAGCGCGAGCGGGGCCGACGGGCCGGTCCGGACCCCCGGCCGAGATCACGGAGCGGTCTCGCTCCGGTCTCGCGAACGGAAATTCCCCGGTCACGTGGTCGCCGGGCGCCGCGCGCGCCATAATCTCGCCCCGGTAGTACTACCCAGCGGTACCGACTGTTTTCGGACGACGTTGCACCACCAGGGGTGGAGGACAGACGCTCATGCAGGGCACGGTCGACGGATTCAGCTACGGGCTCGTGACGCCGGTGGCCGCCTTTCTCATGGCCTGCCTCGGCGGCGCCCTCGGCCTGCGGTGCACCACCAGATCGCTCCGTCACCGGGACAGCTTCAAGGCGGGCTGGCTCGCCCTCGGCGCCACCTCGATCGGCACCGGCATCTGGACGATGCACTTCATCGCGATGATGGGCTTCTCCGTCCAGCAGGCGCCCGTCGGCTACGACCGCCCGCTCACCTTCGCCAGCCTGGGCGTCGCCGTCCTCATGGTCGGCGTCGGCATCTTCATCGTCGGCTATCGCGGCGCGACCGCCCTCACGCTGGTCACCGGCGGCACCATCACGGGACTCGGCGTCGCCACCATGCACTACCTCGGCATGGCCGGAATGCGCTTCCAGGGCCGGATCGAGTACGACCCGCTCACCGTCGCCGCCTCCGTGGTCATCGCCGTCGTCGCCGCGACCGCGGCCCTCTGGGCGGCCGCCTCGGTCCATGGCTTCCTGGCCAGTCTCGGCGCGAGCCTGGTGATGGGCGGAGCCGTCAGCGGTATGCACTACACGGCCATGGCGGCCGTCAGCGTCCACCTGCACGGCGCCGGGGCCCGCCCCGGGACCGGGGACACCGCCACCTCGCTCCTCCTGCCCATGCTGATCGGCCCGGCGGTCTTCCTGATCCTGGCCGCCGTCGTCGTCATGTTCGACCCGCTGCTGGTGATGGGCGACCCGGACTGGCAGCGGCCGGCCGCCCGGCCCCCGCACCGGCCCGGCGTGCCCGCCCCGCGCCACGTGCCGTCCTACGGCGAGCCCGCCAACTGGACCTCCCGCCCCACCCGGCACCCCGCCCGACGCCCCGGGCGCCGGGCGGCCGGCCGGAGCGTCCCGCGCGCCGTGCACCGTTCCCAGGACTGGTGAGCGGGGGCCCCTGAGGCCGGACGCCGGGCCGATCGGCGCACGACTGTCGGTGCCGGGTCGTACGGTGGTTGCATGCGGCCCGTTTCCAAGATCGAACGTTCGGTGGCGCCCTTCGAGGTCGTCAGCGAGTACAAGCCCAGCGGCGACCAGCCGACCGCCATCGCCGACCTCGAGCGGCGCGTCCGCGCGGGCGAGAAGGATGTCGTGCTCCTCGGCGCCACCGGCACCGGCAAGTCGGCGACCACCGCCTGGATGATCGAGAAGCTCCAGCGCCCCACCCTGGTGATGGCGCCGAACAAGACGCTGGCCGCGCAGCTGGCCAACGAGTTCCGCGAGCTCCTGCCGAACAACGCGGTCGAGTACTTCGTCTCGTACTACGACTACTACCAGCCCGAGGCGTACGTCCCCCAGTCGGACACGTACATCGAGAAGGACTCCTCCATCAACGAGGAGGTGGAGCGGCTTCGCCACTCCGCGACGAACTCGCTGCTCACCCGGCGGGACGTCGTCGTGGTCGCCTCCGTCTCCTGCATCTACGGCCTCGGCACCCCCCAGGAGTACGTGGACCGGATGGTCCCGCTGAAGGTCGGCGAGGAGATCGACCGCGACCAGCTGCTCCGCCGCTTCGTCGACATCCAGTACACCCGGAACGACCTGGCCTTCACCCGGGGCACCTTCCGGGTGCGCGGCGACACCATCGAGATCTTCCCGGTGTACGAGGAGCTCGCCGTCCGCATCGAGATGTTCGGCGACGAGATCGAGGCCCTCTCCACCCTCCACCCGCTCACCGGCGAGGTCATCAGCGACGACGACGAGCTGTACGTCTTCCCCGCCAGCCACTACGTCGCGGGCCCCGAGCGCATGGAGCGGGCAGTCAACGACATCGAGCGCGAGCTGGAGGGCCGCCTCGCCGAGCTCGACAAGCAGGGCAAGCACCTGGAGTCCCAGCGTCTGCGCATGCGCACCACCTACGACATCGAGATGATGCGCCAGATCGGCTCCTGCTCCGGCATCGAGAACTACTCGATGCACTTCGACGGCCGCGAGCCCGGCTCCGCGCCCAACACGCTCCTCGACTACTTCCCCGAGGACTTCCTCCTCGTCATCGACGAGTCGCACGTCACCGTGCCGCAGATCGGCGCCATGTACGAGGGCGACGCCTCCCGCAAGCGGACCCTCGTCGACCACGGCTTCCGGCTCCCCTCCGCCCTCGACAACCGCCCCCTGAAGTGGGAGGAGTTCCAGGAGCGGATCGGCCAGACCGTCTACCTCTCCGCCACCCCCGGGACGTACGAGCTCTCGCGCGGCGACGGCTTCGTCGAGCAGATCATCCGCCCCACCGGACTCGTCGACCCCGAGGTCGTGGTCAAGCCCACCGAGGGCCAGATCGACGACCTCGTCCACGAGATCCGGCTGCGCGCCGAGCGCGACGAGCGGGTCCTCGTCACCACGCTCACCAAGAAGATGGCCGAGGACCTCACCGACTACTTCCTGGAGCTCGGCATCCAGGTCCGCTACCTGCACAGCGATGTCGACACCCTGCGCCGCATCGAGCTGCTGCGCGAGCTGCGGGCCGGGGAGTACGACGTCCTCGTCGGCATCAACCTGCTCCGCGAGGGCCTCGACCTGCCCGAGGTGTCCCTCGTCGCGATCCTCGACGCCGACAAGCAGGGCTTCCTGCGCTCCGGGACCTCCCTCATCCAGACCATCGGCCGCGCCGCGCGCAACGTGTCGGGACAGGTCCACATGTACGCGGACCGGATCACCCCGGCGATGGAGCAGGCCATCGAGGAGACCAACCGGCGCCGCGAGAAGCAGATCGCGTACAACACCGAGCGCGGCATCGACCCGCAGCCGCTCCGCAAGAAGATCAACGACATCGTCGCGACCATCGCGCGCGAGGAGATCGACACCGAGGAGCTGCTCGGCACCGGCTACCGGCAGGGCAAGGAGGGCAAGGCCGCGAAGGCCCCCGTGCCCTCGCTCGCCGCGCACGGCCCCACGGGCCGCAAGGGCGGCAAGGCCGGGTCGACCGTCGAGCTCGGCGACCGGCCCGCCACCCAACTGGCCGCGATCATCGAGGAGATGACGGACCGGATGCGCGCCGCCGCCGCGGAGCTGCAGTTCGAGGTCGCGGCCCGGCTCCGGGACGAGGTGGGCGAGCTGAAGAAGGAGCTGCGCCAGATGAAGGAGGCGGGACTCGCCTGACGGGGCGACGGCGGTCCGACGCCCCCGGCCGGGAGCCGACCCGGCCGGGGGCGGGCGCGGGGGACGGTCCGGTGTGTTGCAAGACCGACACAAAACCGGACCGAGTCTCCTCGGTGTCGGTGCCGCTGCGTAGGGTGCTCGACACAACCGCACGCACCGGACAGCGGGCGCGGGGAATCGCCAACGAGAGGGGCAAGCGCGTGTCGGTCAACATGACCAAGGGTCAGGCCATCAGCCTGGAGAAGAGGGGCGGCGGCAGCCTCACCCAGGTGCGGATGGGGCTCGGCTGGCAGGCGGCGCCGCGCCGCGGCCTCTTCGGCTCGCGCACGCGGGAGATCGACCTGGACGCCTCGGCCGTGCTCTTCGCCGAGAAGCAGCCGGTCGACGTCGTCTTCTTCCGTCACCTGGTCAGCGACGACGGCTCGGTCAAGCACACCGGTGACAACCTGGTCGGCGGCGCGGGCCAGGGCGGCGACGACGAGGCGATCCTCGTGGACCTGGAGCGGGTGCCGGTCCACATCGACCAGATCGTCTTCACGGTGAACTCCTTCACCGGCCAGACGTTCCAGGAGGTACAGAACGCCTTCTGCCGGATCGTCGACGAGACGAACGGGCAGGAGCTCGCCCGCTACACCCTCGACGGCGGCGGCAACTACACCGCGCAGATCATGGCGAAGGTGCACCGGGTCGGCTCCGGCTGGCAGATGACCGCCCTGGGCAACCCGGCCAACGGCCGCACCTTCCAGGACCTCATGCCGGCGATCCTGCCGCACCTGTAGTCGGGCCCCGCCCGGCACACCCGCAGCTCCCGGAGGCACCAGGCCACCGGGAGCTGTCCCGCATGAACGCGCACCAGGAACCGCTGAGGGGACAGAGACGATGACGGCCGAGCTGGTCCGGGGACAGAACCACCCCCTGCCCGAGACCCGACTGGAGATCCGGGTGTCGGCCGGCCACCCCGTCGTCGCCGGGGTCACCCTCGGGGACGAACAGGGCCGGGTCACCGGCGCGGAGCGGATCGCCCACCCCGGCGCACCCGCCGTCCCCGGGATCGGCGTGCCCGGACGGGCCGCCGCCGACCACCGGCTCACCGTCGACCTGGACGCGGTCCCCGACGCCGTCCACCGGGTCTCCGTCCTCCTCGCGCTCACCGGCGCCGCCACCCGCTTCGGAGCCCTCGCCGCCCCCTTCGTCGCCGTCGCCGGGGCCGACGGCGAGGAGATCGCCAGCTACACCCTCACCGGACTCGACCGCGAGACCGCCGTCGTGGCCCTGGAGCTCTACCGCCGCCAGGGCACCTGGAAGGTCCGCGCCATGGGCCAGGGGTACGAGGGCGGGCTCGCCGCCCTCCTCGGCGACCAGGGCCTGGAGCGCCCCGAGGAGCTGGCCGCGTCGATCCTGGCGGCCGTGGCACCCGAGCGGGGCCGGCCGGCCGAGCCCGCCGCCCCCCGTCTGCCGCAGCCGGAGCGGGTCCACCACACGGCGCCGCCCTCGCCGGAGCCGACCGCCGCGCCCCCGTCGGCACCCGTCCCCACCCCCGCGCCCGCCCCCGCACCGGCGTCCGGCGGGCCCCTGAACTACGCGCACCCCCGGCGCGCGGCCGCCCCCGCCCCCGAGCCCCGGCAGGCGCCGCCCGCGCCGGTCGCCGGGGACGCCTCCGGCTGGTCCATGGACGAGCGGCTCTACAACCAGGTGTGGGGCATGTTCGAGGACCTGGCCCGCACCGCGGCCGCCTATCGCAGCGCCCGCGACTTCGCGGAGTCCCGGCTCGACCGGGAGCTCGACGAGACGCTCACCGACTACCGGGCCCGGGCCGGCGGCGCGAACGACGCCGCGCGGGCCGCGGCCCGCGCCCGGCACGACGAGCTCGTGGGGCGCGCCCGCGAGGCGCTGGACCGGGACCTCGCCCAGCTCGCCGCCGAGTCCGAGGTCGTCGAGCCGGCGCTGCCCGTCGCGTACGCCCGCTGGGACAGCCCCGTCTGGCAGGCGTACCGCGTCCCGGAGGAGGAGCCGATGGCCGTCCGCCTCGGCGACCTGCACCTTCCCGAGCGGACCGACCTGCGGATCCCCATGCTCCTCCGGCTGCCGCTGGAGCGTGGGCTCTGGGTGGACTCCGGCCGGGGCGGGAGCGAGGCGGCCGCCTTCCTCGACGAGGCCGAACTGCGGCGGCTCGCCCTGGACTGCGCGGTGGCGCACGCGGCGCGGCTCCTCGCGGCGCACCCCGCCGGCGCCTTCACCGTCCATCTCGTCGACCCGGCGGGCGCGGGTGCCGCCGCTCTCGCGCCGCTCGTGGAGTCGGGGGCGGCCGCGCCGCCCGCCCGGGGAGCGGCGGGTGTCTCGGCGGTCCTGGAGCAGCTCACCGAGCGGGTCGACCTGTTGCAGATGGCCCTGCGGGGCGGTGCGGCCGACGCGCTGCCGCCGGGTCTGGACGCGGCCCGGCAACTGCTGATCGTGCACGACTTCCCGCACGGATTCGACGACCGGGCGGTCACCCGGCTGCGGTACCTCGCCGACGAGGGCCCCTCGGTCGGCGTCCACCTGCTGATGGTCGCGGACCGGGAGGACGCGGCGGCGTACGGGCCGCTGCTCGACCCCCTGTGGCGTTCGCTCCTGCGGCTCACCCCCGTGGCCGACGACCACCTCGCCGATCCCTGGGTCGGCCACGCCTGGTCGTACGAGCCGCCGCTGGTTCCGCCGGGCAGTACGGTCCTCCGCCAGGTCCTCACCCAGGTGGCGATCGCCCGCCACGGAAAGGCACTCTGACCTGGTCTTTTGAGGGCTCTTTACCCTTCCCTTTACCTTCTCTTGGTCTTTCGGGTAGTCTTCTTGGTGCGGAGGGGAGTACTCCCCATTGCGCGGCGTACCCGTCAATACGGACGGATCTTCAACGATCCGATCCCGGGGCGTCGGCCCGGCGGCCCGTTGGCCGCCCGGGTGGAAGAGACCTCCGGCAGCGACGACGCTGATCAGTAGCCGTACGACGCCGGAGGCGCAGTGGACGTTTCAATGACCCTGTGGGTAGTGACCATTCTCGGTCTCGCTGCCCTGATCGGTGCCGACTTCTTCATCGGGCGCAAGCCCCATGACGTGTCGGTCAAGGAAGCCGGAATCTGGACGGTCGTCTGGATCGTGCTGGCCGTGCTCTTCGGAATCGGCCTGCTGGTCTTCGGCAACAGCCAGGCGTCGGGCGAGTTCTTCGCGGGCTATGTCACCGAGAAGTCGCTCAGCGTCGACAACCTCTTCGTCTTCGTCCTCATCATGGCGAAGTTCGCGGTCCCCTCGCACCTCCAGCAGCGCGTGCTGCTCGTGGGCGTGGTGATCGCCCTGGTGCTCCGCACGATCTTCATCGCCGCGGGCGCCGCGATCATCGCGAGCTTCTCCTGGGTGTTCTACATCTTCGGCGCGTTCCTGATCTACACCGCCTGGAAGCTCATCCAGGAGGCGCGCTCCGACGAGGAGGAGGACGACTGGGAGGAGAACCGTCTCCTCAAGATGGCCGAGAAGAGGTTCGGCGTCGCCGACCGCTACCACGGCACCAAGCTCTTCATCGTCAACAACGGCAAGCGGATCATGACCCCGCTGATGGTCGTCATGCTGGCCATCGGCACCACCGACATCCTCTTCGCCCTCGACTCCATCCCGGCGATCTTCGGCCTCACCCAGGACCCGTACATCGTCTTCACCGCCAACGCCTTCGCCCTCATGGGTCTGCGGCAGCTGTACTTCCTGATCGGCGGCCTGCTCAAGAAGCTGGTCCACCTCAGCTACGGCCTGTCGGTGATCCTCGGCTTCATCGGCGTGAAGCTCGTGCTGCACGCGCTGCACGAGTCCGGGGTGCACGTCCCGGAGATCACCATCCCGTTCTCGCTGGCGTTCATCGGCGGTGTCCTGGTCATCACGACCATCACCAGCCTGATCGCCTCCAGGAGGCAGGCACAGCGCGAGGCCGCGGAGGGCGCCCCCGAGGACACCCAGAAGGACAGCGTCGAGGCCTGACGCCCTTCCCCCCACACCGACGGCCGACCGGATCCCTCCGGTCGGCCGTCGCCGTGTCCGCGGGGCCCGCGCACCGTGCCGGGGGCTCAGATGACGGCGGCCTCCGGTGCCGGTTCCCCGGCACGGCCCGGAAGGGTCTCCGGGAGGAGGGCGAAACAGCCGAGGCTCACCAGGGCGACCAGGGTCAGATAGGCCGCGACGCCCCAGGGCGGGCCGGAGCCGCCCTCGGAGAGGGTCGTGGCCACGATCGGCGTCAGCGCACCGCCCAGGACACCGCCCAGGTTGTACCCGACGGCGGCGCCGGTGCAGCGGACGCGGGGCTCGTACAGCTCCGGAAGGTACGCGGCGACCACCGAGAACATCGTGATGAAGGCCAGCAGCGCCCCCAGGAACCCCAGGAACATCAGCGGCGGCCGGGCGGTGTGCAGCAGGGCCGCCATCGGGAACATCCAGAGCGCCGAGGCCGCGCACCCCGCCATGCAGAGCGGGCGGCGGCCCCACCGGTCGCCGAGGAGCGCCACGAACGGGGTCACCACGCCCATCACGGCCACCGCCGCCATCACACAGGCCAGCATCACGGCGCTGCTCACCCCGAGCCGCTCGGTGCCGTAGGCCAGCGCCCAGGTGGAGACCGAGTAGAAGACGGCGTACCCGACGGCGAGCGCCCCGGCCGTCAGCAGCACGAGGCGCCAGTGGTCGCGCACGATCTCGGCCAGCGGGGCGCCCGCGCGCCGCCCGGCCGCCGACAGCGCCTCGAACTGCGGGGTCTCCGCCAGCGAGGAGCGCAGCAGCAGTCCGACGAGCGCCAGCAGCCCCGCCGCCCAGAACGGCACCCGCCAGCCCCAGGAGCGGAACTCCGCGTCGCTCAGCCCGGCGGTGAGCGCCAGCATCACCCCGTTCGCCAGGAGGAAGCCGATCGACGGCCCGATCTGCGGGAAGCTCGACCACAGCGCGCGCCGGTGCTCGGGGGCGTGCTCGGCGGTGAGCAGGACCGCCCCGCCCCACTCGCCGCCCAGCCCGAGGCCCTGGAGGAAGCGGAGGGTCAGCAGGAGCGCCGGCGCGGCGATGCCCACCGTCGCGTACGTCGGGACGAAGCCGACCGCGACGGTGGCGCAGCCGGTCAGGAGCAGCGAGGCGAAGAGGACCGGCCGCCGGCCGTGGCGGTCGCCGACGTGTCCGAAGAGGACCGAGCCCAGGGGGCGGGCGAGGAACCCGGCGGCGAAGGTGCCGAAGGCGGCCAGGGTCCCCGCCGTCGGGGAGAACGTGGGGAAGAAGAGCGGCCCCAGGACGAGGGCGGCGGCCGTCCCGTACACGAAGAAGTCGAAGAACTCGATGGCGGTGCCGACGAGCGAGGCGGCGGCGAGCCGTCCCATCGAGGGCGTCCGGACCGGCGACGGAGGGTGACTTTGGCGCATGTGGCGCCAACTACCCCGCCGCCGTCCCGGTTACGGGGGCGTGCGGAGGCGCGCAGCTCGGGGGCCGCGCGCCGGGGATCACCAGCCGCGCTCGCGCCACTCCGCGAGGTGCGGGCGCTCGTCACCGAGCGTGGTGTCCCTGCCGTGGCCGGGGTAGATCCAGGACTCGTCGGGCAGGGCCGCGAACAGCTTGGTCTCCACGTCGTGGATCAGGCTCGCGAAGGCCTCCGGGTCCTTCCACGTGTTGCCCACGCCGCCGGGGAAGAGGCAGTCGCCGGTGAAGACGTGCGGGTGTCCGTGCGGGTCGTCGTAGACCAGGGCGATCGAGCCCGGGGTGTGGCCGACCAGCCGGCGCGCGGTCAGCTCGACCCGGCCCACCCGGATCGTGTCGCCGTCCTCGACGGGCACGTCGGTCGGGACCGGGACGCCCTCCGCGTCGTACGCGCCCGCGTAGGTCCTGGCGCCGGTCGCGGCCACGACCTCCTCCAGGGCCTGCCAGTGGTCGCCGTGCCGGTGGGTGGTGACGACGGCGGCGATGCCGTCGTCACCGATCAGCGTGAGGAGCGTCCCGGCCTCGTTGGCCGCGTCGATCAGTAGCTGCTCGCCGGTGGCCCGGCAGCGCAGCAGATACGCGTTGTTGTCCATCGGGCCGACCGCGACCTTCGAGATCATCAGGTCCGTCAGCTCGTGCACGTCCGCCGCGCCGCCGACCTTCACCACTCCGCTGTACGTCATGGCCTCAGACTAGCCCCGGGGAGTGACGGTGGGGCTACAGCGCCGGAAGCTTCGGCAGGGGGCCGCCCTCGGTCTTCAGGGCGGAGCCGTCGCGGCGGCCGGCGAGCCAGCCGAGGAGCTCGGGGGCGGGGCCGGAGACGCCCACCGAGGCTCCCTCGGCGCCGCCGCCGGTCGTCCAGACCCGGCCGTCGTCGGCGCGGACGGCGGTCGAGGGCACGTGGGGGTGACCGGCGAACCGCTCCGCCAGGAAGTCGATCTCCCGCAGGACGAACTCGTCCGGCAGGTCCTCCAGCTCGTAACCGGCGCCCAGGTCGACGTGGTGCAGGGCGACCTCGGCCCAGCGCCGGAAGGGGATCCGGGAGGCGCTGTCGGTGACCCCGTTGCGGAGCTCCACCGTGCGGCTCCAGTCGGCGGGCTCCGCGCCGACGGCCCGGAAGCGGTCGCCGCTCTCCCGCAGGTCGGCGATCTGGACGTCGAGCGGACGGGCGGCGTCCCGCTCGATGTCGGCGTCCCTGGTCGCGGCGTCCGCGTACATGGGACGTCCCTGGAGGACGTTCACGAGGGCGTCGGCGTTACGGGCCACGTGGGCGAGGACATGGCCGCGGGTCCAGCCCGGAAGCCGTGACGGCTCGGCCGTCGCCGCGTTGTCCCAGGAGGAGGCGGCGGCCAGCAGGCGGTCCGTCGCCTGGTGCACGGAGGCGAGGTCACGTTCGTGATCGATCATGGCGCCGACCCTAGCGCCGCCACTCGTTCGGGTGAAGCAGTCTCGGGACGGCCGGAAATCGAATGTGCGTGCTATAGGCTCGATGGAAGCATCCGGCATCCTTGGTTGTTGGATGTGTCAGGCACATCCGCTCTCTCAAGAAAGGTGCGGACCGGCGTGGCCGACCGTCTCATCGTCCGTGGCGCTCGCGAGCACAACCTCAAGAACGTCTCGCTCGACCTCCCGCGTGACTCCCTCATCGTCTTCACCGGGCTCTCGGGGTCGGGCAAGTCCTCCCTCGCGTTCGACACGATCTTCGCCGAGGGGCAGCGCCGGTACGTCGAGTCGCTCTCCTCCTACGCCCGGCAGTTCCTCGGTCAGATGGACAAGCCGGACGTCGACTTCATCGAGGGGCTCTCGCCCGCCGTCTCCATCGACCAGAAGTCGACCTCGCGCAACCCGCGCTCGACGGTCGGCACGATCACGGAGGTCTACGACTACCTCCGCCTGCTCTTCGCCCGCATCGGCAAGCCGCACTGTCCCGAGTGCCGCCGGCCCATCTCCCGGCAGTCGCCGCAGGCCATCGTCGACAAGGTCCTGGAGCTGCCCGAGGGCAGCCGCTTCCAGGTGCTCTCCCCGCTCGTGCGCGAGCGCAAGGGCGAGTTCGTCGACCTCTTCGCCGACCTCCAGACCAAGGGCTACAGCCGGGCCCGGGTCGACGGCGTGACCGTCCAGCTGAGCGAGCCGCCGACGCTGAAGAAGCAGGAGAAGCACACGATCGAGGTGGTCGTCGACCGCCTCACCGTGAAGGACAGCGCCAAGCGCCGGCTCACCGACTCCGTCGAGACCGCGCTCGGACTCTCCGGCGGCATGGTCGTGCTCGACTTCGTCGACCTCGCCGAGGACGACCCCGAGCGCGAGCGGATGTACTCGGAGCACCTCTACTGCCCGTACGACGACCTCTCCTTCGAGGAGCTGGAGCCCCGCTCCTTCTCCTTCAACTCGCCCTTCGGCGCCTGCCCCGACTGCACCGGCATCGGCACCCGCATGGAGGTCGACCCGGAGCTGATCGTCCCCGACGAGGACAAGTCCCTCGACGAGGGAGCGATCCACCCCTGGTCGCACGGCCACACCAAGGAGTACTTCGGCCGGCTCATCGGCGGCCTCTCCCAGGCCCTCGGCTTCCGCACGGACATCCCGTACGCCGGGCTGCCGCAGCGCGCCAAGAAGGCCCTGATGCACGGCCACAAGACCCAGGTCGAGGTCCGCTACCGCAACCGGTACGGGCGCGAGCGGGCGTACACCACCCCGGCCTTCGAGGGCGCCGTCTCCTTCGTCAAGCGGCGCCACAGCGAGGCCGAGAGCGACTCCAGCCGCGAGCGCTTCGAGGGCTACATGCGCGAGGTGCCCTGCCCCACCTGCGAGGGCACCCGCCTCAAGCCGATCGTCCTCGCGGTCACGGTCATGGACCGGTCCATCGCCGAGGTCTCCGCGATGTCGATCAGCGACTGCGCCGAGTTCCTCTCGCGCCTCAAGCTGAACGCGCGGGACAAGAAGATCGCCGAGCGGGTCCTCAAGGAGGTCAACGAGCGGCTGCGCTTCCTCGTCGACGTCGGCCTCGACTACCTCTCGCTCAACCGGGCGGCGGGCACGCTCTCCGGCGGAGAGGCCCAGCGCATCCGGCTCGCCACCCAGATCGGCTCCGGTCTGGTCGGCGTGCTCTACGTGCTCGACGAGCCGTCCATCGGCCTCCACCAGCGCGACAACCACCGGCTCATCGAGACCCTGGTCCGGCTCCGGGACATGGGCAACACGCTCATCGTCGTCGAGCACGACGAGGACACCATCAAGGTCGCCGACTGGGTCGTCGACATCGGCCCCGGCGCCGGCGAGCACGGCGGCAAGGTCGTCCACTCCGGCTCCCTGAAGGAGCTCCTCGCCAACGAGGAGTCGATGACCGGGCAGTACCTGTCCGGCCGCCGGGCGATCTCCACCCCGGACATCCGCCGCCCGGTGGACCCGGGCCGCCGGCTCACCGTGCACGGGGCCCGTGAGAACAACCTGCGGGACATCGACGTCTCCTTCCCGCTGGGCGTCCTCACCGCCGTCACCGGGGTCTCCGGCTCCGGCAAGTCGACCCTGGTCAACGACATCCTCTACACCCACCTGGCGCGCGAGCTGAACGGCGCCAAGTCGGTGCCCGGACGGCACACGCGCGTGGACGGCGACGAGCTCGTCGACAAGGTCGTGCACGTCGACCAGTCCCCGATCGGCCGCACCCCCCGGTCGAACCCGGCGACCTACACCGGCGTCTTCGACCACGTCCGCAAGCTCTTCGCCGAGACGATGGAGGCCAAGGTCCGGGGCTACCTGCCCGGCCGCTTCTCCTTCAACGTCAAGGGCGGCCGCTGCGAGAACTGCTCCGGCGACGGCACGATCAAGATCGAGATGAACTTCCTCCCGGACGTCTACGTCCCCTGCGAGGTCTGCCACGGCGACCGGTACAACCGGGAGACCCTGGAGGTCCACTACAAGGGCAAGTCCATCGCCGAGGTCCTGAACATGCCGATCGAGGAGGCCCTGGACTTCTTCGAGGCCGTCCCGACGATCGCCCGGCACCTGCGCACGCTGAACGAGGTCGGACTCGGTTACGTCCGCCTCGGCCAGTCCGCCCCGACGCTCTCGGGCGGCGAGGCGCAGCGCGTCAAGCTCGCCTCCGAGCTCCAGAAGCGCTCGACGGGCCGCACGGTCTACGTGCTGGACGAGCCGACCACCGGTCTCCACTTCGAGGACATCTCGAAGCTGATCAAGGTCCTGTCCAACCTGGTCGACAAGGGGAACTCGGTGATCGTCATCGAGCACAACCTGGACGTCATCAAGACCGCGGACTGGGTCGTCGACATGGGCCCGGAGGGCGGCAGCGGCGGCGGTCTCGTCGTCGCGGAGGGCACGCCGGAGGAGGTCGCCTCGGTCCCGGCGAGCCACACCGGCAAGTTCCTCCGCGAGATCCTCGGCGCCGACCGGATCAGCGACGCCGGCGGGACGATCCCGGCGGCCCGCGGGACGCGGAAGAAGACGGCGGCGAAGGCCCCGGCCAAGAAGACCGCGACGAAGGCGGCGGCGACGAAGGCGGGTGCGGCCAAGGCCGCCACGAAGGCCACCGCGACGAAGGCCGCGGCCAAGAAGTCGACGGCCAGGACCCGCAAGGCCTGAGGTCCCGGGCGGGGGCCCACGAGGACCCCCGCCGGGGACCAAGGGGGGGGCGGGCGGGGGTCCTGTCGGGTTTCCCGCCTGGTCCTCGCCCGGGGGCCTGCCGGGCCTGGGGCTTGCCCGGGTCCTGCGGGGCCTGGGGCTAGCCGTCCTGCCTGCGCCCCCTTCCGGGCCCGGCCGTGGCCTTGCTCGGGTCCGGCCGGGGCCCCACCTGGGCCTGTCCGGGAGCTACCTGGGGCGCTCTGGGCCTTGCCCCGGCCCCCCGGGGGTTTCTCTGCCACAAGGTCATGCCTGCGCCCTGCCCAGGTCCCTTCCCGGGCTCCGCTCGCTGCCTCGGGGCCGGGCGTCGGTGGGGGAGGGGGCGCCGGTATCGTCGGTTCGGTCAGTCCTGGGGGGTCTTGTCCCCGATGCGAACCGTGGAGCGCTCATGTCCGGCCAGTCCAGCCGCCGCACCGTACTGAAAGGCGCGGCCCTCGCCGGAGCCGCCGGGCTGGGCGTCGCCGCCTGCTCCACCGACTCCAAGCTCGGCCACGCCGAGGTGCCCACCCCCACCGCCCCGGTCCCGCTCGGCGCGCCCGACGAGGTCCCGGTCGGCGGTTCCAAGCTCTACCGCGAACAGCGGCTCGTGGTGAGCTGCCCGGCCAAGGGCCAGTACAAGGCCTTCAGCGCCCAGTGCACCCACGCCGGCTGCGTCCTCGACAAGATCGAGGAGAACGTCGGCAACTGTCCCTGCCACGGCAGCCGATTCGACGTGACCACCGGCAAGGCGGTGCGCGGCCCCGCCACCGTCCCGCTCCCCGAGGTCCCCGTCCGCGTCGAGGACGGCCGGCTCGTGGCCGGACCCGAGTCCGCCGCACCCAAGGCCTGAGACCTCACTCCCAGTCCCAGTCGATCCCCAGGATCCCCGGGCGCACCCCCTGCTCCACCACGTGCACCGTGCGGTGCCGGCCGCTCAGGGTCAGCTCCGCGCGGCCGCCGCGCGGCGCCCCCGCCGAGACCTGCGCGAACCTCCGGCACCGCACCGGGAGCGCCGCCTCGTCGAAGCGGACCTGGAGCACGTACTGCCCGCCCGCGAAGCTGAATCCGCGCACGTACTCCTCGCTCGGCCCCGCCGTGCCGTCCTCGAAGCCGTACGAGAACAGGTACGTGTCCCCGGCCCGCAGCCGCGCGTCGAAGAGCAGCTCCGCCACCACCACGCCCGTCCCCTCGTGCCACCGCACCCGGCCCGTCCGGCAGTTCTCCACGGCCCGCACCACCACCCCGGACGGATCGCAGCCGGGGTCGCCGTGGTGGATCGCGAGGTAGCGGTCCACGCCGTCCCGGTGTGCGCGCACCACGTGCTGCGACTCGCGCCCCACCAGCTCCCGCCCCGCCCCGATCCGTACCCGCTCGTGGTGCCCCACGGTGTGCAGCCCGCCGTCCGCCGGTGACTCCAGCTCGGCGAGCAGCTCCTCCACCGAGCCCGAGGCCTCCACCAGTGAGCGGTACGAGCGCCCCGCCGGGCGCTCCACCTCGGAGCGGGCGGCGGCGTCCCCCGTCAGGAGCCGCAGCAGCGAGTTCCCGGGCAGCTGGAGCACCTCCTCCAGGGCCCGGACGGCCTTCAGGGACTCCGGCCGCTGCGGTCGGCGGGCGCCCTGCTGCCAGTAGCTCAGGCTCGTCACCCCCACCTTGACGCCCCGGTGCGCGAGATGGTGCTGGACCCGCTGGAGCGGCAGCCCGCGCACGGCGAGCGCGGTGCGCAGCGCCAGATGGAAGGGACCGGTGTGCAGCAACTGCGCCAGATCGGCCTCGGTGTGGCTCACGAGGACTCCTCAGTGAACGTTCACGGTGGGGGCACGGACCGTCGTGCCGCGTGGGGAGCGCGGGCAGGTGGGCCCGGGGTGTCCGTTCACACCCGGGTCACACCGTTCACAGTCCGATGTCACCCCGCATTGAAGCGTGTTGACCCGTTCCGGACAACGGCCGATGCTCCTGACCAGCGTCCGGACGCGCTCCTCCACCCCCCACATCCCCACCCCCCCACCTTCGGGAGGAACGCGATGCGCAGAAGACGGCTCGACCTCGCGGCACTCGTCGCCGCCGCCCTCTTCCTCGTCCCCACGACCTCGGCCTCGGCCTCCGCCGCACCCGTCGGCGAGAACTCGGCCCTCGCCTCCAAGCGGCTCGACATCACCATGCAGGCCCAGCAGAAGACCAACTGGTGCTGGGCGGCGAGCGGCAACACCATCGCCACCTGGTACGGCCGGAACTACAGCCAGAACCAGTTCTGCAACGCCGCCTTCAACCGCCAGCAGGGCTACGACTGCCCCAACTCGCAGGCCACCCTCGCCAACGTCCAGACCGGGCTGCGGTGGGCGGGCATCAGCTCCGGCTCGTACGTCGACGGCTGGCTGCGCTACTCGACCGTCCAGACCGAGATCAACGCGGACCGGCCCGTCGAGACCCGCATCCAGTGGTCCAGCGGCGGCGGCCACATGCACGTGATCTACGGCTACGACGACGCCGACAGCTGGGTCTACTGGGGCGACCCCTGGCCCTCCAGCGACCGCTACAACTGGGCCTCGCACGCCTGGTACGTCAACAACAGCTCCTTCTCCTGGACCCACTCGCTCTACCGGATCGGGGCGTGACGACGATGAGGACTGTACGGACCGCCGCCGCGCTCGGCCTGCTCACCGCGCTCGTCGCCCTCGGGGCGCTCCCGGCGTCCGCCGCCGAGGGCCTCCCGGCCGCGCCGACCCCCGAACAGGCCGCGTCGGCGCCGCAGACGCTGGACACTCTGTCCCGGTTCTTCGCCCGTGACGGGGCCCTCGCGCGCACGGCGGCGGCGCCGCGCGTCGAAGGCGCCTCCGTCCCGGTGCGGATCCTCTCCCCGGACTTCGTCGCCGGGAAGCCCGGGGCTCCGGTCGCCCGCGTCGAGTTCCGCGCCAGCAGGGCCGTCGCCTCCGACGGGCAGAAGGCCTCCCTGTGGACGGTGAAGCAGGCGGGCGGCTGGCAGGTGGTGAACATCGCCACCGGTGACGACGAGATCCGCTACGCCGAGCAGGGCGGCGGCGGTCTGGTCTTCCGCGAGCCGCAGATCGACGCGTGGTACGTCCAGAAGGGGACGAAGGTGCTGCCGCTGGACGAGGACGCGGTACGGGCCGTCGGCCGCGACGGGACGAGCCTCGCGGCCTACCGGTCGCGCGTCGCCCACGCGTACGGCGACAAGCTGCCGGGCTCGGCGTACGCGCGGAAGGGGGCGGCGGGCGGTTACGACGCGGCGTCGCCGGCGGTCTCGGCCGTCTCGGCCGCGGAGATCCCGACGGCGACGGACGGAGCCGGTGGCGTCGGTGGCGTCGGTGGCACGGTGGCGGCGGGCGCGGGGCTGGGGGTGCTGCTGCTGGCGATGACGGCGAGGCGCCGCCGCCGCGCCTGACCACGCCGCGCTGCCGCTCCGCTGGGGCCCCGCCCGTAGCAGGCTGCACCCGGCCGTTGCGGGCGGCGGCCCCGCTGGCCCCGTTGTGGGCAGGCGTTCCGCAAGGGGCGGAACGGGTGGGCACAACGGAACGGCGCCCTTGCCGGCGCCAGAGGCTGTAGTGCCTGAACCCGCACCCCCGGTGCAGCACGCCGGTGGTGCGGGTCCGGGCGCAGGACGCGGAGGCGCCGCGAAAGGGCGCCGTCCCGTGTGCCCACCCGTCCCGCCCAGCGGGACGATTGCCCACACGGGCGTGGGCACCGCCCAGCCAGGGCGGGGGTCGCACCGGCCCAGTGGCGCAGGCCTGCCTCGACGCGTGCCCGCACGGGCGGCCGGGCGCGTAGGCCCCGTCCAGGTGCGCGCCAGCCAAGGCACACGGCGCGCGGGCAGCGGCTCTGCGGGACCTGGCCGACCGCCGCCGGGGGGAACACCGCGCGCCGCGCGGGCAGCGGGCGGCGGGCCACGCCGGGCGCGTACCGCCGGCCCGCACGGGCCAGGGGCGTCCGCTGCCAGGGACAGGCGCCGCCGTGCGGACCGGCGGGCGGGCCCCGGTGGCGGACGGGCCGGTCCGCGTGGGCGGCAGGGCGCCGCCCGTCCGGGGCAGGTGCGGTCGGCGGGGGCGGGCCCCGTACCGGACACCAGGCCACCGCCCCCGTTCAGCGCGCCAGGAAGCCGCCGTCCACCGGGAGGATCGTGCCCGTCACGAAGGACGCCTCCTCCGACGCCAGGAAGAGGATCGCCGCCGCCACCTCCTCCGGCGTTCCGAAGCGGCCCATCGGGTGGCCCCGGGCGGCCTCCGCCAGGTACTCGGGGCCGCCGGGCTCCAGGCGCACGGCGGCGACGCGTTCCGTCTCGATGGTTCCGGGCGCGACC
Source organism: Streptomyces sp. NPDC002232 (assembly GCF_042890295.1). Classification (NCBI taxonomy): domain Bacteria; kingdom Bacillati; phylum Actinomycetota; class Actinomycetes; order Kitasatosporales; family Streptomycetaceae; genus Streptomyces; species Streptomyces sp. NPDC002232. The sequence continues at coordinate 173,385 of NZ_JBIARV010000002.1, read as the reverse complement.
GCGTTGACGCGGATGCCGTGCTCCGCCCACTCCACCGCCAGGTGCTTCGTCAGGCCCGTCGCGACGAACTTCGCCGGGCCGTAGACCGCCTGCCGTGCCTGGCCCGCCACGCCGGAGACCGACGAGGTGCACACGATGGCCCCGCCGCCCGAGACGAGCATCGTGTCGATCGCGTACTTGCAGGTCAGGAACATGCCCCGGCCGTCGACGGCCATCACCCGGTCGAAGTCCGAGGCCTCCGCCTCGGTGACGGAGAGCAGCGGGATCACGCCCGCGTTCGCCACCAGGACGTCCAGCCGTCCGAAGCGTTCCACGGCCGTGGAGATCATCCGCCGGGCGTCCTCCTCCCGGGAGACGTCGCCGACCACCGGAACCACTCCCGTGAGCGTGGCGAGCCGGTCCCCGTCCAGGTCCGCGGCGACCACCCGGGCGCCTTCCCGGAGGAAGCGTTCCGCCGTCGCCCGCCCGATCCCGCTCGCCGCGCCGGTGATCACGCACACCCGGTCCGCCAGCCGTCCTGAAGTGTCCTGAGCCATGCACGGCCAACGAGCGTGCCCGCCCTGAGTGTCGGTGCCCGCCAGTAGGGTGGGGAGCATGGCCGACCCCTCCAGCTACCGCCCCAAGCCGGGTCAGATCCCCGACTCCCCGGGGGTCTACAAGTTCCGCGACGAGCACCGCCGGGTGATCTACGTCGGGAAGGCGAAGTCCCTGCGCCAGCGGCTGGCGAACTACTTCCAGCCGCTCGCGAGCCTGCACCCGCGCACGGCCACCATGGTGACGACGGCCGCCTCGGTGGAGTGGACCGTGGTGTCCACGGAGGTCGAGGCGCTTCAGCTGGAGTACTCCTGGATCAAGGAGTTCGATCCCCGGTTCAACGTCAAGTACCGGGACGACAAGAGCTACCCGTACCTCGCGGTGACCATGAACGAGGAGTTCCCCCGCGTCCAGGTCATGCGCGGGCACAAGAAGAAGGGCGTGCGCTACTTCGGGCCGTACGCGCACGCGTGGGCGATCCGCGAGACCGTCGACCTGATGCTCCGGGTCTTCCCGGTCCGCACCTGCTCGGCGGGCGTCTTCCGGAACGCGGCCTCGGCCGGACGCCCCTGCCTCCTCGGCTACATCGGCAAGTGCTCCGCGCCCTGCGTCGCCCGGGTCACGCCCGAGGAGCACCGCGAACTGGCCGACGACTTCTGCGACTTCATGGCGGGCCGCACCGGCACCTACATCCGTCGGCTCGAGAAGCAGATGATGATCGCGGCCGAGGACATGGAGTACGAGAAGGCCGCCCGGCTCCGCGACGACATAGGGGCCCTGCGCCGGGCCATGGAGAAGAGCGCGGTCGTCCTCGCCGACGCCACCGACGCCGACCTGATCGCCCTCGCCGAGGACGAGCTGGAGGCCGCCGTCCAGATCTTCCACGTGCGCGGCGGACGCGTCCGGGGCCAGCGCGGCTGGGTCACGGACAAGGTCGAGGCCGTCGACACGGCGGGGCTCGTGGAGCACGCGCTCCAGCAGCTGTACGGCGAGGAGAGCGGCGACGCGGTCCCCAAGGAGGTCCTGGTCCCGGCGCTGCCCGAGGACGCGGAGTCCGTCTCGGCCTGGCTCTCCGGACGCCGCGGCTCCCTCGTCTCGCTGCGCGTCCCGCAGCGCGGCGACAAGAAGGACCTGATGGAGACCGTCGCGCGCAACGCCCAGCAGGCGCTCGTGCTGCACAAGACCAAGCGCGCCAGCGACCTCACCACCCGCTCCCGGGCCCTGGAGGAGATCGCCGAGGCCCTGGACCTGGACTCGGCGCCGCTGCGGATCGAGTGCTTCGACATCTCGCACCTCCAGGGCGAGGACGTCGTCGCCTCCATGGTCGTCTTCGAGGACGGACTGCCCCGCAAGAGCGAGTACCGCCGCTTCCAGATCAAGGGCTTCGAGGGCCAGGACGACGTCCGGTCCATGCACGAGGTGATCAGCCGCCGCTTCCGGCGCTACCTCGCCGAGAAGGACCGCACGGGGGAGTGGGTCACCCCCGCGGAGGCGGAGACCCCGACCGGCGCGGAGACCTCGCCCGGCACGGAGCCCCTGGCCACTGTGGGGGCCCCAGCCGATGCGGATATCCCGCCCGGCACGGAGCCCCTGGCCGGTGCGCAGGCCATCCCCGGCGGCCGGGCCGTGCCCCTCGGCGGGGAGGTCCCCGCCGAGGACGCCCAGGACGACGGGCGGCCCAGGCGCTTCGCGTACCCGCCGCAACTCGTCGTCGTCGACGGGGGGCAGCCGCAGGTCGCCGCGGCCCGCCGTGCCCTCGACGAGCTCGGCATCGACGACGTCGCCGTCTGCGGCCTCGCCAAGCGTCTGGAGGAGGTGTGGCTGCCCGGTGAGGACGACCCGGTGGTGCTGCCCCGGTCCAGCGAGGGCCTCTACCTGCTCCAGCGGGTACGTGACACGGCTCACGACTTCGCCATCCGCTACCAGCGGTCCAAGCGGACCAAACGCCTCCGGACCAGCCCGCTCGACAGCGTCCCCGGCCTCGGGGAGTCGCGCAAACAGGCTTTGATCAAGCATTTCGGCTCGGTGAAGCGGCTGAAGCAGGCGACAATCGAGCAGATCTGTGAGGTCCCCGGCTTCGGCCGGAAGACCGCGGAGGCGGTCGCCGTGGCCCTGGCCCAGGCGGCCCCCGCCGCACCCGCCGTGAACACGGCCACAGGAGAGATCATGGAAGACGACGGGGGCGCCACCGCATGAGCGCGCGCGACACGCACCACCCGCACGACCGAGAAGACGGAGCAGGACACGTGAGTACGGGCACGAAGGAGACCCCCGGCGACAACGGCGCCGAGGCCGCCATTCCCGAGCTGGTGATCATCTCCGGCATGTCCGGAGCCGGCCGTTCCACCGCGGCGAAGTGTCTGGAGGACCTCGGCTGGTTCGTCGTGGACAACCTGCCGCCCGCGCTGATCCCCACCATGGTGGAGCTCGGCGCCCGCTCCCAGGGCAACGTCGCCCGGATCGCCGTCGTCGTCGACGTCCGCGGCCGGCAGTTCTTCGACAACCTCAGGGAGTCCCTCGCCGACCTGGACGCCAAGCAGGTCACCCGGCGGATCGTCTTCCTGGAGTCCTCCGACGAGGCCCTGGTCCGGCGCTTCGAGTCGGTCCGCAGGCCGCACCCCCTCCAGGGCGACGGCCGCATCACCGACGGCATCGCCGCCGAGCGCGACCTGCTGCGCGAGCTGCGCGGCGACGCCGACCTGGTGATCGACACCTCCAGCCTCAACGTCCACGAGCTGCGCGCCAAGATGGACGCCCAGTTCGCCGGCGACGAGGAGCCCGAGCTCCGGGCCACCGTGATGTCCTTCGGCTTCAAGTACGGCCTGCCGGTCGACGCCGACCTCGTCGTCGACATGCGCTTCCTGCCGAACCCGCACTGGGTCCCCGAGCTGCGCCCCTTCACCGGCCTCAACGAGGAGGTGTCGAACTACGTCTACAACCAGCCCGGCGCCAAGGAGTTCCTCGACCGCTACACCGAGCTGCTCCAGCTGATCGCCGCGGGCTACCGCCGTGAGGGCAAGCGGTACGTGACCATCGCCGTGGGCTGCACGGGCGGCAAGCACCGCTCCGTCGCCACCGCCGAGCGCCTCGCCGCCCGCCTCGCCTCCGAAGGGGTCGAGACCGTCGTCGTGCACCGGGACATGGGGCGCGAGTGAAGCCCTACCGTCGGCGTGCCTCCACCCTCACCGGGAGACGCACGCTCCGCAGGCGGGGAGCCCAGCCCAAGGTGGTCGCGCTGGGCGGCGGCATGGGCCTCTCGGCCTCCCTCGCCGCGCTCCGCCGGATCACCGGCGACCTCACCGCCGTCGTCACCGTCGCCGACGACGGAGGCTCCAGCGGCCGGCTCCGGGAGGAGCTCGGCGTGCTGCCCCCGGGCGACCTGCGCAAGGCGCTCGCCGCGCTCTGCGGCGACGACGACTGGGGCCAGACCTGGGCCCGGGTGATCCAGCACCGCTTCCAGTCCAAGGGCGAGATCAACGGCCACGCCGTCGGGAACCTGCTGATCGTCGCCCTCTGGGAGCAGCTCGGCGACCCCGTCCAGGCCCTCGACCTGGTCGGCCGGCTGCTCGGCGCCCAGGGCCGGGTGCTGCCCATGTCCGCCGTGCCCCTGGAGCTCCAGGCGCTGGTCAGGGGCCACGACCCCGAGCGGCCGGACGACGTGGACACCGTGCGCGGCCAGGCGACCGTGGCGCTCACCCCCGGCGAGGTGCAGTCCGTGCACCTCGTGCCGCTCGACCCGCCGGCCGTGCCCGAGGCGGTCGCCGCCGTCCTGGACGCGGACTGGGTGGTCCTCGGTCCCGGCTCCTGGTTCTCCTCGGTGATCCCGCACCTCCTCGTGCCCGAGCTCCTCGACGCCCTGGCCGAGACGAAGGCCCGGAAGGTGCTCTCGCTGAACCTCGCACCGCAACCCGGAGAAACAGAGGGCTTCTCCCCGCAGCGTCATTTGGAGGTTTTGGGACGACACGCCCCTAAACTCGCCCTGGACGTGGTGCTGGCCGACGAGGCCGCCGTGCCCGACGTGTCAGCGAGGGAACCCCTCGTCGATGCCGCCAAGCGGCTCGGCGCCGCGGTCGAGCTGGCGCCGGTGGCCAGGTCCGACGGCTCCGCGAAGCACGACCCGGAGCTGTTGGCCGCCGCGTACGACCGTATTTTTCGGATGCATGGAAGGATCGGCCCATGGCGATGACGGCAGCGGTGAAGGACGAGATCTCCCGGCTTCCCGTCACCCGGACCTGCTGCAGGAAGGCAGAGGTCTCGTCGATCCTGCGGTTCGCGGGCGGGCTGCACCTGGTGAGCGGCCGCATCGTGATCGAGGCGGAGCTCGACACCGCGATGGCGGCCCGCCGCCTGAAGCGGGACATCCTGGAGATCTTCGGGCACAGCTCCGAGCTCATCGTGATGGCCCCCGGCGGTCTGCGGCGCGGCTCGCGCTTCGTGGTGCGGGTGGTGGCGGGCGGCGACCAGCTGGCCCGGCAGACGGGTCTCGTGGACGGCCGGGGGCGTCCCATCCGGGGCCTCCCCCCGCAGGTGGTCTCCGGCGCGACCTGCGACGCCGAGGCGGCCTGGCGCGGCGCTTTCCTCGCGCACGGCTCGCTGACCGAGCCCGGCCGCTCCTCCTCCCTGGAGGTGACCTGCCCGGGTCCGGAGGCCGCCCTCGCCCTGGTCGGCGCGGCCCGCCGGCTCTCCATCGGCGCGAAGGCCCGTGAGGTACGGGGCGTGGACCGGGTCGTCGTCCGCGACGGCGACGCGATCGGCGCCCTGCTGACCCGGCTCGGCGCGCACGAGTCGGTGCTCGCCTGGGAGGAGCGGCGGATGCGGCGCGAGGTCCGCGCCACCGCCAACCGCCTGGCCAACTTCGACGACGCCAACCTGCGCCGCTCGGCCCGCGCCGCCGTCGCCGCCGGGGCCCGGGTGCAGCGCGCCCTGGAGATCCTCGGCGAGGAGGTGCCCGAGCACCTCGCGGCCGCCGGACGGCTCCGCATGGAGCACAAGCAGGCCTCCCTGGAGGAGCTGGGCGCGCTCGCCGACCCGCCGCTGACCAAGGACGCGGTGGCCGGCCGGATCCGCCGGCTGCTCGCCATGGCCGACAAGCGGGCGCAGGACCTCGGGATCCCCGGGACCGAGTCCAATCTGACGGAGGAGCTGGACGACAGCCTCGTCGGCTGACCCGTACGGGTGATCCACACGGAAGAGTGAACTCCGGGCTGCCGGTGCCTTTCTGAGGCACCGGCAGCTTTTCCGTACGCCCCGCGAGGCACCCTTGACAGGCCCATGGGCGCCCAAGAGCCTGGCGTCTGTTCACCTTCGTGACAGACAACAGCAAGGGGGGCTCATGAGACGCAGAGCGAGATCGATCCTCGCCGCGGCTTCACTGCTGATCGCCGGAGTGGCGGCGGCACCCGCCGCCGGAGCGCGGACGAACGACGGGGACGGCGGTGACGCCCTCACCGTGTGGCGCGCCCAGGTCACCCAGGAGCAGGTCCCGCTGCTCCTCGACGCGGGCGCCGACGCCCACGAGCTCACCGAGCGGGTCCCGGCGAAGGGCTCCGCGACGGTCGAGCTCTTCCTCACCGGCCGGCAGGCCGGTCAGCTGCGCGGCCAGGGCGTCGAGCTCACCGAGCACGCCCTCGGCGCCCAGGCCGAGAAGCGGGTCGCCGCGGCCGGGGACGGCGTCTTCCGCCCGTACGGCGGCCCGAACGGCCTCAAGCAGGAGATCCTCGACACCGCACGGGCCAACCCCGGGCTGACCAAGGTCGTCTCCATCGGCAAGACCGTCAAGGGCCAGGACATCCTCGCGCTCAAGCTGACCAGGGGCGCCCGGCGCGCCGAGGACGGCTCGAAGCCCGCCACGCTGTACGTGTCCAACCAGCACGCGCGCGAGTGGATCACCCCGGAGATGACCCGGCGGCTGATGCACTACTACCTCGACCGCTACGGCAAGGACGAGCGGGTCACCCGCATCGTCGACTCCACCGAGCTGTGGTTCGTGCTCTCCGCCAACCCGGACGGCTACGACTACACCCACGCCGACCCGGCCAACCGGCAGTGGCGGAAGAACCTCCGGGACAACGACGGCGACGGGCGGATCGGCCCGGCCGACGGAGTCGACCTCAACCGGAACTTCGCCTACAAGTGGGGCTACGACAACGAGGGCTCGTCCCCCGACCCGGCGGACGAGACCTTCCGGGGCAAGGCCGCCATGTCGGAGCCCGAGACCCGGGCCCTGGACGCCTTCCAGAAGCGCATCGGCTTCGCGTACGGCGTCAACTACCACTCCGCCGCCCAGCTCCTGCTGTACGGCGTCGGCTGGCAGGTCGCCACCGACACCCCCGACGACGTGGCCCTCAGGGCGCTGGCCGGCACCCCGCAGAACTCGGCCGTGCCCGGCTACCGGCCGCAGGTCTCCTCGGAGCTGTACATCACCAACGGCGAGGCGGACGGACACGCCGCCAACGTCAACGGGATGCAGATGTTCACCCCGGAGATGTCGACCTGCGCCACCGCCTCCCGCGTCGACCCGAACGACGCCTGGAACCCGGGTGACTGCGCCTCCGTCTTCACCTTCCCGGACGACGAGAAGCTGATCCAGGCCGAGTTCGCCAAGAACGTGCCCTTCGCGCTCGCCGTCGCCGAGACCTCCGCCCATCCGGACCGGCCCGTCTCCCCGGTCGGCATCGCCGCCCCCGACCTCACGCCCAAGACCTTCACCACCTCCTACGCCCGCGGCGAGGACCAGGAGGTCGCCGTCACCGCCCGCAGGTCGTTGCGCGGCAAGACGCTGAAGTACCGGATCAACGGCGGCCGCACCCACAGCGAGGCGCTGGAGGCCTGGCGGGGCGGCGAGACCTACGGCGGCGACGACAACCTCTACTTCGACGAGTACCGCGCCGAGGTCGGGGGCGCCCGCCCCGGCGACTCCGTCGAGGTGTGGTTCACCGCCCGGACCCGGGAGGGCCGGGCCACCGCCTCCGCGCCGTTCACCTACAAGGTGGCCCAGCGCCCGCGCGGCGACGTGCTCGTCCTCGCCGACGAGGGCGGCACCACCGCCGCCCGGCACACCGCCGCGTACGTGAAGGCGCTCGCCGACAACAAGCGTCCGGCCGCCGTCTGGGACGTCGCCACCCAGGGCGCCCCGGACGCCCTCGGCGTGCTCTCCCACTTCCGCACCGTCGTCTGGTACACCGGCGCGGAGCGCCCCTCCGGCGCCGCCCAGCTCGCGGTCCGCGCCTACCTCAACGAGGGCGGCAAGCTCGTCAACGCCGGCGAGAAGTCCGGCGGGCTCACCCAGGTCGGCCTCGCCGAGACCAACGACTTCGCCCAGTACTACCTCGGCGCCTACCACCGCGCGGGCCTCAAGAACCCGCCCGCCGTCGCCGGCACGGGCGCCTTCGCCGGCACCGGGGCGAAGCTCGCCGCCGCCGACGGCAACCCGCTCGACAACGCGGGCGCGTACACCGTCACCTCGGACACCCTGAAGCCGAAGGACTTCCCGCAGTTCGCGAGCAGCGCCGCCGCCGGCGACTACCCGGGCGTCCGCACCCCCTTCGAACCCGCCGAGGGCTCGACGTTCGCGGCCGTCAAGCACACCGACGACACCTGGGCCCGGCTCGCCAGGACCGTCGACCTCACCGGCGTCGCCGCCGCGTCGGCGCCGCGCCTGGACTTCCAGGTCAGCTACGACACGGAGCCCGGCTACGACAACCTCGTCGTCGAGGCCCACACCGTCGGCCAGGACGACTGGACCACCCTGCCGGACACCAACGGCGGGACCTCCACCGAACCGCCCGCCGACTGCGGCGAGGGCTTCTACGTCCAGGGCCACCCCTTCCTCGCCCACTACCTCACCGTCGGCGAGGACGGCTGCGCCCCCAGCGGCACCACCGGCTCCTGGAACGCCTTCACCGGCCCCTCCAACGGCTGGCGGCAGGCCTCCGTCGACCTGAGCGCCTGGGCCGGCAGGAAGGTCGAGCTCGCGATCTCGTACGTCTCCGACCCCGGTACGGGCGAGACGGGCGCGTTCGTCGACGACACCCGGCTCGTCACCGGGACCGGCACCGAGGCCGAGGGCTTCGAGACCTCCCTCGGCGCCTGGTCCACGCCCGGGGCCCCGGCCGGCAGCCCCGGCAACGCCTCCGACTGGACGCGCTCCGGAGCGCTCTTCCACTCCCGGGCCGCGGTCACCACGCGCGACACCGTCCTCCTCGGCTTCGGCCTGGAGCACGTCCCCGGAACGGCGGAGCGCGCACGGCTCCTCGGCCGTGCCCTCGCGGTGCTCCGGCGCTGACGCAGCGTAGTGGGGACCAAGGTCCCACGACGGCCCGTACCCGTTGGTAGGTACGGGCCGTCGGCCGTTTTCCCTCACTTTCCGGGCTCGTGCGGCTGCGCGGGATGTCACCGGCGGGCGGGTGGGGAGGTAGGGTCGTAAGCGGTCGGGGACATCCCAAAAAACAAAAATCTCGCCGGCGTCGATACACCGGCGTTCCTAACGAGGAGATCGGTTCGTGACGATCCGCGTAGGCATCAACGGCTTTGGCCGCATCGGCCGGAACTACTTCCGCGCGCTCCTTGAGCAGGGTGCTGACATCGAGATCGTGGCTGTCAACGACCTGGGTGACACCGCGACCACCGCGCACCTGCTGAAGTACGACACCATCCTGGGCCGCCTCAAGGCCGAGGTGACCCACACCGCCGACACCATCACCGTCGACGGTCACACCATCAAGGTGCTGTCCGAGCGCGACCCGGCCGACATCCCCTGGGGCGACCTGGGCGTCGACATCGTCATCGAGTCGACCGGCATCTTCACCAAGAAGGCCGACGCCGCGAAGCACCTCGCCGGCGGCGCCAAGAAGGTCCTCATCTCGGCTCCGGCCAGCGACGAGGACATCACCATCGTCATGGGCGTCAACCAGGACAAGTACGACCCGGCGCAGCACGACGTCATCTCGAACGCCTCCTGCACCACCAACTGCGTGGCGCCGATGGCCAAGGTCCTCGACGAGAACTTCGGCATCGTCAAGGGCCTCATGACGACGGTCCACGCGTACACCAACGACCAGCGCATCCTGGACTTCCCGCACAAGGACCTGCGCCGCGCCCGCGCCGCCGCGGAGAACATCATCCCGACCACGACGGGTGCCGCCAAGGCCACCGCCCTGGTCCTCCCGCAGCTCAAGGGCAAGCTCGACGGCATCGCGATGCGCGTCCCCGTGCCGACCGGCTCCGCCACGGACCTGGTCGTCACCCTCGGCCGCGAGGTCACCAAGGACGAGGTCAACGCCGCGTTCAAGAAGGCCGCCGACGACGGCGACCTCAAGGGCATCCTGTTCTACACCGAGGACCCGATCGTCTCCTCGGACATCGTCAGCGACCCGGCGTCCTGCACCTTCGACGCCTCCCTGACGATGGTCCAGGACGGCAGCACGGTCAAGATCCTCGGCTGGTACGACAACGAGTGGGGCTACTCCAACCGTCTCGTCGACCTCACCGTCTTCGTCGGCGGCCAGCTCTAAGCTTCAGGGCAGGTTTTCGATGGGAGCAGGGCTCGGGCAGCGCGACGATGCGCTGTGCGAGCCCTGTTTGTGTGCTCCACCGCGTACCAAGGAGTCTGTTAACAGATGAAGACGATCGACGAGCTTCTCGAAGAGGGCGTCGAAGGCAAGCGCGTGTTCGTGCGTGCCGACCTCAACGTGCCGCTCGACGGCACCACCATCACCGACGACGGCCGCATCCGCGCCGTCGTCCCCACGGTCGAGGCGCTCGCCCGCGCCGGCGCCCGTGTCGTGGTCGCCTCCCACCTGGGCCGCCCCAAGGGCGCCCCGGACCCGGCGTTCTCGCTCGCCCCGGCCGCCGTCCGCCTCGGTGAACTCCTCGGCGCCGACGTGGCCTTCGCGACCGACACGGTCGGCGCGTCCGCGCGGGCGACCGTCGAGGGCCTCGCCGACGGCCAGGTGGCCGTCATCGAGAACCTCCGCTTCAACGCGGGCGAGACCTCGAAGGACGACGCCGAGCGCGGCGCCTTCGCGGACGCCCTGGCCTCCCTCGCCGACCTGTACGTCGGCGACGGCTTCGGCGCCGTGCACCGCAAGCACGCCTCGGTCTTCGACCTCCCGGCGCGGCTCCCGCACGCCGCCGGCTACCTCATCGCCACCGAGGTCGGCGTCCTGAAGAAGCTCACGGACGACGTCCGCAGGCCGTACGTGGTCGCGCTCGGCGGCGCCAAGGTCTCCGACAAGCTCGGCGTGATCGACCACCTCCTGGAGAAGGCCGACCGCATCCTCATCGGCGGCGGCATGGCGTACACCTTCCTCAAGGCCCAGGGCCACGAGGTCGGCATCTCGCTGCTCCAGGAGGACCAGATCCCGGCGGTCCTGGACTACCTGAAGCGCGCCGACGAGCGCGGCGTGGAGTTCGTGCTCCCCGTCGACGTGCTGGTCGCGTCCGAGTTCCCGGACCTCAAGACCAAGGCCCCGGCCCACCCCGCCACGGTCGCCGCGGACGCCATCCCGGCGGACCAGGAGGGCCTGGACATCGGTCCGGAGACCCGTAAGCTCTACGCCTCGAAGCTCGCCGACGCCGGCACCGTCTTCTGGAACGGTCCGATGGGCGTCTTCGAGCACCCCGACTACGCCGAGGGCACCAAGGCCGTCGCCCAGGCGCTCGTCGAGTCCCCGGCCTTCACGGTGGTCGGCGGTGGCGACTCCGCCGCGGCCGTCCGCATCCTGGGCTTCGACGAGTCGGCATTCGGACACATCTCGACCGGCGGCGGCGCCTCCCTCGAATACCTCGAGGGCAAGAAGCTCCCCGGCCTCGTCGCACTGGAGGACTGACCCCTTTATGAGCACGCGCACCCCGCTGATGGCGGGCAACTGGAAGATGAACCTCAACCACCTGGAGGCCATCGCCCACGTCCAGAAGCTCGCCTTCGCCCTGACCGACAAGGACTACGACGCCTGTGAGGTCGCGGTCCTGGTCCCCTTCACCGACCTGCGGTCCGTCCAGACCCTGATCGACGGCGACAAGCTCAAGATCAAGTACGGCGCCCAGGACATCTCGGCGCACGATTCCGGCGCCTACACCGGCGAGATCTCGGGCCTGATGCTGTCCAAGCTGAAGTGCGCCTACGTCGCCGTCGGCCACTCCGAGCGCCGCCAGTACCACGCCGAGGACGACGCGGTCTGCAACGCCAAGGTGAAGGCCGCCTTCAAGCACGGCGTGACCCCGATCCTCTGCGTCGGCGAGGGCCTCGACGTCCGCAAGGCGGGCAACCAGGTCGAGCACACCCTGGCCCAGATCGACGGCGGCCTGAAGGACGTCCCGGCCGAGCAGGCCGAGACGATCGTGATCGCGTACGAGCCGGTGTGGGCCATCGGCACCGGCGAGGTCGCCACCCCCGAGGACGCCCAGGAGGTCTGCGGGGCGATCCGCGGCCGCCTGGCCGAGCTGTACTCGCAGGAGCTGGCCGACAAGGTCCGCATCCAGTACGGCGGCTCCGTCAAGGCCGGCAACGTCGCCGCGATCATGGCGCAGCCGGACGTCGACGGCGCCCTGGTGGGCGGCGCCGCGCTGGACGCCGACGAGTTCGTCAAGATCGCGCGCTTCCGCGACCAGTGAGTATGCGGTAGCGGAGTTACGTCGTACCCTTGCGGGGGTCGGGCAGGTGCCCGGCCCCCGTCCGTATAAGTCCGAGGAAGTTGGTCCAGCCGTGGTTATGGGGTTCTCGATCGCCCTGATCGTCTTCAGCGCGCTGCTGATGCTGCTCGTGCTGATGCACAAGGGAAAGGGCGGCGGCCTCTCCGACATGTTCGGAGGCGGCATGCAGTCCTCCGTCGGCGGCTCCTCGGTCGCCGAGCGGAACCTGGACCGGATCACGGTCGTGGTCGGTCTGCTGTGGTTCGCCTGCATTGTGGTACTCGGCCTGCTGATGAAGTTGGACGGGTAACTCCAATCACTGGACGCGCGTTGGGCCTTACGTAGACTGGGGCATCTTCGAGCACCATCACGCAGGGAGTTACGACCGTGGCAAGTGGCAACGCGATTCGGGGAAGCCGGGTCGGAGCGGGGCCGATGGGCGAGGCCGAGCGAGGCGAATCGGCGCCGCGCGCCCGTATCTCGTTCTGGTGCTCGAACGGGCACGAGACGCAGCCGAGCTTCGCCAGCGACGCGGCGATCCCGGACACCTGGGACTGCCCGCGCTGCGGCTTCCCGGCCGGTCAGGACCGGGACAACCCGCCGGACCCGCCGCGCACGGAGCCGTACAAGACCCACCTCGCCTATGTGCGTGAGCGGCGCAGCGACGCCGACGGCGAGGCGATCCTCGCCGAGGCGCTCGCCAAGCTGCGGGGCGAGATCTGAAGCCTGGCGTGACGGTGTGACGAACGGGCCTTGCCCGCGAACTCGATTCGCGGGCAAGGCCCGTTCGCGCGTTCCGCCGCCGGTGGAGCCCGCTGCCGGTGCGGTCCCCGGTGCGCTCCTCTGTCGGTGGAATGCCCTGCCGGTGCGGTCCTCTGCCGGTGGAGTGCCCTGTCAGTGGCGTCCTCTACCGTCGGCCGGAGACGGGACCGACGGAGGGGGCGCCATGGCGACGGCGGAGGCAGTGGGCGGTACGAGGGCGGCGCCCGCGTGGCGGGGCGGCTTCGGGCGGCTGTGGACGGCCGCCGTGGTCTCCCGCTTCGGCGACTCGCTGCGCACGGCCGCGCTGCCGCTGCTCGCCGCCTCCCTCACCGACGACCCCTTCCTCATCGCCTCCGTCACCGCCTGCGGCTTCCTGCCCTGGCTGCTCTTCGGGCTCCTCGGCGGGGCCGTCGCCGACCGCGTCGACCAGCGGCGCGCCATGTGGGCCGTCGACCTCGTCCGGGGCGCGCTGGTGGCCGCCTTCGCCGCCGCCGTCGCCCTCGGACACGCCACGATCGCCCTGCTGCTCGTCCTCGCCTTCGCCCTCACCACCCTCCAGACCCTCTTCGACAACGCCGCGACCGCCCTGCTGCCGGCCCTCGTCCCCGCCGGCACCCTCGCCGGGGCCAACGCCCGCCTGATGACCGGTCAGCAGCTCGCCGGCGGTCTCCTCGCCGGACCCGCCGTGCCCGTCCTGCTGCTCGCCGGGCCCGCCGTCCCGTACGCGGCCGACGCCGTCACCTACGCTCTGGCCGCGCTGCTCGTCGCCTCCCTGCGGACCGGAGCACCCGAGCGCCCGCCCCGCCCGGCCGGGTCCACCCTCCGCAGGGAGATGGCCGAGGGACTCGCCGTGCTGCGCGGGGACCGGCACCTCGGAAGGCTCTGCACCGCCACCACCCTCTGCAACGTCGGCATGGGGGCGCTCATCGCCACCCTCGTCGTCCACGTCACCGAGGGCCTGCGCGCGGGGAACGCCGGATACGCCGCCACCATCACCGGCTACGCGCTGGGCGCCGTCGCCGGCGGCCTCCTCGCCCGGCGGATCGCCGAGCGCACCGGCCGGATCCGCGCCGTCCTGCTCGCCGGCACCGTCCAGACCGGCTGCCTGGTCCTGATGGGCGCGGTGCCCGTCCTCGCGGTATCGATCGGGGCCATGACGGTGTTCGGCTTCATGGGGGCGGTGTGGAACGTCCAGCAGACGACCCTCATGCAGGAGCGCGCACCCGAGGGGACGCTCGGCCGCGTCGCCGCGGCCTTCCGCACCCTCGCCGTGGCGGGCGCCCCGCTCGGGGCCCTGGCCGGCGGCGCGGCCGCCGCCGGCCTCGGACCGCACACACCGGCCCTGATCGCGGCGGCGCTGTTCGCGCTCGCCGTCGCGTCGCTGGCCCCTCTGATCAATTAGGTTTGGGGGTGCAGCGGGGCAGACAAGCAGCATTGAGAAGGAATGGGCGATGTCCGAGATGACCAGCGAAGGCCGTACCAGGCTCAACCGGCTGCCCGAGTGGGCGGCTCTCGCCAAGCACCGTGAGCAGCTGGGCGACACCCATCTGCGCGAACTGTTCGCCGCCGACCCCGAGCGGGGCACGCGCCACACCCTGCGCGTCGGCGACCTCCTCCTGGACCACTCCAAGCACCTCGTCACCGACGAGACGCTGACCCTGCTGCGCGAACTCGCCGCCGTCACCGGCGTCGCCGAGCTCCGTGACGCCATGTTCCGCGGCGAGAAGATCAACACCACCGAGGACCGGGCGGTCCTCCACACCGCGCTCCGCGCTCCCCGCGGGGCCGTGATCGAGGTCGACGGGGAGAACGTCGTCCCCGGCGTCCACGCCGTCCTCGACAAGATGGGCGCCTTCGCCGACCAGGTCCGCGCCGGCGAGTGGACCGGCCACACCGGCAAGCCGCTCAAGAACATCGTGAACATCGGCATCGGCGGCTCCGACCTCGGCCCCGCCATGGCCTACGAGGTCCTGCGCTCCTTCACGCAGAGGGACCTGACGCTCCGTTTCGTCTCCAACGTCGACGGCGCCGACCTCCACGAGGCCGTCCGCGACCTCGACCCCGCCGAGACGCTCTTCATCGTCGCCTCGAAGACCTTCACCACCATCGAGACGATCACCAACGCCACCTCCGCCCGCGCCTGGCTCCTCGCCGGCCTCGGAGCCGGTCAGGAAGCCGTCGCCCGGCACTTCGTCGCCCTCTCGACCAACGAGGAGAAGGTCGAGGAGTTCGGCATCGACACCGCCAACATGTTCGAGTTCTGGGACTGGGTCGGCGGCCGCTACTCCTACGACTCCGCCATCGGCCTCTCCCTGATGATCGCCATCGGACCGGACCGCTTCCGGGAGATGCTCGACGGCTTCCACCTCGTCGACGAGCACTTCCGCACCGCCCCGCCCGAGGAGAACGCCCCGCTGCTCCTCGGCCTCCTCGGGGTCTGGTACGGCGCCTTCTTCGACGCCCAGTCGCACGCCGTCCTGCCGTACTCCCACTACCTGTCCAAGTTCACCGCCTACCTCCAGCAGCTCGACATGGAGTCCAACGGCAAGTCGGTGGACCGCCAGGGCAACCGCGTCGACTGGCAGACCGGGCCCGTCGTCTGGGGCACCCCCGGGACCAACGGGCAGCACGCCTACTACCAGTTGATCCACCAGGGCACCAAGATCATCCCGGCCGACTTCATCGGCTTCGCCCGCCCCGTCGACGACCTGCTGCCCGGCCTCGTCGCCCAGCACGACCTGCTCATGGCCAACTTCTTCGCCCAGACCCAGGCGCTGGCCTTCGGCAAGACGCCCGAGGAGGTCCGCGCCGAGGGCGTCGCCGAGGAGCTCGTCCCGCACAAGACGTTCCAGGGCAACCACCCGACCACCACGATCCTCGCGGAGGCGCTCACCCCGTCCGTCCTCGGCCAGCTGATCGCGCTCTACGAGCACAAGGTCTTCGTCCAGGGCGCCGTCTGGAACATCGACTCCTTCGACCAGTGGGGCGTCGAGCTCGGCAAGGTCCTCGCCAAGCGGATCGAACCGGTCCTGACGGAGGGCGAGGGCGCCGAGGAGCTCGACAGCTCCACCGCCGCGCTCGTCTCCGCCTACCGCTCGCTGCGCGGACGGTAGACGCATGACGGGGGAGAACGCGGTGCGGCTCCGGCCGCCCAGGAACGCCGTCGACGAGCGCGCCGTCACCTGGTGGCGGACCCGGCTGCTCGTGACCACCGCCGTCCCGGTGACGGTCCTGGCCGTGCTCGGCGCGCTGATCGGGCCCGCCCGGACCTGGCTGCTCCTCGCGGCCGGGGCCGTGGCCGTCCTGGGCCTCGCCTGCACCGCGTTCTTCCCCGCCTGGTGGTTCCGGGTGCACCGCTGGGAGGTCACCGACGAGGCCGTCTACGTGCGGACCGGAGCCCTCTGGCAGGAGTGGCGGATCGCCCCGATGTCCCGGATCCAGACCGTCGACACCGTACGGGGCCCGCTGGAGCAGGCCTTCCGGCTCGCCACCGTCACCGTCACCACCGCCTCCTCCAAGGGCGCCCTCCGCATCGAGGGCCTCGACCACGAACGGGCCGCCGAGCTCGCCGAGCGGCTCACCCTGATCACCCGGGCCACCCCCGGGGACGCCACATGAGCGAGGAGTGGCGGCGGCTCGACCCGCGCACCCTGCTCGCCGGTGCCGCCGTCCTCTGCGGGGTGGCCGGCGGCGCGGCCCTCCCGGCGGTCGCCGGCCTCGCCGGGGGCAGGCCCCTGTGGCAGGCCGTCGCCTGGGTCCTCGCCGGTGCCGCCGTGCTCGTCCTCGCCGGGACCGCCGCCGACTGGGTCCGGCTGCGCCGCACCCGCTACCGCGTCGGCCCCGAGCGGGTCGACCTCCACACCGGGCTGCTGCTGCTCAAGCGCCGCTCCCTGGCCCGGGAGCGGATCCGCAGCGTCGACCTCACCGCCAACCCCCTCCAGCGCGTCCTCGGCCTGGTCAAGGTCCGCATCGGCACCGGCGAGCACACCGGCGGCGAGTCCACGCTCGCCCTCGACCTGGTCACCCGCGCCGAGGGCGAACGGCTCCGCCGGGAGCTCCTCGCCCGCGCCGCCCACCCCGGGGACACCGGCGACGACAGCACCCTGGCCACCCTCGACCCCCGCTGGATCCGCTACGCCCCGGTCTCCTTCGTCGCCCCCGCCCTCGGCGGCGCGGCCGCCGGTGCGGTGATGCAGGTCAGCGACTGGTTCGGCGCCCAGGGGAAGGTCATCGACTGGATAGGGGACCGGTTCCAGGGCGTCTCCGTGACCTGGATGATCCTCGACCTGCTGCTCCTCGCCACCGCGGCGGGCGCCGTCGGGGCCCTCGGCCTGTGGGTCGAGATGTGGTGGAACTACCGCCTGGAGCGCGAGCCCGGAGGCACGCTCCGGCTCCGCCGAGGTCTGTTCACCGCACGCTCGGTCACGCTGGAGGAGCGCAGGCTGCGCGGGATCGAGCTCGTCGAACCGCTCGGGGCCCGGCTCTTCGGCGCCGCGCGCGTGGACGCCGTCGCCACCGGCCTCGCCCAGGACGACGACGACAAGCACGGCGACCTGAAGAACCTGCTGCCGCCCGTGCCCCGCGAACACGCCGATCGGGTCGCCGCCCAGGTCCTGGGCGAGCCGGTGCCGCCGACCGCCGCACCGCTCGCGGCCCACCCCCGGGCCGCCCGCACCCGGCGGCTGCGCTGGGCGCTGTGGAGCGTCCTGGGACCCGCCGCGCTCCTCGCCGTCCTCGGCGCGCTCCTGACCCCGGTCCTGGTGTACGTGGCGGCCGGCTGGGTCCTCGTCCTCACCCCGGTCGCGGTGCTCTTCGCCCTCGACGCGTACCGAGGGCTCGGGCACGGCGTCAGCGGCGCCTATCTGCTCACCCGTTCGGGCACGGTCCGGCGGACGACGGTCGCCCTCCAGCGCTCCGGCGTCATCGGCTGGACGGTCAAGCGGTCGTACTTCCAGCGCCGGGCCGGCGTCCTGACCGTCACCGCCACCACCGCGGCGGGCGAGGGGGCGTACGACGTCCTCGACGCCGGCGAGAGCCAGGGCCTGCTCTTCGCCGCCGAGGCCGTCCCGGGGCTCCTGACGCCCTTCCTGGAGCCCGTGCACACGCCGGAGGCCCGGCTCACCGACGGGTGAACCGGGCCTCCGTACGGATGCCTCAGGCCGAGGCCGGCGGATAGAGGGCGCGCGGCAGCTCCGACGCGGCCGCCGCGTCGAGCAGCCACAGCGTCCGCGAGCGGCCGTAGGCGCCGGCCGCCGGGGCCTGCACCTCGCCCGCGCCCGAGAGCGCGATCGCCGCGGCCTTCGCCTTGTCCTCTCCGGCCGCGAGCAGCCAGACCTCCTTCGCCGCCCGGATCGCCGGGAGGGTCAGCGAGACGCGGACCGGCGGCGGCTTCGGCGCGCCGTGCACCCCGACCACCGTCCGCTCGGTCTCGCGGACCGCCGGCAGCTCCGGGAAGAGCGAGGCCACGTGGGTGTCCGGTCCGACGCCCAGCATCAGCACGTCGAAGGTCGGCACCCCGCCGTGGTCGCCGGGGCCCGCGGCGGCGGCCAGCTCCCGCGCGTACGCGGCCGCGGCGGCGTCGACGTCGGAGCCGTACGGCCCGTCCGAGGCCGGCATGGCGTGCACCCGCGCCGGGTCGAGGGGCACCCGGTCGAGCAGCGCGTCACGGGCCTGGGTGACGTTCCGTTCGGGGTCGCCCTCGGGCAGGAACCGCTCGTCGCCCCACCACAGGTCGAGCCGCGACCAGTCGATCGCGTCCCGCGCGGGAGCCGAACCGAGCGCCGCGAGCAGGCCGTTGCCGTTCCGTCCGCCGGTCAGCACGACGGAGGCGGAGCCGCGGGCGGCCTGGGCGTCCACGATCCGGGTGATGAGCCGGGCCGCGGCGGCCTCCGCCATCAGCTCCTTGTCACGGTGGACGACCAGCTGGGGGGTGCTCACTTGGCCGCCGCCTTCTTGGCCGGGGACTTCTTCGCCGCGGGCTTGGCCGCGGGGGCCTCCTCCACGACGGTCTCCTCGACGACGACGGTCTCCTCCGCGGCCACGGGGGCGGCCGCCTCGGGCGCGCTGGTCGCCGCCTTCTCGTCGAGCCGCTCCAGACCGAACCGGAGCGCGGTCGCGTAGGTGTCGTCCGGGTCGAGCCGGCGCAGCTCCTCCGCGATCAGCTCGGCCGTCTCGCGGCGCTTGAGCGCCACCGCGCGGTCGGGCTGTCCCTCTATGGAGAGCGTCGCGAGCGAGCCGTCGGGCCGGTCGAGGACGATGGGACCCGAGCTGGTCTCCATCCGTACGGAGGTGAGGCCGGGCCCCGCCGACGCCGAGCGGCGCACCGGCACCTTCAGCCGGTCCGCCAGCCACATCGCGAGCAGCTCGACGCTGGGGTTGAACTCCTCGCCCTCCACCTCGGCGGAGGTGACCTCGCACGCGACCTGGTCGAGCGCGGCGGCCAGCATGGAACGCCACGGGGTGATCCGGGTCCACGAGAGGTCCGTGTCGCCGGGGGTGTACGCGTCCGCGCGCGCGGTCAGCTCCTGGATGGGCTGCTCGGCGGCGTACGTGTCGGTCACCCGCCGCTGGGCGAGCGCGCCCAGCGGGTCGTTCGCCGGGTCGGCCGGTGAGTTCACCGGCCACCAGACGACGACGGGGGCGTCCGGGAGGAGCAGCGGCAGCACCACCGACTGGGCGTGGTCGACGACCTCGCCGTACAGCCGGAGCACCACCGTCTCGCCGGTGCTGGCGTCGGCGCCGAGGCGGACCTCGGCGTCGAGCCGTGCCGTGGCACGGTCCCGCGGGGACCGCGAGACCCTCTTGATGACGACGAGGGTCCGCGAGGGGTGCTCGCGGGACGCCTCGTTGGCCGCCTTCAGCGCGTCGTAGGCGTTCTCCTCGTCGGTCACGATCACGAGGGTGAGCACCATGCCGACGGCCGGCGTGCCGATCGCCCGCCGCCCGAGCACCAGCGCCTTGTTGATCTTGGAGGACGTGGTGTCCGTCAGGTCGGTCTTCATGGCCGGCGCCAGCTCCTGCCGTCTCGTGCGAGCATCTCGTCCGCCTCGACCGGACCCCAGGTCCCGGACTGGTACTGCGCGGGCTTGCCGTGCGTGTCCCAGAACTGCTCGATCGGGTCGAGGATCTTCCAGGACAGCTCGACCTCCTCGACGCGCGGGAAGAGGTTGGAGTCGCCGAGCAGGACGTCGAGGATGAGCCGCTCGTACGCCTCGGGGCTCGACTCCGTGAAGGACTCGCCGTAGGCGAAGTCCATCGACACGTCCCGGATCTCCATCTGGGTGCCGGGCACCTTGGAGCCGAACCGCACCGTCACGCCCTCGTCCGGCTGGACCCGGATCACGATGGCGTTGCGGCCGAGCTCCTCGGTCGCGGTGTGGTCGAAGGGGGAGTGCGGAGCGCGCTGGAAGACGACCGCGATCTCGGTGACGCGGCGGCCCAGGCGCTTGCCGGTCCGCAGGTAGAACGGGACGCCCGCCCAGCGGCGGTTGTCGATCTCCAGCTTGACGGCCGCGTAGGTGTCGGTCTTCGACTGGGGGTCGATGCCGTCTTCCTGGAGGTAGCCGACGGCCTTCGCGCCGCCCTGCCACCCGGCCGCGTACTGGCCGCGGACCGTGGACTCGCCCAGGTCCTTGGGCAGCTTCACGGCGCCGAGGACCTTGGTCTTCTCGGCGGCCAGCGCGTCGGCGTCGAAGGAGGCGGGCTCCTCCATCGCGGTCAGCGCGAGCAGCTGGAGCAGGTGGTTCTGGATGACGTCACGGGCGGCGCCGATGCCGTCGTAGTAGCCGGCGCGGCCGCCGATGCCGATGTCCTCGGCCATGGTGATCTGCACGTGGTCGACGTACGACCGGTTCCAGATCGGCTCGAAGAGCGTGTTGGCGAAGCGGAGCGCCAGGATGTTCTGGACGGTCTCCTTGCCGAGGTAGTGGTCGATCCGGAAGACCGCCTCGGGCGGGAAGACCTCGTGGACGACCTCGTTGAGCTCCTTGGCGGAGACGAGGTCGTGGCCGAAGGGCTTCTCGATGACCGCGCGGCGCCAGGAGTTGTCCTTCTGGTCGGCGAGGCCGTGCTTCTTGAGCTGCTGGACGACCAGCGGGAAGAACTTCGGCGGCACGGAGAGGTAGAAGGCGAAGTTGCCGCCCGTCCCCTGTGCCTTGTCGAGCTCCTCGATGGTCGTCTTGAGCTGCTCGAAGGCCGTGTCGTCGTCGAAGTCGCCCTGGACGAACCGCATGCCCTGGATCAGCTGCTGCCACACCTCCTCGCGGAAGGGGGTGCGCGCGTGCTGCTTGACGGCCTCGTAGACCTCCTGCGCGAAGTCCTCGTCCGCCCATTCGCGGCGGGCGAAGCCGACGAGCGAGAAGCCCGGCGGCAGCAGGCCGCGGTTGGCCAGGTCGTAGACGGCAGGCATCAGCTTCTTACGGGACAAATCGCCCGTGACGCCGAAGATCACCAGACCCGACGGCCCCGCGATGCGCGGGAGCCGTCGGTCTGCGGCGTCACGGAGCGGGTTGGCTCCGTGGACTGCGCTCAAAGTGCTTACGCCTCCGAAGATCCGCGGCGCGCCAGCTCCGCCTCGGTGGACTTGAGCAGGTCGTTCCAGGACGCCTCGAACTTCTCGACGCCCTCGTCCTCCAGGAGCTGGACGACGTCGTCGTAGCTGATGCCCAGCTTCTCGACGGCGGCCAGCTCGGCCCGCGACTGGTCGTAGGTGCCGCGGATGGTGTCGCCGGAGACCTCGCCGTGGTCGGCGGTGGCCTCCAGGGTGGCCTCCGGCATGGTGTTGACCGTGCCGGGGGCGACCAGGTCCACGACGTACAGGGTGTCCTTGTACGCCGGGTCCTTGACGCCCGTCGAGGCCCACAGCGGACGCTGCTTGTTGGCCTGCGCCTTGTCGAGGGCGGACCAGCGCTCCGAGGAGAAGACCTCCTCGAAGGCCTCGTAGGCCAGCCGGGCGTTGGCCAGGGCGGCCTTGCCCTTGAGCGCCTTGGCCTCGTCGGTGCCGATGCCGTCCAGGCGCTTGTCGATCTCCGTGTCCACGCGGGAGACGAAGAAGGAGGCCACCGAGTGGATCTTGGAGAGGTCGAGGCCGCGCTCGCGGGCCTTCTCCAGACCCGCCAGGTAGGCGTCCATGACCGCGCGGTAGCGCTCCAGCGAGAAGATCAGCGTCACGTTCACGCTGATGCCGAGGCCGATGACCTCGGTGATCGCCGGCAGACCCGCCTCGGTGGCCGGGATCTTGATCAGGGTGTTGGGGCGGTCCACCAGCCAGGCCAGCTGCTTGGCCTCGGCGATGGTGGCGGCCGTCTCGTGGGCGAGACGGGGGTCGACCTCGATGGAGACCCGGCCGTCCTGGCCGTCGGTCGCGTCGAAGACCGGCCGCAGGATGTCGGCGGCGTCACGGACGTCCGCCGTCGTGATCATGCGGATGGCCTCGTCGACGGTCACCTTGCGGGCGGCGAGGTCGACGAGCTGCTGCTCGTAACCGTCACCCGAGGAGATGGCCTTCTGGAAGATCGACGGGTTCGTGGTCACACCGACCACGTGGCTCTGGTCGATGAGCTCGGCCAGGTTGCCGGACGTGATCCGCTTGCGCGAGAGGTCGTCCAGCCAGATGGCGACGCCTTCGTCGGAGAGGCGCTTGAGAGCGTCTGTCATGAGAGTTGCATCTCCAATAAGTCGTACGTATGGACGTCAGCGCGCGGCGGCGGCCACGGATTCCCGCGCGGCGGCGACGATCGCCTCCGGCGTGAAACCGAACTCGCGGAAGAGGACCTTCGCGTCCGCCGAGGCACCGAAGTGCTCGAGGGAGACGATCCGGCCGGCGTCGCCGACGTACTTGTGCCAGGTGAGACCGATGCCGGCCTCGACCGCGACACGCGCCTTCACCGACGGCGGCAGCACCGAGTCCTTGTACGCCTGGTCCTGCTCCTCGAACCACTCCACGGACGGCATCGAGACGACACGCGTCGGGACGCCCGCGGCCTGGAGCTGCTCACGCGCCTCGACGGCCAGGTGCACCTCGGAACCGGTGGCGATCAGCACCACCTCGGGCGCGCCGCCCTCGGCGTCGAACAGCACGTAGCCGCCCTTGACCGTGTCCTCGTTCGGCGCGTACGTCGGCACGCCCTGGCGGGTCAGCGCGAGGCCGTGCGGCGCACCCTTGCCGAACACCTTGGTGTGGCGCTGCATGATCTCGCGCCAGGCGAGCGCCGTCTCGTTGGCGTCGGCCGGACGGACCACGTTGAGGCCCGGGATCGCGCGCAGCGAGGCGAGGTGCTCCACAGGCTGGTGCGTCGGACCGTCCTCGCCCAGACCGATCGAGTCGTGGGTCCAGACGTACGTCACGGGCAGGTGCATCAGCGCGGAGAGGCGCACCGCGTTGCGCATGTAGTCGGAGAACACCAGGAAGGTGCCGCCGTAGACGCGCGTGTTGCCGTGCAGCGCGATGCCGTTCATCTCCGCGGCCATGGAGTGCTCGCGGATGCCGAAGTGGATCGTGCGGCCGTACGGGTCGGCCTCCGGCAGCGGGTTGCCCTCGGGCAGGAACGACGAGTCCTTGTCGATCGTCGTGTTGTTCGAGCCGGCGAGGTCGGCCGAGCCGCCCCACAGCTCCGGGACGACCGCGCCGAGGGCCTTGAGGACCTGGCCGGAGGCGGCGCGGGTGGCGACACCCTTGCCGGCCTCGAAGACCGGGAGCTTCTCGGCCCAGCCGGCCGGCAGCTCGTTCGCCTGGATGCGGTCGAACTCGGCCGCCCGCTCCGGGTTGGCCGTGCGCCACTCCGCGAGCTGCTTGTCCCAGGCGGCGCGGGCCTCGCGGCCGCGGTCGCCCAGCGCGCGGGTGTGCGCGATGACCTCGTCGCCGACCTCGAAGGTCCGCTCCGGGTCGAAGCCCAGGACGCGCTTGGTGGCCGCGATCTCCTCGTCGCCGAGCGCCGAGCCGTGCGCGGCCTCGGTGTTCTGCGCGTTCGGGGCGGGCCAGGCGATGATCGAGCGCATCGCGATGAACGACGGACGCTCGGTCTCGGCCTCGGCGGCCCTGATCGCCGCGTACAGCGCGGCCGGGTCCAGGTCGCCGTTCGCCTGCGGCTCGACGCGCTGGACGTGCCAGCCGTACGCCTCGTACCGCTTCATCGTGTCCTCGGACACGGCCGTCTCGGTGTCGCCCTCGATCGAGATGTGGTTGTCGTCCCACAGCAGGATCAGGTTGCCGAGCTTCTGGTGCCCGGCGAGCGAGGAGGCCTCCGCGGAGATGCCCTCCTGAAGGCAGCCGTCACCGGCGATCGCGTAGATCCGGTGGTCGAACGGCGAGGCGCCGGTCGCGGCCTCCGGGTCGAACAGACCGCGCTCGTAGCGCGCGGCCATCGCCATGCCCACGGCGTTGGCGACGCCCTGGCCCAGCGGGCCCGTGGTCGTCTCGACGGCGGCGGTGTGGCCGTACTCCGGGTGGCCGGGGGTCTTCGAGCCCCAGGTGCGGAAGGCCTTCAGGTCGTCCAGCTCGAGACCGAAGCCACCCAGGTAGAGCTGGGTGTACAGGGTCAGGGACGAGTGTCCCGCGGAGAGGACGAACCGGTCGCGCCCGACCCACTCGGGGTCCGCCGGGTCGTGCCGCATCACCTTCTGGAAGAGGGTGTACGCGGCGGGCGCCAGGCTCATCGCCGTACCGGGATGGCCGTTGCCGACCTTCTGTACGGCGTCCGCGGCCAGGATGCGGGCGGTGTCGACAGCCCGCTGGTCCAACTCGGTCCACTCGAGGTCTGTGGTGGTCGGCTTAGTGCTCACCCTGGGTCAGGGCTCCTCTCCACATGTCTGTAGCCGGTGACTGAGGGTGTACCGGCGTTGTCGAGCCTACCCCCGCGGAACGCCCCTCTTTTCGTGTTCATGCCCCTCACATGAGCGGAGAAATGAAAGGACACAGCAAGAGTGCCGGTGGTCGTGGGACTTCGCCTCCCGAGCCCGGCCCGCAGCCGCCCCCGAACCGTGTCCACCCCTTGGGACGTACCGCACCAACACGACCCCACCCCCGCGAAGATCGGCGTCTGGGCAACGTCTACAGTGGCGTGGTACGCGCAAGCTTTACCCCGTCTTCACCCGGGGAGCTTGCTGGGAATTTCTCTGTCAGGGGTGTGCGTGACGGCCGTCGAGTCCCGACCCGCAGGGGTCGTCCTGACTCCCAGCCCGGGGGGCCACCGGCCGTTCGGGGCCCGCGTCAGGGCATTCGTGGCGCTGACCAAGCCGCGGATCATCGAGCTGCTGCTCATCACGACCGTTCCGGTGATGTTCCTCGCCGAGCAGGGCGTGCCCGACCTGTGGCTGGTGCTCGCCACCTGCTTCGGCGGCTACCTCTCCGCGGGCGGCGCGAACGCGCTGAACATGTACATCGACCGCGACATCGACGCGCTGATGGACCGCACCTCCCAGCGCCCGCTCGTCACCGGGGTGCTCACCCCGCGCGAGGGCCTGGTCTTCGGACTCACCCTCGCGGTGGTCTCCACGCTCTGGTTCGGTCTGCTGGTCAACTGGCTGTCCGCGGCGCTCTCGCTCGGCGCGCTCCTCTTCTACGTCGTGGTCTACACGATGATCCTGAAGCGGCGCACCGCGCAGAACATCGTCTGGGGCGGCATCGCCGGCTGCCTGCCGGTGCTCATCGGCTGGTCGGCCGTCACCGACTCGATGTCGTGGGCCGCGGTCATCCTCTTCCTCGTCATCTTCTTCTGGACGCCGCCGCACTACTGGCCGCTGTCCATGAAGGTGAAGGACGACTACGCGCGCGCGGGCGTCCCCATGCTCCCGGTGCTCGCCTCCAACAAGGTCGTCGCCAAGCAGATCGTGCTCTACAGCTGGGTCATGGTCGCCGTCTCCCTGCTGCTCACCCCCCTGGGCTACACCGGCTGGTTCTACACCGCCGTCGCCCTGGTGACCGGCGGCTGGTGGCTCTGGGAGGCGCACGCCCTCCTCAACCGCGCCAAGGCCGAGGTGACGGGCGCCAAGCTCAAGGAGATGCGCCTCTTCCACTGGTCCATCACCTATGTCTCGCTGCTCTTCGTGGCGGTCGCGGTGGACCCCTTCCTGCGCTGACACGAGCGCTCATCCGATCGCGTACGGCCGACGGCCGGGCCACGTGGGACACCCCACACGGCCCGGCCGTCGCCAGTGGAACTACCCCTCGGTAGCATCCGTGTCATGGCAGAAACGAAGCAGGAAGAGCGCAAGGCGGCCCGGCTCGCCAAGGAGATCCGGGCCTTCTCCGCGGCGCACGGCGGCTCCGAGGGGCACCTCGCGCACATCGGCCAGGCGGGCACCCGGATCGTCCTCGTCGGCACCGACGGCGGCTGGGGCGACCTCGTCGCGCCGACCTACGCGATCGCCCAGCAGGCCGCCGAGAAGGCCGGCCTGACCCTCCACGAGGAGTTCGACGGCGAGTTCGCCGCCAAGGTCGCCACCGGCCCGTACGAGTGGTCCCGGATGGCCGGCATCCAGATCGGCGGCGCCTCCCGGGGCTGAGGCAACAACCTCGCGCGGGGCTCACCCGTTAGGACCTGTGGACACACGGCCACACAGGGAGCCCCCCGAGATGATCGACATGCCGGAGCTGGTGGACCAGTACTGCCACGGGGTGCTCCGCACGGAGCTGGGCCTCGGCACCTTCGAGGCCCACCTCGGCGCACATCTGAGCGACGGTCTCGGCGGGAAAACGGTGAAACCGGCCGCCGGAACCACCTTCTTCGACACCCAGACCGGCTTCGCCCTGCGCCGCTGGTGCCCGCCGCTCCTCGGTCTGGAACCCCACTGCCCGCCCGCCCGCTACCTCGCCCGCCGCCGGGAACTCGGCGCCGCCGAGGCCGGCCGCCGGCTGCTCCGGGCCTCCGGGATCTCCACCTATCTGGTCGACACCGGGCTCCCCGGCGACCTCACGCCCCCCGCCGAACTCGGCGCCGCGGGCGCCGCGGAGGCCCACGAGGTCGTCCGCCTCGAACGCCTCGCCGAACGGGTCGCCGACACCGCGGGCACCGTCGAGACCTTCCTCGCCGACCTCGCCGGGGCCGTCCACGCGGCGGCCGCCGGAGCCGTGGCCCTCGCCTCCGCCGAGGGCGTGCGCCAGGGACTCGCCGGCGCGCCCGGCCCGCCGGGACCGGGGGAGGTGCGCGGCGCCGCCGGGCGCTGGCTGGCCGCCCGCCCGCCCGGCGGCCCGCTCACCGACCCGGTCCTGCTGCGCCACCTGCTGTGGATCGCGGTCACCGCCGGGCGCCCCCTGCAACTGCACACCGGGGACCGGGACCCGGCCGTCCTCGCCGGCTTCGCCGCGGCCACCGCGGGCCTCGGCGCCGACCTCGTCCTGCTGCACGCCTATCCGCACCACCGGGCGGCGGCGCACCTCACCGCGCTCCACCCGCACGTGTTCGCCGACCTCGGCCCCGTCCTGGCCCACACGGGGGCCCGGGCGGCGGCCGTCCTCGCCGAGGTCCTCGAACGGGCGCCGTTCGGCAAGCTGCTCTTCTCCAGCGGCGCACGGGGGCTGCCCGAGCTGCACGCGGTGGCGGCCGGAGCCTTCCGCTCGGCGCTCGCCCGGGTGCTCGGCGAGTGGGTGAGGGACGGCGCCTGGTCCCCCACCGACGCGCAGCGGGTGGCGGCGATGATCGCGGCGGGCAACGCGCGGCGGCTCTACCGGCTGGCCTGACCCGCGGTCGGTCCCGGTGGCCGGCGTGCGCGCGCAGAATCGACCGGGAGCACGGCCGGAAAGCGCCCGGGCCCCGTGCGAGGACGGGGCCCGGGCGGTCGCGGACACCGGTCCGCGCGGTGTCAGGCGTTCGCGAGCTCGGGGTCGCTCTGGGCCGGGATCTCCGGGGTGGGCACCGGGCGCTCGCGCAGGCTCAGGGCCAGACGGAGGACCGCGATCCACATCAGCGAGGAGCCGAGCATGTGGGCGGCGACCAGCAGCTCGGGGACCCCGGTGAAGTACTGGACGTAGCCGATGGCTCCCTGCGCGAGCAGCACGAGCAGCAGGTCCCGGGCGCGGGCGCGGGTGTCGTCCGGGGCGTCGACCACCCGCAGGACCAGCCACATGGCGACCGCGAGGGCGCAGACGACCCAGGCGGCGATCGCGTGGACGTGGGCGGCGTCCGTCCAGTCCCACGGCATGCGCGGGACGTCGCTGCTGTCGCCGGCGTGCTTGCCGGCGCCCGTCACGGTCGTGCCGAGCACGATGAGCAGGCCGGTGACGATCGTGACCGCCCAGGACAGCCTGCGGACCGGGCGGGGCACCCGAGGCCGGGGGGCGGTGTCGCCCTCGCCGGTGCGGTGCCAGGTGATGACGGCGACCGTGAGCAGGGAGTTCGCGGCGAGGAAGTGGCCGGCCACGGTCCACGGGTTGAGGCCCATCCACACCGTGATGCCGCCGAGGACGGCGTTGCTCATCACGATCCAGAACTGGGCCCAGGCGAGCCGGGTGAGCCCGCGGCGCCAGGGCTTGGTGGAGCGGGCGGCGATGATCGCCCAGCCGACGGCGGCCGACAGGACGTACGTCAGCATCCGGTTGCCGAACTCGATCGCGCCCCGGTAGCCCTGCTCGGGCGTCACGATGAGGCTGTCGTCCGTGCACTTCGGCCAGGTGTCGCAGCCGAGACCGGAACCGGTCAGCCGGACCGCGCCGCCCGTGACGATGATGAGCACGCTCATCACGACGGCGGCGAGCGCGGCGCGCCGGAGCGTCCGGGGGGACGGGGTCCAGCGCTGGGCGATGGAGGCGAGGGGGGTCTGCACGGGCCCTATCGTAGGACGGCGCTTGTGCGCGCTTTCACGAGGGGGGCGTATATGGCGGAACGGAACCTTACGGTTACTCCCAGCGGAAGAACCTGGCCGCCGCGCCCAGGCCCAGGACCGCCCAGACCGCCAGGATCGCGGCGTCGCCCCACGGCATGGAGGCCCCGTCCCGCAGGACGTCGCGCAGGCCGTCGGAGAGCGCCGAGATCGGCAGCAGCGCGAGCGCGTCGCCCGCGGCGCCGAACTTCTCCAGCGGGACGATGACCCCGCCGCCCACCAGGAGCAGCAGGAAGACCAGGTTCGCGGCGGCCAGGGTGGCCTCGGCCTTCAGGGTGCCGGCCATCAGCAGGCCGAGCCCGGAGAAGGCGGCCGTGCCGAGGACCAGGAGCAGCAGTACGGACAGCGGGTCGCCGTGCGGGGACCAGCCCAGGGCCAGGGCGATCGCCGTCAGGAGGAGGACCTGGAGGACCTCGGTGACGAGGACGGAGAGCGTCTTGGCGGTCATGAGCGCCCAGCGGGGCAGCGGCGAGGCGCCGAGGCGCTTGAGCACGCCGTAGCGCCGCTCGAAGCCGGTCGCGATGGCCTGCCCGGTGAAGGCGGTGGACAGCACGGCGAGCGCGAGGACGCCGGGGGCGAGGAAGTCGACGGCCTCGCCGGTGCCGGTGTCGACGATGTCCACGGTGGAGAAGAGCACCAGGAGCAGCGAGGGGATGATCACGGTCAGGAGCAGCTGCTCGCCGTTGCGCAGCAGCATCCTGGTCTCCAGGGCGGTCTGCGCGGCGATCATCCGCCCGACGGGGGCGGCCCCCGGCTTCGGGGTGTAGGTACCGGTGCTCATCCGCGCAGCTCCTTGCCGGTCAGCTCCAGAAAGACGTCTTCGAGGGTGTGGCGTTCGACGGAGATGCCGTCGGGCATGACGCCGTGCTGGGCGCACCAGGTCGTCACCGTCGCGAGCAGCTGCGGGTCGACCGTGCCGGTGATCCGGTAGGTGCCGGGGAGCGTCTCCGCGGCGGCCGAGCCGTCCGGCAGGGCCTTGAGCAGGGAGCCCAGGTCGAGTCCGGCGCGGCCGGTGAAGCGCAGGGTGTTCTCGGCGCCGCCGCGGCAGAGCTCCTCGGGCGTGCCCTGGGCGGCGACACGCCCGGCGTCGATGATCGCGACGTCGTCGGCGAGCTCCTCCGCCTCCTGCATGAAGTGGGTGGTGAGGACCACGGTCACGCCGTCGGCGCGCAGCTCGCGGACCAGCTCCCAGGTGGCGCGGCGGGCCTGCGGGTCGAGTCCGGCGGTGGGCTCGTCGAGGAAGACGAGCTCGGGACGGCCGACGACGGCCATGGCGAGCGCGAGGCGCTGCTGCTGGCCGCCGGAGAGCCGTCGGTAGCTGGTGCGGCCGCAGGACCCGAGGCCGAGCCGTTCGATCAGGGCGTCGACGTCCAGGGGGTGGGCGTGCAGCTTCGCCATGTGGCGGAGCATCTCGTCGGCGCGCGCGCCGGAGTAGACGCCACCCGACTGGAGCATCACGCCGATCCTGGGGCGCAGTGCCTCGGCGTCGGCGACCGGGTCGAGGCCGAGGACGCGGACGGTGCCGGCGTCGGGTCTGCGGTAGCCCTCGCAGATCTCGACGGTGGTGGTCTTGCCGGCCCCGTTGGGGCCGAGGACGGCGGTGACGGTGCCCGCGCGCACGTCGAGGTCGAGGCCGTCGACGGCGGTCTTGTTCCCGTACCGCTTCAGCAGGCCACGTACCTCGACGACGCTGCCGACGGACTCGTTTGACATGCCGGGAAGTCTAGAGAGCGGCCGCGCGGCGGTGGTGCGCGGGGCGGCCGATTCATCCCACCAATGATCGTTTTCGCAGGTCAGGTAAGCCTTACCTGAGTGATGCACGGCACCGCGACCGGCTCGGGTGCCGCTTGTCACCTCGCGATTAATTACGCAACAATGGCGTTGTGAAAAACGTTGGCGCGGCTCCCGTGGAGGAACTCGCGACCCGAGAGCGTTCCACGCGCAACCGGGTCGCGCGGTCGATCCTGGACCACGGTCCCTCGACCGTCGCCGATCTGGCCGGACGGCTCCGCCTCACCCAGGCGGCCGTCCGCCGCCACCTCGACTCGCTCGTCACCGAGAACGTCGTCGAGGCCCGCGAGCAGCGCGTCTACGGGACCCGGGCGCGGGGCCGCCCCGCGAAGGTCTTCGCGCTCACCGACTGCGGCCGGGACGCCTTCGACCAGTCGTACGACTCCCTCGCCGTCGAGGCGCTCCGCTGGATCGAGCGCAACGCCGGAGGGGAGGCGGCCGTCGCCGCCTTCGCCCGCGACCGGATCGAGGCCCAGGCCGGGGCGTACCGCGAGGCCGTCGAGTCGGCGGAGCCCGCTCAGCGGACCGAGGCGCTGGCCAAGGCCCTCACGGCGGACGGGTACGCTGCCACTGCGCGGAACGCGCCGGTCGGCGAGCAGCTCTGCCAGCACCACTGCCCGGTGGCCCACGTCGCCGAGCAGTACCCCCAGCTGTGCGAGGCGGAGACGGAATTCTTCTCCCGCCTCTTGGGAACGCACGTCCAGCGCCTGGCCACCATCGCTCATGGTGACGGCGTCTGCACCACGTTCATCCCGCACGGCGCCCCGCAGACCACCGAATCAGCATCCGCAAGCACGGCCGGGAGGAACCCCGCATGACCACCGAGATCAGCCACCCCGAGCTCGAGGGCCTGGGTCGGTACGAGTACGGCTGGGCCGACTCCGACACCGCCGGCGCCACCGCCAAGCGCGGACTGAACGAGGACGTCGTCCGCGACATCTCCTCGAAGAAGAACGAGCCCGAGTGGATGCTGAAGCTGCGTCTCAAGGGTCTGCGCCTCTTCGGGAAGAAGCCCATGCCGACCTGGGGCTCCGACCTCTCCGGCATCGACTTCGACAACATCAAGTACTTCGTCCGGTCCACCGAGAAGCAGGCCGCTTCCTGGGAGGAACTGCCCGAGGACATCAAGAACACGTACGACAAGCTCGGCATCCCGGAGGCGGAGAAGCAGCGCCTCGTCGCCGGTGTCGCCGCCCAGTACGAGTCCGAGGTCGTCTACCACCAGATCCGTGAGGACCTGGAGGAGCAGGGCGTCATCTTCGTCGACACCGACACCGCGCTGAAGGAGCACGAGGAGCTCTTCAAGGAGTACTTCGGCACCGTCATCCCGGTCGGTGACAACAAGTTCGCCTCCCTGAACACGGCCGTCTGGTCCGGCGGCTCGTTCATCTACGTGCCGAAGGGCGTGCACGTCGAGATCCCGCTCCAGGCCTACTTCCGCATCAACACGGAGAACATGGGCCAGTTCGAGCGGACGCTGATCATCGTCGACGAGGACGCCTACGTCCACTACGTCGAGGGCTGCACCGCCCCGATCTACTCCTCCGACTCGCTGCACTCCGCGGTCGTCGAGATCATCGTGAAGAAGGGCGGCCGCTGCCGCTACACGACCATCCAGAACTGGTCGAACAACGTCTACAACCTGGTGACCAAGCGCGCCGTCGCCTACGAGGGCGCCACCATGGAGTGGGTCGACGGCAACATCGGCTCCAAGGTCACCATGAAGTACCCGGCCGTCTACCTCATGGGCGAGCACGCCAAGGGCGAGACCCTGTCCATCGCCTTCGCGGGCGAGGGCCAGCACCAGGACGCCGGCGCCAAGATGGTCCACATGGCCCCGAACACCTCCTCCAACATCGTCTCCAAGTCGGTGGCGCGAGGCGGCGGCCGCACCTCCTACCGCGGTCTCATCGAGATCGGCGAGGGTGCCCCGGGCGCCAAGTCCAACGTGCTCTGCGACGCGCTGCTCGTCGACACGATCTCCCGCTCCGACACGTACCCCTACGTGGACGTGCGCGAGGACGACGTCTCCATGGGCCACGAGGCCACCGTCTCCAAGGTCTCCGAGGACCAGCTCTTCTACCTGATGAGCCGCGGCCTCACCGAGTTCGAGGCCATGGCGATGATCGTCCGCGGCTTCGTCGAGCCCATCGCCAAGGAGCTCCCGATGGAGTACGCCCTGGAGCTCAACCGGCTGATCGAGCTCCAGATGGAAGGCTCGGTCGGCTAGCGCCCCCGCAGACCAGGCAAACGACCCGGGCTCAGTCGCTGAGCCCCGCGAGCCCGCCGCACGACGGCAGGTCCCCGGCCGGCGCCGCACGGCGCCCGGCCGGGCCGGCCCTCCGCACGGGGCGGGCCCGTAAGACGAGGCAGGAAGAGAGCAAGACGACAGCCATGGCTGAGGCTCAGAACATCCCGGCGGGCTCCACCACCGCCGGCTCGATCGCGGTGGCCGCCGAGTCCACCGTCGCCACGCGCATGAGCGCGCCCCCGTCCTTCGACGTCGCGGACTTCCCCGTCCCGCACGGCCGCGAGGAGGAATGGCGGTTCACCCCGCTGGCGCGCCTCCGCGGCCTGCACGACGGCACCGCCGTCGCGTCCGGCGAGGGCGTCAAGGTCGAGGTCGAGGCCCCCGAGGGCGTCACCGTGGAGACCGTCGGCCGCGACGACGAGCGCCTCGGCAGGGCCGGCACGCCCGTCGACCGCGTCGCCGCCCAGGCCTACTCCTCCTTCGAGAAGGCCGCGGTCGTCACCGTCGCCAAGGAGACCGTGCTCACCGAGCCGATCCGCATCGCCGTGCACGGCCGGGGCGGCGTCGCCTTCGGCCACCAGGTGATCGAGCTCGGCGCCTTCGCCGAGGCCGTCGTGGTCATCGACCACACCGGTGACGCCGTGCTCGCCGCCAACGTGGACTACGTCCTCGGCGACGGCGCCAAGCTGACCGTCGTCTCCGTCCAGGACTGGGACGAGAAGGCCGTCCACGTCGCCCAGCACAACGCGCTGGTCGGCCGCGACGCCTCCTTCAAGTCCGTCGTCGTCACCTTCGGCGGCGACGTCGTCCGCATCCACCCGCGGGTGCAGTACGCGGCCCCCGGCGGCGAGGCCGAGCTCTTCGGCCTGTACTTCACGGACGCCGGGCAGCACCAGGAGCACCGCCTCCTGGTCGACCACAACACCCCGCACTGCAAGTCCAACGTGGCCTACAAGGGCGCGCTTCAGGGCCAGGACGCGCACGCCGTCTGGATCGGCGACGTGCTCATCCAGGCCGCGGCCGAGGGCACCGACACGTACGAGCTCAACCGGAACCTGGTCCTCACGGACGGCGCCCGGGTCGACTCCGTGCCGAACCTGGAGATCGAGACCGGCGAGATCGCCGGCGCCGGCCACGCCTCGGCCACCGGGCGCTTCGACGACGAGCAGCTCTTCTACCTGATGGCCCGCGGCATCCCGGAGTCCGAGGCCCGCCGCCTCGTCGTCCGCGGCTTCTTCGCCGAGCTGGTCCAGCAGATCGGTCTGCCGGACGTCCAGGAGCGGCTGCTCGCCAAGATCGAGGCCGAGCTGGAGGCCTCGGTCTGATGGCCTTCGTCCGAGTCTGCGCGCTGAGCGAGCTGGAGGCCGACACCCCGAAGCGGGTCGAGGTCGACGGCACGCCGGTGTCGGTCGTGCACACCGAGGGCGAGGTGTACGCGATCAACGACATCTGCTCGCACGCGAACGTCTCCCTCTCGGAGGGCGAGGTCGAGGACTGCGCGATCGAGTGCTGGCTGCACGGCTCCAGCTTCGACCTGCGCACCGGCAAGCCCTCCGGCCTTCCCGCGACGCGCCCCGTCCCCGTATACCCCGTAAAGATCGAAGGGGACGATGTGCTCGTCTCCGTCACCCAGGAGTCCTGAGTCACCCATGGCTACGCTTGAAATCCACGACCTGCACGTCTCCGTCGAGGCGGAGAACGGCCCCCGCGAGATCCTCAAGGGCGTCGACCTGACCATCAAGCAGGGCGAGACCCACGCCGTCATGGGCCCCAACGGCTCCGGCAAGTCGACCCTGGCGTACTCCCTCGCCGGCCACCCGAAGTACACGGTCACCGGCGGCACCGTCACCCTCGACGGTGAGGACGTCCTGGAGATGTCGGTCGACGAGCGCGCCCGCGCCGGCGTCTTCCTGGCCATGCAGTACCCGGTCGAGGTCCCCGGCGTCTCGGTCTCCAACTTCCTGCGCACCTCCGCCACCGCCGTGCGCGGCGAGGCGCCCAAGCTGCGCACCTGGGTGAAGGAGGTCAAGTCCGCGATGGAGCAGCTCCAGATGGACCCGGCCTTCGCCGAGCGCAACGTCAACGAGGGCTTCTCCGGCGGTGAGAAGAAGCGCCACGAGATCCTCCAGCTGGAGCTCCTCAAGCCGAAGATCGCGATCCTCGACGAGACCGACTCCGGCCTCGACGTCGACGCCCTGCGCATCGTCTCCGAGGGCGTCAACCGCGTCCGCGAGACCGGTGAGGTCGGCACCCTGCTGATCACCCACTACACGCGCATCCTGCGCTACATCAAGCCCGACTTCGTGCACGTCTTCGCGAACGGCCGCATCGCCGAGTCCGGCGGCGCCGAGCTCGCCGACCAGCTGGAGAACGAGGGCTACGACAAGTACGTGAAGGGTGGCGCATCCGCGTGACTTCTGCCCATCAGGGGCTCTCCGGCCTCCTCGACACCGAGGCGATCCGCAAGGACTTCCCGCTCCTGGATCGCGTGGTCCACGACGGCAAGAAGATCGTGTACCTCGACTCCGCGGCGACCTCGCAGAAGCCGCGGCAGGTCCTCGACGCGCTCAACCAGTACTACGAGCGTCACAACGCCAACGTCCACCGCGGCGTGTACACGGTCGCCGAGGAGGCGACGGCGCTGTACGAAGGCGCCCGTGACAAGGTCGCGGCCTTCATCAACGCGCCGAGCCGCGACGAGGTGATCTTCACCAAGAACGCCTCCGAGTCGCTCAACCTCGTGGCCAACATGCTGGGCTGGGCCGACGAGCCCTACCGCGTGGACCACGAGACCGAGATCGCCATCACGGAGATGGAGCACCACTCCAACATCGTGCCGTGGCAGCTGCTCTCGCAGCGCACGGGCGCGAAGCTGAAGTGGTTCGGCCTCACCGACGACGGCCGCCTCGACCTCTCGAACATCGAGGAGGTCATCACCGAGAAGACCAAGATCGTCTCGTTCACGCTGGTCTCGAACCTGCTGGGCACGGTCAACCCGGTGGAGACCATCATCCGCCGCGCCCAGGAGGTCGGTGCGCTCGTCTGCATCGACGCCTCCCAGGCGGCCCCGCACATGGTCCTGGACGTGCAGGCGCTCCAGGCCGACTTCGTGGCCTTCACCGGCCACAAGATGTGCGGCCCGACCGGCATCGGCGTGCTGTGGGGACGGCAGGAGCTCCTGGAGGACCTCCCGCCCTTCCTCGGCGGCGGCGAGATGATCGAGACCGTCTCGATGCACTCCTCGACCTACGCTCCGGCACCGCACAAGTTCGAGGCGGGTACGCCCCCGATCGCCCAGGCCGTCGGCCTCGGCGCGGCCGTGGACTACCTCTCGGCGATCGGCATGGAGAACATCGCGCGCCACGAGCACGCGATCACCGAGTACGCCGTCCGGCGCCTCCAGGAGGTTCCGGACCTGCGGATCATCGGCCCCACCACGGCCGAGGACCGCGGCGCGGCGATCTCCTTCACGCTGGGCGACATCCACCCGCACGACGTGGGCCAGGTCCTCGACGAGGAGGGCATCGCCGTCCGGGTCGGCCACCATTGCGCGCGGCCGGTCTGCCTGCGGTACGGAATTCCCGCGACCACGCGGGCGTCGTTCTATCTGTACTCCACCCCGGCCGAGGTCGACGCCCTGGTCGCGGGTCTGGAGCACGTACGGAACTTCTTCGGCTAGGGGACGGCTCGTGAAGCTTGATTCGATGTACCAGGACGTCATCCTGGACCACTACAAGCACCCGCACGGGCGCGGTCTCCGTGACGGCGACGCCGAGGTGCACCACGTCAACCCGACGTGCGGTGACGAGATCACGCTCCGCGTCAAGTACGACGGCACGCGCATCGAGGACGTGTCGTACGAGGGCCAGGGCTGCTCCATCAGCCAGGCCTCGGCCTCCGTCCTCAACGAGCTGCTCGTCGGCAAGGAGCTGGCCGAGGCGCAGAAGATCCAGGGCACCTTCCTGGAGCTGATGCAGTCCAAGGGCCAGATCGAGCCCGACGACGCGATGGAGGAGGTCCTGGAGGACGCGGTCGCGTTCGCCGGGGTCTCCAAGTACCCGGCCCGTGTGAAGTGCGCGCTGCTCAGCTGGATGGCGTGGAAGGACGCGACGGCCCAGGCTCTGGGCGACGCGGAGAGGAAGTCGGCATGACCGAGAACGCCGAGGCCACGATGAAGCCGGCCTCCGAGGAAGAAGTCCGTGAGGCGCTGTACGACGTCGTCGACCCCGAGCTGGGGATCGACGTCGTCAACCTGGGCCTGATCTACGGCATCCACATCGACGACGCGAACATCGCGACGCTGGACATGACGCTGACGTCGGCGGCCTGTCCGCTGACCGACGTGATCGAGGACCAGGCGAAGTCCGCGACGGACGGCATCGTCAGCGAGCTGAAGATCAACTGGGTCTGGATGCCCCCGTGGGGCCCGGACAAGATCACGGACGACGGACGCGAGCAGCTGCGCGCGCTCGGCTTCAACGTCTGATCGCGACGGCACGCGAGAACGGCCGCGCCCTTCGGGGCGCGGCCGTTCCGCGTATTTCGGGGTGCTCCCGGGGTGCTCCCGGGGCGTTCCCGGGGTGATTCCCGGGCGGAGGTGTCCGGGGTGTTCCCGGTCGGACGTGTTCCGGGTTTCTTCCCGCCGTACGTGTCCGGGGCCCGGGCGGCTACAGGAGACCGGCGGCGCGGGCCAGTTCCGGTCCCAGGTTCTCCTTGCGGAGGCGCTGGTCGACGTAGAGCAGGGCGGTGACCAGGGGCGGGAAGACGGACACCAGGCCCTGGCCGATCAGCTGGCCCACGGCGAGGAAGGCGAAGAGGACCACGAAGGAGGCGACCAGGGCCGCCGGGTCGTCGCCGGAGAAGTTCACGGTCGCCAGCGGGACGGAGAGCAGCATCGAGAGCACCTGCTGGATCAGCCAGCTCGCCACGGACGCCATCGCTCCGGCGGCGAGCAGACAGCCGAACAGCCGCCACCAGGAGCCCGCGACCAGCGAGGCCGAGCGGCGCATCGAGGCGACGGCGCCCTGCCCCTCCATGACCGCCGCCGCCGGGGCCAGGCTGAACCGCACCCAGATCCAGAAGGCCAGGGGGAGGACGAGGAGCGCCCCGGCGAAGCCGATGAGCGGGCCGATCAGCACGCCGTGGTCGAGCGACACCGCCGCGAGGAACAGGCCGACGAAGGACCCGAGGAAGAGCAGCGTCGGCACCAGGAACAGCAGCGACGTCAGCAGCACGGCGCCGAGGACGGCCGGCACACGGGCCCAGGACCGGCGCCAGAGCGCCCCGAAGGCGAGGGGCCGGCCGAGGACGGCCTCCTGGACCACCGCCGGGCAGGCGGCCGCCACCACGGCGTTGGCACAGAGGATCGCGAGCGCGGCGGCGACCCAGACGCAGACCAGGGCGACGATCAGCGGCCGGACGTCGTCCCACCGGGGCTCCTGGCCGGACGGCAGGTCGAACACGGCGGGGAAGAGGTCGCCGACGAGCGCGTACGCGATGCCCATCGCCGCCCCGACGACCAGGAGCGCGGCGCCGTAGACGGCTCCCACGACCCCGAGCAGCTGCTTCCAGTACCGGCCGAACGTGGCGAAGGCGCCGCTCAGGACCGTGCCGAAGCCGAGCGGCGCCAGGGGTATCACGCCGGGCTTCGGCGGAGGGGGCGGCGGCGGGTAGCCGTAGCCGTACGGGGCACCGGGCGGGCCGGGGGGATACGTCATGCGGCACACCGTATCGGGGCTGTCGCGTACGCCCGTACACATGACTGTGTACGCTCGTACGCATGGGCTACGGACTGCTGGCGGGCGCCATCGCGGCGGAGATCCTCGCCACCACCTCGATGAAGTACAGCGAGGGCTTCACGAAGCTCTGGCCGTCCCTCGTCACCGGCGTCGGCTACCTCGTCGCCTTCGTGCTCCTGGCCCAGGCGCTCAAGACCCTCCAGGTCGGCACCGCCTACGCCATCTGGTCCGGAGCCGGCACCGCCGCCGTCGCCGTCATCGGCTTCCTCTTCCTCGGCGAGAGCCTCA
This sequence comes from Streptomyces sp. NPDC002232, assembly GCF_042890295.1. Lineage (NCBI taxonomy): Bacteria > Bacillati > Actinomycetota > Actinomycetes > Kitasatosporales > Streptomycetaceae > Streptomyces > Streptomyces sp. NPDC002232. Next base: position 134,577 of record NZ_JBIARV010000002.1, on the reverse strand, counting down.
ACGCCGCCAAGATCGCCGGCATCCTGCTCATCATCGCCGGGGTCGCCGTCCTCAACCTCGGCGGCGCGCACTGATGGCCCGCCCCCGGCGGTACGACCCCGGACGGCGCGAGCGGATCGTCGACGCCGCCCTCACCGTCGTCGGACGCGCCGGAATCGCCGGACTCAGCCACCGCACGGTGGCCGCCGAGGCCGATGTGCCGCTCGGCTCCACCACGTACCACTTCGCCTCCCTCGACGAACTCCTCGTCGCCGCGCTCCGCAAGGCCGACGAGGGCTTCGGGCGGCTGCTCCGCGAGCACCCCGCCCTCACCGCCCCGGACACCGGTCTCGCCGCCGCGCTCGCCCGCCTCCTGGGGGAGTGGCTCGACGGCGAACGGGCCCGCGTGGAGCTGGAGTACGAGCTCTACCTCGCCGCCCTGCGCCGCCCCGCCCTGCGCCCGGTCGCCGCCGAGTGGACCGAGTCGGTCGTCGCCGCCCTGGCCCACCGCACCGACCCCGTGAGCGCCCGCGCCGCCGTCGCCGTCATGGACGGCCTCTGCCTCCAGGCCCTGCTCACCGACGGCGCCTATGACGAGGAGCGGGCGCGCGTGGTCCTCGCGCGGGTCCTGAACGAAGCACCGAGACCGCCGCTCGCCGGCTCGTCGGAACCTCCCGCGGACCCGCCCGACACCTGAGACCGGTTGGCCCGGGCGGGGGCCCGCCGGTTAGGTTTTCCGTCATGACCACTGCTCCTCGCACCACCGGCGCCGTCGCCGCCGGCCTCGCCACCATCGCCGGCGACGGCACCGTTCTCGACACCTGGTTCCCCGCCCCCGAGCTCACCGACGCGGCCGGCCCGGCCGGCACCGAGCGCCTCACCCCCGACGAGGCCGTCAACGCCCTGGGCGAGGGCGCCGCCAAGGCCCTCGGCGTGGACGCCCGCCGCGGCGTCGAGGTGGTCGCCGTCCGCACCGTCATCGCCTCGCTCGACGAGAAGCCGATCGACGCGCACGACGCCTACCTCCGCCTCCACCTGCTGAGCCACCGGCTGGTCAAGCCGCACGGCCAGAGCCTGGACGGCGTCTTCGGCCTGCTCGCCAACGTCGCCTGGACCTCGCTCGGCCCGGTCGCCGTCGACGACATCGAGAAGGTCCGGCTCAACGCCCGCGCCGAGGGCCTCCACCTCCAGGTGACCTCGATCGACAAGTTCCCCCGCATGACCGACTACGTCGTGCCCGCCGGAGTCCGCGTCGCCGACGCCGACCGCGTCCGGCTCGGCGCGCACCTCGCCGCCGGCACCACCGTCATGCACGAGGGCTTCGTCAACTTCAACGCCGGCACCCTCGGCACCTCGATGGTCGAGGGCCGCATCTCCGCCGGCGTCGTCGTCGGCAACGGCTCCGACATCGGCGGCGGCGCCTCGACCATGGGCACCCTCTCCGGCGGCGGCAACGTCGTCATCTCGATCGGCGAGCGCTGCCTGATCGGCGCCGAGGCGGGCGTCGGCATCGCGCTGGGCGACGAGTGCGTCGTCGAGGCCGGTCTGTACGTCACCGCCGGCACCCGGGTCACCATGCCCGACGGCCAGGTCGTCAAGGCCCGCGAGCTCTCCGGCGCCTCGAACATCCTCTTCCGCCGCAACTCGGTCACCGGCGCCGTCGAGGCCCGCCCGAACAACGCGGTCTGGGGCGGTCTGAACGACATCCTGCACAGCCACAACTGATTCCGGCGGCCCCGCGTCCGCAGGGCGCGGAGCCGGCCCGGAGGACGCGGCGGTCGCCGGTCAGGCCATCACCGGCGCCGCCGCCCGCACCAGCGCCCCGTGCGCCGCCCGCAGCCCGTCGGCCGTCTCCCGGCCGGCGGGTTGCAGCGGTTCCCGCACCGGACCGCCCAGCAGCGCCTTCACCGTCACCGTGCCCGGCAGGCCGGAGGCCATCATCAGCTCGGCCAGCGGCAGCGTCCGGGCGTGCAGCCGGGCCGCGCCCGCGGTGTCGCCCGCGTCGAAGGCGTCGAGGACCGCGCGCAGCTGACGCGGAGCCACGTTCGCCACCGTGCTGACGTAGCCCGCGCCGCCCACCGCGTACAGCGGCAGGTTCAGCTCCTCGCAGCCCGAGTAGTACGCGAGGCCCGTCTCCGCGATCAGCCGCGCCGCGCCGAGCAGATCGTACGAGCAGTCCTTCACGGCCACGATCCGCGGGTGGCGGGCGAGCCGCCGCATCGTCGCGGGCTCGACCCGGGTGCCGGTGCGGCCGGGGATGTCGTACACCATCACCGGAAGCCCGGCCGCGTCCGCGACCTTCAGGAAGTGTGCCTCCACGGCCGCCTGCGGGGGACGGCTGTAGTACGGGGTGACGACGAGGAGCCCGTCCGCCCCCGCCTCCTCGGCCTGCCGGGCGAGGGCGACGGTGTGCCGGGTGTCGGCCGTGCCGACGCCCGCGACGACCGACGGCCCGGGGCCGACGGCCTCCCGCACCGCGCGGATCAGGCCGGCCTTCTCGGCGTCCGTGGTCGTCGGGGACTCGCCCGTCGTGCCGTTCAGGACCAGGCCGTCGCAGCCCTCCGCGACCAGCCGGGCGGCGAGCTCGCGCGCCGCGTCGAGGTCGAGGCCGCCGGCGGCGTCGAACGGGGTGACCATCGCGCACAGGGCGCGCCCGAAGGGGCGTTCAGTGTTCATCCGAGAAGTCTGTGCGGGCATGACCGTGAAGGTCCACTTAGATCTTCTTGGTTCGAGAATTCAGTATCTGTGAACGATGGCCGTCTGGCATGATCGGCCGGGCGCGGCAGGGGAACAGGGAGAACAGCACAGCATGAGCGAACAGCGTGTCGCACTCGTCACCGGATCCTCCTCGGGCATCGGCGCCGCCGTCGCCCGACGCCTCGCCGACGCCGGCTACCGGATCGTCGTCAACTCCGCGCGGTCCGTCGCGGCGGGCGAGGCCCTCGCCGCCGCACTCCCGGACGCCGTCTACGTCCGGGCCGACGTCTCCGACGAGTCCCAGGCCACCGCGCTCGTCGCGGCCGCGGCCGAGGCGTACGGCCGGCTCGACCTCCTCGTCAACTGCGCGGGCACCACCCGCTTCATCCCGCACGACGACCTCGAAGCCGCCTCGCCCGAGGTCTGGCGCCACCTCTACGACGTCAACGTCATCGGCGTCTGGCAGACCGTCACCGCCGCCGTCCCGCACCTGCGGAAGACCGGCGGGAGCATCGTGACCGTCTCCTCCCAGGCCGGCGTCCGGCCGGGCGGTAGCTCCATCCCGTACGCCGTCTCCAAGGCCGCCGTCAACCACATGACGAAGCTCCTCGCCAAGACCCTCGGCCCCGACATCCGCGTCAACGCGGTGGCGCCCGGTCTCATCGACACCCCCTGGTTCGACGGGGTGGAGGGCGCCGACGCCGCCAAGGAGCACGTGGCCGGCGTCGTGCCGCTGCGCCGGGTCGGCCGCCCCGAGGACATCGCCGGAGCCGTCTTCGACCTCGCCCACGCCTCGTACATCACCGGCGAGGTCCTCCTCGTCGACGGAGGCGGGCACCTGCTCGGCTGACCTACCGGAGCGGCAGCTTGAAGCCGTCGTGGCTGCGCGCGAAGCCCAGCGAGGCGTAGAAGCGGTGGGCCTCCGTCCGCCGCTTGTCGCTGGTCAGCTGGACGAGCGCGCAGCCGCGCTCCCTCGCCCGCGCCACGGCCCGCTCCATCAGCTCCCGGCCGAGCCCGCCGCCGCGCCGGTCGGCCCTGATCCGCACCGCCTCGATCAGGGCCCGTTCGGCGCCGCCCCTGCCGAGCCCGGGGATGTACGTGGCCTGGAGGCAGCCGAGGACGAGACCGCCGTCCACCAGGACCAGCACCTCGTTGCGCGGATCGCCCTCGATGTCCGCGAAGGCCCGCTCGTACGCCTCCGTGACGAGGACCGACCCGGGGTCGACGACCCCGTCCTCGCCGGCGAGCAGCGCGAGGACGGCGGGCAGTTCGGCGCGGGTGGCGGGGCGAAGGATCATGGCGCGAAGTCTCCCACGGCGGAACCCCTTGACCTCGACCAAGCTTGAGGTAGGAGAGCCGGGGCATCCGAACCGAGCCGGAGGAGACATCCCGTGAACGCCGTCGCACACCCCGACGCCCGACCCGACCTGCACCGCCCCGGAGTCGGCGCCGTCCTCGTCAGCACCTGGCGGGTCGGCACCCCCGAACGTCAGCGCGCGGCCGTCGAGGCCATCCGGAAGGCCTGGGAGGGCCGGGCGTGGCCGGACCTCGGACTGCTCTCGTACAGCGTGCTCGCCGGCACCGACGGGGACACGCTGCTGCACTACTCGCAGTGGACCGAGCAGGAGGCCTACGACGCGTTCGTCCGCACCTACCGGGACGACCGGAACGCCGAGATCGACGCCGCCGTCCCCGGCATCGAGCGGGTGGAGCTCCGCCGCTACGGGCCCGTCCACCGCTCCACCGCCCGCCGCGCCACGGCCACGGGGGAGCTGCCCGGGGTCGTCGTGATCGTCGAGGCCGACTTCGACCCGGCCGGGGACGGGCCCGGCGCGCGGCAGCGGGAGGAGTGGGTGGACGCCGTGTTCGCCGCCCTGGACGAGGACGCGAGGACGCGCCCGGCGCCCGGCGGCATCAGCGGCCGGTTCCATCTGTCCACCGACGGCGCCCGGGTCCTCAACTACGCCGAGTGGGAGAGCGAGCGGGCCCACGAGGACTGGCTCGCGGACGACGCCCCGCTGAGCGAGGCCTGGAGGCGGGTCCAGCACGACCCGAAGCTCACCGGCGGCCGGGTGCGGCGGTACACGCCCGCGCTCCGTCTGAGCGCGGGCGGGTGACCGGTCGGGCCGTCAGGGACGGAAGCGCAGCACCTGCGGGTCGTGGTCGCTGTCCTGGTCGGCGAACTCCGCGTTGATGTGGACGCTGTCGTACGTGAAGTCGCGGACGCCCGGGCTGGTCAGGATCTGGTCGAGGACCTGGGTGTTGCCCTGGTAGACGTACGAGTAGCGCTCGCTGCGCGGCAGCGACTTCACGGCCGGGTACAGCGCGCCGCCGTCGGTCAGCGCCCGCGTCGTGCCCGAGAACTCGAAGTCGTTGATGTCGCCGACCACCAGCACGTCGGCCTGCTTGTCGACGGCGGTGATGTCCTTCACGAAGGCGTTGACGGCCTGCGCCTGGAGGAGTCGCTTCGCCTCGGAGGAGCGGGTCGGCGGCTGGTGGTGGGAGACGATGGACTCGTCGCCGCCCTTCGAGCCGAAGTGGTTGGCGATCACGAAGACCGTGCGGCCCCGGAAGACGAACTCGCCCGCGAGCGGCTTGCGGCTGGCCTCCCAGGCGGCGTTCGACGGGTCGACACGGCCGGGGGAGAGGGTCAGCGCGGCGCGGCCCTTCGAGCCCGTCACGGCGGTGCCGGTGGTGGCGTCGCCGCCCGGGCGGTCCGTGAAGGAGACCCGCGCGGGGTTGAAGAGGAAGACCTGACGGATGTTGCCGCCGGGCTCGCCGCCGTCCTTGCCGTTCTCCGGGTCGATCGAGCGCCAGGAGTACGCCGGACCGCCGGCGGCCACGATCGCGTCGGTGAACTTCTTCACCGTCACGTCCGCGGCGACCGTGCCGTCGTTCTTGGCGCCGTTGTTGTCCTGGATCTCCTCCAGGGCGACGATGTCGGGCGAGGCGAGGTTCTCCACGACCGCCTTCGCGAGCGCGTCGAACTTCTCCTGCGGGTCGGTCGGGTCGAGGTTCTCGACGTTGTACGTCGCCACGGCCAGCTCGTTCTTGTGCTGCGCGGCCGTGGTCTCGCGCTTCAGGCCGCGGTCGACGACCGTGCCGAGGGTGCGGGCGGTCAGGGTGTAGCCGCCGAACTGGTTGAAGTCGAGCGGACCCTCGGTGGGGCCGGTCAGCCGGTCGCCCACGTTCGCCTTGGGGAACGGCTGCTGGGCCAGCGGGATCAGCGACTGGACCTGGAGCCGGCCGGTGTTCTGGGACTCGTACGAGCCGTAGACCGTGCCGCCGCGCCGGTTGCGGTTCTCCCAGGGCTTCACCGTCACCCAGAGCTCCGCGTACGGGTCGGTGGCGCCGACCACCCGGGAGGAGCCGATCCGGACGTTCATGCCCTCCAGGGACTCGTAGTAGTCCAGGGCGTACGTCTCGGGGTCCAGGGTCAGGCCGTTGATCGAGCCGCCCGCGGCCGGGTCGCCCTCGGGGGCGTACGCGTCGGGGACCGACCAGGCCGAGATCTTCACCGGGGCCGGGACCGGGTTGTCCTTCGACACCACGGTGACCACGGGCTTGGAGATCTGGGTCAGCGACTGGTTGCCGGACGTCAGGCCGCCGGGGACGTACTCGGTGACCGTGCCGTTCACGCTGACCGCGTCGCCGACGGCGACGGTCGGGACGGAGCTCGTGAAGACGAAGACGCCCTCACTGGTGGCCGGGTTCGCGTCCGCCTCCGGGTCCTGGATCCAGAAGCCGCGCGAACCGTAGGTACGGACGCCGGTCACGATGCCCGTGACGCCGGTCACCTGCTTGCCGGCGAGGGGCGAGACGCGCGTCGTGCCCTGGATGTCGTGGACGCGGACGCCGGCGGTGTCCTCCGCGACGGCACTCGACGAGCCCGCGAGCAGACCGGCGGCGAGGGCGGAGGCGACGACGGCGGAGACGGCCGCGAATCTCGGTATGGACGAAGACATCAGAGGCTCCGGAGGGTGCTTGGAGGAACGGCAGATGAATCTACGCGCGTCAATCTCTTGTGAGAGCAGTGGACTTGTCAAGAGTCGACGGGTGTACGAAGGCTGACGGATCCGTGAACCGACGGACGGGGGGCCGGATGCGTCTACGCTGAGGACCGCTCTCCGAGCCCCTTCACCTTCACCCACGCACGCGTCGAGGAGACCCCCCAGATGTCAGCGGAGCACCCCACCCTTCCCCCCGTTCGGCTGCGTGCGGACGCGGAGCTGGCGCGGGACGCCCTGGCCGCCCCCCTCCTCGCCCAGGCCGTCCGCCTCGCCCGCTGGGCCGGACCCGGGACCCGGGTCGACGCGGGCGGCGAGCTCGTCGACGAGCAACTCCCCGAGGCCGCCGAGGTCCTGGGCCTCACGGACGACGAGGACGGCGAGACCTGGGCCGGTGACGCCTGGCGGCTCGCCGTCGACACCGGTCTCGTCGCCGTCGAGGACGGCGAGGAGCGCGAGGACACCGACGAGCCCGGGCGGGCCGGACCCGGCGAGAACCTCGCGCTGGTCACGGGCGGTTCGCCGCAGGACGTCCTCGGGCTCTGGCTGGACGGCTTCGACGCCGTCTTCGCCGACGCCGTCGCGCCCGTCCTCGACGACCTCGACGCGATCGTCGGCGAGGACGGCGAGATCGACTTCGACGCGCTCGACTGGGACCCCGAGGTGGAGGCCGAGTTCCTGGAGGGCGTCCTCGGCAACCTCTACCTGCTGACCGTCAGCGAGGGCGGCGCCGGGGACGGCCCGGTGCCGCTGCCCGCGCTCGCCGCGTCGATGGTCGTCCCCGACGACATGGGCGAGCCCACCGACGACGTCCTGGAGCAGGTCTCGGACGCGATGATGCGGCTCGACGAGCAGTTCCGGCTCCTCGAACCGATGGGGCTCGTCGAGTACCAGCCCGTCGACGAGGCCCTGATGGCCGAGGAGGGCGAGGAGCCCGCGGCCCCCGTCGACGACGAGGACGTCACCCGCTACGGCATGGTCCGGCTCACCCCGCTCGGTCTCTACGGCGTCCGGGCCCGGATGCTGGAGGCCGGCGTGGACGCGCCCGCGGTCGGCGACCTGACGGACAAGGGCGCGGAGGCGCTCCTCGACGGCATCGCCGGCTACCCGGAGGCGGCCGCCCGCGAGGAGACCGCCGCGTGGCTGGCGGGCCGTGACGCGCTCGGCGCGGCGCGCGAGCTGCTGCACGCCGCGCGGGGCGCCGACGCGGGCTCCCCGCTCCGGCGCCTGCACTGCCAGCAGACCCTGTCCCTGGTGGGCGCCGAGGCGGAGCCCGCCGTCCGTGAGGTCCTCGACGACGCGGAGCTCGGCGGCCTCGCCCGGGTCTGGCTCGCCGAGCGCGGCGCGGCGGACGTGCCCGCCCCGCCGGAGTCGATGATCTTCTGGCTGGCGATCGACACGATCGCGGCCCAGCTCGACTCGGACGGCGACCTCCAGGAGCTCCAGGAGCTGATCGAGGGGCTGACCGGCCGGCACAGCGGCTTCTTCGAGGCGGCCTGGCGGATCGACCACCCGGCGACGGCGGAGGTCCTGGAGGCGATGGGCCGCCTGCACCGGGACAAGACGGCGGCGAAGGAGGCCCGCAAGGCCGCCTTCAAGGCCCGCTCCCGCACGGGCTCGTCGGGCGCCTGAGGTTCGGCGGCGCTGCCGCTCGCCGCGCGCGCGAGGTCCGGCGGCGCTGCCGCGCGCCCTGCGCCCGAGGTCCCGGGCCTCAGCCGCTCGCCGTGCGCCTGAGGCTTCGGGGGCGCAACGCCCCCGTGGCCTCCGGCCGTTCGCGGGGGCGGGACGGGTGCCCGGTGGTGTTTCCGTGGTGTTCAGGCGGTGTTCTCGGGGGCGCGGGAGGGTGTGCCGCGAGATCCGGCCACCACAGGGAGACCCCACCACCATGCCTCTCAACCGCAGAGAGTTCGCCAAGCAGTCCGCCGTCGCCGGTGCGGGCCTCGCCCTCACCGGTGCCGTCGGGGCTCTCGCCACCGCGCCCGAGGCGCTCGCCTCCGACGAGCCGGAGGCGTACGGAGCCGGCCACGGCCACGGTCACCACCACGGACACGCGCTCGGGTACGGCCCGCTGGTCGCCGACCCCGACGGTGTGCTCGCCCTCCCCGAGGGGTTCTCGTACCGCGTCGTCACCCACAGCGGCGTCACCCGCCTGGAGTCCGGCGAGTTCACGCCCTCCAACCACGACGGCACCGCCGCCTTCGCCGGCCCGCGCGGCTCCACGTACCTCGTCAACAACCACGAGCTCAAGGGCCCCCGCGCCTCCTGGCCCCACCCCGTCCCGCTCACCGAGGGGCTCGTCTACGACCCGGCCGCGGCCGGCGGCTGCACCGTCGTCGAGGTCCACTGCGACGGCACCGTCGCCGAGTGGGTCGGCATCGCCGGCACCTCCACCAACTGCGCGGGCGGCCGCACCGCCTGGGGCACCTGGCTGACCGGCGAGGAGACCGAGGACCTGGCCGGCAAGAACGGCATGACCAAGGACCACGGCTACATCTTCGAGGTGGACCCGCGCGACCGCCGCGCCAACCTCGCCCCGAAGCCGGTCAAGGCCTTCGGCCGCTACGCCCACGAGGCCGTCGTCATCGACCCCAAGCGCGGCCACGCCTACCTCACCGAGGACGCCTCCGGCCCCAACGGGCTGCTCTTCCGCTGGGTGCCGCCGAAGGGCTTCGAGCACGGCCGCGGAAAGCTCCGCACCCTCGCCGACGACGCCGGTGTGCTCCAGGCCTTCAAGTGCATCGACTCCACGGGCCTCTTCGTCGACGACCTGTCCCGCGCCACCCGGATCGGCACCGTCTACGGCGTCGACTGGGTCGACGTCCCCGACCGCGACGCCCGCACCACCCCGGTCCGCAAGCAGTTCACGGCCGGCCAGGTCACCCGCGCCCGCAAGCTGGAGGGCATGTGGTGGGCCGACGGCGGCGCCTACGTCGTCTCCTCCTACGCGCGCGCGGAGAGCCCCGGCGCCGCCCACGACGGCCAGGTCTGGTTCTACGACCCGAAGCGCCGCACCCTCACCCTCAAGGTGCTCCTCGGGGTGAACGCGGCCCCGGACGAGGACGGCGCCTTCGACGGCCCCGACAACATCACCGTCTCCCCGTACGGCGGGCTCGTCATCGCCGAGGACGGCGAGGGCGTCCAGCACCTCTTCGGCGCCACCGACTCGGGCCGCACCTACCCGATCGCCCGCAACGACCTCAACGGGAGCGAGTTCACCGGCGTGGTCTTCTCGCCCGACGGGGACACCCTCTTCGCCAACATCCAGGACCCGGGCATCATGGTGGCGATCACCGGCCCCTGGCGCCGGCAGCCCCGTCGCTGAGACAGTTGAGGCTGAAACTGATCTCTGGTCAGTCCCAGGGAGTGACACCTAACATGTCAGTCCATGGACGCACTGCGGCCCGTGGGCCGGACCCTGCTGCGTGACCGGGCCTACGAGGCGCTGCGCGAGGCCATCGTGCGCGGCGACCTCGCCCCCGGCGCCTCGCTGAAGGACGCCGATCTCGCCGACCGGCTCGGGCTCTCGCGCGCACCCGTGCGCGAGGCCCTGGCCCGGCTCGGCGACGAGGGCCTCGTCGAGTCCAAGCCGCAGAGCTACACCCGGGTCACCCGGCCGGTCAGCCGGGTCGTCCGGGACGCCGCCTCGGTGGTGCGGGTGATGCACGAGCTCGCGGCGCGGACCGGTGTGCCGCTGGTCGGCCCGGAGGGCATCCGGACCATGCGCGAGGCCAACGAGCGCTTCGCGGCGGCCGTCCGCGACTCCGACGTCGAGGCCGCCCTGACCGCCGACGACGAGCTCCACCAGGTCCTCGTCGTCGCCAGCGGCAACCACGCGGCCGCCGCCACCATCGCGCGGTACACCCCGCTGATCCGCCGGGTCGAGCGGCGTCTCTTCGGCGACTCCGGGAGCTGCGGGTCGGCCGAGCTGCACGCCCGGCTCATCGAGGCGTGCGCGGCGGGGGACGCCGAGGAGGCGGTGCGGGTGACCACGGAGATCTGGGCCGCCCTGGAGCAACTCGCGGACGACGCCATCGAGGTGGCCGAGGTCACCGGCATTCCCGGGCCGGCGGATCCGCCCCCGGGGACGTAGCGCGTCCAGGACCTCCGACCAGCCGCCATCCACCGGGAGCCGCCATGCCGATCACCGACTTCGACCGCTATCCGCTTCTCTTCGGGCCCTCCCCGGTCCACCCGCTCGACCGGCTCACCCACCACCTCGGCGGCGCCGCCCTCTGGGCCAAGCGCGAGGACTGCAACTCCGGTGTCGCGTACGGCGGGAACAAGACCCGCAAGCTGGAGTACCTGGTCGCGGACGCCCTCGCCCAGGGCTGCGACACCCTCGTCTCCATCGGCGGGGTCCAGTCCAACCACACCCGGCAGGTCGCCGCCGTCGCCGCCCGCGCCGGACTGAAGTGCGTCCTCGTCCAGGAGAGCTGGGTCGACTGGCCCGACTCCGTCTACGACAAGGTCGGCAACATCCTGATCAGCCGCCTCGCGGGCGCCGACGTCCGCCTGGTGAAGGCCGGGTTCGGCATCGGCTTCAAGGAGAGCTGGGAGCAGGCCCTGCGGGAGGTCGAGGAGGGCGGCGGCAAGCCGTACGCGATCCCGGCGGGCGCCTCGGACCACCGGCTCGGCGGCCTCGGCTTCGCGAACTGGGCGTACGAGGTGGCCGAGCAGGAGCGCGAGCTCGGCGTCCTCTTCGACACGGTCGTCGTCTGCTCGGTGACCGGCTCCACCCAGGCCGGCATGGTCGCCGGCTTCGCCGCGCTCGCCGAGGAGGGCGGACCGGCCCGCCGGGTCATCGGGATCGACGCCTCCGCGAAGCCCGTCCCGACCCACGAGCAGATCACCCGGATCGCCCGGGACACCGCCGCCCTCATCGGCGTCGAGCGCGAGGTCACGGCGGCCGACGTCGAGCTGGACGAGCGCTATCACGCGGGGGTGTACGGCGTCCCGGACGAGACCACCCTCGACGCGATGCGGCTCGCCGCCCGCACCGAGGGCATGGTCACCGACCCCGTCTACGAGGGGAAGTCGATGGCGGGCCTGATCGACCTGGTGGACCGGGGGGAGATCGGCCGGGACTCGACCGTGCTCTACGCCCACCTCGGCGGCCAGCCCGCCCTCAACGCCTACAGCGCCCTGTTCTGAGGTGGACGGCGCGCCGGGGCCGCGAGGCGGCCCACAGCGCGCTGCTCCGCGCGGGTCCTACAGCGCCTGGGCGGCCGGCTTCACCATGCCCCGGACGGTCCGCGACTTCACGAACTCGCCCATGGCCGTCATCTCCCACTCGCCGGAGAACTGCTTGATCAGCTTGGCCATCATCACGCCGGTCTGCGGCTCGGCGGACGTCAGGTCGAAGCGCACCAGCTCCTCGCCCGTCGCCGCGTCGATCAGCCGGCAGTAGGCCTTGGCGACCTCGGTGAACTTCTGCCCGGAGAAGGAGTTGACGGTGAAGACCAGGCCGGTGGCGTCGGCCGGGAGACGGCCCAGGTCGACCGTGATGACCTCGTCGTCGCCCGCGCCCTCACCGGTGAGGTTGTCGCCGGAGTGCTTGACCGAGCCGCCGAGGATGGTCAGCTTGCCGAAGTAGCAGCTGTCCAGGTGGTTGCGCTGGGGGCCGTACGCGATGACGGAGGCGTCCAGGTCGATGTCCTTGCCCCGGTAGGCGGGCTCCCAGCCGAGGCCCATCCGCACCTGGGAGAGCAGCGGCCGGCCGCCCTTGACGAGGGACACGGTCTGGTTCTTCTGGAGGCTGACCCGGCCCTTGTCCAGGTTGATCTTGCCGGTGGACGCGGGGGCGGCGGCCGGGGGCGCGGCCGGCGGGGCCGGGGCGGCGACGCGCGGGTCCACGGGGGCGACGGGCGGCGCGGGCGGCACCGGCGGGGCGGCCGGGGCCTGGGCGACGGGTGCGGGGGCGGCGGGCGCGGGGGCCTGGGCGGCGGCGGGCTCGTCGTCCACCGAGACGCCGAAGTCGGTCGCGATGCCGGCGAGCCCGTTCGCGTACCCCTGGCCCACCGCGCGGGCCTTCCACGCGCCGTTGCGCTGGTAGATCTCCACGACCACCAGGGCCGTCTCGGTGGCGAGCCGGGGCGGCGTGAACGTGGCGATCACCGTGCCGTCGTCCGCGTTCCGGATGGTGGCCGTGGGCTCGATGCCCTGGAAGGTCTGGCCCGCGGCGTCCGGGCTCGCGGTGACGACGATCCTCTCGATGCCGGCGGGCAGGGCGCCGGTGTCCACCTGGATCGCGTCGGGCGCGGCCCCGCCGCCGGAGCGGTAGGTGACACCGGGCCCGGCCGGCTGGTTGTAGAAGATGAAGTCGTCGTCCGAGCGCACCTTGCCGTCGGCGCCGAGCAGCAGGCCCGAGACGTCGAGCCGCACGGGGGCGGCGACGTCCACCGCCACGCGCGTGGTGGTGAGAGGGATGTTCGAGCCGGGGGTCATAGCGGTCATGCCAGGGCTAACGATCCGGGTCCCTTTGCCGTTCCCTTACCCGCGCCCGGTTCGGCCGGACCGGTTACGCGGATGCTCCCTGGCCTGGCGTTCGTTGCCGAAGCGGTACGCGCCCGTCCACCGGGCCATGACCAGCTGGGCGTCGCCCGCCTCCACCTCGGCCAGGAACTTCGCGGCGCGACCGCCGCGGAGCACGCCCGCGGCGCGGCCCCGGTGGGTGAGGACGACGGAGCCGTCGCGGCGCTGCTCGTAGGCGAATCCCTGAGGTCGTGGCATGCCGCGCATCCTGCCGTTCCCGGTCAGATCCGTCATATGAATATTCTTTCGGTCCATGGGGAGTGTGGGGGCCGCGCGTGGCGCGGGTGCTGTGGGCGGGAGCTCGTTCCGGACGGGTGACGTGGACGAGGCGCGCGAGGAGCTCGACGTGCGCTATTACGCGAACCGCATGGCCGTCGTCGACCGGGAGCGGCGCCCCTTCGCGGCCCGCTTCGACACCGTGGCGCTCGGGCCGCTGGTGATCGGCGACCTCAGCTGCGGCGCCGACGTGCGGATGAGCTTCGGCGAGCTCGGCGCGTACCACCTGAACGCGCCGCTGACCGGGACGATGGAGATGCGCCAGGCCGGCGGCCCCCGGATCACCGCGACGCCAGCGGAGGCACTGCTCCTCGACCCGGTGGGGGACACCTTCCTCGACCGCTGGAGCGGGGACTGCCGGACCCTGTCCGTGAAGGTCGGGGCGGCCGCGCTGCGCGACCGCCTGGAACAGCTCACGGGCCGGCCGCCGCGCGGTCCGCTCGTCCTCGCGCCCCTGCTCGACATCACGCGCGGCCCCGGCCTGAGCTGGGTGCGCTTCGCCCGCCAGGTCGCCGCCGAGGCCCTGGCGGGGGAGGGCCTCGCCACACACGAGCTGGTCGCCCGACCGCTCCAGGAGGCGCTCCTGAACGGGCTGCTGCTGGCCGCCGAGCACCCCTGGCGCGAGGCGCTCGCGCACCCGGGGGAGGCGCGCCGCCCGGCCCCGGTCAAGCGCGTGATGGACGCGGTGCGGGAGCGCCCGGAGCACCCGTTCACGACCACCGAACTCGCCGCGCTGGCCCGGGTGAGCGTGCGCCGCCTCCAGGAGTCCTTCCGGGAGTACGTGGGGATGTCGCCGATGGCGTACGTGCGGGAGGTCCGCCTCGACCGGGTCCGCGAGGAGCTGCGGGCGGCCGCGCCGGACGAGGTGAGCGTCAGCGAGGTGGCCTGGCGCTGGGGCTTCGCCCACCAGGGCCGGTTCGCGGCGCGCTACCGGGAGCGGTTCGGCGAGTCGCCCTCACGGACCCTCCGGACGGGCCGTTGACGGGGGCTTCGGGCCGTTCGGGCGGACCGGAGGGCGGGCGCGGAAGGGGGCGGCGGGGCTTCCGGGCGCAGCGGACGACGGGGGGCCGCGAGCTGTCCGGGCGCACCGGACGACCGGCTGCGAGCTGTCCGGGCGCGGCCGAGGGAGGGCGCGTGCTTCTTTGCGCCAACCCACCGCGCAATCCGGACAGCTGTCGCGTTCCGCGGCTCGCGATGATCTTCGGTCGCGCCTACGGTGAGCTGGTCGGATGCGCCGAGGCGCGCGTCGCGACCCGGGCCCCGGCCGGCTCCCCCGTATCAGTCCGGCCGGGTCCTGCGTACCTCCTCGCTCACGCCAGCCCGCCGTTGCTCATCAGCAGCTGTCCGTTGACCCACTGGCCCTCGGGGGAGCAGAGGAAGCCCACCAGGTGCGCGGTGTCCCGGGGGGTGCCGAGGCGGCCGAGCGGGGTCTGCCGGACCATCTCCCGCCGCAGTCCCTCCGTCATCCAGCCGGTGTCCACCGGGCCCGGGTCGACGGCGTTGGCGGTGACCCCGAGGTGCGCCAGCTCCCGCGCCGCGGCCAGGGTGATCCGGTCGAGCGCTCCCTTGCTCGCCCCGTACGGGAGGTTCCCGACGGTGTGGTCGCTGGTCAGGGCGACGATGCGGCCGGTGCCCGGAGCGCCGGTGAAGCGGCGGCCGAACTCCCGGATCAGGAGCCAGGACGCGCGCGTGTTGACGGCGAAGTGCCGGTCGAAGCTCTCGACCGTCGTGTCGAGCAGGCCCGAGTCGACCGACTCGCAGTGGCACAGGACGAGTGCCGTGACCGGGCGGCCGTACCGCTCCGCGACCGCGTCGAAGACGCGCCCGGGCGCCTCCGGATCGGCGAGGTCCGCCTCGACGGCCAGGGCGGCCGCGCCCCGCGCGGCGAGGTCCCCGAGGATCGCCTCGGTCGCGCCCTGCTCGACCCCCCACTCCATGCGCAGGTCGTAGGGGGTCCAGCAGGTGAACGCGATGTCCCACCCCGACTCCGCGAGGCGGCGGGCGATGCCGGCGCCGATGCCGACCGTGCGGCCGACACCGGTGACGAGGGCGACCGGACGGGTCATGGGGTGTTCTGTTCGGTGCCGGTGCCGGTGCCGGTGCCGGTGCCGGGGTGCGGCGGGCGGGTGCGGGCCGGGTGCGGCCGGCGCTCCCACCGGGGCGGGTCCTCGCAGAAGCCGCCGCCCAGGTAGAGGTCGTCGGCGCTGCCCTCCGGCGGGAGGCCCTGTGCGGCGATCAGCCGCTCCGCGTACGGCTCGGAGTCGTCGCGGGGCGCGTAGCCGAGGGCTTCGGCCGCGGAGAGGTCCCAGTACGCGCGCGTGTTGGCGGACGAGCCGTACACGACCGTGTGGGCGACGTCCTCGGCGCCGAGCGCGGCGTGCAGCAGGCGGGCGCAGTCTCCGGGGCTGAGCCAGAGCGACAGCATCCGCACCGTGGTGGGCTCCGGGTAGCAGGAGCCGATGCGGAGGGAGACCGTCTCGATCCCGTGCAGGTCCCAGTAGAGCTGGGCCAGGTCCTCGCCGAAGCACTTGGAGAGGCCGTAGAAGGTGTCGGGCCGGTGCGGGGTGCCGACCGGGATCGGCGGCTCGCCCTCGCGCGGGCGCCGGGTGAAGCCGACGGCGTGGTTGCTGGAGGCGAAGACCACCCGGCGGACCCCCTCCTCGCGGACGGCCTCGTAGAGGTGGTGCGTGCCGGCGATGTTGGCGACGAGGATGTCCTCGAAGTCGGCCTCCAGGGCGATGCCGGCCAGGTGGACGACCGCGTCGACGCCCCGGACCGCCTCGCGCAGCGCCGCGCGGTCCGCGAGGTCGGCGACGATCGCGTCCGGGGCGCCCGGCACCGGGGCGGCGTCCAGGAGCCGCAGCGCGTAGCCGTACGGGGGCAGCAGCTCCCGCATCAGCGTGCCGACGCCTCCGGCGGCTCCGGTGAGCAGGACGGTGCGGGGTCCGGACATGGGGCGGTCTCCTCCGTCGAGTGCCAGGCACCTGAGTGTGGTTCACAAGGGTGGACACGCTAGGGAGACGTCCGACGGAGCGTCAAGATCCTTGCCCGGATGCCGCAATCGCCTTGCGCCGACGGCTTCCACCGCCCCTCGTCGAACTCCGCGCCCAGGGCCGGGGACGCGCCGTCTCGCTGGTCAGGGCGGCCGTCCGCGCGGGCGGGACCGGCGTCGGCGCGGTGCGGCCGCCGCCGAGCGGGCCCGCCCCCGAGCACGTCGACGCGCTCCTCCGCCTCCTCGACCACGGCCGCGTCCTCCGCGCGGAGAAGCGCTCGTGCGGACCGCCTCGCGGGCGGACCGGCTAGTCGACCGGCCGGGGCGCCGCCGGGGACCCGGGCTCCGGGTGTGCCGTCCGCCGTTCCTCGCGCCGACGCCGCCACGCGAGCGCGAAGCCGATTCCCGCGAGCAGCGCCGGGACGGCGGCCCAGCCCGTCAGCGACACCAGCGCGTCGGGGTTGAGCCGGGAGGTCGCGCCGCTCGCGAACTGACAGGTGGCCTGCGGCGGGAAGAAGGAGTACGCCGGCGTGCTCGGCGGGTGGTGGCCCCAGTCCCCGCCCCTGACGCAGGCCGACGACGGGCCCGCGAGCAGCTTCCAGCCGGCCGCCGCGTACAGCATCAGGAAGACCGAGCCGGTCACGAACAGCGCCGTGCCCGTCCGGCTCAGCTTCTCGGCCCGGGTCATCGGCGCCACCCACCGGGGTCCGGGGCGCGGTACGCACCACTCCGCGACCAGCGCCGTGAGCAGGCAGAGGACGAGCACCGTCAGGGCCGCCCACAGCAGCGCCGCGAGGACCGGCCAGCCGTCGAGCGACGAGACCTCACCCCGCTCGAACACGCAGACGGTGGCAGGGGGGAACGCCTGGTTCCGGGTCTGCCGCAGCTCGCCCGGCCCCCGTACCAGCCCCTGCATGCACCGCTCGTCGTACTCCAGCATGCCCAGCAGCGCGGCCGCCGAGCCGAGCAGCACCACGGCGAAGGCGACCCCCGCCCCGACCCACAGTCCGCCCGTCCGGTAACCGCCGTGCGCCCCCGCGTCCGTCATCCCGGCACCCTAACGGGTGACCCGGGCCCGTCCGCGCCGTCCGGTGCCGCCTCAGACGGTCTCCGGCAGCTCCGCCAGCAGGCGCAGGGTCGAGGTGCGGGTGTCGGCGACGTGGGCGCGGGCCAGGGCCTCGGCGCCGTCCTCGTCCCGGTCCCGGAGCGCCTCGAAGAGCCGCTCGTGCGCCCCGCACATGGGCTCGCCGTCGGACTGCGCCGAGGTGAGCCGGAAGAGGCGGCGGAGCCGGGAGTCGAGCGGGGCCATCAGATCCACCAGGAGCGGGTTCCCGGAGAACTCGACGATCCTGCGGTGGAAGTCGGCGTTCAGCGAGACCGCCTCGCGCAGCCGCCCCGACTCGGCGGCCTTCCGCGCCCGCGCGAGGAGCCGCTCCAGGTCCCGCAGCCGGTCGGCGCTCGCGTGCCGGGCGGCGAGCCGCGCCGCCAGGCCCTCCAGGTTCTCGCGCACGTCGAAGAGGTACGCGGCGTCCTCCGGCCCGAACTCCGCCACCACCGACCCGCGCCGGGGCTGCACGGAGAGGAAGCCCTCCGACTCCAGACGCTGCATCGCCTCGCGCACCGGCACCCGGGAGACCCGCAGCTCGTCGGCGATCTCGCGCTCCACGAGCCGCAGCCCCGCCGGGTAGTCGCCCTCGATGATCCGCTCGCGCAGCTCGACGTACACCCGCTCGCGCAGGGACGGATGGGTGTCCCCGATGGCGGTGCTGCGGCCGGCGGGGCGGGGGGTGGTCATCGGGCGGGCTCCAGTCGGCGGGGGCGGTGGTGACCCGATCTTCGCAGACGGGTTCGGACGCGCCCCGAACTGAGGGCCCTCCAGGCATTGCCTGGTATTCGGTATACCAATTACCTTTGCGCCACACCGCGGTCACCAGGGGATCCCGGCGCGCGCCCCTGCCCCCGTCACCCGTCCGTCCACCCACCCGTCCGTCCGTCCGTCGCGAAGGAGACACCATGCGCGAGGCATCCGCCCCGCCCGCCCCCACCGCCCTCCCCGGTACCGCCCTCCCCGGGACCCCCGCCCTGCCCGGGACCGCCGGGCCCGGTCCCACCGTCCTCCTCCGGGCGACCCTCCCCGACGGCCGCACCGCCGACGTCCACCTCCACGACGGCCGGGTGAGCGCCGTCGATGCGCACGACCCGGCCCGCCCGGCCCCGCCCGGCGCCCTCCACCTCGGCGGCGCGCTGCTGCTCCCCGCCCTCGTCGACGGCCACGCCCACCTCGACAAGACCCTCCTCGGCGCCCCCTGGCGCCCGCACCGGGCCACCGCCACGCTGCACGAGCAGATCGAGGCCGAGCGGGCCTCCCGCCGCACCGAGGAGGTGCCCGTCGCCGAGCGGGCCGCCGCCCTCGCCCGCCGGATGGTCTCCCTCGGCACCGGACACGTCCGCTCCCACGTGGACGTCGACCCCGACACCGGCCTCGACCACCTGCACGCCCTCCTCGGCGTCCGCGAGGCGTTCCGCGACCGGCTCGGCATCCAGCTCGTCGCCTTCCCGCAGTCCGGGGTCGTCTCCGCACCCGGCGTCGCCGACCTCCTCGACGCCGCACTCGCCGACGGCGCCGACCTCGTCGGCGGCCTCGACCCGGTGGGCTTCGACGGCGACGCGGCCGGCCAGCTCGACATCGTCTTCGGGCTCGCCGAACGCCACGGCAAGGGCATCGACCTGCACCTCCACGACGGCGGCCCGACCGGCACCGCCCAGCTGCGGGACATCGCCGCCCGGACCGCCGCCCTCGGCCTCGGCGGCCGGGTCGCCGTCAGCCACGCCTACGCCCTGGGCGACGTCGACGACGCCGAACTCGACCGCACCTGTACGGCCCTGGCCGCCGCCGGGGTCGCGATCATGACCAACGGCCCGAGCGGCCCCGTACCGCCCGTCCTCCGGCTGCGTGAGCACGGCGTCCGGGTGTTCGCGGGCTCCGACAACATTCGCGACACCTGGTGGCCCTACGGCACCGCCGACATGCTCGAACGCGCCACGATCATCGGTCTCAGGACCGGGCTCATGACCGACGCCGAGCTGTCCGTCGCCGCCTCCCTCGTCACCGGCGAGGCCGCCGCCGCGCTCGGCCTCGCCGACCACGGCATCGCCCCCGGCGCCCGCGCCGACCTCGTCGCGGTCGCCGCCGGATCCGTGCCCGAGGCCGTCGCCGCCCACCCCCGACGCCTGCTGGTGCTGCACGCCGGCCAGGTCGTCGGCCCCTTCGACGACGACACCTACCCCGTGCTCGTCCCGTCCGCCGGAGGAGCCGCGTGACCGCCGACACCACCCCCCGTACGGCTCCGCCCGCCCCGGAGACGGCGGGGAAACTCGCCGCCGGCCGGATCGGCACCTTCGACCTCGTCTTCTTCGTCGTGGCCGCCGCCGCCCCGCTCACCGTCCTCGCGGGCGTCGCCCCCTTCGCCATCGGCATCGGCGGCCCCGGCGCCCCGCTCGCCTACCTCGTCTCCGGCGCCCTGCTCGCCCTCTTCGCCGCCGGGTTCACCGCGATGAGCCTCCACGTGCGCAACGCCGGGGCCTTCTACGCGTACGTCGCCCGCGGCCTCGGCCGCACCCTCGGCGTCGGCACCGCCTACGTCGCCGTCGTCTCGTACAACCTCGTCACCCCCGGCGTCGCCGCCGCCTTCGGCTACTTCGCCGCCGGATCGATCCGCGACGCCACCGGAGCCGACGTGCCGTGGTGGCCGCTCTCCGGGCTCTGCGTCCTCGCCGTCGGCGTCCTCGGCTGGCTGAAGGTCACGCTCAGCGCCAAGGTCCTCGGCGTCGCCCTGGTCCTGGAGGTCCTCTCGCTCGTCGTCATGGACGGCGGCATCCTCGGCGAGCGCGGCACCGCCGCCCTCGACACCGCGTCCTTCGCCCCCTCCACGCTCGCCGCCGGCGGTGCCGCGGGCATGTTCGTGCTGGTCATCGGCGCCTTCACCGGCTTCGAGGCCACCGCGATCTTCGCCGAGGAGGTGCGCGAGCCGCGCCGGACCGTCCCCCGGGCCACCTTCATCGCGATCGGCTTCCTCGCCGTCTTCTACGCGCTCGGCTGCTGGCTGATCATGGGTGCCTTCGGCACCGACGAGGCCGTGCGGCTGGCCCGCGCCGCCGACGGACCCGAGCTCACCTTCCGGGCCGCCGAGCTGTACGCGGGACCCTGGCTCGCGGACGCCATGCACGGGCTCATCGTCGTCAGCGCCTTCGCCGCCACGCTCGCCTTCCACAACGCCGGGGCCCGCTACCTGTACGCGCTCGGCCGCGAGGGCCTGCTGCCCCGCCGCCTCGGCGCGGTCTCCGGGAAGCACGGCTCGCCCGGCGGCGCCGTCGTCGCCCAGACCGGCTTCAACCTGGCGGTCGTCGCCGCCGGGGCGCTCCTCGCCGCCGACCCGTACGGCGAGGTCTTCCTGTGGACCAACAGCGTCGGCGTCCTCGGCATCATGGGCATGCAGGCCCTGGCCGCGCTCGCCGTCTGGGCCTACTTCCGGCGCGACCGGATGGGCCTCTCGGCCGCCCGGGTCGTCTGGGCGCCGCTCATCTCCTGCGCCGGCCTCGCCCTGCTCACCGTGCTCGCGGTGGTCCACTTCGACCTGCTCACCGGCCGCACCGGCGGCGTGAACACGGCGCTCCTGGTGCCCCTGCCCGTGGTCCTGGCGGCCGGCCTTCTCGTGGCCCTCCGCATCCGGCGCACGGACCCCGCGCGGTACGCCTCGCTCACGACGGTGGACGTGGAGCGGGACTGAGGGAGAGGGGGGCGTACGGGGCCGGGGCCGCCCTCGTACGCAGCGGTCGGCGGCCCGTCGCCCGCTCCCGTACGCACCGGGCGACGGGCTGACACCTGTCCTGTACGTGCGGGGCGCCCCGGCCCCGCCCCGGGCGTCCGTCACACCAGGCGGCCGTCGCGCGCCACCACCCGGCCCGCGCGGACCACGACGTCGCGGCGGGGCAGGTCCACCACCACCTGCGGCAGGCACTCGCCGTCGACGAGCATGAAATCGGCGGGGGAGCCGGGCCGCAGGTCCGCCCGCTCCAGACCGAGCAGGTCCGCGCCCCCGTCGGCGGCCAGCCGGAAGCAGCCTTCGAGCTCCTCGTCGAGCCGTGCGTCCAGGGCCCAGGCGGCGAGCCAGGAGCGGTGCAGCATGTCCGCGTTCCCGAAGGGGCTCCAACTGTCCCGGACCCCGTCCGAGCCGAGGCCGACCGTCACCCCGCGCTCGGCGAGCCGCCGGAAGGGCAGGATCGTGGTCACCGACAGCGCCACCGTGGTGAGCGCGACCCCCGCCTCCGCGAGCAGTTCGGCCGTCGCGTCGAGCTCCGCGCCGGAGAGCCCGGCGACCGCGAAGGCGTGCGCCACGCTCACCCGCCCCTGGAGGCCGAGGGCCCGGGTGCGGGCGGCGATGTCCCGCAGCGGCGCGAGTCCCTGCTCGCCCCGGTCGTGGAGGTGGATGTCGAGCCCGAGACCGTGCTTCTCGGCGAGCCCGAACACCGTGCCGAGCTGGTCGCCGTCCTCGTCGCCGTCCGCGTCGAAGCCGGCCGGGTCGATGCCGCCGATGTGGGTGACGAGCCCGCTCGCGGCGGCCTCCGCGAGCAGTCCGGCGACGCCCGGCGTCCGGACCACCCCGTGCTGCGGGAAGGCGACGAGCTCCACGTCCACGATCCCGGCCAGCCTCCGGGCCGCCTCGGCGACGCCCTCGATCCCGGCGAGCCCGTAGGCCGGGGCCACGTCCGCGTGGGCCCGCATCGCCCGCGTCCCCAGGGCGGCGGCGTGCGACATCAGCCGCAGCGCCCGCTCGGCCACCGGGGTCGGCAGGGCGCGGGCCAGCTCCACGTCACCGGCGACGTACTCGCCGATGCCGTGCGCGGGCCGGCGGCTGTGCCAGGGCTCGCCCCAGGAGGTCTTGTCGGGGTGGATGTGCGCGTCGACCAGGGTCGGCAGCGCGAGCCGGCCGCCGCCGTCGACCCGCTCGACGAGGGCGCCCTCCGGGACGCCGTCGACGAGCACCCCGTCCACGGCGACCAGGTCGCGGGACGGTCCGCCGAAGGGCCGGACGTCGTGGAAGAGGGTGGCGGTGCGGGGCGGCGGGGTCACGGGGTCTCCTCGGAGGTGGTCTCGGGCAGGGCGGGTGACACTCCATTTGGTATACCACGCGCCCGGTACCCCGCCGGGCCCCTCACCACAGCGGGCCCCTCACCACACCGGGCCCCTCACCCCGCCGAGCCCGTCACCACAGCGGGCCCCTCACCCCGCCGGTCCCCTCACCACGCCAGGTCCTCCAGCGCGTCCAGGTCCGGGACGACCATCGCCACCGGTTCGGAGCCGTCCCCGCTCACCCGCAGCTCCGCCCAGATCGTCTTGCCCCGCCGGGCGTACCGCGTGCCCCACCGCTCCGCGTACTGGGCGACCAGATAGAGCCCGCGCCCGCCCTCGTCCGTCGTCGCCGCGTGCCGCAGGTGCGGGGAGGTGCTGCTGCCGTCCGAGACCTCGCAGATCAGCGTCCGGTCGTGGAGCAGGCGCACGCGCACCGGGTCCGCCCCGTACCGCACCGCGTTCGTGATCAGCTCGCTCAGGATCAGCTCCGCGGTGAACGCGAGCCCGTCGAGCCCCCACTCCGACAGCTTCGCCGCCGCCGCGTTCCGCACCGGCGACACCGCCGACGGGTCCCGGGGCACCTCCCACTCGGCGATCCGCTCCCGGTCGAGCAGCCGGGTCCGGGCCACGAGCAGCGCGATGTCGTCGCGCGGAGTCGGCGAGAGCAGCGTCGCGAGGACGTCCGCGCAGGTCTGCTCGGGGTTCCGGTCCGGCCGGGCCAGCGTCGAGCGCAGCAGCCCGAGCCCGGTGTCCATGTCCCGCCCGTGGTCCTCCAGGAGCCCGTCCGTGAACAGCACCAGCTTGCTGCCCTCCGGCAGGATCAGCTCCGTCGACTCGAACGGGGCGTCCCCCAGGCCCAGGCCCAGCGGGAGGCCCGGCGACAGCTCGGGGAACTCGACCCGCCCGTCCGGACTCACCAGCGCCGGCCCGGGATGCCCCGCGCTCGCCAGCGTGCAGTGCCCGGACGCCGGGTCGTAGATCGCGTACAGGCAGGTCGCGCCCGTGATGCCCTCGTCCCGCCGCCGCCCCTCGCCGTCCGTCCCCTCCGACTCCCGGTCCTCGATCCGGCCCGTCAGCTCGTCCAGATGGCCCAGGAGTTCGTCCGGCGGCACGTCCAGGGTCGAGAAGTTGTGCACCGCCGTCCGCAGCCGCCCCATCGTCGCCGCCGCGTGCAGCCCGTGCCCCACCACGTCCCCGACCACCAGCGCCACCCGCGCCCCCGGCAGCGGGATCACGTCGAACCAGTCGCCGCCCACCCCGGCCTTCGCCGGAAGGTAGCGGTACGACACCTCCACCGCGCTCTGATCGGGCAGCACCCTCGGCAGCAGGCTCCGCTGGAGCGTCACCGCCATCGCGTGCTCCCGGGTGAACCGGCGCGCGTTGTCGATGGCCACCGCCGCCCGCGCCGCCAGCTCCTCCGCGAACGACAGGTCCTCGTCCCCGAACGGCTCCGGGGTGTCCGCACGCCAGAAGTTGGCCATCCCCAGGACCACCCCGCGGGCCAGCAGCGGCACCGTGAGCAGCGAGTGCATCCCGTACGCGAGGGCCTGCGCCGCCCCCTCCGGATCCTGCGCCCGCCAGCCCTCCGCGGCGGCCAGCTCCGCCTGCACCACCGCGTGCCCCGCGTGCAGGGCACTCGCCATCGGGGTGCTCGTCACGTCGAAGTGGATGGTGTCCCCGACCGACTGGAGCGGCTGGTCGGGGCGCAGCCCGCTCAGCGCGGTGCGCCGCATCTCCGTGGACGTGGACGAGCCGCCGGCCTCCGGCGGCTCCTCCCCGCGCAGCACCGGTTCGAGCAGCTCCACCGTCGCGAAGTCCGCGAACCGGGGGACCGCCACCTCCGCCAGCTCCTCCGCCGTCCGTACGACCTCCAGCGTCGTCCCGATCCGGACCCCCGCCTCGTACAGCAGCTGGAGCCGGCCGCGCGCCACCGCCGCCCGCCCGGTCACCGCCGCCAGCTCGGTGGTGTCCCGCATCGTCATCACGCAGCCCGACTCCGAGCCGTGCGGCAGGGTGGGCCGCACGCTCACCGCGAGCAGCCGGTCGCCCGCCCGGTGCACCTCGTCGGTCGCCGACCGCCCCGACTCCAGGAGCTCGACCGTCCGGGGATCGAGGCCGAGCTCGGCCACGTGCCGCCGCTCCGCGTCCGCCGTCAGGCCGAGCAGCCGGCGCGCCTCGTCGTTGGCGAGCAGCAGCCGGTGGTCGGGGCCCACGATCAGGACGCCCTCCCGCACCGCGTGCAGCACCGCCTCGTGGTGCTCCTTCATCCGGGTCATCTCCGCCGGCCCGAGCCCGTGCGTCTGCCGCCGCAGCCGCCGGCTCACCAGCGCCGCCCCGCCCACGGCCGCCGCGAGCGCGCCGCCCGCCACGCCGACGAGCAGCGGCAGCCGTCCCTGCACCGCGTGCGAGATGCTCTCCACCTCGATGCCGCTGCTGATCATGCCGAGCAGCTGCCCCCGGTCGCCCAGGACCGGGACCACGGCCCGTACCGCGTCGTTCGGCGCGCCGCGGAACAGCTCCGTGAACGCCTCCTTGTCCACCTCCGCCTTCGACAGGTCACCGGTCGCCTTCTGCCCGATCAGCGCCGGGTCCGAGTCGGTGTACCGCACCCCCGTGGGGCTCAGGACCGAGAGGAAGTCCACGCCCGTCGCCTTCCGGGTCGCCTCCGCCCGGCTCTGCAACTGCGCCGTCGGATCGGGCGAGCCCAGCGCGGCGTCGATGCCCGGCGCGTGCGCGAAGGCCTCGGCCACCGCCAGCGACCGGACGCGGGCGTCCCGCTCGGTGTCGCCGCGCGCCTGGTAGAACGTCACGATCACGGCCGCCGCGATCACCAGCAGCGCGATCAGCGCCTCCAGGGCGAACACCTGCCCGGCGACGCTCCGCAGCCCCGTACCGCGCTCGTCGCCCGTGCCCCGCCCCGGCCGGCGGACCCGGGTCATCCCGTGCTCCGGGCGATGAGGAGTGCCACGTCGTCGGGCGCGCCCGGCCGGCGCAGGGCCCGGAGCAGCCGGTCGCAGGTCTCCTCCAGCGGGCCGCGCGTCTCGTCCAGGAGCCGTACGAGCAGGGCGAGCCGGTCGTCGATCGAATCCGTGCGGGTCTCGATCAGGCCGTCGGTGTAGAGCACGAGCAGGTCCCCGGGCCGGAACGCCACCCGGGTCGTCCGGAAGCCCGCTCCGCCGACGCCCAGCGGCACCCCCGTGGAGAGCCGCACCAGCTCGGCCGGCCCGTCCGCCGGGACCCGCACCGGCGGCAGGTGGCCCGCGTTCGCGATCCGGCACCGCTGGCGCACCGGGTCGTGCACGGCGAAGAGGCAGGTCGCGATGTAGTGCTCCAGGCCCGCCGTGATCCGGTCCAGGTGCCGCAGCACCTGGGCCGGGGAGAGATCGAGGTCGGCGAAGGCGCAGGTCGCCGTCCGCAGCCGGCCCATCGTCGCCGCCGCGTCGATCCCGCTGCCCATCACGTCCCCGACGACCAGCGCCGTCTTGTCGTCGGGCAGGGCGATCACGTCGTACCAGTCACCGCCGACCTCGCTCGACGCGTGCGCCGGCTGGTAGCGGGCGGCCACCTCCAGACCCGCCCGCTCCGGAGGATCCCCCGGCAGCAGGCTGCGCTGGAGCGTCACCGCCGAGTTCCGCACGCTCTGGTACCAGCGGGCGTTGTCGATGCTGACGGCCGCCCGGGCCGCCAGCTCCGTCGCGAGCAGGACGTCGTCCCCGTCGAAGGGCAGCGCGTTCCGGTCGCGCTTGAGGTCGAGCGCGCCCAGCACCTCGCCGCGCGCGATCAGCGGCACCGCCAGGTACGAGTGCACCCCGGCCCGGGCGAGCAGCTCGGCGGCCTCCGGGCTCCGGGCGATCCGCGACAGGTCGCCCGGCCCCACGTGCTCCACCAGGACCGGCAGCCCGGTGTGCACGCAGCGGGTGACGAGCCGGTCCGCCCCGTACATCGCGACCTCGCCGGGCGGGTCCGCCGCCGGCAGGGCCTCCGTGCGGCCCTCGGCCTTCACGGCGAGCGCCCGGAAGAGCTCGGGCCCCTCCTCGGGCGCGCCGGGCCTGCGCAGCGCCAGGACGGAGTCCAGGACGTCGACGGCCGCGATGTCCGCGAGCTCCGGCACCACCACCGAGGCCAGCTCGTCGGCCGTCCGCTCCACCTCCAGGGTGGTGCCCACCCGTGCCGAGGCGTCCGCGATCAGCGCGAGCCGTCGCCGGGAGCGGTCGGCGTCCGCGTCCGCCCGGTGCCGCTCGGTCACGTCGATCACCGAGGCCGCGACGCCCTGGACCCGGCCGTCGGGCCCCTCCAGGCGGTAGAAGGAGAGCGACCAGGTGTGCTCGTGCTCCGGGTCCGCCGGGGTCCGGCCCGCCGTCGCGTGGTCGAGCAGGGGCGTGCCCGTGGCCAGCACCCCGCGCAGCGCCTCCTCCAGGGCCTCGGCGTCGACCTGCGGAAGCATGTCGCCGATCCGCCGTCCGAGGTGCTCCGCGGCCGGGAGCCCGTTGATCCGCTCCAGGGCGGGGTTCACCAGGACGTAGCGCAGCTCGGTGTCCAGGACGGCGAGGCCGATCGGCGACTGGGACACCAGCCGGTCGGAGAGCGCGAGCTCGGTCTCGATCCGCTCGACGGCGGCGGCGTCGGCGGCGATGCCCAGGGCGTACAGGTCGCCCAGGTCGTCGGTGAGCCGCATGTTGCGGAACTCCACCCGCCGGACCGAGCCGTCCTTGTGCCGTACGGGGAAGGTGCCCGCCCAGGACGGGCCGCCGCGCAGCACCTCGCCGAAGAGGCGCATGGCCTCCTCCCGGTGGTCCGCGCCGACGATCAGCCGGGCCACGTACTGGCCGAGGGCCTCGTCGGCGCGGAAGCCGAAGAGCGTCTCGGCCTGCGGGCTCCACAGGACGATGCGGCCCCGGCCGTCGACGACGACGGCGGCGACCCCGAGCACGTCGAGGAGCCCCTTGCCGTCGAGGGGCACACCGACCCGCCCCGCTGTCCCCGGGAAGGAACCGGCCGTCACACTTCCCTCCTCCCGCCGCCTCCCTCCATGCTCCCCGCCGACGGGTCGCCCCGCCCGTTGTGAGCCGCGCCCTGCTGTTGCGGGCGGCACTCCCGCCGGGTCCGTCGTGGGCTCGCGCCCCGCCGTTGTGGGCCCGCGCCCCGCCCGTTGTGGGCAGGCGTTCCACGCTCCGTTGCGGGCGCCCCCGTCGGCCCCCGTCGTGGGCCCGCGCCCCGCCCGCCGTGGGCGGCCCGCTCTCCGGCCCCGTTGTGGGCAGGCGTTCCGCAAGGGCGGAACGGGTGGGCACAACGGACCCGCGCCCTGCCGGCGCCAGAGGCTCCTGCGCCCGAACCCGCACCACCCCGGTGCCGTCACAGGTGGTGCGGGCCAGGGCACAGAACGCGGAGGCGCCGCTAAGGGGCGCCGTCCCGTGTGCCCACCCGTCCCGCCCAGCGGGACGATTGCCCACACGGGGGGTGGCCGACGGGCACCGCCCGAAGCGGGCGCGGGCACACGGGCGCGGGCGCAGGCCCGCCAGGGCGGGGCGCAAGCCCACGGGTGCGAGGCGCAGGCACACGGGGGTGGCGGCGGCGCGGCTCCGCGGGCGGCGGCCGCAGGCACGCGAGGGCGGGGCGCAGGCACGCGGGGTGGCGGGCGCGGGCCAACGGGGTGGCGGGTGCGGCCCGGGGCGGGGCTACAGCGGTGGGGTCATCCCCGCGCCCCGGCCGGCTCGGCGGTCAGGAGTAGCGTCCACGACCCCACCAGCCCCGCCGCCGCGAGCAGCGGCAGCAGGACGTGGACGTCCGTCACCGCGAGCAGGCCCGCGCCGGCCGCGATGGCCAGCGCGTTCGGCGCCATGACCAGGGTGTTCGCGCTCGCCGCCACCCGCCCGACGGCCTCCGCCGGGGCCTCCCGCTGGACCGCCGTCATCACCGCGACCAGGACCCACGGCATCCCCAGGCCGATCACCGCGCTCGCCGCGAGGGCCGTCGCCTCGTACGGCAGTGCGCCCCGTACGCCCATCGCCACCGCGAAGAGCGCCAGACCGGCGGCGGCGAGGGTGCGTTCCGGCATCCTGCGCAGGAGGGGGCCGGTGACCAGCCCGGCGAGGACCGAGCCCACGCCCTGCACCGCGTACAGCACCCCGGCGTACGCGGGCGACTGCCCGAGCCCCCGGTCGACCACGGCGTAGATCGCGGCCCCGTTCACCCCGGCGAGCAGCATCGTGAAGGCCCCGGTCGCCACCAGCGGCCGCAGCACCCGCGAGCCCCGGAGGAGGCGGACGCCCTCCGCCGTCTCGCCCCACCAGCTCCGTGACGCGGCCCGGGCGGGGCGCGCCTCCCGGACCGGCATCAGGGCGAACACGGCCGCCGCGACCGCGAAGCTCGCCGCGTCGAGGAGGGCGACGGTCCCGCCGCCGTACGCGGCGAAGAGGCCCGCCGCGACCAGCGGGGCGATCAGCTTCGTGGACTCGTTCGCCGTCATCCGTAGTCCGTTGAACGTGCCGAGCCGCCTCCCGTCGAGCACCGAGGACACGAGCGCCTGCTCGGCCGCGTCGTGGACGGCGCCCTGCGCCCCGTACAGCACGAGCACCGCGAAGAGCAGCCACACCCGGTCCGCCGACTCCACCCACAGCAGCAGGGGCAGCAGGCACGCCATCGCCAGGTCCAGGACGACGAGCAGCGGTCTGCGCCGCACCCGGTCGGCGAGCGGGCCGAGCAGCGGCCCGAGCAGCACGGGCGCCCAGAGGGCGAAGGCGGCGAGGGCCGCGAGACTGTCGGAGCCCGTGAGGGACTTGACCCAGACACCGGACACCAGCCACATCGCCGTCGTGCCGAATCCGGACACCACGACACCTGTCAGATACCAACGCATGGCCGAAGACTGCGGTCTGAGGTGGCCCGGCCGGATCGGTCGGTTGCCCTAGATCCCCTGGTCGGCGACGCGCGATCGGATCACGCCGGGGCCCGCGTCCCCGGCACCGCCCGCTTCTCGTACCGCAGCGCCAGCCCCGTCACCACCGCGCCGAGGCCCTCCCAGAGCCCCACGCCGATGAAGCCGGCCGGGGCGCGCCCCGTGACGACCGCCAGGGTGAAGACGGCGCAGGTCAGCAGCCGGAAGGGGACCGTCCAGCGGAAGAAGGCCTTCCAGTCGGCCAGGGCGGCCAGGACGTAGTAGACGCCCATGTTCAGCGCGGCCATCGAGGAGGCCGTCAGGAAGACCAGGGTGTGGTCCCCGTCCGCGCGCCCGCCCTCGGGCACCGGCTCGAAGCCCATCACGGTGAGCAGGACGTCCGGGGCGACCAGACCCACCACGCCCAGGGCGGCGGCGAGCACGCCGAAGACCGCCATGGTCCAGCCGGACAGGGAACGGGGCAGGCGCACGACGGTCCTCCGAGGGACGAAGAGCAGGGGCACACCCCGTGATTCGAGTACACATACGAATCACGGGGTGTGCCCCTGCATATCGTGCGACGGGACCCGGCGGCCAATCGGGCCCCGGCCCCTGTCACTTCAGCGCCGCCTCCATCATCTTCTGCGCCACCGGGGCCGCCAGGCCGTTGCCGCTGACCTCGGAGCGGGCCGCGCCCGAGTCCTCGATCATCACCGCGACGGCGACCCGCTTCCCGGTCGAGGGGTCCTTGGCGTACGAGGTGAACCAGGCGTACGGCGTCTTGCTGTTGTTCTCGCCGTGCTGCGCGGTGCCGGTCTTGCCGCCGACCTCGGCGCCGTCCACGGCCGCGTTGCTGCCGGTGCCCTGCTCCACCACCGTCACCATCGCGCTCCGCAGCTGCTCGGCCGTCGAGGAGGAGACGACCCGCTCGGTGTCCCCGTCCTTGTACGAGTTCAGCGCGTCCCCGTCGGAGTCGACGACCTGCTGGACCATGTGCGGGGCGGCGAGCAGGCCGTCGTTCGCGATCGCGGCCGAGACCATCGCCATCTGGAGCGGGGTGGCGGTCACGTCGAACTGGCCGATGCCGGTGAGCGCCGTCTGAGCCTTGTCCATACCGGAGGGGTACACGCTCGCGTAGGCGCGGACCGGGACGTCCAGTTCGGCGTCGTTGAAGCCGAACTTCTCCGCCATCGCCTTCACCTTGTCCTGCCCCAGGTCGGCGGCCATCTTGGCGAAGACGTTGTTGCAGGAGTACCGGAGCGCGGTGCGGATCGTGGCGTTCTCGCAGGGCGCCGAGGCGTTCTCGTTCCTCAGCACCGTCCGGGTGCCCGGCAGCGTGTACGGGTCGGGGCTCTTCGTCGCCGTGTCCACCGAGCCGTACAGGCCGTCCTCCAGGGCGGCGGCCGCGACGACCAGCTTGAAGGTGGAGCCGGGCGGCAGCGGCTGCCGCAGCGCGCGGTTCACCAGCGGCTTGTCCTCGTCGGCGGTCAGCTTCTTCCAGGCGTCCCCGTCGTTCGTCCCGGAGATCTTCGACGGGTCGTAGGACGGGGTGGAGACCATGGCGAGGATCCGGCCGCTGGCCGGGTCGACGGCGACCGCCGCGCCCTTCTTGCTCCCGAGCGCCTCGTAGGCGGCCTTCTGCACGTCCGGGTCGATCGTGGTGACCACCGTGCCCGGCTCCTGCTGCTTGCGGGTGACGGCGTCCACGGGGTTCTTCAGCCGGTCGTCCGTGCCGTCGAGGACATCGGAGTAGATGCCCTCCAGCTGCGTGGCGCCGTAGGCCTGCGAGCTGTAGCCGGTGACCGCCGCGTACAGCTCGCCGTCCGTGTAGGTGCGTTTGTACGCCAGGTCCGTTCCCTCCGTCCTCTTCGAGCCGGTGACCGGCGAGCCGGCCACGACGATGTTCCCGAGCGGCTGCGCGTACTGCGCGATCGTCTTCCGCCGGTTCTTCGAGTCGTCCGCGAGCGCCTTGCCCTCGTAGCCCTGCACCCAGGTGGCCCGCCCGAGAAGGGCGAGCACCAGGGCCAGGACGAAGACCGACGCGTGCCTGATCGTCTTGTTCATCGCACTCCTGGGGACGAACGATCCGGTGCCGTACGTTCCGGATGTGTCCGGTTTCTCAGCGAACCTTCATCTCCGGCCGCCGTGTGATCATCGAGGGGCAAGGGCCCCGGGGAGGGGCCGGAGACGTACGGGGTGGGGGATCGGCGTGACCGCGAGCGGGGAGAAGGACGGCTCGTCCGTACCGGACGAGGTGTGGGCGGAGTTCCTGCGGACCTCTGCCGAGGGCGCCGGAGACGCGCCGAAGGAGCCGTCCGCACGGGCCCGCGAGGTCGCGGGCCGGCTGCGGGACCGGCCCGGGGAGCCGACGCCCTGGCGCGCGCCCGCGCCGCCGCGGCCCCGGCGGCGGAAGGGCTGGTACGTGGCGGGGTTCGTGGCCGCGCTGGCGCTGCTGGTCGTGGCCGTGGACCCGGGAGGCTTCGTCGGCTGGTCCGGCGGCGACGCGGACCCCACGCCCCTCGCGGCGGAGTCGGCGCGGCCGGAGCAGGCGCCGCCCGCGGAGCCCGGCGGGCGGGCCACCCTCGACGAGCCCTTCCTGGGCTCCCCGGCGGCGCGCTGGGCGGACGGCGCGGCCGGCATCACCGTGCCCCCCGCGAAGGCGACCGGCTGGATGGACCGGGCCGGGGTGGAGCGGGCCCTCGCGCGGACCCGCGACTTCCTCGTCCTGTCCAACCTGGACCCGGCGGTGCGGCGCGGCGCCCGCCCGGAGCGGGCCATCGCCCTGATGAACCCGCACCAGAAGGACGTCACGGACTTCGTGACGTCCGCGCTGCGCAGCCCGGACGCGGACCACGACCCGCTGCTCCTCTTCAGCCGCTTCGACCCGGCGCAGGCGCGCCCGGCCGGGGACGTGGTGAAGACCCGGGGCCGTCTCTCCTACCGGGAGGGGCGGCTCGGAGCCCTGGAGGTGACCGCCGACGTCACGTACGTCTACCCGGTCGCGCCGGCCGGCGGCGGCGACGAGGTCGTGCGGGTCATCGTGCGCCGGGAGACCGTGGTGAACTGGGACGATCCGGCGAAGGTCGTCACCCGGAAGGGGACGTTCAGCCTGCTGTCGTACCGGACCGACATGACGAACGGCGGCTGCGGCGTCACCACGGGGTCCTTCCGGCCCCAGTTCGGCGGCGGAGGCCCCGAGACCGACCCGAGCGCCGGGACGCTCGACCCGTACGACCGCACGGCCCCGATCACCGAGGGCCACGGCGACTGCGCGACCGCGACGCGCTCCTGACCCGGCCCGCGGGGCCCGTACGGTCCCGGCCCGCGACGCGCTCCTGACCCGGCCCGCGGGGCCCGTGCGGTCCCGGCCCGCGACGCGCTCCTGACCCGGGGCCGCCGGGCCCGTACGGTCCCGGCCCCGCGCGCCCCTCGGGGGGTGGCCGGGGCCTCAGAGCGGTCCGACGAAGCCCGACTCGTACGCCAGGATCACCGCCTGCGTGCGGTCGCGGGCGCCCAGTTTCGCCAGGACCGCCGCCACGTGCGTCTTCACCGTGGCGGGGCCGACGCCCATCCGGTCGGCGATCTCGGCGTTCGTGAGCCCCGTCGCCACCCGGCGCAGCACCTCCGCCTCCCGCTCGGTGAGCCGCCCCGCCCAGGGCGGCGCCGCCCGCGGCCGGCGGCGGGCGTGCTCGGCGGCCAGGCCCCGTACCGCCGCCGGATAGAGCAGCGAGTCGCTCCGCGCGACCAGCCGCACCGCGCTCACCAGTTCCTCCGCCGCCGCCCGCTTCAGCAGGAAGCCGGCCGCGCCGACCCGCAGCGCGTCGTACACGTAGGAGTCGTTCTCGAAGGTCGTCACCACCACGATCCGCGGCGGCTCCGCCATCCCGGCGAGGATCTGCTCGGTCGCCCGGATCCCGTCGATCTCCGGCATCCGCACGTCCATGAGGACGACGTCCGGCCGCTCCGCCCGCACCACCGCCACCGCCTCGGCGCCGGTGGACGCCTCCCCGACGACCTCCAGGCCGTCCTCGGCGTCCAGGATGACCCGCAGCGCCGTCCGCACCATCCGCTCGTCGTCGGCGAGGACGATCCTGACCGGGCCGCTCACCGGGGGATCCTGACCGAGAGGCGCCAGACGCCGTCCGCCGGGCCCGCCCCGGCGGTGCCGCCGAGGAGCCGGGCCCGCTCGCCGATCCCGCGCAGGCCGCGCCCGCCGCCGGGCCGGGTGACCGGGGGACGGCCGGGCAGGGGGTTCTCCATGGTGATCTCCAACCGCTCGGTACGGGCGTCGAGCCGTACGGTGACGGGCGCGCCGCCCGCGTGCCGGGCCGCGTTCGTCAGCCCTTCCTGGACGATCCGGTACGCCTCCCGGGACACCGCCTCCGGTACGGAGCCCAGGGCGCCCCGCACGGTCAGCGCCACCCGCGGCCCCGCGCCCCGCACCAGGGCCTCCAGGGCGTCGAGCCCCGGCCCCGGGCCCTGCTCCGTCGTCTCCTCGTCCCGCAGCAGGCCGAGGACCCGGTCCAGGTCGCCGACGGTGCGCCGGGCGGTCTCCTCGATCGCGGCCAGCGCCTCCCGCACGAACCCGGGATCGGCCGCGTCCCCGTCGAGGACCCGGCGGGCCGCGCCCGCCTGGAGGGTGACCGCGCTGAGGGCGTGGCCCACCGAGTCGTGCAGCTCGCGGGCGAGCCGGTTGCGGGACTCCGCCTCGGCGGCGCGCCGCTCCGCCGCCGCCAGCCGGTCCGCCGGACTCGGCCCGAGCAGCCGGGGCGCCTGCCGCGCGAGCAGGGCGCCGGTCGCGGCGGCGACGGCCGCGAGCGCGAGCAGCATCAGGAGGCCCGCGAGCGGCGTCGCCCAGACCCAGAACCGGTCGAGGCCCCAGTGGCGGCCGAGCTCGGACTCCCGGAGGCCCGGCGAGAGGGGCAGAGCCATGACCACGACCGCGAAGGGCGGCAGGGCCAGGGTCGCCCCGCTGATCAGCGCCCCGGCGCCCAGGTGCAGGGTGAACCAGGCGGCGGTCCGGGCCCTGGCCGCCCCGCCGCGGGCCGGGCCGTCCGCGAACCGCTCGGCGTCCACCCCGCACAGCGTCCGCGCCGCCGCCACCGACATCGGCCGGGCCAGCGGGAAGAGCGCGACGACGGCGGCGATCGGCAGCCCCAGGGCGTACGCCAGGAACTGCACCCCGAGGTCGCCGGTGAAGAGACCGCGGCCGCCGAGGAGCGGCCCCGCGGCCACGGTGCCGACCATCCAGAAGGGCATGAACAGCGCGCCGCCCAGGATCAGATGGAGCCAGCGCAGCCTGGCCCGCTGCCCGAAGAGGGCCCGCGCCGGTCTCACGCCCCGGCGCTCCGGCGCCGCAGGAAGACCGCCAGGCACGCGGCGAGGAGCAACCCGGTGATCATGTCGCCAGCGTAGGACAGCTGTACGAGCCCGGGGACGCGCTTCGCGGGATCCGGGTCCGGCAGCAGCGAGACGAGGGACAGGTAGGCGCCCCAGCAGCCCACGGCGCCCGAGGCCGTCCAGGCCAGGGCGAGCGTGGTGCGGACCCGGAGCCGGGCGGGCCGGCGCAGCACCAGGAAGAGGGTCAGGGCGACGGCGACGACGAGGAACAGGAAGCGGTCGGCCTCCAGGACGTGGTCGTCGGAGTCGCGCGCGGCGATCATCCTCGGGGACAGACCCGTGGTCGCGCCGGTGGCCCACAGCAGGTGCAGCGCGGCGGGCACCAGGGCGGCGACCGCGCCGGCCACGGCGAGGGCCCGCGCCCCGGGCCCGGAGGCGCGGGCCGGCAGCTCGCCGAGGTGCCCCTGCCAGAGGTGGCCCCAGCGGTCGCGGGCGTACAGGGCGAAGAGGGTGCCGAGGGCGAGGCCCTGGAGGATGAACCCGCCGTAGACGACCCCGAAGACCCACGGGTCGAGGAAGGGTTCGGCGGGTGCGGCGGCCTCCTCGTCGCCGGTCAGGAGGGCGACCGCGAGCTGCGCGGGGTACCCGGCCATGATCGGGGCGAGCAGTCCGGTCGCCGCCCACAGGGGGAGGGCGAGCGGCCAGGCGGGGAACCGCCGGCCCCAGGCCTGGGTGAGCAGCAGGGCCAGGACGATCACGAGGACGTCGGCGACGACCGAGACCGCGTTGGCGGTCACCATCAGCCGCGGATGCTCCAGGAGCCCGCTGCCGTCCGGGATGCCGAGCCTGCCGCCCGCCACCCAGACGACCTTGAGCGAGATGTACGGGAGGCACGCGAGGATCGCGAGGGCGCGCAGCGCCCGCCGGGCGGCCCCCGGCCGGTGACGGCCGGCGGCGGGTGCCGGGGCGAGGGAGGACGCGGTCGGTGTCATGGCTCCACGCTCCCGCGCGGAGCCCGGCCGCCACCTCCTTCCGGGTGCTGAACCGCCTCCGCCGCACGGGGGAGCGCCCCTCCTCCCGCCGCCGAATTGACCCCACTTTTCGGTGATCGATTGGCCCTGCCCGGCGGGTCAATGGGCCCCTAAAGTAGTGATCATGAACGAGATCGAGACCTTCGCCCCGCTCCTCACCCGCGCCGCCACCGCCGAGACCACGGCCGACCCGAGCAGCGTGATGACCCTCCTCGCCGACTCCGACACCACCGGCGGGCAGCTCACCAGCTACCGCTCCTCGTTCGCGAAGGGCGCGGTCGGCGCCCCGGCGCACTTCCACACCAAGGCCTCGGAGATGTTCTTCGTGCTCGGCGGCTCGCTCCAGGTCCTGGTCGGCGAGGAGCTGACCGTCCTGGAGCAGGGCGACTTCCTCCTCGTCCCGCCGCACACCCCGCACGCCTTCGCGGCGGCGCCCGGCGCCGAGGCCGACGTCCTCTTCGTCTTCACGCCCGGGATGGCCCGCTTCGACTACCTGCGCCTCCTCGGCCGCGTCATGCGGGGCGAGGCGAGCTTCGAGGAGATCAAGGCCTCCTCGGAGCAGTACGACAACCACTACGTCGACAGCCCCGTCTGGCAGCGGGCCCTCGCCGACCGGGCGTGACCCCGGGGGTCAGAGGCGGCGGGTCGCCAGCGTCAGCCGGTCCCGCGCGTCGAGCAGCGCGTCCTTGATCATCTGTTCGTGGGCCGGGGTGAGCCGCGCCACCGGCACCGAGCAGCTGATCGCGTCCCGCGCCGGGGTCCGGTAGGGGATCGCGGCGCCGAAGCAGCGCAGCCCCAGGGTGTTCTCCTCGCGGTCCACCGCGTAGCCCTGCTCGCGGATGACGCGCAGCTCCTCGATGAGCCGCTCGCGGTCGGTGGTCGTGTGCTCGGTCAGCGCCGGGAGCGTCTCCGGCAGCAGCTTGCGGACCTGCTCGTCGCTGTGGGTGGCGAGCAGCGCCTTGCCCAGCGACGTCGAGTGCGCGGGCAGCCGGCGCCCGACCCGGGTGAACGGCCGCAGGTAGTGCTGGGACTGACGGGTCGCCAGGTAGACCACGTTCGTGCCGTCGAGCCGTGCCAGGTGGATGGTCTCGGTCGTGTCGTCGGAGAGCCGGTCGAGGGTGGGCCGTGAGGCGGCCACCACCTCGTCGCCGTCGATGTACGAGGTGCCCACGAGCAGCGCTCGCACCCCGATCCCGTACCGCGTGCCCGTCGCGTCCGTCTCCACCCAGCCCAGCTCGACCAGGGTCCGCAGCAACATGTACAGGCTGGACTTGGGGTAGCCGACGGCCTCCTGGACGGCGGCGAGCGAGTGCATTCCGGGGCGCCCCGCGAAGTACTCGAGCAGCTCCACGGTCCGCACCGCGGACTTCACCTGTGCCCCACCCGCGTCGGCAGTCGCCATGGCCCTCGCCCCTTTTCCGTTGTCCGGCCCCCACCGGCCGCCCCGGCCGGAGGGAGCCCTTGTGGAGACGGCCGGGCCGTCAATAGAGTCCCGTGCCAGATGCGTTCATCTACGGGAACTGCGTTCAGAATAGCGAACAGGGGCGTGGCGGTGGCGGCAGAACCAGTGTGGAGTGTGGACCCCCGGACGGGGAAGCCGCGCGAGCAGGTTGCGGTGGAGGCCACAGCCGAGGAGGTCGACCGCGCCGTCCGGGCGGCGCACGCCGCCCGCGAGGCCCTCGCCGACCGCGCCGCACGGGCCGCCTTCCTCCGCGCCGCCGCCGACCTCCTCGACGCCTCCGGGGAGCACGTCGTCGAGGCGGCCGACGCCGAGACCGCCCTCGGCCCCGTCCGCCTCACCGGGGAACTCGCGCGCACCAGCGCCCAGTTGCGGGCCTTCGCCGGGGTGGTCGAGGACGGCTCCTTCCTCGACGTCCGTATCGACCTGCCCGACCCCGAGGCCGTCCCGCCCCGGCCCGACCTGCGCCGCTGGAAGATCCCGCTCGGCGTCGTCGCCGTCTACGCCGCGAGCAACTTCCCGCTCGCCTTCTCCGTCCCCGGCGGCGACACCGCGAGCGCCCTCGCGGCCGGCTGCCCCGTGGTCGTCAAGGCCCACCCGGGCCACCCGGCCACCTCCGAGCTCTGCGCCTCCCTGCTGCGCCGCGCCGCCGCCGAGGCCGGACTCCCCGAAGACGTCGTCGTCCTCGTCCACGGCTTCGACGCGGGCGTCGAGCTGGTCCGCCATCCGCTCGTCGCGGCGGCGGGCTTCACCGGCTCGCTCCGCGGCGGCCGGGCGCTCTTCGACGCGGCCGTCGCCCGGCCCGTCCCCATCCCCTTCCACGGCGAACTCGGCTCCCTCAACCCGGTCGTGGTCACCGAGGCCGCCGCCGCGGAGCGGGCCGAGGAGATCGGGGCCGGGCTGGCCGGCTCGCTGACCCTGGGCGCCGGACAGTTCTGCACCAAGCCCGGCTTCGTCCTCGCCCCCCGCGGCGCGGACGGCGACCGCTTCCTCGCCGCCCTCACGGCCGCCGTCAGCGAGACCGAACCGGCCGTCATGCTCGACCGCCGGATGCGGGACGCCTTCGTCGCAGGGGTCGCCGAGCGCGCCGCGCTCGCCGGGGTCGAGACCCCGCTCACCCCCGGCGCGGGCGGCGCCCACACCGTCAGCGCCGGGGTCCTCGCCGTCGAGGCGGCCGCGCTCCACGGCGACGGCCACCGCCTCCTCCTGGAGGAGTGCTTCGGACCGGTCACGGTCGTCGCCCGCTACTCCACCCGCGAGGAGCTGACCGCCGTCCTCGGCCTGCTGCCCGGCAACCTCACCGCGACCCTGCACCTCGCCGAGGAGGACGCGGCGGCGGCCCCCCTGCTCGCCGCCCTCACCCCGCTGGCCGGCCGCGTCCTCGTCAACGGCTGGCCCACCGGCGTCGCCGTCGCCCCCGCCCAGCACCACGGGGGCCCCTACCCGGCCACCACCTCCCCCTCGACCTCGGTCGGCGCGACCGCCGTCGAGCGGTGGCTGCGCCCGGTCACGTACCAGTCGACCCCCGGCCACCTCCTGCCGCCGGAACTCCGCGACGGCAACCCCCTGGGGCTGCCGAGGCGCTGAGGCCCCGGGCGCCCGCGCCCCGGGCCGCAGGCCGGCCCCGGGCCCGAGCGCGGACACACCGCGCCGAGCCCCCGCCCGCTCCCCGCCACCGTCCCGGAGGTCAGTGCTCGACCCGCACCACGATCTTCCCGAGGTGCGTGTTCGACTCCATCAGCCGGTGGGCGTCGGCCATCCGCTCCAGGCCGTCGAAGGTCTCGGCGATCACCGGCGCCAGGGTGCCGTCCCGCAGCCCCGAGCCGATGAACCCGGCCGCGCGCCGGCGTCCCTCCTCGG
Source organism: Streptomyces sp. NPDC002232 (assembly GCF_042890295.1). Lineage (NCBI taxonomy): Bacteria > Bacillati > Actinomycetota > Actinomycetes > Kitasatosporales > Streptomycetaceae > Streptomyces > Streptomyces sp. NPDC002232. The sequence continues at coordinate 95,401 of NZ_JBIARV010000002.1, read as the reverse complement.
TCCTGGCCAGCGCCCCGTTCGCGTACCCGTGCGTGGTCAGCGGCCAGTTCTTCGAGAGCTCCGTCGGCCGGGGGTCCAGCCAGCCGTACAGGACGGCGGTGCCGCCGGGCCGCAGCGCGTCCCCGAGGGTGGCGAAGCCGGGCCCGCCGATCGCGTCGAAGGCCAGGTCCGCGCCCGTCCCACCGGTGATCCGCCGCACCTCGGCGACCAGGTCCTCGGTGTCCGTGACGATCACGTGCGCGGCCCCCACGTCGAGGAGCCCCTTCCGCTTCGCCTCGCCCCGGGTGGTGGCGATCGGGACCGCGCCCACCCGCAGCGCGGTCTGGATCGCGGCGGTGCCCACCGAGCTGGACGCCCCCGTGATCACCACGTGGTCGCCCGCGCCGAGGCCGCCGGTCAGCACCATCCCGCCGTAGGCGGTGAAGTAGCTCAGCCAGACCGCCGCCCCGGTCACCGCGTCCACGCCCTCCGGCCGGGCCACCACGTACGCCTCGGGGAGCACCACGCGCTCCGCGTACACGCCGTGGATCCCGAAGTCGAAGTTGGCCGCCGCCATCACCGGGTCGCCCGGGGCGTACGCGGTGACCCCGGCGCCGACCGCCTCGACCACGCCCGCCGCCTCGTAGCCGAGCCGTGAACCCGGCAGCGTCGCCGGGTAGTAGTAGGCGCCCGCGCGGAACAGCGCCTCGGCGCGGTTGAGCCCGATCGCCTCGACCCGGACCAGCACCTCCCCGGGACCGGGCGCCGGCAGCGGCACCTCCTCGACCCGCAGCACCTCGGGGCCGCCGAGCTCGTGGAAGAGAACCGCCTTCGTCGTCATGCCTGTTGTCGTCATGCCCCCGACGTTAGGACCGGCCGGACGGACGATCCATGTCTCCCCGGCTTCCCCTCATGTCCGATCGTCTCGCACGCTACCGTTCGGGCCATGGACGTACTGAGCGATGCCATCGCCTCCATGCGCACCGGGCGCCCCCACTCCTCCCGCACCGTCCGCTTCGCCCCCTGGGGCTTCCGCTTCCCGCCGAGCAAGGGCGCCGGATTCCACGTCGTCCTCCAGGGCACCGCCTGGCTGCTGCCCCCGGACGACGACGCCCCCGTCCGGCTCGGTCCCGGCGACGTCGTCCTCCTCGCCCACGGCACCGGCCACGGCCTCGCCGACCGGCCCGGCACCCCACTCGTCGACGCCCTGCCCGCCGCCGACGGCTCCTGGCCCACCCGCTCCGACCGGGGCCCGGTCGACGCCGAGGAGACCCTGCTCCTGTGCGGGGCGTACCAGCTCAGCCGGGCCCGCGCGCACCCCCTGCTCAGCGGCCTGCCGCCGTACGTCCACTTCCCCGCGCGGGTCGGATCCCACCCCCGGCTGCGCGCCGCCGTCGACCTGCTGGGCGCCGAACTCGCCGAGCCCCAGCCCGGATCCGACGCCATCGTCCCCGCCCTCCTCGACACCCTGCTGCTGTACCTGCTGCGCACCTGGTGGCTCACCGAGTGCGGCGACCGCTCCACCGGCTGGTCGGCCGCCCTGAACGACCCGGCCGTCGCGGGCGCCCTGCGCGCCCTGCACGGCGACCCGGCCAGGCCCTGGACGGTCGAGGAGCTCGGCGCGCTCGGCGGCCTCTCCCGCGCCGCCTTCGCCCGCCGCTTCACCGCCCTCGTGGGCCGCCCGCCGCTCGCGTACCTCACGTGGTGGCGCATGACCACGGCCGGCCGGCTGCTCCGTGCCGAGGACCTCCCGCTCCGCGCGGTCGCGGAACGCTCCGGCTACTCCTCGGAGTTCGCCTTCGCCAAGGCCTTCAAGCGGGAGTACGGGGTCGCGCCCGGTCACTACCGCAGGAGCGCGTAGGGCGTTAGCGGAACGTCAGTGGAACGCCAGGGGTGGCGGCCAGACTTGGGGCCCGCACCGCCACCCCGACCCGGACTGGAGTCTCATGTCCCGCCCCACCCCCCGTGCCACGGGCACCGGACCGTCCCGGCGCGCCCGCAGGCTGACCGGCCTGATGACGGCCGCCTGTCTCGCCCTGGGAGCCGCGCTGCTGACGCCCGTCACCGCCGACGCGGCGGGGTCCACGAACCAGGACGCCTACCGGAACATCGGGCAGCCGGACCGGGCCGAGTGGATGTGGGGCGTCGCGAGCGACACCCCGCTGTCGAACCTCTCCATCCCCGGCACCCACGACACGCTCTCCCTCCACGGCGGCACCAGCGCGCAGACGCAGGAGGACTGGGGCGACGGCGCGGCGACCCTGACGGCGCAGCTGGAGAGGGGCATCCGGGCCATCGACATCCGGGCCCGGGTCTCCGGGGGCGCGGCCTTCACGATCCACCACGCCGTGTACTACCAGCAGGCCAACTTCGACGACGTCCTGACCAAGGCGCAGTCCTTCCTCCGCGCGCATCCCACCGAGACGATCGTGATGCGGCTGAAGTCCGAGTGCCCCTACTCGGGCGCGGGCACCTTCGACTGCGCGCACGACCCGAAGTCGGTGACCCCGGCGACGGTCCGGTCGATCTTCGCCGGCTACGTGGCGAAGTACCCCGGCCTCTTCTACGCGCCGTCGGCCTCGGGCTCCGGCCGGGCGGACGTCCCGACGCTCGGCCAGGTCCGCGGGAAGCTGGTCCTGGGCAGCTTCGACAGCGTCGAGAGCGACGGCTACGGGATCAAGGGCTTCAACGACCGTACGGAGGACCACTGGGCGGCGGAGACCGTCGCGGAGAAGTGGGGCTACGTCAAGGGCAACGTCGACCGGGCGCGCTCCGGCCGCCCCGGTGACATGTATGTGACGTACACGTCCGCGTCCAAGGCCCCCTTCGGCCTCCTGCCCGCCGACTACGCCGGCGGCTGGAAGCTGGGCAACGAGAACGGTGACATCGTCCACGAGGAGCCCGGTGTCAACCTCCAGCTGATGAAGCACCTCAACGGCACCACCGGCCGCGTCGGCATCGTCATGACGGACTTCCCCGGCTGGGGCCTGGTCAACGCGATCATCGACCACAACGCCGACAACGCCGTCGTGGGCGGCAACCGCACGGTCTGGCTGGTCAACGCCGACAAGACCTACGTCAACAGCCTGTACGGCCGCTGCATGGTGCGGGGCCCCGAGTTCGACAGCTCCAGGACCGGCGGCCTGGTCACCCAGCGCGAGTGCCAGTCGACCCCGCCCAGCAGCCACCAGTGGGGAGCCGAGAAGCCCTCGACGTACGACGGCAAGGGCTACTACTGGATCAAGGCGAACAACGGCAAGTGCCTGACCGTGCCCTACAACGACGGCACCCCGCCGGGCTCCGGCACCCAGCTCTTCTGGTGGGACTGCGAGACCCGCTGGTTCTCCGGCAACCAGCTGTGGAACGTCATCCCGACCAAGCTCGCCACCGCGACGGGATCCCGGCCCGCCTACCAGTTCATCAACAACTGGACGGGCCTGTGCCTCTCGATGGACCCGGCCACCGCCGCCACCGCGGGCGGCAAGGTGACCCAGGAGACCTGCTCCAAGTGACGCCCGCCCGGGGCCCGGCGCACCACGCGCCCGCCCCGCCCACGCCCCAGGCCGTCCTTTTCCCCCGAAGGGCGGCCTGGCTCTTTCCCCCGGGCGGGACCGTCCTCTAGGGGGTGCGGCGGCGCGGCAGCCGCAGCGAGGCCAGGGTCGTCACGGTCAGCAGCCCCGCGCTGATCAGGAGGCTCGTGCGCATCGCCGACGCCATGTCCCGGGCCGCGAGCGAGCCGAAGACCGCGATCGCGAGGGCACCGGCCGTCTGCCGGATCGCGTTCAGGAGGCCCGCCGCCGTGCCGGCCCGCTCGGCTGGGACGGCCTCCATCATCGCCGCGATCAGCGGCGGCAGCGAGAAGCCGGCGCCGAGCGCGAGCGGGACGAGGAGCAGCGCCTGCGCGGCCCGTGAGGAGCCCGCGTCCACGGTCAGCAGGCCGAGCAGTCCGGCGACCGCGACCGCCTGGCCCACGACGATCGGCAGCCGCGCCCCGTACCGCGCCGCCACCCGCGCCGACAGGACGTTCACCGCGGCCAGCAGCCCCGTCATCGGCAGGAACATCAGCCCCGCGCCGAGCGCCGAGAGCCCCAGCACCTGCTGGAAGAAGAGGCCGAACACGAAGACCATGCCGTAGAAGGCGACGCTGTTCGCCGAACCGGCCGCCACCGCCACCGCCACCGTCGTGTTCCGGAACAGCCCGAGCGGCACCATCGGCCGCCGCCGCCGCGACTCGACCCGCAGGAACGCGGCGAAGGCCACCACCGCGACGCCCAGCGCCCACCAGCCCTCCGTACCGCCCTCGATCGCCGCGAAGGTCAGCGCCCCGAGCGCCGTCATCGCGGTCAGCTGCCCCGGCAGGTCCAGCGGGGCCGGCCGCCGCTCGGAGCGGGCCACCCGGGTCAGCAGGGCGAGCGCGAGGATCCCGAGCGGCAGGTTGACGAAGAAGATCCCGCGCCAGCTCCAGGCCGTGGTCAGGGCCCCGCCCGCGACCGGGCCGAGCGCCACCGCGACCGTGCCGCCCGCCGCCCACAGCGACACCGCCCGGGCCCGCCGCACCGGATCGCCGTACGCCTCCCGTACGAGCGCCAGCGAGGCCGGCAGCATCACGGCCGCCGCCGCCCCCTGCGCGGTCCGGGCCGCCAGGAGCCCCGCGAGGCCCGGGGCCAGACCGCAGGCGGCCGAGGCGAGGGCGAAGACGACGACCCCCGCGCCGTACGCCCGGCTCGCCCCGACCCGGTCGGCGAGGGCCCCGCTGGAGAGCAGCAGCGCGGCGAAGGCCAGCGCGTACGAGTCGACCACCCACTGGAGGCCCGTCATACCGGCCCGCAGATCGGCTCCGATCGCGGGCAGGGCGACGTTGACGACGGACGTGTCGAGGGTGATGAGCGCGAAGCCGAGCATGGCGGCGGCGAGCGCGGGACCGGGGGAGGGAGCACCCGGCCGCACAACGGGGGCCTGGATCTGGACTGTTGAGGACATGCGTCCAGCTTCGTGAGCCGCGCGGCCGTACAGTAGTGGCTGGAATGCCATACGACCGGAGGTTCTGGCCATGCCCGTCGATTCCCGGGTCCGGCGCGTCGCCGTGATCGCCGCCCCGCCCGTCTCGATGTTCAACCTCGCCATCCCGGAGATGCTCTTCGGCAAGGTCGAGATCGACGGCCGGCCGGGGTACGAGACGGTCATCTGCGCCCCCGACCCCGGGCCCGTCGCCACCACCGGCGGCCTCGACCTGGTGATCCCGCACGGACTGGAGGCCGTCGCCGGGGCCGACACCGTGATCCTCGCGGGCAGCGGTGCCTACGAGGCGCCCGACCCGCGCGTCCTCGACGTCCTGCGCGCCTCCGCCGACGGGGGCAAGCGGATCGCCTCCATCTGCACCGGCGCGTTCGCCCTCGCCGAGGCGGGCCTGCTCGACGGCCGGACGGCGACGACCTACTGGGCGTACCGCCCGCTGCTCGCGGCCCGGCACCCGGCCGTCGACCTCCAGGACGACGTCCTCTTCGTCCAGGACGGCCCCGTCCTCACCTCCTCCGGATACGCGGCGGGCATTGACCTCTGCCTGCACGTCATCCGCACCGACCACGGCGCCGCCGTCGCCAACGCCGTCGCGCGGCTCGCCCTCGTCGCGCCCGTCCGGCCCGGCGGCCAGACCCAGTTCACCCAGACCCCGCTGCCTCCCGAGCGCGGGGTCTCCTTCGCCGACACGCGCGCGTGGGCGATGGAGCACCTCGACGAGCCCCTCGGCCTCACCGACCTCGCCCGGCACGCCGGCGTCTCCGTCCGCACCCTGTCGCGCCGCTTCCACGCGGAGACCGGCGTCAGTCCGCTCCAGTGGCTGCTCCACCAGCGCGTCGAGCGCGCGAAGGAGCTCCTGGAGACGACCTCCCTCGCCATGGACCAGGTGGCCCGCGCGAGCGGCCTCGGCACCGCCGACTCGCTCCGGCAGCACCTCCTGCGCCGCACCGGCCTCACACCCAGCGCCTACCGTGCCACCTTCAGCCGGCTGACGGGCGCGGGGGCAGGGACCGGCTGAAGGCCGCCGGGCCGCCCGGGCAGCGGCCACCAGGAACCGGATCGGTCGCTCCGGCGTTCGAACGTCCGTGATCAGACTCGCCACCGCCGCCGATGTCGACGCCGTCGTCGCCCTCCACACCGAGGCCCGCGCCACCTACTACCAGGGCCACCTCCCGCCCGCCGAGTTCCTCGGCCCCGAGGCGGTCGCCGCCGCCCGCGAGCGCTGGGCGGACGCCGTCGGCCGGGGCGCCGTGCTCTGCGCCGAGCGCGAGGGCGTGATCGCCGGCGTCGCCGCCCACCGCGTCGACGGCGCCGCCGCCGTCCTCAGCCAGCTGCACGTCGCCCCCGCGCAGTGGCGCCGGGGCGTCGGCGGCGAGCTCCACGCGGCCTGCGTCGCGGCCTGGCGCGCCGCCGGGGTGACCTCGGCCCGCCTGGAGGTCTTCGAGCGGAACGAGCGCGCCCGGGCCTTCTACGCGGCCCACGGCTGGACGCCGGACCCGGACACCCCGCGCGCCGGCCGGCACCTGGTGCTCCGGCTCACACCGGGGCCGGAACCGGAATGAACCGGACCCGCGCGCACGTTCCCGCAGACGTACACCCCACCGGCAACCCCTCGGAGAGAAGTCACATGCGCGTCGAGATCTGGAGCGACATCGCCTGCCCCTGGTGCTACATCGGCAAGGCCCGCTTCGAGAAGGGGCTCGCGGCCTTCGCCCACCGCGACGACGTCGAGGTGGTGCACCGCTCCTTCGAGCTCGACCCGAACCGCGCCAAGGGCGACACCGGGCCCGTCCTGGAGATGCTGGCCACGAAGTACGGCCGCACCCTCGACGAGGCCCGCGCCATGGAGGAGCACGTCGCCTCGAACGCGCGCTCCGAGGGCCTCGGCTACCGCACCGAGGGCCGCGACCACGGCAACACCTTCGACATCCACCGGCTCCTCCACCTCGCCCGGGAGCGCGGCCGCCAGAGCGAGCTCCTGGACCTCGCCTACCGGGCCAACTTCGCCGAGGAGCGCTCCGTCTTCGACGCCGAGACCCTCGTGACGCTCGGCGTGGAGGCCGGTCTCGACGAGACCGAGGTCCGGTCCGTCCTGGCCGACCCGACCGCGTACGCCGACGCCGTGCGCGAGGACGAGCGCGAGGCCGCCGAACTCGGCGCCAACGGCGTGCCGTTCTTCGTCCTCGACCGCCGCTACGGCGTCTCCGGCGGCCAGCCCGCCGAGGTCTTCACCCGGGCCCTGGAGCAGGCCTGGCAGGGCCGCGTCCTCCAGCCGGTCGGCACCGACGCGGAGGTCTGCGGCCCGGACGGGGCCTGCGAGGTCCCGCAGGCCTGAGCTTCCGACCTGCGCCGATCAGCGCGTCTTGGGTCTCCCCACGGTCGAAACGCCATTGACGGGTGATCGCGGGGAATCCAGGGTGGGAGCATGGAATCCCTTGATCAGCCGCTCGGCGGCGCGGAGTTCGCGCCCAAGAACACCTACCTGAACACCTCCGCGTGCGGCCTGCTGCCCCGCCGGACCGTGGAGGCCGTCACGCTCCTCGCCGAGGAGACGGCCGACGGCCGCCCCGGCGGCGCGGGCGACTTCGACATCGTGGACGAGGCCCGTGCCGCCTTCGGGCGGATCGCCGGAGTCGCCCCCGAGCGGGTCGCCGTCGGCAGCTCGGTCGCGGTCCACTGCGGGATGATCGCCCAGTCGCTGCCCGCCGGGTCCGAGGTCCTCTTCCCCGAGGGGGACTTCTCCTCGGTCATCACCCCCTTCACGATCCGCGGCGACCTCAAGATCCGCTTCGCGCCGCTGGAACGGCTCGCCGAGTCCGTCAGGCCCGGGACGGCGCTCGTCGCCTTCTCCGCCGTGCAGTCGGCGGACGGCCGCACGGCCGACTTCGCGGCGATACGGGCGGCGGCGGCCGCCCACGGCGCGCGCACCCTCCTGGACGCCACCCAGTCGGCGGGCTGGCTGCCGCTGCGCGCGGGGGAGTGGGACTACACGGTCGCCGGCGGCTACAAGTACCTGCTCTGCCCGCGCGGGGCGTCCTTCCTCACCGTCACGGAGGAGGCGCAGGACTCCCTCCTCGCGATCCACGCGGGCTGGGTGACGGGCGAGGAGCTGTGGGTCAACAGCTACGGTCCGGTCCGCGAACTGGCCCGCTCCGCCCGCCGGTTCGACGAGCCGGCGGCCTTCCTCTCGTACTACGGGGCGGCCCGTTCGCTCGCCCTCCTGGAGGAGATCGGCATCGAGCGGATCGAGGCCCACGACAAGGGGCTCGCGGCCCGCTTCCGCTCCGGGCTGCTCGCCCTCGGGCACGCGCCGGTCATGGACGACTCGACGGTCGTCGCCGTCCCCGGCCTGGGCGACCGGGAGGACGCCCTGCGCGAGGCGGGCGTCCTGCTGTCGGCCCGCGCGGGGAACCTGCGGGCGTCCTTCCACCTGTACAACACGGCGGCGGACGTGGACCGCGTCCTGGAGGTCCTGGCGGACTGAGCGCCGCCGGCCCCGGGCCCGCGGACCGGGGCCGCCGCCCACCTGGCCGCCGCACCGGCCGGGTCCGGTCCACCGGCGGGCGATCCACCGGCCACTCCGGTCCGACGCCGGGCTCCACGGCAGGGTCGCCCGGCGGTCCACCGGCCACTCCCGTCCGACACCGGGCTCCGCCGCGCCAGATCGCCTGGCACCCCACCGCCGCCCCGGCCCCGGCGTCAGCAGACGCCGCCCTCGCCCTCCTCGCCCGCTTCCTTCGCCAGGTTCTCGCCCACCAGGCCGAGGAGCCGGGCGAGTTCCGTCCGGTCGGCCGGGGCGAGCCCGGTCAGCGTGCACTCCTCCAGGTCCCGCCAGGCCCCCTCGACCCCGGCGCGCAGCGCGAGGCCCTCGTCCGTCGCCTCGACCCGGACCGCGCGCCGGTCGGCCGGGTCCGGGCTGCGGCGGACGTAGCCGCACTGCTCCATGCGCTGGAGCATCTTCGTCACCGTGGAGGGGTCCAGGCCCAGGGACTGGATGAGCTCCGACTGCCGGACCGCCCCGCAGTCCCAGAGGCGCATCATCATCAGTTCCTGGCCCGGATAGAGGCCCAGGTCCCGCAGGCGCCGGCCCATGGCGATCCGGTGCAGCCGGGCGACCCACGCCAGGGTGTGACTGACGGTCCCGGTGCACGCGCCGGAGGGCTGCGGCCCGGCGGGCGGGGCGGTACAGACGGGGTCGGTTCCTGACACGGGGGCTCCTCGGGACGGCTTTCCCACCAGATTACCTTGGTCGGCCAATGAATGGGTTACAGTGGCAGCGGCCCGTTTAGTTGGCCGACCACATATTCTTGTGAGGGACAGCCGTGACCACTGCATTCGACCCCATCGACCTCGCCGGAACCCGCCTCGCGAACCGCATCGCGATGGCCCCCATGACCCGCAGCCGGGCCAACGGCGACGACGGCACCCCGCCGGCGATCGTCGCCGAGTACTACGCCCAGCGCGCCTCCGCGGGCCTGATCATCAGCGAGGGCGTCCAGCCGGTCCCCGAGGGCCAGGGCTACCCCGACACCCCCGGCCTCCACAGCCGCGCGCAGATCGCCGCCTGGCGCGAGGTCACCACCGCCGTCCACGAGCGCGGCGGCCGGATCTTCGCCCAGCTCATGCACTCCGGCCGGATCGGCCACCCCGACCTCCTCGACGGCGACCTCCACCCCGTCGGCCCCTCGCCGATCGCCGCCGCCGGCCAGGTCTACACCCACGAGGGCCCCAAGGCGTACGTCGCCCCGCGCGAGCTCACCGGCGAGCAGGTGCACGAGGCGATCGCCGGCTTCGTCTCCGCCGCCCGCAACGCCGTCGAGGCCGGCTTCGACGGCGTCGAGATCCACGGAGCCAACGGCTATCTGATCCAGCAGTTCCTCGCCTCCGGCTCCAACCACCGCACCGACGAGTGGGGCGGCTCCGTCGAGAACCGCGTCCGCTTCGCGATCGAGGTCGTCAAGGCCGTCGCCGCCGAGATCGGCCCCGAGCGCACCGGCCTGCGCATCTCCCCGGCCAACACCCTCAACGACATCAGCGAGACCGACACCGAGGAGATCTACACCCGGCTCGTCACCGCGATCGAGCCCGTCGGCATCGCCTACCTCCACGTCCTGGAGACCGCCCCCGAGCTCCGCCCGCTCGTGCTCGACCTGCGCAAGCGGTTCGCCGGCACCTTCATCCTCAACCCGGCCACCGGCGCCGCCCCGACCGGCGCCGAGTCCCTCGCGCTGATCGAGGACGGCACCGCCGACCTCGTCGCGTTCGGCAGGCTCTTCATCGCCAACCCCGACCTGCCCGCCCGCCTGCGCGCCGGCGGCCCCTACAACACCCCCGAAGCCGCCGGCATGTACGCCGGCGGCCCCGAGGGCTACATCGACTACCCCGCGCTCTGAACCCGGGCGCGCGAAAGGGGCGGGGGCCGCGCACCCCCGCCCCTTTCCCGTACGGACTACCAGGCCTCCGTGACCGCCCGGCGCGCCGCCTCCAGGTCCACCGTCCGGCCCGACTCGCCGAGCGCCGCGCCCAGGGCGGCCAGCGAGGACTGCACGGCCCCCGGGGTCGCGTCCACCCCGTAGTGGTTGACCCGGATCATCTCCTGGGCCAGTGCCCCGCCGCCCGCGATCAGCGGCAGCGACGGATCCGCCGCGAGGGCCTTCGCGACCAGCTCCGAGGCGTCGAGGTCCGCGGGCACGCGCAGCGTCGTCGCCACCGGCGCCGCGTCCTTCGCCTCGCGCACGTACGGCTCCAGACCGCCGCCCAGGGCCCGCGCGCCCGCGCGGGTGGCGGCGGCCGCCGAGGCGTGCCGGGCCATCAGCGCGTCCAGGCCCTCGGCCTCGATCCGGTCCACGCAGGCCTCCAGGGCGAGCATCTCCAGCTGCGCGGGAGCGTGCAGGAGCGCCTTCCGGCCACCGTCGATCCAGCGCTCCTTCCAGTCCAGGAGGGAGAGGTACGAGCGGCGGGGCGCGGCCGGGTTGGCGGCGAACCGCTCCCAGGCCCGCGCGCTCACCGACACCGCCGAGACGCCGGCGGGGCCGCCCATCGCCTTCTGGGCGCCGATGATGCACATGTCCACGCCCCAGGCGTCCGGCAGCACCGGCTCGGCGCCGATCGACGCCACCGCGTCCAGGTAGAACAGCGCGCCGTGCGCCCGCACGACCTCGCCGATCTCCGCCACCGGGTTGGTGTTCCCGGTCGCGGCCTCCGCGTGCACGAGCGACACGAAGTCGATCTCCGGGTGCTCGGCGAGCGCCCGCTCCACCTGCTCCGCCGTCACCGCCGTGTGGAAGGGCACCGCCAGGTCGACCACGGTCGCCCCGCAGTCCCGGAGCCAGTTCCCGAAGGTCTGTCCGTACGGGCCGGTGACGACGTTCAGCGCGGTCGAACCGGCCCGCGCGCCGCTGCGGATGCACCCCTCCAGGGGCAGCAGCGCCTCGCCCTGGGTGATCACCACGTCCTGCTCGGTGGAGAGCAGCGCGGCGACCCGGCGCTCGATCGACGCGAAGTGCGCGGCGGTCAGCGGGGCCAGGTCCAGCAGCGGATGTGTCACGGTCACGGGGGGTTCCTTCTTCGCGGTCGGATACGTGTCGCATGCATCGGGACGCGACGCGTGCCAGCCTAAGCCGTCCCGTCGCCGCCCGGCGGGCGCGCGGGGTCCCGGGCGGGACCGGGCGGGGCGACGGCGCCGTCCCGGCCGTGCGCACGGCCCCGGAGGCCGGCCGGGGCCCGGGGGGACCGCGGGCCGGCCCGGCCCGCTCGACACGGCTCGTAGAGTGCCGGTATGAGCGATCACGTGGTGCTGCATGTGAAGGGGCGGGTGCTCGTCGGCCCGGAGGACGTCCGGGACGAACTGTGGTGCGTCGACGGGCGGATCACCTTCGAGCGGCCCGCCGCCGAGTCGGTGACCGTCGAGGGCTGGGCGCTCCCCGGTCTCGTCGACGCCCACTGCCACGTCGGCCTCGACCGGCACGGCCCCGTCGACGAGGCCACCAGCGAGAAGCAGGCGCTCACCGACCGGGACGCGGGCACCCTGCTCATCCGGGACGCGGGTTCGCCCTCGGACACCCGGTGGATCGACGAGCGCGAGGACCTGCCGAAGATCATCAGGGCGGGGCGGCACATCGCCCGGACCCGCCGCTACATCCGCGACTACGCCCACGAGATCGAGCCCGCCGACCTCGTGGCGTACGTCGGCCGCGAGGCCCGCCGGGGCGACGGCTGGGTCAAGCTGGTCGGCGACTGGATCGACCGCGAGGTGGGCGACCTGACCGCCTGCTGGCCGCGCGCCGAGGTGGAGGCGGCGATCGCGGAGGCGCACCGGCTCGGGGCCCGCGTCACCGCGCACTGCTTCGCCGAGGACTCGCTCCGGGACCTCGTCGAGGCGGGGATCGACTGCGTCGAGCACGCCACCGGGCTGACCGAGGAGACGATCCCGCTCTTCGCGGAGCGCGGGGTCGCGATCGTCCCGACGCTGGTCAACATCGCGACCTTCCCGCACCTCGCTGACGGCGGCCAGGAGAAGTTCCCCCGCTGGTCGGCCCATATGCGACGGCTCCACGAGCGCCGGTACGACACCGTCCGCGCCGCCTTCGACGCGGGCGTGCCCGTCTTCGTCGGCACCGACGCGGGCGGCTCGCTCGCCCACGGGCTCGTCGCCGAGGAGGTCGAGGAGCTGACCCGCGCCGGGATCCCGCCGATCGACGCGCTGTCGGCCACCGCCTGGGGGGCCAGGGCCTGGCTGGGCCGCCCCTCCCTGGAGGAGGGCGCGCCGGCCGACCTGGTGGTCTACGGCGAGGACCCGCGCGCGGACGTCCGCGTCCTCGCGGCACCGCGCCGGGTGGTCGTCAACGGCCGGATCGTGGGCTGAGCCGCGAACCCGAACGGCGGTTAGGTTAGGCTTACCTGAATTAATCGCTGAAGTGGGGGAGGGGTCCCGGTGGGTCACGGCTGGCAGGGCGCGGTGCTCAGGCTGATGCGCGGCAAGGACTTCACGTTCACGGTGACCGGCGCCGAGCAGGTCACCGAGGACTACCGGAGGGTGCGCTTCACGGACGGCGGGCTGCTCGCCGCCGCCGGAGTCCACCCCACGATGTGGGTCCGCGTCTGGTTCGACGACGCCGGTCGGCCCCACCAGCGCGCCTACACCCTGGTCGACCCCGACCCGGAGGCGGGCACCTTCAGCCTGGAGTTCGCCCTCCACGACGGGGTCGCCAGCCGCTGGGCCCGCGCCTGCGCCCCCGGCGACACCGTCGACGCCACCCTCCAGGGCACCGGCTTCGAGGCCCCCGACCCGCTCCCGGAGCGGCTGCTCGTCGTCGGGGACCCGGCCTCCCTCCCCGCCGTGAACTCCCTGCTCGACGCGTTCCCCGACGTCCCGGCCACCCTGTGGTTCGAGACCCAGCACCCCTCGGACGAGGAGCTGCCGGTACGGCTCGACCCCGCGCGGCACGAGCTGCGCCGGATCCCGCGCGAGGAGCGGGGCGCCGCGCTCGTCGCCCGGGTGAAGGCCGAACTGCCCGCGCTCGCCGACGCCCGGTCGTACGTCTGGATCGCCTGCGACACCGCCACCACCCGGGCCCTCGCCGGATACGCGCGCAAGGAGCTCGGGCTGCCCAGGGAGCGCGTCCACGCGCTCGGATACTGGCGCGCGGGCTGAGTGCACCGGGTTGACGATCCGTGACCCGGGAGGCCTGCGGATCGTTCTCACCCCTTCCGTGCGGAGCTCCCCGTACGAAACACGCGGGACAACCGGGAACGGTTGTATAGAGAAAAATCGAAAATGAACACGGAAACCCCCCTTCCGAGTGAAGTCCCGTCAGGTGACTGCCAGTTCACTCTCCGTGCGTAAAGATTCCGGTGTCTCAAGTCGCTGAGGCCGCACCGACCCACCGTCCCCGTGGTGAGCGGCCGGCGACGCCATGTCTCCTGTGGGGGTTCCACCATCTTGAACAGCAACACCTTCCGCATGCCCGTACGTCGCTCCGCCGCCGCCGCGACCGTCGCCGCCCTGGCCGTCGGCCCCGTGCTCCTCGCGGCCCCGGCGGCGCACGCCTCGGGCGGCGAAGGGCGTGCCACCGCCGTCGTGCTGCGGACCGGCCTCGACGTCTCCCTGCTCGGCAAGGCCGTGGACGTGCCGGTCCGGGTCTCCCTCAACGAGGTCGAGGCGCCCGCGAGCAAGAACGAGACCGCGCTCTCGGTGAAGGTGCAGGGGGCCGAGGGCGGGGAGCCGGTCGACATCCTCAAGGCCGACGTCGCCACCGCGGACGCCACCGTCGACGACAAGAAGGCCGAGGGCCACGTCAACCTCGTCAAGGCCCGGGTGCACGTCCCCGGCATCCCGCTGCTCTCCCTCGTCGAGGTGGAGAAGGTCACCTCCAAGGCGCTGTGCGAGGTGGGGAAGAAGCCGGTCGCCGAGTCCAACGTCCTCGGCCACGTCACCGTGTTCGGCAAGAAGACCACCCTGTCCGCGGCCGGCCGCACCCAGGTCAGCGTGCCCGGCGTCGGCGAGGTCACCCTGGACCTCTCCCGCACGTCCACGACCTCCCGCACCGCCGCGGCCACCGCGCTCGAACTCAAGGTGGCCGTCGACCCGCTGAAGCTCGGCGTCGCCCGGGTCGACGGCACGGTGACCCTCGCCGAGGCCACCTGCGAGACGCCCCGGGGCACCGCGCCCACCGAGAAGCCGACCGAGAAGCCCACGGAGAAGCCCACCGAGAAGCCGACCGAGCGCCCCGAGCAGCCCACCCAGCAGCCCTCGGCCGGGCCGAGCGACGCCGGGGGCATCAAGACCGACAACGGCGGCACCAAGCCCACCGAGCACCTCGCCGAGACCGGCGGCAGCTCCTCCACCCCGTACCTCGCCATCGGAGCGCTCGCCCTGCTCGTCGCGGGCGGCGGCGCCCTCGTCGTGACCCGCACGCGCGGCCGCTCCCGAGGCTGACGGCCCGAGGGGGAAGCGCCGGGGGGCGCCGGGAGGGAAGCGAGGGTCCGGGGAGGGCGGCGGTGACGACACCGCCCTCCCCGGACCCTTCCGCGTCCGCCGCGCGGCCCGGCGGCTCAGCCGCCGATCAGCAGCGCCTGGTCCAGCGCCTGTAGGAAGCGGTTCGTCGTCGCCCGGTCCCGGACCGCGATCCGCAGCCAGTTCCGGTCGAGGCCCGGAAACGTGTCGCCCCGGCGGGCCGCGAACCCGAGCGACCGCAGCCGCTCCCGCACCGCGTCCGCCCCGTCGATCCGCAGCAGCACGAAGGGGCCCTCCGCCCCGCCGACCGTCCGCACCTCGTCGAACTCCGCAAGACCGGCCAGCAGATGGGCCCGCTCCACCCCGATCCGGTGCGCCGCGTGCTCCGCCTCCGCGAGCGCCGCCCGCGACACGCACGCCTCCGCCGCCACGAGCGCCGGCGTCGACACCGGCCACAGCGGCTGCGCCCGCTCCAGGGCCGCGACCGTCTCCGGCTCGGCCAGCGCGTACCCGATCCGCAGCCCGGCGAGCCCCCAGGTCTTGGTGAGGCTCCGCAGCACCACGAGGCCCGGTACGTCCGTCCGCCCGGCCAGCGACTCCCGCTCGCCCGGCACCGCGTCCATGAACGCCTCGTCCACGACCAGGATCCGCCCCGGGCGGGCCAGCGCGGCGACCGAGGCGGCCGGATGGAGCACGGAGGTCGGATTCGTGGGGTTCCCGATCACCACGAGGTCCGCGTCCTCCGGCACCGCCGCCGGATCCAGCCGGAAGCCGTCCTCCTCGCGGAGCAGCACCCGGCCCACCGCGTGCCCGGCGTCCCGCAGCGCCGCCTCCGGCTCGGTGAACTGGGGGTGCACCACCACCGGCCGCCGCACCGGCAGCGCCCGCGCGAGCAGCACGAACGCCTCCGCCGCACCGGCCGTCAGGAGCACCCGGTTCGGCGGCAGGTCGTGCCGCTCGGCGACCGCCGCCCGCGCGGCCCGGCCGTCGGGATAGGCCGCGAGTCCGGTCAGCGAGTCCGCGATCCGCTCCCGCAGCCAGTCCGGCGGGGTGTTCGTCCGGACGTTGACCGCCAGATCGATGAGTTTCTCGTCCCTGACCTCGGCGTCACCGTGGTGGCGCAGGTCGTGGGCGTCGGTATGCGTGTGCATGTCCATGGCCGCCGTCGTGTGGGGGGTGGGGATGGTGGGGGGTGAGCCAGGCTCGCCAGCGATGTACCCGTGGGTTCGGGGCAACAACCGTACGCCTGGGGCCTCTTCGTTCGGAAGAAACGGGACGGAAACGGCGAGGGCGCACGTTGCGGACCGGGACTTCCGCTTCGGCACGACCAGGACGCCCCGCTCCCCGCCCGCTTCCGCCGCCAGCAGCGCCGCCGCCTCCGCCACGGACGCCGTCCCCGTCGCGGACAGCGGCGCCGCCGACGGATGCGGTACGGGCACGGCCGCCAGCTCCCCGGCCGGGAAGGCCCGTACCGGCACCCCCAGCGCCGCCGCGGCCGCCACGATCCCCGGCTCCGCCGCCCGCGCCTCCAGCGTGGCCAGCGACCCGATCCCGGCGCGCGTCAGGCCCGCCTCCCGCAGCACCGCGCCGACGAGCGCCAGGACCTCGTCCACCGGAGCGCCCGACCGGGCCCCGACGCCGAGGTGCGCGGACGCCGCCCCATCCGATAGCAAAGGCCCATGGCTGTAGTCGTCGCGCTCGGCGCGTTCCTCATGACGCTGTTCGGCGGCTGGGTCGCGCAGCGCGTCACCGACCGCCGCCACCTCGTCCTCGGCCTCTCCGGCGGACTCATGCTCGGCGTCGTCGGACTCGACCTCCTGCCGGAGGCCCTCCAGGCCGCGGGACGGGAGGTCTTCGGCGTCCCCGAGGCCCTTCTGCTCTTCGTCGGCGGCTTCCTCTTCGCCCACGTCGTCGAGCGGCTCCTCGCCGTCCGCCGCGCGGCACACGGCGTCGGCGCCGACGAACGGGTCCCCCAGGTCGGTCTCACGGCCGCCGCCGCGATGGTCCTCCACAGCCTCATGGACGGCATCGCGCTCGGCGCCGCCTTCCAGGTCGGCGGCGGGATGGGCGCCACCGTCGCCCTCGCCGTCATCACCCACGACTTCGCCGACGGCTTCAACACCTACACGATCACGAGTCTCTACGGGAACGCCCGCCGCAAGGCCCTCGCCATGCTCGTCGCGGACGCCGTCGCCCCGCTCGTCGGCGCCGCCTCCACCCTGCTGTTCACCCTTCCGGAGGAACTCCTCGGCGGCTATCTCGGCTTCTTCGGCGGCGCCCTGCTCTACCTCGCCGCCGCCGAGATCCTGCCGGAGGCCCACCACACGCACCCGGCCCGCTCCACCCTGCTGTGCACGGTGGCGGGGGTGGCCTTCATCTGGCTGGTGGTGGGCGTCTCCGGCGGCTGAGCTCACGCGCAGTGCTCCACGAACCGCGCGGCGACCTCCGGGGACCCCGCCCAGTGCGTGTGCACGTAGCTGGCGTGCACCCCGCCCCGCACGAAGCCCTCCACGCGCCGCTCCGGCTGCCGCAGCCCCCAGGCCGCCAGCGGCCCGGCACCCGGCTCGATCACGGTGCGGTGGAACTCGTGGCCCCGCAGCCGCGCCCCGGCCGGCGCGAGGACGCTGTCGTTCACGGCGACCGCGTCCCGGTACCCGAGCGTGAGCCGCTCCGACATCCGCGCGTCGGCGTCGAGCACCCCGCACATCGGCGTGCCGTCCAGCGACCGCGCCAGGTACAGCAGCCCGGCGCACTCGGCGGCGACCGGCGCGCCGGAGGCCGCGAGCGTGGCGACGGCCCTGCGCAGCGGCTCGTTGGCGGAGAGCTCGGCCCCGTACATCTCCGGGAAGCCGCCGCCGATGACGAGCCCGCTCGTCCCCTCGGGGAGGCGCTCGTCCCGGAGCGGGTCGAAGGTGACGACCTCGGCGCCGGCGGCGTTCAGCAGCTCGGTGTGCTCGGCGTACGAGAACGTGAACGCGGCCCCGCCGGCGACGGCGACGACCGGCCTCGCCGTGCCCGCCCCCACCGCCGCGACGGCACGGGCGGGCCCGGCGGAGCCACCGGCGAGCGGCCGCTCCCCGGGCTCGGCCGTCCACGGCTCCGCGCCCAGCGGAGGCGCCGACCGCGCGAGCGCGAGCAGCGCCTCCATGTCGCACCCGGCCCGCACCTGCTCCGCCTGCGCGGCCACCGCCTCGACGGCCTGGGCCTGCCGCTCCGCGACGGGCACGAGCCCGAGGTGCCGCGAAGGCGTCGCCACCGCCGGCGCCCGCCGCAGCACGCCCAGCACCGGCACCCCCGACTCCCCGAGCGCGTCCCGCAGCAGGTGCTCGTGGCGGTCCGTCGCCACCTTGTTGAGGATCACGCCCCCGATCCGCACCTCCGGGTCCCAGGACGCGAAGCCGTGCACCAGCGCCGCCACCGACCGGGACTGCGAGGACGCGTCGACGACCAGGACCACCGGCGCCTTGAGCAGCTTCGCCACCTGCGCGGTGGACGCCAGCTCGCCCTGGTCGGCGGCCCCGTCGTACAGGCCCATGACCCCCTCGACCACGGCCAGGTCGCAGCCGCGCGACCCGTGCAGGAAGAGCGGCCCGACCAGCCCCGTACCGCACATGTACGCGTCGAGGTTGCGGCCCGGACGGCCGGTCGCGAGCGCGTGGTAGCCGGGGTCGATGTAGTCGGGGCCGACCTTGTGCGGGGAGACGGCCAGACCACGGCCGGCGAACGCGGCCATCAGACCGGTCGCGACCGTGGTCTTGCCCGCGCCGGAGGACGGCGCGGCGATGACGAGACGTGCTACCACTCGATGCCCCGCTGGCCCTTCTGACCGGCGTCCATCGGGTGCTTGACCTTGGACATGTCGGTCACGAGATCGGCGAACTCGCACAGCTCCGCCGGCGCGTTGCGGCCGGTGATCACGACGTGCTGCTGCCCGGGACGGTCGCGCAGCACCTCGACGACCTCCGCGACGTCTATCCAGCCCCAGTGGAGCAGATAGGCGAACTCGTCGAGGACGTAGAACTTGTACCGCTCCTCGGCGAGGTCCCGCTTGACCTGCTCCCAGCCCTCGCGGGCCTTCTCCTCGTGGGACTGCTCGCCCTCGGCGACCTCGCGCTGGATCCAGGACCAGCCCTCGCCCATCTTGTTCCAGGTGACCGTGCCGCCCTTGCCGGTCTCGCCGAGCGCCTTCAGGGCGTTCTCCTCGCCGACCTTCCACTTGGCGGACTTGACGAACTGGAACACCCCGATCGGCCAGCCCTGGTTCCAGGCGCGCAGCGCCATGCCGAACGCGGCGGTCGACTTCCCCTTGCCGACGCCGGTGTGCACCATCACCAGCGCCCGGTTGCGGCGCTGACGGGTGGTGAGACCGTCGTCGGGCACGACGGTCGGCTGTCCCTGCGGCATTAAGCGGCCCTCCATGCTGTCTGCGTTGTCCGATCTGCTGCCTGTACGTCCCTGACGAGCCCGGCGATCGAGTCGGCGCGCAGCTCGTCCAAGGTGACGGCGGTGCCGCCGAGTTCGCGCGCCAGCGTCCCGGCGAGCCCGAGCCGCACCGGCCCGGTCTCGCAGTCCACGACCACCGAGGCGGTGCCCTCGGCGGCGTGCAGCCGCGCCGCGCGGGCCGCGAGGGCCACCGGGTCCGCGCCGCCGCCGGTCGCCCGCCCGTCGGTCACGACGACCAGCAGCGGGCGCCGCGAGGGGTCCCGCAGCCGCTCGACCCGCAGCACGTCATGGGCCTTGAGCAGCCCCGCGGACAGCGGCGTGCGGCCTCCGGTCGGCAGCTTCTCCAGACGGGCGGCGGCCGCGTCCACGGACGAGGTCGGGGGCAGCGCGACCTCGGCGTCCCGGCCCCGGAAGGTGACCAGGCCGACCTTGTCGCGCCGCTGGTAGGCGTCGAGCAGCAGCGACAGCACCGCGCCCTTCACGGCGCTCATCCGCTGCCGCGCCGCCATGGAGCCGGAGGCGTCCACGGCGAACAGCACCAGGTTCCCCTCGCGCCCCTCCCGGGTCGCCTGCCGCAGGTCGTCCCGGCGGACCACAAGACCCGGACCGGACCGGCCGCGCGCCCGCTGGTGCGGGGCCGCGGCCTGGACGGTCGCCGCCAGGTGCAGCTTGGTGAGCGCGCCCCGGGGCCGGGTGGACCCGGTGGTCCGGCCGTGCTCGGTGCGGGCCCGGGAGCGGCGTCCGGCCGCGCCCTCGCCGAGTCCGGGCACGCTCAGCACCTTCGTACGGAAGGGCTCGGCGGCCTTGACGGCGGCCCGCTCCCCGGCGCCGGAGCCCTGCGGGGCGGGCGCGGGCGCGCGGTCCGGGACCTCGGCGGACTCGGGGGCCGGCCCCTCGGGGCCCTCGCCCTGCGGCGGGACGCCCCCGCCGCCGCCGTCCGGGCCGCCGCCGGGGCCGCCGTCCCCGGGGCCCTCCGGCTCGGGATCGTCGTCGGGCGCGCCGCCCCCGAACTGCTCCAGGGTCTCGTCGAGCTTGTCCTCGTCGAGACCGGGCGCGTCGAAGGGCGAGCGGCGGCGGCGGTGGGGGAGCGCGAGCAGCGCGGCCTGGCGGACGTCCTCCGCGGTGACCTCGGTCCGTCCGGCCCAGGCGGCGAGCGCGGTCGCCGCACGGGCCATCACGATGTCGGCGCGCATGCCGTCCACCTCGAACGCGGCGCAGGTCGCGGCGATCTGGAGCAGGACGGCGTCCCCGAGGGCCACCCGCGGCAGCAGCGTCCGGGCGGCGACGATCCGCTCGCGCAGGGCGCTCTCCTCGCCGGCCCAGCGGGCGGCGAAGGCGGCCGGGTCGTCCTCGAAGGCGAGCCGCCGCCGGACGACCTCGACCCGCTGCTCGGGGTCCCGGGAGGCCGCGACCTCCACGGTGAGCCCGAACCGGTCGAGCAGCTGCGGCCGCAGCTCGCCCTCCTCGGGGTTCATGGTCCCGACGAGCAGGAAGCGGGCGGCGTGCCGCACGGAGACGCCCTCGCGCTCGACGTGGGAGGCGCCCATGGCCGCGGCGTC
Organism: Streptomyces sp. NPDC002232; assembly: GCF_042890295.1. Taxonomy (NCBI): domain Bacteria; kingdom Bacillati; phylum Actinomycetota; class Actinomycetes; order Kitasatosporales; family Streptomycetaceae; genus Streptomyces; species Streptomyces sp. NPDC002232. Next base: position 74,449 of record NZ_JBIARV010000002.1, on the reverse strand, counting down.
CAGCAGGTGGTCGATGAGGTGGTCGCTCAGCAGGTTGACCTCGTCGACGTACAGGATGCCCCGGTGCGCGGCGGCGAGGAGCCCCGGCTCGAAGGCCTTCACGCCGTCGGCGAGCGCCTTCTCGATGTCGAGCGCGCCGACGAGCCGGTCCTCGGAGGCGCCGACGGGCAGCTCGACCATGCGGGCGGGCCGTGCGGTGCCGGGAGCGTTGCCGTGCGGGCCGTCGGGGCAGCCGAGGTCGGGGGAGTCCGGGTCGCAGCTGAACCGGCAGCCGGCGACCACCGGGACCTCCGGCAGCAGCTCGGCGAGCGCGCGGACGGCGGTGGACTTGGCGGTGCCCTTCTCGCCGCGCACGAGCACGCCGCCGACGGCCGGGCTGACGGCGTTCAGCAGCAGCGCGAGCCGCAGGTCGTCCATGCCGACGACGGCGGTGAACGGATACCGGGTGCTCATCGGGTGGTTCCTTCCTCGAGTTCGATCGGCTGGTGTGCGGGGCGCCGCCGCGATGCCGCGGCGGTCGCGGACGACGCGCGGCGGCCCGCCCGCGCCCGGTGCGGTCCCGGGGCCGTGCTCACGGCGCGCCCGGCGGCACGAACGGCAGGCCCTCCGGGGCGCCCCGCTCGATCAGGCGCAGCAGCGCGTCGGTGTCCGCGTGCTCCTCGATCAGGTCGCCGAGCCGGTCGAGCTGCTCCTCCCGCAGCGCGCCGAAGGACGTGTCGGGCGCCGGCACGAACCGCCGGCCCGCCGCCGCGGCGACCTCCCGCAGGAAGGCCCTGCGGAAGCCGTCGCTCTCCAGCGAGCCGTGCCAGTGGGTGCCCCACACGGAGCCGACCCGGCAGCCGTCCAGGAACGGCTCGCCGCCGAGCACGTCCGCGACGCCGTGGTGGATCTCGTACCCCTCGACCCGCTCGCCGAGCGCCTCGCCGACCGGCCGGGCGAGCGTCTTCTCGACCCCGAACCGGACCCGTACGGGCAGCAGCCCGAGGCCGTCGACCACGCCGGCCTTCGACTCGACGTCGTCCTCGATGCGCTCGCCCAGGGCCTGGAAGCCGCCGCAGACGCCGAGCACCGGCCGGCCCTCGGCCGCGCGCCGCGCGAGGGCGTCCGCCAGGCCCCGCTCCCGCAGCCAGGCGAGCGCCTTGACCGTCCCCCGGGTGCCGGGCACGACCACGAGGTCGGCGTCGACGAGCTCCTCGGGCCGGTCCACGAAGCGGACGACCACGCCCGGCTCGGCGGCGAGCGCGTCGACGTCGGTGAAGTTGGACATCAGCGGGACGGCGCAGACGGCGACCCGCAGCACGTCCGCGCCGACCGGCGGCGCGACGACCGACTCGCGGACGGTGCCCCGCAGGGAGACCCGCAGGCCGTCCTCCTCGTCGATGCCGAGCCCGTGCGCGTACGGCAGGACGCCGAAGGTCCGGCGGCCGGTGAGCCCGTGCAGCATGTCGAGGCCCGGTTCCAGCAGGGTGACGTCGCCCCGGAACTTGTTGACCAGGTAACCGGCCACCAGCGACTGGTCCTCCGGGGACAGCAGCGCGGTCGTCCCGAAGAACTGGGCGAAGACCCCGCCCCGGTCGATGTCCCCGACGACGACCACGGGCAGCCGCGCGGCGCGCGCGATGCCCATGTTCACGATGTCCGTGCGCCGCAGGTTGATCTCGGCCGGGCTCCCCGCCCCCTCGCAGATCACGGCGTCGTACGTGCCCCGGAGCTCCTCCAGGCAGGCCATCACCGGCTCGAACAGGGTCTGCTGCCGGCCGCCGTGGTAGCCCCGCGCGCTCATCTCGCCGACCGGCCTGCCCATGAGGACGACCTGGCTGGAGCGGTCGCCGCCGGGCTTGAGCAGGACCGGGTTCATCAGCGCGGTCGGCTCCACCCGGGCGGCCTGGGCCTGCATGGCCTGGGCGCGGCCTATCTCGGCGCCCTCCCGGGTGACGAAGGAGTTCAGGGACATGTTCTGCCCCTTGAACGGCGCGACCTTGATGCCCTGCCGGACCAGCCAGCGGCATATTCCGGCCGTGACGACGCTCTTGCCCGCGTCGGACGTGGTCCCGGCGACCAGCAGCCCCCCACCCCTCATGCGTTCCTCCGCTTCAGCGCGCTCGCGATCATGCGGCCGCCCACGCAGGCGACCAGGGTCAGTCCGGTGACCCGGCGGGAGAGCCGGACCGCGCGGTCGATGTCGGCGACCTCGACGGGCCGTCCCTCCCCGTTGAGGACGGGCCGGTGCTCGACCCGCCCGGCGTAGGAGAGGGTGCCCCCGAGGCGCACGCCGAGGGCGCCCGCGAAGGAGGCCTCGACGGGGCCCGCGTTCGGGCTGGGGTGCCGCCCCGCGTCCGCCCGCCAGGCCCGTACGGCGCCGCGCGGGTCCGGTCCGGCGACGGTGGCGAGGGCGGCGGTGAGCCGGGCGCCGGGCCAGCCGGCCAGGTCGTCGAGGCGGGCCGAGGCCCAGCCGTACCGGCGGTACCGGGGGGACTTGTGGCCGACCATCGCGTCGAGGGTGTTGACCGCGCGGAAGCCCACCAGGCCGGGCACGCCCGCGACCGCTCCCCAGAAGAGGGCGCCCACGACCGCGTCGGAGGTGTTCTCGGCGACGGACTCGACGACCGCGCGGGCCATCGCCGGACCGTCGAGGGACTGCGGGTCGCGCCCGCACAGGTGGGGCAGCCGCTCGCGGGCCACCTCCAGGTCGCCGACGGAGAGGGCGCCGCCGATCGCGCGGGCCTCGCGCCCCAGGGTCGTACCGCCGACGACGGACCAGACGGCGGCGGCGGTGAGCGCGGCGGACCCGGCGCGGCTGCCCCGCACCGCGCGGGTGGCGAGGGCACCGGCCGCGACGGCGGTACCGGCGCAGACGGCGGTGTGCAGGGCGCCCCGGCCCCGGTGGTCGCGCCACAGGGCGTCCTCGACCCGGGCGGCGGCCCGGCCGAACGCGGCGACGGGGTGGCCGCGGCGGGGGTCGCCGACGAGCAGGTCGACGGCGAGTCCGGCGGCCGCGCCGTACGCGAAGGCGGCGGTGGCTCTGGAGAACAGGGGGGTGCGGCCGGGCATGGCGCTGTGTCCTCACTCAGGGTCCGCGCCCTGGATCGACGTGACCGGCGGCGAGAGTTCCTGACTGCCGGACCCGTCGGATCCGGTCACAGTGGCGGGACCGCGCCGGAATCGCACCGGACTTCCTCTACTGCCGCCGTAATGGCCTCGGCAGTCCACCACGGGCCGAGAACAGCCGTCAACTCACCCTTGACCTGCACCGCGTCACTGTGCGAAGCACCACAGACACGACGGCGGGGCGGCCCGCACCCGAAGGTGCGGACCGCCCCGCCGGTCACGCCCGACGCGTCAGGCGACGATCAGGTAGATGCCGTACGCCACGGCCGCCAGGCACAGGGCGAAGCAGGCGTAGGCGCCGGTGCGGGCCAGGGCGGCGGCCTGCTCCTGCTTGGAGAGGCCGATGACACCGAGGGTGAAGAGGCCCACGAGGGCGACGGTCGCCACGAGGCTGACTCCGAAGACGGAGCCGAGAGCTGCCCAGTCGATCTTCATGCTTGGTTCCAGTTCCTTAGACCGCGGCGGCGGGGGCCGGGGGAGCGGCCGGGTCCGTGGGGACCGGCGCGGGGATGGTGGTCTTCAGGTCCGCGACGGCGGCGACGGAGCCGGCCGGCGGCGGGGTGACGGCCGCGATCGCGGTGGTCACGACGCCCGCGGGCTCGGCGTCGCCGTCCAGGTCGTCGGCCGTGACGTTGTGCTGGTCGACCGGCTTGCGGCGGGACAGGGACCAGATCACGGCGGAGCCGGCGACCAGCAGGACCGCGACGGCGACGATGCCCCAGGGACCCTGCTTGGTGAGGAACTCGGCACCGGCGCCGACCAGGGCGGCGGCGGGCAGCGTCAGGCCCCAGGCGACGAACATCCGGGTGGCGGTCGACCAGCGGACGACACCGCCCTTGCGGCCGAGACCGGCACCCATCACGGCACCCGAGCAGGACTGGGTGGTGGAGAGGGAGAAGCCGAGGTGCGAGGAGGCGAGGATGACCGTGGCGGCACTGGTCTGGGCGGCGAAGCCCTGCTGCGGCCGGAGGTCGGTGAGGCCCTTGCCCATGGTGCGGATGATGCGCCAGCCACCGAGGTAGGTGCCGAGCGCGATGGCCACACCGGCGGAGACGATGACCCACAGGGGCGGGTTCGAGCCGGGGGCGACGACGCCCTGGGTGACCAGGGCGAGGGTGATGATGCCCATCGTCTTCTGGGCGTCGTTGGTGCCGTGGGCGAGGGAGACGAGACCGGCGGAGGCGATCTGGCCGACGCGGTAGCCCTTGGCGGTGTGCTTCTCGTCGGTCTTCGCGCCGATCCGGTACGTCAGGCGGGTGGCCAGCATCGCGGCGAGACCGGCGACGATGGGCGCGGCCACGGCCGGGATGAGGACCTTGGTGACGATGGTCGGGGCGTTCACGGCGGACCAGCCGGCCGACATGACCGCGGCGCCGATGAGGCCGCCGAAGAGCGCGTGGGACGAGCTGGACGGCAGACCGAGCAGCCAGGTCAGCAGATTCCACAGGATGGCGCCCACGAGCGCCGCGAAGATCACTTCTGTGCGAATGCCCTCTTCGTTGATGATCCCGCCGGAGATCGTCTTGGCGACCTCCACGGACAGGAAGGCGCCGACGAGGTTCAGCACGGCGGACATGGCCACCGCCGTCTTGGGCTTGAGAGCACCGGTCGAGATGGTCGTGGCCATCGCGTTCGCGGTGTCGTGGAAACCGTTCGTGAAATCGAACACGAGAGCTGTCACGACCACAATGGCGAGCAGCAGCGTGATGTGTTCCATTTACCCAGGCAATCGTTCGACGTCAGTGGCTCGTCGAACGTAAGCAACCTGGGTGAACGGAAGATGAACTGACGCGGGCGGCGTGGTGTCCCTATCCGGTGTCAAGAGGTTCCGCTTGTGGCCCCCGGGTGCCGGGGTGTCCACGATGCGGTCACCCGGCAACCACGGGTGATCCGGGCCCTTCCGGGGCACGTACGACCTGACCCGCTTCCTCCCCCGCCGTCCCGTTCCGCTCCCTGGACAGAACCATCCGGCCGGGGGACCGCCAGGAGGAGACCCATGTCACTCCGCCGGGGGATCCCTCCGGCTCCCTCCGCTTCCGCTCCGCGCCCGGCGCGTGCCGGGTCCGTCCGGGTCCGTCCGGTGGCAGCCCCGCCCCGCCCTGCCGACACTGGGATCGTGCGCCCGGCTACAGCGACGGCAGCGGCCGTCACCACCCTGATCGGTGTCGGCGCGGCCGCGATCGCGGCCGGCCGGTACGCCAGCGACGTCGCCCTGAGGGCGCCGTCCGGACGGCCCCTGCCCGGAGACCCCCGGCTCACCGTGCACGCCACGGGACCCGAACGCGTCACCCTCACCCGCAGCCTCGCCTCGCTGCGCCCCGGCACGTACGGGATGGAGGCACCCGGCCTGCACGCCGTGCTCGGCCCCGTCCTCGAACGGGTCCCGCACACCGCCGACACCGTCGTCCGCCGCCTGGAGCGCGTCGAGCTCGGCGTCCTCGGACCCGGCGCCCGCGTCCGGCTCACCCCCCAGCTGCACCGGGGCACCCCGATCAGCGCCCTCGGGCTCGCCCAGGAGGACGTCGAGATCCCCGGCGAGCTCGGGCCCCTGCCCGCCTGGCTGGTGGCCGGCCCCCGCACCACCTGGGTGATCGCCCTGCACGGGCTCGGCACCACCCGGGAGCACCCGCTCAACCTCGTCCCCTTCTTCCACCGGCGCAAGATCCCCGTCCTCATCCCCGCCTACCGGGGCGACGAAGGGGCGCCCGCCTCCCCGGACGGCCTCGCCCACCTCGGCGACTCCGAGTGGCGCGACGTCGACGCCGCCATCCGCTACGCCGTCCGCCGGGGCGCCCGGCAGGTCGTCCTGCACGGCTGGGGGACCGGAGCCTCGATGGCCCTGCGGGCCGCCGCCGAGTCGGGCGTGCGCGACCGGATCGGCGGCCTCGTCCTCGACTCCCCGGTCCTCGACTGGGAGGCCACCCTGCGCAACCTCGCGGCCGCCCGCCACGTCCCCAAGCCCCTGCTCCCGCTCGCCGTCCGCGCCGCCCAGGGCAGGACCGGCCCGCACGGGGACCTCCTCCGGACCGTCTCGGAGCCGGGCGCGCTGCGCGTCCCCACCCTGCTCTTCCACGGCCCCGACGACACGATCGCCCCCTGGGAGCCGTCCGTGGAACTCGCCGCCCGGCGACCCGACCTGGTCAGCCTCCAGACCGTGCGGCGCGCCCCCCACGCCGCCCCGTGGAACGCCGATCCGGTCCGCTACGAGGAGTCCGTCCGCCGCTTCCTGACCCCCCTGTTCTGACGGCGGTCCCGGGGCCGCCGGGGCGCCCGCTCCGACGGGGCGTCCGATTCCGATTGGGCTTTCGGGCCGTCAGCGGGAAGACTGCCCCCGTGACGTCTCGAAAGCCCGATGAACCATTGGCGCGCAACTCCAGACTCCGACTCGTCCGCCCGCGGGCGCTGGCCACCGCCCGACGGGCGGTGACGACCCGGCGCACCCGGCCGGCGCCGCGGCCGCCCGAGGGCACCCCGCCCCGCGCGGAGCTCGCGCGCCAGGCCCGGCACGTCCTCGCCGACGCCGTACGGATCGCCCGCTGGGCCGCCGTCGAGCGCGGCGCCGCCACGGCACCCCGCACCGGTCCCGCCCAGGAACGGGCCGCGGCCGCACTCGCCCTGACGCCCGGCCAGATCCGGGCCGGCTGGGACCGCGCCCGGCTCGCCGGGCTCGTCGAGCTGCACGGCGACACCGCCCGTCCCGGCTGGCGGCTGCACGCCTGGGACCGTGACGACTCCGCCGTCCTGCGCGGCTGGGTCGCCCTCTTCGACGCCTGGTCCCTCGTGCACCCGTCCCCCGAGGGGGTCGCGCCGAGCGCCGTCGCCGAGGTCGTCGAGGCCCTCCCGCAGGTGCTCTCGCTGCTCCAGCTCTCCCAGGGCCCGGTCCTCGTCCCCGCCCTCCTCGACCTCCTCGGCCAGCGCGTCGAGGAACTCCGCGAGGAGCGCTGCGAGGTCCCCTCGGCCGCGCCGGCCGCCGAGGCCGCCGCCACCGCCGAGGGCGACGGGCTGCCCGCGCTGCTCGACTGGGCCCTGGAGGGCCTGGCCGCCGTCGGCGCGCTCACCCTGGACCCCGGCACCGAAGGACGCCAGGCCACCCTCACGCCGCTCGGCAACTGGGCGGTCTGGGTCAAGCTGGAGCAGATCTGCGTGGCCGCGCAGAGCCCTGCGGGGAACATCGAACAGTCCGCCGAGGACATGCTCCGCGGCTGCGCCCGGCTCACCCCCGGCCCGGCCCGCGCCGAGTACCGCGCCTGGCTCGCGGCCCGCACCCTGTCCAGCGCCGTCGCCGAGCTCCTGGCCGTCGCCCGGGGCGAGGACGCCCTGCTGCGCGGGCTCGCCTTCGAGGCGCTCCGCGTCGTCGGGGCGCCCGCCGAGGCCGAGGTGCGGGCCACCGTCGCCGAGCCCTCGCTCCGCCCGTACGCGCTGCTCTGGATCGCCGAGTACGAGGGGGCCGACCCCGACGACGCCCAGGAGGTGCTGACCCGCGAGGAGTCCACCTGGCTCTGGGTCGACACCGCCGCCGCCGTCGCCGACCACGGCGAGACCGAGCTGCTCGTCCGGCACCTGGACTCCGCGGTGCAGGGCACCGTCCCGGCGCTGCTCGACGAGATCCGCGCCGTCGGCCACCCCCGCACGGTGCAGGTCCTGGTCGCCCTCGCCGCCGCCCACCCGGACCCGGCCCTGGCCAAGGCGGTCCGCCGGGCCGCCTTCCAGGTCCACACCGGGGGAGCCTGAGGCGCCGGAGGCCCCCGGCCATTCGCCGAGGGGCCGCCCTAGGGCTCCGGCAAGTCGTCGGAGGGCCGCCGGCGGCGCCGGGTCGGCGTGACCGGCGGGCCCCGCCGGGCGCGGACCTACCCGGCGGTGGCGCCCGGGGCGTACGTGCCGAAGCTCCACACGTTGCCCTCGGCGTCCCGGGCCGTGTAGTCCCGGGAGCCGTACTCCTGGTCCGTCGGGGGCATCACGATCTCGATGCCGTGCGCCACCGCCCGGGCGTGGTGCTCGTCGACGTCGTCCACGCGCACGTACACCGAGGCCGGTCCTCCGTCGGCCATCAGCCGGTCGAACGCGGTGCCGCTGCCCTTGCTGCCCAGCATCACCATGCCGTTCCCGCAGGCGAGCTCGGCGTGCATGACGCGGCCGTCCTCGCCCTCGTACACGGCGTGCTCGGAGAAGCCGAAGCCCTCCGTGAGCTGTCTGATGGCCGCCTTGGCGTCCTGGTAGCGCAGTGTCGGACAGATGTCGGGGGTCCCAGCCATCCCGATCACTCCCTCTCTGTGACGTGGGTCTCAGTCTCGCGGTCACCGCCGACGCGTCAGCGGAAGGTGTTGCAGCGGGCCATGTCGCCCGTCCGGTAGCCCTCGTAGAACCACTGCTGACGCTGCGCGGCCGAGCCGTGCGTCCAGTTCTCCGGTGTCACCCGGCCCTGGAACCGCTCCTGGATCCGGTCGTCGCCCACGGCCGCCGCCGCGTCCAGGCCGTCCCGGATGTCCTGGTCGGTGAGCCGGGTCAGCAGCAGGCGGCCCGTCCTGTCGTCGGGGGTGGTCGTCGCGTGCCGCGCCCAGACGCCCGCGTAGCAGTCGGCCTGGAGCTCGACCCGCACGGCGTTGGAGTTCGCCCCGGTGCGGCCGTCCTGGGCGCGGCTCAGGGTCCCCATCAGGTTCTGGATGTGGTGGCCGTACTCGTGCGCCACCACGTACGCCTGGGCGAAGGGGCCGCCGTTCGACCCGAACTTGGTCCGCAGCTCGTCGAAGAAGCCCAGGTCGAGGTAGACCTGCCGGTCGCCGGGGCAGTAGAAGGGCCCGACCGCCGAGGTCGCCGGGCCGCACGCGGTGTTGACCCGGTCGGTGAAGAGCACGGTCGTGGCGTTCCCGTAGGTGCCGCCCCGGCGGGCGTACTCGCGCCGCCAGAAGTCCTGGACGCTGTTCACGACGGCGACGATCCGGCAGTCCTCGCGGGCGTTGGCGTCGGAGCCCTTCTTGCAGGTCTGGCCCACCTGGGCCGCGGACGAGGAGCTCGCGACCGGGGCGTCCCCGCCCGAGGAGAGTCCGAGCTGGTCGGGACCCACCCCGAAGAGCACGCCCAGGACCAGCGCGATGAGGCCGATGATGCCGCCGCCGACGGTCGCCCTGCCGCCCGGGATGCGGCTGCCCCGGACGTCCTTGACCTCCGAGGTGTCCAGGTCGGCGTCGTCGTCGAACTGCACGGTCCACCACCCTCCTCGTCGCTGCCACGGCGGTGGCCGCCGCCCTGCGCCGAGTATCGGACGATCTCCCGTGATCCGCCCCTTTTGCCCAGCATTGGAAGGAATGTGACAAAGATCCGAGTTCGGCCGTCGTGCCCGCGTGGCCGAAAACCAGTTGCAGACGCCCGTTAGAATGGCCGTATGGACATTCTCCCCTGGGACCTGATCCCCTGGGACATTCTTCCCTGGGTGCATTAGCGGCGTCGAAGCCTGCCACCAGTCGTCTCTTCCGCCGTTTCCCACCGCCCTGGAGTCTGTCCGTGATCACCGCTTCCGGCATCGAGCTGCGCGCCGGCGCCCGTGTCCTCATCGAGTCCGCTTCCTTCCGCGTCGCCAAGGGCGACCGCATCGGCCTCGTCGGCCGCAACGGAGCGGGCAAGACCACCCTCACCAAGTGCCTCGCCGGCGAGGGCCAGCCCGCCGGCGGCACCATCGCCCGCTCCGGCGAGGTCGGCTACCTCCCGCAGGACCCGCGCACCGGAGACCTCGACGTCCTGGCCCGCGACCGCATCCTGTCCGCCCGCGGCCTCGACACCCTCATCAAGAAGATGCGGATGAACGAGGAGCGCATCGCCACCGGCGCCGGCGCCACCCGCGACAAGGCGCTGCGGCAGTACGAGCGCCAGGAGACCGAGTTCCTCACCAAGGGCGGCTACGCGGCCGAGGCCGAGGCCTCCACCATCGCCGCCGCCCTGGGCCTGCCCGACCGGGTCATGGGCCAGCCGCTGCACACCCTCTCCGGTGGTCAGCGCCGCCGCGTCGAGCTCGCCCGGATCCTCTTCTCGGACGCCGACACCCTGCTCCTCGACGAGCCCACGAACCACCTCGACGCCGACTCCATCATCTGGCTCCGCGACTACCTGAAGACCTACCGGGGCGGCTTCATCGTCATCTCCCACGACGTCGACCTCGTGGAGACCGTGGTCAACAAGGTCTTCTACCTGGACGCCAACCGCTCCACGATCGACGTCTACAACATGGGCTGGAAGCTCTACCAGCAGCAGCGCGAGGCCGACGAGAAGCGCCGCAAGCGCGAGCGCCAGAACGCCGAGAAGAAGGCCGCCGCGCTGAACTCGCAGGCCGACAAGATGCGCGCCAAGGCCACCAAGACCGTCGCCGCGCAGAACATGGCCAAGCGCGCCGAGCGGCTGCTCTCCGGCCTGGAGGCGGTGCGCGTCTCCGACAAGGTCGCCAAGCTCCGCTTCCCGGACCCGGCGCCCTGCGGCAGGACCCCGCTGACCGCCGAGGGGCTCTCCAAGTCCTACGGCTCGCTGGAGATCTTCACCGACGTCGACCTCGCGATCGACAAGGGCTCCCGCGTCGTCATCCTCGGCCTCAACGGCGCCGGCAAGACGACCCTGCTCCGCCTCCTCGGCGGCGTCGAGACGCCCGACACCGGTGAGGTCACCCCGGGCCACGGTCTGAAGCTCGGCTACTACGCCCAGGAGCACGAGACGCTCGACCCCGAGCGGACCGTCCTGGAGAACATGCGCTCCGCCGCGCCCGACCTCGACCTGGTGGACGTGCGCAAGACGCTCGGCTCCTTCCTCTTCTCCGGCGACGACGTCGACAAGCCCGCGGGCGTGCTCTCCGGCGGCGAGAAGACCCGGCTCGCCCTCGCGACCCTGGTCGTCTCCTCGGCGAACGTGCTGCTCCTCGACGAGCCCACGAACAACCTCGACCCGGCCAGCCGCGAGGAGATCCTCGGCGCGCTGCGCACGTACAAGGGCGCCGTCGTCCTCGTCACCCACGACGAGGGCGCCGTCGAGGCGCTCGACCCGGAGCGGATCATCCTGCTCCCGGACGGCGTCGAGGACCTGTGGGGCCCGGACTACGCGGACCTGGTGGCCCTGGCCTGACCTCTCGGGGTCGGCGTCCCGGGGCTCCGATGCCCCCGGACGATCATCCCGGGCTGGATCATTCGGCTCATGCGTGATCCTTCATCTGAGTGAGGGTCTCTCGTACATCCCGGCGCGGTGCTCTGCCGAATCCTTCCGGCAGACCCGCGCCGCACGTGTGTTCCCCCTGCGCCGCTGACCTGCGACTTTCCGTATCGCACGGCCCGGAGAGACGTTCTCCTTCGTGCGGAATATCGGCTTCCGTTCGTGTTGACGGCGTACTCGTCGACAAACCCGGCGGCACCGACCTTGTCGAATGGGTGGCCAGGACGGACGGGAGGGGTGATCATGAGAAGTCCAGAGCGCACTTCCCATGAGGAGGCACGGGTGGCCGAGACTCTGAAGAAGGGCAGCCGGGTGACCGGCGCCGCGCGCGACAAGCTCGCGGCAGACCTGAAGAAGAAGTACGACTCCGGTGCGAGCATCCGGGCGCTGGCCGAGGAAACCGGCCGCTCCTACGGATTCGTCCACCGGATGCTGAGCGAGTCCGGAGTCACGCTGCGCGGACGCGGCGGAGCGACCCGGGGCAAGAAGGCGGCCTCGGCCTGACATCGGGGCGGCTCGACCGGTCCACCGGGACCTCCCGGTGGACACCCGGTCGGCCCTGTGGCCGGCCAGGTGGTTACTGTGCAGTCACTTAGCATCTCGATGCAGTGCTGCACCGGAACCGGAGGCGCCCCATGACTACGCTCGACGACTCTGAGCTCGTATTCGACAAGGACGGTGTACGGCTCACCGTCGAGGACGCCGTTGCCACGGTGACCCTGACCAACCCGGCGAAGCGCAACGCCCAGTCTCCCGCTCTGTGGCGGGCGTTGACGGAAGCCGGCCGGTCGTTGCCCGGCAGCGTGCGGGTCGTCGTGCTGCGCGGCGAGGGCAAGTCCTTCTCCGCCGGACTCGACCGGCAGGCGTTCACGCCCGAGGGCTTCGACGGCGAGCCGTCCTTCCTCGACCTCGCGCGCGGCTCCGACGCGGAGCTCGACGCGGCCATCGCCGAGTACCAGGAGGCGTTCACCTGGTGGCGCCGTAGCGATCTCGTGTCGATCGCGGCCGTTCAGGGCCATGCCATCGGCGCGGGCTTCCAGCTCGCCCTCGCCTGCGACCTGCGGGTCGTCGCCGAGGACGTGCAGTTCGCCATGCGCGAGACCAGCCTGGGCCTCGTCCCGGACCTGACCGGGACGCACCCGCTCGTCTCGCTGGTGGGCTACGCCCGCGCCCTGGAGATCTGCGCCACCGGCCGCTTCGTGCACGCGGAGGAGGCCGAGCGCATCGGCCTCGCCAACCTCGCCGTGCCCGCCGAGGAGCTCGACGCGGCGGTACGGGACCTCGGCGCCGCCCTGCTCGCGGCGCCCCGCGACGCGGTCACCGAGACCAAGGCACTGCTCCAGGGCGTCTCCGGCCGCTCCTACGAGGAGCAGCGCACCGCCGAGCGCGCCGCCCAGGCCCGCCGCCTGCGCGACCTGGCGGGCCTCGGCGACTGACCCGGCGGGTTCAGCGCAGCTCCGACACCAGCACCGTGACCGCGGTCGCCCCTTCGGCGGCCGCGGTCGCGGCGCTCCGGGCGGCGCGTGCCACGTCCAGCGGCCGGTGGCCGGCCGTCACGGCCAGCTCCACCCGCACCTGGCCCGGGCTCCGGTGCACCGGCGGCCCCCAGATGTCCGTCACCCCGGCCACGCCCGCGACCCGCAGCACCGCCAGGGCCACCGGGTCGTCCGTCGCCGGAGCCGGGCGCCCCGGTGGGGGAGGGGCCGGCTCCGCCTCCGGAGGCTCCGCGTCGAGCAGCTCCGTCACCCGCAGGTCCACCGCCGTCACGCGCAGCCCGACGCCGTCGCGCGCCGCCCCGAGCAGGGCCGCCCGCAGCTCCTCGGACAGCTCCGGCAGCGGCCGGCCCGCCACCGCACCGAAGTCCGCGGTGATCCGCAGCGGCCCCGGACCCAGCCCGCCCGCCGGGACCGGAAACGGCCCCGCGTCCGCCGGGCCGTCACCCGCCTCCGCCGGATCGTCAGCCGCGCCCCCGGGCCCGTCGCCCGCCTCCGCCGGATCGGGGCCGATCCGCAGCGTGCCCGGGACCGCTCCCCGTACCGCCGCGGCGGCCGGGGCGAGTACGCCCCGGGCCGCGCGCTCCGTGATCCACGCGCCGTCCCCGGCCGTCCCGAGCGGCAGCAGCCTGCCCGGTGCCAGGCGGTCCCGGACCGCCGCCGTCCAACCCTCAGCCGTCGTCATTCCCCCAGCCTGCCGCATCCCCGGGGCGGATTCGGGCAAGCGCCCTTAATGTGGGCGAAGAACCCTGAAATATCCCAGAAGGGTCTGAACTCATGACGGACACCACTCAGTCCGGGGACCTCGTGGCGGAGGAACCGCGCCGCACCTCGGTGACCAAGCGGGGCGGCGGAGCACCGGCCTCCCGGGGCCGGACCACGATCGCCGACGGCGTCGTGGAGAAGATCGCGGGTCTCGCCGCGCGTGACGTCGTCGGCGTCCACGCCATGGGCAGCGGTCTCTCCCGCACCTTCGGCGCCGTCCGCGACCGTGTCCCCGGCGGAGGCGGCGCCAAGTCGAACGCCACCCGCGGAGTCAAGGCCGAGGTCGGCGAGGTGCAGACGGCCCTGGACCTGGAGATCGTCGTGGACTACGGCGTCTCCATCGCCGACGTCACCGGCGACGTGCGCGAGAACGTCATCGCCGCCGTGGAGCGGATGACCGGCCTCGAGGTCGTCGAGGTCAACATCGCGGTCAGCGACGTGAAGCTGCCCGAGGAAGAGGACGAGGAGCCGGAGCCCCGGCTCCAGTAGTCGTCGGAACCCCGGCGACGGGGGCCAGGAAAGGGGCTCGGTATGAGCATGGCGGCGGTCGGCCTGGTGGCCGGCATGGCACTCGCATTCGCCGGATACTTCGGCGGCTTCGGAGCGTTTCTGCTGGTCGCGGCCCTCGGGGCGGTCGGCTTCGTGGCCGGCCGGTTCCTCGACGGGGACCTGGAGGCCGGGGATCTGTTCCGGGGACGCGAACGCGGCGAACGGCGGCGGTGACGCGGGGTGGTGACGGAACCGGCAGAGGGCCCGGTGCGGGACGGAGCGCGGGACCGGGGGGCGACCACCGTCGCCGACCGGGTCGTCGCGAAGATCGCCGCCCAGGCGGCCCGGGAGGCGCTCGACGCGGTCCCCGAAGGAGGATCGAGGCCCCATGCCTCGGTCGTGGTCCACCGGGAGATCGCCCGCGTCTCGGTGAGCCTCGACCTCGACTACCCCTCCGACGTCGGCCGCCGGTGCGGCGCCGTCCGGAGCCGGGTGCGCGCCCGTGTGGAGCAGCTCGTCGGGCTGGAGGTCCACGAGGTGAGCGTCCAGGTCGAGCACCTCCACTCCGCGCACACCCGCCACACCACCCCGAGGGGGCGCCTCGCATGAGCACCACGACCCCCGGCGGCGCCCCCGGGACGCAGGCACCCGCCCGCGCCGCGGACGGCGGAGGCACGGCGCGCGTCCGCCGCTTCTGGGCCGTCCGCCGCGTCCCGGCCGCCCTGCTCGCGGCCGTGGTCCTCGGCGGCGCCGGACTGCTCCTCTACGACGTGGCGGCCGTCCGCGCCGACCGCCCGGCGATGTCCTGGCGGACCCGGCTCGCCCACGCCCTCGCGACCCGGCCGCTCGACGACACGGCGGTCGTCGCCGGAGCGGCCGTCGCCGTCGCGCTCGGCCTCTGGCTGATCGTCCTGGCCCTCACCCCGGGGCTGCGGGGCATCCTGCCGATGCGCCGCGAGCACACCGACGTACGGGCCGGACTCGACCGGGAAGCCGCCGCCCTCACCCTCAGGGACCGCGTCATGGAGGTCTCCGGCGTGCGGTCGGTCCGGGTGCGCGTCGGCCGCGCCAAGGTCGCCGTCCGGGCCGTGTCCCACTTCCGGGCGCTCGACGAGGTCCGTGCCGACGTGGAGGCGGTGACGGCCCGCGGCGTCGACGAACTGGGCCTTGCCCATCCGCTCGCGCTGACCGTACGGGTGGCCCGGCCGCCCCGGAAGGAAGGGAAGGCCTCGTGAGGAACCGGAGAGGGAACCGCCCGTGACCGTCGTCCTCCGGCGCGTCAACCGCGTCCTGCTCGGGCTCGCCGGGCTGATCCTCGTGGTCGGCGGCGGCGCCGTCCTCGCGGCCGCCACCGACCTGCCCGTACCGTCCTGGTGGCCCTGGTCGGGCCCCTCCGACGTCCTGCTCACCACCGCCCAGCGCCAGCGCTGGCGGAACGAGGGCTGGTGGTGGCCGGTGGTCATCGCCGTCCTCGGGATCGTCGTCCTGCTCGCCCTGTGGTGGCTGGTCGCCCAGTTCCGGCGGGCCCGGCTCGCCGAGGTCCTCGTCGACACCGGCGACGGCGAGGAGGCGGTCCTGCGCGGCCGCGCCCTGGAGGACGTCCTGGAGGCGGACGCCGCCGCGCAGGACGGCGTGGCCCGGGCCAAGGTCTCGCTCACCGGCCGCCGCGGAGCCCCCCGCACCCGGGTCGCGCTCCTCCTGGAGCCGCACGCCGCGCCGGGCGACGCCCTCACCGCCCTCAGCACCGAGGCCCTCGCCCACGCCCGTACGGCGACGGGGCTGTCCGCCCTGCCGACCGAGGCGCGGCTGCGCGCGGTCAAGCACCGCGCCCGCCGGGTCGCCTGAGCACCGTCGCTGAGGGCGCGCCCCGACCCTGAGAAGTCGGAGCGTGCCCCGGGCGACAGCCCCGGCTTCAGAACTCGGCGCGCGCCCCGCCGTCCACCGGCAGCATCAGGCCCGTCAGGTAGGAGGCGGCCGGGGAGAGCACGAAGGCCGCCGTGGTCCCGAACTCCGCCGGGGTGCCGTAGCGGCGCAGCGGGATCGTCAGCTCGTTCGCCGCGCGGGCCGCGTCCGCGTCGCCGGAGAGCGCGTCCAGGGAGCGGACCCGGTCGGTGTCGATCCGGTTCGGCAGCAGGCCGACGACCCGGATCCCGCGCGGGCCCAGGTCGTTGGCGAGCGACTTGGCGAAGCCGGCGAGGCCGGGGCGCAGCCCGTTGGAGATGGTCAGGCCCGGGATCGGCTCGTGGACCGAACCGGACAGGACGAAGCCGATGACCCCGCCCTCGCCGAGCGTCTCGGAGGCCGCCCGGGCCAGCCGCACCGCCCCCAGGAAGACGGTGTCGAAGGCGGCCGCCCACTCCTCGTCGGTGTTGTCCGCCGCGAAGCCGGGCGCCGGGCCGCCGACGCTGATGAGGATGCCGTCGAAGCCGCCGAAGCGGGCGCGCGCCTCGGCGATCACCCGGGCGGGGGTGCCCGGGTCGGTGTTGTCGGCGGCGATGCCCGCCGCGCCCTCGCCGAGCTCGGCCACCGCCTCGGCGACCGTCTTCTCCTCGCGCCCGGTGACCAGCACCTTCGCGCCCTCCGCGAGCAGCGCCTCGGCCGAGGCACGGCCGAGCCCCCGCGTCGCACCGGTCACCACGTACACACGGTCCTTCAGTCCCAGATCCATGGGACCTATCCTGCCGTCTCCCCGGCGTCGAGCGCGATGGCGGTCCCCACGAGTCCGATGTGGCTGAACGCCTGCGGGAAGTTCCCCAGCTGACGGCCTGCCACCGGGTCGTACTCCTCGGCCAGGAGCCCCACGTCGTTGGTGAGGGCGACGAGCCGCTCGAAGAGCTCCCGGGCCTCCTCGACGCGGCCGGTCAGCCGCAGTGCGTCCGCCAGCCAGAACGAGCACACCAGGAAGGTCCCCTCCTGCCCCGGCAGCCCGTCCAGGGAGGTGGAGTCGGGGCTGTAACGGCGCAGGAAGCCGCCGTGCATCAGCTCGTCCCGCACGGCGTCCACGGTCCCCACCACCCGGGGGTCGTCCGGCGGCAGGAAGCCGACCTGCGGGATGAGGAGGGTGGCGGCGTCCAGCCCGGTCGAGCCGTACGCCTGGGTGAAGGTGTTGCGCACGGGGTCGTACGCCCGCGCGCACACCTGGGCGTGGATCTCGTCCCGCATCGTCCGCCAGCGGGCCGCGTCCCCCGGGAGCGAGGGGTCGGCCTCCAGGGTGCGGACCGCGCGGTCCGCGGCGACCCAGGCCATCACCTTCGAGTGGGTGAAGTGGCGGCGCGGGCCGCGGACCTCCCAGAGTCCCTCGTCGGGCTCCCGCCAGGTGGACTCCAGGAAGCCGAGCAGGCTCAGCTGGAGGTTCCAGGCGTGCCGCTCCGAGGGGATCCCGGCCTCGCGCGCCCGGTGCAGGGAGTCCATGACCTCGCCGTACACGTCGAGCTGGAACTGGTCCACCGCGGCGTTCCCGGTCCGGACCGGCGCGGAGTCCGCGTAGCCGCGCAGCCAGGGCAGGTTCGTCTCGGGCAGCCGGCGCTCCCCGGCCGGTCCGTACATGATCTGGAGGTCGGCGGGGTCTCCGGCGACCGAGCGCAGCAGCCAGTCCCGCCAGGCGGCGGCCTCGTCCTCGTATCCGGCGGCGAGCAGCGCGCCGAGGGTGAGGGAGGAGTCCCGCAGCCAGCAGGCGCGGTAGTCCCAGTTCCGCACGCCGCCGATCTCCTCCGGCAGGGAGGTGGTGGGGGCGGCCATGATCCCGCCGGTGGGGGCGTAGGTGAGCGCCTTGAGGGTGATCAGGGAGCGCAGCACCGTCTCCCGGTAGGGGCCCCGGTAGGTGCAGCGGGCCGACCACTCCCGCCAGTCCGCGAGGCACCCCTCCAGGGCCTCGTGGGGGTCGACCAGGTCGGGGCGCGGCTCGTGCGAGGGGTGCCAGGTCAGCACGAAGGCCACCTTCTCGCCGGGGGTGACGGTGAAGGCGGACTGGGTGGAGAACTGCTGGCCCCAGGTCTTCACCTCGGGCTCGCTGCGCAGCCAGACGGAGTCGGGTCCGGCGACCGCGACCCGGTGGCCGTCGGCCCTGCGCACCCAGGGCACGATCGAGCCGTAGTCGAAGCGGAGCCGCAGCACGGAGGTCATCTCGACGGTGCCGCTGATCCCCTCCACGATCCGCATGAGGTCGGGCGCGCTGTCCCGCTGCGGCATGAAGTCGACGACCTTGACCGTGCCGGTGCGGGTCTCCCAGTACGTCTCCAGGACGAGGGAGTCCCCGGCGTAGCGGCGGGAGGCGCAGGTCGTGGCGCCCTTGGGCGCGATCGTCCAGTGGCCGTTGTCCTCGTCGCCGAGGACGGCGGCGAAGCAGGCGGCGGAGTCGAAGCGGGGCAGACACAGCCAGTCGACCGATCCGTCGCGGCCGACGAGCGCGGCGGTCTGGAGGTCGCCGATGAGGGCGTAGTCGTCGATACGTTGTGTCACGCTCTGGGCTGTTCCCGGAAGCGGCGGTGGTCAATCAGCGGGACGGGGCCACCTGCGCCGCGGCCGGGTCCGGTTCCGGCGATCCGGGGACGTCGGAGGCGGCCGCGGCCTCCCGGTCGCGCTTCTCCCGGCGCACCAGGATCACCCAGCCGACGGGCACGCCCGCGACGAAGAGCCACCACTGCACGGCGTACGCCATGTGGGGGCCGATCGAGTCGTGGTCCGGCTCGGCGATCGGCTCGGGGGTGTCGCCGGCGGGTTCGGGCGCGGTCAGCTCCAGGTAGCCGCCGAGCACCTCGCGGCCGATGAGCTCGCCCTGCTGCCGGCTGCTGATGAGCATGACCTGGCGGTCCGGCAGGCCCTTGAGGTCCTTGATGCCGCTGGCGCCGGTCGTCTCGTCCGCCTTGAGGCGGCCGCTGACGGTGACCTCGCCCTTGGGGGCGGGCGGCACCGGCGGGTAGGAGTGCTGGTCGGCGGCGGCCGGCACCCAGCCCCGGTTGACCAGGACGATCCTGCCGTCGCGCAGGACGAGCGGGGTCAGGACGTGCACGCCCACCCGGTCGTCGGAGGAGGTGCGGCGGCGGACGACCACCTCGTGCGCGGTGTCGAAGGTGCCGGTCGCGGTGACGGGCCGCCAGTAGTCGCCGCGCGGGACGGTGTGGCCGGGGGAGGTGAGCCGCTCGACCGGGACCGGCTTCGCCTTGAGGTTGTCCGCGATCAGGGTGTTCTGGGCGACCCGGTTCTCGTGGCGATGGAACTGCCAGAAGCCCAGCTCGATCATCGTGGGGATGAGGACGAGGGCGATGAGGGTGAGGATCACCCACTGCCGGGACAACAGGAAGCGGTACACCCCATGACCGTACCTTTCGGGCCGAGGGGTGTACGCACGGGGGTTCCGGGTGACGCGGGGCACCCGTTCTGGAACGTTTCCTCACACCCTGTCGACGATGCCCGCCTTCCCCTCGGCGCGGGCGCAGTGGCCCCCGCAGTACCAGCTGCCGTCGACCTCGACGCCCTGTCCGATGATCTGGACGCGGCAGTGCTCGCACAGGGGCGCCATGCGGTGGATGGCGCACGCGAAGCAGTCGAAGACGTGCACCGCGCCCTGCGCGTGCACCTCGAAGGACATGCCGTAATCGTTTCCGCAGACCTCACAACGTGCCATGCGCCACAGGGTGGAGCGCCCGGCGGGCGCGCGCAGCTCGGCACGCCCGCAGGGCCGGGGGCGTCACCCGTCTGCCGGGCTCACGTCCCGCAGCAGCTGGGTGTAGGCGGCCTCGTCGACGACCGGGGTGCCGAAGGACCTCGCCTTGAGCGTCTTGGAGGTGGCGGAGTCCGGGTCGTTGGTGACGAGCAGGCTGGTCAGCCGGGAGACGCTGCCGGCGACGTGCAGTCCGGCCTCGACCGTACGGTCCTCCAGGAGCTCGCGGTCGACGGAGGTGTCGCCGGAGAAGGCCACCCGCATGCCCTGCTTGAGCGGTTTGTCCGACTCGTACCGTCCGGGGTTGGGGTACGGGCACGGCGGACGCTTCCGGGAGGGCCGCCAGCTGCCCGCCCGGTAGGAGGACTGCGCGCCGATCCGCGGCCGCGGGGGGCCCGAGGCCCACTCCGTCAGCGGGCGGCACTCCAGGAGCGGCAGCCGGACGTTCCGCTCGGCCGCCGCGTGCAGGCTCGGCCGGAACGCCTCGGCGAGCACCCGGGCGTCGTCCAGCGCGTGGTGCGCGCGCTGCTGCACGACGCCGAAGTGCGCGGCGAGCGACTCCAGCTTGTGGTTGGGCAGCGGCAGCGACAGCTCCTTCGCCAGCGCGATGGTGCACAGCCGCTGGCGCACCGGCGCCGCCGACTCCGCCCGCGCGTACTCCCGGGCGATCATCTGCCAGTCGAACATGGCGTTGTGCGCGACGAGCACCCGGCCGTCCAGCCGCGCCGCGAACTCCGCCGCGATCTCCGGGAAGAGCGGAGCGCCCTCCAGGACGTCGCTCGTCAGCCCGTGGATCCAGACCGGGCCGGGGTCACGCTCGGGGTTGACGAGCGTGTACCAGTGGTCCTCGACGTTCCCCTGGGCGTCCAGCCGGTAGACGGCGGCCGACACTATGCGGTCGTCCCGCGCGAGTCCGGTGGTCTCCACGTCGACGACCGCGTACCCCTGCGGGTAGGCGGCCGGCCACATCGCTGCTGTCGTACGGTCGTCAAGCACGGTCACTGAGAATACGGCCCGCGACCGACACCCCCGTCCCCGGTGTCCCCTCCGGCTCCCTTTCCGGCGTCCTCGCGGCCGGGTCCGGCCGGCTCCGCGAGCAGACCCTCCACCAGGGCCCGTACGGAGTCGGCGAAGAGCCGCTCGGTGTCGACCGGCGCGGCCAGGGCGCGCGCGAGGGGCCCGTCCGCCTCGGCCTCCTCGCCCCGCCACAGCTCCTCCTCGGCCGGGGACTGGGCGGGCGCCCGCTCCCGGTTGCGCTCCACCAGGACGTAGCCGACCACCTGGAACTGGACGGCGCGGACGGCCCGCGCGGCCCGCGCCCCCCGCAGTCCCGCCGCGTGCGCCTCGCGCACCAGGGCGCGCTGCGCCGGCAGGAACATGCGCTCCGTCAGCCCCCGTTCGTGGACCATCGCCACCAGGTGCGGGCGCTCGCGCAGCGCCCGCCGCAGCGCCCGGGCCACCGACACCATCCGCTCGGCGGGGGTCGCGCCCCGGGGCCGGATCGTGCCCAGGTCGGCGACCGTGCGGGCGACCAGGGCGTCGAGGAGCGACTCGCGGTTGCCGACGTGCCAGTAGATCGAGGTGACCGCGGTGCCGAGCTCGGCGGCGAGCCGGCGCATCGTGAGCGCGTCCGGGCCGTGCTCCCTCACCAGGGCGGCCGCGGTGTCCAGGACCTCGTCGCGGGTCAGCGCGGAGCGTGCCATCGTTCCCCCAACTCCTCTGCGTGCACACCTCTTTACCCTTCGAGGGCGGCGGTGTAACTGTGTTACAGGCCGACGATCCCGAAGGGTGGTACGTCATGGCACGAGTACGGTACGGGGCACGCGGTGACGCGGAGGCGGCGGCGGCCCGCGAGCGGTCCGCCAAGCTCCCCGACATCTGGTCCACCGGTGTGGTCGCCGTCTGGGAGACCGACCCGGACGTCGTGGCGGCGGTCCTGCCGCCCCCGCTGAAGCCCACCGCGCGCCCCCTGGTGCGCGCCAACATCAGCAAGGTCGACCTGCCGGGCTATCCGCTCGGCGCCGGCTCGGTGGCCGTGGCCGCCGCCCACGGCGACCGCGAGGGCTGGTACCCGCTGGTCATGCCGATGACCCACGAGCGGGCCCTGATCGGCGGGCGCGAGGTCTTCGGCGAGCCGAAGAAGCTCGGCGAGGTCACGGTCGAGCGCGAGGGGCTCGTCGTCCGCGCCGCCCTCGCCCGGCACGGCATCGCCTTCGTCGAGGTGCGCGGCGCGGTCTCCGGACCGCTCCCGCTGCCGGAGCCCGTCGAGAAGACCGACTTCTACTTCAAGTTCCTCCCGGGCGTCGACGGCACCGGCTTCGACGCCGACCCCGTCCTCGTCCACTGCGTCCGCAACGAGAAGGTGCGGAAGCTGGAGCGGATCACCGGCGACGTGGTCCTGCGCGAGTCCATGTACGACCCGGTCGCCGACCTCCCCGTGCGCCGGCTCGTCGAGATCACGATCGGCGAGAAGACCACCGACCAGAAGGGCACGGTCGCCGAGCGCGTCTCCGCCCGGGACCTGCTGCCCTTCGTCCACCAGCGGTACGACGACCCGCTCCAGATCCTCGACGGCCCCCCGGAAGGAAGTGTCTGATGGAGCTGCGCCAGGGGCAGGTCGCCGTCGTCACGGGCGCGGCGAGCGGCATCGGCCGCGCGATGGCCCGCCGCTTCGCCGCCGAGGGCCTCGCCGTCGTCCTCGGCGACGTCGAGCGGGCCGCCCTGGAGGAGGCGGCCGAGGAACTGGCGGCGGGCGGGGCGCGGGTCCTCGCCCGGACGGTCGACGTCTCCGACCCGGACCAGGTGAAGGCGTTCGCGGACGCCGCCTTCGACGCCTTCGGCGCCGTCCACGTCCTCTGCAACAACGCGGGCGTCGGCTCCGGCGCCGAGGGCCGCATGTGGGAGCACGAGCCCAACGACTGGAAGTGGGCCTTCTCCGTCAACGTGTGGGGCGTCTTCCACGGCATCCAGGCCTTCGTCCCGCGCATGCTCGCGGGCGGCGAGCCCGGCCACGTCGTGAACACCTCCTCCGGCGACGGCGGCATCGCCCCGCTGCCCACCGCCTCCGTGTACGCGGTCACCAAGGCCGCCGTCGTCACCATGACCGAGTCCCTGTACGCGCACCTGAGGGCCGAGCGCGCGTCCGTGGGCGCCTCCGTCCTCTTCCCGGGCCCGCACATGCTGCGCACCGGCCTGTGGGAGTCGCACCGCAACCGCCCCGAGCGGTACGCCAAGCGGCGGCCGCGCAGGACCCCGTACCGCAGCCTCGACCAGTACGAGGCCGCGATGAAGGAGGCGGGCCACGAGGTGGCCTTCACACCGGTGGAGGAGGTCGCCGAGCACGTCGTCGACGGCATCCGCGCCGACCGCTTCTGGATGCTGCCGGCGAGCGACCACAGCGACCGCCAGATCACGGCGCGCTCGCGGTCGATGCTCGACCGGGCCAACCCGTCCTACCTGGAGAGCTTCATCCTCGACTGAGGGGCGTGACCATGAGCTATGAGGACCCGTACCTGATCGTCTCCTCCGACTGCCACGCCGGGCTTCCCACCGAGGAGTACCGGCCCTATCTCGACCCCCGCTTCCACCGGGACTTCGACGACTTCCTGGCGGGACGCGAGGCCCGCCGGGAGGCCATGACCCGGCTCGGGGTGCGCAACGAGGCCTTCGCCGACCGGTGGTTCAGCGACAACGAGGAGGGCCTGCGCGGCGGCTGGGACCCCGCGCAGCGCATCAAGGAGCTCGACGGCGACGGGGTGGCCGGCGAGGTCGTCTTCCCCGACGCGGACGCCGTCGACAGCCGGACCGCCGCCCCCTTCGGCGTCGGCCTCGGCCTCTCCGGGGACCAGGACCCGCAGCTCGGCATGGCGGGCGCGAAGGCGCACAACCGCTGGCTCGCCGAGTTCGTCTCCGCGAACCCGCACCGCCACCGCGGGGTCGCCCTGCTGCCCGTCACCGCCGACGTCCGCGAGGTCGTCGCCGAGGTCCACCGGGCCAAGGAGTCCGGGCTCGGCGCGCTCATGATCCCCTCCATGTGGGTGGACAAGGCCCCCTACCACGACCGGCGTTACGACCCGGTGTGGGCGGCGGCCGCCGAGACCGGCATGCCGGTCGTCACCCACTCCGGGGCCGCGCCCCGCGAGGAGTACGGCGACCACCTCGGGATCTACGTCTCCGAGGTCACCTGGTGGCCCGCCAGGCCGCTGTGGTTCCTCCTCTGGTCGGGCGTCTTCGAGCGCCACCCCGGCCTGCGGTTCGGGGTCGCCGAGTCCGGCTGCTGGTGGCTGCCGAACCTGCTCTGGTTCATGGACCGCCTCTACCTCGGCGCGCACGGTGGGAAGAAGCTGTCCCCGTTCGCCGAGCTGAAGCGCCCGCCGAGCGCATACCTGGACCGGCAGGTCTTCGTCTGCGCCACCAACACCAAGCGGCGCGAGCTCGCGCAGCGGTACGAGATCGGCGTCGACAACATCCTGTGGGGCTCGGACTTCCCGCACCCGGAGGGCACCTGGCCCGACACGCGCGCCTGGCTGCGGAGGACCTTCCACGACATCCCCGTCGGGGAGACCCGGCGGATGCTGGGCCTCGCCGCCGCCGAGGTCTTCGGATTCGACGTCCCCGCGCTGGAGCCGATCGCCCGCCGGATCGGCCCCGCCCCCGCCGACCTGGGCCAGCCCGCCGACCAGGCCGCCGTCGAGGCCTCCTGGGCCCGCTCGAGGGAAGTCGGCCGGCACTGGCTCACCGACCACGAGTTCCCCGTCCTGGGGGTGAACCCGTGACCGACCGCTACACCGTCGTCTCCGCCGACTGCCACGCCGGCGCCGACCTCCTCGACTACCGGCCCTACCTGGAGAAGAGGCACCACGACGCCTTCGACGCCTGGGCGGCCGGCTACGTCAACCCCTACGAGGACCTCCTCGCCGACACCGCCGACCGCAACTGGAACTCGCGGCGCAGGCTGCGCGAGCTGGAGGCGGACGGCATCGTCGCCGAGGTCGTCTTCCCCAACACCATCCCGCCCTTCTTCCCCAAGGCCTCCCTGATGGCCCAGCCGCCCACCCGCGCCGAGTACGAGCTGCGCTGGGCCGGGCTCCAGGCGCACAACCGCTGGCTGGCCGACTTCTGCGCGGACGCCCCGGGACGCAGGGCGGGCGTCGCCCAGATCCTGCTGAACGACGTGGACGCGGCGGTCGCGGAGATCCGCCGCGCCCGCGAGGCCGGACTGACCGGCGGCATCCTGCTGCCCGGCGTCCCGCCGGGCTCGCCCGTCCCCGAGCTGTACTCCGAGGCGTACGACCCGATCTGGGCCGTCTGCGCCGAGCTCGACGTGCCGGTCAACCACCACGGCGGCTCCGCCTCGCCGCCCCTCGGCGACGAACCGGCCGCCCGGGCGGTCTTCATGGTGGAGACCACCTGGTTCTCCCACCGGGCCCTGTGGCACCTGGTCTTCGGCGGGGCCTTCCGGCGCCACCCGGGGCTCAAGCTGGTCCTGACCGAGCAGGGCTCGGGCTGGATCCCGGGCGTGCTCGACATGCTGGAGTACTACCACCGGCGCCTGGTGTCGGCCGCGACGCGGGCCGCCACCGCCGAGTCCAAGTTCGGCGCCGGGCTCGCCGAATCGATGGGCAGGGGCCCGAAGGAGGTCTGGCGGGACAACTGCTTCGTCGGCGCCAGCTTCATGCGCCCCCACGAGGTGCCGCTGCGCGACCGGATCGGCCTCGACAAGATCATGTGGGGCAGCGACTACCCGCACGACGAGGGCACCACCCCGTACTCCCGCGAAGGCCTCCGCATCGCCTACGCGGGACTGCCCCGGGAGGAGGTCGCCGCCATGGTCGGCGGGAACGCCGCCCGCGTCTACGGCTTCGACCTCGCCCTCCTCGACCGGCTCGCCGCCGTCCACGGCCCGACCGTCGAGGAGATCGCCCAGCCCCTGAAGGAGGTCCCCGAGGGCGCCACCAGTCCCGCCTTCGCCCCGGGCGGGTCGGTCCGCGTGTGGTGACGCGGCGGGTGCGACCCTCCTGGAGTGACTGAAGCCCCCGCACACGACGAGGCCCACGGCGGCGGCCTCGGCACCCGTCTCAACTGGCTCCGGGCCGCCGTGCTCGGAGCCAACGACGGCGTCGTCTCCACCGCCGGCCTCGTCGTCGGCGTCGCCGGCGCCACCGAGTCCCGGGACGCCCTGCTCACGGCGGGCCTGGCCGGACTCCTCGCGGGCTCGATGTCGATGGCGGCGGGGGAGTACGTCTCGGTCTCCACCCAGCGCGACTCGGAGAAGGCCGCGCTGGCCCAGGAGAAGCGCGAGCTGCGCGAGGACCCGGAGGCGGAGCTGGCCGAACTGACCGACCTGCTCGCCGCCCGCGGCCTCTCCCGGGAGGTGGCCCGCGAGGCGGCCGAACAGCTCACCGCCCGCGACGCTCTGCGCGCCCACGCCCGCGTCGAGCTGGGCATCGACCCCGACGCCCTCACCAACCCCTGGCACGCGGCCGGCGCCAGCTTCCTCGCCTTCACCGTCGGCGCCCTGCTCCCGCTGCTCGCGATCGTCCTCCCACCCGCCTCAGCCCGTCTCTGGGTCACGGTCCTCTCCGTCCTCGCCGCCCTCACCCTCACCGGCTGGTGGAGCGCCCGCCTCGGCAGCGCCCCGGCGGGCCCGGCGATCCTCCGGAACGCGGCGGGCGGCGCCCTGGCGATGGCGGTGACGTACGGCGCGGGCTCGCTGCTGGGGGCGGCGGGGGTCTAGACGAGCCGGAGGCGGTCGGGCGGAAACAGCTCCGTGCCGAGGAGATCGGCATCCGAGTTCGCTGTGAGGGTGAGCCCCGTCCGGTCCGCGAGTGGCGTGAGGTCGATCGGTCTCCCGCCCTGCCGGGTGCACTGCCAGAGTCGGACATGACCGATCGAGGGATGGTCGCGCAGGGGTGCGAGATCGGGGATGTCACACCGGGACAGATACAGGTCGTGCAACTCGCCCAGGCCGGCAAACGACGCGAAGTCGGGGACGGCGATCTCGATGAGTTGCAGAGTGGTGAGTTTCGGGGGAGTGCGCAGGGCGAGGAGCTGGTCGGTCTGTGTTCGGCCCTGCAGGACGAGGCTGTCGAGCAGCGGCCAGCGCTCGATGCCGCTCAGGTCGAGGTAGCGCGCCTGCGGCCAGAGGCCGAGGTGCCTCAGGCTGGGGTTGAGGGGAAGGTCGTCCAGCCGTTCCGCCAGCAGCGGCAGCGCCAGAGTGAAGGACGAGAGGTCCGGCATGTCGCGCAGCGGCTCGATGGACAGCTCGGGGTGCAGATCGTACAGAGAGAGCGTCTCCAGGCCCGGGCGGGCGAGCGGGGAGAGATCCTTCAGCATCCAGCATCGGCTGAGCCCGACCGACGTGAGCGAGGAGAAGCGCCGCAGCGGGGAGAGATCGGTGAGTGAGGCGTTCTCGTAGACGAAGACGCGCCGCAGGTCGTCGAGTACGTGCAGGGCGGACAGATCGACGTCGAGGTTTGCGAGGCGAACACCCCGCGTGCTCGGCAGGAGACGCAGGGATGTGAGCTGCTCCCGGGACTGTACGTTGAGGGAGACCACGCCCCACGTGCTTGCCGCCAGGACTTCCCGTGCGTAGCGCTCGGTCTCGAACGCACCCCAGGCCTCGGACACCTCGATGTTCACGACTGACCGCTCGTCCCCCCGGAAGCGCGCCACCACCTCGAACGCCGCGTCCCCCGTCACCAGCGCCGCCGTGCGGACCACCGCCGCCGCGCCGTCGGCGTCCAGGTCCTCCGGGCCGGGCAGCAGCTCCAGGACGAGCTCGCCCGCCTTCGCCAGGTCCTCCGCGTCCTTCACGGAGCGCGGCGGGATCAGTTCGCGTGCCCGGCGCTCCACCTCCGCCCGCACCCCCGGCTCCAGTTCCGGCGCGTGCTCCAGGCAGGCCGCCGCGAGCAGCACCAGGCGCCCGCGCAGCCGGGGGGCGCGCTCCGCGCGGCGGAGCAGCTGCTTGAGGAGGCGGCCGCGCTCCTCAAGGCGGGCGTGGCCGACGGCCATCTGCACCACGTCGTCCCAGGTGTCGTCGTGGGCGTTCTTGACGAGGACCCCGAAGTCGCGCGCCTCCACCGCCGCCTTGGCGCCCAGGTAGTCCTGGAAGGTGCGGTGCACGAACCCCACCGAGCCCGGCGCCGGTTCCCGCAGCAGACCGCTGCGGATCAGCAGATGGGCGAAGACCTGTTCCCGCGTCCCCCGGACCTGTGGCATCGCGGCCAGCCACTCCCCGACCATCTCCTCGGCCTCGTCGCGGTCGGCCTCCACCTGCCCGTTGCGGATGAGCCAGTACGCCAGCCGCTGGAGCAGGGCCGTCTGCTCCTCCCGGGTCAGACCGACACCCTCGACCCCGCAGATCTCCCGCTCCGTGTCGCGCCGCACGAGCAGCATGTCGAGCGCGGCGTCGTACAACTCCTTGCGCGCTCGCGGAAGCTGCATCCGGCGGTCGCGGTTCAGCGCGCACAGCAGGGCGCACATCAGCGGGTTGGTGGCGAGCCGGCCGAGGTCACGGCGCGTACCGACGGCCTGCCGGAGGGCGCTCTCGTAGGTGGTGAGATCCGCGTCCTCCTCCGGGGCCTCCAGGCGCGCGGCCTCGTGCCAGTGCGCGACGAAGGCGCGGATCCCGTTCCGGTCCATCGGGAGCAGGGTGTGCGGGGCGAAGCCCTGCCGCGAGAGCCAGGACTCGGGGACGGCCGAGGGCCGGGTCGTCACGACGTACCTGGCCTGCGGGAAGGCCGTCACGAGGCCCCTCAGCCAGGTCTCGGTCCGCTGTCGGAGCCGGACCGGCACCTCGTCCACGCCGTCGACGAGGACGAGCGCCCGGCCGCGCGTGAGCAGGTCCTCCGCCCAGCCGGCCGGAGGGCTCAGGGGCACGCCCGTCGCCCTGAGGAAGTCCTCGGGCAGGGGCAGGGCGTCCGCCGACGTGAAGGCGCGCAGCCGCAGGACGAACGGCACACAGCGGTTCCAGTCGGCGAGGTCCCCCTCGAAGGAGCGCCGGGCGGCGTTGAGGGCCAGCCATTGGACGAGCGTGCTCTTGCCGGATCCGGCGGGGCCGTGCAGGAGCAGCCGGTCCGTCGTCGTGAGCGCCACCTCGGTGCTCACGGTGGCCGGTCCCGTGCGGGAGAGTCCGTGGACGGCCTCGTGACCGCCGCTCACCGCGAGCGTGATGTACGCGGTGTCGAGCGGCCACTCCCGGGCCGAGCGTCCGAGGGTGAGGCCGAACAGTTCGAGACGCCCGTGCGTCTGGGCCACGTACCGCGCGTAGCGCTCCTCGAAGGCGAGGGCCGCCGCCTCGGGGCGCGGCCGCTCGGCGATCAGGGACTCCACGGCATCGCGGGTCCGGTCGGCCGCGCGCACCTGCTCCACGGCGGCGCGCGCGGGGAAGGACGGCTCGGCCGTGAGCTGCTCGACGAGGTGGGCGCAGCACAGTCCGAGCAGGTCGTCGTAGAGCTCGAGGGTCCGTCCGGACAGTCCCCGGTCCGGGGAGCGCAGCGCGTCGCGCAGCCGGGCGGGGTCCAGGCCGGCGGCGAACAGCCGGTCCGTGTCGATCGGGCCCGCCGCTGCGAAGGCGTCCCGCACCCCTTCGATCGCGGCGAGCCGGTCGTGCTCGGGCAGGGCGCCGTACCGCTCCGCGAGCCGTCCGCCCAGCACCTTCGCCAGGCGGTCGGGCTTCGCCGGCCGGGGGACGGGGCGGAGCGGGGAGGGGACGAGCCCGGCTCCCTTCCGCGGGGCGACGGCGGACCGCGCGATCGCCCCCACCGCTGTCCCCGCCAGGCGCAGCAGTACAACTTCAAGACCCTGCAACGGAGTTCCTCCCCCTCGCTCGTCGCCCCCTGTGATCGTAGGGCGTACGGGCTTGTCGGAAGGTGCCAAAGCTTGCTGACAAGTCGTCTCGCTTACTTGTAAGTAATCACGTCTAGTCGCGTCCGCCCCTCCGCCTCTACCGTCGTCGGCATGCCGCACCTGCCCGATGTCGTGCTCTGGTCCATCCCCGCGTTCGTCCTGCTCACCGTCCTGGAGATGATCAGCGTCCGGATCCATCCCGACGAGGACGCCGCCGGGTACGGGGCCAAGGACGCCGCCACCAGCATGGGCATGGGTCTTGGCAGCCTCGTCGTCGACCCGCTCTGGAAGATCCCCGTCGTCGCGATCTACGCCGCGGTCCACGAGCTGACGCCGCTCCGCGTCCCCCTCCTCTGGTGGACCGTCCCGCTCATGCTGCTCGCGCAGGACTTCTGCTACTACTGGCAGCACCGCGGACACCACGTCGTCCGGATCCTGTGGGCCAGCCACGTCGTCCACCACAGCAGCCGCAAGTTCAACCTCAGCACCGCGCTGCGCCAGCCGTGGACCGGCTTCACCAGCTGGCCGTTCTACCTGCCGATGATCCTGCTCGGAGTCCATCCGGCCGCCGTCGCCTTCTGCTCCTCAATCAACCTCGTCTACCAGTTCTGGATCCACACCGAGCGCATCGACCGGCTGCCGCGCCCCTTCGAGTACGTCCTCAACACCCCCTCGCACCACCGCGTCCACCACGCCTCCCAGGGCGGCTACCTGGACCGGAACTTCGGCGGCATCCTCATCCTCTGGGACCGGGTCTTCGGCTCCTGGGCGGGCGAGACCGAGCGGCCCGTCTACGGACTCACCAAGAACATCGAGACGTACAACCCGCTCCGCGTCGCCACCCACGAGTACGCCGCCATCGCCCGCGAGCTGCGCGCCGCGCACGGCTGGCGCGAGCGGGCCGGACGGGTCTTCCGCGGGCCCGGCTGGCAGCCCGCGCCGCGGGTCACCACCGCCGTCCCCGCCGTCCCCGAGGTCACCGCGTGAAGACCTCCTCCCGCGTCCTGCTCGCCTGCTTCGCGCTCGTCTCCGCCGTCGACCTGGTCTCCCTGCTCGCCGGCGCCGAGCCCGGCCACCTGCTCGCCAAACCGCTCCTGATGCCGCTGCTGGCCGCGTACGCCGTCAGCCGCGGCGCCCCGGGGCTCCTGACCGCCGCGCTCCTCCTCGGCTGGGCCGGCGACCTCCTCCTGCTCTCCGAGGCCGACGGTGCCTTCCTCGCCGGCATGGGCTGCTTCGCCGCCGGCCACGTCTGCTATCTGGTCCTCTTCGGCCGCCGGCCCACGTCTCCGGCGCTCGGGGCCCTCTACGCCGTCGCGCTCACCGGCACCGTCCTCCTCCTCTGGCCCGACCTCCCCGCCGCGCTGCGGATCCCCGTCGCCGGATACTCCCTGCTGCTCACCGCGATGGCCTACCGCTCCAGCGCCCTCGGGCGCACGGCCGGGACCGGCGGCGCGCTGTTCCTGCTGTCCGACACCCTCATCGCCACCGGGATCGCCGACTGGCCCCGGCTGCCGTCCTCCGACTTCTGGGTCATGCTGACGTACATCGCGGCGCAGTACCTCCTGACCGCGGGCACGCTCCACGCGATGTACGGTGAACGTCGTACAACCGTCTGACAGCAAGGACCGCCCCCCATGCGCGCCACCACCATCCACGCCCCGTTCGACATGCGCGTGGAGGACGTGCCCGACCCGGTGATCCAGGAACCCACGGACGTCGTCCTGCGCGTCCTGCGCGCCTGCATCTGCGGCAGCGACCTCTGGGCCTACCGCGGCGAGGCCGCCCGGCAGCCCGGCCAGCGCATCGGCCACGAGTTCCTCGGCATCGTCGAGGCCGCCGGCTCCGACGTCACCGGCTTCGCCGCCGGAGACCTCGTCGTCGCCCCCTTCGTCTGGTCCGACGGCAGCTGCGCGTACTGCGCCGAGGGTCTCCAGACCTCCTGCCCCCGTGGCGGCTTCTGGGGCTCCGTCGGCTCCGACGGCGGCCAGGGCGAGGCCGTCCGGGTCCCCTTCGCCGACGGCACCCTCGTCAAGCTGCCCGCCGAGGCGGCCGGTGACGACCGCCTGCTCACCGCGCTGCTCGCCCTCTCCGACGTCCTCGGCACCGGCCACCACGCGGCGCTCGGCGCGGGCGTGAAGCCCGGCTCGACCGTCGCCGTCGTCGGCGACGGAGCCGTCGGCCTCTGCGGCGTCCTCGCCGCCAAGCGCCTCGGCGCCGAGCGGATCATCGCGCTGGGCCGCCACACCGCCCGGACCGACATCGCCCGCGCCTTCGGCGCCACCGACGTCGTCGCCGAGCGCGGCGAGGCCGCCGAGGCCGCCGTCCGCGAGCTCACCGGCGGCCAGGGCGCGCACGGCGTCATCGAGGCCGTCGGCACCGAGCAGTCCATGCGCACGGCCGTCGCGATCGCCCGCGACGGCGGCTCCATCGGCTACGTCGGCGTTCCGCACGGCAGCGGCACCGGCCTCGACCTCTCGGTCATGTTCGACCGCAACATCGCGCTGCGCGGCGGCGTCGCCCCCGTGCGCGCGTACATCCCCGAGCTCCTTCCGGACGTCCTGTCCGGCGCGATCGACCCGTCGCCGGTCTTCGACCTGACGGTCGGCCTCGACGGCGTCCCCTCCGGATACCGGGCCATGGACGAGCGCACCGCCCTGAAGGTGCTGGTCAAGCCGTAGCGCGGAAGCCCGGCCGGCCCCTCCGCGAAGGGGCCGGCCGGGCGCCGCTCACTCCCCGGCCCACTCCGGCGCGTCCGCCCCCGCGACGCCCGGCGGCCGGGACCAGTCCGCCGGGCCGCCCTCGTACGACACCGGCGACAGCGCGTGCCGCAGGTGTCCCAGCGGGCCCCGCGACTCCGTGACGTACCGCTCCGGCTCGTACCTCGGCAGGGTGTGCGTCAGCCAGTGGCCCGTCTGGGCGAGCGCCAGCCGGACCAGCCGGCTGCCGCCCTCCGCGCGCTGCTCCGTCAGCGACCGCAGCACCGCCGCCGCGAGCAGGTACCCCGTCCCGTGGTCCAGCGCCTGCGCGGGCAGCGCCCCGGGCTCCTCGGCCGAGCCCTCCGTCACCGCGATCCCCGTCGCCACCTGCACCAGGGAGTCGAAGCCGCGCCGCCCGCCCCACGGCCCGTAGTCGCCCCAGGCGGAGAGCCGGGCGGTCACCAGACCGGGGCGGCCGAGGCCGAACCGGTCGAGCGCGCCCGGCCGGTAGCCGGTGACCAGCACGTCGGCGGCGTCGAGGAGCTCGTCGAAGGTGCGCCGGTCCGAGGGCCGGTCCAGGTCGAGCGCGGAGGTCCGCTTGCCGACGCCCGCGTCCGCGTGCTGGTCCGGCAGCTCGGGGTTGCCCGGCGGGTCGATCCGCAGCACGTCCGCGCCGAGCAGCGCGAGGGTCCTGGTCGCGACCGGCCCGGCGATCACCCGGGTCAGGTCCAGGACCCGCAGCGGACCCGTCCGGCCCCGGGCCGGCGCCTCGTCGAGGCGCTCCCGCGTGAGGAGCGGGCGCGCCGCCACCTCCCGGCCCTGCTCGCCCGCAGCCCACTCCCCGGGCGTGCGCAGGGCGACGGCCAGGCCCCCGGCCGCGTACACCGCCGTCTCGGTCTCGGCGGCCGGGCGCTCGCCGATCGCCGCCGCGACCGCCTCCACCGTGTCGGGGACGCCCAGCGCCGCGAGCAACGCGGCCTTGTGGTGAGGGTAGTTGGCGTGCGTACGGACCCAGCCGTCGGCCGTCCGCCAGAACCGTGACAGGGGAGCGAAGCTGACCGGCGCCCGCCCGTCGACCCGCAGATGACGTTCGCTGACGAAGGCGGTGGCGACCGCGCCGTCGTCGACCCGCACCGGTCCCGGGAGTCCCGCGTGCTCCACCGCGGCGAGCGAGCAGGCCGCGACCGCGCCGCGCGCCAGGTCCATCACCGGCAGCCGCGCGGGCAGCAGCCCGGACACCCCGCCGAACTCCACGCGGTCGACGAGGGCGGGATCGCCGCCCAGGGCCGACCACAGCAACTCCGTACCCGTGCGCACTGTGTTGTCCATGCGCGCAGTGTGGCACCCGGTGCCATGCGAAGGGCCCCGGCGTGGCGCACCACACCGGGGCCCTCACCGGACCGCGCGGACTACCGGCGGACGGCGTCGAGCGCGTCGATCAGACCGGCCCCGTAGAAGCCGTTCTTGTGCTTGCCGCCCTCGCAGACGGCGTCGACGGTGCCGTCGCCGTTGATGTCGTACGGGTTCGTGCAGGCGCGGTCGTCGGCCTGCGCGTACAGCAGCGCCTTCAGCGTCGCCGGACCCGCCCAGGGGTGCGTCGACTTGATGAGCGCGAGGACGCCCGCCGCGTGCGGCGAGGCCATCGACGTACCGGCCTTGTAGTTGTAGCCGCCGTTGACCGTGGTCGACAGGATGCGGCCGTTGACCGCCGGGGCGTCCGGCGTCTGGTACTCGGTGCGGTCACCGCCGGGGGCGGCGACGTCGATCACGCCGAGACCGTAGTTGGAGTAGGACGCCTTGAGGTCCTTGGCGCCGGTCGCGGAGACCGTCACGACGCCCGGCAGCTGGGCCGGGTAGTCGAAGCACTCCTTCGGGTCGATGACCCGGTCGCCCGGCGTGGTGTCGTTCGGGCTGCTGTTGTCGACGATCGAGTCGGCGGCGAGGTCGAAGGACGAGTTGCCGGCCGCGGCGACGTTGACCGTGCCCCGGCGCTCCGCGTAGCGGGTCGCCCGGGTGACCGCCTCGATGAGGGCCTTCTGGTCCGCGTCGTTCTTGCAGGCGAACATCCACGGGTCGGTGTAGTAGCTGTTGTTCGTGATGTCGACGCCGTGCTCGGCCGCCCACACGAAGCCGCAGACGACGGCCTCGGTGTAGAAGAAGCCGTCCGGGGTGGACACCTTGATGCCCGCGAGCTTCACGCCCGGCGCGACACCGGTCACGCCGATGCCGTTCTTCGCGGCGCCGATGGTGCCCGCGACGTGCGTGCCGTGGTCGCTCTCGCCCGGGTTCGGACGCCACGAGCCGGGGGTCGTGTCCGGCTTGCCGGAGACGCAGTTGGCGGACGCGGCGGCGTTGAAGTTCGGCGCCAGGTCCGGGTGGGTGTCGTCCACGCCGGTGTCGATGATGCCGACGGTGACCCGCTTGCTGCCGAGCGTCTTCTGGTGGGCCTTGTCGGCCTTGATCGCCGGGAGGTCCCACTGAAGGGGCTCCAGCGGGTCCTGCTCGTCCGTCGCGCGGGCGGCGGCGGCCTTCGCCTCGGCCGGGGACAGGGCCTGCGCGCCCTCGTCGACCGCGTCGTCGGACTGCACGGAGAGCGGGGCGGTCCGGGTCGAACCGGCCGACACGACGCCACGCGCCGTGCGGATCGTCTTCGCGAACTCGGGGTTCTGCGAGTGGACGACGATCACGCCTATCTGGTCGTACGAGATGACCACCTCGCCACCGGCGGCGGCGATCGCCTTCTTCACCGAGGCGGCGGTCCAGCGTCCCCCCTCGACGTTGACGACGTACGAGAGCTTCGGGCCGTTCGTCACCACGGTCGCCGGAGCGTCGCTCAGCTCCGCGGCGGACGCGGCGCCGGGGGCGAGGAAGCCGAGCGAGGCCGTGAGCGCGAGACCGACCGGCAGAGCGAGAGCTCGGCCGCGCCTCGATCCCAGATGAGCCATGGGTTCTCCACATCATCCGTATGTACTGTCCCCGCGCGGGTTTGCGCGTGGGCAGGTGCATGACGAGTGAAGCTATCGCTGATCTTCCCGAACCTTCAATGAGTTGAGAAGACTTCATGAAGATATGTTCAAAGAAATCCACGGGATGAACCGCTTCGCTTCCCGCTCCGTGCCGTTGGTCAGGGGAGGGCTCCGCCAGGCGCCCCCGCCTCCCCGCACCGTGGTGAGGCCCCCTTGACCACGCCGCCCGCCCCAGCGTCACGAGGAGATTCCGTGGCTACCGAAGCACCGCCGCCGCCCAGAGACGGCACGGAGACCGACCGCGGTCCCGCGTCGCCCACCACGGAGCAGTTCATCGAGGTCCAGGAGAGCGCGGAGTTCGGCGAACTGCGCCGCGCCCACCGCTCCTTCGCCTTCCCGCTCACCCTGGCCTTCATCGCCTGGTACCTGCTCTACGTGCTGCTCTCCAACTACGCGGGCGGCTTCATGGGCACCAAGCTCTTCGGCAACATCAACGTGGCGCTCGTGCTCGGGCTCGGCCAGTTCCTCACCACCTTCCTCATCGCCTGGCTCTACTCGCGGCACGCGGCACGCCGCCTCGACCCCAGGGCCGAGGCCATCAGAACCCGTATGGAGGGCGACGCATGAGCACCCCCGTCCTGCTCGCGGCGGGCAACGCCACCACCGAGCACCGGCCCCTGATCATCGCCCTGTTCGGGGCCTTCGTCGTCGCCACCCTCGCCATCACCGTCTGGGCCGGCCGCCAGACCAGGAGCGCCGCCGACTTCTACGCCGGCGGACGCCAGTTCACCGGCTTCCAGAACGGCCTGGCGATCTCCGGCGACTACATGTCCGCCGCGTCCTTCCTCGGCATCGCCGGAGCCATCGCCCTCTTCGGCTACGACGGTTTCCTGTACTCGATCGGCTTCCTCGTCGCCTGGCTGGTCGCCCTGCTCCTGGTCGCCGAACCCCTGCGCAACTCCGGCCGGTTCACCATGGGCGACGTCCTCGCCTACCGGATGCGCCAGCGCCCCGTCCGCACCGCCGCCGGCACCTCGACCATCGTCGTCTCGATCTTCTACCTGCTCGCGCAGATGGCGGGCGCCGGCGTCCTCGTCTCGCTGCTCCTCGGCATCACCAGCGACGGCGGCAAGATCGCGATCGTCGCCCTGGTCGGCCTCCTCATGATCGTGTACGTGACGATCGGCGGCATGAAGGGCACCACCTGGGTGCAGATGGTCAAGGCGGTCCTGCTCATCGCGGGCACGCTCCTGATCACCTTCCTCATCCTCCTCAAGTTCCACTTCAACATCTCGGAGCTGCTCGGCGCCGCCGCCACCAACAGCGGCAAGGGCTCGGCCTTCCTGGAGCCCGGCCTCAAGTACGGCGCGACCGCCACCTCGAAGCTGGACTTCCTGTCGCTCGGCATCGCGCTCGTCCTCGGCACGGCCGGTCTGCCCCACATCCTCATCCGCTTCTACACGGTGCCGACGGCCAAGGCCGCCCGCAAATCCGTGAACTGGGCCATCGGCATCATCGGCGCCTTCTACCTGATGACGATCGTCCTGGGCTTCGGCGCCGCCGCCCTCCTGAAGAACACCGACATCGTCGCCTCCAACAAGGCCGGCAACACGGCCGCCCCGCTCGCGGCCCTGGAGATCGGCGGCGGCGCCGGCTCCACCGGCGGCGCGATCCTCCTCGCCGTCATCTCCGCCGTCGCCTTCGCGACCATCCTCGCCGTCGTCGCCGGCCTCACCCTGGCGTCCTCGTCGTCCTTCGCGCACGACATCTACGCCAACGTCATCCGGCGCGGAAAGGCCACGGAGAAGGAGGAGGTGCGGGCCGCCCGCTGGGCCACCGTCCTCATCGGCATCGTCTCGATCGCGCTCGGCGCCCTCGCCCGCGACCTCAACGTCGCCGGTCTGGTCGCCCTCGCCTTCGCGGTCGCCGCCTCGGCCAACCTGCCGACGCTCCTCTACTCCCTCTTCTGGAAGCGGTTCACCACCCGGGGCGCCCTCTGGTCGATCTACGGCGGTCTGGTCTCCGCCGTCGTCCTCGTGCTCTTCTCGCCGGTCGTCTCCGGCAAGCCCACGTCGATGTTCAAGACCGTGGACTTCTACTGGTTCCCGCTGGAGAACCCCGGCATCGTCTCCATCCCGCTCGGCTTCCTGCTCGGCTGGCTGGGTTCCGTCCTCTCGAAGGACACCCCGGACCGGGGCAAGTACGCGGAACTGGAGGTCAAATCCCTCACCGGAGTGGGCGCCCACTGACCGGAGCGCACCGGACCGTTCACGTTCCGCGACCATCCGGAGGCCGCGTCGTAGAGTTCTACGACGCGGCCTCGCCGGTCCTCGTGACAATCTGCCCTGCTCGTTGTCCGCGCCCTCACGTAGGCTCGAAGCACACGCATCCGGAATCCGGGGAGGGGGCCCACAGTGCTCATCGACACATACGGCCGAGTGGCCACTGACCTGCGCGTCTCACTGACCGACCGGTGCAATCTGCGCTGCACGTACTGCATGCCGGAGGAGGGCCTCCAGTGGCTCGCCAAGCCGGACCTGCTCACCGACGACGAGATCGTCCGCCTGATCCGCATCGCGGTCACCGACCTCGGCGTCACCGAGGTCCGCTTCACCGGCGGCGAGCCGCTGCTCCGCCCCGGCCTCGTCGGGATCGTCGAGCGCTGCGCCGCCCTGGAGCCCCGCCCCCGCATGTCCCTCACGACCAACGGCATCGGGCTCAAGCGCACCGCCGCCGCCCTCGAGGCGGCCGGCCTGGACCGGGTCAACGTCTCCCTGGACACCCTGCGGCCCGAGGTCTTCAAGACCCTCACCCGCCGCGACCGCCACCAGGACGTCCTCGACGGCATGGCCGCCGCCCGCGAGGCCGGCCTCACCCCGGTCAAGGTGAACGCCGTCCTGATGCCCGGGCTCAACGCCGACGAGGCCCCCGACCTGCTCGCCTGGGCGGTCGAGGAGGGCTACGAGCTCCGCTTCATCGAGCAGATGCCGCTGGACGCCCAGCACGGCTGGAAGCGCGACGGCATGATCACCGCCGGTGACATCCTGGAGTCGCTGCGGACCCGCTTCACCCTGACGCCGGAGGGCTCCGACGAGCGCGGCTCGGCGCCCGCCGAGCGCTGGGTGGTCGACGGCGGACCCCACACCGTCGGTGTGATCGCCTCCGTCACCCGCCCGTTCTGCCGGGCCTGCGACCGCACCCGGCTCACCGCCGACGGACAGGTCCGCACCTGTCTCTTCGCCACCGAGGAGACGGACCTCCGCGCGGTCCTGCGCTCGGACGCCCCGGACGAGGCCGTCGCGGAGCTCTGGAAGAAGGCCATGTGGGGCAAGAAGGCGGGCTCGGGTCTCGACGACCCGAGCTTCCTCCAGCCCGACCGCCCGATGTCAGCGATCGGCGGCTGAGTCCCAGTCGGCCAGCGGGACGACATCCTTCAGGAAGCCCCGTACCCCCAGGAACTGGGAGAGGTGCTCGCGGTGCTCCTCGCACGCGAGCCAGGTCTTGCGCCGCTCGGGCGTGTGCAGCTTCGGGTTGTTC
This sequence comes from Streptomyces sp. NPDC002232, assembly GCF_042890295.1. NCBI lineage: Bacteria > Bacillati > Actinomycetota > Actinomycetes > Kitasatosporales > Streptomycetaceae > Streptomyces > Streptomyces sp. NPDC002232. Next base: position 35,706 of record NZ_JBIARV010000002.1, on the reverse strand, counting down.
CACGCCAGCACCCAGACGGCGTCGGCGCGGCACCCCTTGGCGGAACAGATCGGCTTGTCTTCGCTCACGGGACCATTGATCACCGGATCATTGTGCGGCAACAGCGATGCCGGGCAGCCACGGGGGGAGCTGCCCGGCATCGGTCCGTCGCTCCGACGGGGGATGCGGAGCGCGTAGGCAGTATGTCACGGCACATGGGGTGCGGTGCACTGGATCGTCATGATTGATCTGAGCTTCCCTTGAGGTTCGGTGCGTCGAGCGCGGGGCGCACCGGAGCCGGGACGAACGTGGAGGGAAGGGACGGAGCCGACTCGCGTCCCGCGTTGGCGATCACCACCGCGACGTACGGCAGCAGGATGCCCAGGCCCAGCGCCACGAAGGCCACGTGCCGCTCGACGTTCCACAGGACCGCCGCGGCGATCACGGAGAGTGTCCGCACGGTCATCGAGATGACGTAGCGCCGCTGTCGTCCCCGGACGTCGTCGGCGAGTCCCTGCCGGGCCCCCGTGATCCGGAAGACCTCGTCTCCACCACGCTTCGGCATCGCCGTTCACCACCACCGGTCGCGCCGGACCCACCCCGGTCCGGACCTCGCTCCACCGTACGCCCGCCCGGCCCGGCCGACGAGACCGGGGCACGTACGGCGCTGTCCGACATGCGGCGTATGGCGGATGGGCCGAGACTGGGCGCACACGCGCACTAGGAGGCGACGATGAGTTGGTTGTGGGCGATCATCGTGGGATTCGTCCTCGGTCTGATCGCGAAGGCGATCCTGCCCGGCAAGCAGCAGATCCCGCTGTGGCTGACGACCGTGTTCGGCATTCTCGGCAGCGTGCTCGGCAACGCGGTCGCGACCTGGATCGGAGTCAACGACACCAAGGGGATCGACTGGACCCGACACCTGCTCCAGCTGATCGGCGCCGTCGCCGTCGTCGGCGTGGGCGACATGCTGTGGGCCTCGATCAGGGGCAACAAACAGCGCGCCTGAGCACGACGGGAGGCCCGGCGGGCGCATCGCGCGCCCGCCGGGCCTCCCGTCGTGAACCCGCTACGCGCCGGCGAACTCGATCGCCGCCAGGTTCTTCTTGCCGCGCCGCAGCACCAGCCAGCGGCCGTGCAGCAGCTCCTCCGCCGACACCTCGGCGTCCTCGGCGGTCACCTTCACGTTGTTCACGTAGGCACCGCCCTCCTTCACCGTGCGGCGCGCCGCCGACTTGCTCGCCACGAGACCGACCTCGGCGAACAGGTCCACGACCTGGCCCAGCTCGGACACGCGCGCGTGCGGCAGCTCGGACAGCGCGGCGGCGAGCGTCGGACCGTCCAGCTCGGCCAGGTCGCCCTGACCGAAGAGCGCCTTGGACGCGCCGATGACGGCCGCGCACTGGTCGGCGCCGTGCACCAGGGTGGTGAGCTCCTCCGCGAGCGCCCGCTGGGCGGCCCGCGCCTGCGGCCGCTCGGCGGTCTGCGCCTCCAGCTCCTCCAGCTCCTCGCGGGGCTTGAAGGACAGGATCCGCATGTACGTCGAGATGTCCCGGTCGTCCACGTTCAGCCAGAACTGGTAGAACGCGTACGGCGTGGTCATCTCCGGGTCGAGCCAGACGGCCCCGCCCTCGGTCTTGCCGAACTTGGTGCCGTCCGCCTTGACCATCAGCGGGGTCGCCAGCGCGTGCGCCTCCGCCCCCGGCTCCAGGCGGTGGATCAGGTCGAGGCCGGCCACCAGGTTGCCCCACTGGTCCGAGCCGCCCTGCTGGAGCGTGCAGCCGTAGCGCCGGTACAGCTCCAGGAAGTCCATGCCCTGGAGCAGCTGGTAGCTGAACTCGGTGTAGCTGATGCCCTGCTCGGACTCCAGGCGCCGGGCGACGGAGTCCTTGGTCAGCATCTTGTTGACCCGGAAGTGCTTGCCGATGTCCCGCAGGAACTCGATCGCCGACAGCCCGGCGGTCCAGTCCAGGTTGTTCACCATGACCGCCGCGTTCTCCCCCTCGAAGGAGAGGAAGGGCTCGATCTGCGAGCGCAGCCGGTTCACCCAGTTCGCGACCGTCTCGGGGTCGTTCAGGGTGCGCTCGGCCGTCGGCCGGGGGTCACCGATCTGCCCGGTGGCCCCGCCGACCAGCGCCAGCGGCCGGTGCCCGGCCTGCTGGAGCCGGCGGACGGTGAGCACCTGGACCAGGTGGCCGACGTGGAGACTGGCCGCGGTCGGGTCGAAACCGCAATAGAACGTGACGGGACCGTCCGCGAGAGCCTTGCGCAGTGCGTCCTCATCGGTGGACTGGGCGAACAGCCCGCGCCACTTCAGCTCGTCGACGATGTCCGTCACGATCGTCCGTCTCCTCAGAAAGTTGTCTGTCGTACGACGGCCCAGTCTAGGCGGGTCAGACCCCCTTGCTGACCGAGCTCATGTTGAAGTCCGGCACCCGCAGGGCGGGCATCGCGGCCCGGGTGAACCAGTCGCTCCACTCGCGCGGCAGCGTCTTCTCCGTCCGGCCCGCCTCCGAGGCCCGCGACAGCAGGTCCACCGGCGACTCGTTGAACCGGAAGTTGTTCACCTCGCCGACCACCTCGCCGTTCTCGACGAGGTAGACGCCGTCCCGGGTCAGCCCGGTCAGCAGCAGCGTCGCCGGGTCGACCTCACGGATGTACCAGAGGCAGGTCAGCAGCAGACCGCGCTCCGTCGAGGCGACCATCTCCTCCAGGGAGCGCTCGCCGCCGCCGTCCAGGATCAGGTTCCCCGCTCCCGGAGCCACGGGCAAGCGAGTGAGCCCCGCCGTGTGCCGGGTGGTGATCAGGTGCGCCAGGGCGCCGTCCTTCACCCAGTCGACCGGGGCGACCGGCAGCCCGTTGTCGAAGACGGAGGAGTCGTCGCCGGACGCGTGCGCGATCACGAACGGCGCGGACTCCAGACCCGGCTCGTTCGGGTTGCTGCGCAGCGTGAGCGGCAGCGGCGAGAGCGTCTCGCCGAGCCGGGTGCCGCCGCCGGGCTTGGAGAAGACCGTACGGCCCTCCACCGCGTCCCGGGCCGTCGAGGACCACAGCTGGTAGATCAGCAGGTCGGCCACGGCGGTCGGCGGCAGCAGCGTCTCGTACCGGCCGGCGGGCAGCTCGATCCTCCGCTCGGCCCAGCCGAGGCGGGTCGCCAGCTCGGCGTCGAGCGCCGCCGGGTCGACGTCCTTGAAGTCCCGGGTGGAGCGGCCCGCCCAGGCCGACCGCGAGCGGTCGGGGGACTTGGCGTTGAGCTCCAGGGTCCCGTTCGGCTGGTCGTGGCGCAGCCGCAGTCCCGTCGACGTCCCCAGGTAGGTGGAGGTCAGCTCGTGGTGGGCGAAGCCGTACAGCTCCCGGCCGCCGGCCCGCGCGCGGGCGAAGGCCTCGCCGAGGGCCGGGGCGAAGTCGGTGAAGACCGCGGACGAGGTCTCCGCCGGGGCGTCCGTGAAGTCGGGCGACACGGGCACGCCCGTCACCAGCGGCTGCGCGTCCTCGGCGGGCCCGGCGGCGCGCGCCGCGGCCTCGGCGGCCCGGACCAGGGGCTCCAGGTCGTCGACGGTCACGGCGGACCGCGACACGACACCGGAGGCGGTGCCCTGGGCGCCGTCGACGGTCGCGATCACGGTGAGCGTCCGGCCCCGGGTCACCCCGTTCGTGGTGAGCGCGTTCCCCGCCCAGCGGAGGTTGGCCGAGGACTCCTCGTCGGCGATGACGACACACCCGTCGGCGCGGGACAGCTCAAGGGCCCGCTCGACGATCTCGTACGGCTTGCTGACGCGGCTCATCGACCGGCCTCCTGCGTCGTGTTCAGGATGTTGACGCCCCGGAAGAGGGCGGAGGGGCAGCCGTGCGAGACGGCGGCGACCTGGCCCGGCTGGGCCTTGCCGCAGTTGAAGGCGCCGCCCAGCACGTACGTCTGCGGGCCGCCGACCTGCTCCATCGAGCCCCAGAAGTCCGTGGTCGTCGCCTGGTACGCCACGTCCCGCAGCTGACCGGCGAGCCGGCCGTTCTCGATGCGGAAGAACCGCTGGCCGGTGAACTGGAAGTTGTAGCGCTGCATGTCGATCGACCAGGAGCGGTCGCCGACGACGTAGATGCCGCGCTCGACGCCCCCGATCAGGTCCTCCGTCGACAGACCGCCCGGGTCCGGCTGGAGCGAGACGTTCGCCATCCGCTGCACCGGCACGTGCGCGGGGGAGTCGGCGAAGGCACAGCCGTTCGACCGGCCCAGACCGGTGAGCTTCGCGATCCGCCGGTCCAGCTGGTAGCCGACGAGCGTGCCGTCCTTCACCAGGTCCCAGCTCTGCGCCTCGACGCCCTCGTCGTCGAAGCCGACGGTGGCGAGCCCGTGCTCGGCGGTCCGGTCACCCGTCACGTTCATGATCGAGGAGCCGTACGCCAGCTTGCCCAGCTGGTCGAAGGTGGCGAACGAGGTGCCCGCGTACGCCGCCTCGTAGCCGAGCGCCCGGTCCAGCTCGGTGGCGTGCCCGATGGACTCGTGGATCGTCAGCCACAGGTTCGACGGGTCCACGACCAGGTCGTACCGGCCCGCCTCCACGCTCGGCGCCCGCATCTTCTCGGCGAGCAGCCCCGGGATCTCGTCGAGCTCCTTGTCCCAGTCCCATCCGGTCCCCGTCAGGTACTCCCAGCCCCGCCCGACCGGCGGCGCGATGGTCCGCATCGAGTCGAACTCGCCGGTCGTCTCGTCCACGGCGACCGCCGTGAGCTGCGGGTGCAGCCGGACGCGCTGCTGGGTGGTCACGGTGCCCGCCGTGTCCGCGTAGAACTTGTTCTCGTGGACGGTCAGCAGCGAGGCGTCCACGTGCGCCACGCCCGCCGCCCCGAGCAGCCGCGCGCTCCAGTCGGCCAGCAGCGCGCTCTTCTCCTCGGCCGGCACCGAGAACGGGTCGATCTCGTACGAGGAGACCCAGGTCCGCTCCGGGTGCACCGGCTCCTCGGCCAGCTCCACGCGCTCGGCCGACCCGGCCGCCGCGATCACCTTCGCGGACAGCTTGGCCATGGCCACGGCCTGCGAGGCGACCCGCGCGGCCCCGTCCATGGTCAGGTCGACGCCCGACGCGAAGCCCCAGGCGCCGCCGTGCACCACCCGCACCGCGTAACCGAGGTCCGTGGTGTCCGAGGAACCGGACGGTTTGGCGTCGCGCAGCCGCCACGAGGCGCTGCGCACCCGCTCCAGGCGGAAGTCGGCGTGCTCGGCACCGAGCGCGCGCGCTCGGGCGAGCGCCGCGTCGGCGAGCGCCCGCAACGGCAGCGCGACGAACGAAGGGTCGATCTGATGGACCACGAGCGGCCTCGCTCTCGGCGATCGGAAGACGGCGGTCGAAACTGTCCCGGAAGTCAATCACGGGACGGGCGGCCGAGTCGGCGCATTGGAGTGCGCCCCCGGCGGAAGCCGTCCCAACAGGCATCCGCCCGACGGCCCTTGAAGAATCGGAATGGGGCAGAGGCATGGATCCGCCACCGATCCGATGAGATGATCCACGCCATGCACGGGTGGGTGAACGGGGTCAGGTCCTGGCTGTCCTCGCTGGACGAGGACGCGCTCAGGTCCCTGCTGACCTGGCATCCGTGCTTACGCGGCGACCGACACGCCCACACGGCCGACCGCCCCGCGCGGCCCACGCCCCCCACGCGCAGGGAACTGCACGCGGCCCGCGTGCGCCTCGCGAAGGCGCAGCAGGCCCAGCTGACGAGCATCACCGCCTGCGGACTCGTCTGGGCCGTGCGGGCCCTCCGCGACGTGTACGGATTCCCCGAGCGCGCCCTCACCGACCCCACCCTCGACGAACTCCTCGTCATGCTCCGGGTGCTCGACCCGCCCCTCGCGCGGTGCGCCCTCCACGGCATGCTGCTGCCCGGTACGAGCCGGCTCCCGGTGGGACCCCTCGCGCGGGAGCACGAGGCCGCCCTGCGAGCGGCGGCCGACAGCCCGCCGCCCCCCGACGCGCACACCATCGGCCCGGGCCTCGACGCCCCGCCCACCTCCCAGACGAACACCCCTTCCGAGTGTGAGGACGCCGCTCCCGTGACCGCTCCCTCCCCGGGCACCGCATCCCCCGCCGACCTGCCCGCCTCGCTCGCACGCCTCCGTCGCTCCGGAGAGCTCCTCGCCGCCGCGCTGCGCACGGCGGCGGACGCCGTCGAGGCCGGCCTCCTCCCCGAGGGGGCACCCGGCGACGGCATCACCGGGTGGTCGCGGGAGCGCGAACGGCTCGCCGCCGCGTTCGCCGACGAGGGCGTCGACTGGGGGCCCGGGCTCGGATACGCCGACGCCGAGGCCGGCTTGACGCGCCTGCGCGAGGCGCGCGCCGAGCAGATCGGCGCCCTGCGACGCAAGGCCGGGCGGTACGCCGAACTCCTCGAACTCGCCGACGACGAGGACGAGGCCTCCGACCTGCGGCGCCACCTGGAGCGCATCGAGGCCCAGCTGGCCGTGCTGGACGCGCCGCCGCCGGAGCGTGAGCCGGCGGAGGAGGCACCGGGTGCGTCCGCCGAGCCCGCCCCGCCGGAGCCCCTCGCGGACCCGGCCCCGGCGGCCGAGGCGGCCCCGGCCGGACCGGAGGCGAGCGACGCCGCCGGGTCGCCGGACGGACCGACCGGGCACGGCACCGGTGACGCGGCCGCGCTCCAGGGCCGGGCCGCGGACCGGGTCCGCGCGGGCGCCTCCGCGATCGAGGCCGTCCGCCGGGCGGTGGAGCCGCCGCCCCCGGTCGTACCGCCCCGGCCGGACGCGAGGAGACACGCCGCACCCGCGGAGGCCCCGGCGACGCTCCCGGCCCAGGCGCCCGAGCGTTCCCCCGAGCCCGAGCCCGAGCCCGAGCCCGAGCCCGAGCCCGCGCCCGAGGCGGGGGCGGTCGCCGGACCGTCCGCCGCCGCGTCCGAACCGGGGCCCTCCGCCGGACCGTCCGCCGCCGTGCCCGGGTCGGGGGCCTCGGTGCCGGGGCCCCGGCAGTCCGCCGTGACGGGTCACGGGACCGCCGTCGCGCCCGCGTCGGGGCCCTCCGCCGCACCGCCCGCCACCGCGCCCGGGGCACGTGACGCCACCGGACCCGAGCCCGGTCCCGTCGCCGTCGAGGAGCAGCCCGCCGCCGCGCCCGTGCCCGCCGCCGAGGCCGGGTCCGGTGCGTCCGGCGCGGGCCCCGTGACCGTCGAGGACGAGCCCTGGCCGCGCGGCGTCGAGACACCCGACTGGGACCCGTACGCGCCCTGGGACACCGGCAGCGAGCCGCCCGTCGCCCGGCTGCTGCGCGAGGGGCGGCCGGCGGAGGCGTACTGGATGACCGTCGCCTCCCGCGAGAGCGACGTCCGCGCGCGCACGCTCGCCTTCGCCGCCGCCGCCTTCTCCTGCGTCTCCGACAGCGAGGCCACCCCCGTACAGATGGCGCACGAGCTCGACCCCGCGCTCGCCGGACAGGACCGCGAGGCCCACCTCGTGGCCCTCGCGGCCGCCCTGCGCACCGGGCTCACCACCCGCTGGCCGCACGGTCTGATCAGCGGCTTCGTCATGCCCTCCGGGCTCAGCGGCGCCTGGCAGCACCTGCTGAACGTGCTCGTGGCCGCCGTCCGCGACGGCCGCGCCTTCGAGCCCGGCATGCTCCAGGGCAGCGTGGAGGGGCAGCAGGCCGCGACCCGCGAGGAGATCGGCCTCACCGCCCGTCAGCTCCTGGACGACCTGCCGCGCCGCAAGATGAAGTACCAGCGGGCCTCCCAGGTGCTCCAGTACCTCCTCGGCCCCTCGGGCACCGTGCGCCACGCGCTCAACGAGGTCATCGAGTGGTCGGACCAGACCCCCGCCCAGTACACCGGCACCCCCGGCTTCCGGGCGCTGGGCGAGCAGCTGTGGCGCGCGGAGGACATCGACCGGCTCATCGAGGACACCGACGCCCTCTTCCGCACGTCGAAGCAGGCCAAGGAGCCGATCACCGCCGGTGCCCTCCGCCAGCTGCACACCGCCTGCCGCAGCGTCGGCGAGCTCCTCATGCGCGCCGAGGCCGCCCACACCGCCTCCCGGCCACACCAGGGCGTGAGCGACCGGGGCATCCCGGAACTGGCCTCGGTCCTGCGCGACGTCGCCGCCGAGCCCGCCCCGGCCGGGACGGGAGGCGCCGCGCTCGGGCTGCTGCACGCCTGGCTGACGGGGGAGCAGGTGCGCCCCGCGGACACCGCCGCCGACCGGCTCCGGGAGAACGGCGGCCCCGTGCCGCCCGCCGACGCCCTCCTCCGCCTGCCCGACCTGCCCCGCGACGCCCTCGGCGACCCGGACCTCGCCGACCCCCGGGCGGCCCGCCGGATCGCCGCCCTGCTCGTGCCCGCCGACGCCGAGTACGCCCTCGTCCGGTACCTGGACGACGGAGACCTGCACCTCGCCCGCGCGCTGGTCGCCGCCGTCGAGGGCGACCCGGAGGAGTACGGCTGCACCGACCCCGAGTGGACCGAGACGGCGGCCCGGCGGCTCGCGCAGGGACACGAGGACTGGCGGCGCGAGGTCGCCGAGCACCACCGCGCGGCGGCCGGACTGCTCGCCCAGATGCGGACCCTGAACCAGCTCGCGGCCGACCAGGAGCGGGAGTTCGTGGGCCGGCTCCAGGAGTTCGCCGACGGCGAGGAGTCGGGCCGCTACCGCTTCGCCGTGGAGTCGCTGCGCGCCCTGGAGGCCGAACTCGTCACCCTCGTCGAGGACTACACCCGGCAGCTCCGGGAGAATCTGGCCCAGCTGCGCGCCCGCTCCGACCAGCCGCTCTCGGCCGGGGACCACGACCGCATCGCCCGCCTCATCGACGAGGGCGACACGGTCACGGCGCAGGAGTTCCTCGCCCTCGCGACGAGCCACACCCCGCTGCCCGAACAGGGCGCCCGGTACGACGACGGCTCCGAACTGGACGCCTTCCTCGGCGGCGTGACCGCCCCGGGAGCGCCGAAGGCCGGCGGGGAGGGCGTCGAGGCCGACTGGTGGGCGAAGCACTACGGCGACCCGGCCTCCTCGCCGACCCCGGCCGCCACCAACGGCCTGGAGGCCTGGGCGGCGCTGTGCGGGCCGAAGGGGCGCCGCGGCGAGCTGCCCCAGCACCTCTCCCGGCTCCTGCGGCTGCTCGGTCTCGACGTCTCCCCGGGCCAGGTCGTCGCCGAGCGGGTGGCCCTGGGCCAGGGCATGCGCCGCTTCAAGGTGCGCGCCCGGGTCGCCGAACGCCCCGGCTACGTCGCGGCGCTCGGCTCCCGGGCCTCCTCGTACACCGTCCTCCTCGTCTGGGAGGAGCAGCCCGCCGACGGCCCGCTGGCCCACCTGGAGGACGCCGACGTCGGCGCCAACCTCGTGCTCTACCTGCACCCGCTCGGCCTGGAGGGACGGCGGGGCCTCGCCGAGTCCGCCCGCTCCTTCGCCCAGCAGGCGCTGGTCGTCGACTCCGCGGTGATGGGGTGGATGGCGGCGCGCGCCCCCGGCTCCTTCCGCTCGCTCCAGCGCGTCACCCTGCCCTGGGCCGCGTACAACCCGTACACGCCGTTCGTGGCCGGGCTCGTGCCGCCCGAGGTGTTCTACGGCCGCGACGAGGAGATGCGGGAGGTCATGGGGCGCGAGGGCGGCATGTTCCTCTACGGCGGACGGCAGCTCGGCAAGTCGGCGCTGCTGCGCCGGGTCGCGGAGATCTTCCCGAGCCGCGCCGACACCCACGTGGCGGTCTACCTCGACCTCCTGAAGGCCGAGATCGGCCACGCCGAGGCGCCCGACCGGATCTGGAGCCGGCTGGTCGAGGACCTCAAGCGCAAGGGCGTCTTCAACAGCAAGATGTCCGACCAGGCCGGCCCCGACGTCGTCGTACGGAACATCCAGGCCTGGCTGGAGGAGGACGACACCCGGCGGATCCTCGTCCTGGCCGACGAGGCGGACGCCTTTCTCAACACCGACTCGCGCCGCGCCTACCGCCTCGGCAGCGAGTCCACCTTCCCCAACGTCATGCACTTCCAGCGGCTCATGGAGCAGACCGAACGCCGCTTCAAGATCGTCTTCGCGGGACTCCACCAGGTCCAGCGCTTCGGCCACCTCTCCAACGTCTCCACCGTGCACGGCGGCCCCGACGTCCTCGTCGGCCCCCTCGGCACCCAGGCGGCCGTCCGGCTGGTCACCGAGCCCATGTCCGCGCTCGGCCACTTCTTCGAGCGCCCCGAACTCGTGTGGCGGATCCTCGCCATCACCAACTACCAGGCCAACCTGGTGCAGATCTTCTGCCGCGAACTCGTCCGCGTCCTCCACGACCGCCCGTACGCCTTCTCCGACGGCCCGGTCCGGATCACCGAGGACGACGTCCAGAAGGTCGCCGCCTCCGAGACCGTCCGGCGCCAGATCGCCGAACGGCTGCGCTTCACCATCAACCTGGAGGACCGCTACCGCGTCCTCGCCCTCGTCATAGCCCTGCGCAGCCTCCAGGACGCCTACCGCGGCGACTACAGCGCCAGCGAACTGCTCCGGCAGGCCCGTGAGGCGTGGCCGGAGGGCTTCGAGATGCTCACCGCCAAGCAGGCGCAGATCTTCCTCACCGAGATGGTCGGCCTCGGCCTGCTCATCCAGCTCGGCGACCGCTCCCGCTTCGCCGTCCGCAGCCCCAACGTCGTCAACATGCTCGGCACCCGCGAGGAACTCGAACTCGAACTGCGCGAAACCGAGTTCGGCCTGCCCTACGACTACAACCCGCACGCCGCCCGGCGCCTCCTCGGCCGTGACGCCCGCAACGTCCAGACCTACAGCCCGCTCACCGAGGAACAGCTCCACGAGAGCGCCCAGTCCGGCGTCAGCCTCATCGGCACCACCGCCCTCCACCGGCCCGAGCTGGTCCGCAGGGCCGTCACCGCCTTCGCCGTCAACCGGGGCGTCGAAGTCGTCCCGTACACCCACGGCGAGGACCTCACCGCCCTCCTCAAGGGCCGCCGCCGCAAGGCCCACGTCATCATGGCCGACCTGCGCGGCGCGCCCCCCGCGCGGCTCCGCGAGGCCGTCCGCTCGATGCTGGTCCACGCCGGGCCCGCCGCCGACCGCCTCGTCCGGCAGACCGAGCAGCGCAGCGGCGGCAACGAGAACCGCTCCGTGGTGGTCGTCGCCGACGCCGCCGCCCTCGCCGGACTCGCCGCCGACGACGGCCACGAGGAGCTCGCCGTCCGCTGGCTGCGCCCCGAGCGCTGGACGGCGGACGCCCTGCGTGCCTGGTCGGAATGCCCCTTCGTCTCCCGGGAGGACCGCTACCGGCTGGTCGCCGCGACCGGCGGCTGGCCCCGCTGGATGGAGGCCGCGGTGACGGACGTGTCCGTGCACGGGGCGACGCTGGACAGCGCCGTCGAGCGGATCCGGGCGCTCATCGCCGGACCCCGCAACATCGACGAGCACCTGCGGCTCTCCGGGCTCGACGCCGCCGACCTGGAACTCCTCTCCGCCTGGACGGGATACGTGGAGGAGGGCCAGGGCCTGCCGCGCGACGACGTGGCGGCCGCAGTCGAACGCTCCGACGCCGACACCGACGCCTGGCTCCAGCACCTGGGCCTGCTGGGCGTCCTCGACGAGACCCCCGAGGGCTTCGCCGTGGAGCCGGTGACCTACCGCGCGGTGCGGTCCCGGGCGGCGGCCGGGGAGAGGTGACGTGACGGACGCACGCCCCCGGGACCCGGGCTTGACTCCCTCGCGCTTCCCGGCAGCGCCTCCCTCGCGTCTCCCGGGCTCGACTCCCTCGCGCTTCCCGGCAGCTCCCGGCTCGCGTGTCCCGGCCGCTCCCGCCTCGCGTCTCCCGGCCGCGCACGCCGTGCCGCCCGGCGAGTTGCCGGGCGTACGGGCGAGGGTCCGGGCCGTCGCCGCCGACCTTGCGGCCGGCCGGAACTGCCTCTGGCTGGTCACCGACGCCCTCGTCGACTCGGGCCTCGCGGAGGAGCTGTACCGGGAGGCCCTGCGCTCCGGCCCGGCGCACGTCGACGTCCCGGCGCCGGGTCCGGAGGCCCCGTCCCCGCGCGCGCGTGCGGCAGACGCGGAACCGGCTCCGCGTCCGGCGGACCCCGCTCCCCGCCCGTCGGACGACCCGCCCTGGGACGACCCCGACGACCGCCCCTGGGACGACACCGACGACCTGCCGTTCCTGGACCTGCCCGACGACGGCTTCGACCTCGACCTCGGCTGGTCCGTCCAGGACCGCCCGCCCCGGCTCCCGGCACCCCGCCGGGCCTCCGACGTCCCCCGGCACGACCCGTACGGCCTGCTGGCCCGGCTGGCCAAGGAGCTCTCCGCCGAGCCCGACGGGGCCGTGGCCGCCCTGGTCGCCCCGGGCCGCGACCGCCGCCCGGTCGTCGGCGTCCGTGCCTGGACGGAACGGGACGGCGGCCCGGACCCGGACCCGGACACCGGCGGGGATACGCGGACGGGCGCGGGCGCCGAGACGCGTACGGCCGCGCGTACGGGCGGGGGCGCGCGTACCGGCGCGGACACCGGCGCGGACCCGCGTGCGGAAGCGGGCGCGGGTGCCGGCGTCACGCACCCGCGCGGCGCTGCCGTCGAGCGGCTCTTCCGGTCGCTCGCCGCCGCCGTGAAGGAGGCCGGCCTGCCCCCGGGCGAGCGCCCCCGGCTGCTGGTCGTCGCCCGCCTCCGCGACCTGCCCGAGACCCTCCCGGACGAGCTCCGGCACGGCCTCGGCGACACCGCCGTGCACTGGTGGTGGGGCGCGCTCGGGCGCCACGACACGGCCGCCGCGATCGCCCCCGTCCTCGACCGGGGGCCCGCCCCCGGCGGCCGGGACCGCGATCCGCCGGGCGAGCGGATACGCCGCGCGGTCCGCGCCGAGACCGTGGTCGAGATCTGCGGCCCCGACCTGGAGCTCGCCCGGCTCCTCGCAGCGGAGTGGGACGGCGCCCAGCACACCCTCGGCGCCGTCCTCGGACGCTGCCTCGCGACGCTGCCCGGCCCCGTCCCGGCCGACTGCCCGCCGCTGCGCCGGATCGGCGCCCTCGCGCGGCCGGGCGCCGAACTGCGCCGGGCCTGGGCCCGGGGCGCCGTCGTCTCCTGGGAGGGGCTCCTGCGACCGCACCCGGCCGTCTGGCACCCGGACGCCCCCGCCGCGGACGCGCGGGCACGGCTCGCCACGCACCTGTCCCAGGCCCAGCAGCGCGTGCTCTTCCCGTGGATCGAGGAGGCCAGACAGCGTCTCGCCGTACGGGCGCTCGGCCACCTCAACCGGCCGGCCGCCGCCGTCGTGGCCGACCACGCCGACCGGCCGGCCGCGCACACCGGCGGCGGGCCCGAGCGGGCGTTCCTGGAGCTCCAGGTGGGCGAGCTGCTGCGCGCCCACATCAGCGGGGCCCTCGCCCTGCCCCCGGACGACGCCCGGCTCCTCCGGCTCCTCGTGAGGGCGCGCAACGCACTCGCGCACCGCTCGGTGCTCGACGACCGGACGCTCGACGACCTGTGCGCCGAGCTGGCCGGGGCGGACCTGCGCGCCTAGCGGACCCCCGTCGAACCACCCCGGAGCTGTAGGGATCCGACAGTGACGCCCGTACGCCACTGTCGGAGGTCGATTGCTCATGTCGGGAGGGATACCGATAGGTTTTCGGCTACCAGACCGCTATCGAAAGGGTGATCCGTTGAGCCGCTCGGTTCTCGTCACCGGAGGAAACCGGGGCATCGGCCTCGCCATCGCCCGCGCGTTCGCCGAGGCCGGCGACAAGGTCGCGATCACGTACCGCTCCGGCGAGCCCCCGGCCGCCCTGGTCGAACTCGGCTGCCTTCCCGTCAGGTGCGACATCACCGACGCGGAGCAGGTGGAGACGGCCTACAAGGAGATCGAGGAGAAGCACGGTCCGGTCGAGGTCCTCGTGGCCAACGCCGGCGTGACGAAGGACCAGCTCCTCATGCGCATGACCGAGGAGGACTTCACGTCCGTCCTCGACACCAACCTCACCGGCACCTTCCGGGTCGTCAAGCGCGCCAACCGCGCGATGCTGCGCGCCAAGAAGGGCCGCGTCGTCCTGATCTCCTCGGTCGTCGGACTGCTGGGCTCCGCGGGGCAGGCGAACTACGCCGCCTCCAAGGCCGGCCTGGTCGGTTTCGCCCGTTCCCTCGCGCGTGAGCTGGGCTCGCGCAACCTCACCTTCAACGTCGTCGCCCCCGGCTTCGTCGACACGGACATGACCAAGGTGCTCACCGACGAGCAGCGCGCGGGCATCGTGTCCCAGGTGCCGCTGGGCCGCTACGCGCAGCCGGAGGAGATCGCCGCGGCGGTGAAGTTCCTCGCCTCCGACGACGCCTCGTACATCACTGGAGCCGTCATCCCGGTTGACGGCGGATTGGGCATGGGTCACTGATCACCATGAGCGGAATTCTCGAGGGCAAGCGCATCCTCATCACCGGTGTGCTGATGGAGTCCTCCATCGCCTTCCACGCCGCCAAGCTGGCCCAGGAGCAGGGTGCGGAGATCATCCTCACCGCCTGGCCCCGGCCGACGCTCACCGAGCGCATCGCCAAGAAGCTGCCCCACCCCGACAAGGTGAAGGTCCTGGAGCTCGACGTCTCCAACGACGAGCACCTCGCCCGCCTGGAGGGCCAGGTCCGCGAGCACCTGGGCGACCGGCTCGACGGCGTCGTCCACTCCATCGGCTTCGCGCCGCAGGACGCCCTCGGCGGCAACTTCCTGAACACGCCGTTCGAGTCCGTGGCCACCGCCATGCACGTCTCCGCCTTCTCCCTGAAGTCGCTGACGATGGCGCTGCTGCCGCTGATGTCCGAGGGCGGCTCGGTCGTCGGCCTCACCTTCGACGCCAAGTTCGCCTGGCCGCAGTACGACTGGATGGGCCCGGCCAAGGCCGCCCTGGAGGCCACCAGCCGCTACATGGCGCGCGACCTCGGCAAGCAGAACATCCGCTGCAACCTGATCTCGGCGGGCCCGCTCGGCTCCATGGCCGCCAAGTCCATCCCGGGCTTCGGCGAGCTGGCCTCCGTGTGGGACAGCCGCTCCCCGCTGGAGTGGGAGCTCTCGGACCCGGAGCCGGCCGGCCGCGGCATCGTCGCGCTGCTCTCGGACTGGTTCCCGAAGACCACGGGCGAGATCATCCACGTCGACGGCGGTCTGCACGCGATCGGCGCCTGACCACCCGGCAGTGACCGAAGGGCCGTGCGCCCGCCCCAGCGGCGGACGCGCGGCCCTTCGTCGTTCACGCGCCCCCATGGCCTCTTCGTGGTTCACGTGCTCCCACCGGCGGACACAGGCGTCGTCGTCCACCCGCCTCCGCCGCGGACACACGGCCCTAGCCGTTCCGCAACTCCTGCACGGGTCGAAAAGTAGCCCGAACGACCCCAGACTGGGGCAGAGCGTGACGTTCTGCTGCTGACGGGGAGGAGGTACGGGCATGCGCGCGATACGTCGGGGCTTCGGGGTGATCGCCTCCGTCGCCGTCCTGATCACCGGGACGGCCGTGGCCGCCGAGCTGAGGGCCGCCCCCGCCCCCGCAGAGGACCCTCCGGCCACGGCGGCGGCCGGGGACCCGGAGAACTTCGGGGCCTCCTGCCGCACCGTCGTCGAGGGCTCCCGCGTCACCGCGCACTGCAACAACCCGTACCCCCGCACCGACCGGATCCGCCTCCACGTCGAGTGCGACCGCTGGTGGGACGTCGACAGCGACAGCGCCCCCGTGGAGGTCGAGCCCGCCGACTACGCCCAGGTCACCGGCCGCTGCTGGAAAGAGGTCCGGTCCGCCTGGATCACGCACCAGCCCGCGGACCCGGCGCCCGCCCAGGACCCTCCTCCGGTACGGGGCTCCTGAGGCACAGGAAGGGGTAGCCGGCCGCCTCCGTGCCGGCCCGCTCGGCGTCGCCCTCCCGGATCGCGTCCACCAGGCGCGCGTGGTCCATGTGGTTCTCCGGCCGCAGCACCTGCCCGACATCGTCGCGCAGCCAGTCCCGCAGCAGATCGCCGAGGTCCGCGTAGAGCTCCGTGAGGACCTCGTTGCCCGAGGCGGCGACCACCGCGTGGTGGAAGGCGGCGTCGACCGTCACGAACCGTTCCGCGTCACCGGACTCCCACGCCTCCTCGCGCCGCACCAGCAGGGCGTCCAGCTGCTTCAGGTCCCGCTCCGAGCGGCGCCCGGCCGCGAACCGGGCGGCGGCGGACTCCAGCGTGGAGCGCAGCTCGGCGACGTGCCGGGGGTCGGAGCCGGCGAAGCGCCGGTGCATCACGCCCGCCAGCTCGCTCGTGGCGACGACGTACGTCCCGGAGCCCTGGCGGATGTCGAGCAGCCCGTTGTGCGCGAGCGCGCGGACCGCCTCGCGCACCGTGTTGCGGGCGACGCCCAGCTGCTCGACCAGTTCGGGTTCGGTCGGGATGCGCGAACCCACCGGCCACTCGCCGGACGTGATCTGGTTCCGCAGTTCGGCGATCACCTGATCGGAGAGACCGGTGCGCCGGGGGTGACCGAGGGCCATGGAGCGCCTTCCCATTCGTTCGAGATTGGACAACCAATCATCCCATGATTCTATGATGGCCTCATGCCTGACGAGCCGAAGACCCTCGACCCCGCCGTGACACCGGCGGAGACCACCGCGCGACCGGCCGGTACCTCCGCGGTGGCGGCCACCACAGCCGGGGATTCTCCCGCACCGGACCGCGCCGCCCCGCAGCGCCGGTGGCCCCTCGGCCTCGTCGCCGTCGGACTCGTCCTGGCCGCGCTCAACCTGCGCCCCGCCATCACCAGCCTCGGCGCCCTCCTCGAAGAGGTCAGCGGCGACCTCCACATGAGCGGCAGCGTCGCCGGCGTCCTCACCTCCGTCCCCCCGCTCTGTTTCGCGGTCTTCGGCATCACCGCCCCCCGCCTCGCCCGCCGCTTCGGCCCCGCCGCCGTCGTCTGCGCGGGCATGGCCGCGATCTTCACCGGCCTCCTCCTCCGGCCCTTCGCGACCGGCACCGCCGGCTTCCTCGCGGCCAGCGCCCTGGCCCTCATGGGCATCGCCGTCAGCAACGTCCTGATGCCCGTCATCGTCAAGCGGTACTTCCCCGACCGCGTCGGCAGCATGACCGGCCTCTACTCCATGGCGCTCGCCCTCGGCACCTCGATCGCCGCGGCCGCGACCGTCCCCATGACCGAGGCCCTCGGCGGCGGCTGGCGCCTCGGCCTCGGCGTCTGGGCGGTCCTCGCCGCGCTCGCCGTACTGCCCTGGCTCCCGCTGCTGCGCGACCGGGACACCGACCGGGGCGCCGACACGGGCGCCGACCGGTCGGCGACCGCCGCCGCGGCCCCGGCCGCCGCGCCCCGCATCACCCGCAGCCGCACCGCCTGGGCGCTCGGCGTCTTCTTCGGCCTCCAGGCCACCGGCGCCTACATCACCATGGGCTGGATGCCGCAGATCTTCCGCGACTCCGGCGTCCCCGCCACCACCGCGGGCGTGCTGCTCGCCGTCACCATGGTCATGGGCGTCCCGCTCGCCTTCGTCATCCCGCGCCTCGCGACCCGGATGAAGAACCAGGGCCCGATCGTCGTCGCCCTGGGGCTGTGCGGACTCACCGGCTACACCGGCCTCTTCCTCGCCCCCGCTGCCGGGGCCTGGGTCTGGGCGGTGCTCCTCGGCATCTCCAACTGCTCCTTCCCGCTCGCCCTCACGATGATCGGCATGCGCTCGCGCACCGGCGCCGGCGTCGTCCGGCTCTCCGCCTTCGCCCAGAGCGTCGGCTACCTCATCTCGATCCCGGGCCCGCTCCTCGTCGGCGTGCTCTACCAGCACAGCGGCGGCTGGGGCCTGCCCATCGCCCTCATGGGCGGACTGATCGTGCCGCAGATGATCGTCGGCACCCTCGCGGGCAGGGACCGGACGGTCGAGGACGAATGCTGAGATGCGAGACTGGTCCCATGCCCTACCTCGAACCCAGTCCGCAGAACGGCCAGAAGAAGCTGCTGATCGTGCTCGGCGCGATGCTCGGCATCACCGTCGTCATCGGCGTCATCGCCTCCTTCGCCTCCCCGTGAGGTGGGGGTAGCCCCCGCATCCCCTAGGGGGTGGGTCTCAGGGGGAAGTGGGTGGATCACCGGATGGGCCGCGGGACCCGCCGTCCGTACGTTGGTGACGACGGCGAAAGCGCGGAACTCACCCACGGAGGCGGTCATGTCGGCCCCCACGCACCCCGGCGTACGGACCACGGCCACCGGCGTCGACACCCGGCTGCCCTGGTGGGCCCTCGCGCTCCCCGCGGCCGCCTTCCTCGCCCTCCTGGTCCTGATGGCGGGGCCGGGCGAGGCGCAGGCGGCGAGCGTCGACCCCACGGTCGGCCGGATCCTGGAGCACCTCTGGCAAACGCTCTCTCTCTGAGTCGGAGTGGCCTGTTTCGTGCGAAGCTGTGGACCATGAGCGTCGACACAACCCGCAGGATCGTGCTGCTCCGGCACGCGAAGGCTGACTGGAACGACGAGTCCGACCACGAGCGACCCCTGGCCGAACGAGGCCGCAAGGACGCCCCGGTGGCGGGCCGCAAGCTCGCCGACAGCGGCATCACCTTCGACCTTGCCCTCTGCTCGACCGCGGCCCGCACCCGCGAGACGTGGAAGCTGGCCGTCCACGAGCTGCCCGCGCGCCCGAAGACGGTGTACGAGGAGAGGATCTACGAGGCCTCCCTGGGCGAGCTCATCGCCCTGGTCAACGAGACCCCGGACACCGTCGGCGACCTGCTGATCATCGGCCACAACCCCGGGATGCACGCGCTCGCCGACGCCCTCGCGGGAGAGTCCGAGGGCGACCTCCTGCCCCGGATGAACCGCAGCGGCTTCCCGACCTCCGCCTTCGCCGTCCTCACCTTCGACGGCTCCTGGAAGGCCGTGGAGCACGGCGTCGGCCGCCTCGTCGACTTCTGGACCCCGCACGACTGATCCCCGTACGGACACGGAGGAGGGCCCGTGCGTCGACCGACGCCCGGGCCCTCCTCCGTACCCCCACCGCTCAGTGCGGCAGGTCCTCCTCGCCGCCGTCCGCGGCCTCCACCTCTTCGCGCGTGATGCCGAGCAGGTAGAGGACCGTGTCCAGGAACGGCACGTTCACCGCGGTGTGCGCCGCGCGGCGGACCACCGGCTTCGCGTTGAAGGCCACCCCGAGCCCGGCCGCGTTCAGCATGTCCAGGTCGTTGGCCCCGTCACCGATCGCCACGGTCTGCGACAGCGGCACCCCCGCCTCCGCGGCGAACCGGCGCAACAGCCGTGCCTTGCCCGCCCGGTCGACGATCTCGCCGGTCACCCGGCCGGTGAGCTTCCCGTCCACGATCTCCAGCGTGTTGGCCGATGCGAAGTCCAGGCCGAGACGTTCCTTCAGGTCGTCGGTGACCTGGGTGAACCCGCCGGAGACCACGCCCACCTGGTAGCCGAGCCGCTTGAGCGTACGGATCAGGGTGCGGGCACCGGGCGTCAGCCGCACCTCGGCGCGGACCTTGTCCACCACCGAGGCGTCCAGGCCGGCGAGCAGCTCCACGCGCGCGTGCAGCGACTGTTCGAAGTCCAGCTCGCCGCGCATCGCCGCGGCCGTCACCTCGGCGACCTTGTCCTCGCAGCCCGCGTGCGCGGCGAAGAGCTCGATCACCTCGTCCTGGATCAGGGTCGAGTCGACGTCCATCACCACCAGGCGCTGGGCCCGGCGGTGCAGACCGGCGGAGACCACGGCCACGTCGACCCCGACGCTGTGCGCCTCGGTGGCCAGCGCGGTCCGCAGCGGCTCGGTCCCGCAGCCCGAGACGGCGAACTCGACCGCCGTCACCGGGTACTTCGCGAGGCGGAAGACGCGGTCGATGTTGCCGCCGGTCTCCGCGATCCTGGCCGCTATGGCCGCCGCCTGCTCGGCGGTGAGCGGGTTGCCGAGGACGGTGACGTGCGAGCGCCCCTCACCGCGGGGACGGTTGTCGCCCGTGCCGGAGATGATCTCGGCCTGGAGCTTCAGCGACTCGGCCCAGCTGTGGATGGTGGCCCGGAGTTCGCCCTGCGGGGCGACGGTCGGTTCGGTGACGAGCGCGCACAGGACGAGGCGGCCGCGGGAGACGACCTGCTCGATGTCCACGACGTCGACGGAGTAGGCGGCGAGGGTGTCGAAGAGTCCCGCGGTGATCCCGGGACGGTCCTTCCCGAAGATCTTGACGAGAAGGGTGGGAACGTCTGAGGTCTGCGATGCGCTCATGGTGGTTCCACCGTATCGGGCACCGTGCGCCGCTCGACCGCCCGTCCCGCCCTGCGGACACCCGAGTGGTCCAGGAGTTGACCCGAAGGTCTTCACGCGGCCCGACTTTCCGAGAACGGACCGGGCCTGAAATAGTTCCCCAGGATGATTCGCCATCCCTGGACTCCCGAAGACGGGGGTACATCGGGGGACAAGTAGTGGGGCATGGAGTGCCAGAACTCGTACTGGAATTGAACGGCAGGACCTGGACGCTCGATCCGTCCCGGTCGTACACCCTGGGCAGGGACCCTCAGGGTGACCTGGTCATCGACGACGCCAGGGTCTCGTGGCGGCACGCCACCATCAGCTTTGGCGGCCGGAGCTGGGTCATCGAGGACCACGGCTCCACGAACGGCACCTTCCTCCAGGGCCGGCGGGTCCACCAGGTGGAGATCGGCCCCGGCTCGGCCGTCCACCTGGGCAACGCGACCGACGGCCCGCGGCTGAATCTCGCCGCCGGCGCGGCCGCCGCGCCTCAGCAGCAGGCACCGCACCAGCAGGCACCGCACCAGCAGGCCCCGGCCCACCAGGCCGCCGGCCCGGCCCAGGCCGACTGGGCCACGCACCAGGCGCCTCCGCAGCACCAGGCGCCGCAGCACCAGCCGTCTCAGCAGCAGGGCTGGCCGCAGCAGGCCCAGCAGCCGCCCGTCCAGCAGCAGGTCCCGCACCAGCAGGTCCCGCACCAGCAGGGACCCGGGCCGGGCCACCCCGGTGCCGCCGCGGGGGCGTCGTCGGCCTACTCCGACCGCAGCCCCACCACGTTCCACCAGCTGTCCCTCGGTCACGTCATGCGGATCGGCCGTGCCCTCGAGAACGAACTGGTCGTCTCCGACCTCCAGGTCTCGCGGCACCACGCCGAGTTCCACGCGACGCCCGACGGCCGCTTCGAGATCCGCGACCTCGGCTCGCACAACGGCACCTACGTCAACGGTCAGCCGATCCCCAAGGGCGGCTCGGCCCTCCTCGGACCGCAGGACATCGTCGGCGTCGGCCACTCGACCTTCCGCATCGTCGGCGGCCAGCTCGAGGAGTTCGTCGACACCGGATCGGTCTCCTTCTCGGCCCGCCACCTCACGGTCACGGTCGACGGCGGCAAGCAGATCCTCAAGGACGTCACCTTCGGCGTCCCGGAGAAGTCGCTGATCGGCGTCATCGGCCCGTCCGGTTCCGGCAAGTCCACCCTGCTCAAGGCGCTGACCGGCTACCGTCCGGCCAACGAGGGCGACGTCCTCTACGACAACCGCAGCCTCTACAAGCAGTTCGCCGAACTGCGCCAGCGCATCGGTCTGGTCCCGCAGGACGACATCCTGCACAAGGAACTGACCGTCGTGAAGGCGCTGCGCTACGCCGCCAAGCTCCGCTTCCCCGGCGACACCGCCACGGCCGAGCGCGAGGCCCGCATCGACGAGGTGCTGCGCGAGCTCAAGCTCGACATCCACAAGGAGAAGAAGGTCACCTCCCTCTCCGGTGGCCAGCGCAAGCGCGTCTCCGTCGCCCTGGAGCTCCTCACCAAGCCCTCGCTGATCTTCCTGGACGAGCCGACCTCCGGTCTCGACCCGGGCATGGACCGCGACGTCATGCAGCTGCTCCGCGGCCTCGCCGACGACGGCCGGACGGTCCTCGTCGTCACGCACTCGGTGGCCGAGCTGGGCCTCTGCGACAAGCTGCTCGTCATGGCGCCCGGTGGCTCCGTGGCGTACTTCGGCCCGCCGGAGGAGGCGCTGAACTTCTTCGGCTACTCCACCTGGGCCGACGTCTTCTCCGCCTTCGAGAACTACCGCGACTACGACTGGGCGGGCCGCTGGAAGGGCTCGCAGCACTACCAGATGTACGCCGCGGACATCGACGCCGTCGCCGCGCAGCCGGTCCAGATGCCGCAGCAGGCGATGGCCAGGCCGCCGAAGCCGCAGGGCTGGGGCTCGCAGCTGCTGACCTTGATCCGCCGCTACGTCTCCGTCATCGCGTCCGACAAGGGCTTCATGGCGCTGATGGTGATCCTGCCGGCCGTCCTCGGCGCGGTGTCCGTCGTCATCCCGGCCGACTTCGGCCTGGGCAAGCCCACGCCGCCGTCCCGCTTCAACGGGGACGCCGGCACGATCATGCTGATCCTCGCGGTCGGCATGTGCTTCTCCGGCGCGGCCAACTCCGTCCGAGAGCTGATCAAGGAACGGGTCATCTACGAGCGCGAACGCGCCGTCGGCCTGTCCCGCTCCGCCTACCTGATGTCCAAGGTGATCGTCCTCGGCGTGATCACGGCCTTCCAGGGCGTCATCATCTGCGGCATCGGCTTCTCCACGCGCGCGCTGCCCGAGGAGGGCCTGTTCATGCCGCCGGCCGTCGAGCTGTGCGTCCAGGTCATCGCGCTCGGACTCACCTCGATGATGGTCGGCCTGGTCATCTCCGCGCTGGTGAAGACGGCCGAGAAGACCATGCCGCTGCTCGTCATGTTCGCGATCATCCAGGTCGTGTTCACCGGCATCCTCTTCCAGGTCTACGGCTCGCCCGGCCTGGAGCAGTTCGCCTGGCTCATGCCCTCCCGCTGGGGCATCGCCGGCGCCGGCACCACCCTGGACCTGGCGCACCTGATGCCGCCGTGGGACCACAAGGACCCCACGAACACCGACCCGCTGTGGGAGCACACGGTCGGCCAGTGGAGCCTGGACCTCGGCATCCAGCTCCTCATGGCGACGGTCTGCTGCGTCCTCGTGGCGCGGCTGCTGCGCCGCCACGAGCCCGAGGTCATGCGCAAGTGACGACAGCCCCGAAGGGCGGCTCCCCGCGCGGGGTGCCGCCCTTCGGCGCGTCCGAGACGACTCAGTACGCGCTGTTGACGTTGTCGATCGAGCCGTAGCGGTCGGCCGCGTAGTTGGCGGCGGCGACGATGTTGGCGACCGGGTCGTACTGGTCGAACTTGGTGCCGGCGATGTGGTACGCCTTGAACGTCGGGTAGATCACCTGGAGCAGGCCCTTGGACGGGATGCCGTTGATGGCGTTGATGTCCCAGTTGTTGATGGCGTACGGGTTGCCGCTGGACTCGCGCATGATGTTCTTGTGCAGGCCGTTGTACGAGCCCGGGATGTTGTGCTTGTCCATGATGAAGAGCGCCTCGCGGATCCAGCCGTCGAGGTTGTTCGCGAAGACCGGGGTGCGGGCCACGGAACGGCTCGCGGCGGCCTTCTGCGCGGCGCGCTTCTTCGCGGCCGCGGCGGCCTTGTTGGCCTTCGCCTCCGCCTTGGCCTTCGCCTGAGCCTTGGCGCGGGCGTCCGCCTTCGCCTTGGCCGCGGCCTTCGCCTTCGCGTCGGCCTTCGCCTTGGCGGCGGCCTTGGCCTTCGCCTCGGCCTCCTGCTTGGCCTTCAGACCGATCGTGCTCTGCTGCTGGTCGATGCTGGCCGCCAGGGCCTTCGCCTGCGGGCTGTTCGCGTCGTACGACCAGGCCACCTGCTGCGTACCGGCGAGGGCCTGCGGCTCCGTCTCGGTGCCGCCGTCGCCACCGGACACGAGGGAGAGGGTGAGCGCGGCGGCGCCCAGAGCGGCGACGCCGGCGATCGTGGCCTTGTGGGTCTTCTTCAGACCACGACTGTGGCCAGGGGTGTTCGCAGACATGCTGGGCTACCTCTTCGAATCGCTGGGGGGTCGCTCGGCGGCCGGGGCGGCGCTGCGCCTGCTCGGCGGCGACGAGGGCAATTCTTAGCGGCGGCAAAATCCCGTGGCAAAGGAGTGACGTACGATCCCGGGTAGTGGATCAGGGACCTGTGCACAGGCCACACAAAGCCCCCTGTGGCCCGTTTCCTCCGCCCATATCCGGCATTCGGGTAACCACTAGGGGGCTTCGTAAGTGACCTGGGTCCTATGCGCGGCCTCACATCGGGCACGTAACGAACTCACCAGGCGTTGCTTCAGCAATGCATACGGTGAACGTTCTCCTCCGGAAGGAGGAGATGGACGTCGCCGAACTCGTGCCAGAGGTAGCGCCCCCTCACCGCGGCGGCGTACGCGCTCCGCAGCGCCGGTCGCCCGGCGACCGCCTCCAGCATCAGCAGGTGCGAGGCCTCGGGCTCGTGCAGCCCCGTGAGCAGCCCGTCCACCGCACGGACCCCCCGCGCGGGCGTCACCACGAGGTCCGTCCACCCCGCGCGGGCCCGGACCACCCCGTCGCCGCCCGTCGCGGACTCCAGCGCCCGTACCGCCGTCGTCCCCACCGCGATCACCCGGTGGCCCGCGGCGCGGGCCCCGTTCACCACGGCCGCCGTCGCCGCCGGGACCGCGAAGCGCTCCGGATACGGCGGCTCGTGCGCCTCCGCCGACGCCACCCCCGTATGAAGGGAGAGCGGAGCGATCCGTACGCCACGGCCGGCCAGCTCCGCCACGAGCGGGGCCGTGAAGGGCCGCCCCGCGCTCGGCATCTCCGCCGAGCCCGAGCCGTCGGGGGAGGGGCGCGCGAACACCGTCCGGTACGCCGACAGCGGCTGGTCCCGCTCCGTGTACCTGTACCGGATCGGCCGCCCGTACCGCCCCATGAGCCCCGGCACGTCCCCGTCCGCCCGCGCCCACCACAGCCGCCCGCTCCCGGGCGCCAGCGGCTCCCCGAGCACCAGCCGCGCCCCGCCCGGCAGCCGCACGACCGCCCCCGCGGGGCCGCCCCCACGCGGGCGCGTACTGCCCGACCCGTCCGGCGCCCGCAGCTCCACGGCCCACCGCCCGTCGTCCCCGCGGGTCGAGAAGTGCACCACCACCGGCTCCCCGCCGGGCTCCGGACCGAGCCGCCCGTCCACGGCCGCCGCCAGCGTGCTCGACGTGTTCACGACGAGCACGTCCCCGGCCCGCAGCAGCGCGGGCAGCTCCGCGAAGGCGTGGTGCGAGACCGCCTCGCCCCGCGACACGAGCAGCCGCACGTCGTCCCGGCCGTGCCCCGGCCCCCGCTGCTCGGCCGGCACCCGCGCCGACAGCTCCGGCGGCACCCGAAGCCCCTCCAGCCCGTCGGACAGCACGCTCACCGGTCCGCCCCCGCCCACTCCGCCGCCGTGTACCGGCCGCCGGCCGGCCGCTCGTCGAGCAGCCGCAGGAAGACGGGGACGACCTCGTCCGGAGCGGGAGTCCCGGACAGGTCCTCGCCGGGTTCCGCCGCGGCCAGCATGCCGGTCCGCATGCTGCCCGGGTCCACCCACCAGACCCGCAGCCCCGGCTCCTCCACCGCCAGGACCGCCGACATCAGGTCGAGCGCCGCCTTCGTCGCCCCGTACGCGCCCCAGGTCCGGTACGCCGTCACGGCCGCGTCCGACGTCAGACCCAGCACCGCGCCCTCGGGCGCCGCGCGCAGCAGGGGCAGCGCCTCCTGGAGCAGCGCCAGCGGCGCCACCACGTTGACCTCCAGGGCCGCCCGGAATCCGTCCAGCGGCTGATCCGCGAGCGGCACCAGCGGCTCCGCGCCCAGTACGGCCGCGTTGTTCACCAGCAGGTCGAGTCCGCCGAGCTCCCGGGCCGCCGCCACCAGCTCCCGCCGGTGGGACGCCTCCGTGACGTCCCCGGCCAGCGCCACCACCCGGGCCCCCCGCGCGCGTGCCGCCTCCGCGCCCTCCTCCAGCACCTGTGCCGTACGGGCGTCGAGCACCAGGTCCCAGCCCCGGCGGGCGAGCGCCTGCGCCAGCGCCCGCCCCAGACCCTTCGACGCCCCCGTGATGATCGCGACTGCCATGACGTCCGTCCCCTCTCCGTGTCGATGGCTCAAGCCTCCGGCGGCGTCCCCGCCCGCCGCCTCGTCCCCGGGCCCGGACCCCCGAGGGCACTTCGACCTAGGTCCCGGGACCGGCCCCGCCCTCGTCCCCGGTCGGATACGGACCGTCACACCCCGCCGGTACCGTGAACACATGAGCCATCGACCCAGCTCCGGCCTGGCCGCCGTGAGCACCGCCCTGCTCGCGATGAGCCGCCACCTGGAGGTGCGCGACGTCCTCAAGACGATCGTCGCGTCCGCCCGCGAGCTGCTCGACGCCGAGTACGCGGCCCTGGGCGTCCCCGACGACCACGGCGGCTTCGCCCAGTTCGTGGTCGACGGCGTGAGCGACGAGCAGTGGCGGGCGATCGGCCCGCTGCCCCGGCAGCACGGCATCCTCGCCTCGATGCTCCACAAGGCCGAGCCCGAGCGGCTCGCCGACGTCCGCCAGGACCCCCGCTTCGAGGGCTGGCCCGACGCCCACCCCGAGATGTCCGACTTCCTCGGCCTGCCCGTCCGGGACGGCGACGAGATCCTCGGCGCCCTCTTCCTCGCCAACAAGCGCTGTCCGAAGCCCGGCGGCGGCTGCGGCTTCACCGCCGACGACGAGGCGCTCCTCGCGATCCTCGCCCAGCACGCGGCCATCGCCCTCACCAACGCCCGCCTGTACGAGCGCAGCCGTGAGCTCACCATCGCCGAGGAGCGCTCGCGCCTCGCCCACGAGCTGCACGACGCCGTCAGCCAGAAGCTCTTCTCGCTCCGGCTCACCGCCCAGGCCGCCGCGGCCCTCGTCGACCGCGACCCCGCGCGCGCCAAGGGCGAGCTCCAGCAGGTCGCCTCGCTCGCCGCCGAGGCCGCCGACGAGCTGCGCGCCGCCGTCGTCGAGCTCCGGCCAGCCGCCCTCGACGAGGACGGCCTCGTCCACACCCTCCGGACCCAGATCCAGGTCCTCGACCGCGCCCACTCGGCCCGGGTCACCTTCGAGAGCCCGGGGACCCGGGCCCTGCCCGCCGCCCAGGAGGAGGCCGTCCTCCGGGTCGCCCAGGAGGCCCTGCACAACGCCCTGCGGCACGCGGACGCGGAGCTCGTCGCGGTCTCCCTCGTCCGCAGCGGCCAGGGCGCGCGGCTCACCGTCACCGACGACGGCAGGGGATTCGACCCGCGCACGGTCCGCAGCGCCGGCCGCCACCTCGGCCTGGTCTCCATGCGGGACCGGGCGGGCGGCGTCGGCGGACGGCTCACCGTGACCTCGGCCCCGGGCGAGGGCACCACGATCGAGATGGAGGTTCCCGGTGGCTGACAAGCCGATCCGAGTCCTGCTGGTCGACGACCACCAGGTCGTCCGCAGAGGCCTGCGCACCTTCCTGGAGGTGCAGGACGACATAGAGGTGGTGGGGGAGGCCTCCGACGGTGCCGAGGGGGTCGCCCGCGCCGAGGAGCTCCGCCCCGACGTGGTCCTCATGGACGTGAAGATGCCGGGCACCGACGGCATCGAGGCGCTCAAGCGGCTCCGCGAGCTCGCCAACCCCGCCAGGGTGCTGATCGTCACCAGCTTCACCGAGCAGCGGACGGTCGTGCCCGCGCTCCGCGCCGGCGCCTTCGGGTACGTCTACAAGGACGTCGACCCGGACGCCCTGGCCGGCGCGATCCGCTCCGTCCACGCGGGGCACGTGCTGCTCCAGCCCGAGGTCGCCGGGGCGCTCCTCGCCCAGGACGAGTCGCAGGGCACGGGACGGGGCTCGACGCTCACGGAGCGGGAGCGCGAGGTCCTCGGCCTGATCGCGGACGGCCGGTCCAACCGGGAGATCGCCCGCGCGCTGGTCCTCTCCGAGAAGACGGTCAAGACGCACGTCTCGAACATCCTGATGAAGCTCGACCTCGCGGACCGCACCCAGGCGGCGCTGTGGGCGGTGCGGCACGGCCTCACACGCTGACGCCGCTCAGGTACGCGCCCCCTGCGCGCGGGGGCGCACGACCGTTCAGTCCTTCATACCGTCGTGTGTATGTCCCCCGTTCGGCGCAACCCGACGGGGGCTGCGGCGTTCTCCATGGCGTGCTGCGGCGGACCTGCCGCAGCGATGACCAGGAGGATGTACCAAGTGAAGAACCTCAAGAAGGCCGCTGCCCTCACCATGGTCGCCGGTGGCATCGTCGCCGCCGGCGCGGGCGTCGCCTCCGCGAACGCGGACGCCGCCGGGCAGGCCCTCCACTCGCCGGGCGTCGCGTCCGGCAACCTGGTGCAGGTCCCGGTCCACGTCCCCGTGAACGTCTCCGGCAACACGGTCAACGTGATCGGCCTGCTCAACCCGGCCTTCGGCAACGGCGCCGTCAACGGCTGACCCCACCCCCGAACCCCGCCCCGGACGATCCCCCCGGCGGCGGGGCTTCGCCGTTCCCGCACCGTTGTGGGCCATCGTTCCGCGGGGCGGAACGGGTCGGCACGACCCCGCAGGACCCTGCCCGCCCGCACCCCCGGAGCCCGAGGGCGCCCAGGCCGGCCCCAGAACCCCCGGAACCGGGGCCCGAGGCCCGAACGCCCCGCCTCAGAACCCCCGGTCCCGCTCCCGCTCCTCCACGTACGCGTTGTACGCCGCGACCTGGGCCCGCCGGGCCACCCGTTCCACCGGCCGCAGCGCCTCACCCCGGGCCGACATCTCCGAGGCGCTCACCGCGCCCCCGTGACCGTGGTCGTACGCCAGGTCCACGAGCAGGCCGATCCGCTGCGCCAGTTCCAGGACCCGTACCGCACGCGGCGGATAGCCCGGGGCCAGCACCTCGCGCCCCACCTCCGCCCGCGCCCGGTACGCCTCGCGCGCCGCGTCCGCCGCCGGGCCCGAGGCCGCCACGTCCAGCCGGGTCAGCACCGCCGTCGCGTCCCGCAGCGCCTCCGCCAGCTCCCGCTCCGCCTCGCCGAGCGAGGGCACGTCGGCCGGCGGCGCCTCCCGCACCGCCAGGCAGTGCCAGACCACCGAGACGTGCACGTCACCCGCCGGACCCGCCTCCGCGACCTCCGGCACGAGGCCGTACGGCGCGCCGAAGCCCACCACCGCCTCCTCCGCCTCCAACGCGCGCGCGTTGAAGTCCGGCGGTCCGCTCAACCCCAGCGGATGCCCCGGTGCGGGCAGCGCGACCCGCCACCCGGTCACCCCGAGCCGCCGCAGCCGGCCCAGCGCGAGCGTCAGCCCCACCGGCCCCGCCTCACCCGGCAGCCCCTCCACGCGGTGCACCGCGTCCTCCCCGACAATCGCCGTCGCCGCCTCGTCGGGCGACACCGCACCGGCCAGCAGGGCATTGCCCCAGGCGGCCAGACGTCCTGAGCGTGGTTCCGAAAGCATCCCCCCAGACTAAGGACTGAAAGGAAGCCCTACGGACCGGTCCGCTCCGTCGATAACGTAGGTTTTCCCCTGGACGCCGCGCCCATCGGCGCATGGCGTCGACAAGACTCGACCCCAAGGGGAGACAACGCGCTCATGAGCGATGTACTGGAGCTGGTGGACGTATCCGTGGTCCGCGACGGACGGGCTCTGGTGGACGAGGTCTCCTGGTCGGTCAAGGAGGGCGAGCGCTGGGTGATCCTCGGACCCAACGGCGCCGGCAAGACCACCCTTCTGAACATCGCCTCCAGCTACCTCTTCCCCACCAAGGGCTCCGCCCGCATCCTGGGCGAGCAGCTCGGCGGCGTCGGCACCGACGTCTTCGAACTCCGCCCCCGCATCGGCATGGCCGGCATCGCCATGGCGGAGAAGCTCCCCAAGCGCCAGACCGTCCTGGAGACCGTCCTCACCGCCGCGTACGGCATGACCGCCACCTGGAACGAGGACTACGACCCGGTCGACGAGGAGCGCGCCAAGGCCTTCCTCGACCGGCTCGGGATGAACGACTACCTGGACCGCAGGTTCGGCACCCTCTCCGAGGGCGAGCGCAAGCGCACCCTCATCGCCCGCGCGATGATGACCGACCCGGAGCTCCTCCTCCTCGACGAGCCCGCCGCCGGCCTCGACCTCGGCGGACGCGAGGACCTGGTCCGCCGCCTCGGCCGGCTCGCCCGTGACCCGTACGCCCCCTCCATGATCATGGTCACCCACCACGTCGAGGAGATCGCACCGGGGTTCACCCACGTCCTGATGATCCGCCAGGGCAGGGTCCTCGCCGCGGGACCGGTCGAGATGGAGCTCACCTCGCGCAACCTCTCGCACTGCTTCGGGCTCCCGCTCGTCGTCGAGCGCGTCGGCGACCGCTGGACCGCCCACGGCCTGCCCCTGAAGTGACCGGGAGGGCACCGGCGTCCCGCACAGCCGCCCGCGCCCTGTCCCGGAAGGACCCCACCGCCCTACCATGACCATGTGGACATCGACGCATGGGTCTGGTGGCTGATCGGCGCGGTGGGGCTCGGCATCCCGCTGGTACTGACCGCGATGCCGGAGTTCGGCATGTTCGCCGTCGGAGCGGTCGCCGGGGCGGTGACCGCCGCCCTCGGCCTCGGTGTCGTCGCGCAGGTCCTCGTCTTCGTCGTGGTCTCCGTGGCACTCGTCGCCGTGGTGCGGCCGATCGCCGCCCGCCACCGCGACGGCGGACCCGGACTCGCCACCGGCATCGACGCCCTGAGGGGCCGACAGGCCGTCGTCCTGGAACGGGTCGACGGCAGCGGAGGCCGCATCAAACTCGCGGGCGAGATCTGGTCCGCCCGCACGCTCGACGGCGGACAGGCCTTCGAACCGGGCGAACAGGTCGACGTCGTGGACATCGACGGGGCGACCGCGGTGGTCATGTGACCGAACCGCGCCCATGAGGCTTCGTCATCTGGGAAACTGGATCATCGGAAGAAACCCGGCAGACAACCGGCAGCGAAGGGCACGGGGAACACGATGTCAGCAGTCATCATCGTCCTGATCATTCTGGTGGTGCTCGTCTTCATCGCCCTGATCAAGACGATCCAGGTCATCCCGCAGGCGAGCGCGGCGATCGTGGAGCGCTTCGGCCGCTACACCCGCACGCTCAACGCCGGACTGAACATCGTCGTCCCGTTCATCGACTCGATCCGCAACCGGATCGACCTCCGTGAGCAGGTCGTCCCGTTCCCGCCGCAGCCGGTGATCACCCAGGACAACCTGGTCGTCAACATCGACACCGTCATCTACTACCAGGTGACCGACGCCCGCGCCGCGACCTACGAGGTCGCCAGCTACATCCAGGCGATCGAGCAGCTCACCGTCACCACCCTGCGCAACATCATCGGCGGCATGGACCTGGAGCGGACCCTCACCTCCCGCGAGGAGATCAACGCGGCCCTGCGCGGCGTCCTGGACGAGGCCACCGGCAAGTGGGGCATCCGCGTCAACCGCGTCGAGCTCAAGGCGATCGAGCCGCCGACCTCCATCCAGGACTCGATGGAGAAGCAGATGCGCGCCGAGCGCGACAAGCGCGCCGCGATCCTCACCGCGGAGGGCACCCGCCAGTCCGCCATCCTCACCGCCGAGGGCGAGAAGCAGTCCGCGATCCTCCGCGCCGAAGGCGAGTCCAAGGCCGCCGCCCTGCGCGCCGAGGGCGAGGCACAGGCCGTCCGCACGGTCTTCGAGGCCATCCACGCCGGCGACCCGGACCAGAAGCTCCTCTCCTACCAGTACCTCCAGATGCTCCCGAAGATCGCCGAGGGCGACGCCAACAAGCTCTGGATCGTGCCCAGCGAGATCGGCGACGCCCTCAAGGGCCTCTCCGGAGCCCTCGGAAACGCCGGCGGCGGCGTCCCCGGATTCAACGTGAAGGGCGACGTCCCGGCCGCGCGACGAGACGAGCCCTCGGTTGACTGACACGTACACGTAATTTTCGTGCATGATCGGTGCGAGCCCCTCGACCCCGGCACCGCCAGGGCGGGGAGGCGAGCCACTGACCATGTAAGGAGATGGCGTTGTCCATCTGGGAAGCCCTGGCAGTCTTCGCCGCCGGCATCGGCGCCGGCACCATCAACACCATCGTCGGATCGGGCACGCTGATCACTTTCCCGGTCCTCCTCGCGACCGGACTCCCCCCGATCACCGCGAACGTCTCCAACGCCCTCGGCCTCGTGCCCGGATCCGTCAGCGGGGCCATCGGCTACCGCCGCGAGCTCAAGGGCCAGAAGAACCGCGTCCTGCGCCTCGGCGCCGTCGCCCTCCTCGGCGGACTCATCGGAGCGATGCTGCTCCTGGCCCTGCCGTCCGAGGCCTTCGACGCGATCGTCCCCGTCCTCATCGGCCTCGCACTCGTCCTGGTCCTGTTCCAGCCCCGCATCGCTGCCGCCGTCCAGCGCCGCCGCGAGCGGACCGGCACCGAGGCCCACCCCGACGGCGGCCCCGTCCTCCTCTCCGGCCTCTTCCTCGCCAGCATGTACGGCGGATACTTCGGCGCCGCCCAGGGCGTGCTCTACCTCTCCCTCATGGGCCTGCTGCTCCACGACGACCTCCAGCGCATCAACGCCGTCAAGAACATCCTCGGCGCCCTGGTCAACGGAGTCGCCGCCGTCTTCTTCCTCTTCGTCGCCGACTTCGACTGGACGGCCGTCCTGCTCATCGCGGTCGGCTCCACCCTCGGCGGCCAGCTCGGCGCCAAGGTCGGCCGCCGACTGCCCCCGGCCGTCCTGCGCGGAGTGATCATCGCCGTCGGCATCGTGGCGATCCTCCAGCTGACCCTCGGCTAGACCGCACGCGGAAGGGCCCGGCCCCCACCGAGGGGGCCGGGCCCTTCCGCACGATCACGGATCACACGGCTACGCGGCCGATTTCGCCAGCCAGTCCGGCAGCTCCGACCGCTCGCTCGCCCGCATCGCGAGCAGCATCGCGTCCGCCGGCGTCGGCTCGAACGGCTGGTGCAGCAGCGGCATCCCCGCCTGCTCCGGCGTCCGGTCCGCCTTGCGGTGATTGTCCTCGGCGCAGGAGGCGACCGTGTTCAGCCAACTGTCGCCACCCCCCTGGGCCCGCGGCACGACGTGGTCGACCGTCGTCGCCCGCCGCCCGCAGTACGCGCAACGGTGCTGGTCCCGGACCAGCACTCCCCTCCTCGACCACGGAGCCTGTCTTCGGAACGGGACCCGTACGTAACGGCAGAGCCTGATCACCCGGGGCACCGGAAGATCGACGGCGGCACCGCGCACCCGCAGCTCGGGATGGGCCTGCTCGACGACGGCCTTGTCCTGTAGGACAAGCACCACCGCACGGTTGAGTGTGACCGTCGAAAGCGGCTCGAAGCTCGCGTTGAGTACCAGCGTGTCCCGCATGTTGCCCACCTCCCGTGTGCCGGCCCCGACCCCGGGAGGGGACTGTGGGCTTGGATCAACGATGGCCGGGCCGGCCGGGTCGGACAACGCAATTTCTCGCGAAACAAAAGATGCCTGCCTCTGATCTCTCCAAGACCAGAAGCAGGCAAACAACAAACGAACGATCAGACCGCCGCGGGAGCCGCGTACTCACCGACCAGCTGGGCACGCCCCAGCGTGTGGAACCGCAGATTGAATCCGACGACCGCCGGAGAGGCGTCGGAGTCCGGACCGAGCTTCTCCTGATCCACCGCGTACACCGTGAAGACGTACCGGTGCAGCTCCCCCTCCGGAGGAGCCGCGCCGCCGAAGTCCTTCGACCCGTAGTCGTTCCGCGCCTGCACGGCACCGGCCGGCAGCCCCGCGAACGACCCGGACCCGGCACCCGCCGGCAGCTCCGTCACCGACACCGGGATGTCGAACAGCACCCAGTGCCAGAACCCGCTGCCCGTCGGGGCGTCCGGGTCGAAACAGGTCACGGCGAAGCTCTTCGTCCCCGCGGGGAAGCCCTCCCAGCTCAGCTGAGGAGAGGTGTTCCCCTCCGCGTACACCTGGGCGTCCTTCAGAACCCCGCCCGGCGCGACGTCGTCGCTCACCACGGTGAAGGCCGCCACCGGCGGATGGAAGTCATGGGGGAGCGGCGCCCTCTTGCCCTCGGACACGTCGAGTACCTCCGAATCGTCCGTCAACGCTGACGGAGCCGAGCCTAGAGCCAGTTGCGGCGGCCGCCGACCTCGGCGAGCCACTGGTTGAGGTAAGCCGCCCAGTCGGTCGCGTGGAAGTCGTGCAGCCCCACCTTGAACGCACGGAAGGAGTCGCTGCCCTCACCGAACAGACCCGGCTTCTTGTCCATCTCCAGGACGACGTCCATCTCACGGTCGTCCGCGACGAAGCTGACCTCGACCTGGTTCAGGCCCCGGTACTGCTGCGGCGCGAA
Organism: Streptomyces sp. NPDC002232; assembly: GCF_042890295.1. Lineage (NCBI taxonomy): Bacteria > Bacillati > Actinomycetota > Actinomycetes > Kitasatosporales > Streptomycetaceae > Streptomyces > Streptomyces sp. NPDC002232. The sequence goes on along the minus strand of NZ_JBIARV010000002.1, from coordinate 1,580 downwards.
GAACTCGATCTCCTGGTAGAACGGCAGCCGCTGCCGCGTGCCCCGGATGTGCCCGCGCTCCATGTCCGCGCTCTTGAAGCGGAAGCCCAACTGGAGGAAGGCGTCCAGGATCGCCTGCTGCGCCGGCAGCGGGTGCACGTTGATCGGGTCCAGGTCACCGGAGTCCACGGCCCGGGCGATCTCCAGCTCGGTCGTCACCCCGATGTTCATCCCGCGCAGCTGCTGACCCGCGATCGAGGTCACCGGCGTCTCCCACGGGATCTCCAGCCCGAACGGCACCACGTGCACGGCCCCGGCCTTGACCTCGAAGGCCCCGCCCAGACGCACCTTCACGAACTCGATGTCCTGCTTGTGCTCCTGGTCACCGCCCTCGACCTCGACCCGGGCCTGGAGCCCGACGGACAGCCCCTCGATCTGCTGGTCGACGCTGCCGCCCTGGATCCGCACCTCGCCCTGGACGACCCCGCCCGGGACGACGTTCTCCTCGGTGAGCACCGTCTCCACGCTCGCCCCACCGGCACCCAGGCTCGCGAGCAGCTTCTTGAATCCCATGTTCCACTCCTTCTCGGGTCCTGACCCCTACATACGCGCGACGACCGTAGCCGGTTCCCCACTACGCTCGGACCGCATGAGCGAGAGCCCCGACCGTACGCCGCTCCCACGTGCCTTCTTCGACCGCCCCGTCCTGGACGTGGCCCCCGATCTCCTGGGCCGCACCCTCGTCCGCACCACCGACGAGGGCCGGATGGAACTGCGCCTCACCGAGGTCGAGGCGTACGCCGGCGCGATCGACCCCGGCTCGCACGCCTTCCGGGGCCGCACTGCACGGAACGCCGTCATGTTCGGACCACCCGGACACGCGTACGTCTACTTCACGTACGGAATGTGGCACTGCCTGAACCTGGTGTGCGGCCCCGAGGGGCACGCGAGCGGGGTCCTGTTGCGCGCCGGTGAGATCGTCGAGGGCGCCGGCCAGGCCCGCCCCCGCCGCCGCTCGGCCCGCTCCGACCACGAGCTGGCGAAGGGCCCGGCCCGCCTCGCCACCGCCCTCGACATCGCGCTCTCCCTCAACGGAGCGGACGCCTGCGCGGGCCAGGACGGCCCGCTCGCCCTGCTCACCGGTACGCCCCCGGCGGCGGACCGCGTCAGCAGCGGCCCGCGCACGGGAGTCGGCGGCGACGGCGCCCCGCACCCCTGGCGGTTCTGGATCACCGGCGATCCCACCGTCAGCCCGTACCGCCCGCACACCCCCAGGAAGCGCCGCCTTGACTCGGGCCGCCCGACCTCGTAACGTAGCCCGAGCCGCTGGAAACGGTCTGCTTGTTCAAGCACCCCGCAGCGGCCACCCCACTCAATCGAGATAACACCCCAGCAGGGGATTATTTCGGCATGCCTGAATTCCTATTCGATCGGCTCGATTATGAGTCGCCGGGGAAATCGGCTAAAGTAGTGGACACGCCGGAAGGGCCCGGAGCGAAAGCAAAAGGGACCGGAAAGCACCGAGGAAATCGGATCGGAAAGATCTGATAGAGTCGGAAACGAAGGAAGCGCCCGGAGGGCCTGGAAACAGGAACGAAGGA